>CAVUAF010000018.1:0-485787 GCA_963739375.1 Terriglobia bacterium
CGATCGCTATCACATCATGGCGCAGCTGGTTGGACCATCGACGATGTCCAGCAGCAACACGTCCAGGCTGAGAGCGACCGCGAGTCCAGCGTCCATCCACATCACTCGGCTTCCCGCTGGGGAAACATGCCCAGAATTTCAAACCACGGCCGCAAGGGAATCACATAGGAACACCACAGCACAGTTGCGGCTCTCGGGTGTAGGTGGAGGCTCGGCGGCGACATGCCCAGACGATTTCCTCCACCTCGGCCCAGCGGTAGTGCATATAGGTAGAGCGCCGCGCGCGAGAGTTTCCGGAAAAACAATTCCTGCGCACGAAGATCATGTCGGGATCGCAGAGCACGATGAATTCGTTCACCGGCAGATCTCGGCTGCTTGCAGCAGGGTGCCCGCTGTGTTTCCGCTCTGTCGTTGCGCGTAGCTGGGCGCGCTGATAAGGACCGCACCGGCCCGCTTGAGGTCGTAGAACTGCGCGTCCCACGGTCCTCCTGTTTTCCTAGCGCCCACGGAGCGGCTGGAGTTGAGACGCTAGTAAAACACAAAAAGAAAAGAATATGAGCTTTGCCCGCCACGCCATGTAGGCGTTGTTCTCCGCCGAAACGACCGACTCGGCGCACGTTCGGTCCCGATACGTCAGAACGTGGCTGCCCCTGGCGAGCCGACGAAAGGTGTGCTGATTGGGATTCAGACGAAAGAACCTCACTCCGTTAACCTACGCCTCGTTCTGGCTGGAGCACAAGCGAGAAGAGGGAACCGGTCGAGTCCAACGCTCGTCCGGTTGAGGTAGCGGCCGTGGTTAAGAAAGTACGGCCGTGCGCCCTGATTCTTCTCGCTGTGACTTCGCCGCCCTCGGCAGCGATGGCAGGACGTGCGCCCTGCATAATCAGGAGCGCACAGAGGGCGCGCCCGTCATTGGCCAACACAATCGCGGTGGCGGCGGGCGGCGGCGGAGCACGCAACGGATTGTACTGGCGCGGATTCGCCGACACGTCCCGCTGCAGCAGTGCTGCTGGGTTCTCAGGAAAGATCGGTGTGGTTGCCGAAGTACAGCCGGCGGCTTGCTCTGGCGCCTGGAATGCCCTCGCCCCACTCGGCAACGTTCAGATAGATTTCCAGGATTCCCGCGCACGGCTCCAGTCGCCAGGCCAATACGGCTTCGCGCAACTTCCGCCCGCAGCGTTTTCTCCGGCCACAAGATATTCTCGGCTGAGGGTGGAGCCGCGACGGCGGTAGCTGCGGGAGCGTAAATGTCGGCCATGAACGATCGCCAGATCTGTTCATAAGCGAAGCCGTGATGGCGGTAGAAATCCGGATCCTCCCATGTTCGTAGCTTGGGCGAAATGGCTGTGTAGCGAACCCACGCGCAACGTCCCTGGGGAGCGTAGTGGGTGAATAGTTCGCTGCGGATTTCCGCCGGAAAGATCGCGGCATTCCCAAAAACACGCATCCACGCACACCAGGGCGATTGCCGCAGCCCATGACAATCTCTTGAGCCACTTCATCGGACCTTTTGCGCGCGCCAGACTATTATCGCTGTTGGCACTGCGTGTGCCATTGAGGTGTGACGCGTGGAGCGCCTTCTTTCGCATGACGCAGACCCGGATGTGCTGGCTGGGAGCTCTGGCGAGCAGCGAGATCGTCGCCGAGTGCTCGATGCGCTACCCTGCGGTTGATGAAACGTACGGTGGCGGTTATGAAGAATGGCCGCCGCGCGATGGCGCTGCCGCTTCTTGGGCAGTCGCTCCGACAGGAACGAGGAGCGCCCGTTTCTCATCGGTGGAGGTCTTGCAAGCCCCGATGCGCCGCCTGAAGGTCTCGCGCGCGAGCATGTCGCCGGGTCTCCGCAACCGTCAGGTACGGAGGCCAATCGGGGTGACGTTCGAAGTGACCTCCATATCTTTGAGCGGCTGCGCCAACAAACCGGTAGTTTGACTCCTCATGCGGCCACAGCGATGGGGCCCATCGCTTGGGTCGCCGGTATCGAGCGTAACCCAGACGTCGAACTTGAGAACCGGCTTGTCGCCGGCATCGTTGGACCGACGGGTAATGCGCGGTTTGGAAGTGACGCGTATCTGGAGAGCGTAGAGCTCACAATCGCGTTGTGGTGTCGCGGCGGTGCCCATAACCTCGGCTCCGGGAGATGTTTTTTAGCAATCTTGCCGACAACTTCTAGGTGTCGCAGCTGTGCACTTTTGAAGCCTCTGGCTCCGCTCGCACTCCGGACGCCAGACAACTACTCGTTGCGGCTGCCCATAGTCAACTTTGTCGTTGACGCTGGCGCAAGGCTCGGCGTGCGCCGTCGCTACCCATCCACGGAGCGACCCCCGCTGGGTGTGGGGACGGGCTTCGGTGGTTGCGAGAAGAAGTCCAGCATGATCTAAGAAAGACTGCAGCGGATCGAGGTAGAGTATCCTGCTGGGTCGAGATCTACTTCGGCGAGTGAAGGCTTCGGCTTGTGCCGTGCCAGGCCATCGACCCAGGAGAATCAGGAAATTCTGCGGCTCGCCGGGTTGTTTGCCGCCTGATAGCGCCGCAGACCGCGCGGCGCAAGGGGCGTGGAGCGGTCGGGTTTATCCAGTTGCAACAGGCCTGGAGCATGCGGCTACTGGTCGTGAAACTGATGAATCTTGCGGCGCCGGAAGCCGCGGGCCAGCATCCGCCGCTCGCAGTACAAAAAAATGTCCTGCGCGCTGCGTTTGCTCCTGCCAGGACCTGTGCGCTCGGCCCGTAAACACCCAGCACGGATCGCACGAAAAACATCCAGGAGGCGCTCGGCCACCGCCGATCTGGCGGCGATGAGCGCGTCGGGCGGAATCGCTCTGCAGCGGGTGGGTGAGGTAGGGATTGATTTTCCGAAGACCACCAATCCCGGTAGGGCGGCTTTCGTGCCACCAGTCCCAGGTCCAGTAGCTTCGTATCCCAGCGCCACCAGAAAAGCGGCAAGAGCAGGAGGGTGGAGTAGAACTTCAGCATCGAGCCGGGGGAGGAGCGTGTCGCCGCGCGACATTCAGCGCCGCGCGGACTGGGCGGAGCGGGCACGATAATCGTGCCACTCCGCACGGCCGCCGCCAGCGCCGGTTGGGCTGTGGCGCTCGTAGAGCGCGAGACCGAGCCGCGCGGAGCGTGGTTCCGCGTTGCTGGGCGACGGCGCCGACTGCCTGGGTGGCGGCGCTGGCCTCGCGCCCCAGGCGCTCGAGTTCGGCGACGAGCGGTGCGAGCACCTGCGTTGCGCTCGGCCTCGATCTGGTTGATTTCCCCTGGTGTCGCGTACCCGTTCAGCTGGGTGATGGCCGTGCGGGAAGTGCTGCACTGGCCGTCTAAGTCCTCCAGGGATTTTGTCCTGCTGCTCCGACTGGCGCCGGGTCTCCGGGTCAGCGACCTGCGGCGCGGTTGCGGGCGGCGCAGCGCTTTCCTTTTCCAGGAAGCGCCAGTTCGGCGGCCAGGGAAGCCTGGCGCGCCGTGGCTCTGCAGCGCGGGCCTTCGGCGGGTCGAGCCGGGGCCGGCCTGACGCTGCTGCTAGTGCGCCGCGTCGACCGGGCGTTTCTCGTCCCCGGCCACTCGACGTGGGCCATCGAATGTGGCTGCTTCAGAGGCGCTTGCCTGGGCTGCAAGTTCTCTTCTTCCAGCTTCTTTGCGGGTGGCGCTGAGCTTACCGGCGCGCGCCTCCAGGCGCGCCAGGGAATGCAGTCCCGCACACTGGAGAGTTCTCAGTACAGGCTCGCCAGGCGTCAGGCCCAAATTGCGTTCCTGATCCGAGTGCTGGATTCGGCCCGGCGCAAACGGCTGCGTTCCCGCTGAGTTCTTTCCCAGCCTTCCCGCAGGAACCCTGATTTTTCTTGCCCGGGCGCGGGTGTTGCCTTGCTCGCCATGAAGCTTTGCTCCTCTACCGAGAGCGCTGCGGGAAGTGTGGCTCCGCCTTTTCAGTGAACGGGAGCTCAGCCCGCGTCTTCGGCTAATTGCCGTGCGGGTTCGGCGTGCCCGGCGCCGCCGGCGGCACGGCGCCGGCCGGCGGGTTCGCGCCCGACCAGCCGCATCCCCATCGGAGCCGCAGCGAAGCAAGTCACGCCGCCGTCTGCGCGACGCGCAGCCTCCCGCCGGGCATTCTGTCGTCTTGATGTTCGAGGCCGCACGCGCCCGACGGGCGTCCGGGCTGCGCGACACCGGAAGAGTTGCTTTGCGCATTGCTCGGCAGCGCCAGGCTCTGGCACTGTCGCAGGTTCCACGTGCCGCATTCAACGCGCAATCGCTGGCGGCCTTCAATCCCGGCGCGCCGACAGCGATGTGTGCAAGTCGAGTCGCCCCGCTGCTGGTCAGCTTCCTGGCGATGGCGTCGTTCTGAGAGTGCGCGGGCGGGTGCCTGCCGGCGGCCGAGCTCTGCGGCTGACGGTGTCGCTGTTGCCCCTGGGTGGTCCCTCAGTTGCACGCCGTAAGGCAAGCGGAAGAGAGGAGAAGTACTGATCAGTTGGTTGTGCATCATTCGATTGTAACTTCATCGCGACTCTCTGGCCGGCCGGGGCCACGTGTCTCCTTCGCTCACTACCGGCGGAATCGTCTGCGAAAACGCCTGGCCGTACTCGTAGCCCTTGTCTGTTCAGCTCCGGGCAACGCTCCGGTACGAATCCAGCATACGGCGGCGCAGCAGCCCGTCTTCACCGCGCCGCAAGGAACCCGACCATCACCACGTTGAGGACCTGGTGCGCCTGACCGAGCAGAAGCCGGACACGCTAATCGAGAGTGCTCCCGCCACGCCGGCCTGCCAAGGAACTCGGCAAGCGCATGGTCCTCAACGTGGTGATGGTCGGGTTCCTCTGGCGGCGGTCAACGGGCTGCTGCGCCCCGCGTCTCTGCGCCAGGCAGTGCTGGATTCCGTACCGGAGGCGTTCCGGGAGCTGAACGGGCGCGCCTTTGACAAGGGCGACCAGTACGGCCAGGCGCTTTCGCAGACGATTCCGCCGGTAGTGAGCGAAGAGGATTACGTCCGCACCCTGGAGACGCACTAGCCAGAGTCGCGATGAAGTTACAATCGAATTGATGCACAACCGACTGATCGTCCTTCTCCTCTCTTCCGCTTGCCTTACGGCGTGCAACTCGACGAAGCCCGGGGCGACGGCGACACCGTCAGCCGCAACTGCGCCGCCGGCAGCCACCGCCGCGTCTCAAGAACGACGCCATCGCCAGGAAGCTGACGGAGCTTGCCGGCAGCGGGGCGACCGACTGCGGCCGGCTCACATCGCTGTCGGCGCCGGGATTGAAGGCCGCCAGCGATTGCGCGTTGAATGCGGCGCATGAAAAGCACGCCTTCACGGTTGCCTACGACATGCCGGGCCTGATGGTGGGCGTTGCCGGCAATGCGCAAAGCAAGCTGTTTTCGGTGTCGTGCAGCCGGACGCGTCGGGCGCCGTGCCGCCTGCGAACATCAAGACGACAGAATGCCCGGCGGAGCTGCGCGTCGCGCAGAGCGGCCGCGTGACCTGCTTCGCTGCGGGCTCGATGGGGATGGGCTCGTCGGGCGCGAACCCGCACGGCGCCGTGCCGCCGGCGGCGCCGGGCACGCCGAACCCGCACGGCACGATGTCGCCGAAGACGCAGTGACTCCCGTTCCAGCAACTGAAAAGGCGGACCAGCACTTCCCGCAGCGCTCTCGGTAGAGGAGCAAAGCTTCATGGCGAGCAAGGCAACACCCGCGCCCGGGCAAGAAAAATCAGGTTTCCTGCGGGAAGGCTGGAAAGAACTCGGCCGCAAGCGGGAACGCAGCCGTTTGCGCGGGCAAATCCGGCGCTCGGATCAGGAACGCAACGCGGCCCTGACGCACCTCGGCGAGCGTGCCTGGCAGGAAAAGGTGGACCTCTCCAGTGTGCCGGAGCTGCGGGACTCCCTGGCGCGCCTGGAGGCGCGCGCCGGTGAGCTCAGCGCCACCGCAAAGAAGCTGGAAGAAGAAAAGGCCGCGCTTGCAGCCCAGCGCCAGAATGAAGCAGCCACATTCGATGGCCGGCGTCGAGTGGCCGAGGACAAGAAACGCCCGGTCGACCGGCGCTGGCGGCAGCAGCCAGCCGGCTCAACCAGCAAAGCCGCGCCATTGCGGGCCAGCAGGCGCGCCAGGCTTCCCTGGCCGCCGAACTGGCGCTCCTGGAAAAGGAAAGCGCTGCGCCGCCCGCAACCGCGCCCGCAGCAGGCGCTGCGCCGGTCGCTGACCGGGAGGCCCGGCGCCAGCGGCTGCAGTCGGAGCAGCAACAAATCCTGGAAGAACTGGGCACGGCCAGTGCGGCGCTTCCCGCACGGCAAGCGGAAGTCGCCCGGCTGCAGGCGGAAAGCGAGGGTTACGCCGGGGAAATCAACCAGATCGAGGCCGAGCGCAACGCGGTGCTCGCACCGCTCGTCGCCGAACTCACGCCGGGGCGCGAGGCCAGCGCCGCCACCCAGGCAGTCGGCGCCGTCGCCCAGCAACGCGGAACCACGCTCACGCAGCTCGGTCTCGCGCTCTACGAGCGCCACAGCACAGAACCGGCGCTGGCGGCGGCCATGCAGGAAGTGACCACGATTGATCGTGCCCGCTCCGCCCTGCAGGCGGCACTGGATGCCGCGCTCGCGGCGACACGCTCCCTGCCCCCCGGCTCGATGCTGAAGTTCTACTCCACCCTCCTGCTCTTGCCGCTTCTGCTGGTGGCGCTGGGATACGGAGCTTACTGGACCTGGGACTGGTGGCACGAAAGCCGCCTTGCCCGGGAATTCGTGGTGCCTTCGGAAATCAATCCCTACCTCACCCACCCGCTGCAGAGCAATTCCGCCTACGTGCTGGCCGACGCGCTCATCGCCGCCAGGAGCGAATCGGCGGTGGCCGAGCGCCTCCTGGATGTTTTTCGTGCGATCCATCTGGGTGTTTACAGGGCCGACGGTACACAGGTCCTGGCGGGCAGCGAACGCAGCGCGCAGGACATTTTTTTGTACGATGTCGAGCGGCGGATGCTGGCCCGCGGCTTCCGGCGCCGCAATTTCATCAGTTTTGACGACCATAGCCGCATGCTCGGCGTCGGCCTGTTGCAACTGGATAAACCCGAGCCGCTCACGCCCTTGCTGCGCCGCGCGGTCCTGCGGCGCTATCAGGCGGCCGTCAAACAACCCGGCGAGCCGCAGAATTTCCTGATTCTCCTGGTCGATGGCCTGGCACGGCACAAGCCGAAGCCTTATTCACTCGCCGAAATTGAATCTCGACCCGGCACGGATCTCTACCTCGATCCGCTGCAGTCTTTCTTGATCATGCTGGACTTCTTCTCGCAACCACCGAAGCCCGTCCCCACGCCCAGCGGCCAGTTGCGGTGGCTCCCGTGGAATTGGGTCACGACGGCGCACGCCGAGGAGCCTTGCGCCAGCGTCAAGGGCGACGACTCAGAAGGGCGGTGGGGAGCCGGCAAAGATGGTCTGGCGTCCGGAGTGCAAGCGGGGGCCGAGCTTGCGAAGTTGGCCGCTACGACGCCTGAAGTTGTCGGCAAGATTGCTGAGAACGTCTCCCGGGGGGCCGAGGTTATGGGCACCGCCGGCGACGCCAGCAACGCTTTTAGCGATCTGGTCAAGCTGTACGGTCTCCAGATACGCGTCACTTCCGAACCGCGCATTACCCATCTGCGTCATGCCGGCGACAAGCCGGTTATCAAGTTCGACGTCTGGGTTACGCTCGATACCGGCGACCCAAGCGATGGGCCCATCCGCTGTGGCCGCATGGCCGGTCAGGTTCCGGGGGGCTCGGCGCAGCCGCTCAAAGATATGGAGGTCACTTGGAACGTCACCCCCGATTGGCCTCCGTACCTGACGGTTGCGGAAAGTTCCAGCGACATGCTCGCGCGCAAGCCTTCAGGCGGCGCCATGGGGCTTAAGACCTCCACCGATGAGAACGGGCACTCCTCGTTCGTGCTCGAGGCCGGAGACTGCCCGGGGAAGAGCGGCAGCGCCATCGCGCGGCGGCCATTCTTCATAACCGCCACCGTGCGTTTCATCAACCGCAAGATGTCCACTGCGGTCGCCCCCGGCGTCGAGGGACCACTGGCGACGATCTCGCTGCTCGCCAAGCTCCCGCCCGGCGCCGTCCAGTACGTCATTGGAGGGAGGACGGGGCTCGGCGCGTTCACCCTCGAATGGCACACGCGGCGACCCCAACGGCGGCAATACGGCCAATAGTCTGGCGCGCGCAAAAGGTCCGATGAAGTGGCTCAAGAGATTGTCATGGGCTGCGGCAATCGCCCTGGTGTGCGTGGATGCGTGTTTTTGGGAATGCCGCGATCTTCCCGGCACGGCGGAAATCCGCAGCGAACTATTCACCCACTACGCTCCCCAGGGACGTTGCACGTGGGTTCCGCTCGCGGCCATTTCGCCCAAGCTGCAAACCGCCGTCGTCGTCTGGGAGGATCCGGATTTCTACCGCCATCACGGCTTCGCTTATGAACAGATCTGGCGATCGTTCATGGCCGACGTACGCTCCCGCAGCTACCGCCGTGGCGGCAGCACGCTCACCCAGCAGGTCGCCAAGAATCTCTTCCTGGGGCCGGAGAAAACGCTGCGGCGGAAGTTGCGCGAAGCCGTATTGGCCTGGCGACTGGAGCATGCGCTTTCGAAAGAGGAGATCCTGGAAATCTATCTGAACGTTGCCGAGTGGGGCGAGGGCATTGCCGGCGCCGAGCAAGCCGCCCGGCTGTACTTCGGCAAGCCCGCCGCCGATCTTTCCTGGGACCAGGCGGCGCTGCTGGCGGGAATGCTGGCGAATCCGCGCCAGTACAATCCGTTGCGTGCTCCCGCCGCCGCCCGCCGCCGCCGCGATGCGGTCCTGGCCAGTCTGTTGGCCGATGACGAACTAACCAGCGAGGAATACAGGCACGCCCTGTCGCTGCCCTGATTATGCAGGGCGCACATCCTGCCATCGCTGCCAAGGCGGCGAAGTCGCAGGCGAGGGAATTCAGGGCGCACGGCCGTGCTTTTCTCAGCCCACAGCGCCGCTCACCTGACCGGACAACGAGCTTAGCGGAGAACTGGCTGCGATCGTGAGCACGACCGTTGCTGCTTCTCGCTTGTGCTCCAGCGTGGACGGACGTAGGTTAAGCGGATGAGGTTCTTCGTCTGAATCCAATGCGCACACCTTTCGTCGGCTCGCCAGGGCGGCCACCGTTCTGACGTATGGGACCGAAGCATCGCATCGTGATTTCGGCGGAGAACAACGCCTACATGGCGTGGCAGGCAAAGCTCATATTCTTTTCTTGTGTTACGCGTCTCCAACTCCAGCCGCTCATTGTGGTGCACGAAACAGGAGGACCGTGGGACGCGCAGTTCTACGACCTCAAGCGGGCCGGTGCGGTCCTTATCAGCGCGCCCAGCTACGCGCAACGAGGTGCAAGAAGCGGAAACACAGCGGGCACCCTGCTGCAAGCAGCCGAGATCTGCCCGGTGAACGAATTCATCGTGCTCTGCGATCCCGACATGATCTTCGTGCGCGGAATTGTTTTTCCGGAAACTCTCGCGGCACAGCACTACTCCTATATGCACTACCGCTGGGCCGAGGTGGAGGAAGTGGCGCAGCGGCTGGGCATGTCACCGCCGAGCCTCCACGCCCGAGAGCCGCAACTGTGCTGTGGTGTTCCCTATGTGATTCCTGCGCTTGCGGCCCGCCCCCTCGCCCTGCGGTGGCTTGAAATTCTGGGCATGTTTCCCCAGCGGGAGCCGAGGTGGATGTGGATGGACGTCATGTATGCGTTTGGACTCGCGGTCGCCGATCTCGGCCTGGACGTGTTGCTGCTGGACATCGTGGATCAGAACCACTCGTCCGACCAGCTCCTGCGCCATGATGTGATTCATTACTGCATGGGCGACGCTACCTGGGACAAGCGGCAGTTCGCCGACGACCAACAGGTCGCGCGCTGGGCAACGTCTGCCCAGCCAGCCAAGGGCAGCGTGCTGGAAGAAATCGTGTTGCAGTTGCGGGAGGCGGGCCGCTTCTATCGCGATTACATCCAGGTAATCGGGAAAGGACCATAGATCAGGGTCACAAAAATCAACTTCTCTCCCGTCCGCACGGGCTCGGCTTGGTGGACGAACCTGGCGGGGAACAGGATCGCTTTCCCCGCCTCCGGCCTGGTGGTGTAGCCCAGCGAGGGGAACGAGGTTCCTCCGCCTTCGAAATCGTCATTCAGATAACAGACCAGGCTGAAATACCGGTCCGCCAGCGGGCCGCTGGCATCCGTGTGGGCGCGATAAAAGCCACCGGGCTCGTAGCGCACCAGATGGGTTCCCGAGTGCCTGGACAACTCGACTCCCCAGACCTGTTGGATGAACGGCTTGACAATGAGGTTGACCTTCTCGTCAAACTCATCGCAGACCGTCGGTGCATGCTGCGGCGCCAGCACCCGGGCCGAACGCGTCGCCACATTCGCGGCCAGCCGATATTGTCCGTCGGGACTGATCTCGGCGACTTGTGCCTGCTCCCACCCTTCCAGCCCTTCGACCTGTTTGCGGATGGCTCGGCACTCGCCGGCGGCGTAGAGCTGCAGCGCGAAGACGCCATGGCATTCCGGCGTATACGGAATTGAGAGTGAGGCGTGCCTCTCGAAACTCAGCAGAGACGGGGCCCGCCCCGTCTCTGCTGGTCGGTTCTGGCTCATCTGTCGTCGCGAAGGCATCTCCCTATGAGGCGGGCACAGACATCGAGCCCAGGGAGCGCTTCGGCGGCGGCCCGACTGGCTGGCCCGGAGGCCCGACTGGCTGTCCTGGAGGCCCGACCGGCTGACCCGGTTTCCGGGTTGGCTGTTCCTCCGGAGGACCGATTGGCTGACCGCTTATTGCGGCCGACATCCGTTCGCTTGTGTGCCCAGGTTGCGGGGCTTCACCCAGCAACTCTTCCGGCACTGCAAGCACGAGAGAGGCCAGCAGCTCATCGTCGATCGGCTCGCCGAATTCGCGGAACAATCTCGATAACGCAGCTAGGCACTCAAGGCGCAGGCGATTGTTCATCTGAAGCCGCAATCGGAGCTTCGCCGCTTCCATCATTGGAGCTTGGATTGGCATTGGACGCACCCCACACAGTACTTCTCCCGCGGTCCGGGGAAAGGGCCGAAAACCGAGAGCACCTGGGACCTAGAAGAGTGCGGCAAGTGTATAGGCGAAGCCGAATCGGCACAAGCTTTCAGCGAGCTGGCGCGTTCTTATTGGGTTACAGGCCCTTCACCAGATAAAGTTCCGAGAGGTACCGCTGAAACGAATACACGTACGCCTTACCGTCGGCGGAAAGGCGAATCCAGAGGCGCCCGACAATGCCGCCGGGATCGGCCGGCACAATCCGGCTCAGCACCGTCTTGCGGCCCGTCCAGGGGTCGAGGTCATAGATGGCATTGGCACCCGTGGAGCGATCGAAGCAGAACAAATGGCCGTTCCGGCCCCAACGAATCGCTTCATCTCCGCTGCCGAGACCGCGCACTTCGCGCGCTTCGCCCCCGTGCAGCGGATAGAGCAGCAGAGCGCCTTTGGCGTCCGCGGCGAGCAGGAACTTGCCGTCCGGCGAGAGCAGCGTGCCGGTAATGCCTTCCGGGGTGAGCGGCTGCGGTCGGCCCCCGTCAATCGCCTGTATATAGGAGCGCGCGCGCTGGCCGGGTGCCGAGCCGATGAAGAGCACGTGGGTGCCATCCGGGGCAAAATTCTCCGCTCCTTGAAAGTCGATGCCGGTGCGATCCAGTTTGCGGTTCAGCCCGGCGCCGGTGGGCACCAGCAGCGCTTCCCGGGGCTGATTCATGATGGTCAGCGCCCATCGGCCGTCCGGCGAAAGCGCCACGGCCGCGCCTTCGCCCAGGCGCTTCGCGGGAGCACCGTCGGTCTTGCCCAGGTACGAGGTGTAATTGGTGCCGCTGCCCTGGCCGTAGTACTGGAACAGAAACATTGTTCCGTCGTCGGAAAGATCAAAGATGACGACATCGTCGAGCGGGGTGATATCGCGCTCCGAATTCTGCCCCGGCGCCAGCGCCACCACGGGCGTGCTGTGCTTGTAGCTCGACAGCAACACCGACCCGTCATGGAGCACGTCGTCCAGCTTCAGGTCCGTGGGCGCCCGGCTCACCGTCCGTTCCTTGCCGTCGAGCGTAGAGGCGTACACGGCGAAGCCCTCGCCGAGGCGCGTGGCCGTGGTCCAAACCTCCTTCCCGTCAGGAGACCAAGCCAGCCCCTGGGCGCTCGACCACTCCTCGGAGATGCGCGCTCTCCGTCCGCTGAGATCGACCACCGCCACCCAGCCGCGATCGTCGCCGCGATCTTCGTCCTCGAGGAACGCAATGCGCCTGCCATCGGGGGAGATGCGCGGATCACTGATCCAGCCCGAGGTTTTGAACAGAATGTGGCCGATCGGATACTCCAGCTGATTCGAGTGGTTGGCTTCGTGCACGACCGCGAGATTGGAGCCATCCGGCGCCCAGTCCGCTTGTTGCACGTCCTCCAGAATTTCCCGCGGAGCGCCTCCCCCAAGAGGCACGCGCGCCAACATGCCGCGGCGCACGAAGCGGGCGAAATCATGGGCATTGAGCAACACGGCGAGCTCCCCTTGGGGCGAAACGGCCAGCACGGTGGCCCCCGTCATCCCCAGGGAACGCGATTCACCGCTGTCGACGCGCGTGAAAAAGACGTCGAGCGGACTTCCGCCCCAGGCAGCGGAATAGACGATGGTATGTCCGTCCGCGGTGAGGCGTGCCGACCAGACCGTGCCGCGCTGAAATGTGATCTGCTGATAGGACGGCGGCGAGGGTGGCCGGCGGTAACCCAGCAGCCAGCCGAGTCCCAGCGCGGCCACGAGGAGCACGCAGGCGAGAGCCGCCGTCAGTCGAGGGAACCGCCCCGTGGGGCGGAGACGCTTGCTCTTTGCCGCCGCCGATGAGGCCGGGCTCGCCAGAGCAGCGATGTCAAAAGCCAAGTCGCGCGCCGACTGATACCGGTCCTCCGGCTTCTTCTCGAGGCAGTGGCGCAGGATGCGCGCCGCGGGCTCCTCGAAGAGAAGTTCGACCTGTGACATATCAGGCGGAGCGCTGTTCAGCACCGCGGAAACGGTGTCGGCCGCCGTTTCGCCCTGGAACGCGCGCCTGCCGGTCAACATCTCGTAGAGGATGGCGCCAAAAGCGAACAGGTCGGTGCGGGCATCCACCTCGTACCCGCGTAGCTGCTCGGGCGACATGTAGGCGATGGTGCCGACGATGGTACCGGACGCCGTCGCCATGGTGGCGGCGTCGCTGTGATTCCATTCGCCTTCCGGGGCGCGCAACTTGGCGAGCCCGAAATCGAGAATCTTCAGCCGGTCGCCCTTGGTCACGTAAATGTTCTCCGGCTTCAGATCACGATGAATGATGTGCTTGTCATGGGCGGTGATCAAACCTCGCAGGATCTGCTGGGCGAAGTCAACGATCTGGGGATAAGCGAGACGGCCAGCCCGCATTTTCGCGTGTAGCGTTTGGCCTTCGAGCAGTTCCGAAACGAGGTACGGCTGACCCTCGTGCACCCCGACGTCGTAAATCACCAACAGATGCGGATCGTTCAGGGCCGCGAGGACGCGCGCTTCGAGTTCGAATCGCTGCAGACTGGTCTGATCCCGGCAGAATTCCGGAGGCAGGACTTTGACGGCAACCTCGCGGCCAAGCCGCACGTCGAGAGCGCGGTACACCTGCCCCATGCCGCCGGCCCCGAGCTGCGAAATGATGCGGTATGCTCCCAAGCTCCGGCCGACGAGTTCAGGAACCGGCTCCATTTTGGCCGGAATGGTAGGTGACAGCATGGTTGCTGTCAACGCGGTGGGGTCGCCCGCGGCGACGGGCCTGAGTTGGTTGCGTATCGACCAACAGTCCGGTGGGGTCTCCGCCATCAGGCGCCCGTGACAGCCCAGTTCCGCCTCCTGGCCGCGCCTTTTCTGCGGATCTGAAGAGTTGTAGCCACTGCAGCCTTACGCGCCGGCGGCTACTATTTTGGTAGTAGACATTTCGCGCGCGGTAAGGTGCTGTGCATCAATAGAAATGTTCCGCCGAGGTGGGGGGATGTCTCGCTTAGCCGCCATGCCAATTCAGACCGATCGGCCTCTGGGCTAGAACCGATGTTACGAGCTGCTTCCGAGACTGCGAGGTGATGAAAGTGAGAACCAGGAATCGGTTCGGCTCGACGTTTCTTCTCATTGCGCTCTTTGCTTTTATCGCGGCGCCGCTCGCCGCGCAGTCTCCAAACACGGGGTCGATGATCGTCGTTGTGGTCGATCAAAGTGGCTCCGTCGTGAAGGACGCCAAAGTTTCGGTGGTGAACACCGCGACCGGCGCCGTGCGCGAGGTCATCTCCGGAGAGGAAGGCTCGGCGACGATCGCGGCGCTCCCCCTGACTGGCGAGTACAGGGTCACCGTCGCCATGACCGGTTTTAGGGCCGAGGACGTCACCGGTCTCACGCTCCGTGCCGGTGAAACCGCGACGGTAAAGGTCAAACTCGTCGCCAGCGGCGGCAAGAGCGAAGTCACCGTCTATGGCACAACGCAGGGCGTGCGCGCCGATGCGCAGATCGGTCGCTCGCTCGGCAGCCAGCAAATCGACGAGACGCCAATCCTCGGCCGTAAGGTGACGACGCTGCCGCTCCTCAATTCGGCGTTCCGGCAGGCGAAGGGAACGGGGGATCTCTTCGTCAACCAGACGTACTTCGTCACCGGCGCGGGTTCACGCCGTACGACCACGGTCACGCTCGACGGCGCGAACAACGATGAGGCGTGGGGCCGCCAGACGGCGATCGCCACCGTGCCGCTCGGCGCCGTCCAGGAAATGACGGTGCTCGCGAACGCGTTTTCTTCCGAATTCGGCTGGACCGCTGGCCCCGCGTTGAACATCGTCACCAAGTCCGGCACCAACAGCCTGCACGGCGAAGGACTGTTCATGAGCCGTCCGGGTGGCATGCAGGCGAAGACGTTCGCGACCACGAACTTCTGCCCACCGTCCGTGCCGAGTTGCGTCGCGCCCCCCACGCTCACCGCTATCAACCCGGCGGACATTCCGGATGCGCTGAGCCAGGTCTCCGGCTCGATCGGCGGGCCGATCGTCAAGGACAAGACCTTCTTCTTCGCCACGGCTGACTACACCTGGCAGGATCGAACGACGTTCCTCTCGAGCACGCTCCCTGCCTTCCTGTTGCCGGCGGATGGCCACCTCGACTACACAGGTCACTATCGCCAGGCGCTCTTCGACGGACGGCTGGACCACAAGTTCACGCCGAGCCAGACGTTGATGGTGCGAGTGAACACCGATCGGTTTCACGACGACAACCCCCAGGATGCCGTGGGCGGCACGAGCGCACCCAGCGTCGCGCGCCGATACTCTCGGCGGTCATGGACCACGCAGGCCAATCTCACGTCGGTCCTCAACGCGAATCTTGTCAACGAGGCGCGGTTGGCCTACCTGAATGGCGATCCTGTCACCCGCTGGGAAGCTCCGGCCATCTCAACCACGTACACCCGTAGCGGGTCTGTGCCGTTCACCATTGGACAGTCGCGATTCTCCAACCTCTTTGGTCACCAGGTGCAGTTCTCGGACACGCTGTCGTGGTCGCTGGGCAAACACTACCTTCGCTTCGGGGGAAGTCTGGTCCATCACACCTCAGGGGGCACGGGCAGCGAGCCCGGAACCGCGGTCCTCGGCACGTTCACGTTCAGGAACACGACGACGGCGCCCTTCGATCAATTGACCCTGGCAGACGTGCAGAACTACTCGCAGCCGATCAACTTCGGGATCAGCAGTTACCAGCTGACGCAGTGGCTCTATACCGGGTTCGTGCAGGACAGCATCCACTTGCGCAACGACCTCACCGTCGACGGCGGGCTCCGCTACGACCGGCAGACCTTGACCGACGCGACGAAGAACTTCGCCCCGCGCGCCGGCTTCGGCTGGCATCCGCGGGGCGATTCGCGCCTGTCGATTCGCGGCGGCTACGGCATGTATTACACGCAGATTCAATCCAATTTGGTCGCCAGCTACTTGGTGAACGGGCTGGACGGATTGACGACCTACACCGCGACTCCCGGGCAACTCGGCTTTCCGACCTGCCTGACGGGATCATGCCTCCCGCTGTTGTTTGATCCGAAGACGCTGCTGCCTTCGCAATTGCCTGCCCGCGACATCACGATCCAGGCGGGCCGGCGCGGTTTCTACGAGGCTCAGTTCGCGAAGTACGGGCTGAACTTCGACCTCCTGCCGAATTACCCCGACCAGCTGGTGAACCCACGCAGCCAGGTGATGTCCATCGGCGCTGAGCGCGAAGTCACGAAGGGCTTGTTCGTCGGCTCCGACTACGTGCACCAGCACTGGACCAACCTCGATCGCACCGTCGATCTGAACGCCCCCTCGACGTTCGATCGGACTGCCCCCGGCCAGACCAGGAGCGTCGCCGCGGCCAATGCCACCCGTCCCATCCTGCCGGTGAATGGTGGCGTGCGCCAGGTCAACGTGTTGATGAACCTCGGCGTCGCCGACTACGACGGTTTGCAGACCCAGGTCACCTACCGCGGCAACTCACGTATGTATGCCGCGGTCAGCTACACGCTGTCCAAGGCGACCAACACCACTGAACCGGACGGCAACGGCATCAGCCCGAACGAGAGCATCCTTAGCCGCCTCGGCGAGACCGAACGCGGACCGAGCCTGCTCGATCAGCGTCATCGCGCGGTCATCATGTTCAGCTACCGGTTGCCGTTCCACTTCACAGTCGGCACCCTGACGCAGCTCGCGTCCGCGCGTCCGTTCAATGCCACCACGGGCGTTGACAACAACGGTGACGGCGCGAACAACGACCGGCCCGTCATTGACGGCAAGGTGATCAGCAAGTCCCTGTTCCGCGGCACCCCGACCTCCGACCTGGGACTCTTCGTCGAGAATCGGCTCAAGCTGTCGGAACGCATGTCTATCCTGCTCAGATTGGAGGGCTTCAATCTCTTCAATCACGGGAACTACCTCGGCCGCGGGCAGACGGTGTACGGCGACGCGGCCACACCGAACACGACGTTCGGTCAGCTCGTGTCCGTCGGCACGGCCACCAACGCCATCCCGGCGTTTGCCAACGTCGACCCGCCGCGGATGTTCCAGTTGCAAGCGCGATTCATCTTCTGAGTGGATGGCTTGATGTACGGAAGGCAGCCGCGGGCGGGGGACCCATTGGAGCTTCCGGTATTGGTTGCACCCGCTTCTGTCCCGGAGTTGCTGGTGGACGTGCGCAGCGTGACCAAGCGGTACGGACCCGTGACCGCGGTAAGCGACGTGTCATTCTCGGTGCGGCAGGGCGAGATTCTGGGCCTCATCGGTCCCAACGGTTCCGGCAAAACGACTTTGTTCGAGTGCCTCGGCGGAGTGCGGCCCGCGGATAGCGGCGCCGTGCTGCGGAATCGGCGACCGATCACGCCGATGGAGCGCTCCGCTCTCTTGTTTTACCTGCCCGATGCGATCACGCCTTGGCCGGCGCAGCCCGTGAGCTGGGCGCTCGACCTCACGCTCGGCCTGTTCGGAGGCCGCAGGCATCTCCGGGATGAGGTCGTGCGCGCGCTGGACCTCGGATCACTGCTGGACCGGCCCCTTGGGGTCTTGTCCAAGGGCCAGCGCAAGCGGGCGCTTCTCGCTCTCGGTCTGCTCACCCCGCAACCACTGCTGCTTGCGGATGAGCCGTTCGAGGGCCTCGATCTCCGCCAGACGCGCGACATCGCCCGGGCGTTGCGCTCCTATGCCGGCGGGCAACGAACCATGCTCCTGTCGATCCACCAGATTGCGGACGCTGCCCGCGTCTGCGACCGCTTTGTCCTGTTGAGCGGCGGCCGCGTCTGCGGCGAGGGCACTCTCGACGAGCTTTCTGCCCTGGCGACAGCGCGCGGTCAAGCGGTTGGCGCTGCGGACCTGGAAGAGGTGTTTCTTGCGCTCACCTAGGCCGGCATTTCTCTGGCTGCTCGTCAAGGAATGGCGCGAGCTCCTCTCGTCGCGGGCTTGGTGGGTGTTTCTGGTAGTCATTGGGCCCCTCGTGGGCCTGTCCTTCATCAGCGCCGTGAATACCTATGCGGAAGCGAGCGGCTTGCATGGCACCGCCGCCGGCGTCGGCGAGGCGTTCTCGCCACTGATCGGCGTCTTGGCGCCGACGTTCAGCGCCTGCGAACTGGCGGCTGTCTTTCTGCTGCCGTTTGTAGCCATCCGCCTGGTGGCCGGCGATCGGCAGAGCGGCGCGCTCAAGATCGAACTGCAGCACCCGATGTCGGCGTTCACGCGCATGACGGCAAAGGCCCTGGTGCTGCTTGCCGGTTGGCTCATCGCCTCGCTGGCCCCCGCGGCTGCGGTTGTCCTGTGGAAGAGCTATGGCGGCAGCCTCTACGCGCCGGAGTTGGCAACCGTGGTTTTCGGCCACCTCCTCAACGCGGGGCTCACGGTCGCACTCGCGGCGGCGATGGCCGCGCTCACCGAACATCCCTCGACGGCCGCAATCCTGACGCTCACCGCCACGGTCGGGACGTGGATCATCAATTTCATCGCGGCGGTCCATGGTGGATGGTGGGAGCGTGCGGCCGGCTACACTCCGACGGCCATGGTTGCCGAATTCCAGCATGGCCTGGTGCGGCTGGATGTGGTGCTGATTGCGGTGGCGCTGATTCTAACCGGCCTCGCCTTCGCCGCGGTGTGGCTGCGACTCGGGGTCGCCATTCGCCGGCGCATGTTCGAGTCGGTGATACTCGGCGCGTTCGCCACCGTCGTGATCTTCGCCTGCACCTTCGCGACCGCGAGCTGGGACACATCGGAGAACCGTATGAACTCGTTCTCCAAAGCAGACGAACAGGCGCTCCGGCAGATTCGCGTCCCGATTCAAATCGAGGTTCATTTAGCTCCCGAAGATCCGCGCCGCGCCGATCTGGAGCATCGCGCGCTTTCCAAGCTGCGCCGCCTCCTGCCCAAGGTGCAAGTCAGCTACGTGTCGGCAACCTCGATTGGGCTGTTCGAGCAGACCAGCCCGGATTACGGGGAAATCTGGTACGACCTCGGCGGGCGCAAGACCATGAGCCGCGTCACTACTGAGGAAGGCGTGCTCGAAACCATTTATTCGCTGGCCGGCGTTTCCCCGCCTCCAGAGAGCGACGAGGTGTTTCGCGGACACCCGCTGGCGGTTCCGCCGAGAGCAGCGGCTTGGGTGTTCTATGGCATCTGGCCGGCACTCGTCGCGGGCACCGGATTCTTCCTACACAGGAGACACGCATGAAAGTCATCAGACGACGGGCCCTCATCCTCTTCGTGATCGCCTGGTCGGCCGCGCCACTCGGCGCCGCCGACAAGAACATCGATCTCAGTAACGAAAAGGTCGGTCGTCCTCCCTCCACCTTCGAGCCGATGGTCGGCACCTGGGTGGTCGCGGGGGACGGCAAGGACAAGGTCATCATGGTCGATGGCCGGCCGTGGGTCGCCAGCAAGGACAATCCGACCAAGCTGCTCATCGAAAGCGCGCGCAGGCTCTACGGCACGTCGAACGAAGAATTGATGGACAACGCGAAGCAGTTCGCCTACTACCCCGTCGCGGTCCTCAAGAGCGTGGACAGCTTCTCGAATGGCACCATCAGCGTGAAGTTCAAGACCATCGCGGGGGATTCCGACCGCTGCTCGGGCATTCTCTTCAATGTGAAGCCCAACGGTGACTGGCTCGCCGTCCGCTACAACGATACCGAGAACAACGTGGCGTTATGGGAGTTTCATAACGGCATTCGCCGGCCGGTAAAGTTCAGCGACCGCGCCAAGCCGTTTATGCTCGACCGAAGCGCGTGGCATGAACTCAAGATGACAGTCGATGGCGCCGACTTCAAAGCCTGGCTCGACGGCGTGCTCGCGCTTGAGTACACGCTCGGCAGTCAACCGGGACCGGGACGCAACGGCGGACCGCCGAATCCCGACCTGATTCCGGCCAACAATCCGGTGCTGCAACCGCCGGTAGCGGGCCGGATTGGCCTTTGGTCAAAGACGGACAGCACGAGCTACTTTATGGATTACGTCGTTAGCCCGAAATGATTGCGCCCGCTGCGTTGGCGCGATCGAACACCGCGACGATTGATGAACCTGGAAATTGATCGTAAGCTGGTTGGCGGGGAGAAGGCGTCCCATGTTGCGCTGGCTCAAATCGTCGCTCGCGGGAGGCCCCCGGCTAGGTCCACTCGAAGCCGGGCTGCTGCACGCATTGCGGCGACGCGGCGATGCCACAGTACGAGAGCTGCTCGACGAGGCTGCGGTCCAGGCGGCTTACACGACGGTGATGACGACACTCGACCGGCTTTACAAGAAGGGTTTCCTCGATCGCGTCCTTGACGGTCGTGCCTACCGGTATCGGCCCAAGGAGACCGAGGAGGAATACCACCGCAACACGGTTGCAGCCGGCCTGCAGAATCTGCTCCGTTCTGCCGGCAACCCGGCGTTGCCGCTCTCTTTCCTGGTAGACACCGTCACCGAGCACGATGCTGCATTGCTCCCTGAACTGGCGCGCGCCGTTGGCCGCAAACAACGCGCGCTGCGGAAGAAGGAGACGCCATGATGTATCTCCTCCGTGGAGCAGTGGTCTCGCTGGGTGTTTTCTTCCTCGCCTACATTGCTTTGTCGGGAATCATTGCCTGCGTCTGGCGGGTACTCGGGAAGCGAGGCGCGGCGCTGAGCGCTACAGCTTTGTACGGAATTCGCATCCTGCCGCTGCTTGCCGCCGGCGCACTCGTCGCACTTTTCACCGTGCCCTCCTTCCTGTATTTGGAACCCCGGTTCACGGACGAAAAAATCGGCAGCGGGGCTTTTGCTCTTGCTATGGGTGGGACTCTGGTGCTTGTCGCTGGGTGCATCAATGCCCTGAGAGCCTGGTTAAAGACATCGCAGTTCGTCGCCCCATGCTTGCAACAAGCGCGGCGGCTGCAGATGCACGCAGGGATTCCCGTATATGAGGTGTCGAGTGGGGCGCCGACGCTCTTTGTCGCTGGTGTATGGCGCCCCAAACTCCTGGTTTCAAGCGCCGCCGTTGCACTCCTGGATTCGATTGAGATTGAGGCTGCGATTCGGCACGAGGTAGCCCACATAAATCGCCGAGACAATCTCAAGAAGCTGGTGCTCCGCTTCTGTCCCTTTCCGGCGCTCGCTTCCCTGGAGCGAGCGTGGTTGCGAGCGGCGGAGATCGCGGCCGACGACGATGCCGCCTGCCACGAACGAGCGGCGCTCGATCTGGCTTCCGCATTGCTTAAAATGGCTCGCGCCTCGGCCCCGGCGCGAACGCCAGGATTGGGAATGACCCTGCTTCCAGAGCATGGCGCCCCGGTAGGCGCCCGCATCGAGAGATTGTTGGCCGGGCAGCGTTCTCAAACACGGGGAAGGCGATATCTCCGCTGGGCCTGGCTGGTTGGCGCCGTGGCCGGTGTCGGAATCAACTACGCCTGGGCACTGGCCCAGATGCACGAGTTTACTGAGCTCCTTGTCCGCTGATCCGCTCTCCCGGGAAGCCCCAGCTCAGGGCTGGCGGCAAAGCAAATGGCTGGCGATGGGAGAGTTGGTCATTGTCGCCCTCATTTTTGTCGCCGATGCCCGCCATCTCATTCCCTTCAGCAAAACCCCGTTTCTGCTGGGGTTCGGATGGCTCTCCCTCTGGGTGCGCAAAACCGGCTGGCGTCACCTCGGCCTAACGCTTTACCGGAGCTGGAAGATCACGCTGGGCATGGGGATTGGGGCCGGGCTGCTGCTGGAAGCTTTGCAGCTCTTCGTCACCCAACCGCTGTTAATCCGGCTGCTCGGGAAGCAACCGGACCTCGAGGATTTCCGGCCGCTGACCGGGAACCTGAAGCTGACCCTGATCTTCCTGGCGTTGACCTGGACGCTGGCGGCCTTCGGAGAAGAAATGGTGTACCGCGGCTACCTGATGAACCGGGTTGCCGACCTGCTGCATCGCACGCGGGGTGCGTGGGTCATCAGCCTGCTTGCCGTCCACGTCGGGTTTGGGCTGGCCCACACGTACCAGGGAGTGACGGGCGCAATCGACGAGGGCCTGATGGGAGTCTTGCTGGGATTGATTTATCTCCGCACCGGCCGCAATTTGGCGGTGCCGATCATTGCGCATGGAGTTGGGGACACGATCGATTTTGTGCTGATCTTCTTCGGCAAGTATCCCGGCATGTAAGGCTTGGTTGGCGGTTGCAGAATCCTCATCTCCCCAGTTGAACAGGAACCTCGTCGGCCGGGACACCCGCGTGCCGCACCCTGTGGCAAGGAGTTCGCGGTGCTCCGCCAGCACTGTCCCCTTAATTAATCAGCCCGTGCGCGCTCGGCGTGCGGTGCGGCGCGCGGCGGCGATCAGGATGGGCATGCGCAGGGCGTGTTCCAGCAGGTGGCGCGCTCCGGCCAGGCGTTCGGCGTCGCGCGTGCCCGGGCGATAGCCGGCAACGCGGATGACCACCACGCCGTCGCGATGCTGCAGGTGCACTTCGCCGCCCGCGCCGTGGTGGCGGCGAGCGAGCCGGTCGGCGAGCCGCAGGATGCCGGCGAGAAACCACACCAGCGCGCGCTGCGGGCGCGCCAGTTGCGCGTACGCCTGGTCGCGCAGGCTGGGCAGGGCGCCGCGATGGTAGCGCGCCGCCAGCGCCGCGACCCGCCACAACTCCGGCGACCACCCCGCCGGCGGCGGCATCTGGTCGAGCCGCTTCCGGCCCCGCTTGTGGGCGTCCGCGTGGCCGGCTTCGCTGGTCAGCGCAGCCACGGTGAGCAGCTCGCGCAGATCGGCGTCGGGGTGAAAGAGGCGCGCGCGCATCGCCGGCGTGTCCACAGCAGCGTAGATGCGGCGTGCGAAGGCCAGCCGGCGCCGGGTGTGGGCCACGTCGGCGTCGCGCGCCGCCGCCCACAGCCGCAGCTTGTGGTGCACGGCGTCGCGCAAGGTTGCACCGGCGGGAAGTTCGGCGCGCCATGTCCGCCACAGCGCAGCCCGCCCCCCCAGCTTCGCGCGATAGGCGGCGACACGCTGCTCGCGCTCGCGGGCGATGGTCGTGCGCCAGCGCTCCTGCTCCTCCGGAGCCTGAAAGGCGGCAATGCGGAGGGCCGTCTCCCACAGCACGTCGAGATCGTGGATCTCGCCCAGTTGGTCCTGCAGCTGCTTCAGGTCCGGTCCCCAACGCGCGTGCTGCTCCGGCAAAAAGTTTTCCACCACGTAGCGGAAGCGCTTGAGGCCGATGCGCAGGGCGTGCAGCGCCGCCTGGCTGCGGCTGCGCACGGCGCGCGTATGCAGGGCGCGGGCAGCTCCCCACTTCTCCAGCGCCAGCAGCAGAAAGATGTCGCGATGCGCGCTGAGACGCGCCGCCTTGGCGCCGAGGGTGTTAGCCCAGGCGAGCCACTGGCGCACATCGAACTCCGCCAGCGCCGCGGCCGCGTGCGTCTTCAACTCCTGTTCGCGCGCCGCGCAGTAGGCGGTGAGGCGCGCGCGCGCCGCATCGTCGGGGGGCGCGAGGCGCTCGCTCCACTGCTGCAGGATCTGGACGTCGCGCAGTTCGCCGAGACTCGCGAACAGGGCCTTGCCGGCGCGCCGCATCTTGCGCCAGGCCGGGTCGGGATCGAGGCTGCGATAGCCGTCGGCGAGCGACCGGCAGCGGCGCAGGGCGACGCGCAGGTCGTGGACGGGATCGGCGGCGAAGCCGTCGCGCACCTGTTCGGCTTCCACCACCGCGCGCTCCATCCAGTAGCGGAGGCCGCGCTTTTCGGACTTTGGGCTCACGTCGCGCCGCTCTCTACGGCGGGGTTGCGAACATTCTAATGCGCGACACCGCGGGCGCGGGGACGGCGATAGATGCGGCGCAGCGCCGCGTCAATGGCGCGCGCCATCTCCGCGGCATGCTCGGCGCTGCGGCCTTCGCGCAGACGCTTCTTGGATTTCTCCGGCGTGTACCAGGTCGGCTGGCGGCCGGTCTCCAGCGGCGCGTCCTCGCGCACCACGCGCAACAGGTAAGCGTTGACCAGGAACTCGGCGTCGCCGGCCGGCGACACCCGCTTGCGGTGCCAGTAGCGCGCCACGGGACGGCGGTGCAGGCGGCCATGAACGCCGGCCTCTTCCCTGGCTTCGCGGGCGGCGGCCTCGGCCGAGGTCAGGCCGGGCTCCAGGCCTCCCTTGGGAAAAGTCCAGCGGCCGCCGCGCGTGCGCACCAGCAGAAAGAAAGGCTGGCCGGCGTCGAGGCGATAGCAGATGGCCGCCGCCTGGGCGGAACGCAGGCGGCGCGGCAGGAAGCGGCCCGGTGCGTGGTGCAGTCGAGCGGTGGCGACACGCATCCCCTGCACTGTGCACGAACTGCGCGCGCCGCCGCTAGTGCGGCTCTTGATTCGTGCGCCGCAGAGTACGCCGCCCTACCGCAGCGACTTCGGGTCCGCCGGCGGCGGCGATGGCGCATGACCGAAGTCCACCGGCCGGCCTGCGGGGACGTTGGGCCGCGGGCGTGCGTGTGTTTTGTGGTTCGCTTTTCTGGCGGCGGTGCCGTGAGCCGGTAGAATCGCGGCAGCATGAGTCCGACGGCGGGACGACCGGCCGGCTTTTTCGCGCGCGCAGCAGGCGTGCTGCGCCCCGGCCACGAGCACACCGCGTACACCGCGACGCTGCTGCTGATGGTGGCGCAGATCACCTCGCGCCTGGTGGGCTGGCTGCGCGAGATGTACATCGCGTCGGCCTTCGGCGCCAGCGCCCAGACCGACGCCTTCGTTGCCGCCTTCCAGATTCCCGACTTCCTCTACTACATCGTGGCCGGCGGCGCCGCCTCGACCACCTTCATCTCCATCTACGCGCGCTACCTGGCGGAAAAACGCGAAGCCGAAGCGCAGCGCGTCTTCAACGTGGTGGTCACGGTGATGGTCCTGGTGCTGACCGGCCTGATCGTGCTGGGCGAGATCTTCACCGAAGCGCTGGTGCGGAAGGTGTTTCCCGGGTTCCGCGCGCATCCCGAGCAGGTGCAGCTGTGCGCCGCGCTCACCCGCATCATCCTGCCGATGCAGCTCTTCTTCTATGTCGGCGCTTTGCCCTCGGCCGTGTTGCAGGCGCGGCGGCTGTTCCTGCTCCCCGCCATCACCCCCATCCTCTACACCGCGGGCATCATCCTGGGCGGCGTGACGCTCTCCTCGCGCCTGGGGATTGCCTCGCTGGCTGTGGGCGCGCTGGCCGGCGCCTTCGCCGGACCGTTCCTCATCAACACCCTGGGCGCGGCGCGGGCGGGCATCGGGTACCGCCCCAGCTTCGCGATCCGCGAGCCCGGCTTCCGCGAGTGGGTGAAGCTCTCGATTCCGCTGATGCTGGGTGTGTCGTTGGCGACCGCCGACGAGTGGATCATGCGGTCGTTCGCCTCACAGGCGGTCGGCGAGATCAGCCGCCTCAACTACGCCAAGCGCCTCTTCGCCGTCCCGTACGGCGTGCTGGGCCTGGCGGTGGGCGCAGCTTCGATGACGTTTTTCGCCCGCCTGTTCAGCGAAAAACGGTTGCGGGAATTCGCCGACACCATCAACGGCGCCGTCTTTCGCTCGGCGGCGACCTCGTTCCTGCTGAGCGCCTGGCTGGTGGCGGCGGCCCTCCCCGCCATGGACCTGGCGCTGCGCCGCGGCCGCTTCACCTTCGCCGACTCGCAAACCGCCGCCACGTATTTTGCGGTCTTCTCCATCTCGCTGGCGCTGTGGACGGCGCAGGCGCTGTATGCGCGCGCCTTCTACGCCACGCGCGACACCCTGACGCCCATGGTGGCGGCCACGGCAATCACACTGGCGTCCATTCCCCTCTTCCTGCTGCTGTTCCGTGCTTGGGGCGTGATGGGGCTGGCGATCGCCTCCGATGTCGGCATCCTGGCGCAGGCGGTAGTGTTAGCGTGGCTATTGGGACGCCGCGGGCTGGTGCCGCTCGACGCGATGCCGTGGGCAGAGTTGATGAAGGCGCTCGCGACCGCGATGTTCGCGGCGGTGCTGGGGCTGCTGGTGGCGCGCGCGGTGCCGCTGACGGGGAGCCGGGTGGCCGATTTTGAATCGCTCGTGCTGGTGACCGCGACTTGGGGAGCGGCGGTGGCGCTGGGACTGTGGGTCACGCGCTCCGAACTGCCGCAGGCACTGCGCGGACGTGGCGCGGCGGCGCCCAACGGCGCCGGACTCGAACGCGAGCTGCCGGAACCGTAGGCGAACTGGAAACTGGAAACTAGAAACTCGAAACTAGAAACTAGAAGACCCCATGCTCTCTGATCGCGCCATCCTGCAGCACCTTGCACGGCAGCCCAAGCAGGCCGCCGGGCTCAAGCAACTCATTCGCGAGCTGGGGCTGCACGGCCAGGAGCGCGGGGAACTGGAAGAGCGGCTGCAGCGCTTGGTGCAGCGCGGCGAATTAATTGAGGTCGAGAGCGGCCGCTACGCCTTGCCGCGCGCGGCTGCCGGGCGCAACTTGGTCGCTGGGCGGCTGACCATGCACCGCGATGGTTACGGCTTCGTCATCCCGGAAAGCGCGGAACTCAAGGAGAGGATTTCCGGCGACATCTACATCCCCCCGCCGGCGATGGGGGCAGCCATGCACGGCGACCGGGTGCTGGTGGAGATCGGGCCGGTGCGCAGCGACGGGCGCGCGGAAGGCCGGATTGTGCGGGTCGCCGGGCGCGCCCACCCCACCGTGGTGGGGACGTTTCATTATGGCGCGCGCCGCAACTACGTCGTCCCCATCGACGAGAAGATTACCCAGGAAATCGACATCCCGCCCGGTCAGGAGTGGCCGCCGTCGGAAACGGCAGCGGCGCCGGAAGCCGGGGAGGGCGGAGGAAAGCCGCGGGAGTCGCGGCACCGGGTGATCGGCGCCGAGGCGCGGCGGCGCGCGCTGCCGCAACGCGAGCGCCTGCAAACCGACCAGTGGGACGACCTCGAGGGCGTGGTGGTGGACGTCGAGATCACGCAGTGGCCCGGGCCAACCCAGCCGCCGCGCGGGCGCGTGGTGGAGATCCTGGGCTACGAAGACGACTTCGGCGTGGACGTCGAGATCATCATCCGCAAGCACCACATCCCCCACCGCTTTCCCGACGCGGTGCTGCACGAGGCGCAGCGGGTGGAAGAGATCGTGCCGGCGCGCGAGCTGCGCTGCCGCCACGATTTCCGGCGCCTGCCCATCGTCACTATCGACGGCGAAACCGCGCGCGACTTCGACGACGCGGTCACGGTGCAGCGCCTGCCCAACGGCCACTTCGAGCTCCAGGTGCACATTGCCGACGTGGCGCACTACGTGCTCGCGGGCATGGCCATCGACGGCGAAGCGCAACTGCGCGGCACCAGCGTGTACTTTCCCGATCGCGCCGTGCCCATGCTGCCGCTGGAACTCTCCACCGACATCTGCAGCCTGCGGCCGCACCTGGACCGGCTGGTGCTCTCGTGCATCATGGAACTCGATCCGCGTGGCGAGGTGCTCGGCTACGAACTGTCCGAGGGCGTCATCCGCTCAGCCGAGCGCATGACCTACACCGACGTCAACGCGCTGCTCGCGGGTGACGAGGGCCTGCGCCAGCGCTACGCGCCGCTGGTCGCGACCTTCGAGCTGATGCGCGACCTGGCCCTCCTCCTGAACCGCCAGCGGGTGCGCCGCGGCTCCATCGATTTCGATCTGCCGGAGCCGGTCATCGAATTCGACGAATACGGGCTGATGCGCGGCGTCACGCGCTCCGAGCGCAACGTGGCGCACCGCCTGATCGAGGAATTCATGCTGGCGGCGAACGAGTGTGTGGCGGCGTACCTGGAGCAGAAGGGAATCGCCTCGCTCTACCGCATCCATGAGCGGCCCGACGCGAAGAAGGTCTTCGAGTTCGAGACCACGGCGGCGGCCTTCGGGTATTCGCTGGGGGTGGGCGCGCTGCCGGTGCAGCGCGTGCAGCCGCGCGCCGACCGCCGCAGCGCGCGCGGCACCGGCCGCCACGTCCCCACGGTCGAAATCCCGCAGGACGTCCGCATCACCCCGCACATGTACCAGAAGCTGACGCAGAAAATTGCCGGCAAGCCCGAAGAACGGATTCTTTCTTACCTGATGCTGCGGTCGCTCAAGCAGGCGCGGTATGCCGAAGAGAACGTTGGCCACTTTGCGCTGGCCGCGCCGGCCTATACCCACTTCACCTCGCCCATCCGGCGGTATCCCGACCTGATCGTGCACCGCATCCTGAAGCAGGTATTGCGCGAAAGCGCCGAGGAGTGGCATGGGGAAGTGGGCGTCGGGCGCGGCGTTCCGGTGGCGCGTCCCTACAGCGCCGAAGCGGCCGCGGAGCCGCGCTCGCCGTGGTCGCGCGAGCCGGGGCAGCGCGCGCGCCACCCGCGGCAGGAGAGCGCGCCGCCCGCCGGCCCTATCGCGGAAGACGAACTGCACCCCATCGCCGACCAATCCAGCCAGACCGAACGCCGCGCCGACGATGCCGAGCGCGAGCTGCTGGAGTGGAAGAAGATCAAGTTCATGCAGGAGCGCGTGGGCGAGGAGTTTGCGGGCATGATCGTGAGCGTGACCCGCTTCGGCCTGTTCGTCGAGCTGGCCGACCTGTTCATCGAAGGGCTGGTGCCGCTGGCCACGCTCACCGGCGACCGCTACACCTTCCGCGAAAACACCCGGCAGATCATCGGCGAGCGCAGCCGGCGCACCTTTTCCCTGGGCGACAAGGTGCGCGTCTGGGTGGACCGCATCGACCGCATGCAGAAGCGCATCCAGTTCGCGCTGGCGGAAGCAGAGCCGACGGCGCACAGCCCGCAGCGGCAGAAGCGGCGGAGAGCGACGTAGTGCTCGAAACGTCACCGGGCTTTCTAAATAACATCCCGAGCGAAGCGAGGGAGCTCTACCTGATCCATGCCGGGATCCAATAGGGCGCCTTCGTCGCTTCGCTCCTCGGGATGTTTCTAGAAGCGCGGCTACTCGCGGCTTTCGGCTTTCCTGAGTTCCTCTTTCACCTTGGGCTGGCCGGGATCGAGGGCGAGTTCGGCGCGGAATTCGACGGCGGCCTCGGGGAAGCGTCCTTCCTGCGCCAGCAGCGTGCCCAGCAGGTAGTGGGCGCCGAGACCCGCGGGCCAGATCCGGATTGCCTCCCGCAGGTTGGCCTCCGCTTCGCGCAGGTGGCCGTTCTTGCTCTGCACCAGACCGAGGAAGACGAAGAGCTGCGGGTTGGCAGGCTGGAGCTTCGCGGCCTCGAAGAGGTTGCGCTCCGCCTCATCGAGCCGGTGGAGCTGATAAAACGCGGTGCCCAAGTTGTAGTAGGACATCCAGTAGCGCGGGTCGCGCTGCAGCAACTGCTGGTGCAGGCGGATGCCTTCGTCGTAGTAGCCGCGCGCCAGCAGCGCGTTGGCCAGGTTGTTGGTGGCGCTCTCGCTCGAGGGTGCGATCCGCACCGCGCGATAGAACAGCAGGATGTCGTTGGCCCAGTACTGGCTTTGCAGGCTTACGGCCGCGCCGCACGCGACCGTGAGCGCCGCCATCGCTGCGAACTGCGCGGTGGGAAGCCGGAAGAATTCCGCGTCGCCGAAGCGCAGGCGGCGGATGAACATCGCCACCAGCAGGGCAAAGCCGATGGAAGGCAGGTAGAGGTAGCGGTCGTGCGCAATCTCGCGCGGCTCCAGGCTGAGGATCTCCATCACCGGCAGCAGCGGCGCGAGGAGAAGGATCAGAGCGAACGCCGCGCCGCAACGTACCGTGCGCTGCTGCTCTCCCGATGCGAGTCTGCGAATCGCAATGGTCACCAGCAGGGCGACGGCGGCCAGCGCCAGCAGCGGTCCCCAGAACAGCCGCCAGTCGGGCGCAAAGACGTACGGCCGGTCGTAGAACGGGCTGAGGCCGAGGGGCCACACCAGCTTCCGCAGGTAAAACCACAGCAACGACGGCCAGGTCAGGGGCACCACGCGCCCGGGCAGCGGAATGCGCGGATGCGTGATGCCCTGCAGCACCACGCTGCGCTGCACCAGGTAGAGCAACGCCACGCCGACAAACGGCGCCGCCTGCACCAGCGCGCGCCCGAGGCGTCGCAGCCACGGCGCGTCGCGCGCACGCAGCCACTCATAGGCGAAGATCACCAGCGGCAGCACGATCCCGGTTTCCTTGCTGGCGGCGGCCAGCGCGAAGAGCACGAGCGCCGCGGCCAGCCACGCGCCGCGACGCGGCCGCCGTTCGCGGTCGTTCAGCCAGCACAGGAAGGCGGGAATAAAGAAGACGGCCAGCATCGGGTCGGTGACACCCGAGATCCAGGCGACGCTCTCGATGTGGATGGGATGCAGGCCGAAGATGAGCGCCGCGAAGCCCGCGGTGACGGCGTCGCCGGTGAGCCGCTGCGCGAGACGGAAGACGAGCGCGGTCGCAGCCAGATGCACCAGCACCGTGGTCAGGTGCCAGCCCCAGGCCTGCAGCCCGAAAAGGGTGAAGTTGACCAGGCACCAGAGCAGAAACAGCGGCCGGTAATACGTGGCCGGCGCGTTGACCAGGTTGCTCCACGCGTGCTGCGTGAAGTAATGCGGCGCGAAGCGCCAGGACTGCACGACGGGATTCAGTATGATCTGGGCGCCGTCGTCGTAAACGAAGCCGAACCGCAGGGTGCCGGCGTAGACCAGCGCCGTGAGCGCGAGCGCGGCGAAGAGCAGTGCGCGCCCCGCGTTGGCCTCGCCGGTGCTCGTCTCGAGTAGCGTGGGAGCGCTCATGCGTGCGGAAGCCGGGTCCAACCGGACCGAAGGAGACGAAGGTATCACGAAGGCTGCGCCGAAAATGCCGGTTGCGCCGGCGGCAAGGGGGCGTGAACAATGCCGCAGATGACACCGACGCCACCACCGGCAAGGCGCGTCACCCCGTGGGTCTGGATGGCGCTGGCAACGCTGGTTATCCGCATCGCGCTCATCCTCATCTATCGCAGCTACCGGTTTCCCGCCGACAACGGCCACTTCAGCTTTGGCATGGAGACGGGCAGCATTGCGCGCTCCCTCGCGACCGGCGAGGGCTTCGCTTCGCCGTTCACCGGCTCGACCGGGCCGACGGCGTGGCTGGCCCCGGTGTATCCCTGCCTGGTGGCGGCGGTGTTCAAGCTGTTTGGCGTGTTCAGCGATGCTTCGGGCTTCGTCATCCTGAGTATCAACAGCGTGTTCGCGGCGCTGACCTGCCTCCCGCTCTACCACGTGGGGCGGAGAACCGTGGGGCGCACGGCGACGTTGTGGGCCGGATGGCTGTGGGCGCTGGCGCCGCACTTCGCCAAGTGGCCGGTCGAGTGGGTGTGGGAGGTGAGCCTGTCGGCGCTGCTGGCGGGGCTGGCGTACTGGATGACGCTGCTGCTGGCGGAAGCCCCGACGCGCCGCCGGTGGCTCACGTTCGGTCTGCTCTGGGGCGTGATGCTCCTGACCAATCCGTCGCTGGCGACGCTGCTGCCGTTTGCGCTAGCGTGGCTGGCGGTGCGCAGCGAGCCGCGCCGCTTCGCGCGGGACGTGGCGGTTGCGGGCGTGCTGGGTGCGCTGGTGGTGGCGCCATGGCTGGTGCGGAACCGCGTCGTGCTCGGGCAGTGGGTGTTCATCCGCGATAACTTCGGCTTCGAGCTGCACTTCGGCAACTACCACGAAAGCTTCGGCATGGGCTGGCGTGGTCGGCATCCCAGCGTGAACCCCGAGGAATACCGGCGCTATGTGCAGCTCGGCGAGCTGCGGTATGTGGCCGAGCACCAGCGGGAAGCGGTGGCCTTCATACGCCAGTATCCGCGCGAGTTCGCGGCGCTGTGCGGCAAGCGCTTCGCCGCTTTCTGGGACGGCACACCGCTCCGGGTCGCGTATCACCCGGCGCCGTGGACGCCGCCGCTGTTCTTCGCCTTCTCGCTGCTGGCGGCGGTTGGCCTGCTGTGGGCGTTGGCCGGGCGCGTGCCGGGCGCGGGACTCTATGCCTGGCTGCTCGTGTATCCGTTGCCTTACTACCTCACTTACCCGCAGCCGCGCTATCGCCACGCCGTCGACCCGGAGATGCTGCTGCTGGCGTGCTTCCTGGTGGCCGACGTCGCGGGCCGGGCGCAGCGCCGCTTCACGCGCGCCATGTAGAATCAGAGATCATCGTAAGAAGGCATACATATTGAGCACGCACACGGCCGAACCGGTGGCGCAGGCTGCCCGCGCGGCGAACTCCCGCCATACGAACCTCGCCCGCGCGGGGCTGCTGCTGATTTTTCTCGCGGTGTACGCGGCGGCAATTTTTTCACCGGCGCTGCTCGACGATGCCGACGCCACGCACGCGGAAGCCGCGCGCGAGATGGCCGCCGGCGGCGACTTCGTCACCCTGCATCTGAACGGCGTCCGCTACCTGGAGAAGGCGCCGCTGCCCTATTGGGGTACGGCCCTGGCCCTGCGACTCTTCGGGATGTCGGCGGCCGCGGCGCACCTGCCGCTGGTGCTGGGGATCGGGCTACTGGCGTGGCTGGCGTGGCGCTGGTCACGCCGCGCCTTCGGCGAACCCGCCGCCGAGTTTGCCGCCTTGTTCACGCTCACCGCCGCGGGCGTCTTCCTGTTCACGCGTATCCTGATTCCGGAAGTCCTCCTGACCCTGCTGATCGGCGCGGCGCTGTACTGCTTCCTCACCGCGCTGGAGGGAACGCAGCCGTGGCGCTGGTACGCGGGCTACGCCTGCACCGCCGCCGCCGTCCTGACCAAGGGACTGGTGGCGCTCGTCTTTGTCGGCGGCACGGCCGCCGTGTATCTGCTGAGCACGGGCGAGTGGCGGCGATGGCGCGAATTCCGCCTGCCGACGGGGCTGCTGCTGTTGCTCGCGCTCGCCGCCCCCTGGCATCTGCTGGCCGGCCTGCGCAACCGCGGTTTCTTCTGGTTCTATTTCGTCAACGAGCACTTTCTGCGCTTCCTGGGGCGGCGCTATCCCAAGGACTACAACAAGCTGCCGCCGCTGGCCTACTGGACGCTGCACCTGGCGTGGCTGTTTCCGTGGAGCCTGTTTGCGCCGCTGGTGGTGCGCGAGCGTCCGCGCCGGCGCCCGCTCAGCTTCGCCGAACGCACGCGCCTGCTGTGCTGGATCTGGGCCGGGCTGGTCCTGCTCTTCTTCGCGTTTTCGACCAACCAGGAGTACTACACCTTCCCCGCGTACTTGCCGCTCCTGCTGCTGGCTGCCGACGCGGTCGCGCGGGAGACCGAGCGCCCCAGCCGCTGGGCGACCGCGGCCTACGCGGCCCTGGCGATGGCTGGCGCGGCGGCGGCGGCGGCGCTCTTCTCCGAACTCTGGGCGTCGCGGCAGCTGCCATTCGTGCCCGACATTGGCGCCGTCCTGGTGGAGCGCGGCGTGGGCGGCTACACGCTCTCGATGTCGCACTTCTTCGACCTGACCGGGCCATCCTTTGCGGCGTTGCGCGCGCCCGCGGCCCTAGCCGCCGCAGCGCTGCTGGCGGGAACGCTGGCGGCCCTCGCGCTGCGGCTGCGTGGCCGGCGCGCGGCGGCAGTGTGGACCACCGGTGCCACCATGGCCCTGCTGCTGGTGGCGGCACACCTGGCGCTGGTGCGCTTTGAGCCGTATCTTTCCTCGCAGCCGCTGGCCGCACAGCTCGCTCCGGTGGCGGGACCGGCGGCGCGCGTCATGATCTACGGCGACCAGGCGTTCGGGTCGTCGCTGCTGTTTTACCTGCAGCGCCCGATCGCGCTGGTCAACGGCCGCAGCACCAGCATGGAGTTCGGCTCGCACTATCCCGACGCCCCCGCCATCTTCCTCAGCGACGCGGACCTGCTGGGCGCATGGGCCGGCCCGCAACCCGTCTTTCTTTTTGTTCCCCGCGAGCGCCGCGAAGAGGTCGAGCGCCTGCTGCCGCGGCAGAGACGTCTTGTCGCGCAGAGTTCCGGCAAGGTGATCTACAGCAATCAGTGACCGGGCGGCGGGTGGCCGGCGCGGCTCAGGCGGCGTGCTGGGAGCCGGTGACGGTGGCGATTGGCTCGCGCACCATGCGGCCTCCAGGCTGGATGCGGTAGTGGATGCCGCGCCAGATGGTACGGCTGCCGGTGAGGAAGCTGGAAGCCCAGTAGACAAATCCCAAAAGGTCGCGCAGCGGATACAGCAGGAAGGCCGAGCGGCAGAGCGGGTCGCACACCACCCCCCAGCCGACGATCAGGCACTGCACCGCGCGATTCAGCAGCCCGACAGCCAGCAGCATGCAGGCCAGCCGCGGCCGCGCCGGCAGGGCTGCGGCGAAGCCCAGCAGCGCAAAGGGCATGGCATACGTAAGGCCGGTGCCGAGGTGCCCCTTGGGACGCGAGCGGCGCGTGCTCTTGGCCCAGCGCACCTGGTGGGTGAACGAGCCGAAGAACGAGCGATCGATGACGTGGTGCTCGATGATGTGCTCCGAGAGCACCACGCGGTAGCCGGCGGCGTGCAGCCGGTTGCCGAGCACATAATCGTCGGCGAGGTAGTCAGCCAGGGCCGCGAAGCCGCCGATTTTTTCCAGACAATCGCGGCGGGTCGCCATGGTGGGGCCGAGGGCAAACTTCATGCCTTCCAGCATGTCGGCCACCAGCACCCCCGAGGTGAACTCGACCGACATCCCCATCGCTTCCAGCGGCGACCACAGGCCGCCGGTGGGCACGCCGCGATACACGCAGGTCACCATGCCGACCTCGGGCGCCAGCAGCGGGCGCGCGACCGCGCGCAGGTAGCCGGGCGTGACCTGCACGTCGCTGTCGCTGATCACCAGCACCGGGTGCGACGCCGAGCGCAGCATGCGATGCAGGTTGAAGACCTTGGCATTGGGCCAGGGCGGCTCGCCGGAGAAGACAATCTTGACCGGCACGTGCGGGTAGCGGCGGGAAATCTCGCCCACCACGCTCAAGGCGGGGTCGTCGGCATGGCGCGCGCCGAAAACGATCTCAAACTCGGGATAATCCTGGCGGAAAAAGCTCTCCAGATTTTCGCGCAGGCACGGCTCCATGCCGTGCAGCGGCTTCAGCAGGGTGACCGCGGGCCAGCGCTGGGGTTCAACAACCGCGGCTTGGCGGGTGCGCCGGCGGAAGCGGCGGGCCGCCACCAACACCAGTCCCAGATACACCGTCGACGTCAACAGCCCGGCGAGTGCGACCAGCAACCACACCTCGTGCATGCACGCTCCGCGGACAACTTTATCTATTTGACGCCATAACCCGCGAAAGTGGTTAATGTTGCGTGAAAATATATCGTTCGCCGGCAGGGCGGGAGGCGATGACGGCTGGGTCGCACCCCCGTGGTGTAAGATATCCGTACCCCTAGCGCCACCGCCGGTGGCGTGGTCCGTCCCGCCGGGCCGCTGCCTGGGCCTGTCGGGAGCCTTAGATGCGTCGGGACGTGGCTCAGCCTGGTAGAGCACTCGCTTGGGGTGCGAGGGGTCGGCAGTTCAAATCTGCCCGTCCCGACCATTCAGTTCTCAGTTCCCAGTTGCCAGTTCCCAGGTAAGACGCCGGAGTGCCGACCGCGGCGCCCCAAGGGTGAGCGCAGGCGCGCAGCGGATGCGCCAGGAAAAGCTTGCGAGGGGTCGGCAGATGCCGCGACCCCGTCCGCGGCCCGTCAAATCTGCCCGTCCCGACTCACGCAGCTTGCCGCAGCCAATTCCGAGGATCGTCCGCTAGGGCCGCCCTATGCCTTCAACTTGTCCGTCCGTGCTCAGTTGCCGGTAGACGGCTGTAATCATCAGTACGGACACGGGGACGGTAACAAATAGACCCAGCCCGAGCAAGCTTGCCCCGACCGCATTGAGAAGAAGAAGGGCAACAAAGATCGAAAACAGACAGGTCATTCTCCCCGAGGTTAGAGTCGCGCTTCGTTCGAAACTGCCTGCCAGGTTGGGTCCGCCACCGGCCATGTGGAAAGCGAATAGGGAGTAGCGAACACCAAGGTAGACGCCGGGGACGATCAACAGCGCTGCGCCAATGACAACCATCAGCAGATAAGTGACTTGGCCCACCAAGAATTTCAGGCCCATGGGCAATGGCGCAAAGGTGTTGGCGAACGTCGGCTCTCCGCCATCGTGCAAGGCAAGGCATATGCGGAGAAACCCAACCTGTACACAAGCGAAAAAGATCAAGAAGGCCAGGTGTGCTGTCGCCCACAAGACAATGCCAACCGCTTGGCCGGTAATTACTACGACTTCCAGAGCGACCCAACCGCCGAAGACCGTTAGGAGAATCGCTGCAAACAGGCCACAACGCCCCTTGTACGTACGCCAGGCAAAGTTGACCGCTGGACGGATGGAAATCGAATCACAGTTCATTTTCGCAGGGTCTCCGAGCCCCCCCAACTTCGCGGCTGGCTTCCGACTACTCTAAGCCGCGTCCCCTGCTACGCAAGTTCTAAAATCGTCTGCTAGGGCCGACCATTCAGTGGCCAGTCCCCAGTTGCCAGTCCCCAGTTAACACCCCGGAGTGCCGACCGCGAGCACCCCAAGGGTGAGCGCAGGCGCGCAGCGCATGCGCCGGGGAAAGCAGAACTCGTGTCAGCGATTCACTCTCCCTCCGCATCGACGTGGGCTTTTTCAGCGCCCGCGCGGAGCTATCCGTATCGCCACCTTATCCTCGGTATCGAGGGTCATTATCATAGATAGATTGAGATCGATCTTCTTAACCACGTCGCGAGCCTTTTCGAACGACTCCCGCGTGAGGACGCGACCCACCTTCAAGCCGATCGTCTTCTCCAGCCGGGCGCGTTCCTGGCTGGGCACTCCCTGAATGTCTAGCCTTCCCAGAACCTCGCCGAAAGGCGGCGGCGGCGGCAAGGGCGGAGGCCCTTGGGCCACGGTGGCGCAACTGATCACAACGAGAGTAAGGAGCCAGCGCAGGATGTTGGTCATAATTCTCCCATCAGACACCAAACACAACTCCGAGGTTCCCGCAGTGAAATGCCAATCAAAAGTCATGCCCGCAGGGTTAACTGAAGATAAATGCCCTTCTCAGCTGTGACTTACTACCGCGCACGCGGATCGGGCGAAGCCGCCGATAACGTCACCTTAAAATAGTCCGACCTCGCTTCAGCGGGCGACACGCCTTGCGGGAGGGGCGTCAGCGGCCGCCAAAGAGAAATGCCCTCTCCAACGTTCATCCGCCCTTGAACTGCAACGGGCAGAGATCCTCCGCGAAGGAAACTGCGTAGGATCAACGAGGCGCGCCGTGCTGCCCGCGCCGCATCACCGTCGCGGGTAACCGTCGTCACCGACAATTAATCAGGCTTCCCGCCATCCTCTCCACCAACGCGCGACAGCCGATCTCGCCTGGCCTGCACGCCGGGCCTCCCGCGGCATGGTCGCCGGGAAAGGAGGCTGTTGATGGGTTTCCTCAAGTCGCTCTTCGGTCCCCCCGACATGGATGCCCTGAAGAACAAGCAAGACGTTCGGGGCCTGGTCAAGGCGGCCCGGCACCATGATGCCGAGGTCCAGACGCGCGCGGTACAGGCCCTGGCCAGCCTCGGCCGCATCGCCACCGCCGCGCTGCTGGCGACCGCCCAAGCCGAGAAGGAATCGGAACGCAAGCAGGCAGCCGATTTGCTCGACCGGCTGGGTTGGAAGCCGGAGAGTCCCGATGAGCAGGTCCTCTACCTCATCGCGCGCGACCGCTGGGCCGACGTCGCCACCCTGGGCAATGCCGCTATGCCCACTTTGATCGCCGGCCTGCGCGATGCCAAGTGGGATTTCACGGTGCGTGCGCTGGTCGCGGCCGCCCTCGGCTTCCGCCGCAATCCCGCCGCCGCCGAGGTCCTCGCGGAGGCCCTCAAGGACAATGAAGTCGCGTGCGACCGTTACAAGCAGAATTTACGGGGGGTGGCGGGCGCAACCCACAAGGCCCCGGACGACTGGCTCGGCTTCGGCGTAGTTGCCAACAACGCCCTCGCCCGCCTCGGCAGCCCGGCCGCGCAGCAGTATCTGCGCATCCTCCAGGGCTGGTACATCTGGGGAGAGCTGCCGGTCGACGTGGCCCATGGCTTGGGGATGATCGGCAAGCCCGCCGTCGGGCCCTTGACCGAGGTCTTGCGCACCATGCGCGCGCCCGCGGAGCGTTCCCAGCGCGGGATGTGGGCGGCCATGGTCTTGGGACTTGGCTGCACCGGCGACTCCGGCGCCGCGCCGCTGCTTCGCAGCCTGACGCCGAGCGATTCAGACTCGCGGGAAGCGGTCGCGGCCGCCTTGCACGCCGCGGAAGCCCCGTCGGAGGCGCTGATCACCGATCTTGGCCACCGGCATCCCGGGATACGGCTGCTGGCGGCAGCGGCGCTGGGCAACCGGCGCGAGAAGGCGGCTATACCCGGGCTGATCCGCCTGCTCGACGACAAGGCCGCTCCCCCCATGCTGTTGGCCACCGTCGGTCTGGGGAAGATCGGCGGCCCGGAGGCCCGCCAGGCACTCATCGCCCGCCTGCGCCGGCCCGAGGAAGCCATCCGGCAGATCACCATCATGGCGCTGGAGGAGACGCGGGATGGCGCCGCAGTCGAGGCGCTGCAGCCCCTCCTCTCCGATCCCAGCCTGGCCATCAAGGGCCTGGCGGCGCTGGCCATCGGCAGCTTGAACGCCGCCCGCTCCGCGGTTGCCGCGGCCTCTTAGTTGGTGCTTTGCCTGCCGACCAGAAGCCGACGCTCAAGGAGAAGCGTGGCCGACGGCAGGGACGGTGGAGACGCTCCCCACGCGCTCCCCGAGGTCGTCGCGCACGATGAAGCGCACCTTCGCGGTATGGGGCGGGACTTCGAGCGCGTTGGAGTAGACAAATCCTCCGCGGCGCAGGCGCTCTAGTTCTGGCGCGCTGGGATGCAGATCGATCTGCTGGGTCAGGTCCGCCAGGACCTTCCCGGCGGGGTCGAGAGCGACCGCCACGAAATCGAGCTTGATGTGGTTGTGGTCAGCCTCATCCACCGTCAGCGCGTCGGCGCTGATGCCCAGCACGAAGGGTTGCTTGGGGCGCCGCTGCTCCAACTGGGGCACGCCGGGAGACGCCGCCGTGTCCGCCGGGCTGGGTGCGGGTAGCTCGGCGGTCCAGCGCACGCTGATAGGGAGCCCGCGCGACTCGACCGGCATGGCCATCGCCAGCGCGATGTCGTGTTTCCGCCGCTCGACCGGGTCGCCTTTCGCGATGCCGGCAAAGTAGCCGCTGCGCGCCCGGACCACCAAATCGGTGCCCCGGACTTTGACGTCAATCTTGCGCCAGCGCGCGACCTCCGGGGAGCGCGTGTAGTAGCTCAGCAGATAGTACTGGGAGCCGTAGTCGAAGGCCTTGCGGAAGCAGAACTCCGGGTCCTTGCGCAGCAGGCAATAGTCGCCCCCCGTGCGCTGCGCGATGTCCATGAAGTTCTGGACGATTTGCAGCCGGGTCTTTACCGGCAGCATGTCCGTTCCCATGCCCGGATACCGGGACTGGACGCCCGAAAAGCCCGGATTATCCGTGTCCAGCACCGTGTCAATGGGATAGACCGCGATGCCGGCCGCGCTCAGTTGCTGCAGGGTCTCGGTGTACTGCTGCACGATTTCAGCATCGCGCGAATTCATGGAGTAGGGCAGGATGATGCCGCCGGTGGCCCACACCAGGGACTTCATGCCACGTATCGCCGAGAGCGCGCGCGCCAACTGCTGGAGTTCGTAGAACGTCATCTCCAGGAGCGACCTCTGGAGCTGCTGCTCATAGGGCGAGCTGCTTGCAGAGCGGCCGGTGATGAACTCCTGTTCCACCGCCGCGTATTCCTGCAGGATGTCAATCGGCTGGGTGAGGACATCACTGTTTTCTGTCTTCACCTCGTTGTCGAGCGCCGTATCGTGCCGGACGTTGTCCTTGAGCCGCTGCACGATGTTCACCAGCACCTGGGGGTCGCTGGTGAAGTCATGGAGGACCCGCAAACCGCTGGGGTGCATGGCCACCAGCATGGTGGGACGGTCGCCGCGGAAGTCACGCTGCAGGTACTCCAGCAGCCGCTTCTTGGTAGGTTCCTGGTAGACGTAGGGCGTATTGATCAGGTCCAGCAGGATCACGACCATGGCCACCGGGCCTTCGGACGCGACCTCGTTGGTGTAGATGCCTGCAGGCGGCGCCACCGCTTTCACCGCCGGGCTCGCGCCGCGAATCTCCTCGAAGGAGGCCAGTGGCTTCGGCTGCCCGTCTTCTTCGATGGTGAAGTCGTCCTTGCTGAGGCCCGTCACCGCCTCATCCGGCGTGCCCTTAAGGCGCAGCTGCTCCGCCGCGGTGTGATGCCGCAGCACGACGACCGGCACCGTCACCAGTTCCGTCTTCGCCGTGAACTTGGGAATGGACTGCGGCGGCGGCCCTGGCTGCGCCAGCAGGGTCGTTGCCAGTACCGGGAGCAGGCACGCCAACGCGGGTTTGGGGACGCTCCGCACCACCGGTGTGCACCTCCCGCCTGCCGACGCTCCCTGTCTGACTGCGCAAAGAGGTGAGCATTCTACCCCCGCCGCCGGAATCGCCCTCCCGACGGCAGTGCCCGGGCGCGACCTTACTGGCTGGTCTTGGCGTCTTTCGCGGCCGGCGCTGCCGCCAGCCGGAAGACCAGCACGCGTCCATCCGAGTGGAAGGTGGCTCCGGTAGCCGTGCGCGCCTCGCGCACCGCATCCGCCGGCGTCACCGCGCCCTCGGCCGCGATCAGTCCCGTGGACAGCAGCGACGTGCGCACGAACTCCCGCTCTTCGTCCACATTGGGATCGATCTTGTGGGTGACCCCGCCGTTGCGCTGGTCGCGATCGAAGCCGATGTCGTGGGTGGCGGCGCCCACCCACAGCTCCCCGCCCGGTACCTCGAACGGCGCCTTCCAGAGGCGCAGATGATGGCGCGATTCGACCACCTGCAGCGGGTCCGCGTGCGCCAGGCCATAGTCCTGCGGGCGCCCGAACAGGTACAGCTCGCTCATCGGCAACTCGAGGTACGCCTGCTTCGACAGCGTGGACATCAGGCCATGCAGGACCGCGGTGGTCTTCGTCCGGTCGGTCACCACCCAGCCCGCGGCGCGAAACGCGTCGAGCAGACGCTCCTCGGGCCCGAGAACGAGGAAATTGATCATGTCGCCGGCGTTGCCGGCGTTGTCGCCTACGCGCCGCGGAATCTTGGCAAGGACGTCGGCGGAGTCGGTGAACTCGAATTTCGCCGCGGTGGCGGTGGCTGGCGCACCCGGCGCGCCGCGCGTGATCACCAGCCGCAGATGATAGCTGCCCTGCCCAGGTTCGGCGCTTGCCTGGTTCACCCCCACAAACAGCCGGCCCGTGGTCGCCGCCACAAACTCGCCCGTGCTGCCAAGTACAAACGGCAACGGCGCGTCCCCGATCTTCGCGATCAGCGTTCCTCTCCCGGCACTGTTCAGCGGCAGGGCGCGGATCACGTCGCGCCAGCCGCGCGCCAGACCGTTGGGACTCGAGAGCTGCTGGGTGAACGTAACCGAGCCGTCGGCCTCAAAGTGGCAGCGATCCCCGGCCTGCAGATCGACGCCGGAGTCCGTCCACGCTTTCTCCGCCGCCACCGTGATCTCGACCGTCTGTGGAGCCGGAGTGGCTTGGGCTGCGGTCGCAGCGGCCGGCGGAACAGACTGCGCCGGGAGCGCCGGCCCGGTGCCGGCGATGACGATGGCCAACCACAGGTATCGCATCTGACGCTGCATATATGCCTGCTTTTGGGAGTGCGTAGTAAGACTAGCGCGCCGCGGCCGCGTAGGGAAGATGGCCGGCCCTCTCAGCCTCCGGGCGCCACATCGGCGGCAACGGGCGCCGCCGGAAGCGTGAAGTAAAAGGTGGTGCCGTGGCCCAGGGCGCTCTCGGCGCGCACCGTGCCCCCGTGGTTCAGCACGATGTGCTTGACGATGGCCAGCCCCAGCCCGGTGCCTCCGGATTCCCGCGAGCGGTCCCGGTCCACGCGGTAGAAGCGCTCGAAGAGCCGGGGAAGATGCTCGCTGGCGATGCCGGGGCCGAAGTCGCGAACGTAAAACTCCACTGCCGGGCCGGCTCCCGTCGCTCCCACGACGACCCGCCCTCCGTCCGCGGCATAGCGCAGCGCGTTGTCGATGAGGTTCGCCAGCACCTGCTGCACGGCATCCCGGTCGGCGCGGATTTCCGGCGTGTCGGCCAGGGAAATCTCGAGCGCCACGCCGGCCGCCTGCGCGCGCGCGCGATACGCCGCCACCGCCTCCCGCACCGCCTCCGCCGGCGCCAGCGGCTCCAGCGCGAGCTTGAGTTCTCCCGACTCCACGCGCGCCAGCGTCAGCAGGTCTTCCGTCAGCCGCGTCATGCGGGCGGCGTTGTTGTGAATGACCTGCAGAAACTCCCGGCCGCCGGCCGCGGGCGGGGCATCGAGCAGGGTCTCGGTGTAGCCCACGATGGAGGTCAGAGGGGTGCGCAGTTCGTGGGAAACGTTGGCGATGAAGTCGCGGCGGGTCTTCTCCACCCGCTCGATCTCGCTGATGTCGTGCAGCACCGCCACCACCCCGACCCCGGGCATGGGTGCGGTCGTGATCTCGAAAACGCGGCCCGGGACCACCGCGCGCGCCAGCGTCTTCCGCGTCGTTTGCGTCTGCAGCGACTCGTGGACCGCGGCGATGACGCTGGGGTCGCGCATGGTATCGACCAGCGGCGCGCCTTCCCGGACCGGCAACAGGCGCCGCAGCGCGCCGTTCGCCCAGACCAGTTTCGAATCCCGCGAGATCGCTGCCACCCCTTCCTGCATGCTGTTGAGCAGGGCTTCGAGCTGCCGCCGGCTCTCTTCGACGGCGGCGAAATCCGCTTGCAGCCGGCGGGCCGTGCGGTCGAGCGCGGCGGCCAGCTGGCCGATCTCGTCCCCCGAGCTTTCCTGGATGCGTGCACTGAGGTCGCCCGCGGCCACGCGGTCGGCAAAGGCCATGATCCGCCGCAGCCGCTGCGCGATGCTTTGCGCAATCAGCGCGGCCACCACCGTGGCGAGGGCGAGCGCCAGCAGGGAGGCCCATAGCAGCGTGTCGCGCACCTGCGCCGTGGTGTGTTGCACCGCCGACAGCGGATAGGCCAGCCGCAGCGCGCCCCCTTTCAGCGGCACCGCCACGTACAGAAACTCGATGCCGAGAGTGTGGCTGGTGCGCGTGGCGCTGCCCGTCTTCCCCTGCAACGCGGCCCGGAACTCCGGCCGCGAGGCGTGGTTCTCCATGGTGGCGGGCGGGGCTTCCGTGTCGCTCAACACCGTGCCGTCGCTGCGGATCACGGTGACGCGGGCCTCGGCGGCACGGGCGGCTTCGGCGGTGAGCGCCGCCAGTTGCGGGTTGGCGACGTCGCGCACCCGCTGCGCCACCAGTCGCGTCTTCTGCGTCAGCGCCTGCTCGATTTCCGCGCGCAGCGACCGCTCCCACGCCCGCCGGATGGCCGCGTCCAGCGTGACCGTGGCCAGGGCGATGAGGGCGACCGCCGCCAGCAGCAGCTTGAAAAAAATGCGGCTCCTCACCGCGGCGCCTCGAACCGGTAGCCCGTGCCGCGCACGGTGCGGATGTAGCGCGGCTGCTCCGGGTCGGCCTCGATCTTCTCGCGCAGGCGGCGCACGTAGACGTCCACCGAGCGCGGCGTCACGAACGAGGTATCGCGCCAGACCGCGTCCAGCAGCTGATCGCGGGTGAGGACGCGTCCCGGGTGGGTCGCGAAATAGTCGAGCAGGCGGAATTCGGTGGCGGTAGTGGAAATCGCCGCGCCCCGCACCCGCACGATCATGGCCCCGCTGTCGATTTCCAGGTCGCCCAGGCGTTTCATCTCCACCGGCAGCGCCGCTTCGAAGCGCCGCAGCACGGCTTTGACCCGGGCCACCAGCTCGCGGGGACTGAACGGCTTGACGATGTAGTCGTCGGCGCCCAGCTCGAAACCGTGGAGCCGGTCCCGCTCCGAGCCTTTCGCGGTAACAAACATGACCGGAATCCCGGCCACCGCCGGCGTGCCGCGGATCTGCCGGCACACCTCCAGGCCGCTGCCGCCGGGCAGCATGACATCGAGCAGGAACAACATGGGTGGCTGCGCCACTGCCGCCTCCAGCACCTGGCAGCTGGAAGGGAACACGCGCACCGCGTACCCGGCGGCCCGCAGATTGTGGGCAATCAGGCGCGCGATGTCCTCGTCATCTTCGACGACAAAAAGTTCTCGCGAGGGATTCGACATTGGCAGCGGTACCCGCAACCCGCCTCCTATTATGCAAGAAAATCCGGCCGGCCGGGAGGATCGGCGGGCGCCTACGCCTTCGGCCGCTTGAGCAGGACCAGGATCTCCTGCAGGCCCTGGCGCACCTTCCGCAGGTCATCGCCGGGGACCCGGGAAGCGAAGGGCAGCGGCGTCTGCTTGCGCGTGGGCCCGGCCTCTTCCTTCAGGTGCTGGCGGGCGCCGGCGATGGTGAAGCCTTCCTCGTAGAGCAACCGCTTGATGCGCAGGACGTTCTCGACGTCGCGCCGCCGGTACATGCGCTGCCCGGTGCTGCTCTTCACCGGCTTCAGTTGCGGAAACTCGGTCTCCCAGAAACGCAGCACATAGGCCGGCAGGGCGCTCAGCTTTGCCACTTCGCCGATGCGGAAATAAAGCCGCTCGGGAATGATGACGTCGGCGCTGCCTTCGCGCCGCGCCGCTGTCCGCCGCCGCTTCACCGCCGAGGTGCCCACCATTCGCTCCCGCCGCCGCGCCGGGAATCCGCGCCGCGTGGCGCGATACTAAGGCGGCGCGTCGCCAAGTTCCAAGCAAAAAGTAACAGGGAAAGAGTCGGCGGGACATGCGCGCAAACGCCGGCCGGATCTGCCGCGCCGTGGCCAATAAAAAAGAGGATCTCTCGCGAGATCCCCCAAACTTTTCAGGCCCGATGCGAGGCGTCGTGCCTCGCGGCGCTGCTTAGTGCTTCTTGGCTTTCTTCTTTGCCTTCTTCTTCATCGGCATTTGAGATTTCCTCCTCGGATTTTTTCTCCCTTAAAGTTGGGGGCCTGCGGCTCCTGTGCCCATTAGTTGGATAGAGCCGAACTGTTGCCCCAGATATTGCGGCCGGTTAAACGTCTTGTCAATACCTTTTTTCGGCAAGCCCCGCGCCCGCCAGCACCCCGTGTCCGTGCATGACAAGCGGGCGGCTCGGCGTACACTGTTGCGCCATGTCTCGCGCCCCGCGCCGCCGGCGTGACCCCATCGAACTCGAGGTCTTCAAGAACCTGTATCACTCCATCGCCGAGGAGATGGGCGCCGCGCTGCGGCGCACCGCGTTCTCGCCCAACATCAAGGAGCGGCGCGACTACTCCTGCGCCGTGTTCGAGCCGCCGCGGCGCGTGCTCGCCATGGGCGACCACATCCCCGTGCACCTCGGCTCCATGCCCATGTCGGTGCGCGCTGCCCTCGCGCACCTCGACTCGGCGCCCGGCGACGTCGCCATGCTGAACGACCCGTACGCGCGGCGGCACGCACCTGCCCGACATCACGCTGGTGAGCGCCGGTGTTTCCTGGCAAAACAGGCGCGGCCGCCGGCTGCGTCCCGCTTCTTCGTCGCCAGCCGCGCCCACCACGCCGACGTCGGCGGCGCGCAGCGCCGGCTCGATGGGCCTCTGCGCGCGAGATCTACCAGGAGGGCCTGCGCATTCCGCCGGTGATGCTGCTGCGCGGCGCGGCGAATCGGACCGCGACGTCCTGGCCCTGCTGCTCGCCAACGTGCGCACCCCGGAGGAGCGCGAAGGCGACCTCGCGGCGCAGATGGCCGCATGCCACACGGGGAGCGGCGGCTGGCGGACTGTGCGCGCGTACGGCCTGCCGCGCGTGCAGCGCGCCGCCGGCGACTGCTCATTACACGCGAGCGCATGATGCGCGCCGAGCTGGCGGGCTGCCGCGCGGGAGCTGCCGCTCCGAGGATGCTCGACGACGATGGCGCGTTCGAGGGCACGGCGACCGCAGCCGGTGCGCATCGCCGTCGCCATCGCTTCCATGGCCGTGGCGGGCAGGCCCGGGTCACGTGGACTTCACCGGCGCGCGCCCCAGGTGGCCGGTAGCGTGAACGCGGTGGAGGCCGTCACCTGCTCCGCGTGCGCCTACGTCTTGCGCTGCCTGCTGGGCGGAGGACGTGCCCGCGAACGCCGGGCTGATGCGCCCGCTCGGATCATCGCGCCCGCTGGGCACGGTGGTGAACGCCCGCCCGCCCGCCGCGGTCGCCGGCGGGAACGTCGAGACCTCGCAGCGCATCGTGGACGTGGTGCTGCGCGCGCTTGCGCCGCGCCATGCCCGAGCGCATTCCCGCCGCGAGCCGCGGGCACCATGAACAACCTCACGCTCGGCGGCCTCGACCCGCGCACCGGCGAGCCCTTCGCCTACTACGAGACCCTCGCCGGGGGCATGGGCGCGCGCCCGGCTAAGGACGGCGCTCAGCGGCATGCACGGCCACATGACCAATTCGCTCAATACGCCCGTCGAAGCGCTGGAGCACGCCTACCCGTTTCGCGTGATCCGCTACAGCCTGCGCCCGGGGAGTGGCGGGCAAGGCAAGTTTCGCGGCGGCGATGGTATCGTGCGCGAACTCGAAGTGCTGACCGAGACGCAGGTCACGTCGCTGGCCGACCGCCGTTTGCGTGGCCCTTACGGGCTGCACGGCGGCGCCGACGGCGCGCCGGGGAAAAACACCGTCATCCGTCGCGACGGCAGCACCCAGTCCATGCCGGGCAAAGCCAGTGTGCACTTGGCGCCCGGCGAACGTATCCGCGTGGAAAGCCCTGGCGGCGGCGGCTGGGGCAGGAATCGGTAGATCGGCCCAGCGGCTCATCGGCTGATCTAGCGAGCGGCGGTTGGGTTCTGTTACCCCGATGCGCCGATGCACCGATGAGCCATTTCAGGAGGGTGTATGTATCGCGTGAAATCAGTGGGCATCATGGCGTTGGCCAAGATGATGGCGGCGCTCTACGGTTTGATGGGGCTGATCTACGTGCCCTTCATTCTCATCGCCGCTGCCTTCGGCATGTTCAGCGGGCAGGGATCCGCCGGGGTCGGGATCGGGGTGGGCCTCATTGTCGTGGCGGTGCTGGTCCCGCTGCTGTGCGCTTTTTTCGGGTTTATCGGCGGCTTGATCGCCGGCCTGCTCTACAACCTGGTCGCCGGCCGGGTGGGCGGCATCGAGCTGGAGCTGGTGCCGCCGCCGATGGCGGGCGGCGTCGCGCGCGCCTGAGGCAGGCGCCTGATTTTGCCCCCTGTCGTGGCTTCACTGCTCGGCCATGGGGCGGCGCTTTAGCCGCGGAGGGAGATGCCTGCATCGTCAACATTCGCCACTGGGTCCGCTTACCTGGACGAGGTGCGCCGCAACTTCCGCGGCTACAAGCGGCTCGCCGAGGGCGCCTTCGCGCAGATCAGCGACGCCGAATTCCAGGCGCAGCTCGACCCGGAAGCTAACTCAATTGCCCTCATCATCAAGCACATGGCGGGCAACATGCGTTCGCGCTGGACCCACTTCCTCACCAGCGACGGCGAGAAGCCCGACCGGCACCGCGACACCGAGTTCGAGCTCGACCCCCGACTCGACACCCGTGCGCAACTGATGCAGCGCTGGGAGGAGGGCTGGGGGCTGGTCTTCGCCGCCATTGCCTCGCTGCAGCCGGACGACCTCGCGCGCGCCGTCTACATTCGCGGCCAGGAACACACCGTGCTGCAGGCCATCAACCGGCAGATGGCGCACTACGCATATCACGTCGGGCAGATCGTGCTGCTCGCCAAGCACGCCCGCGGCGCCGCGTGGAAGTCGCTCAGCATCCCCAGGGGGCAGTCGGAATCGTTCGGCAAAGAGGCGGAGCGGGAGCTGAGGAGAAAACAGGAGTAGATTCGGCTTCTCCAAGAACATCCCGAGCGCAGCGAGGGAGCCCTACCAGGCCCGGAAATTATCGGTTCCGTAGGGCTCCCTCGTCGCTTTGCTCCTCGGGATGTTTTAGTCAGTTCGTCATCATCCCCGCCTGCGCGCCGCGGATGTTGTAGCGCTTGAGCTTGCGATACAGGGTGGCGCGGCTGATCCCCAGCATCCTCCCGGCCAGCGCCTTGTCGCCGCGTACCTGCTCGAAGACGCGCTGGATGGTGATGCGCTCCAGGTCTTCCAGGTCGGTAGCCGGGGGCAGCGCGGCGTCGCCGGCGAACGCGGTGAGGCCCACCGCGCTCCCGCCGCCGAGCGCCGGCAGGTAGTCGCGCACCGCCGGGGGCAGGCCGTCGACGTCGATCACCCGGCCATCGCCCAGCGCCAGCGCGCGTTCGATGGCGTTCTGCAGCTCGCGGACGTTCCCCGGCCAGTCATACTGCATCAGGCACTTCATCGCCGCCGGCGTGATCTCCGGCGTGCCTTCGCGGTCGTGGTTTTCCAGGAACCAGTGCACCAGCGCCGCGATATCGGCGCGCCGCTCGCGCAACGGCGGCACGTGCACGCTCACCACGTTGAGGCGGAAGAAGAGGTCTTTGCGGAAGGTGCCGGCGCGGTAGGCGGCTTCCAGGTCGCGGTTGGTGGCGGCGATCACCCGCACCTCCACCTGCACGCGCTCGTTGCTGCCCACCGGGCGCACTTCCTTCTCCTGCAGCACGCGCAGCAGCTTGGCCTGGAGTTCCAGGGGCAGCTCGCCGATTTCGTCGAGGAAGATGGTGCCGCCGTCGGCCGCCTGGAAGAGCCCGGGCTTGGATTTCAGGGCGCCGGTGAACGCGCCCTTCTCGTAGCCGAAGAGCTCCGACTCGATCAGCGTGGGTACCAGCGAGCTGCAGTCCACGGCGATGAACGGGCGTTTGGCATAGGAGCCGCGGAAGTGGATGGCGCGCGCCACCAGCTCTTTCCCGGTGCCGCTTTCCCCGGTAATCAGCACCGGCGTGTGCGTGTCTTTCAGCCGCGCGATCATGCGCAGCACGTCCTGGATCTTGGCCGAGGTGCCGACAATCCCGTGCAGCTCGTTTTCCGAGTTCACGCGGTCGCGCAGGTATTCGTTCTCGGCCACCAGGTTCACCTTCTCCGCCATGCGCTGCAGGATCAGCTTCAGCTCCTCCACGCGGAACGGCTTGGTGATGTAGTCGTAGGCACCGAGCTTCATCGCCTGCACCGCCGACTCGATGGAGCCGTAGCCGGTCATGATGGCGACCTCGGTCGCGGGGTGCATTTGCTTGACCCGGCCCAGGAACTCCAGCCCGTCCATGGTCGGCATGCGCAGGTCGGCGAGGATCAGGTCGGGCGCGTGGCTCTCCAGGAAGGCCAGCGCCGCCTCCGCGCTCTCCGCCTCCGAGCAGTGGAAGCCCAGCGTGCCCCCGATGGTCATGCACAGCTTGCGAATGGTCAGCTGGTCGTCGACGATGAGGAAGTGCAGCGGCTGCTGGCTCATGGGGCGCTCCCGAATTTTTCGCGCACGGCGGCGATGAGGTCGGCGACGCGAAAGGGCTTCTCGATGCACGGCGCCCCGGTCTCGTGCAGCAGGCGCGTGGTCTCTTCGTTGACGGTGTCGCCGGTCACGAAAATCACGCGCCCCACCAGGTCGCGGCGGTGCGTCGCGATCCAGGCATGCACGTCGGCGCCGGTGACGCCGCCGGGGGTGCGCATGTCGCTGATCACCCCGCGGAAATCGCCTTGCGCCAGCAGCCGCAGCGCGTCCACGCCGGAAGGCGCGGCCACCACGCTGTAGCCGCTGCGCTCCAGCGCCGCCTGGATGAACGCCACCACCGAAGGCTCGTCCTCGATGACCAGCACCGGGGAATCGAGCGTGGAATCTATGGCCGTCATGCGCTACCTCCTGTGCTGCCGGAAGTGTGGTTGGCGAGCGGCAGCCGCACCAGGAACGTTGCCCCCGGCCCGTCGCCGTTGTTCATGGGCACGATTTCCCCGCCGTGCTCGCGCACGATCCCGTAGCAGATGCTGAGCCCCAGCCCGGTGCCCTTGCCCACTTCCTTGGTGGTGAAAAACGGATCGAAGATGCGGTCGGGATGCGAAATGCCTTCCCCGTTGTCGCGGAAGGCAATCTCCACCGCCCCGCCCTGGACGCCGGTGCGGATCTCGATCGCGCCCGGCCGCCCGGTGCCGCACACCGCGTCGTAGGCGTTGTTCAGGATGTTGAGGAAGACCTGCTGCAACTGGTGCGTGTCGCCGATGACGGTGGGGACCGGCTCGGAGAAACGCTCCGTCACCTCCACCCCGCGGCTGGAGAAATCGTAGGCGCGGAGCTGGGTGGTGCGGCGCAGCACCTGGTTCACGTCCAGCGGCTCGCGCTGCGGCGGCACCTGGCGCGCGAAGCTCAGCAGGTTCTGCACGATGGTCTTGGTGCGCTGCGCCTCCTGCACGATTATCCGCAGGTCGCGCTTGGTGTCCTCCGTCATCTCCTGCTGCGCCAGCAGCAGGTCGGCGAACCCGAGGATGGCGGTCAGCGGGTTGTTCACCTCGTGCGCCACGCCGCTCACCAGTTGCCCCACCGCCGCCATCTTTTCCGTGTGCATCAGCTTGGCCTTCAGGATGGCGGCGTCGGTGATGTCGGTCATGACCACGATCAGGCTGCTCACCGCGCCCTGCTCGTTGCGCATCGGGCTGAGGTTCACCGCGAAGCTGCCGATGGTGGCATTGCCGCGCACCAGCTGGATTTCCAGGTTGTCCACCGGCTGCCCGCTAATGGTGGTGGCGAAGGCTTCGAGGAAGCGGCTGCGCGTCGGCGGCGTGACCAGCTCGGCCAGCCGCTGTCCCAGCAGTTGCTCGGGGCGCCAGGCGCCGCTCTCGAAGCAGCGCCGGTTGGCATAGCTGATGACCCCGCCGGTGTCCGCCACCAGGATCATGCTCTGGGTGTTGTTGAGGATGGCGTCGTTGAAATCGCGCTCGTGCTGCAACTGTGCCTGCGAGCGCTTCAGCTCGGTGATGTCGAGCATCAGCCCGCGGTACTGCACGATGCGTCCCTGTGCGTCGCGCACCGCGAACGTGTTCTGCAGGGTGTGGATGACGGAGCCGTCCTTGCGCCGCAGCGGCTCCTCGTAGTTGCGCAGCACCACGTCCTGCTGCACCGCCGCCTTGAACGCCTCGCGCGCCTCCGGGCTCTGGTAAAGCTGGGTGGCGAGGTCGATCTGCAGCAGCTCCTCGCGGCTGCCGTAGCCCAGCATGCGCACCAGGGCGTCGTTGACCTCGATGAAACGCCCTTCGGGCACCGAGAAGTAGAGGCCTTCCTGGATGTTGTCGAACAGCTCGCGGTAGCGGCGCTCGGCTTCGCGACGATCGGTGATGTCCTTCAGCACGTGGATCGTCTGCATGCCGTCGTTCAACGCCCCGTGAATGCGCGACGTCGACACCAGGTAGGTGCGGTCGAGCACCGGGTGGATGTACTCGTCGGTCCTTTCCTGGCCGGGCCGGCAAATCGGGCAGGGTTGGTTGCCGGGATCGGCGGCCAGGGTCGCCAGCGCCCGCATTCCCACCCCCACCAGCTCCGGTGGCCGTACCCCGATGAAGTCGGCGAGCGAGCGGTTCACCCGCAGCACCTTGTGCTGGTCGTCGTGGACCACGATGTAATCGGTGATGGCGTCGAAGATCTCCGCCCACTGCTTGTTCGATTGCGCGATGCGCGAGAACAGCCGCGCGTTTTCCAGCGCCACCGCCGCGTGCCCGCACAGGGCGTGCAGCAGGTTGAGGTCGGCGGCCGTGACCGGGCCATGGCGGTCGGCGAGGCAGAGCAGGCCCAGCAGTTCGTCGTCGGCGCCGACCAGCCGCGCCAGGATGACGTCGTTCCACTGCAGCCCTTCCGCCACCTGCACGCCCAGCAACTCGACGGCGGGCCCGGCAATCACGCGCTCCGCCCGGGTGCCGGCGAGGTCGGTCAGGGCGTTGTTCAGCTTGCGCAGCAGGTGGCGGTCGTGCAGCCGGTCGCCATCCTGGATGATCACGGTCTCCAGCTGGCTGCGATTGGCCAGCGCCAGCGACACCACGCGCGCCCCCAGCAGCGTGCAGGCGCGCTGCGTGAAGGCGCGGACGAAGTCGGGCAGGCGGAGCGACGAGTTCAGCTCCAGCGCCAGGCTCATCAGGTTTTCCGAGCGCCGCCGGTGCTCCTCGGAAAGGTCCAGGTTGCGCCGCGCCTCCAGCGCCACCCCGGCTTCGGCCGCCAGCGCTTGCGCCCGGCGCACATCCTCGGGCGTGATGCCGCCGCCGCCGATCCGGTCCAGCACCCCCAGCAGCCCCAGGCTGTCGCCCGCCGGCCCCGCCAGCGGCACCACCAGGCACTGCCGCACCCCGAACTCCTGCACCGTGGCCCCATCCAGCTCCGCCTCCAGCGCCGCGTTGTCCGACCAGAACGGCTCTTTCGTGCTCAGCACGCGCTGCATGGCGCGCGTCTCCAGCTTGCGCGAGATAGGCTGGCCCAGGCCTTTGTCGGCGGCATAGCGCACGTAGCAGCCATCGCTCTCGGCCAGCGCGATGAAGGCGCGCTCGAAGCCGAGAAACTCCGCCGCGCGCACCGCAAACTGCTTCAGGAAATCGTCCAGCTGTGCCGCGCCGCCCAGCTCGATGGAGATGGCGAGCAGTTGTTGCAGCTCGCGCGCTTGCGAGTTGGCCCGCGCGTAGAGTTCGGAATTCGTCAGCGCCAGGGCGCCGAAGTTGCACACCGCGCGCAGCAGGGCGCGGTCGCGCTCCGCGAACGCCTGCCCCGCCGCGGGGAAGACCACGATGCCGGCGCGGGTCTGTTCGGTGCCCAGCGGCGCCAGCACCGCGTCGCGCACCCCGATCCGTTGTGCCAGCGCTTCCCGCCCGCCCAGCCGCAGCCACTGCGGTTCCGCCGCGGTCGTGGCGCGCTGTACCAGCTCCGCCAGCCAGCGCGAGGCGGCGGCCTCGGCTTCGACGTCCGCGGCCAGCTCATGGCGCTCCGCGGCCACGCCTTTCATGGCCACCATCTCCCCGGACACCTGCCCTACCACCACCACCCGCGCCCGGAACAGCTCGCGCAGGTGCTCCGCCAGCGCGCGGTACACCGCGTCGGCATCGAGCGTGGCGTGCAGCGCCTGCGCGCATTGCACCAGCACCTGGGCGGTCCGCCGGTCATCGCGCAGCGATTCGCCCAGCCGCCAGGCTTCCAGCAGCGTCCCCATCGAGGCGGCCACGATCGTCGCCTTGGCGGCCAGGTCGTCGGTGAAGAAGTCGGCCTCGGTGGTGTGCAGGAAGACGATCGCCCCGATCACCTCGCCGGCCACGATCAGGGGAGCGCCCATCAGCGAGCGCGCGTCGAAGGCCCCCGCCATGGGGAGGCGCGCCGCGTCCACGCCGTTGACATAAACCGCCCGCCGTTCGCGGACGCACTGGCAGACCACGGCCGCGTCGTCCAGCTGCAGCCGCGAGCCCACGAAGCGTTCTCCCAAGTGCCCTTCGGCGTGTTCCCCGACCAGCAGGCCCTCGCGCGAGAGCGTCCAGTAATAGGCGCCGGAGACCCCGAAAAACTCCCGCGTGGCGCTGCAGAAGAAGCGGATCAGGGCGGGCAGTTCGCTGCTCCGGGCAGCCATGGCGGAGAACTGCAGCAACAATTGCTGGAAACGATCATCAAACGGGGGGGCAGGGAAGGCAGGCGCAGGGCGGGTTGGAATCCCGGTCGAAGCCATGAAAAAGTCGTTATTCGTTGTTCCTTGCTCGTCCTGGCCGGCCGCAGCCGCCACGGCGAACAGGGAATCAACAAATGGCCAGGAGAATCGCCCGGGGGAGCAACTGGACAGTACTGTGGCATCTCATTTTGAGTCAACCGGTTTTCCCAGGGGGTGCCACACTTGATAAGTCATTGTGCCGCTTGTGGCTTCTCACCCTGAGATAGGCGGGCGGGGGCGCTGTTGCCGAGCCGGCGCGGGCCGCCGGCGGGGAAGCCCTACTGCGTGATCGTGACGTAGACGGGGCGCGGCGAGGCCGTGGCTATCGTGGCCACCACGGTGTCGGTGGCGGTGGCGATGGCGCTGACGTTGTTGGAGTCGCGGTTGACCACCATCACCTTCGAATTGTCCGGAGCGGCGGCCAGGAAGACGGGTGTGCTCCCCACCGTGACCGTGTGCAGCACCGTGTTGTTGGTGGTGTTGATGACCGTGACGCTGTTGGCGCCGGAATTCGCCACGTAGACGCGCGTGCCGTCGTTCAGCGGCGCCACCGCCAGCGGCGCCCGGCCTACGTTGACCGTCGCCAGCAGGGTCGCCGGCTGCACGTCGCCCCGCAGGATGGAAACCGAATCCGACCCGGAATTGGTGACGTAAACCCGCCGCAGCGCCCGGTCGAAGATGATGAAGTTGGGTGCTATCCCGACCGGTATGGTGGCGGTGACGGTGGCGCTCGCGGTGTCGATGACCGAGACGCTGTTGCTGCCGCGGTTGGCGACATAGAGCTGCGCGCCGTCGCTGCTGATGGCCGCCCAACTGGGCGCCGTCCCCACCCGGATGGTCGCCACCACCGCCATGTCCCCCGGGGTGACCACCGAAACCGTGCCGTCTCCCTGGTTGATCGAGTACACCCGGGTGCCGTCCGGGAGCATGGCCAGCGCCACCGGGTTGGTGCCGACCGGAATGCTGCCCGACAATACATTCAGCGTCACCGACATGGTCTGGATCGCGTTCAGACCGGCGGCCGCGATGAAGAGGTTGTCCCCGACGCCGGGAAGCACGAAGACCGGTCGCGCGCCGGCGGGCAGCGCCACTACCGTCGGCACTACGCCCGGTTCACTGAAGGTGTTGAAAACGCTGATGCTGTCGTCGCCGGAGTTGGCCACATAGGTCACGATGCTGTTGGCCAGCGTCGCCGCATGCACCGGCAACTGTCCCAGGTCGCGCACCGCCATGACACTGTCGCCGGGAACGTCAATGTCGGTCACCGTGCCGGTGCCCCCCGGGTTGCTGTTGAGGACCAGCGCGCGGTGCTGCAGCGTGGGATCGCCGCCGGGGCTGGCAATCGGCGTCGCCACCGGACGAAACACGTCGCCGCAGCCGGCGAGCAGCAGGCAAATCAGCAGTAGGGCCGCGCTACCCCAGTGCCGGTTACGCCCGGCAGGGAACAGCCGCTGAGAGGAGATCATCAATCCAGGTTCTTCCGCCTGAGGGGGTTAGAAACAACGATTGTAACAGTTCCAGAACGGCGGGAGGGCGGCAGGTTGCGCACCTTTTCCGGGAACAACTGTCTAGCCCGGCCGCCCGTGGCCAGGCAGCGCGACGCGCAGCGTCGCGTACGGTGGAAGCACCGGGCTTTAGCGGGGTGGAAGCACCGGGCTTTAGCCCGGTGAACCAGTCCGCAAAGTCGGGGCTTTAGCCCCGGCCCCAATCGGTACAATCTTTCGCCAGCACGTGAACTTCCTCCTGCAGCACGCCCTCGTCGCCCTGCCCGCCACGCTGGGCTTTGCCCTCGTCGCTCGCCGCCTGCGCGGTGTCACGACTTCCGGAGCCGTGGCCGGCTGGGTGGTGGCGCTGTTGCTGTGGCTCGCGGCCGGGTGGCAGGCCTTCGTGGTGCTGCTCGCGCTGTTCGTCCTGACCCTCGCGGCCACGCGCTTTGGCTACCCGCACAAGCTGGCGCTGCGCACCGCCGAGCGTCGCAGCGGCCGCGATGCCGCGCAGGTGGTCGCCAACGTGGGGGTAGCGGGGCTGCTCGCCTTGGCCCTGCCGCCGGCATGGCTGGTGGGCGCCATGGCGGTACTGGCCGAGTGTGCCGCCGACACCGTCTCCAGCGAGATCGGCCAGGCGGTGGGCGGAACTCCTCGCCTCATCACCACCGGGCAGCGCGTCGCTCCCGGCACGGATGGCGGCCTCACCCTCGTCGGCACCGCGGCCGGGATCCTCGCGGCCGCCGTCCTCGCCGCGCTGGCTTGCGGACTGCGGCTGCTGGATGCACGCGCCGCGGGCATCGCCGTGCTGGCCGCGACTGTCGGCATGTTCTGCGACAGCCTGCTCGGCGCCACCCTCGAGCGCCGCGGCCGCATGAACAACAACCAGGTCAACGGCGCCAGCACCGCCTGCGCGGCGCTGGTGGCCGTGGCCGCTATGTGGGCGGCCTGATGCTGCGGTTGCAAGTTCTGTCATGCTGAGCGGAGCGGCGGCAGGCGCCGCCACGAAGTCGAAGCATCCCTATTGCACCTCCGGCCGTCGCGTGGAAATAGGGCTTCCCCGCTGCGCTCGGGATGTTCTTGTCTGCCGCGCATGACCTCGTTGGCAGCGCTGCCGTTGCCAGAGGACCCTGTTATCCTCGTGTCTTCGTGCCTTCGTGGTGAACACAACCTGGTGAACACAATGAAGAAGATCCTCTTCCTCCTGCTCGCCCTGTGCGGCGCGGCCGCTGCCCAGCAATACGACTTCATTCTCCGCAACGGCAAGGTCATTGACGGCAGCGGCAACCCGTGGATTTACGCCGACGTCGGCATCCTGGGCGACAAGATCGCCTTCGTCGGTCGCGCCCCCGAGGGCGCCACCGCCAAGCGCACCCTCGACGCCACCGGCCTCATCGTCGCCCCCGGCTTCATCGACATGCTGGGCCAGTCGGAGGTGAACCTGCTGATCGACAAGAACGCGGTCAGCAAGCTGACGCAGGGCATCACCACCGAGATCACCGGCGAAGGCGACTCCATCGCGCCCATGAACGACGAGATGATCCGTGCCGGCCGCGACTTCTTCGACCATTTCCACCTCACCGTGGACTGGCGCCACCTCGACCAGTACTTCCAGCGGCTGGAAAAGCAGGGCACGGGCATCAACCTGGCAACCTACGTCGGCGCGGCGCAGGTGCGCGCCTACGTCGTCGGCCGCGGCGACCGCCCTCCCACCCCCGACGAGCTCCGCCGCATGCAGGACCTGGTGGACGAGGCCATGCGCCAGGGCGCGATGGGCGTCTCCAGCGCCCTCATCTATGCTCCCGGCGCCTACGCCAAGACCGATGAGCTGATTGCGCTGGCCAAGGTGGCGGCGAAGTACGGCGGCATCTACGCCTCGCACATCCGCGACGAAGCCGCCAAGGAAATGGACGCCCTCCACGAAGTCTTTCGCATCGCGCGCGAGGCCAACCTCCCGGCGGAGATCTTTCACCTCAAAGTGGCGGGCCGCCCCCACTGGGGCCGCATGCCGCAAGTCGTCGCCGCCATTGAGCAGGCGCGCGCCCAGGGGCTCGACATCACCGCCGACCAGTATCCCTACGTCGCTTCGGCGACTTCCTTGGGCGCGGTGATCCCGGCGAAGTACCACGAAGGCGGCGCCGACGCTTTCATCGGACGCCTGAAAGACCCCCAGCAGGTCGCCGCCATCAAGGCCGAACTCACCGGCGGCCGCAGCGCCACTGAAGCGCAATGGACCAGCGGCGGCGGGCCCGACGGCATCCTCGTCGCCTCCGTGCTCAACCCCCAGCTCAAGAAATACGAAGGCAAGACCATTGCGCAGATCGCCCAGGCCGAAAACCAGGACCCGCTCGACACCACGATTGCCATCATCATCCAGGACCACGACAACACCGGCGCCGTCTACTTCAGCATGAACGAGGAAGACGTGCGCCTGGCCATGAAGCAGCCCTGGGTCAGCGTGGGCACCGACTTCGGCGCAGTGAACCCGGCCGGGCCGCTGGGCGAGTCGAAGTCGCACCCGCGCGCCTACGGCAGCTGCGCCCGCATTCTCGGCAAGTACGTGCGCGAAGAAAAACTGCTCACCCTGCCGGAGGCGGTCCGCAAAATGACCTCCCTGCCCGCGCAGCGCGAAAAGCTCTACCAGCGCGGCCTGCTGCGCCCCGGCTTCTTCGCCGACATCACCGTGTTCAACCCCGAAACCGTGCGCGACGTCGCCACCTTCGAGGACCCCAATCGCACCTCCGTCGGCTTCGAGTACGTTTTCGTCAACGGCGTGCTCTCGGTCGAGCACGACCGCCTCACCGGGCAACTCGGCGGCCGCCCGCTGCGCGGCCCGGGATACCGCGGCGCCACCGGCAAATAGCACCCGGGCCTCCAGCAAACGCAACTTTGTCGCCCTCCGAGCGTCTATATGGCATAGCAGCCTCGCATGAAGGGTAAGACTTTCACTCTCGCTCTCGGCCTGACCTTGGCCGCGTTCCTGGTCGCCCAGCGGCACAAGCCGCCGGCGGCGCCGCCCCCGGAGTCCGCCAGCATCATTGACCTGACCCACGCCATCAGCGACAAGGCGCCCAACTGGGAAGGCACGGCGAAGTCGCCGTTCACCGCCAGGGAGGTAGCCAGCGTGGCGAAGGAAGGCTACTTCGCGCGCGAAATCTCCCTCCCCGAACACTTTGCCACCCACATTGACGCCCCCGCGCACTTCGCCCCCGGCCGCTGGACGGTGGACCAGATCCCGGTTTCCCGCCTCCTGGGTCCGCTGGTAGTGCTCGACGTCACCACCCAGGTCCGCAAGGACCCCGACTACCGCGTGCAGCCCGACGACATCGTGGCCTGGGAGCGCGCCAACGGGGAAATTCCCGCCGGCGCCATCGTCATGGCACGCACCGGTTGGGACTCGCGCTGGAATTCCATGCGCGACTACCGCAACGCCGACCCCAAGGGCGTCATGCACTTTCCCGGCTACTCGGTCGAGGCCGCGCGCGTTCTGGTGGAAGGCCGCCAGGTGGTGGCCCTTGGGATTGACACCTTGAGCGTCGACTACGGCGCGTCGCAGGATTTCCCCGTCCATCACTACACCGCCGCCCACAGCGTCTACCACCTGGAGAATGTCGCCGACCTGTGGCGCGTCCCCGAGGCCGGCGTGCGGGTGCTGGTCGCTCCCGCCAAGCTCGAAGGCGGCTCCGGGGGCCCGGTCCGCATTCTGGCGCTTCTCCGCTAGCCACGCCCCTCCCATCGGACCCGGATTTCAGAATTGGAAGCCACCTTCCAAAAGCCGTATCCGGCCTCCAGCGCTAGTTCATACCTTACTTAATGTCAACTGTTTGCGAGCATCCTCATCTTTGGCGCGACAAGTGCATTCTCAGGCTCTGGACGCCGCCGACGTGGGGTCGCAGCGCCCCCTAAACGCCTTTTTAGAAACTAGAAACTCGAAACTCGAAACTGCTCTTCGGAGGACGTACTCTCCGCCCGGCGCGTTGCGGCCAACGGCGCGCCGGTTTCTTATTCTGACAACTGGCAACTGGCAACTGCTTTGTCATCCTGAGCGAGTGCGCCTGACCCTGAGCGGAGCGAAGGGGAGGAAGCGCGAGTCGAAGGATCCCTACCCCGCCAGCCCCGCGGCGCCGCTTGCCCCTTTTCGGCCACGACCCAGGTGTTGCCCCCAATGCGTCCGTGTGGCCCGGTCGCTTCGCCCGCGTGCGGTGGAAGCACCAGCCCTCCGGCCTTCACTGACAACTGAGAACTGGCAACTGGGAACTGCTCCGAGAGAGACCCTCAGGTGAGGTGCAGGCGCCACAGGCAGTAGCTTAGCGCCTCACGCAGCACGGTCAGGAGGCGCTGCTCCCGCGTCTCCGGGCGCGTCTCCGGACGCGGCGCCGAATACGCCGTCACCCCCTCGTGCCGCAAGGCGGCCTTGGTGCGGAACATGTGGTACCAATCGCTTACCGCCAGGCAGGTGTGCATCCCGTTCACCCGCATGATGGTGGCGACCCGCTCCGCCTCCTGCCCGGTGTTGCTGCTCTGCGTTTCCGCGATGACCCGCGTCTCCGGCGCCCCGCGGCGGATCAGGTAATCGCGCCCTACTCCCCCTTCGCTGAATTTCGGGTCCTCGCCGGAGCCTCCGGTCACGATGATGAAGGGCGCCAGCCCGCGCTGGTAGAGCTCGAACGCGTAGTCGAGCCGCGCGCGAAAAATCGGCGACGGCCTCCCCACGTACTCCGCCGCGCCAAACACGACGATGGCGTCCGCCGGCCGCACCTCGTCGCCGCCATGTTCGCGGGCCACCTGGAAGCAGGCGGTGGCGTAGTAGGCGGCCGCGGCCAGCGCCACCAGCAGCGCCACCCTGCGACCCCAGTGCGGCCGGCCGGCCTGCGGCGCGTCTGCCATCAGCCGCCGAGCACTTCCGTGATCTCGGCAGTCGAGATCGCGCCTTCGCGCAGCACCCGCCACGCGCCCGCGTCGTCGGTGAGGTCAACGATGGTCGAGGCCACGGTGCGCGGCGAAGGCCCGCCATCGACAATCAGCGGGATGCGCTGCCCCAGCTGCTCCTTCACTCCTTCGGCGGTGGTGCACTCGGCTGCGCCGCTGATGTTGGCGGAGGTGGCGGTGACAGGAATGCCGGCGGTGCGGATCACCGCCAGCGCAATCGGCGCCGCCGGCACCCGGATGGCGACGTTGCCGGTGTTCGCCGTCACCTTCAGTGGCAGGCGCGGCGCCGCGCGCACGATCAGGGTCAGCGGCCCCGGCCAGAATCTTCGCGCCAGCAGGTAGAACTGGCTGGGCAGCGGGCGCGTCAGGTCCTCCGCCTGGTCCACCGACTCCACCAGCAGCGAGAGCGGCTTGTGGCGCGACCGCGACTTGATCTCGTACACCGTGTCCACCGCCCGCAGGTTGAAAGGATCGGCGGCCAGCCCGTAGAAGGTGTCGGTTGGCAGCCCCAGCACCTTGCCGCCTCGGATCTGCTCGGCGACGTACGCGACCATTTGCTGGTCGGGCTTTTCGCTGTCGATCCTGACGATCTCAGTCCGCAAGACGTTCTCGGGGGCGCGCCGCCGCAGCCACTGCGCAGAGGATGCTGAAACCGCGAAACCTACCATATCGCAGTCGGGTGGGCAAATCATCTGCACCCGGAGCGCGGCGGCGTCCGCCGGCGTGGCCCGCGCGCGCCGTTTTTTCCGCGTCCATCCACAAATTTCCACGTTCTGCACAGCATAGTCACAGCGCCACCGCCTGCGCCCTCTTGTGCATCCTGCAGGGCTCAGGCAAAGTCGCCGCCATCGCAAGGCGTGAGATGTCCGGAGCGTTTCGGACGTCGCGCGCGTCAGTCGAAGGCGACGCCAGGCGGCGCGAGCCGTCGCGAGGCTCGCCCTCGATCGGCGGGCGTGGCACGAGTTGTGAAGAGTACCTGGCCTGTGCGGCCGCGGCGCATCGTGCGCAAGCAAGGTGCAACGCTGCCGCCGGGTGCGAAGGCGCAGGGGCTGTCTGGCAGCTGCTTCGGCAGCCGCCACGCAGCCGGCAATGGGGCGCACCGCCGCCGCGGTGATGAATCGAAGCGGCCAGCGCCACGTTGCACCCGCGTTCACCGGAAAGGCAACCAGGCGGCCAACGCGCAAGCGGCGACCGTCAGCCGGTCCGGGAATCGCCGCGGCAGTTGAGCCGTAGCTTGCTACGGCTCCTGCTCGCGACCAGGGAAGCGCGGGCCCGGCGCAGCGCAAGCTGCGTCGCGGCCATCGCGGCGCAACGCGAGAGGCGGCAGTCCGCTGCCGCCGCTGAATCGCAGGCGGGCACCTCACCGACGAAGCGGGTAGCGTGGCTGGCGCTACCCGCTTCTGTATTTCGGCCGCTTCGCGGCAAACCGCTAGGGAGCATTGCTTTGGCAATAGTCCGCGAGGCCTTGCCGCGGCGGGCTCGGCGCGCCAGTCGGCCTCGCCCGCTTCCTCTCGATGAACAGCTGGGCCGATGAGCCGATCTCCCGATGAACCGATCGCCCGATCCCCCGCTTCTCGTGGCATAATCGTGGACAACTGGCGAGTGGCCCTCGCCTCTTCTTCTTCCTTGGCAGAAAACGGCGACAGCAGATTGCGCGCCAAGATAATTTTCGCCTGCCGCGTTTTGCAGAGGCTTTCTGCACATTCTGCGGATGACAGCGGGCGCGCGACCAGCTACGTTGCCTGAGTCCTGACCATGGCCACCACCGACTACAGTCTGGATCGCGGGCTGCCCGCCAGCATCGACGCCGAACGCTCCATTCTCGGCGCCATCCTGCTCGACCCCTTTGCCTACAACGAAGCCGCCGAGGCGCTGCATCCCGACGACTTCTTCCTCGACTCCCACCGCCGCGTCTTCGCCCGCATGATGGAGCTGACCGAGGAGTCGCGCGCCCTCGACCTGATCACGCTGGCGGACGCGCTGGGACGGAACAAGGAGCTGGAAGCGGTGGGCGGGGTCGCCTATCTGTCGTCGCTGACGGAAGGCGTGCCGCGGCGCGACTCCATCGTGCCGCACATCCGCATCGTCAAAGACAAGGCGCTGCTGCGCGGCATCATTCACGCCGCCAACGCGGCCATCGCGCGCGCCCTCGACCAGGGCGATTCCGCCGCCGAGGTGCTCGACGCCACCGAGGAAGAGATTTTCCGCCTGTCGGACAACCGCCTGGGGCGCGGCTTTGTCGATATTCCCACCATCGTGCGCGAGTCGTTCGGCTCGATTGATTCGCTGGTGGCGCCCGGCCAGCACATCACCGGCCTGGCCACGCACTTCACCGACCTCGACGAGAAGACCCGCGGCCTCCAGCCTTCGGAACTGGTCATTCTCGCCGGCCGGCCCTCGATGGGGAAGACCGCCTTCGCCATGAACATCGCCGAGAACGCCGCGGTGCGCGACGGCAAGGTGGTGGGCATCTTCTCGCTGGAAATGTCGCGCGAGGCGCTGCTGCGCCGCCTGCTTTGCTCGGCGGCGCGCGTCGATTCGAGTCGCCTCAACAGCGGCTTCCTCAGCCGCGACGACCGGCAGCGCGTCCTGGAGGCGGCGGCGCAATTGGCCGAAGCCAAGCTGTTTATCGACGACTCGCCTGGAATTTCGGTGCAGGAGATGCGGGCCAAAGCGCGCCGCCTGCAGGTGGACCAGAAGCGGCTCGACCTGCTGATCGTGGACTACCTGCAGCTGATGTCGGCCACCGCCATCGGCGGCGGCAAGCGCTTCGAGAACCGCACCCAGGAAGTCTCGGCGATCTCGCGCGGCCTCAAGGCGCTGGCCAAGGAGCTGCGTATCCCGGTGGTCGCGCTTTCGCAGTTGAGCCGCGCCCCGGAGACTCGCGGAGAGAGGGGCCACAAGCCGCAGTTGTCCGATCTTCGCGAATCAGGCTCGATCGAGCAGGATGCCGACGTAGTCGGCTTCATCTTCCGGGAAGAGCTTTATCGCCCCGACGAGCCGGAGCTGGAAGGCATGGCCGAACTGATTATCGCCAAGCAGCGCAACGGCCCCACCGGCACCGTCAAGCTGGTCTTCCTGAAGAGCAGCACCCGCTTCGAGAACCGCGCGGCAGGAGAATAAGCAACTTCTGCCGCTCAGTCCTCCTCGAACTTTTCCGTGGTAAAGGCCAGCAGTTCGCCGCCGGTGCGGCAGGCATTGGCGGGCAGTCCGGCTTTCCGGCAGACCTGGGCGAGGAACATCTCGCGTCCCCAGCCAAATTCAAGTGGCACCTCGGGCAGCAGCAGCCCGCGGTTTGCTCCCATGATCACCAGCAACCCGTGGCGCCCGACTTCGACCTGGTCCGGCAGGATGGCGGCCAGCGGCGAGAGCACGCTGAGGCCGATGCGCACCGCGCGCATCTCGGCCAGCGTGAGCGGGGGAAAGCGCGGGTCGTTGAGCGCGGCGGAGACTGCCGTCTGCGCCACCGCACGCACCAGCGGTTCCATGGCGCTGACGTGTCCGACGCAGCCGCGCAACGCCGCCCCGACGCGCAGCGTGGTGAAGACCGCACGCGGCTCCGCCAGTTGCGGCGTGATGGCCTGCGGCTGGAACGGCAGCCGCTGCAGGGCGGCGGCGATGGCGTCACGCGCAATCCCCAGGAGCGACTGGCGCTCGGCCGGGGAATACTGGGAATCGGCGAGCCCCCGCGCATCGGGAAGGGAAGCCATCAGGGCTGCTCAGGGCGCACCTGCGCCGGGCGGCGGCGGCTGAGGACGAAGGTGCGGCGCCGCCGCTTGCGCTGTACCCGGCTGTCGATCTTCGACCAGAAGCCCACGAAGTAATCCACCGCCGAGATCGCCGACAGCGCCACCATGAAGTACATCGCCATGTGGGCGATGATCTCCAGGGGGAAGATCACGCCGGAAACCTGCACCGTGCGCCAACGATGGTCGAGGATGGCGGCCACGACGGCGATGATCTGCACCACCATCTTGGATTTGCCCAGCTCGCTGGCCTCGATGGTGAAGCCCGACGAGGCGGCGATGGAGCGCAGGCCGCTGACCAGGAACTCGCGCCCCACGATGATGACCGCCATCCAGGCGGGTACGATGCGCGGGTTGAACTGCACCAGGGTGATGAAGGCGCCGGCGATCATCAGCTTGTCGGCCAGCGGGTCGAGCAGCATCCCCATGGTGGTGATCTGGCCGCGGCGGCGCGCCAGCCAGCCGTCCAGGCCGTCGGTCATGGACGCGGCGATGAAGAGGGCCACCGCCGCCAGCTCGCGCTCGCCGGTATAACGATTGAAGAGATTGCTGGAAAGCACCCAGATGAGCAGCGGCACCGCGAAGATGCGGCTCAGCGTGATGTAGTTGGGCAGGTTCACGAAACGGCAAAGTGTACCCGGAATGGCGCGCCGGTGCGCACCTCAATTATCGCCCCCCGCGCAAGCCGAAGCCAGCCCGCGCTATCATGCCGCTGCGCGCGATACACTGGCGCTGCCTTATGCTCACCGCACTGACGGCCGCGGCGCTGTTCACCCCGCACCAGCAGGTCAGCGACGCCGTGCTCATGATCGAGGATGGACGCATCGTCAGCGCGGGCAGCCGCGCCCAGGTGGCGATTCCCGCTGGCTGCCGCACGGTGGACTTCGGCAACAACGTGCTGGCCCCCGGGTACGTGGACCTGCACATCCACGGCGCCGCGGGCCACGACGTGATGCAGGCCGACGCACGGCAGCTCGCCGCGGTGGAGACGCTGCTGGCCGAGCACGGCGTTACCGCCTACTGCCCGACCACGGTCACGGCGCCGCTGGCGGCCACGCTACGCGCGCTGGAGCGCCTGGCGGACGCCATCGAGGAAACGCTGCCGGCCGATGGCGAAGCCCCGCGGGCACGGCCCGTGGGGATCCACCTGGAAGGGCCGTTCCTCAGCCACGCCAAGCGCGGCGTGCATCCCCCGGCCGAGCTGCGCGAACCGTCGCTGGAACTCTTCGAGCGCATGTGGCAGGCGGCGCGCGGGCACGTGCGCGTCCTGACGCTGGCGCCCGAGCTTCCCGGCGCCGCCGAGCTGACCCGCGAAGCGGTGCGCCGGGGCGTGGTGGTGAGCCTGGGGCACTCCGACGCCGACAGCGCAGCGACGTGCGCGGCCATCGCTGCCGGCGCCCGCCATGCCACCCACACCTTCAACGCCATGCGCGCGCTCGACCATCGCGCGCCCGGCATCCTGGGCGTGGTGCTGGCCGACGATCGCGTCACCGCCGACATCATTGCCGACGGCGTGCACGTCGATCCCTGCGTGGTCGAGCTGTTTCTGCGCGCCAAAGGCGAAGAGCGCGCGGTGCTGATCACCGACGGCATCAGCGCCACCGGCATGCCCGACGGCAAGTATCAGCTCGGCCCGTTCGAGGTGGAGGTCTGCGGGCCGCGCTGCACATACGAAGGCAAGCTGGCGGGCAGCGTCCTCACCCTGGACCGCGCGGTACGCAACGTGGTGGACTTTGCCGGGTGGGAGCTGCGGGCGGCGGTGCGGCTGGCCAGCGCCAACCCGGCGCGCGTCCTCGGCCTGCCCGCCAAGGGCGTGCTCGCCCCCGGCGCCGATGCTGATATCGTGGTGCTGACGCCCGCGGGCGAAGTGGTCGAGACCTTCGTCGGCGGCGCGGTTTAGTTCTCTGTTCCCAGTTCTCAGTTCTCAGTTCTCAGAAGACACCTATTGCCGTTCCCGAGTCGCCCGGCATCGGGGGCTGGCCTTCACGCCATTGGTTTTTCTGACCACTGCCAACTGACAACTGAGAACTGAGAACTGAGAACTGCATGCCCGATCGAGGCCCATTTCCGCATTACATGCTCAAGGAAATTTACGAGCAGCCGCGCGGCGTGCGCGACACCGTGCTGCCACGCCTGAACGCGGCGCGCGACGCCGTGTTGCTGCCGGGCAGCCGGCTCGACGAGGCTGCGATGCGCCGCCTGGAGCGCATCAAGATCACCGGCTCCGGGACCAGCCGGCACGCGGGACTCGCAGGCAAATACATGCTCGAGCAGCTTGCCGGGCTGGCGGTCGAAGTAGACCACGCCAGCGAGTTCGCCTATCGCAGTCCCATTCTCGACGACCGCGAGCTGATCATCGCCATCACCCAGTCGGGCGAGACCGCCGACACCCTGCAGGCCCTGCGCGCCTCCAAGGCCCAGGGCTGCCGCACCCTGGCCATCGCCAACGTCATTGATTCCACCATCGCGCGCGAGGCCGATGGCGTGCTCTACACCTACGCCGGCCCCGAGGTCAGCGTCGCCTCCACCAAGGCGTTCACGGCGCAGTTGGCGCTCTTGTACCTGATCGCGCTCTACGCGGCGCAGGCGCGCGGCCGTCTCGAGCACGACGCGGCGCAGGCGGCGATCGCCGCCCTCCTCGCGCTTCCCGAGCGGCTGGAGCAGACGCTGAACACCGACCCTGCCTGCCGCGCGCTTGCCGGCCGGTACTGCCAGTCCAACGACTTCCTTTTTCTCGGCCGCGGCGTGCATTACCCGGTGGCGCTGGATGGCGCGCTCAAGCTGAAGGAGGTCACCTACATCCACGCCGAGGGCTATCCCGCGGGCGAGATGAAGCACGGGCCCAATGCGCTGATTGATGAGGCGCTGGTGGTGGTGATCATGGCCACGCGCGACGCCGGCGACGAAGGCTCGCGGCTGCGCTACGAGAAGACACTGGCCAACCTCAAAGAGGTCAAAGCGCGCTCGGGGCGCGTGATTGCGCTGGCCACGGAAGGCGACCAGGAAATCGCTGAAGCCGCCGACCACGTGCTGTGGATTCCGCCGGCGCCCGAACTGCTGCTGCCGCTGCTGGAGATTGTCCCGCTGCAACTGCTGGCCTATCACATCGCGGTGTGCCGCGGCCTCGACGTCGACCGCCCGCGCAATCTGGCGAAAGCGGTGCTGGTGGAATAATCGCGTGTCATCCTGAGTGAGCGCGAAGGAGTACAAGCGCGTGGCGCGGGCGCCCTCGCCCGCGTTCGCTGGAGCACCGGGCGACCCGGCCTTTACTGACAACTGAGAACTGGCAACTGACAACTGCTCCTTCCGCCCACCACCGCGCGGCAAATTGTCAGCCCGCGCGGCCTCTTTTATAATCGAACTCAGCGTGGCGCTATCGTCTAGGGGTTAGGACGGAAGATTCTCAATCTTCAAACCCGGGTTCGATTCCCGGTAGCGCTACCAAGTCCCTCCTGCTACCACTTCTTTCTTCCAATACTCAGTCGCAAGGTTTCGGGGCCGCCGAACCCTTGGGAACGTCTGACTACCCCGGGACAAACCGAAAGCGAGTGAATCAAGACAGTGGCAGTGCTACGATGCCGCCGAAATGAGGCATAGGTGGTCAAGCGAACCATTTGATCGAGCGGTTAGCGGCGTCCCTGAGTTGGTCACCGCGATGAGCTATGAAGCCGCTGGCCAGTGGTATTCGGCTGCCGAGAGGTTCTCCGCGGTAGCGAACGCACTGAGCTCTGCCTCTCCAGCAGATGCAGCGCGCGCCTTCGCGCGTGCTGCGGCCTGCTTCGAATTGGCGGGGCTGCCGCGCGACGCTGCGTGCGCGTATAGGGAAGCCGGTCGCACATTACATCAGGCGAGGATTGACTGTCAGAGCTCGGGCGAGTTGCTCAACCGCTCCGGCTGGCATTTTTCATCCGTTTCCGAGTACTCCAGCGCTGGCTACGTATACGCTGAAGCCGCTAGAGCGTTCGCGGACTGCCCAGACCCCAGCATATCGTCGGTCGATAACATCCCTCCGGTGCCAGCAGGGGCTGGCAAGTTCACAACATCTGCCCTGTGCTTCACTGCGGCGGCGGACACCTTTCTTAAGGCGAACGATCAAGGGTGGGCAAAGTTCTATTACTGGGAGGCGGGGAGGCTGCATTGGCGTCAGGGCCACGGTTACCACGCGTATCTTGCGTACCGCAAGGCTCTTGTAAAGTGCATTCAAGCTGACGGCACGTTTGACCCTGCCGGCCTGCGGCTCGCTCTACCGTTTACAGACCAGGAGCGCAGCGACGAGGTGGATGCCCTTCGGATACTTGAGCATGCCTGCCGAGATGCAAACGAGAAGCACTTCGCCATGAACCCGCAGTTTCACAAGAACTGGGTAGCCGACACAACCGACGAGCAGATGATTGCGGCGTTCCACGAGTTTTACTTGGAACTCATGAAAATCGGCAATTTAGGCGATGCAAGAAGAGTTTTTTGCCTCGAAATGGATCGCAGAGCGCGCCAGTACCGTCGCAGACGGAAGTTCGCGAACGCAGCCTTATACGCATTGTGGAATATGACTTGCGGGTACGGGACAAGCACGGGACGGTGGCTCGCTCTTACCGTTGCAATCGTGTTGGCTTTCGCAGTGGCTTACCGCGCGTTCCGGCTAATCGAGCCTGTCACCTCGTGGTTCGATTACATCTATTTCAGCGTCGTAACGCTCACTACGCTTGGTTATGGAGACATACATCCCTTGGGCGTTGCCGGGAAATTAGCATCAAGCATCGAAGTTGTCTGTGGGTTGATAATGTTCGGAATGTTGCTCACTCTCGTGAATCAACGAGTCTTCCAGAAATAGGCGACTTGAGCAGATTCCTGCAAGGTTCACGGTGAGGGAGGCTGCCCGTTACGGAGTTACCACCCAATGTCAAGCAACACCGTGTTTGGGGCCATTGCTCAGAAGCTCCTCGCAAATCGTTACGAGGATGTGGCCACCGAAGCGCTTGCCCACATTGTTGGCAAGTCTCAGGTCGCGGCAGGCGTTCTGTCGGGACTGCTTTCTGAAATTGGTGTTTGTCTTCCCAAGACCATTTCCTATCAACCGCAGTACGAAACTGGCAGCGGATGCACACCCGACATAGCTGCTCTTGGAAGCGACCGCAAGCCGGTTGCGTTCGTCGAGAATAAATTCTGGGCGGGCCTTACTGAGAAGCAGCCCGTCGCCTATCTCAAAGAACTCGGCGGCGCGGGCGCAATCCTCTTTGTCGTTCCCGAGGCGCGAATCGCCCTCATCTGGCGCGAATTGCAGAGCCGCTGCACGCAAGCTGACCTCGTTCTTACACCCATCGAGAAGAAGCCTCAGGTCGAGATCGCTATATTGTCGAATGGCCAACGACTGGCTGTTATCTCGTGGCGTGCGCTCCTACAGCAGATGGAGGATTCTTTGAATCGCTGTGGCGAACGCAACGCCGCCAATGATGTCGAGCAACTTCGCGGCTTGTGCGAGGTGATGGATTCAGACGCGTTTCTACCATTACGCGCGGACGAGCTGACGAATCTGGAATTGCCCCGACGCTGGTTGAACTACATTCAGTTGGCAGAGGACATCGCACAGCAATCGATCCTCCAGAAAGTCTGCGATCAGATAGGGTCAGGCAAAACTGCGTGGTCTTACGGTGCAGTAGGTCGCTGGCTGCGTCTGGGCCGACATCCCATCTATCTGGCTGCCGACGCTTATCTGTGGAAGCGTTATGGTCTGTCGCCGGTCTGGGTCTGGTTTGACGAAAAAGAAACGACCGCTGAAATGCAAGACCGACTGCGGGCCGAGGGGTCTCCGTTCCGCGAAAGATGTTTTGTCGAAGAAGGTAAGGTCGTTACGCCTATCATTCTGCCGACGGGAGTCGTGAAAGACGTGGTTGTTGGCGATGCAGTCCGTCAATTGGCCAAACTGCGCGACACTTGTTGCTCCGTCACGAGCCCGCAGGCAGTTGATTCCTCCGCGTGATGGCGCAATATGCTGTTGTGCCGGGCTGAGACTCTTCGATTCCCGGTAGCGCTACCAAATCTTTCCCTCTTCCCCCGCCGGCTCGCTGTTTCCCAGTTGGATTCGGCAGCACGTGAGCGCCGCTGGTTTCGTGCTACGCTCGGGCAAGTTGCTGGCCTTCGAAAAAGCTCCGCCTGACGTCCAGGAAATCCTCAGCAAACCGATTCGCGACCTGGGCCTCAAGCTGGAAGGGTCGCCCATCGAGCGCAAGGTGCAGCAGTTGTACCGCGAGCTCGAGCGCAAGGGGCTGAAGAAATTCCGGCCGCTGTGTTACCTCACCGACGAGTGGGGTTGCCCCAACGAAGAGCCGGTCATCGGCATCCCCTTTTACCTCGCCGATCCCAAGCTGGCGCTGCTGGAGAAAGAGATGAACGATCTCGAGGATGCGCGCGAGATCATGATGTATCTGCGCCACGAAGCCGGACACGCCTTCAACTACGCCTACCAGCTCTACAAGACCCCGGAGTGGAACGCAGTCTTTGGCCGCTTCCGGCGCCCGTATCGCGAAAACTACCGCCCGGTGCCGTTTTCGCGGCGCTTCGTGCGCTACATCGCCGGCTGGTATGCGCAGAAGCATCCCGATGAGGACTTCGCCGAAACCTTTGCCGTGTGGCTGACGCCGCATTCGCAATGGCGCAAGAAGTACAAGGGCTGGGAGGCGATGGCCAAGCTCCGCTACGTGGAGCGGATCGCGCGCCAGTGGGGCGCGGTGGATCCCCTGCGCCCCAGCGGCGAGACCGACATCACCGTCGACCAGATGGAAGCGACGGTGGGCGATTTCTATCAGCAGGCGATGCAGGCGCAGCTGTCGCCCTCCGACCTGCCGCTGGAGGTGGACCTGAAAGATGTGTTCCCGGCGCCGCGGCGCCGCAAGCGCGACGTGCGTCCCGCGGCCGCGCTGCTGCGCGAAAACCGCAAGGCGCTCATTGACAAGATCACCTACTGGACCGGGGTGCAGCGCCCGCTGGTCCGCAAGCTGGTGGAATCCATCGAAACCAAGAGCGAAGAACTCGGTCTGCTCGCCGACACCAAGCGCGAGCGGGAACACCTGGCCGAAATTTCGACCTATGCCACGGTGCTGGCCATGAATTACCTGACGCGCGGCAAGTTCGTTCAGCCGTGAGGGCCGGCGCGGAGGAAGCTGTATGAACCAACGCCGCATGAAGACCGCGGTCCTGTACGACGCGTGGGAAGAAGACGCGCCCGCCGCCGCGCCGCCGGAGAAGCCGGCGCGCAAAAAGAAGGTGGGAAAGGGGAAGGTGGAGAAGCACGACCGCGAGGAGATCTTCGAAGCCCTGGAAGAACTCGGCCACCAGCCCTTCTACCACGTGCTGGACGGGAAGTTTGCGTCGCTGGTGGCGCTGGCCAAGTGCGGCGCCGACTTGATCTTCAACCTCACCGAATCCTATGCCGGTGACGACACCAAGGAGATGCACGTCACCGCGTATCTCGACTTGCTCGGCCTGCCCTACACCGGCTCCGGGCCGCACGGGCATTTCCTGGCGCAGGACAAAGGCGTCGCCAAGAAGATGTTTGCCTTCCACGGCATTCGCACTCCGTACTTCGCCACTTCGTATCTCGGCCGCCTGGACCATGCGCACGACATCCAGTTCCCCCTCATCGTCAAGCCGGTGGCGGAAGACGGCTCCATCGGGATCGACAACGATTCGGTCGTGAACAGCGTCAAGGAGCTGATGGAACGCATCCAGTACATCCAGGAAGAGTTCAACACCGCGGCCCTGATCGAGGAGTACATCGAGGGGCGGGAGATTTACGCCGCCATCCTGGGGAGCTACGAGCAGGCGCGCGTGCTGCCGCTGATTGAGCTCGACCTCTCGCGCCTGCCCAAGGGCACGCCGCGGGTCGCCGGGCAGGACGTCAAGTTCGAAAAGGACACGGAAGCGTACCGGCTGACCAAATCCGCCCCCGCGGAGAACCTCGACGAGAAGAGCGTCCAGCGGCTGGCGGAGACGGCGCTGGGCGCTTACCGGGCCGTCAAGTTGCGCGACTACGGCCGCATTGACATGCGGCTCAAGAAGAACGGCGATGTCTACGTCATCGAAGCCAATCCCAACCCCTGGCTTTCCAGCGGGCAGGAATTTGCCATGGCGGCCAAGAAGTCGGGGCTCTCTTATACGGAACTGATCGCCGAAATCGTGGACATGGCGCTCATCCGCCAGCACGCGGTCACCAGCGCGGCCCGGCAGTCGGTGGGGTAGGGTGCCCCAGGTTCGCGCCTCGGTCTTGGGCGCTAACCTGGGAGAAGGCTACAGGATCTCCAGGTAGTTCTCAATCCACTTCCGGACTCTTTCGCGTTCGCTGGAGCGGTCAAAACGGATACCCAGCCTCCCCGGTTGCTTCCAGCACACTTGGGCGTTGAGCACGATCTTCGGCGTCTTCGGCAGGGAGAAGGAAAGCTGCACTAGTTGGTTCAACGGCAGGTCGGCCGCGGCCTTCAGCGACATTCCGCCCGCACTGATCTCCAGCCCGAACGCCGGGACGGTGGTGCCCTGGGCCGTGATCGTCACCGCCGTCACCAGCGGGGTACGAACATAGCAGCGGAGTTCCCCGCGCACCAGCAGGTGCGTGGCGCGGATCGCTTCCCCGGCGCTCTCCTTGGTGAGCGGGTGCTCCAGCACCGCATTGATGCCGTACTGCGTGAGGCCCAGGAGCGCGTCGGTGCCGTCGCAGATGGCATACACCACGATCCGCTTGTTCAGCGGCGAGCTGCGCAGCGCCTCCAGGAGCGCCGCCGCCTCGTCATTCAGCCGCAAGACGCACCCATCGAACCTCTCGTTTTTCAGGCGCTCCCGGCCGGTCCCGGAAAGAACGATGGGCTGCACGCGGAACTCCCGGAAGCTGTCGCGCAGGATGGCGCAGTCGGTATCTGGCAGGCTGACCAGGGCAACCCTGGGCGTAGCCTTGGGGACGGACGTTATCGTCTTGCTGGCGGTCGCCAAGCGCTCCTCGACTGCCGCATTGTGCGCTGCCTAGGCTTGCGAAGCAAGCGTCCCGCACCGCATTACGGTACAGGTGCCGCTAGGCCCCCGGTTTCTTGTCGAGGGCCGCTTTCAGGAAGTCCGCCACCGCCTCGGTCAGCGCCCGCGGCTGCGGGCTGACCGGCATGGCCAGCGCCTGCCGCCGCACCAGCCGGCGCCCGGTAAAGCGCAGCGTCTGGAGAAACCGGGCCGAATCTCCGAAGGCATACTCCGGGAGCATGGAGTAGCCGAAGCCGGACTCCACCAGGCGCTTGATCGCCTCCGTATCGGCCGCTTCCATGATGACGCGCCGCCGCAGCCCGAGATCGTCGAGAAAGTGCTCAATCAGCGCCCGCATGTTGCTCTGCTTGGGATAGAGCAGGAAGGGCGCGCCGTCCACTTCGGCCGGGTCAATGGTGCCAACATGCCGCCCCCGCACGCGCGTGGCCGAGGGACGCACCAGCAGCAGTTCCTCCTCGAACAGCGGGACGATGTGCAGGTTTTCGTTGCTGACCGGGAGCGAGATCAGCGCCAGGTCGAACTCCCGGTCGAGCAGCCCGGCAATCATCTCCTCCGTGGCCAGCACGTTGACGTGCAGGTCGAGCTTGGGGAACTGTTGCCGCAAGCGGCGGAGCGGCCGGGCCAGGCGGTAGATCAGGGTGGTGGCCCCGGTGGCGAGGTGGAAGGGGCGCGCGTCATGCTGCGGGTCGCGCGCAAACTCCTGCTTGATGTGCTGCATCTGCGCCACCACCCGGCGGGCTTGCTCCGCCAGCCGGCGGGCCGCGGGGGTGGGCACCAGCTGCCGCCCCGAGCGCACAAACAGCTCCGTGCTCAGCTCCGCGGCCAGGGACTGCAGTTGCAGGCTGACCGCCGCCGTGGAAAGATGCATGGTCTCGGCCGCCTTGGTCATGGTCGGCGAATCCATCACCGCCAGCAGGAGTTCCAGTTGCCGCACATCCATGGTCGGCACCCCGCGTCCGCCGCCGCGATGACATTAGCGACGCTTCTAGCCGGGTTGGGACCTGCCCCTGCGGTCCGGCGCGCCCGGCCCCCGCGCGATTGTTAAGTCACGCTAAATGTATCATTTAAATCTTTAAGATGGACACGAAGTGACCCCCGGGCCTACTTTCGCCTCGCCGTCTCGCATCGCGAGACACATCACACCCGGAGTGCCGCCCGCGGGCGGTGCCGCGCGCTCCTCGAGGGAAGACCATGAAGGACCGCCGGGAGTTTCTGCATGCGCTGGTCGGCGGCGCCGCGCTCGCCGCGTGCTCCCCGCTGGCCCGCGCCCTGGCCCACGACGCCGCGGGGCCCCGGTTCGCGGTTCCGGAAGCGTCCCCGTGGGACGAGGTGCCGCGCATCCTCGCCCGCATCCAGCCGCCGGTGTTTCCGCGGCGCGACTTCGTGGTCACCAGGTTCGGCGCCGTCGGCGACAACCGGACCGACTGCACCGCGGCCTTCGCCAAGGCGATTGCCGCCTGCCATGCCGCCGGTGGCGGCCGCGTGCTGGTGCCCAGCGGCGACTTCCTGACCGGCGCCATTGCCCTGCAGAGCAACGTCAACCTGCACGTCAGCGCGGGCGGCACCATCCGCTTCACCCGCGACCCCGCCAAGTACCCCCTGGTGTTCACTCGCTGGGAAGGCATGGAGCTGATGAACTTTTCGCCGCTCCTCTATGCCTTCGAGCAGGAGAACATTGCCCTCACCGGCGCCGGCACGATTGACGGCAACGCCGACTGCGAGCACTGGTGGCCCTGGAAGGGGCGTACCAACTGCGGCTGGCGGCAGGGTGATCCGGAACAGACGCCCGATCGCAACCAGCTGCTCGCGATGGTCGAAAAGGGCGTCCCGCCGCGCGACCGGGTCTTCGGCCCCGGGCATTACCTGCGGCCGCAGTTCCTCCAGCCTTACCGCTGCCAGAACGTGCTGCTCGAGGGCGTGACCCTGGTGAATTCGCCCATGTGGCAGGTGCACCCCGTCCTCTGCCGCAACGTCACCATCCAGAAGCTCGCCATTCGCACCAGCAAGCTGGGGCCCAACACCGACGGCTGCGATCCCGAGTCCTGCACCGACGTGCTCATCAAGGATTGTTTCTTCAGCGTGGGCGACGACTGCATCGCCATCAAGGCCGGACGCAATGCCGACGGCCGGCGCGTCAGCGTGCCCGCGCAGAACATCGTCATCCAGGGCTGCCACATGAAGGACGGCCACGGCGGCGTCACCATCGGCAGCGAGATTTCCGCCGGCGTCCACAACGTGTTCGCGGAAAAATGCCAGATGGACAGCCCCGACCTCGATATCGCCGTGCGCTTCAAGAACAACGCCATGCGCGGCGGCGTGCTGGAAAACATCCACCTGCGCGACATCGCCGTCGGCCAGGTGGCCATGGCCGCCGTCTCCATTGACTTCTTTTACGAGGAAGGGCCGAACGGCAACTTCACCCCGGTGGTGCGCAACGTCAGCATCCAGAACCTCAAGACCGAGAAGGCGAAGTACGCGCTCTACCTGCGCGGCTTTGCCAACGCCCCCATCCAGCAGGTCCGGTTCCTGGACTGCGACTTCAACGGCGTGGCGCTGCCCAACGTGATCGAAAACGTGCAGGACATTTCCGTCCGCAACGTGCGCATCAACGGCCAGGTCGTCGAGCGGGTGGAATGAAGGGAGTGCGCGCCGGCCCCTGGGGCCCGCGCGGGCCGGGAAACAGGACGCGATGCCATTTATCACGGAAGACTTCTTATTGCACAGCGCAACCGCGCGGCGCCTCTATCGCCAGTACGCGGCCCCGCAGCCCATCCTCGACTACCACTGCCATCTCTCGCCCCGCGACATCGCGGAGAACCGCCACTTCCGCAACCTGTTCGAAATCTGGCTGCAAGGCGACCATTACAAATGGCGCGCCATGCGCGCCCATGGCGTTCCGGAGCGCTACTGCACCGGCGACGCCGAGCCCTACGAAAAGTTTCTGGCCTGGGCGCGCACCGTCCCCGCGACGCTGCGCAACCCGCTCTATCACTGGACCCACCTCGAGTTGCAGCGCTACTTCGGGATCGCGGAGCGGCTCGACGAAACGAGCGCCCCGGCGATCTGGAAACGCGCCAACGCCGCCCTGGCGGCCGACGACCTGACCGCCCACGGCATCCTCCGCAAGTTCCGCGTCGAGGTCGTGTGCACCACCGACGATCCCACCGCTACCCTGGAGTACCACGAACAGATCGCCGCCTCCCCGCTGGGCACCCGTGTCTATCCGGCTTTCCGCCCGGACGCCGTGCTGCACACCACGGACCCGGCCGCGTGGAATGAGTGGGTGGACGCGCTGGAGGCCGCGGCCAACGTTGCCATCTCCGGCTGCGCCTCCCTGGAAGAAGCGCTGCGCCGCCGCCACGACTACTTCCACCAGCACGGCTGCCGGCTCTCCGATCACGGGCTCGACTACTGCTTCAGCGAGCCGTGCGCCGACGCCGAAGCCGCCGCCATCTTCGCCCAGCTGCGCGGCGGCCACCGCGTCACGCCGGCAGAGTCGGCGAAGTTTGCCGCCTACCTGATGCTGTTCTTTGGCTGCCTCGATGCCGAGAAGAACTGGACCAAGCAGCTTCACCTCGGCGCCTTCCGCAACGTCAACTCCGCCATGACCTCGAAGCTGGGCCGCGACCAAGGTTTCGATTCCATCGGCGACTGGCCGCAGGCGGTGGCGCTCACCACCTACCTCGACCGCCTGGCGCAGCAGGGCGCCCTGCCCAAGACCATCGTGTACAACCTCAATCCCGCCGACAACTACGTCTTCGCCACTCTCGTCGGGAACTTCCAGGGCTGCGTGCCGGGGAAGGTCCAGTTCGGCAGCGGCTGGTGGTTCCTCGACCAGAAGGAAGGCATCGAGTGGCAGCTGAACGCGCTCTCCAACGTCGGCCTGCTGGCGCGCTTTATCGGCATGGTGACCGACTCCCGCTCCTTCATGTCCTACCCGCGGCACGAGTACTTCCGCCGCGTGCTCTGCAACTTGCTGGGACAGGAGATGGAGAGCGGCGAGCTGCCGGACGACGAACCCCTGGTCGGCGGCATGATCCAGAACATCTGTTTCCACAACGCGGCCGCGTATTTTGACTTGCCGGCGCGCGAGGTGGCGGATGAACTCGCCGGCGCCTCCCCCAACCACGCGCGCACCCCATGATGGCGGTGTCGCCTTGCAGTGAACAAGCCTACGACCGACGCATCAGCGCGCGTAGCGCGCGGCACATCTGTAGCCCACGGCGTAAGCCGTGGGTCCGCGTGGAACCAGAGCCCGAGCCCGCTTTAGCGGGCGACACAACAGCGTCGGAGGCGCGGTAGAGAATAGCCCAGCGCGTAAGCCCCGGGGTCAGGCCTCTTCAAGGTCAGAGTGGAACAAGCCCACGGCCGACGCATCAGCGCGCGTAGCGCGCGGCATATCTGTAGCCCACGGCGTAAGCCGTGGGTCCGCGTGGAACCAGAGCCCGAGCCCGCTTTAGCGGGCGACACAACAGCGTCGGAGGCGCGGTAGAGAATAGCCCAGCGCGTAAGCCCCGGGGTCAGACGCAATAAGAGATAGCAAGCCCCTTTAGGGGCGACAGAACCGGCACGAAACCGGCAGCCCGAAGCGCAAACGCCGGCGCGCCCTCCCGCCTTCGCGATTCTGCATCGAAACGGCGCGCGCGGCCCGCAAACTCGGGCCCTCGCCTCGTTCTCTAGGAGCAGGCCTGCACCACCGCTTGCGTGCATTTGACCTGCGGCACACAATTGGTATCATTTGACAACGCGTGCTTGGCGTTTCCCTAGTCGTGGATTACACCCGCCATCTCGGTTGGTCGCGCCGCCTTCTCATTCTGGCCTGCGTGTTGCTCGTGGGGTGGGTGGTGGTGGCCGAAGCGGTCCATCTCCATCCCCTGACCCCCGCTCCTGGCAAGGCCGGGTCGCCGGCCGCGCACTGCTCACTCTGCCTGGTGGCGCACACGACCGTCGCTGCCGCCGTCATATCCCTTCCGGAATTTGCCGCGCCCACTCAGGGTGTGGTGTTCGCCAGCGACGATTCGCGCCCCGCGCATGATGAAGTGATCCAGCTCTTCGTCCGCCCTCCGCCCGCGGTCTAAAGCCCCCTAACTCAAAACAGACTCTGGCTCTTAGACCGACTTCACTTCATGGAGGCGTTATGCGTATTCCCTTAGGGCGGTTTTGGCGGGTGTTCCTTTGCGGTACCTTTCTGTTCTCCCTTGCACTCCACGGGCAGGCTTTAGGCGGCGCCGGCACGGTGCAGGGTAAGGTCGTCGATCCCAGCGGCGCGGTGCTGCCGGGTGCGACGGTCGAGATCCTCAACCCGGTCACTGGTTATCAGCGGACTCAGACCAGCGATGCGTCGGGCGGATTCGTGTTTCGCAACGTGCCGCTCAACCCCTATCACGTCTCGGTGACGGCGAAGGGATTCAACGTGGCGGCGCAGGACGTGGACGTGCGTTCCGGCGTTCCGATTGACCTCACCATGCAGCTTGGGATCGCCACCAGCAGCACGACGGTCGAGGTAAGGACCACGGCCGGCAACCTGCTGGAAAACGACGTGAGTGCGCATGCCGACGTGGACGCAAAAGTAGCAGCGCGCGTCCCGGTGGAGACAACCGGGTCAGGCCTCAGCCAGCTGATCACGCTGTCGTCGCCCGGGGTGGCCGCCGATTCGAACGGGTTTTTCCATCCCCTGGGCGATCACGCGCAGAGCCAGTTCTCGATCGACAATCAGTCGATTACGGACCAGCAGAGCCGTGCTTACTCCAACCAGATCTCGCCGGGCGCCATCCAGTCGCTGGAGCTGATCACCGGCGTGGCGCCGCCGGAGTACGGCGATAAGACCAGCCTGGTGGCGGTGGTGACCACCAAGTCGGGACTCGGGTCGCAGAAACCGACAGGAAGCCTGTCCTTCGGCTACGGCTCCTTTGGTTCTCCCAGCGCGGACCTGAATCTCGGGGTCGGCAACGCCAAGCTGGGCAACTTCATTTCCCTGACCGGCATGCGGAGTGGCCGCTATCTGGACCCGCCGGAAGCGCAGGCGCTGCACGACACCGGCAACTCGGAAAACATCTTCGACCGCTTCGACTTCCAGCCCCGAACCTCCGATAGCTTCCACGCGAACTTCTTCGTGGCGCGCTCGTGGTTCCAGATTCCCAACACCTTTGATCAGCAGGACGCCGGGCAAGACCAGCGCCAGCAGATGAGGACGTTCAACATCGCGCCCAGCTGGACGCACCTGCTCAACAACGACACGCTCCTTTCGGCCACCGGCTACGTCCGGCAGGACCGGGTGAACTTCTACCCCAGCGCCAATCTGCTCAACGATCAGCCGGAAACGGCGGCCGAGAATCGGCACCTCACCAACAGCGGCGTCAAGATCGATCTTTCGCGCGTGAAGGGCCATCACAACCTCAAGGTCGGGTTCCAGTACTCGCATACCGCGCTGCTGGAGAATTTCCACTTTGGCATCACCGATCCTACCGTCAATCCGGTGTGTCTCGACGCCAACGGTGATCCGGTAACGATCCCGACCATCATCAATCCGGCGGCCTGCGCGGCCCGGGGCTTCACGGCCAATCCGGACCTGAACCCGGGCCTGGTGCCGTATGACCTGTCGCGGAATGGCAGCCTGCTCGCTTTCAATGGCACCGGCGGAGTCAACGAGGAAGCCGGATACGTGCAAGACAACATGACCTTCGGGAATCTCACGCTCCTCGCCGGGGTGCGTCTCGACCATTACGCTGGGCTTACGTCCAAGTCGCAAGCCGAGCCCCGTGTCGGCGCTTCCTATCGAATCGCCCGGACCAACACGATTTTCCGCGGCTCGTATGCCCGCACCATGGAATCTCCATATAACGAAAACCTGCTCATCTCCGCCTCCAGCCTGGTGGCGAACATCTTTCAGTCCACGCAGAGCTCGCTCTTGCAGCCGGGGACCCGCAACCAGTACAACGCTGGCTTGCAGCAGGCGCTGGGACGCTTCGCCGTCGTCGACGTCGATTACTTCTGGAAGTACACCCACAATGCGTTCGACTTCAATGTGCTGGGCGATACGCCCATCGCGTTTCCCATCTCCTGGAACAAGTCGAAGCTTGACGGCTTCGCCCTGCGTGTAGCCTCGCCCGACCTGCATGGCTTCCGCTGGTACACCACCCTGGGACACACACGCGCTCGCTACTTCAATCCCGAATCCGGCGGCTTGTTCTTCGACCAGGTGCAGCCCACCGGCGTCTTCCGCATCGATCACGATCAGGCGCTGCAATCGACCACCAACGTGCAGTACAGCTTCCTGAAAAAGCTGGGCGGCTTTACGACGTTTACCTGGCGCTATGACAGCGGCCTGGTGGCGGGCGCGGTGCCGGATTATGCGACCGCTTTGACGTTAACTCCCGACCAGCAGGCTGCGATTGGCCTGTTCTGTGGCAGCGTGGTGGCGACGCGGAACAATCCGATCACCTCGTGCAGCAACTCCGTCCGCGGCGCGAAGCTGCTGAGTATTCCGGCGGATGGCACGGAGGACGACGACAAGAACCCGCCGCGCGTCGCGCCCCGTCATTTGTTCGACCTCGGCGTTGGATTCGACAACCTGTTCCACACCGAACGCTACCGCTGGACGGCCAGATTTACGGTCGTCAACCTGACCAACAAGGTCGCGCTGTACAACTTCTTATCCACGTTTAGCGGCACCCACTTCGTGACGCCGCGGGCGTTTCAAGGGGAGGTCGGGTTCACGTTCTGAGCGCTCTTCCATGGCTCCCGTGATGCCGTCCTTCCGCGGACAACCAAGACTCTCGTCTTAGGGAGGACGTTCATGCGAGGACTGCGAAGATTTGTTCTCAGCGGGGTTCTGGTCTGCTCCTGCTTCGCTATCGGAGCAGTTGCGCAGACCGCCCCCGCCCCGCTGCCGAGCCAGGAAGACCGCATCAAGGCGCTGGAGGAGCGCATCATCGCCCTCGAAGGTCAGGTGCGGATGCTGAAGGCGGCCCCGGCCCCGGCCGAGGCCGCGGCCCAACCCGCCGCCATGGCTCCGGTGCAACCCGCTCCGGCGCCCGCCGAAGCCGGCGGCCAGCTCCCGGTCTATGGGGGAGCGACCGCGATGGCCAAGGCGCTGAACCCGGACATCAGCGTGATCGGCGATTTCCTGATGGCCGCCGGCCACCAGCCCACCATCGCCGACCGCTTTACCGGCCTCAGTCCGTTCCCGGTGGTGCCCGCCTTCCAGATGCACGAGAGCGAAATCGGCCTGCAGGCGATCGTGGATCCCTACGCGCGCGCCGACTTCTTCATCTCCTTTGGCGAGCAGGGCGTGAACCTGGAAGAGGGCTACATCACCTTTACCGCCTTGCCGGCCGGCCTGGTCCTGCGCGGCGGCAAGATGCGCGCCGCTTTCGGCAAGGTCAACACCCTGCACAACCACGTCCTGCCCTGGACCGATCGCCCGATGGTGACCGACAGCCTGGTGGCCGGTGAGGACGGCATCAACGATGCCGGCCTCTCCCTGACCCGCATCTTCGCCGGTCCCAAGGGCCTGTTCCTGGAGGGCACCGGGCAGGTCTTCCGCGGCGACACCGAGACCCTCTTTGCCGCCAACCGGCGCACCGATCTCAGCGTGGTGGGGCACCTGCGCGCTTACCGCGACCTCACCGAGTCCACCAACCTCGATGTCGGGATATCGTACGCGCGCGGCCACAACGACCTGGGCAGTAATTTCCTCACCAACCTCTACGGGATGGACGCCACGTTGCGCTGGAAGCCGCTGCGCCGCTCCATCTATCACTCCTTCATCGGCCGCAGCGAGCTCATCTGGAGCGACCACGAAGGTGTCCCGGCGCGCTTTGCTACGGCCAGTCTCCCGGCGACGCAGCAGGCCTTCGGCTACTATGCCTCTGCGGATTATCAGTTCGGGCGCCGCTGGTTCATTGGCGGCCGCTATGACCAGTCGCAGCGCGCGCGCGACGCGGCGCTCACTGACCGCGGCGGCTCCCTGGTCCTGACTTACTGGCCCAGCGAATTCAGCCAGCTCCGCTGGCAATATCGCGTCGCGCATTACGCCGAGGGGAAAGACAGCAACGAACTGCGGCTCCAGCTGCAGTTCTCACTGGGCGCGCACGGCGCGCACCCGTTCTAGGAGATGGCATGACGAACCCACGTAATCATTTTGCCCGCGGCCTGCTGGCCCTGCTGCTGTTCGCGCTGCTGGCAGCTCCCCTGGGCGCGGCCAAGAACCTCTACGTTGTTACCTCGACCTCCGACATGGCGGCGCTGGCGCAGGAAGTCGGCGGCGATCGCATCACCGTGGAGTCCATTGCCCGGGGCTACCAGGACCCGCACTTCGTCGAAGCCAAGCCCAGCTTCCTGCTCAAGCTGCGGCACGCGGACATGCTGATCAGCGTCGGGCTGCAGCTGGAGATCGGGTGGCTGCCGCCGCTGGTCACGCAGTGCGGCAATCCCAAAATTCAGGTGGGTGCGGGCGGCTATCTCGACGCCTCGCAATTCGCCGAAATCCTCGAGATTCCCAGCGGCAACATCACCCGCGCCATGGGTGACGTGCACCCGCTCGGCAACCCGCACTACTGGCTCGATCCCGACAACGGGCGCCGCATCGCCAAAGGCATCGCCAATAAACTGGCCGAAATGGATCCCGCCGATGCCGCCTACTTCCAGCAGCGCTTCCAGGACTTCGACAAGCGCCTCACCGACGCCGAGAAGCGCTGGCAGGCCCTGATGCAGCCGTATCGCGGCCGCAAGGTTGTCAGCTTCCATCGCTCCTTCCCCAACTTTGCCAGGTACTTTGGGCTCGAGGTGGTGGGCTACATCGAGCCGCGTCCGGGCATTCCCCCGACCCCGCAGCACACCATCGAAATCATCCAGCTGATGCGGCGCGAGAATATTAAGGTCGAGCTCATCGAGCCCTATTTCGACCTGAAGACGCCTGCTAGCATCGGCAGTCAGACCGGCGCCAAGGTCCTCGTCATGCTGCCCTCGGTGGGCGGCGAAAAAGAAGTCACCGACTATTTCAAGCTCTTCGATTACGACATTGGCTTGCTGACCAATGCTTTCAAAGCTGCGCAGTAACGGAGGCTGCTGAGTGGAGATTCTTCAATTCCTGATTCTGCCCTTCCTGGCCAGTCTGATCCTGACCGGCATCCACGCCTACCTGGGCGTGCACGTGGTGGAGCGCGGCGTCATCTTCGTCGACCTGGCGCTGGCGCAGATCGCGGCCCTGGGCGCCACCATCGCCATCCTGGTCGGCGTGAACCCGCATGGCGATGGGGCTTGGATCATCAGCCTGCTCTTCACCTTTCTGGGCGCCGGAATTTTTGCCCTGGTGCGCGCCCGCCGCGGACGCATTCCCCTGGAAGCCTTCATCGGCATCACCTACGCGGTCGCCTCCGCCGGCGCCATCCTGGCCATGAGCAAGGCCACTGGCGAAACCGAGCACCTGAAGGACATGCTCGTCGGCAACATCCTGGCGGTGTCCAAAGCCGAGGTCATCAAGACGGCCGCTCTGTACGGCGCCATCGGCCTCTTCCACTACTTCTTCCGCAAGAAGTTCCTGCTGATTTCCACCGACCCCCAGGAAGCCGAGCGCCAGGGCCTCTCCATCGGCTTCTGGGATTTCCTTTTCTACGCCTCCTTCGGCTTCGTGGTGACCTCGTCGGTGGCCATCGCCGGCGTGTTGCTGGTGTTCTGCTACCTGGTGGTGCCCTCGGTCGGCGCCATGCTCTTTGCCGACCGCATCGGGCCGCGCCTGGCTATCGGCTGGACCATGGGCACGCTGGTCTCGGCGCTCGGCTGCTACCTGTCGGTGTATCTCGACCTGCCGACCGGCGCCACCATCGTCTGCACCTTCGGCGCCATCCTGCTGGTCATGTTCCTGGTGCGGACGTTTGTCTGGAAGGCCGCCACCTAGCGTCCTCGCGGGTGTATCCTCCCGGGCGTAGGAGGCGACACATGAAGACGCGGATTCTCTTGGCGGCATTGGCCGCTGTCATTTTCCTGGTGACTGCTGCGGCCGCGCAGGAGAAAAAAATTACCCGCAAGGACCTGCCGGCGGCGGTGCAGAAGACCGTGGACGAACAAACCAAGGGCGCCACGATTCGCGGCTATGCCCGCGAAGTGGACAAAGGCAAAACCGAGTACGAAGTCGAGAGCACCGTGAACGGCCGCGTGCGCGACGTCAGCATCGCCCCTGACGGCACCGTGCTGGTGATCGAAGAAGAGGTCGTGCTCGACCAGCTGCCGCCCGCCGTCCGCGATGGCCTGCGCGGCCAGGCCGGCAAGGCCACTATCGGCAAGGTCGAATCCCTTACCAAGGCCGGCCGCCTGGTCGCCTATGAGGCAAAGCTCGCCGGCGGCAAGAAGAAAGAAATCCAGGTCGGCCCCGATGGCAAGCCGCTCGCCCACGAAGAATGATGGCAGTGGCAACTCCGCGGTTGCTATGCCGCGCGCCGTCGTTTAGCTTGATTCGTCCTCCATGCCCACGAACCGGCTACTTGGATGGGTGTTCTGCGGCGTCCTGGCGAGCGGTCTGGCCGCCGCCCAGGGCGCGCCGCTCGACCTGCCGGCCGCGCTCCAGGCCGCCGAGGTCAACAACCTGGAGTTGCGCGCCGCCCGCCAGCAGCGCGCCCTCGCGCTGGCCGGTCTGACTACGGCGCGCCAGTTCCCGAATCCCACCGTCAGCTTCTCCGCCGCGCGCGACACGCCGCACGAAGGCTTCACCTGGGACCAGCCCATCGAGCTCGGCGGCAAGCGCGGCAAGCGCGTCGCCGTGGCCCAGGCCGAGCAGCAGGCGACCGAGACCGACATCGCCATCCTCGGGCGGCAAATCCGCCGCCGCACCCGCGAGGCCTTTTACCGCGTGCTCTCGGCGCAGGAACAGGCCGGGCAGGCGAAGGAAGCGCTCGACCTGGCCACGCGTCTCCGCCAGGTGGTGCAGCAGCGCTTCGAAGCCGGGGACGTAGCCGAGCTCGAGGTGGTGCAGGCCGACGTCGAACAGGCGCTGGCGGCCGCCGGCTACGAGCTGGCGGTGGCCGCGCAGCGCTCGGCGCACGCCGGGCTCGCCGCGCTGCTCAATCGTCCCGTCGACCAGCCGCTGGCCGTCAGCGGGCGCATGGAAGCGCTTCCCCCGCTCCCACTCTCGCCACCATCACCGAAACCGCGCTCCACGCCAGCGCCGACGTGCTCCGCAACACGCAGGAGCTGCAGATTGAGCAGCGCCGCCTCGCCCTCGCGCGCTCCCAGCGGGTCCCCAACCTCGACCTTTCCGTCGGCACCGACTTCAACTCGCCCCCCGAGTTCAACACCGGCGGCCGGGGCCAGATTGCCTTCACCCTGCCGCTCTTCTACCGCAGCCAGGGTGAGATCGCGCTGTCCACCGCGCGCCTGGAATTCCTGCGCCTCATCTTGCTGTCCGCGCAGACGCTCACCGCCGCGGAGGTCGCCGCCGCCTACTTCGACTACCAGGCCAAGGCCCGCCAGGCGCAGCAGTATCAGCAGACCATCCTGCCGCAATCGTTGCGGCTGGAGAGCATGGCCGAAGACAGCTACCGTTCTGGGAAGAGCAACCTGCTCACCGTGATTGACGCGCAGCGGCGCCTCAACGAGGTGCGGCGCGCCTATGTCGACAGCCTGTTGGCCGTACAATCGGCATTCGCGGCCCTGGAGGAAACCGTTGGCGTATCGCTCGACTGAAGCCGCGCGCTGGCTGCCGCTGCTGGCAGCGCTCCTCGTCTGCCTGGCCCTTGCCGGCTGCGGCAAGTCGCAAGGGGCTGACGACGAGAAGTCCGCCGCCGCCGTCCTCGACGTCACCGTGGTCAAAGTCAAGCGCGCCGCACTGGCGGGCAGCCTCATCGTCAGCGGCAACCTGGCCGCGCTGCCCAACCGCGATGCCAAGCTTACGGCGCTGGTGGCGGGACGTATTGGCAGCGTCCTGGTGGCCGAGGGCGACGCCGTCAAGGCCGGCCAGCCGCTCGTCGAGCTCGAGAGCAGTTATCTCCGCGACCAGGAACGCCAGGCCGAAGCCGCGGCGGCACAGGCGCGCGCCAGCGTCGACAACGCGCGGCTTTCCGCCGAGCGCAACGAAGGCCTGCTGCAGCGCGGCATCGTCTCGCGCAAGGAAGTGGAAGACGCGCGCACCCAGCTCGCCGTGAACGAAGCCGGGCTCCGCCAGGCGCAGGCAGCGCTCTCGGCGGCGCGCACGCAACTGGCGCGCGCCGTGGTCACGGCGCCGTTTGCCGGCACGGTCGTGCGCCGCTTCCTCGGCGTCGGCGAACAGGTGGACGGCGGCGGCACGCAGCCCATCCTCGAGGTCGCCAACATCGACACCCTGGAACTCCTGGGCAGCGCACCCGCCTCCCGCCTCGCCGGCGTGCCGGTGGGGCAGGCCTTCACCTTCCAGACGCCCGCGGTTCCGGGAGCGACCTTCCAGGCGCGCGTCGTCGCCGTGTTGCCCGCCGTCGATCCTGCCACTAACAACGGCACGGTGCGGGTGCGCATCGACAATCCCCGCCGCCAGCTCAAGCTCGGGATGTACTGCTCCGCCGAGCTGCCGGTCCAGGGGAACGCGCGCGCCCTCGTAGTGCCGCGCCAGGCCATCTATCCCGACGAGTCCGGCGCCCCGCACGTCTACAAGGTGCAGGGCGACCAGGCGGAGTTCGTGGCCGTCGAGCTCGGCCTGCAGACCAAGGACGAGGCCGAAATCCTCTCTGGGGTGCAGGAGGGCGACACCGTCATCCTCACCGGGGGCTACGGCCTGCCCGAAAAAGCGAAGGTGAACGTCCACTAGGATGAACCTCGTCCGCTCTTGTCGCGCCAACAGCCGCGCCGTCTTCCTGCTGACGGCGGCCCTCACCCTTGCCGGGCTGATCGCCGTTTTTCAGTTGCCCAGCAACATTTATCCTGAGCTCACCTTCCCGCGCATCATCGTCCTCGTCCACGCCGGCGACCTCGCCCCCGACACCGCGCTCCTCACCATCACCCGCCCCATCGAAGAGCAGGTCAGCACCGTGCTGGGCGTGCGCCGCGTGCGCTCCCGCACCATTCGCGGCGGCGCCGAGATCTCCGTACTCTTCAGCCCCGATTCCGACATGCAGCAGGCGCTGCAGCTGGTGCAGGCGCGCGTCAACGAGGCGCGCGCCACGCTGCCCCCGGAAACCGAAGTCGAGGTCGAGCGCCTCACCCCCACGGTGTGGCCCATCCTCACCCTGGTGCTCAACGGCAACGTCCCCGACGTTGACCTGCGCGACTTCGCCGTCTACAACCTGCGCCCCGCCTTCACCCGCGTCCCCGGCGTAGCGCGCGTCGAAGTGGACGCCACCGACACCCGCGAAATCTCGGTCATCGTCGATCCCCAGAAGGCCCTGGCCCAGCGCCTCAGCCTCCCCGACATCGCCGACCGCCTCAAGGCCACCAACACCATCGCCAGCGTCGGCCGCCTCGACAGCAACTACCAGCAGTTCCTGGTGCTCACCAACGCCCAGTACCACAGCCTCGACGACATCGCCGATACCGTGGTCAGCAGCGATCCCCAGAATCCCGTGCGCCTGCGCGACGTTGCCGTGGTGCGCGAGGGCACCGCCGACCGCCGCCTCCTGGTCACCGGCAACGGCCACCCCGCGGCCCTCATCAACGTCACCCGCCAGATCGGCGGCAACATCCTCGCCGTCTCGCGCGCGGTCAAGGAACTCGCCTTCCACGGCCAGAACCTCATACCTCCCACCCTGCATCTCTCCACCGTCTACGACCTCGCGGAGTTCGTGCAGGAGGCCATGGCCAGCGTGCGCGACGCCATCCTCATCGGCGCGCTGCTCGCCGTCGTCGTGCTCTTTGTCTTCCTGCGCAACGCGCGCATCACCATCGTCGCTGCCGTCAGCCTCCCGCTCACCGTCATCGCCACCTTCTTCTTCCTCCAGCTCTTCGGCGGGACGCTGAACCTGATGTCGCTCGGCGGCCTGGCCATCGCCATCGGGCTGGTCATTGACGATGCGGTGGTGGTGGTCGAAAACATTTATCGCCACCTCGGCGCCGGGGAAAGTGCTGAGTCCGCCGCCGAAAAGGCCACCCGCGAACTCATCGGCCCGGTGGTCGGTTCCACCCTCACCACCGTGGTCGTCTTTCTGCCCCTGGGCCTGCTGAAAGGTGCGGTCGGCGCCTTCTTCAGCGCACTCTCCCTCACCCTCGCGGCTTCGGTTCTGCTCTCCCTGGTCTACGCCCTCACCCTGGTGCCGCTGCTCGCCGAGTACCTGCTGGCGCGCTCCGCCTTCCACGAAGGCTCGGTGCGCTTCATGGAGCCGGTGAACCGCGCCTACGAGCGCGGCATTCGCTGGGCCCTCTCCCACAAGCTGCCCGTGACGCTCGCCGCCGCCGCCCTGGTCGGCGTCGCCATCATCGCCTTTACCCGCCTCGGCACCGGCTTCCTCCCGGAGATGGACGAAGGCGGCTTCGTCCTCGATTACCTCACCCCCGCCGGCACCTCGCTCAGCCAGACCGACGCGCTGGTGCGGCAGATGGAGAAGCAGGTGGCGGAGACCAAGGAGGCGGCCAGCTTCTCGCGCCGCACCGGCGCCGAACTCGGCCTCTTCGCCACCGAGCAGAACAAGGGCGACATCCTGGTCAAGCTGAAGCCGCGCGCCGAGCGCGGGCGCGACATCTACGCCATCATCAAGGACCTGCGCCAGCGCATCACCTCCCGCATCGCCGGCGCCGACGTCGAGTTCATCCAGATCCTCCAGGACATGCTCGGTGACCTCGAGGGCGCCCCCGAACCGGTCGAAATCAAGATCTTCGGCAACACGCCCGACGAGCTGGTGCGCATCGCCGAGGAATTGGGGCCGCAGCTCGAAAAAGTGCCGGGCGTCGTGGACTACAAGGGCCCGCGCCGCGGCAACCCCGAGCTGCTCATCAACGTCGATCCCGCCCTGGCCGCGCACGTCGGCCTCACCGTCGCCCAGGTCTCCGACCAGCTCAACGACGGCCTGCTCGGCGACATCGCCACCGAACTCCGCCGCGGCGATCGCCTCATCCCCGTGCGCCTGCGCTATCCCGACGACTTCCGCTTCCAGGAAACCAAAATCCGCCAGTTCCCCATCGTCGCCGCCAACAAGCAGGTGGTGCCGCTGGAGGCGCTCGCCACCTTGACGCAGTCGCGCGGCCAGAACCAGTTGCTGCGCGAGAACCAGCGCCTCATGGTCGTGCTGACCGCGCGCCTCGAAAACCGCGACCTCGGCAGCACCATCGCCGACGTCAAGAAAGTTATGGCGAACGCCAAGCTGCCCGTCGGCTACACCTGGGAGATTGGCGGGCAGTACGAAAGCCAGCAGGCTTCTTTCCGCGAGCTCCTCTTCGTCCTCGCCCTGGCCATTGCCGCCGTCTTCACCGTGCTGGTCATCCAGTTCCGCGCCTTCCTGCCGGCGCTGGTCATTATTTCCGCCGCCCCCATGTCGCTGGTCGGCGTCTTCCTGCTGCTGCTGATCACCGGCACCCCGCTGAACGTCTCCTCGTTCATGGGCATCATCCTGATGGTGGGACTGGTGGTGAAGAACGGCATCATCCTGTTCGACTACTACGAGCGCCTGCACGGCAGCATGCCGGTGGTGGACGCGTTGGTGCAGGCCGGGCGCATCCGCTTGCGCCCCATCCTCATGACCACCCTGTGCACCCTCTTCGGACTCCTGCCGCTGGCGCTCGGCATCGGCTCCGGCGCCGAGCTGCAGAAGCCCCTCGCCATCGCCGTGATTGGCGGCCTTTCCATCTCCACCCTGGTGACCCTGGTCGCCATCCCCGTCTTCTACAGCACCCTGTGCCAGCTCAGTGAGCGTCGTGGAAGCACCGGGCTTCAGCGGGGTGGAAGCGCCGGGCCTCAGCGGGGTGGAAGCACCGGGCTTTAGCGGGGTGGAAGCACCGGGCTTTAGCCCGGTGAATAGACAGGGGAAAGAGCCGGGCTTCAGCCCCGGTCGAGCAAGAGGCCGATTAAGAATAAGAAAGGCCGCCCACGCGGGGCGGCTCGTCTCCTAAGTTCGGCACATTGGTATCACTCTAGCGCTTCAGCTTGCGACGGACGGCGCCGGCGAGGCCGAGGAGGCCGGCCACCGTGGACAGGCTGCCGGCGGCGCAGTTGGTGTTGGCGAAGGCGGGAACCGTCAGCAGGACACAGACCACGACAAACCAATAAGCGTAGCGCAAGCGGCCAACCTCCACGACGATTTACGTTACTCTGGAACTGACGGAGAATCCCGTCCCTGCACGATGGTGGAGATGTGGATTGAGCGGTGGCACTTCGCTACCGTTCATCCGGCGCCTATAACTGAACCGCGGCCTTCACTGTCCTGAGGACTGTTGCAATTCGTCCAGCAGCGCGTTCACCTGTTTGAGATCAGCCTCGATCCGGTCGCGCATGGGATACCCAACAACCGCCAGTAGGCGACTGAGGCGCTCCTGCTCGGGTTTGAAAAAGTCAACGCCATGCTGATCGGCCATGAACACGACTCCAGGCAAGAAAGTCGCGGCCGCGGCGAGCCACTCGTCCAGTTCGCTTCTCACCCAATCGGGAACCGGAACCGTTCGAACGTGCCCTCCCTTGCCGTTCAAGTCGACGATGGCTCAGTGATCTTCCCGCTGCTGGAGGTGATCTAAGCTCGGATTTCCCTAGTCGTGCAGGATGACATTGAGCAGGGAACTGTGGACCTGCATGTGACCGTTGTATTTGATGAAACCCAGTTTCCGAAAACGGTTCATAAAGAAACTGACCCGGGAGCGGGTGGTGCCGACCATTTGCGCGAGCATCTGCTGGCTGAGATTGGGAATCACCTTCTCCGGTTTGCTCGTCTTGCCGAATTGGGCCAGCAGCAGAAGCACGCGGGCCAGCCGCTTTTCGCTCGAATTGAACAGTTGATCGACCAGGTCTTCCTGGATGCGAGCATTGCGGGCAAGAAGAAAAGAGCGAAACACATCGGAGAGTTCGTGTTCCTGATGGAGCGCCCGCAGCATTTCTTGTCGCTGGATCCTGAGCACGGCGCATTCCGTAAGCGCGACCGCAGTCGCCAGGCGCACGGAATGGGCCGCGGCTACGCAATCCTCGCCGGCGAATTCCCCGGAGCCGAGCAAGGCGACGGTTGCCTCCTTGCCATTTTGTGAAACGACGGCGAGTTTCACGCGGCCTTCCTCGATAAAGAAGATGTCGTCAGCCGGGTCGCCTTGCGAAAACAGGACCTGCCTTTTCCTCAGGTTCAGGAGCGTTCTACCCACGCCGGCGTGGGCGAGAAAGCCCGCCGGATCAAAGCCCGCAGGTACGATCTTGCGCTCCAGCAAGGCGAGTCCCGTGCTCAAGTGCCGGGCGGCTCCGCCGTTCCGTTTGTTCATGGCAATCCTCCCTCCGACGCCGGCGCTGCGCCAGTCAGGCTCCGGACCTTTTCTGACGCTAGCGCCGGCCAGCGCAACAAGGGACGAAACGTTTTGGTTCGCCATAACGCCTCCTTCCGCAGCGGCGTACTGCCTGATTGCAGCGGAAAACTCTGGGCGCAGCGGAAGATGCGTAAGACAGACGGGCGAAGTTTACATCTGCCAATTTGCACGGTCGGTCGGGTGCCCTACATACTTGGGCGATTCCGTGTGCGTGCGAACGCCCGAATTCGGGGCCTCGCTTGCAGTAAGGGAAATCTGTCCCTGGCGAAAATTCTGTGCAGTCTAATGGCGGATGCCATTCCTCCAAGAGAACCGCGAATCTCAAGAAGTTCGAGAACTTGGTAGAATGTCTCCCTTTCGCGGAACGTTATGGCGACGATCTACGCCGGCACCTCAGGATGGTCCTACGCCAGCTGGAAGCCCAGCTTCTATCCCGCCAAGCTGCCGGCCAACAAGTTCCTCGCCCACTACTCCACTCGCCTGAATTCCGTCGAGGTGAACTACACCTACCGTCACCTGCCCTCGGAAAAACTGCTGACCGGCTGGATCGAAGCCACCCCGCCGCACTTCGTCTTTTCGGTCAAGGCGCACCAGATGATCACCCATATCAAGCGCCTGCGCGATGCCGCCGACTTCACCCAACGCTTCTTCGCTTCGCTGCAATTGCTCTCCTCGGCCGGCAAACTCGGCCCCGTGCTCTTCCAGCTCCCGCCCTTCCTGAAGTGCGACACCGCGCTGCTCGCCGATTTCCTGGGGCCGCTGCCGGCCGCCTGCCGCAAGGCCTTCGAATTCCGCCACGCATCATGGTTCCGCGACGAAGTGTTCGCGCTCCTGCGGCAGCACAACACCGCGCTGTGCATTGCCGAGAGCGAAAAGCTCACCGTCCCCGACGTCCAGACCGCCGATTTCACCTACTACCGCCTGCGCAAGCCGGAATACGCGCCCGCCGAACGGCAGGCGCTGGCCGCGCGCTGCCGCGCGCTCCAGCAGCAGGGCAGCGACGTCTTCGTCTACTTCAAGCACGAGGAAACCCCCGACGGCGCCCTCTACGCAGAAGAGTTGGGCGGCTGGCCCAAGTGAGAGATTTCCTTCCCAGACGAGCAAAACCGGCTCGTCTGGGGCACCCCTACTGGCGGGTTTACTCTCTAATGACATACCCCCCTCCCCCACCCTTCAGTGGAATCAGTGACTTACGATGGGCATGCCCATCGTAAAGGGCGAAAAGCCAGGAAAGTGCCCATCGAGCTGCGCAAGTTACTGAAACCAGAGTGGATGGCGGATCGCGGAGGGCGACCCGGCACGTCGTCGGCGTTTACCAATTGTCAAATAGCTGTTGGGCCTGCGCGGGAACGCAGCAGACACAGGATAGCAGGGTCGGGGGCAGGGGAGTCAAGCTCTATAGTTGCCGCAGATTCAATGACATAATCTTTAAGATATATTATTTCCAACTGCGGGGTGCCCCAGACGAGCCGGTTTTGCTCGTCTGGGACGCGCTACCGCTTGCCGGCGGTGCGCACCATCGCTTCCAGCTTGGCCAGCGCCGGCTCCAGGGCCTGCGGCTGGGTCAAGACTGGTTGAAAAATGTCGCCCACGCGGGCGAAGCGGTCGAGCACGTTGGCGATGTGGAACTGCGCCGGGGTGAGGCCGCGCGCTACTTCGGGCCACGCCAGCGGCGTCGCCACCGGCGCTCCCGGGTGCGCCCGCAGCACGTAGGGCGCGGAGATGGTCTTGCCCTCGGAAATCTGCAGGTAATCGAAGTAGACCTTACCTTTCTCGCGCTTGGCCACCGTACGCGGCGTGGTGAAGAGGTCGGGGCGTTCGTGCGCGACCAGGCGCGCCAGGATCTCGGCCAGCGTGCGCGCCTGCTCGTAGGTGTAGCGCGGCGCCAGCGGCACGTAGATGTGCATGCCGTCGCCGCCGGTGGTCTTCGGATACCCGGCCAGGCCCAGCAGTTCCAGCTTCCGGCGCACCAGTTGCGCCGCCTCGACGATGCGGTCGAAGGCGCAGACGTTGGGATCGAGATCGAGCAGCACGAAGTCGGGACACGCGAGTGACCCCACGCGGCTCATCCACGGGTTCTGGTCAATGCAGCCGAGGTTGGCGAGGTAGAGCAGCGAGGCCTCGTCGTCGGCGAGCACGAAGCGCGTGGTCTTGCCGGGCTCGGTCTCGACGGGCTCAGTGCGCAACCACGCCGGGAACGTTTCCGGCGTGTTCTTCTGGAAAAAGTAGTCGCCTTCGATGCCGTTGGGATAGCGCTTGAGGGAGAGCGGCCGGTCTTTGAGGTGAGGCAGCAGCAGCGGCGCCACCGCGGCGTAGAAGTTGATGACGTCGCGCTTGGTGTAGCCCTCGCGCGGATAGAAGACCTTGCCGAGGTTGGTAAATTTCAACCGCCGGCCCGCGACCGTGGTGATGATCTCGTTCGGCTTCGCCGCCAGCAGCGGCGCGCTCGGCTGGCTCGCGGGCAAGGGCGTCCGCGCCACATCAGCGGTGGCAGCGGCTTCGCGCACGCAGTCCTTCGGGTCGAGGTCGGGCCGCAGACGCAGGAAGACGGGCGCCCGCAGCCGCGCCTCGTGCGTCCAGGAAGAAAACTTCACGCTGCACACCAGTTGTGGTTTCACCCAGTGCGCGTCGCGCAACTCCGCGGGCAGCGGCGCAAAGTGCGGCGTCTCGACCGCCAGCGGTTTCAACGTGCGGCGGAGGTCGCCAACCATCTTCTCGGTGAATCCGGTGCCGACGTTCCCCACCCACACGAGCTTGCCGTTTTCGGAAAGTCCGAGGACGAGCGCGCCCAGGCCGCTGCGCTCGCCCGCGGTCCAGCCGCAGATGACGAAGTCCTGCTCCTGGACGAACTTGACCTTCAGCCAGGCTTGGCTGCGGCGGTCTTCTTCGTAGGGGCTGAGCGCGCGCTTGGCCATGATGCCTTCGAGCCCCTGCTGGCGCGCGGCCTCCAGCAGTTCGCGGGCGTTGCCGGTGAAGTGCTCCGAGTAGCGCACTACGCCATGCGGCCGCAGGATGGCGTGCAGCAGCAGCTTGCGGTCGAGCAGCGTCACCGCCCGCAGGTCGTAGCCATCGAGGTAGAGGAGGTCGAAGGCGAAGAGCGCGATGCCGCTGGCCGGCACGGGCGCGTCGCTAAAGCCCATGCGGCGCTGGAGCGCGCCGAAGCTGGGGCGCCCCTGCTCGTCGAAGGCGACGATCTCGCCATCGAGGATGGCCTGTTTGGCCGCAACGTGCGCGGCCAGCCCGGCGAGCTCCGGAAACTTCTTCTCCAGCGCGATGCCGCGGCGCGAGCGCAGCCGCACTTTGCCGTCGTCGAGGAAGCAGAGCGTGCGATACCCGTCCCACTTGACCTCGTAGATCCACTCCGCGCCTTCGGGCAGCGCGCGCGCGGCGGTGGCCAGCATGGGACTGGCATCGCGCGGCATGGGGGCGGGGAGCGCGCCCGCCAACGTCGCCAGGTTCGGCGCCGCGCTCGCGACGCTGCCGGGATGCTGCTCCGCGTCCCACCCGGGCGACGCGGCGAAGTCCTTCTTCTTGAGCAGCAGCCACTCGTTGCCCTGGTCGCGGGTGTGGGGGCGCGGCTTCATGCGGACCAGCGCGAACTCGCCCATCAGCTTCTGGCCGTGGAGGCGGAACTTGAGGTCGCCGCGCTGCCACTGCTCGGCGGGCGGCTTTTCGGTGAGCCACTCGTAGGTGCCGCGGTCCCAGAGCGTGACCTCGCCGGCGCCGTAATTGCCGGCGGGAATGGTGCCCTCGAACTCCCCGTACTCGAGGGGATGGTCCTCCACCAGCACCGCCAGGCGCTTCTCGCTGGGGTCAAGGGTTGGCCCTTTAGGTACCGCCCAGGAGCGCAGCACGCCGTCCATCTCGAGGCGCAGGTCGTAATGCAGGCGGCGGGCGCTATGTCGCTGAATATAAAAGCGGTTATGGGCAGGCGCGGGGGCCGGCGAAGGCGCCGGTTCGGGCGTCTGGCTGAACTTCCGTTTGCGGCGATATTCCTCTAGGGCCACATGAAACCCGTTGCCACTGCACCGGTATTCGTGCTATTCAACTAGGATTTTCCCATAGACTCTGGGGTTGGGGGAATCCAAATGGCTAGCACCGTGTGGAAGGGACATCTGACTTTTGGCCTGGTGTCGCTTCCGGTAAAAGTCTACAGCGCCGCCCGCAGCGAGACCGTGGGCTTCAACCAGCTCCACAAGAGCGACCACTCGCGCATCCGGCAGGTCACCTACTGCCAAGCGGAAGACAAGCCTGTCCCGCGCAGCGAACTGGTCAAGGGCTACGAGTACGAGAAAGACAAATACGTCGTCATCGACGACGAGGAAATCAAGAAGGTGACGCCGCGGACGGCGCGGGCGATGGAGATCCAGGAATTCGTGAAGGCGGCGGACGTGGACCCCATCTACTTCGAGAACTCCTATTACCTGGCCCCCGACGAAGCCGGCGAGAAGCCGTACGCGCTGCTGTTCGAGGCGCTGCGGCGCACCGAATACGTGGCGGTGGCGAAGATCGCGATGCACAACCGCGAGCACATCGTCATCCTGCGGCCGGGGCCGCGCGGCATCCTGCTCCACACCATGTACTACCGCGACGAAATCCGCCAGGTAGACGAATTCCGCACCGATACCAACCTGGTCAAGGACAAGGAACTGGAGCTGGCCAGGATGCTGATCGAGTCGCTGGCCGCAGCCTTCGAACCGGAAAAATATCAGGACGAATTCCGCGCCAACCTCATGGCCATGATCCAGGCGAAGGTCGAGGGTAAGGAGACGGTGGCGGCGCCCGAGCCGCAGCAGTTGGCGCCGGTGATTGACATCCTGGAAGCACTGAAGATGAGTCTCGACCAGGTGAAGAAGCCGGTGCGCGCAGCCGAAGCGGCAGAGGAAGAGGCCGAAGCCCGGCCCAAACGCAGCAGGAAGGCGTAGGGCACGGCGGGGCAGCAATGACGCTGATATGACCAATTCCTAGCGGCAGCAGACGCGTCGGCTCCAAGCGGATGTTAGCCGCCGGCAGATCCGCTAGTTCTGAACACCACGCTTGACTGCTTCGAGGTGAGCCAGAAGATTCTTCTCAACGATCTTCTTTCCACCGATGCTGTCGTCATAATGAATCGCCCGATAGCCCTTGATATCGAACGGAACGTCACCGCTGTCTTGGCGCCGCACCAAGAGAATCGCCGGCTTCTCAAGAGCGTGCGCATAACCGAGTTCGTAGAACACGTTCGGATTGCGGGTGCTGATTTCAGCAACAACGGCGTGACTGCTCGCAATTTGTCGCTGGATATCATCCAAGATGATGCCTGGTGCCTGGATTTCGTCGACGCGAACAATCTCGAACCCGAGCTGGTCTTCGGCTACCGGCTTGATAACATCCTTGTACAACGTCTCGAATGGTTCTGAGAATGGCATCATGACGAACACTCTGGGCCGACTGGTTTCGACGACCGTTTCACGGAAGATGACCTCGGCGTCGTCCCAGGCAAAGAGTCCCATTCCTTGACCCTCGAGTGGCTCACGAAGCAGGACGCTGACCACGCTGACCCCATCAACGGCCATCGACAGACTCTGAGCTTCCAGGCGGATTGACATTTCGTGGTCAACCTCCGGATTGATGTTCGTCAACCGACCGGCACTTGCCAGCGCCGAGAAGCCAAAGTTCGGTCGGAATTCGGAGACCGCATACGCACTGTTGTACGCACCGATCTGGGCTATGACGTGTCGTGTCGTTATGTCTTTGAAGCCGAGCAGCACGCCAGCCGTGGTCCTTTCATTTCGGGCCAGCTTGATACTCGTCCGAATGGTGCCATCGCGAAAGGTCTGACCGCCGACAGCCAAGCCGATGATGCTTTGTGGGTTGTCGGGGCCATGATAGATGGCTTCAGACCTCGAAAACGTCCACCGGCCGGCGAGTGCTGCCCACTTCTCTACTGGCTGGGGTCCTGACGGTTCTGGTTTGCCTCGACGCTGTCTACGCGATTTTCTCACCACATTCGTCTCCGAAGTTGAGCCCGGCTAACGCAACATTTCGGCCGTGGCGCTCATGATTTCACCGGCCGTCGGCGGGTGTGCAGCCGCTGGTCAGGCAACATACACGTCAGAGTACTTCCCCACGGTGCACTTCAGGACTCCGGCGGAATGAAGCCCCTTGAGCATCGTGTCTATCGCATCTTCAAGATAATCTTGAGCCTGAAGGTGCTGAACGAGTTCGGCTCGACGCATCGTGGCCTTGCCGCCGAGGGCCTTCACGAGTTTCAGTGCCAGAGCTCGGCCACTTTTCTTTGCACCTTTTGACTTGTTCTTGAGAATCGTCCGCAAGGCCTTCTCAAATCGTTTCGTGTAGTCGTGTTCGCGGCAAAGCTTGTGGAGCTCCGATGCGAGGGTCGCTTCGGTCTTATACTGGACTCTCCGCATCCCGGTCAGATCTGAAATGATCGGATCTCCTGCAGAGGCCTTCTGGGCTGACTTGTGGGCGCTTAAGAAGATTGCGCGCGGCACCTCGATTCCCTCTGCGTACCCGTACTCGAGCGATACGTTCGCGTTGCCTCCTGTAGCATCGAACACGGCGTAGCTCGATGACCCAATCCGGGCCTTAATTACCTCGAACAAGGCCTTTGCGTCCTGGCCGTCATCACGCCCGACGATGGTGAAGTAGAGCGGGTACTTCTTCTCAAGTGTGTGGATGATCCGCTCGTACTTCGGTCGGACGTTCTTCCACGGCAATCCCACAAACACTTGATTGGTAGTGAAGTCTCGATGTGTTCCGGCCATCGCTCTTCCTATGCTGTATTAGGGAGGCAGTTCCGGCCTATTCTACGCTTGCCTTCAGCTTGATGGGCGGAATCCTGGAAGCGCTGCGCCACATCTTCCCGCGGCAGGGTTGCAAATCGCGCGGCGGGGCACTAGCCTCCTTCTTCTTTCCCGTCCCTGCGCATGCCGGAGAATCCCAGCCCGCCGCTCCCGAATCGCGCGATTGCGCCGTTGTACGTGGCGGTGACGTTCCTCAGCGCCTTCCTGCTCTTCCAGGTCGAGCTGATCATGGGCAAGCTCCTGCTGCCGTGGTTTGGCGGGGTGGCGGCGGTGTGGGTCACGTGCCTGTTCTTCTTCCAGACGGTGCTGGTGCTGGGTTACGGCTACACGCATGGCACTGTGCGCCTCGACGGGCGAGCGCGATTCCGGCTGCACGCCGGGCTGCTGGGACTCTCGGCTGTGGTGCTGCTGGCGCCGGCGCTGGCGGGGAGCGCGCCGCTGATGCCGCGCCTGCTGCGGCAACTCGCGGGCGAGCAGCCGATGGCCGGCGTGCTGGAAGTGCTGGCGGTGAGTGTCGGATTCCCGTTCCTGATGCTAGCCTCCACCGCGCCGCTCCTGCAGGAGTGGTTTGCGCGCGGTGACGGCCGGTCGCCGTACCGGCTGTATGCGGTGTCGAACTTCGGGTCGCTGGCGGGGCTGCTGTCTTACCCGGTGCTGGTGGAGCCGCGACTGCGCCTGAGCACGCAAGCCTGGCTGTGGACCGGCGGCTACCTGCTCTTCGCCGCGGGCAGCGTGGCGTGCGGCTGGATGGCGAGCCGCGCGGCCGCGCCCGACAGTCCGGCCGAGGATCCCGCCGAGGCGGGCAGGGAAGCGCCGGGGCGCGTCGCGCTGTGGATCATCTTGCCGGCGGTGGCCTCGTCGCTGCTGGTCTCGACCACCAACTTCCTGACCCAGGATGTGGCGCCAGTGCCGCTGCTGTGGGCGGTGCCGCTGGCGCTGTACCTGGTCTCGTTCATCCTGGCCTTCAGCGGCGATTTCATTTACCGGCGCTGGGTGGTGTATCCGCTGACGGTGGTGGCGCTGGCGATTGCGTGCCGCGAGCTCTTCCACAGCGGCTTCGTGGCGATGAAGATCGAGGTGGCGGTGTACAGCAGCGTGCTGCTGCTGGGTGCGCTGCTGTGTCACGGGGAGGTGGCGCGGCTGCGGCCGGCGCGGCGGCGGCTGACCCTGTTTTACCTGTGCCTGGCGGTGGGCGGCGCGCTGGGCAGCGCCTTCGCCGCGCTGCTGGCGCCGGCTTTCTTCCCCAATATCTGGGAGTTCCACCTGTCGCTCGGGGCGCTGGCCTGGGTGGCGTGGGCGGTGCGCTGGCGCGACCTGCGGCGCGTGGCGGTGCGGGTGGCGGCGCTGGCGGTGCCGGTGGCGTTCAGCGTGGTGCTGTACCGCAACGCCACCACCGCGCGCGAACCGGTGCTGCTGCGCGAGCGCAGCTTTTACGGCGTGATCACGGTGTACGAGCGGGAGCGCGACAACGCGCTGCAGCACGCGTACGAGCTCGACGATGGCCGCATCCTGCACGGGCTGCAACTGCGCAACCCGGAGTTCCGGCACATGGCCACCACGTACTACGGCGAAGAGAGCGGCGGCGGGATGGCGCTGCAGCACCATCCGCGGCGCTGGAATGCCGATCCCGCGCAGCGGGCGCTGCGGGTGGGGATGGTGGGGCTGGGCACGGGCACCATCGCGGCGTACGCGCAGCCCGGGGACTACTTCCGCGCCTACGAATTGAATCCGCAGATCCCGGCCCTGAGCTGGGGGCGCGATCCATTCTTTACCTTCGTGCAGGATTGCCGCGGCAGCTTCGAGGTAGTGATGGGGGACGCGCGCATTTCGCTGGAGCGCGAAGCCGGGCGCGGCGAGCGGCAGCGCTTCGACGTGCTGGTGCTCGACGCCTTCAGCGGCGACGCCATCCCGGTCCACCTGCTGACGCGCGAGGCGTTCCAGCTCTTCCTGCAGCACCTGCGCGACGCGCAGAGCGTGATTGCCGTGCACATTACCAACCAGAACGTGGACCTGGCGCCGGTGGTATGGCGCCTGGCGCAGGAATTCAAGTTGCACGGGCTGCGGGTGATCGCGCCGGAACGCGGCGAGGACATCGAAAACACCGATTGGATCCTGTTGTCGCGCCAGAAGCTGGAACTGCAGATGCCGCCGTTGACCAGCGATGTGCAGCAGTACGAGTGGGGGCGGCCGGGGCCGCTGTGGACCGACGACTTCAGCAACCTGTTCAGGGTGCTGAAGTGAGCGGCGCCGCGCCGGCGGCTAAGCCAGTTCGGGCGCGGCGGGCGCGAGGCGGATTGCGAGCGTGCGGGTGCCAAGCACGGGATGCGTGGCGCGCAGCACGGCCGTCCCCGGCTGCTGCTGCGCCCGCACCCAGACGGCGCCGCAGCCTCCCATCAGGCTGAAGGGATTGTCGCCGATGAGCTCGGCCGGGCCGGCGAGCTCGAAGGTGATGGCCGCGGTCGAATAGCGGCGCAGGGCGCCGAATTCGTCGGCCACCTGGAGGACGACGCGCGTGGCATCGGCGCCGTCGGCGAGCAGTTCGGTGTCGTCGGCGGCGACGAGGAACTGCTGGTCCACCCCCTGGCTGGAGTAGTTCTTCTCAGCCACTTTCTTGCCGCCGAGGAAGCCTTCGAGGCGGAGGTCGGCCCAGGGGAAGCGGCCGAGGTCAAGCTGAAACGGCGGATGCGGGAGGTTGGGAAAACTGGCGCGGTCGGGGTCGGCCTCGACGACGCGGTCGCGCACGGTGAGCTTGAGGTGATCGCAGTTGGAGAAGACGACCGCCTTGCCGCCCGGCGGCAGGTTGCTGTGGTCGTCCCGCGCCGACCACGGAAACGCGGGCTCGAGGACGACTTCTTCGCCGGGATCGCACTGCGAGCGGTAGAAGAAGGCGGCGGGCTTGGGCAGGCGAAAGATGTCGCTGACGCCGTGGTAGCAAACGCGGTCGCCGGCGCCGAAGGAGCCGTGGGTATCGTAGTCGAAGGCGCACCAGCCGATGCCGCCGGCGTACTGCGGGCTGGAGCCGATCTGGTTGTGCACGCGCGCGTGCCGCAGGGCGTGCTCGGTGAGGCGCTCGCCGGGATCGCTCATCTTGGCCGGATAGGTGTGGCCGATGAATTCGGTGTTGAGGTAGCGCGGGTGGTTGGGCGGGCGGAGCGGGAAGCCGAAATCGTTCATGGTGAACACGTCTTCCAGCAGCTCGGAATCGTAGTTGTAGCGGATGCCGCCGGTCTGGCGCGTGGGGTCGAGGGCGTGGGCGAGGGCGTTGGTGCGGGTGTAGAAGTCGTGGAAGTCGCGCGATTCGTTGACGCGCACGCCCCAAAGCACGAGGGAGGGATGGTTCCAGTCGCGGCGAACCATGCGGCGGACGTTGTCCACCGCCAGCTCCTGCCAGGCCTGATCGCCGACATGCTGCCAGCCGGGAATTTCCTCCAGCACCAGCAGGCCGAGTTCGTCGCAGGCATCGAGAAAGTGCGGTGACTGCGGGTAGTGCGAGGTGCGCACGATGTTCAGCTTGAGTTCCTTTTTCAGGATCCATGCATCCCGCCGCTGCACGCGCGCCGGCATGGCCTGGCCGACCCAGGGAAAGGTCTGATGGCGGTTCAGGCCGCGGAGTTTCACGACCTTGCCATTCAGTTCGAAGCCGTGGCCGGTGAACTCGGCCGTGCGGAAGCCGAAGCGGCGGCGGTCTTCGTCGAGCACGGCCTGGTCGTCGCCCAGCAGGCGAACCACGACGGTGTAGAGGCGCGGCTGCTCGAGTTCCCAGCGCGCGATGCCGGGGAGGTTGGCCAGTGTCAGGACATTCTCGACGGCGCCTTCGGGAGTGCGCTCGGGGCGGGCGACGAGCGGCTGGCTGGTCTGGGCGATGACGCGCTCGCCGTCGCGCAGCTCGGCGGCGAGGCGCAGGCCGGCGGGCGGCGTGGGCCGCAACGCGACAAAACAGGAAACGTCGAGGGTGGGGTGGTCGGCGAGCACGTCGCGCGGGCGCACGCAAATGTTTTCGAGAAAGGCGGTGGCGGGCACCAGGCGCAGCGCGACGTCGCGGTAGATGCCGCCGAAGGTGAGGTAATCGATGGCGCCGCCAAAGGGCGGGATGTCGGGACGTTCGCTGGAATCGAGCTCGACGACGAGGATGTTGTCGCGCTCCCCATCGACGTGCGGCGTCAACTCGAAGGAGAAGGGCGTGTAGCCGCCGCGGTACTCGCCGAGGTGCTGCCCGTTGATCCACACGGTCGCGGCGGTCATGGCGCCGTCGAAGTCCGCGAACACGGCGTGGCCGCGGGCCGCCGGCGGCAGCCGGAAGTGGCGCCGGTAGGTGGAGACGAACTGGTAGGACTTTTCGTCGAAGCTGTGCCAGGGAAGCCGGCGGTTGGTGTGCGGCACCGTGACCAGCTCGAAGCCGGAGTCGTCGAACTCGCGGGTGGTGGCGCCGGCGACGCGCTGGGGACTGAAGCGCCAGTTGCGGTTCAGGGGCAGCACCCGGCGGCCGAGGGTCGCGGTGCGCGACTGTGCGAGGGTTGCTTGCGGGCGCAGCGCGAGCAGGACCAGGGCGCCGGTGCCGGTTTTGAGGAAGTCGCGGCGGTGGACTGCCATAGTGGCGCCTATAGTAAAGCTTGCGGCGCCCTGCGCACCAACACCGTAGGGCGGCGCGCCGCGGCTGAGACAAGATTTCGCCGCCCCCTGGCCGCCGTGACCCAGGGTGCGTGACGGCGGTCACTGCCATATCGCGCCGCCGTTTCTAGCATCGCGGCACGTGCCCCAGCATGCCGCGCCTGCGTGTGGCTGCGCGGACGCGCCCCGCGTGCCGAGCCTGCGCGGCGAGAAGGAGAAGACGATGCCCGACGAAACCTTGACCCTGACCGACCAGCGGAACGGCAAGACCTATTCTCTGCCGCTGATCAAAGGGAACCTGCGTGCCAGCGACCTGCGCCAGATCAAACTCAACGCAGACGACTTCGGCATGATGAGTTACGACCCCGCCTACATGAACACTGCCAGTTGCCAGAGCACCATCACCGTTATCGACGGCGACAAGGGAATCCTGCGCTACCGCGGGTACCCGATCGAGGAACTGGCGGAGAACTGCACTTATCTGGAAGTGGCCTACCTGCTGCTCCACGGCGAACTGCCGCAACCGGCGCAACTGCGCGAGTGGGTGCAGGAGATCACGCACCACACCATGGTCCATGAGAACGTGAAGAAGCTGATGGACGGCTTCCACTACGATGCGCATCCGATGGGCATGTTCGTGAGCACCATCGCGGCCCTCTCCACCTTTTACCCGGACGCGCGCGACATCGGCGACGCCGACGTCCGCCGCACCCAGATCCTGCGGCTGATCGCCAAGGTCCCGACCATCGCCGCCTACGCCTACCGCCACAGCAAGGGACTCCCCTACGTCTCCCCCGACAACGACCTCAGCTACACCGCGAACTACATGAACATGTTGTGGAAGCGGACGGAGCTGAAGTACCTGTCGAACCCGAGCCTGGCGCGGGCCCTCGACGTGCTGTTCATCCTGCACGCCGACCACGAGCAGAACTGCTCCGCTGCCACCATGCGCCAGGTGGGCAGCTCGCATGCCGATCCCTTCCTGGCGACGGCGGCGGCCGCCTCGGCGCTGGCCGGGCCCCTGCACGGCGGCGCCAACGAAGAGGTGCTGCGCATGCTGGGCGAAATCGGCTCGCGCGACCGCATCCCCGCCTACATCGAGCGCGTCAAGAAGGGCGAGGTGAAGCTGATGGGCTTCGGGCACCGGGTCTACAAGAACTATGACCCGCGCGCCCGCATCCTCAAGCAGACGGCGGAGGAAGTGTTCCGCGTCACCGGGCGCAATCCCAAGCTGGACATCGCATTGGAACTGGAACGCATTGCGCTGGAAGACGAGTACTTCATCAAGCGCAAGCTGTATCCCAACGTGGACTTCTATTCCGGGATCATCTACCAGGCCATGGGCTTTGATCCGGAAATGTTCACCGTGATGTTCGCCATTCCGCGGACCTCGGGATGGCTGGCGCAATGGGAGGAACTGCTGCTGGATCCGGAGCAGAAGATCGCCCGGCCGCGGCAGATCTATACCGGCATCGAGCTGCGGCACTTCGCCAAGCCCGCAGCCACCGCGGCCGCGGACTGAGAAGCAGAACGGAAAAGGCGCCCGCCACGGCGGGCGCCTTTTTCTTGGCGGCGCGGCGCAGGCCTGCGCTGGCGCCGCGGCTCCCCTGCCACCGCGGCTGGTTCAGGCGCGCACCGTCAGCACCGGGCAGTGCGCCTCGTGGACGACGCGATGGGCGACCGACCACGGCAGATGGGTGGCGGCGCCGAGGGCCTTGGTGCCGTGCACCCCCATCACGATGATGTCCGCATCCTGCTCCCGGGCCACGTAGCTGATGTGCTCGGCGGCGGTGCCATACTCGGCGATGAAGACCGGTTCCCGCGGCAGCACCACGTCGGGCGGCAACAGCTTTCGCAGTTGTTCCCGTCCCTCGTGCAGCGCCCGGTAGGCAGCCTCGCTGGGCCAGTAGCCACCCTCGGTGAGCACATGCAGCATGATCAACTGCGCCTGCTCGTGCTGCGCCAGGAAGAGCGCGTAGGGCAGCGCATGCAACGAGGCGGCGGAGCAGTCGGTGGCGAAGAGGATGTGGCTGATCAGGGGATCGGGCGGCGCCTCCGGCAGGTGGGGCCCCACGGTCAGGACGGGGCAGCGCGACTGGCGGAAGATCTGCTCCGCGGCCGAGCCCATCACCAGCTTGCGCAGGCCGCCGCGCCCATGGGTGCCGACGATGACCAGGTCGTCGTGGTCACGGTCGACGGTGCGGGCCACCACCGCGGCCAGGTCTCCGGTCTCGACCACCGTCCGGTGCGCGACGCCCGCCAGCCGGCCCGATTCCTCCAGGTCGCGCCAGTGTTGCTCGGCCTCGCGGCGCGGGATGGAGAGGTCAAACTCGGCGTCCGGGGGCGGCGGCGCCAGTACATGCAGGAGCGAAAGGGATGCCTGACAGCGCGCGGCCAGCGCGATGCCGTAGCGCAACGCGCGTTCGGAAAAACGCGAAAAGTCCGTGGCAAGGAGAATGCGAGCGATTGCCACCGATGTGAGCACAGGCGCGCTCGTCATGGCACACCTCCTGGGGTTGGAAAAACGTGGCCAAGGGAGAGGCTGCGATCGCGTCCGGGAACGCAGCTAAGGAAGGGCGTGGCCCCGCGCCGGGACGCTGCACCCACGCGGCGACGCTGGTGGCCTGCGGCATACCTACTTCTCCGCCGAGAGCACAAGCCAACTCTGGCCGCAGGGCGGGCCGGAGTCTGTGATAGCGGTCACAGCCCCCGGTGGGGGACCGGGGGAGAGTTGATGGTGGAGCCGCCGCGGTGCCGGACCAGCGGGTGTTACCGCGGTCGACCGCCCGCCAGGGAGGAGAGCCTATGGAATTGCAGTTGAGCGCCGCCGAATCCGAACTCCTGCTCCACATCCTCGAACAGCATTTGCACGAACTGGCGCGCGAGATCGCGCACACCGACAATCGCCAGTTCCGGGCGCTCCTCAGGGCGCGCGAGGAACTCCTCGAAGGCCTGCAGCAGCGACTGGAGGCGGGCGCCGCGGCCACCGCGTGAGGTGGCTGCCGATCTTCGGGCCCGCTGCGGAAGCAGCTTACTGGGGGGGCCGCGCGCGCAGCCGCGGCCACCAACGGGGGACCTCGCGGCAGTACTGGCGATACTCGTCGCCGAAGCGGCGCTGCATGTCGCGCTCTTCGTGGAGCGGCACGAAGAAGGCGCCGTAGACCACGAACAACGCGATCCCAAACCACAGCCCCACCGAACCCAGGGTCAGCGCCAGCCCGATGAGCAGCGCGCCGACGCCCCACATCATCGGGTTACGCACGTAGCGATAGGGGCCGGTAATCACCAGGCGCTTGGTCTTGGCGACATAGGGATGCGGCGAGCCTTCGCCGTGGAAGGCGAACAATCCGAAACACCAGGACACCATCAGGCTGCCGGCGAGAATGAGCGCCACACCCACGGTGGGCCGCTGCGGCCCATGCCAGCCGGCCACCGCATCCAGCCACAGCCAGGCCAGCACGGCCCCGATCACCGCCGCCGGCCAGGCGACGACCTTCACCAGCCGCAGCAGTGCAGACGCAGCGCGGGCCACGGCTCCGGGCGCTTTCTCACTCGCCAGGCGTGGAGGTTCCATCACGGCGGGCATGGCATTACTCCAGGAGCAGGGCGCCGGTGTGGTCGCGGAAGCGGAAGGTCTCATCGCCCCGGGTGACGGAGCGGGCAATGATCCCGGTGACGCCGCGATAGCTCATCTTCGAGCCGACCACCTCGATCTGCTCGCCCGGCCGGAAGCGGATGTTGTAGCGGCGCAGTTGGCGCGCCGGTGCCAGGTGAACCTGGAAGCGCTCACTGCCCGTGTTGACCAACACGTGCGCACCCAGCTCGCCGGCCACCGGGCAGGTGAATTCCTGGGTCTCGACGATGGTGCCTTTGATCGCGATCTCGGTGGCTGGATCGTAGCGGGGCGCGCCCTGCATGCCCCGGAAGTCAACCCCGAAGATGGCGAGCAGGACGGCGAGAATCACTACCGCAGCGGCCATGCCGTAGAGCAGGCTGCTCGATTTCATAGGCGCCTCCTCGCCGGTAGCCGCAGGGGCACGACGAGGCTCGCGGCTTACCGACTCTCGAAGAGCCGACAACCCTGTGCCTCAAGGTTGTAGTCAGGCGCAGTCTACGCCTTCTGCCGGGGAGAATGCAGTGACGTGGAGCACCGCGCGGAGGGCCCACGCGGTCAACAAGATAGCCGCTTCAGGCGTCCCCGCCCAGGGCCCGTTCGGCGCGCTCGACCGCGCTTAGGAACGAAGGCTTGGGCAAACCCGCGGGTTCTTCCCGGCGGGGGACGTCGAGCTCTCTCTCGGCGGGGCGGCGGAAGCGCCGCAGCGCGGCGATGCGGTGCACGGCTTCGAACAGGTCGCCCCCGGCGCGCCGGCCGGCGGGGTTCTGCGAGAGCTCCCGAATGCGGTCTTTCGGCCGGTGCGACGCGGTGCGGTCGCGCGCCGCCTCCGCCACACGGGTAGCGATGTAGGGGGCGGTGGCGCTGTAGAAACCGAAGCGTTGCGCGGCGGAAAGGCCCACCGCATACCAGTAAAAAGGGTCAATATCGTCGTCCGCGTCGCGGAATTCAATCAGCACCAGGGCATAGACCGCGGGCCGCCACAGCGCGCGCGCGTCCGTGCCGTTGCTGGCACAATGCACAGTCGCTCCCAGCGAGCGCAGGCGCGCCGCGCGCGCCCCCTGCCGATCATTCACGCTGTCAACCAGCAACACCATCCGGCTTGTCGGCGGGCCCGGAGGTAGCGGAGCCGGATTCGGCCGCAGTTGATTCATTGACAGTCCTTTCAGAGAGCGGCTGCTCGTCAGCCGGCAAGGGAAGGCCGAGATCGGCGTCCTGATTCCCCGAGAGTTTTTCCTGTTTTCGCTGGAACTTGCGCTGCGCTTTCAGTTGTTGCTTTTCGGCACGCGCCCGCTCTTTCTGGCGCTTCTGGGCGCTGGGGTGTCTAGCCAAATTGCCTCCGTGGGGCGCACTGTCTTCCCGGCCTCGACGCGCCTGGTCGCATCCGGCCACAAGGTAGGAAGAGTGAGCGGTGGGCCGATTACGCCGCTTGCGCGGCTCCCGGCCAGGGTGAACTAAGAGGAAGAGGTGCGGACCGACTGACTTAGCGCAGAGAATCCGCACGGGAGAAAGAGAAAAGATTCGCCCAGTTCTGAACGTAGGCTCCTGGTCTGCGATTGTCAAGCCAGCGCGAATCGCGCCGGCGGGCTATCAGCGGGCGTTCTGCAGAAGTTCACCCGGCAGTGCAACCAGGGTCGATTTCCCCAGCGCGGCCGAGCGCGGCGTCGGGCTTTCGGGCTCCCGCGCGGCCGGCCTTTTCGGCATCTCGAGCACTGCGGTCTGGCGCTGGATGCGAATGCCCAGCGTGCGTTCCAGCGAGCACAGCTCGGGGGCCTGGTGCCGCTCGAACAGGGTCGAGGCCAGGCCGCGTTCGCCGGCGCGGCCGGTGCGGCCGACCCGGTGAATGAAGTCCTCGGCCAGGGTGGGCAGGTCGTAGTTGATGACGTGGACGATGTCCTCGACGTGGATGCCGCGCGACGCGATATCGGTCGCCACCAGCACCTGGAACCGCCCTTGCTGGAAGCCGCTGAGCGCGGCGGTGCGCTGCGACTGCGAGCGGTCGCCGTGGATCGAAGTGGCGGCGAAGCCATCGCGCTGCAGGCGTCGCGCCAGGCGCTCGGTGCCGCGCTTGGTGCGCGCGAACACCAGGCAGCGGCCCTTTTCGTTGGCCAGCAGACGCTGCAACACTTCCGGCTTGCTTTCGGCGGAGACTTCAAACGCCTGTACCGCGACGTTCTGCGCGGGCTTCAAGGTGGAACCGAGCGCGATGCGTACCGGCGCCTTGAGGTAATTGTGCACCAGGCCGGCTACCGACGCTTCCAGCGTCGCCGAGAAACACAAGGTCTGGCGCTGCGAGGGCAGGCCGCCGACAATGCGCCGGATCGCCGGCAGGAAGCCCATGTCGAGCATGCGGTCGGCTTCATCGAGCACCAGCGTCTCCAGCACGCGAAACGAAATCAGCCGCCGGCTCAGAAAATCCTCGAGCCGGCCCGGCGTCGCCACCACCAGGCGCGCGGCGCGCAGCGAGCGCAACTGGGGACGCTCCGACATGCCGCCGACAATCAGCGCCGCGGGCGGCAACTGGGGGCCGCGAAGCGCGTCGTACTGCGCCGCCACTTGCATGGCGAGTTCGCGGGTGGGAACCAGCACCAGCGCGGCGATGGCCGCCGTTGGCTGCGGCGTGAGGCGCTCGATGATGGGCACCAGGAAGGCCAGCGTTTTGCCGGTCCCCGTCTGGGCCGTGGCCAGGACGTCCTTGCCGTCGAGAACTACGGGAATGGTGGCCGCCTGTACCGGCGTGCACACCGTGAAACCAGCTGCCGACAAGCGCTCCTGTAGGGGCGCGGTAAGCGGCAGCTCAGAGAAATTCTTCATGCGTTGTTTCTTGCTTTCCATGCCGCCGGATAGGCCGGTGCGTCAAAGCGCAGCGGGGCGCGGCAGCATCATTCAGATTTACGCTGGAAACAAACGGAGGAGACTAAAGGCGGGAGGTTCGCAGATCAGGAACTGAACCGGAAGACTCGCACCACACGCAACCGTGGGTATCAGACGCAATCACAGTATATCACCACCCCCGGCGCCGGCTCGTTAATTCCGCCCCCCCCCCGGGAACCACAGCAGAGGGGGGCACACCGTGGTGTGCCCGTTATCACAGACGGAGCGTGAAGCCGGCACCCATCATGGGAGGGAAGGGGAGGTGCACCATGGCGGCCCCGTGGCTTGACCGTTACGCGCAGCGCACCAAGAACACCCAGAGCTCGATCATCCGCGAGCTGCTGAAGTGGACCCAGCGGCCGGAGATGATTTCCTTCGCCGGCGGATTGCCGGCGCCGGAGGTCTTCCCCGTGGAACGCTTCCAGGAGGCGTGCCACAAGGTGCTGGCGACCCAGGCCGCGACGGCGCTGCAATACGGCCCCACCGAGGGATATCAGCCGCTGCGCGAGTTCATCGTGGCGCAGATGAGCCGCTACGGCATTGTGGCCGGCGTTGACAATGTGCTCATCACGTCGGGATCGCAGCAGGCGCTCGACCTCATCGCCAAGCTGCTCATCAACCGCGGCGACCGCCTGCTGGTGGAGTCTCCCACCTACCTGGGGGCGCTGCAGGCTTTCAACCTCTTCGGCGCCGAGTACGTCACCGTCCCCATCGACCATGACGGTATGCAGACGTCGCGCCTGGAATCCGCGCTGCGCTCCGGACCCAAGTTCATGTACGTCCTGCCCAACTTCCAGAATCCCGGGGGCGTGACGCTCTCGCGGCAGCGCCGCGAAGAGCTGGTGCTGCTCTCCGACCACTACGGGGTGCCCATCATCGAGGACGATCCCTACGGCCAGTTGCGCTACGAAGGCGAACACATCCCGCCGCTGGTGGTGATGGATCGGGTGAACCTGCAGCGCGATGAGGGCTACCTGCTCGGCAACGTCATCTACCTCAGCACCTTCTCCAAGCTGCTGGCGCCGGGCCTGCGCATCGCCTGGATGGTGGCGCCGGTGGAGGTCATTGCCCGCCTGGTGCAGTTGAAGCAGAGCGCCGATCTGCACACCAGCACGTTCGCGCAGATGGTGACCTACGAAGCGGCGCGCGACGGCTTCCTCGATCAGCACGTGAAGGTGATTCGCGCCCTCTACCGCGAGCGCCGCGACGCCATGCTGCAGGCGCTGGCGGACTTCTTTCCCCCGGAGGTCACCTGGACGCGCCCGGACGGCGGACTGTTCCTGTGGGCCACGCTGCCGGCGGGCACTAACTGCGAGCGGCTGTTGCGCCTGGCGCTGGAGCAGAACGTGGCCTTCGTTCCCGGCGATTCCTTCTATCCGGGGGGCGACACCGGGGCGCACATGCGCCTCAACTTCTCCAATGCGCCGTCCGCCGCCATTCGCGAAGGCATCCGGCGGCTGGCCGCGGCCATCGCCCAGGAACGGGAACCCTCCGGCGCCGTCCCGGCCGGCGCTTCCGTCTAGGACCGCCCCCTCGCCCGGGGCGCACGGCCCCCCACGGGGTCACAGTTTCTTGTGACCGGGATTACAGCGTCCACTCCCGGCCGGGAGGAGCGTAGGATTACCAGTAATTCTCCGCAATCCGCGATCTGACGAACCGGGAACGGCGGGCGGGCCAACCCAGCCCGGCCATCGCTCCTAAGCGTTATGCAACCGCTTACCGCAAGGAGGTCGCGATGCCAGTACGACAGCTCAAAGAGTTTCTCGACGCCCATCAGATTGCCTACATGACCATCTCCCACTCCCCGGCCTTTACCGCCCAGGGCATTGCCGCCCTGGCCCACATTCCCGGCAAGGAGATGGCCAAGACCGTGATCGTGCGGGTGGACGGCGCTTTCGCCATGGCGGTCCTGCCGGCCTCGCGGCACGTTGACCTGCCGCTCCTGCGCTTGCAGATTGGCGCCGACGACGTCCGGCTCGCCAAGGAAGAAGAATTTCAGGAACTCTTCCCCGGCTGCGAGACCGGCGCCATGCCGCCCTTTGGCAACCTGTATGGGCTGCCCGTGTACGTGGACGAGAGCCTGACCAAGGACAAGGAGATTGCCTTCAACGCCGGCTCGCATCGCGAGCTGATGCGCCTGGCGTTCGACGACTTTGTCCGCCTGGTGCAGCCGCGGGTTGTCCCCTTCGCGGCGGTGCCGGCCCTGGCCGGCGGCTGGGACTGGCGCTAGGAAGCGCGGGCACGGGGGAGCGGAGACGGCCTGCGGTTGACCTGCGCCTGATGTGATGCCTCAGGCGTGCGCCGTTGCGCGCCCGCCCTCCGGGAACCAGTGCCGCGTCCGGTTGCACACACTGCAGACGGAGAGCATTACGGGGACTTCCACGAGGACCCCCACCACGGTGGCGAGCGCGGCCCCGGATCCCGCACCGAACAGGGCGATGGCGGTCGCCACTGCCAGCTCGAAAAAGTTGCTGGCGCCGATCAACGCCCCCGGGGCGGCCACCGCATGCTCCACGCGCAGCAACTTCATGAGGCCATAGGTCAGGCTGGCGTTGAAATACACCTGAATGAGAATGGGGACGGCAATCAGCAGGACGTGCAGGTAGCGGCCGGTGATGTTTTCCGCCTGGAACGCGAAGATAAAGACCAGCGTCGCCAGCAAAGCCAGGATGGTGACGGGGGCGAAGCGCGGCAGGAATTGCTGCTCGAACCACGCCTTGCCGCGCGTGCGCGTCAACCAGGCGCGCAGCGCGACCCCCGCCGCCAGCGGGATGACAATGAACGCCACCACGGAATAGAGCAGCACCAGGAAGGGCACCGACAAGCGACGAGGCGCCGCTGACCAGGAAGCGCACGATGGGCGCAAACAGGAAAAGCATGATCAGGTCATTCACCGCGACCTGGACCAGCGTGTAGGCGGGATCGCCGTCGGTGAGATAGCTCCAGACAAAGACCATCGCGGTACACGGCGCGGCGGCCAGGATGATGACCCCGGCGATGTACTGGTCTGCTTCGGCGGGGCTGATCCAGGCGGAGAAGATGTGGCGGAAGAACAGCCAGCCGATGAGCGCCATCGAAAAAGGCTTGACCAGCCAGTTCACGAACAGCGTCACCAGCAGTCCCCGCGGTTTTTCCTGGACGTGCAGGAGGGCGCCGAAATCCACCTTCATCATCATCGGGATGATCATCAGCCAGATGAGCACGGCGATGGGCACGTTGACCTGGCTGCCACTCCCGAATTCCATCCCGCGGAGGGCCTGCACCAGGCCGGGGGTGAACTTGCCGAGCGCGAGGCCGGCGATCATGCAGAGCCCGACCCAAAGAGTCAGGTATCTCTCGAAGCGGTTCAACCGCTTCGGCGGAGCGATTGTCGGCGTGCCCTGCACTACGGTTCCCATGTCTGCATCCCTCGCTGACCATCCGCAGATCCAGCCGGTGATTACACCCGGGTAGTGCTGCTCGCCTTGGCGCTGTGCAACGCGCCATAAGGACGCCATTCGGTGCGCGTGCAGGCACCGTCTTGAATGGCTTCCTTGAGCTTCCGGGTATCTTCCTGGAAAGGCTCTTCGTTCTTGAACGCATGGTGCAGGAACTCAAAGAGGTGCTTCCTGGCGCCTTGAAGTGGCGCGGCAAGGCGATAAAAGATCCGGAAGCCGTCTCGCCGATCCAGCACGAGCCCCGAATTCTTCAGGTACTGCAAGTGACGTGAAATGTTCGGCTGCGACGCTTCCAGAACATGCTGGATGTCGCACCCGCACAACTCGCCGTGCAGCAGGAGATTGAGAATGCGGAGCCGATTGCTGTCGGCCAGGCCCTTGAAATACTGTTCCAGTTCTCTCATTCCTGAACACCTCCCACCCACGCTAATTCCTGCCGGCTTCCACTGTTTCCTGGAGCGGCGCGGGCCCCACCCGCGTGTCGGCCTGCCAGGGAATCAGGGCCGTCCTCGTCGCCAACGTCTGCCAGACCTCCTCGATATAACGACCTTCGAGAGCGCCACGCTGCGCCAGCAGGGGGTCCTGGGTAGCGACAGCATGGAAACTCTGATTGATGATCCACGCATACGGCGCGATACCCGCGCGACGGAGGTCATCCTGAAGGCGCGCAGCTTCGTGGACCGGCGTCGCTTCGGGCACGGTCACGATCAGGATCTTGGTGAATTCCGGGTCCCGAAGTTGCGGCAGCAAGCGGCGCACACTCTCCGGAATGTAGCTCAGATTCCGTTCGACGTCGCGGTGGTAGGCGTTCGCCGCATCCAGCAGCAGCAGCGTGTGTCCCGTGGGTGCGGTGTCGATCACGACAAAACCGCGGTTTCCCTGGTCCACCTTGCTGGCAAAGGCGCGGAAAACGGCGATTTCCTCCGTGCACGGAGAGCGCAGGTCCTCTTCCAGGAGCGCACGGCCTTTTTCGTCGAGACCGGCGCCGGATTCCGCCAGCACTTCTTCCGTATAGGCACGCGTTTCTGCCACGGGATCGATGCGGCTGACTTCGAGGCCGGGAACATTGCCGTTCGCCGCTGGCGTGCCATGAGCGGCCGGATCGGTTGTCGTCAGGTGAACCCGGTGACCCAAGCGGGCCAGTTCGACGGCGATGGCGGCTGCGACCGTGGTCTTGCCGACACCGCCCTTTCCCATCGTCATGATCACGCCTTTGCCGCGGCTCGCAATGGCGGGAATGAGGGCGGCAAGCGGCGCGGGCAACGTACGGAGCCTCCGGGTACGCACCGGCGGGTTGCTGCCGTCGTAATTGCCGTCCGCCAACTGGCGGAGCGCTTCTGTGCCGATCAGCGCCTGCGCGACCAGGGGCACTTCCATGCGCGGCAGCTGCTTCAGACCGGCTGGCATAGCCGCCAGCGCGTCGTGACCGCGCAAGGCAAGCGCCTGCGCGACCGGGTCATGGTCGATCCGTGCCCGGAAGAGGCCGTTCAGGATCAAGCGCTGATTTTTCAGGCCCAGTCCTTCCAGTTCCTTGCGGGTGCGTTCCGCTTCTCTCAGGGCTGAGAGTTCGGGCCGGCTGACGAGAAACACGGTCGTACTCCTGCCATCGGATAGAGCGCGTACGGTGCTTGCATACAGCTCGTGCTGTGCCTGAAGGCCGGCCAGCGGACCCAGACAAGAAGTTCCACCCACGCTGTTCTCGATGAATCCCGACCAGGCGGCGGGCAACTGAAGCAGGCGAAGGGTGTGGCCGGTGGGAGCGGTGTCGAAGATGACGTGATCAAAAGCTGCGGTCGCCTGCGGATCGCCTAACAGCTTCGCGAATTCGTCGAATGCCGCAATCTCCACCGTGCACGCACCGGAAAGCTGCTCCTCGATACTTGTGACAGCCGATGCCGGGAGCAACTCACGATACGGGCCAACGACCCGCTCGCGATACTGCCGGGCGGCCTCCTCCGGATCAACGTTCATCGCAAAAAGGCCCGGTGCGTCAGTTATGGCAGTTGGCTGGACACCCAGGTGCGCGGCCAGCACTTCGTCCAGATTCGAAGCCGGGTCGGTGCTAACCAACAGGACACGTTCCCCCGCCTGGGTGAGAGACACAGCGGTCGCGCAAGCAATCGATGTCTTGCCGACTCCGCCCTTGCCGGTGAACAGCAGGTTTCGAGTTACTTCTCCCAACAGCTTCACCGGTTGCCCTCCTTCACTTGCGCTTGCTTTGCCCGATACCAACGAGGTCTGCCTGCTGTGGGAGCACCGGTCCCGGTTCGTACCCCACCCCGGTGCAACCCGCAAGCTCTTCCCGCTTGGGATACGCGCCGGACGCAATGACCTGCCCATCCAGCAGCAACATGGGGAGGCACCTCGTGCCGCTGGCGTGGAGGGCTTTTTTCACGGTGGCATTGTGGGTAAAGGCCGCGGTGTCCTGCGCCAGGTTGTAGCGCTCGACCGTGACGCCCTTGCTCTTCAGCCACTCCAGGTCGGCGGCGAAGCGAGGCAGCGCAGGATCCACGCTGGGGCCACACACGCCGCTGGAACAACACATGGGGGGATCGAATACTTGCAGCTTCGGCATGGATGGGTCCTCCGCGTCCGGGTGCTGGGCAACATCTATAATCGCGTAAACGTATAGACATATGATAGCATTATATTTGCGAGTCGCACGGTGATCGGCGTCACTCCACCATGTGTGCTCGTCGAGGCAGGCTGCCATGAAACCCAGAGTGCTGTTTCTTTGCACCGGCAACTCAGCCCGCAGCCAGATGGCGGAAGGATATCTGCGCCATGTGGCCGCGGACCGCTACGAGCCGCTGAGCGCCGGCATCGCCCCCCAGGGGCTCAATCCGCTGGCGGTCGAGGCGATGCGGGAAATCGGCATCGATATTTCGGGGCAGACGTCGAAGAATGTCGCCAGTCTCCTCGGGCAGCACATTCCCTATGTCGTCACTGTCTGCGACCACGCCAAGGAGCGCTGCCCGATCTTCCCGGGAACCTGGAAGCATCTGCACTGGGGCCTGGAAGATCCCGCCGCGGCGGCCGGCACCCACGAAGAACGGCTGGCGCTCTTTCGGCGCGTCCGCGATCAGCTCATGCACCACATTGACCAGGCCTTCGTCGCGGGCGGCGAAACCAGCAAGCGAGCATGAGCGCCCTCATTTGGCGCGTCCCGGCATGGGCGGGATGGCCGAGAACGGCCCTAAGTCGTCCTCCAGTCCGATGGCCGCCAGCGGTTGGGTGGACGACACCGTGATGCTGCCAATGAAGGTACCGGTGGGCAGGAACGTGCTGAAGGCCGGCAGGCTCCCCACATCGAACGCCGTCTGCGCGAAGGAGTCGAGGCTCAGGGTGGTGGTAGCGAGGATGTTGCCGCTCTGATCGAGCAGCTTCAGCGTGATGGTGGCCGCGGTGCTGGTGGTGTTGGCGAGGGCCAGTCCGATGGTGCGGCCGACGGAATTCCCCGCCGGCGCCGGCATGAACTCGACCGGAATGGTGAAGTCGGTCAAAGGGGGCGCCTCGTTGAAGCCCAGGGTGTTGATCACCACGCCGGTTGTCGGGTCGGCTTCGATTTCAAAGAACAGGTTGATGCCCACGGTGCTCTGCGAGTTCACGATGGCCCATTGCGTGCCCCTCGGGCCGAAGCGGGCCGACTCGTCCGTGGCAAACCGCACGGTACCGCCGGCGGGCAGCGAGTAGCTGGCGGTCTGCACCGTCGCCCCGGCTTGGCTCACGAAGTACACCACCACCGCATTCTGCGCGTTGGTCAGGTTGGTGATGGTCATCTTGGTGACGTAGCCGCCGCCGGAGACGATGTGCGGCCAGTAGCGGAACTGCGCCAGCCGGAATTCGCCGGCCGTGGTGATGTAGAAGGGGACACTCGCAGTGCTGCCGCCGCCGGGTGTCGGCGTGAAGACGGTGACCGTGGCGGTGCCGGCGACCGCGATGTCGGCGGCAGTGATGCTGGCGGTGAGCTGCGTGCGGCCGCCGTAGGTGGTCGTGCGGCTCTGGCCGTTCCACTGCACTACCGACCCCGGCACAAAGGCCGCGCCGGTGACGGTCAGGGGGAACGCGCTGCTCCCGGCAGTGCGCGCTCCCGGGGAGACGGAAGTCAGCACGGGCAGCGGATTGTTGCCGGTGACGGTGAAGGGCAGCGCATTCGACACCGCATTGCTGGGTGCCGGGTTCACCACCGTGACCGGGGCGACGCCGGGCGCCAGGATGTCGTCCGCGGTGATGACCGCGGTGAGTTGTGTAACGCTGAGGTACGACGTGCTGCGCGCCGTCCCGTTCCACTGCACGATGGCGCCGGGAAGGAAGTTGGCGCCGTTCACCGTGAGCGTAAAGTCGGCGCCGCCGGCGGTGGCGGTCGCGGGCGCGAGCGAGGTCAGGGCGGGAGCGGGCGCAACCCACGCATTGGCCAGGGCAAAGGCGTCCACGGAGCCGAGGCCCGTGACCTGGTCGTAACCCGGCCCGGCGCTGAAGCCCATCGAACCGCCGCTGGGACAATTGGGCGTCCCTGCGCGGCAGGGCACCCGGTTATCGCCGCTGAGGATGTCGTGGAACACATTCGGCGAGGTGGCCGCGAGCTGGTACAGCCGCGGATTGACGTTCCCCTGCCGCGCCCCCGTCTGCTGGTTGATGAGGGCGACGATAGCGGCGAAGGTGGGCGCGCCCGCCGAGGTTCCGCCTACGACAAACAGCGATAAGTCCGGTGCCCGGTAGCCGTTGACGCAACTCCCCTCGGAACAGATCAGGTAGCCGTCGTAGTCGAAGGAAGCGCTGAGCGCGATGTCGGGAACATCGCGGGCGCCGTCGCTGGGCACGCCCGGCGCTACCTGCCAGCTCGGCTTGGGATAGACGATGCTGGCGCCGCCACCCCCGGCGGCAATCGTCCCGCCTAAGGAAAGCTCCAGCGCCGTGTCGTTCCAGGCGATCTCCGGGATATACGAACGCGCCGATCCCTGATTGCTGTTGTTCCCGGTGTTCCAGTAGGCGCCCGAACCTTCGTTGAATTCCGTTCCCCCACGGCGGTGACGTAGGGGAGGGCCGCGGGGATGTCCACCGCCAGGCCGAAGCGGGCTTCCGTGACGTTGTAGTCGCAGTCGGCGGCGCCCGTGTCCCCGGAGGGCCCGACCACCGTGATGCCCTGCGCGTTGGCGCGCTGGGTGTTGGTGACCAGGGTGGCCAGGTCCGAAGCAGCGAAGTTCTGCTCGCAGTCGCCGTACGAAATGGTGATGACCGGCGCCAGGTTCTGGTCGATCGCGTACTGCAGGGAGTCGAAGACGTCGAAGGAGTTGACGTAGACCAGGGCGGCGTTCCGGGCTATCCCGCCGGCCCATTCCAGGTCCAGGTTGGCCTCGTCAATGTCATACGCGCTGATCCCGGGATCCAGCGCGCCGGGCACCAGCACCACCTGCGGCAGGGTCGCCGACAGGCCGGAAACGCGCCGGAAGGTCGCAATGTCGCTCAGGATGAGGTCAGTCTGGCCCATGACGGCGATGGTTTGCCCGCTGCCGTCGATGCCGCTGGCGTAGAGGGGCTTGACGTTGTAGATGGTGGCGAAGTCGTCGGGCGCCAGGTAAGTGTAGCCACTGACGCTGGAGGTGAAGCGCGGCCGGCGCGCCCGCGCGATTCCTTTGGGCTTGAGGCGGAAGTCGTGCAGCCCCCGGACTCCCAGCACCACGCCGGCCAGCGCCGCCGGCAACGACGGCTCGCCGGCGTTCGCGTAGTGCAGTTCGCCCTCCACCCGGTAGCGGTGGATCTCGGTGCGCAAGGCCGCCTCGACCTGCGCCGCGCTCCCCTGGAACGTCACATAATTGCGCCCGCGGGCGATCTCGACCACCGTCAGCGCCTGGGCGCGCAGCCAGTTCACCACCTGCGCCAGGTCGGCCTCACCCAGGCCAAAGCGGCCAGCATACTCCTCGGGCGTGAGCCAGCGGTGATAGTTGGGGGAAGCGGGGTCCATCTGTGCGCGCAACAGGGCGTCGAGGTCGCTTTGCTGCCCTGGGGTCATGCGGAAGGTCAGCACGACGCGCGGCAGGCGCAGCGAGCCTTCCACCCGGCCCTCGTCAAACTGCGGCCGCGCCAGGCGGTGGACATTGCCTCGCATCGCCGCCACGCGCGCGTTGTCAATGGTGTCTACGATCCGGTTCTGCGTGGCGGCCTCCGCCAGCCCGGGCCACGACAGGGCAGCAATCCCCGCGCTCATCAGTAACCACCGACGCACACCACACTTCATTCGCATATGTCCCTTTAGCTTACCAAGTTGAGTGGAGACGATGCCGGAATCGCCACCCCGAGGCCATGGCTGGCCCCAGCCGGCCCTGTCTTTGCGCCGGGCCGGCCCCTCTAAGAACGGGCAGAACCGGAATCCTTGCCAGGGGGAAAGCTCGGTCTTGGCCTTCTATTTTAGATGACAGGGAAGCGCCGGCGGTTTCGTGGCACAACAAGACCGGGTCGCGGAGGTCTCAGGGGGCTGATTCCGCCAGCTCGGGGATGGGAGCCGCCTCATTGAGCAGCAGCCAATACAGGCCGATCTGCCGGACGGCAAATCGCCGGCAAGGTGCGCGAAGTCCTGGATTCGCCCCTTCCCACCCAGACCGGCGTCGGGCCGTGCGTCGGCAATCCGCCGTAGGCGCTGTTCGCCGGCGCCTACGGCTTCACTGCCCCGGTTCCATCGCCACCGCGCGCGGAAAGAGGATGTTGTTCTCCAGATGGATGTGCTGGTGCAGGTCCCGCTCGAACTCCTGCAGGGCGCCGAACAGCGTGCCGTAGCTGAAGCAGGCGTCCGGGGGCAGCGTGTACTCCGCAGTCGCCTGGCGCATCTCGCGGAGCTTCTGGCCCGCGTGGTCGTCCTCGAGCATCATCATGCGGATGGGGTTCTGCACGCTGCCGAAGCACGACGGGCCACACCCGGCGCCGCTCGCCATCTGCATCAGGTAGGGAAAGAGGACCCGTTCTTCCTTCATCATGTGAGTGGCGAGTTCATTCGCCACCTCGCCGAAAGCCGCCTGCACCTGGAGCAGCTCCGGGTGGTTCTTGCCGTGCACCCCGGTCACCTTCACCAGCAGCGCCTGCAGCCGCGGAATTTCCTCCTTCACGTAGCTGTGGTGGTGGTCGATGATGTGGTCCACCAGCTCTCGGAGGGGAGCGGCATTCCAGTCGCGATCGGACACCGCGCCCGGCGCCTCGGGACCCTGCTCCAGCGCGCCCAGTACCTGCTCCAGGGAGAGGTTGGCGCGGGTGCAAGCCTCCTCCAGCGGCTGGTTGCCGCCGCAGCAGTAGTCAATCCCCAGCTTCTCGAAGATACGCGTGGCGTGGGGGACTTCAACGGCCAGTTCGCGCACGGTTTTGGTGGCGGTGATGGGCATGGTTTCCTTCCTTTTCGCTGATGCCGAAGTCTCGGGTCGCGCCGCGGCGCCCAACAGCGCGCTCAATTCGGCCGCCAGCTTCCTGGCTTCCTGGTGCGTTTCGGCCAGCCGGGCTTGGGCTGATTTCGGCGCCACTCGCAACTCCTGCCCCCAACGTTACCGGGGCGCGCGACGCTGGGAGATGACTTATGTCACAGGGCGAGCAGGATCAGGAGGCCGGGAGCATTGCCACGATTGGGGCGCCTGGTGCGCGGTGGTGGGAGCACCGGCCCTTGGTGTCTGTGTCGCCCCGCCGAGCGCCCCAGAAAGTGGACCACGGCCAGCCCAGCGCCCGTCGCGGGCGACCCCTTGACCCTGCCTATTCTTCGGCGCGGACTTCGGCCTCCAGCTTGGCGAGGTCGGGGATGGTGATGTTCTTGCCGTCCATGGCGATGAGTTCTTCGGCCTGGAAGCGGCTGAGGTTGCGGGAAACCAGCTCACGCACGGTGCCGATCTGCGCCGCGAGTTCCTGGTTGCTGGCGGTGATGGTGAACTCGGCGCGGCCCGAGTGCTTCCCGGCTTCCCGCGCCAGGCGCAGCAGGAGGGTGGCGAGGCGGTGGCGCACGGTGGTGAACGAGAGTTCCTCGATGATGCCGACCAGCCGCCGCAGCCGCAGCCCGACCATGCGCAGCACCTTCAGCGCCACCTCGGGATGCTCCCGGCAGAGCGCGTGGAAATCGTTGCGGCTGATGAAGAGCAGAGTGCACTCCGTCGCCGCCGAGGCCGACGCCGGATAGGCGCCGCCGTCGAAGACCGGCAGCTCGGCCACCGAATTCCCCGCGTGTTCCACCGTCAGGACCTGCTCGCGGCCGCCAGCGGAGGTCTTGAAGATGCGCACGTTGCCCGTCTCGATTACGTACAGCCCGGCACAGGGGTCGCCCTCGCTGAAAACCAACTCCCCCGCCGCGTAGTGCTTGCTCACCGCGCGGTCCGCCAGGAACTTGAGCTCGGCGTCGGAGAGATCGGAGAAGATCGGGACGCGCACCAGCACGCCGGCGCGGCCGGTCTTGGGCGCAGCCATCCGCGTATTCTACGTGCCCGTACGCGCGGGCACCAAGAAGGGAAGCCGCGCCCAAGATCGTTCACCTGAAATTTACAATACGCTGCTAGCCTTTCTCGGCAATGCCACAGGACGAGGCCGAAGCGACATGACCGCACGCATGAAGTGGGTGATTGCAGCAGGGTTGCTGCTGGTGGCGGGAGCGCAAGGGCAGGCGCCGACAGCGCCCGCGCCGCCGCCGCGGCGCAACGTCATTATCTTTGTCGCCGACGGGCTGCGGCACGGCTCGGTGAACGAGAAAGACACCCCGGCGCTCTGGCAGATCCGCACCCAAGGGGTGCACTTCCGCAACAGCTATGCGCTGTTCCCGACCTTCACCACCGCGAACGCGTCGGCGATTGCCACTGGCCACGGATTAGGCGACACCGGCGACTTCAGCAACACCATCTGGGTCGGGCACGCCACCTTCGACACCGGGAACTACGATTTCGCCCCCGGAACCCCGGTCCCGTTCATCGAGAGTGACCACGCGATCGGCGATCTCGACGGCCACAACCAGGGCAACTATCTCGGCGAAGAGACCTTCCTGTCACTCGCTCGTGCGCACGGCTTCAACACCGCCGCGATTGGCAAGGTGGGACCAGCGGCGATTCAGGATGCATCGGGGGTGGCGCCGGTCAACGGCATGGCGCCGCCGCCGTCGTCGGCCATCGTCATCGACGATGCCACGGGAACGGCCGCTGGCGTGGCGCTTCCTCCGCGCCTGATAGAAGGGTTCTTCCAGGCGCAACTGCCGCCGGAAGCGCCGGCGCGAACCAACGGTTTCGCTGCCACTTCGCAGTACAGCAACGGTTACGGCGGAGATGCGACGCACGCCGGCACGCTGGCGGCGAACCGGGTGCAGCAGCAGTGGTTCGCCGATGTAACCACGCGCGCGGTTCTGCCCCTGTTCAGCGCGGACAAAGACAAACCCTTCGCCCTCGTGTTCTGGTCGCGCGACCCGGACGGAACCCAGCATTATCAGGGCGACAGCCTCAACTCGCTCTCCCCCGGCATCAACGGAGACACGTCGGTCGCGGCGGTGCAGAACGCCGACCGCAATCTGCGCCAGATCCTGGACTGGCTCGCCGCACATCCCGAGATCCAACGGAACACCGACATCGTGGTGACCTCTGATCACGGCTTTGCGACGGTGGCGCGGCGCGCGGTGGATCGCTTCGGGCACGCGAGCGCCGCCGCATCGGCCCAGCATTATTACGTCGATGCCGGTGGTCGCACCGACACCGAGAAGGGCACGCTTCCCAGCGGTCTTCTCGCCATCGACTTGGCGGTGGCGCTCGAGACGAGGCTGTGGGACCCGGACCGTCGTGGCGCTGAAACCAGCCGCTTCCCCTTTCGCCAGGTCAGGCTCGAGGCGGACACCTGGGAACATCCCCTCTTCGGCAATGGCCTGCTGGGGCCGCGCATCGAGAAACCCGACGGCTCCGATGCGATCGCCATTGTTGCCGCCAACGGCGGATCCGACCTCATTTACGTTCCGAATGGCAACGCGGAAACGGTGCGGCAAATCACGGATCTCGTACTCGGGCTTGACTACGTGGGCGCCGTGTTCGTGGACGACAAATACCAGCCCGTCCCCGGAACCCTGCCGCTGAGTGCGATCGGACTGGCGGGCGCCACGGCGCTGCCACGGCCGGCGATGGTCGTGGCCTTCAAGACCTTCTGGCTGAATCCCGACGACCTGCAAACCGCGATCCAGATCTCCGATACGACGTTGCAGGAAGGCCAGGGAATGCACGGCGGATTTGGCCGCGATCAGACCTTCAACAACATGGCTGCCTGGGGACCGGATTTCAAGAAGGCTTTCACGGACGAGGCGCCGGTCAGCAATGCGGACATCGTCCCCACGCTGGCGCATATCCTCGGCTTCCAATTGCACCCGCGAGGTTCTTTGCGCGGCCGGGTTGTGCGCGAGGCGCTGAACGGCGGTCCGGAGGGTCCGGCGCCGCCACCGAAGACGCTGACCTCAGAGCCTGGTCACGGCCGGCAGACCGTCGTGCAATACCAGGAACTCGACGGAGTTCGCTACCTGCATTCGGCAACCGTGCAATCCGCGAAGTAGGCAGCGCGCTTATTGGTTGCCGCCCAGCACGCGCGCGGCGATGCTGGCATGGCTTTCCGCACGCCAGCGCTCCGGCTTGCTATCCGGCGTGGCCGAGGTTTTCGGCCGCAGGCGCAGCGCCGCGATCCGCTGGGCCGCTTCCCTTAGATTCCAGTGCCCACTGCCGTGCTGCTCCGCCTCGGTCAACGCGTCCTCCAGACGCTCGCGCGGGAGGCGCAACGGCTCCTTGCGCGGTCGCTCCCCGGCGGCGGCCTGCGATCTGACGATGAAGGGCGGCGCGGCACGATAGAAGCCGATCTTTTGCAGCGGCGAGAGCTCCTGGACGTGGCGGCAAAACGCACCCACCGCCTCGTCGGCGCCACCGAAGTCGATCAGCACCAGCTGGTAGGCCTCCGGCCCCCACAAGGTGTAGGCGGCGGCGCCGTTGTCGGCACAGTCCACCACCACACCACGCCCGCGCATGCCGGCGGCACGTCCGAATTGCCGCGAGGCATTGGCGTCAATCAACAACACCGCCGGCCGCTTCCACTGCGGTGACGGGAAGGCATTAGCGTTCGTTTCCTGATGCATGTTCAGTCCTTTCGACCGGGTCGGTCGCCACGGTCCCCACCGGCGCGTCCGCGGCCATGTCGGGATGCGGGACCAGTTTTTCCTGCTTGCGCTGCAATTTCCGTCGCGCCTTTTCCTGTTGGCGTTCCCGGCGCGCCAGTTCCTTCCGCCGTTTCACCACGCTGGGATGCGATCGCGGAGACATAGTTGCCTCTCCTGCCGAGACTCGCTGCGCGGTGCCAGGTCAACCCCCCGGAGCGCCGGCAGCCCGCTGGCAAGCGGGGTTTGAAGTCAGGTTGGTTTCTCTGGGGTGGGCTTGCTGGCTATCGTTTTAGACAGCTCGCGGCGCCGTTCCCGTTGCTGGGCTCTTTTCCGCCGCTCGCGATGAAAACGCGATTTGTCGCCGGTTCGCTCTGACATTTCGGCCTCCGCCGTTCGCTTCCGCTGCCGGCACCTAAGCGCGCGCCCAGTCAGCGTCTACCTGTACCTGGGCGCGCCGGCGCACGTCCTGCAGCACGTGACTTTGCTGGACGTGCCGCGAAAACGCTCTGACCACCGTGTACGGGATCCCCAGGAAGCGCTGGTTCGCGATGCCCGTGACTTCCGCCGCATTGAAGCAGCGCGACCGTACCGTCGCGAGAATACGCACCATGGCGCGCCGGAGCTTCTTTTCCCCCGCGGCGCCCCACACGATCGCCTTTACCTCACCGCCGATCAGGAACAGGTTCCATCCCGCCGCGCGCATCTTCCGATCGACGCCGAAACCGTCGCTCGTCCGCACTGCTCGCCAGCCCGCGGCGTAGCCCTCCGAGGGCAACGCGAGATGCTCCGGAAGCAGCACCCCTTCCTGAATCATCACGCAGCCGACCTGGAGCGTCGGCGAAACCGCGTGCGCCAGGGCCCCATGGCAGCGCGCCAGCTTGGCGTCCAACTGCGCTTCGGCGGAGGTCATGAGTAAACTCTGGGCTTGCGACAAAAGGTGCCTCCTGGTGCCTCCGGGAGACGGACCCGCCGTCTCCCGGACGCGGACCTTACGCTGCGACTTGCGCCGTCTTGCCGATGGTCGAGCAGATCACGGTCCTGACCTTCACGCGGGGGGTTCCGTCCAGGACCTTCTCCAGGCTCTTCAACACTTTCGGATAAGAAGAGGTATTGTAGGCCTCGAGGTGTTCCGTGGTGTCCCACAGGCTCATCGCGATCACGTCCAGCGAGCCGGGCGTGGCGAACGTGATTTCGTCCTGGAACCCGGGCTGCTGGCGAAGCACTGGAACGATCTCGCTCTCAAGGATTTGCGTGAATTGGGCCAGACCATCGTGCTTCAGACGCACGGATACGCTGCGAGCAAACATAGTCAACCTCCTCAGGTTGTCGCGGTGGACTAAGGGGACGGCGCTTCAGATAGGCTGACTTAGCTCAGAGGATCCGAACAAGCGAAGGAGAAGAGGCTCGCTCTGTCTTGACCGTACGCCTTCACCGGCCGCTTGTCAAAACACGGGGATGCGGTGCCGTGAGCAGCGCGGTGCGCGGCGCCAGGCATCTCACCAGCCGTCGTGACGGAGGTCACTGGGCCCAGCCGGGTGCGGGTCCAGCATGGAACTGACAAATCCGGGTATCGCGGTTCGACGCTCGGAGAGTTGCCTTCGTCGAGGAGCCGCTTATGAGAATCGCGCCCAAGTTCGCGACTTTGGATGATTACCTGCTGCGGTGCCTTGCCGGGCGGGTCCGTGCTCCGGCCAGGTTGGTTCTGTGGAACGGCAGCGCGATCGCATTGTCCGCCGAGCCGCCACTCGCCGAAGTTGCGGTCACGGACCGGCGGGCGCTGCTCCGGTTATTCCTTGATCCGGAAACGAATTTCGGTGAGTTGTACAGCAGCGGAAGGGTCCTCATTCGCGGTTCCCTGGAGGAACTCTTGACCGCCGCCAGCCGCGCGCGCCATCGCCCGTCCAACTGGTACCGGCGCCTGATTTCTTGGTGGCTCACTTGGAGGTTCCGGGACAGTGAACGGGGCGCGCGGAACAACATTCATCAGCACTACGACCTGGACACCGAGTTCTTCCGGTTGTGGCTCGACTCGTCGCTGAATTACTCCTGCGCCTACTACTCTGCGCCCGCGCTCAGCCTGGAGCAGGCACAGTTCGCGAAGATGGACCTGGTCTGCCGGAAGTTGCGCCTGCAACCGGGCGAATCGGTCGTCGAGGCCGGCTGCGGGTGGGGCGCGCTCGCCCTGCACATGGCCCGCCACTACGGGGTGACGGTCAAGGCCTTCAATATATCGAGGAGTCAGATTGCGTACGCCCGCGAGTCCGCGCGCCAGGAGTCACTGCAAGGCCGGGTCGAGTTCATCGAAGACGACTACCGCAACATCCAGGGACACTTCGATGTGTTTCTCAGCGTGGGCATGCTGGAGCATGTCGGCCTTGCGCATTACCCGGAGTTGTCGCACGGGATCCAGCGCGCGCTCGGAACCACGGGGCGCGGGCTGCTGCACTTCATCGGGCGCAACCAGCCGCGTCCGCTCAACAACTGGATTCGCCGGCATATTTTCCCCGGGGCGTATCCTCCGGCGCTCGGCGAGGTGATGCCGATCTTCGAGCCGGGGGATTACGCGGTCATCGACGTGGAAAACCTGCGCCCGCACTACGAGCGGACGCTCCAATGCTGGCTGGAGCGCTTCGAGCAGGCGGTCCCGCAGATACGCGAGAAGTCGGACGAAGCGTTTGTCCGCGCCTGGCGTCTCTATCTGGCTGGATCCGCCGCCGCGTTCCGCACCGGCAGCCTGCAACTCTTTCAGGTGCTGTTTGCCGGCCCGGAGTGCCGCTGGTTGCCGATGAGCCGGGCGGAACTCTACCCGGCGATGCCGGCACAGCACGCGGCCTGAAGTATGGACGCCCACGAGGTCTTGATTGTCGGCGGTGGACCGGCAGGCTCAAGCTGCGCCTGGCAACTGCGCCGCGCCGGCATGGATGTCGCCATCCTCGACAAAGAGAAGTTTCCGCGCGACAAGGTCTGCGGCGGCTGGATCACACCCCAAGTGGTGCAAGCACTCGACCTGGACCTGGCGGACTACGCACGCCACCACACCTTGCAGCCCATTACCGCCTTTCGGACCAGCCAGCTCGGCGGCCCGCAAGTGTGCACGCGCTACCCTCACCCCGTCAGTTACGGCATACGGCGCGTGGAATTCGATCACTACCTCCTGCAACGTTCGGGAGCGACACTCTACGAAGGCGAGCCCTTGGCGGCGCTCGAGAAAAGTGATGGCGGCTGGATGGTCAACGGGCATATCCGGGCCAAGGTCGTGGTCGGCGCCGGCGGACACTTTTGTCCGGTCGCGAAGTGGATGGGCGCGCGGCCCCACGAGGAAGACATTGTCGCCGCCCAGGAGACGGAGTTTCGCATGACCCCAGCGGAAGCGGCGGCGTGCGCCATCGCGCCGGAAACTCCGGAACTGTTTTTCTGCCCCGACATGAAAGGCTACGGCTGGTGCTTTCGCAAGGGCGACTTTCTGAATGTCGGCCTGGGCCGGCTGGACCGCCACGCTCTCGGCGATCACGTGGCGCGCCTGCTGGCGTATCTAAGGCGGGCGGGGAGAATCGGCTTTGATCTGCCGTCGCCCCTGCATGGTCACGCCTACTTGCTGTACCACCACCGTCGGCGTTCCATCACGGGAGAACACTGGCTACTGATCGGCGATGCCGCGGGAGTCGCCTCGGCGCAGAGCGGAGAAGGCATTCGCCCGGCGGTGGAGTCGGGGTTGATGGCGGCCGCGGTGATGGCCGGGGCGCGCGACCGCTATGATCACGCCTCCCTCTCGGCCTATGAGTTGCTCCTGTCCCAGCGACTCGCGCGGACGAAATCCGGCATCCTCTCCGCCCTCGGCCAACACCTGCCTGCCGGAGTGGCCGGGGCCCTCGCGCCGGCGCTCATGCGGAGCCGCGTCTTTGCCCGCCAGGTGGTCCTCGGACAGTGGTTTCTGCGGAGCGGGTGAGACCGGTCGCTGGTCGGAGCGACAGGATTTGAACCTGTGACCCCCTGCGCCCAAGGCGGATTTCTAGCCCTGTTACTCCCACGGTCAACCAGATCCGGTTGGGAATGGCCGGCTCAAGCCTGCTATGCGATGCGGGTCTGGCTCCGGGCGCCCGTTTTCACGCGCAATCCGCGTACGGCCGAAATCGGGCGAAGTGTTCTCTCTTGCACAGACGCTCGCGCCGCACCTGGCTAACATGACGAGCAGGGCCGTGTGTCAGCGGACCGACCTTCGCGATGAAGAGGAGCGCAGATCTAATGAAGCCACTTGGAGTTCTCAGCACCGCATTCTTGTTCATGCTTCTTGGGACCGCAGCTCCGGTAGGCGTACAGCAGGGGCAGCAGGACGAAAAGCAGAAGCAGGCTGACAAACAGGAAAAACAGGCCAAACCGGACCAACATCCAGGTAAGCAGCAGGAACCGAAGGCCGCACCGCAAGCTCGGCCTGAACAGCAGCCGCAGGCACCGCAGCAGGCGCAGCAGCAACAGCGCGCACAGCAGCAGCAGCAACAGCGCGCACAGCAGCAGCAGCAACAGCAGGTGCAGCAGAAGCAGCAGCAACAGCAGGTGCAGCAGAAGCAGCAGCAACAGCAGGTGCAGCAGAAGCAGCAGGCGAATCAGCAACGGCAAGACCAGCAACAGCAGGTCCAGCAGCAACAGCAGGCGCAGCAGCAACAGCGTGCGCAGCAGCAACAGCAGGTGCAGCAGAAGCAGCAGGCGAATCAGCAGCGGCAGGATCAGCAACAGCAAGTACAGCAGCAACAGCAGGCGCAGCAGCAACAGCGTGCGCAGCAGCAACAGCAGGTGCAGAAGGCCCAGCAGGCCAATCAGCAGCGGCAGGATCAGCAACAGCAGGCGCAGCAGAAGCAGCAGGCGCAGCAGCAACAGCGTGCGCAGCAGCAACAGCAGGTGCAGCAGAAGCAGCAGGTGAATCAGCAGCGGCAGGATCAGCAACAGCAAGTACAGCAGCAACAGCAGGCGCAGCAGCAACAGCGTGCGCAGCAGCAACAGCAGGTACAGCAGAAGCAGCAGGTGCAACAGCAGGTACAGCAGAAGCAGCAGGCGCAACAGCAGGCGCAGCAGAAGCAGCAGGCGAATCAGCAGCCGGCGCGTCTCCCACAAGAGCGTCAGCAGCAGCTGATCGCCGAGCAGCAGCAGCGGGTGGTCCAGTATCGTCAACACCTGGACCAGCAGCAGGGTCGCGGGCAACAGTACACGGCACAGCTACAGCAGCAAAACCGTATGGCGGAATACCGCTACCAGCAGCAGTATGTAGCGCGCCTCCGTCAGCAGCAGCTGGCTCTGCAGCGCGCGCACGACTACTCCAACGATCCGTACTTCTATAGCGCCCCGATCTATCGTTACAATCGCGGCGGCACCTACTACGAAATCAATCAATACGGCGCGAACGCGCTCCGCCGGGCCGTGAACTACGGGTATGAGCAAGGCTTCCGCGCCGGGCAGGCAGCACGGCAGGACCGCTGGTCGTCCGGCTATCAGGACTCGTATGCCTATCAGGACGCGAACTACGGGTATGACGGCTACTACGGTGATCAGGACGCCTACAACTATTACTTTCGCGAGGGCTTCCGGCGGGGCTATGAAGACGGCTACAACAGCCGCTATCAATATGGGAGTTACTCGAACGGCTCCTACCGCATCCTGGGGGACGTTTTCTCGCTGATTCTGGACTTCAAGTCGCTGCGCTAACGGCAACGCTGGCAAGCAGCGACACCAAGTCCGTCGAAGGAGACTGAGAAATGAAGATCGCAAGAACTTTCGTGGCAGCTCTGATGGTTTGCGGAGTGTCCGCACTGGCTATGCCGCCGCCGGCGGCGCCGGCGCAAAACAGTTACGCCAACCAGGCGATGCAACAGCACACAACGATGACGGTCGAGCCCATGGCTCAGACGCCCACGTACCGGGTGACGGTAATCAGCCGGACGGTCCAGGCGGTGAACTATCGCCATCGCAGCGGAGCGACGAAACTGGGATTCCAGGGCACGGAGTTGATGCCCGGAGCCCACGCCGAAGCCAAGGTGGAAAGCAAGAAGGGCTACATTGAAATCGAGGTCGAATTTCATGGACTCGACAAACCCACCAGTTTCGGCAGTGAGTATCTGACCTACATCCTGTGGGCCATCACGCCCGAGGGACGGTCCGTGAACCTGGGCGAATTACTGGTGAGTGACAAGAGCAGCAAACTGGATGTCACCACCGACCTTCAGGCATTCGCGTTGATCGTCACCGCGGAACCTTATTATGCCGTGCGGCGTCCCAGCAACGTGGTCGTGCTCGAGAATGTGGTTCGCGAAGACACGATGGGAACCACCGAGGCAGTGAATGCCAAGTATGAGCTTCTCGAGCGGGGTGGCTACATCCCCACGGGCTACAAATTCGACCCGGTCATCCTCACTGCCAAGTTGCCGTTGGAATTCTTTGAAGCGCGCAACGCGGTGCGCATCGCTCAGTCAGCGGGGGCGGAGAAGTACGCCACGTCCAGCTATGCGCATGCGGTCAGCTTGATGAACCAGGCGGATGGATACGCTACCAGGAAAAACATCGACAAGAAGTCGCTGATTGGAACCTCGCGCGAAGCGGTGCAGACGGCGGAAGACGCCCGCGAGATTTCGGTCAAGCGCATGGAAGCGGAGCGCATCGGCGCCGCATCCATGGCGGCAGCCGAGCGGGAAGCGAAAGCCAAGGCGCAGACCAGGAGCGCCGAAGCGGACACCGCCGACGCCATGCGCGCCCGGGACGAGGCCGAGCGCCAGAAGCGCCAGGCCCAGGCTGATGTTCTCCAGCAACAACAGGCTGCGCAGGCTGAAGCGGAGCGGACTCGCGCCGCTGCCGCAGCTGCCGCCGCCTCCGCGGATGAGCAGCTCCAGCGGACTCGCGCCGCCGCCGCAGCTGCCGCCGCCGCCGCGGACGAGCAACTCCAGCAAGCCCAGCGTGAAAAGAAGGAACTTCGCGCCCAATTGCTGCTGCAATTCAACACCATCCTCGAGACTCACGACACCGCTCGCGGGCTGGTCGTCAACATGTCTGACGTTCTCTTCGACACCGGTAAGCACACACTGCGTCCGGTGGCGCGTGAAAAGCTGGCCAAGATCAGCGGCATCATGCTCGCCTATCCCGGGCTCAAGCTGGGAATCGAAGGTAACACCGACAGCGTTGGCGGCGATGCCTACAACCAGGGCCTCTCGGAGAGACGTGCGGAATCAGTCCGAGGCTATCTGGCGGAGCAAGGGATTCCTGGGTCCTCGATGACCGCAGTGGGCTTCGGCAAAACCCGACCCATTGCGTCCAACGACACCGCCGAAGGCCGTCAGCAGAATCGACGTGTCGAGTTGGTAGTATCTGGCGAAGTGATCGGCACCACGATTCGGTGAGCTGCGGATGCAACCCACCACACTTCCCCAGCCTCGGTAACCGAAGCGCTACCACGCCTCGGTAATCGGACCGAGAGCCGGCCGCTGACGGGCCGGCTCTTCGTTTCTTTGCCCTCGGTCACGCGCGAGGATTTTATGAAGCATCCAGTGAGAACCCTTCTGTACGAGTTCTTCGTGGAGCCCATTCTTGAGTTCTGGCAGCGATTGTGGGTGAGGCTCCGTTGGTTGTAACTGCAGACGATCTACACACTCTGCCAAGAGGCAGCCAGGGCTGCCGAGGCGGCCCTGGGTGGCAGGTCAGACGTCCACGGGGTGTGCTGTTTTGCACAGACGCCCCCAGCTTCTCCTGAGTAACATGCCGGAGTAAGGCTAAGTGTTTCTGGCAACCAGCCTTTAGCGCTGAAAAGGTGCGCCGCCTCAGGGGGGCGCACCATCGCTGACGCCACCCATAGGGCAGTGGCGATCACGCTTAAGTGAAAGCGATCAGAACGGCAGCGCCCGGTGTGCCCAGCCCCGCAAAAAGTATGCCCGACAAGGCCGACAAACCTCCGGCGTCCAAGTCCTCGCGAAAACTGAGGATCATCGACCTGGTGCGTCCGCACTGGAAGGCGCTGGCCATCGCGCTGCTGGCGGTGCTGGGCGAAGCGCTCACGGACATTCTCGAGCCGTGGCCCATCAAAATTGTCGTCGATAACATTCAGCAGGCGAACAAACTTCCCGGACGGCTGGGCGGGATTATTACCGGGCTGTTCGGCCAGAACCACTATGCCGTTCTGAACTTCGCTGTCGCCGCGGTCGCGGTCATTGCGATTGTCGGCGCCGTCAGCGCCTACTTCGAGAAATACCTGACCACGAGCGTCAGTCAATGGGTGGGGCACGACCTGCGCCGGACCCTGTACCACCACATTCATCGCTTGTCGCTGGCCGAACACGATGAATCGCGGACCGGCGACCTGATCACGCGGATCACCAGTGACATCGAAGTCGTCCAGGACTTCATCAACTCCGCCCTGCTCGGCATTCTGGTCAACGTGATGACGCTGGTCGGCATGATCGGGGTCATGTTTTATCTCAACTGGCGCTTCACCTTCATTGCCCTCTCCGTCTCGCCCGTGCTCTTTCTGGTGGTCTATTACTACACGCGGCGCATCAAGAGAGCCTCGCGTGCGGTCCGAAAAAAAGAAAGCGAACTACTCTCCTTGGTGGAGGAGGTGCTGACCTCCATCCGCGTGGTCAAGGCATTTGCCCGGGAAGAGTACGAGCAGAAGCGATTCGAATCGGAAAGTCTGGAAAACGTGGAGGCAGGACTCCAGGCCCGCAGCGTCAAAGCCCGGCTGGCGCCGGTGGTGGAAGTCATCGTGGCCATCGGGACCTGTTTGGTCTTGTGGTACGGAGCACGGCTTGCACTGGCCAACCAGCTCACCACCGGCACGCTGATCGTATTCCTGTTGTATCTGGGGAAAATGTACAAGCCGATGCGGGATCTCTCGAAAATGACCGACGTGGTATCCAAGGCGATGGTCGGTTACGAGCGCATTCAGGAAGTCCTGGAGATTGAAAGCCGGGTGCAGGACAAGCCGGGCGCACGCGGGGCCCCCAAGCTCAAAGGTCAAATCGAATTCGCCCAGGTCAGCTTCAACTATGGAGGCGACCAGGAGAAGCAGGTACTCAAAGACATTAGCTTCAAGATCGAAGCCGGACAGGTGGCGGCGTTTGTGGGTCCTTCGGGTACGGGGAAGACCACCCTGGTGAGCTTGATTCCGCGCTTCTACGATCCCGTTTCCGGACATATCGGAATTGATGGCACGGACATTCGCCGCTATCGGCTGAAGTCGCTGCGCGATCAGATCAGTTTCGTCCTGCAGGACACTCTCCTCTTCCGCGCCACGATTTGGGAAAACATTGCCTATGGCAAACCCGGCGCCCCGCCCAAAGAAATCAAGCGCGCCGCTGCCCTGGCCAATGCGCAGGAATTCATCGAGGACATGCCCGACGGCTACGACACCATGGTGGGCGAGCGCGGCGTCACGCTCTCGGGCGGTCAACGCCAGCGGATTGCCATCGCCCGGGCGGTCATTCGCGATACCCCGATCCTGATTCTTGACGAGCCGACCGTGGGTCTGGATGCCGCCTCCGAACGGTCCGTCATCGAGGCCCTGGACAAACTGATGAAGGGTAGAACGTCCGTCGTCATCGCGCATCACCTCGACACCATCCGCCACGCGGACGTTATCTTCGTGATCAAAGATTGCGAGTTGGTGGAACAAGGCACGCATGAGGCGCTGTTGGCGAATAACGGAGTGTATGCAGAATTGCACAGAATCCAGACTCCCGAGGGGGCTAAGCTGGCCACAGGTCAACTGGTCGCCGGTTGACGTTTGTTTTCCATAGGGAAGAGGCAAAAGACAATGCAACCAACGAATGCCAGGCGGTACTTCACAGCGATGCTGATGTTGGTGGCGCTTTCGGCGTCATTAACTGCGCAGAAGAAAGATAAAAACAAAGAGAACGCGAATGCCGCCAGTGCCGCCAACCTGCCGGCGGTGATCTGGCGCGATCCGGGCGATGTTGCCTCCTTGAATCTGCTCTATGGCGCGGGGGGACAAGCGCATGCGCCGGACGCGAACGGCAAATTCACCTTCGTCAAGGAAGACGCGGAAGCAACCAGTCCGAAGTTCGATATCACCGACGAGCAGGGTGTCGAGTGGAAGGTGAAGCTGGGCCAGGAACCCCAGTCGGAAACCGCGGCGACACGCTTTTTGTGGGCTGCCGGCTATTTCGTTGATGAAGACTATTATCTGGCGGAGTTCAAAGTGGCGGGGATGCCGAAGTTGCACCGTGGCAGTAATTTTGTTTCCGCCGACGGCACGGTCCACAAAGCGCGCCTGGAACGCAAGTCGAAAGAGGAGAAGAAGCTCGGCAATTGGGGCTGGTTCGCCAATCCTTTCCTCAACCAGCAGGAATTGAACGGCTTGCGCGTGATGATGTCCTTGCTGAACAACTGGGACTTAAAAGAAGTAAACAACTCGATCTACGAAGTGAACGGGGAACGCAGGTACCTGGTGAGCGACGCGGGAGCGACATTGGGAAATACGGGCAATGTGATGACGCGCTCGAAGAGCGACCCCAAGGGCTATGCTAACTCGAAATTTATCGGGAAAGCCGAGCCCGACTTTGTAGATTTCGTGCTGCACGGCCAGGCCGATTTTGAAAAGGTCACCACCCACATCCCGCGCGCCGATGTCAAATGGCTGGCGCAGCGGCTCGCGCAGCTTTCCGAAGAACAGATCCGCGACGGCTTCCGCGCCGGAGGCTATACGCCCGAAGAAGTCACGGTGTACACGCAGGCCGTGCAGAAGAGAATCGCGGAACTTGGCGCGCTGTGATCGCGGCTCGTGGGAAGTATCCCTGCCCAGCAGGCGGATGCGAGGCGCGAAGCCGAGAGGTGCCTGACCAGGTCAAGGCCGGGGAGATGCGATTGTGAAACTGATCATTGAGCCCGCCGACGGAGTGGGGCCGCTGCTGGCCGCCATCAAGAGCGCGAAGCAAAGCGTGGAGATTGCCATCTTCCGCTTCGACCGCAAAGACCTGGAGACGGAACTGAAGGCGGCAGCGGACCGGGGCGTCAAGGTGACCGCCTTGATCGCCTTTGCCAACCGCGGCGGCGAACAAGGCCTGCGCAAGCTGGAACTGCGCTGCCTCGCCGCCGGAATCATTGTGGCTCGCACGTCCGACGACCTGATCCGTTATCACGGCAAGTACATCCTGATCGATCGCCGTGTCCTGTGCATGCTGTCGTTCAATTTCACGCATCTGGATATCGACCACAGCCGTGGCTTCGGCATGGTGACCACCCACGGCGACTGGGTGCGCGAAGCGGCCAGACTGTTCCGCGCCGACTGCACCCGGACGAAGTACGCGCCCAAGACCGAGACGTTTGTCGTCAGCCCGGCGAACTCCCGGAAGGTACTGGACGCGTTCCTGCGACGGGCGAAGAAGCAGTTGCTGGTCTACGACCCCAAGATCTCGGACAAGGAAATGCTGCGCACCCTCCAGGAGCGGGCGAAAGCGGGCGTCGAAATCAAGGTCATCGGCTCGGTGGCGGGGAGTGCCCCGTTCGAAGTGCAAAAGCTGGGGGGAACACGGCTACACACGCGCACGATCATCCGCGACCGGCGCCGGGCCTTTGTCGGCAGTCAGAGTCTCCGCACGGCGGAACTGGACGCGCGCCGCGAAGTCGGCCTCATTATTCAGGATGCGAAGGCCGTGAAACAGCTGATCGACACCTTTGAAGCAGACTGGATCTCGACGAAGGCAAAGAAGGAGACGGAAGCTTCCACGGACAAGCCAGCCGCAGTCTCCGAAAAGGAAGCCGAGAAGGCGGTTCAGGTCCTCACCAAGGAACTGGATCCACTCGCCGTCAGTGTGAAGAAGGCGGTGAGAATAGCGGTGGCCAAGGCCGGTGACGACGTGCTCCACGACAAGGGCGTCAAGGACACCATGAAGAAGGTGGTCAAGCGGGCGGTGAAGGAAGCCGTCAAGGAAGCGGTCCAGGACGCCCAAGACGCCCAAGACGTCAAAGAAGCCAAAGAAGCCAAGGAAGCCAAAACCGAACCCTAGTTCACTGAGCGGTGATCCCACCGCCGAGGAGAGTCGAATGAGAGCGAAGAGACGGGTCCCGTACCGGGGGGTTGCCCTGCTGGCAGCACTCTTTCTCGCCGCCGCCGGGGTGCTCGCGGCCCAAGGTCCCGCTCCAAAAACGGGACGGAAAGACGACGCGGCGGGCTTCAAGGAGTTTTCTGACCGCGTGCAGGATTACGTCAAGCTGCAAAAGACGGTCGAGTCGAGCCTCCCCACGCTGAAGTCCACGGATCTGCCGGAAATGATCGTGGCGCACCAACAGGCGCTGGCCAGAAAGATCCGTGAGGCGCGGCCCAACGCCAAGGTGGGCGACATCTTTACGGAAGCGGCGCGCGGCGCATTTCGGCACGTGATCCGCAGTTCGTTTGCGGGCCCGCAAGCCGACAAGACGCGGGCCGCCATGCAGCAAGGCATGCCACTCGCGGACATGCATCTGGAAGTGAACGGGATCTATCCCGACAAGGCCCCCTACACCACCCTCCCTCCCACGGTGTTGGCGAAGCTACCGCAACTACCGAAGGAGGCGGCGTATCGCGTGGTGCAGCGCGATCTGATACTGATGGACGTGAAATCAAGTATGGTGGTCGACATCGTTCACGAAATACTTCCTCCGCAACGTTAAGGATTGGACAGGACTATGCGACGCCGCAATCTTCTCCCGCTGTTTCTTCTCGGCGTTCTCACCGCTTTCATGCCTGCCATGGCAGCGGACGAGTTCGCGTTTCCCCTCAAACCTAATTCCGTCCGTTTCGCAGCGATTGGAGACATGGGTACGGGCGAGCCGCCCCAGTACGAGACAGCGCAACAAATGCTCAAGGCGCGCCAGGCCTTCCCCTTCGAGTTTGTGATCATGCTGGGCGACAACATTTACGGCGGCAGCGCACCCGCCGATTTTGAGAAGAAGTTCGATGTGCCCTACAAGCCGCTGCTTGACGCCGGCGTAAAGTTCTACGCGTCGCTGGGGAACCACGACAATACCAATGAGCGCTTCTACAAACCCTTCAGCATGGGTGGCGAGGGCTATTACACATACAAGAAGGGCAATGTGCGCTTCTTCGTCTTGAACAGCAATAATATGGACCCGAAACAGTCCGCGTGGCTGGAGACGCAGCTAAAAGATGCCGGCAATGGCGACTGGAAGATCTGCTACTTCCATCATCCCCTCTATTCGTCGGCGAAATTTCATGGTTCGGCCCTCGATTTGCGGCAATTGCTGGAGCCGCTGTTCATCAAGTACGGCGTGGACGCCGTGTTCGCCGGCCACGACCACGTGTACGAGCGGGTCCATCCCCAGCATGGAATCTACTATTTCACGGAAGGGGCTTCGGGAGAGTTGCGTCCCGGCAACCTCGCCCGTGCCGCAATCACCGACAAGGGATTTGATACCGACCGCTCATTCATGCTGATCGAAATCGCAGGCGAGGAGATGTATTTTCAGACCATCTCGCGCACCGGCGTCACCGTCGACTCCGGAGTGATTCACCGAACCATTCGGTGAGGTGCACAGGCAGCTCCGCCCGAACGTCTCCAGCGCGCAAAGGCCTTCCGCTAGCCGGTCGCAAATCTGTTATGAAGCCCACTCTTGGCCGTCTGCCCTTGGGGCAGGCGCAGCTTGTACAAAACGTTGCTAATCAACCGGCCGATTGCTGAGCAAGTAATTGCCGCCGCTGTGCGCGACGAGGTGCAGGTGGGCGCGGCCGACGAGTTGTTCCAAGTGCGGCACCTCGCTGCCATAAGCCAGCAGGTAATACCGCGCGGGAGCGGTCCAGAGCGCCACCAAGCGCGCATCGTCAATGAATACGTCCGGAGCGCCCGGCGCGTAGGAACCGTACTCGAGATTATTGACGCGTCCGTTCAGCAGCAGCGCGTTGCGTCCGCTATAAAAAAACACCGACGAAAACGCGTAGTAGGCATTCGCTTCAATCAGGCGCCCGGGAGGCGCACGCAGCAGACTCTGCGCCAAGGCGTAAGAACCGAGATAAGGATCGAACCGGACCAGCGCCAGCCGGGCGGCCTGGAAGAAGATGATCATGCCGGCGGCGATGACCAGAACCGAGTTGCGAATGTTGTTTCTCCATAGCGCCAGCCCCAGGGTCCCGACGGCGAAGGCGAGCGCCGCCACCGCCAGCGGAAGCTTGAGATAAGCGAAGGCCGGCAGGGTCAAATCACTCAGGTGCCCCATGGACAAGGTGTACATCTCGGGGTGCTGCGTCAGCGCCCGCGAGATGTCGCCACTGGCGGGTTGTCGCCAGACCAGCAGCAGCAAGCCTGAGACCACGCAACCAAGCACAGCCAGAATGACGAGCAGCAGGCGCGCGGCGATCGCCGGCCAACGCCGGTCATGCGTGAGGCTTGCGCCAATCAGCAAAGCGAGGGCGGGATAGATGGGCAGCGAGTAATACTCCTGGGTGGTCGAGAAAGTAAAGAACACCATGACCACGGCGATCCAGCACAGGGCCATCAGTTGCGTCCTGCCGGCACGGCTATCCGCCCGATAGCTGAGCCGGAAGGCGGCCGGCAGATAGACCGACCAGGGGAAAATCCAGACCAGATTCAGCAGCCAGAACCACAACCTGGGCACGGTGTTGTAATCGCGCGGATGGCGCAGGTTCAGGAAGCGCAGCAGATGTTCATTGAAGAAGTAGAACCAGAAAAAACCGCGATACTGGCCCGGTCCGCTGTGCAGAGAGCAGACAAAATAAGGAGGATTGCGCAGCGTGGCCAGTACGTGCCAGGGCGCGGCAATCGCCAGCGCCACGACGACCACCCATCCCACCCGCAGGCGCCGCCAGGCGGCCCACGTGAAAAGCTGGCGCGTTGCCGCCATATACGCCAGGCCCGCCGCGACGGGGAAGAAAACGGCAATCAAACCCTTGAGCAGCAGACCCGCGCCCAGGCAAACCGCTAACACCAGCCACCACACAGACGCCGGCGGTTCCTCCGGATCAAGCAGGCGCAGCCAGGCCCAAATGGCGCCGGTAATGGCTAACGTCAGGGTGGCGTCGGGGATCAGTATCCTGGTGAACAGGAAGAGTCCCACCGAGGTCGCGAGCGCCAGTCCGGCATACAGCGCGGCGTCCTCGTCCAAGGCCCAGCGCGCGAAGCGATACACAACCCAGCACAGCAGCACGACCGCCAGCGCGAGCGGCAGGCGAGCCGCCCAATCGTGGACGCCAAAGACGGCGTACGAAGCCGCCATCATCCAGTAAATGAGGGGCGATTTTTCCAGGTACGCGACGCCGTCGAGCCGTGCCGTGACCCAATCGCCCGAGGTGAGCATATTGCGGGCAATCTGCGCCTGCACGGCATCGACATCGTCCATCAGGCGGGGCGGGCTCAGAGTGCTGACGATGAAGACGAGCGAAGCCGCAAGTACGACAAGCCAACCTCGTCGAGGATTTCGCCGAACTGCTCCGCCGGAGCGGCTTCCTCCTGCGCCAGCTCGATGTTCCAGCGCTTCATCCAGACGGTGAGCGTCAGCAAGCCCCATAGGTGGTAGCCGAGATTGGCTTTCCTCTCCAGGTGTTGGCGAATCAATGCCTGCACGGCCGGCCAGCGGAACAATCCGGCGCTCTCGACGGTCTCCTGCGACAGCGTTTCCAGCAAGAAGGGCCGCAGCACACCACGCAGCCAATCATGCACCGGGATATCGAAGCCGATTTTCGGTCCCCGCAGCACGGCGGCCGGCAAGCGATGCTGCATGAGGCGGCGCAGCACGTACTTCGATTGGGAACCCCGCAGCTTGAAATCCTCCGGCAAGCGCGCGGCAAATTCTACAATGCGGCGGTCCAGAAAGGGGGGCCGAACCTCCAGGGAGTGGGCCATGCTCATGCGGTCCACCTTGTAGAGGATGTCGTCGGGCAAATAACAGGCTTGATCAAAATCGAGGAAGCGCTGGCAGCCGGTGCCGGCGGGCACTCTGGCCAGCAGCTCAGCCCAGGGCAGACAATTCGCATACACGAACAGGGGCAGCTTCTCATCTTGCGAGAAGGTCCCATTCCAAAACAGATGGGCGGCTTCCGGCGAGAGCAATGAGCCTTGCAAGAAGCGCTTCAGCATGTATTCGAAGCTGATCTTGTCATCCGAGACCGGGAGGCGCAGCGCGCAGGCGAGCGCGGCGCGGCGGAGCGGCGCCGGCACTTTGCGCGCCCAGGCCGCATAGCGGTCGGCGCGGTACGTGAGATAGCCGGCAAACAGCTCGTCGGCGCCCTCGCCGGTAAGGACCACGGTGGCATGCGGCCGCGTCATTTGCGCCAGAAACCAGGCGGGCACGGCGCCGGCATCAGCGCTGGGCTCGTCGGAGTAGTAGGCGATCTGCTCAATCGCGCCCACCAGATCGGCACCGGGGTTCAGGTCGAAATCGACGTGGCGCGTGCCATAGCGGTCCGCCAGCAGGCGGATGTTCCGGCTCTCATCGAACGTCCGGCCGCGGAAGGTGACCGAAAACGTCTGCAGCTGCGCGCCCGCAACCGGCGCGGCATAGTGAAGAATGGTGGCGGAGTCGAGGCCCCCACTCAGCCACAACGCCACCGGGACATCGGAGGCCAATTGCTCTTTGACCGACTGCGCCAGCAACCCATCCAGTTCTTCGCAAGCTTGCGCGATGGTGCGCGGGGGCGGCGCGGCCGCCAATGGCGGCACATAACGCTCTACCTGGCAACCACCCGCATGCCATTGCAGCATCTCCCCCGGCATCAGCTTCACGATGCCCTCGACCAGGGTCTGTGGGCCGGGGACATAATTCAGCGACAGGAAGCAGTCGAGAGCGGGGAGGCATAGGTTGCGGCGCACCCCCGGATGCGCAAACAGGCACTTCAGCTCGGAACCAAAGTAGATGTCGCCGTCCTGCTCGCAGTAATAGAGCGGCTTGATGCCCATCGGGTCGCGGGCGAGGACGAGGCGCCGCTCGGATTGCACCCAGATGGCGAGCGCAAACATCCCCCGCAGCCTGCGGAAGCATTCCGTGTCCCAGCGGCGAAACGCCTGCAGCAGTACTTCGGTGTCGCAGTGCGTCTGGAATCGGAAGCCCTCGTTTTCCAGCTCGCCGCGAATTTCCCGGTGGTTGTAAATCTCGCCGTTAAAAACCAAGACCACGTCGCGGTCCGGACTGAATAACGGCTGGTCACCGCCATGGAGGTCGAGGATACGCAGCCGGGTAGCGCCCAACGAAATGTGGGGGGAAGAAAACGAAGCCTCGTGATCAGGACCGCGGTGGGCAATGGCGGCCAGGGACGCGGGCAGGACGCCCTCGGGAAGCCGCTTCGACATGTGGGTATAACCGGTGATGCCACACACGTTAGATTCCTCTACTTTGCCCAACGGGCCTGGCGCGCTGAAAAAATGAGAACACGGGTCATTAGCTCTTGTTTTTCGTCAGAAGGCCGCCGGAAAGTGCTGCGCTAGCAAAGGCGGGAACAATTCACTTCGTACAGAAGAGAGTCGGACGCCGAGCCCTCCGGCACGGCTGCTGCGGTCGGCATCCAAGCCGCAATCGGGAGAATCGGCTGTACCGCCGCCGTCAGCATGGGGACGATGTGGACCTTCGCTGAGCCAGTCGAGTCCGGCAGGTCGACTTCGGGCGAAATCAACATCCCGGCGACTGCCAGGAGTGTGATCAGGCCGGCGGCTTTGATCGTCATCCGCATCGGTGCAGGAGTATAAGCACAACTCGAGGCGTGTGCCAATGGCATTTTTCGGGGGCGCACAGCACGTGGTTGTCATACCAAGACGTCTCCACGGCCCGCCAGGTGACCCGCCAGCGTCGGGCGAGAATGAATTCATAACAACGGCGCGCTGCCCAGGCCGCGCACGAGAAGCTATCAGGACAAGCCAGCCCTTGCAACGGCAAGTTGATGGTGCAGCAGCAAGAGCTTAATGTGCCAGAGCGAGGAACCGTCTGAGAAGTCCAAACCGCCGTCTCGAGTGTCGGTTACAAATCGGGACACGGATTAACCCGGGGCGCAAGACGCTTCCGATATGAAGACCCGTAATGCATCCCGCCGCGACTTTCTCAGGCTAGCAGCGCTGTCGGCCGGTGCTTGGGGCGGAGGCTTCTCCGCTGCAGCGCGGCGGAGCGCAGGCAACAGCATCTCGGTGGTGACCGAGCGCACGGACCCAGTTACATCCGCGGCGCCTCCTGGCCGGTTTGTTCCTGGCCAACCGCTGGAGTTCTTGCTCTTGATCGAGAAATCGCCGCAGCCGATCACGGTGCGTTTGTGGTATCGGCACGTGAATCAGGCAGAGCGTTATCAGGTGACAGAGATAAAGCCGCAGGATCGTGAGTATCGAGTGGCTATTCCCGGGAGTTATACCGCCTCGAACTATCCACTGCAATATTACTTCGAGCTAAAGCAGGGACTGGAGAAGGCCTGGCTCTACCCCGGATTTGCGCCGGAGCTGGCCCACCAGCCCGATTTCGTCGTTCACCCCGTTGCCCCAGACGTCGCGACGGCTGGTGAGGGCGAATGACCTCGCTGCCCGCGGTCGCCCAGAGCGCCAGACGCCGGATTGCCCGCCGTTTGCTTCCATTCTTGTGGCTGCTCTATGTGATTGCTTTCCTGGACCGCGGCAGACCCCGAGATTGGTGGACGCCCTGCCCAATGGCCCGAAGAATTTTGCTACCGTCCAGGTGTTCCTTGCGGGCGCGGTTCCCGAAGTCATGCTGCATCTGCGGCGCGCCGGACTTATCGATACCCGCGCTCTGACCGTCTCCGGAGAGAAGCTGGATGTGAATCTTGACTGGTGGCAAGACTGTGAGCGACGGCATCAACTTCGAGCGGCATTGCAACGCCAGGATGGGGTTGACCCGGAGGATGTAATCATGGGCCCCGACCGGGCCAGGTCACGGGGACTCACCCCCACTCTGTGTTTCCCGGTTGGGAATATTGCTCCAGCGGGTTCCGTTATCAAGAGCACGGCTATTGATCCCAGCGTCGTTGGCGAACATGGAGTGTATCGAAAACGCGGCCCGGCCAGGGTATATGTCTCCGAGCGTTCTGCTGTCCGTGCGCTCAAGAACCACGAAGTGCGCGAAGGCGACGTGATGGTCCTTATCTGCGGGGGGCCCATGGGTTCGGGCATGCAGGAGGTTTATCAAGTGACTTCCGCACTCCGACACCTGCCGTTCGGCAAGCATGTGGCGGTGATTACGGATGCCCGCTTCAGCGGTATTTCGGCGGGCGCCTGCATTGGCCACGTCTCACCGGAAGCGCTGGCGGGCGGAGCCATTGGAAAAATACGAGACGGCGATCTGATTGAGATCGTTGTCGATCGCGTGGCGCTGGAGGCAACCATCAATTTCGTCGGCGAACACGGCGAAGTGTTCGATTCCGCAGAGGGAGCCCGCCGCCTTTCTCTTCGCGAGCCTCGTGACGACCTGGCTGCTGACCCATCCCTGCCGGCAGATACCCGCCTTTGGGCTGCGCTGGTGCAGCGCAGCGGCGGCGTTTGGGCCGGGTGTATCTATGATGTTGAGGCGATCATCAGCGCTGTCAATGGAAAGTAGAGCGCACGAGGCCGGCGGCGTCGCTGCCAGGAACCTGGAGGTTGCGCATGAGAGCAGTCGGCGTTGAAGACAGAACGAAACTCAACCCCTGCCGAATCGGGACGGTCCTGTATCTCGGGCTCACGCTCTGCACCATGGCCAGTCCGGCGGGCGCTCAGGCCACCCCCTGGAGTGCGCCCGTGCGTGGATCCTGGGTCCAGACCGGACCGGCGGCCGAGGGCGACGTGGTGCTGGCGGCAAAAGGAAGCGCCAGTGAGATCGTCGTCGGCAGTGATGAGAGCTCGGCCGTGCGCCAGGCCGCGGAGTTTCTGGCGGGCGACATCGAGAAGATCAGCGGCTATCGGCCTCCCCGTGCAGGCCCCGAGCGGCGATCGGACCAGCCTCCGGCTGGTGACTCTGGGCCATGGCGAGTTGCCGCCGGAGCTCGATGCCGGCGCCCTGCAAGGCCAATGGGAGAGCTACCGCATCGTTACCGTCGGCCGTACGGTCTGGCTGGTTGGGTCAAATCCACGCGGAACGGCCTTCGCCGCCTATGCGCTCTCCGAGCGGCTGGGAATCGATCCTCTTTACTTGTGGACTGGATACGCTCCTGAACATCACGATCCCCTGGTGCTGAAGCGCACGCGCTTCGCCGCCCCACCGCCCACCTTTCGCTATCGCGGTTTCTTCCACGACGATGAGGACATCCTGCCGCGGCCCTTCGACGAGCGCGGCTATCCCTTACAGACCGGCGACGTTCCGCTCGACTGGTACAAGAGATTTTTCGAGACCGCGCTGCGTCTGCGCATGAATATGGTCGCTCCTTATGTCCGCGTGCACCGCCGCTACGAAGTGCAGAAGCTGGCCAGCGACTGGGGGCTCTACTACACCTCCCACCACTATGACATCCTGGTTTCGAACCCGTTCGGCCTGGTGCGCTTCAACCTGGCGACCGAGCGAGGCGTGCGGCCGGAGTGGAACTGGTTCACCAACCGCGAGGGCATGCTCAAGTATTGGCGCGCCGGCGTGTTGGAAAACCGCGACCTCGACGTGATCTGGCCGGTGGGCATGCGCGGGACCGAGGACCGTCCTTTCACTTTCCCACCAGGGACCACGGATGACGCGAAAGCCCAAACCTTCCGCGAGGTCATCAGCGCCCAGGTGGACATGGTCCACGAGTTGCTCCCCAAGGACAAGACGCCGCTCTGCCACTTCACCATGTATGCGGAGATGCTGGACCAGTACCGGCGCAATCCGGCGGCCTTCGATTTGCCGGCCGACGTCATCATCGTGTGGCCGGATGATAACGACGGCCACATGCGCGCCCTGCCCACCGAGCCAGGGCGCTGGAAGCATGGCGTTTACTACCACCTGGCGTATTTAGGGGGGCGGCTGACCAAGCAGGTCACCCACATCGTCGCCCCGGCGACCATCGCGGACCAATTCGAGAAGATGGTGAAGGCCGGCGCCACCGAGTACCTGCTGGTCAACGTCTCCGAGTTGCGCGAGTACGTGATGGGCGCCCGCATGATTGCAGACATCGCCTGGAACGCTCCCGCGATTTACGCCGCGCCCGATCCGGCCGCTCGCTACATTCTTGGTGGACGCGCGAGTATTTTGGCGTTCCGGCACCCGACCGGGAAAACGCGGTACCGGCCGGCCAAGCGGCCTACGCACAATACTTCTCACTGCTCGACACGCCCGACAAGCTCTGGCTGGGGGAGGACGCGATTGACGAGCTGCTCGACCGGCTGTATCACAAGGTCGCAGGCGAGCCGTTCCCACCGTTCAACGCCGACACGCTGGCGTTGCTGCAAGCCCGCAGCCCGCGGCTTGACGCTGCGCTCGCGGCGGAAGCGGGCGCGGAAAGCGCAATGACATTGGCGCAGCAGCGCTTCTTCCACGAAGACGTTGCTCTGGGCCTGCTCGTGGACCAGCGACAAACGCAGGCGGCGCTCAAGTTGGAAGCAGCGCTCGCGGCTCCGGACACGGCGCAAATGTGGCGGCTCGTCCTGCAGGCCCGGGTTCCGCTGGAGCAACTCGAGGTCGAGCTCCTGCGGGCCGAGTATCCTCCGTTCGACCACTGGTACCGTGAGACATGGATTCGCGCGGAGTTGCGCCGCTTCAACCCCCATCGCTCCTACCGCCAGCTCCGCGCTTTCATCGCCAGCGAAGGACACGGGCGCCTCGCGCACGAGCCGCAGCCGTAGCCGCGTGAAGCAGTGCCCTTACACGTGTTCTGCAACGGAGTTCGGCGACGAGGAGCAGGTCTGAACGACTGTGGATAAAATTGTAGATAGTCTCTGCATCGCATCGGCAAGAGGAAGCCCAATATTGGCGCGGCTTTTCAGGATAGCGCACCTGCGCAACAGCAGAGGGTCATGAACATGGGGTGCGCAACAGCTTGAAAACATTGGTCGGGGCGACAGGATTTGAACCTGTGACCCCCTGCGCCCAAGGCGGAATTCTAACCCTATTGAAATCTACTGAAATGTGGAGTCCGCAACTGATTGGCGATGAACGGTTTGCCTTGCGGTCGTTGAACGGTGATGAATCGTGCGGTTCTACGATGCTTCGACCATCTACAATTTTATCTACAGTCGGATGGGGTGAACCCCTCCACTGAGACAGTTTGCATGTCTACACCTGCCGTCGGATTTTTGAAGTGAACCCACACGTGAAACAAAGCCCCTTGCTACAGGTTGCAACACCAGCTCGTCCCTCCAACTCATCTCGCTGATTCTCCAGCAGGGATGGGGTCTGGGGGAAGGGACGGCGCTTGAGTCCCTTCCCCCAGCAGCCCTGTCGAAGATTGATCGTCGTTTCTGGCAAAGAACCTCACTGTCGCACTGGTTGATGCTTCGACGCGGTCGCTCTGCTGCTCGAACTCCTCGGGCGAGCAATAGCCCAGCGCCGAGTGCAGCCGCTTCTGGTTGTAATAGCGTTCGATGAACTCCTCGATGTGCTCGCGCAGATCGTCGAGATCCGCGTACTCCGTCGCGTAAATCTCTTCGCGTTTGAGCGTCTTGAAAAAGCTCTCGCAGCTCGCGTTGTCGTACGGGTTCGCTGGCCGGCTCATGCTCGGAACCATTGCGTGCTGCTGCAGGATCGCCACGTATTCCGCCGAGGCGTACTGTACGCCGCGGTCGGAGTGATGCACCAGCCCGGGCAGCGGCCGGCGAGCCGCGATGGCCTGTTGCAACGCCTCGGTCGCCAAACGGCTGGCGAGCGTGCGGTCCAGCTTCCAGCCGACGACCTTGCGCGAGAAGGCGTCCAAGATCACCGCCAGGTAAACGAACTCGGACCGCAGGCGAATGTATGTGATGTCAGACACCCAGAGCTGATCGATCCCGGTCAACGTCATGCGCCGCGCCAGGTTCAGATAGATCTCCAGCGCGTGGTTGGAATCGGTGGTCGTGACGAATGCCTTCGGCTGGACCGCCAGCAGGTTGTCCTCACGCATCATGCGCCAGACTCTCTTGTGGTTCACGAGCATCCCGCGGCGTCGGAGCTCGGCCGCTACTCGCCGATAGCCATAACGCCGCCGGTGCTCCAGTGCGATCCGCTGAATCACCGACCGCACCTCGACGTCTTCCTCTCCCGGGGCCCGCTCCTGCAGCGATCGGTAGAACCCGGCGCGGCTGACCCGCGCCAGTTCGCACATCCGCTCGACACTCAGGCCGCCTTGCATCGGCATCACTTCCCGGATCTGGTCGTAGATGCCGTCTCGCCAGAGCCGCTGTTGCCCTGGCGCCGAGCTTTGATTTTTTGCAAGGCACCTTTGAAAAAATCCACCTCCAGGGTCTTCTCCGCCAGCACGCGCTTCAGATCGCGCACCTGCTTGCGCAGTTCTCGTATCGGGGAGTCGGCGGCTCCACCTTCGATGGCCCTCAGGTGGTTCTTCCAGTGGTAGAGCACCGTGCGGTGAATGCCCAGCTCTTCCGCCAGTGCAGAGACGCTCTCGCAGTTCTTCATCCGCTCCAGCGCCATCCGCTGGAACGCTCTCGGGTACTTGTTGACCCGCTTCTTCGTGCCCACTCGCAGCCTCTTTCTCGGCTGGGTGTCGTCACCGCGTGTGTCTCATTTTAGGGGGTCAGTCCACGGAGGAAGCTGTTGACTCGGACCAAGGTTGATCTCGCCGAAAGCGATGATGAAGCCGCGCTGCTCCAGCAGGCGCAGAAATACCGCTGGTCCTCAAACCTCGCGCCGTAGCTTAAGCCCAGACGAGCAACGCTCGTCTGGGGCACCCCCACGGCGTGGCGGATCGAGCTTACGTGGGCCACCCGCCGACAGCTACCAGCGTGCGCCAGCGGGACAGACGAACTGCGGCGATGACCGCAGAGACCGTCGCCAGAACCAAACACTCCGATGAGGGTTTGGATTCCGTATTGATCCAGGAGCCGCTCACCCCATTGCGCCGGAACCAGATAGATCAGCCACCACAGTCCTACGACGAACACGCCTGTTCGGGCTGCGGTGTTGATCGCTGAACGTGAAGCAATCATGCAGTTGCTTTTGGCTCAAGGGACAGTGCCGGGGCTTTGTCCCTTCTTGCGAAGGTACCTGATGGCCCGCAGCAGGGCGTACCAGAACAGGATATATACGCCAAGATTTGCGGCCATTGCCCAGAAGCCGAACATAGGCGCTCCATGTCCCGTGTGAACACCCTCCGGGTATGCGAGTCCGGCAATCAACCCGCCTGGCAGTGTCAGTACATCTATGATGACATCTCTCGTCTCACTGTAAGGCAGACGGCCACCCACCACGCCGATCAGCGACGACGTTGCGATTCCGAATGCTAGCGAAAAAAGGAATGGCCTCTTCAAGATCATCTCGGTTCGTCCTTCTTCTTTTCAGAAGACGGTAGCGGCGTAGTCGCCTCTTTCAACGCTTGCTGTCCAAACGTCTGTCCAAAGGCATCCCGCGCAGCCGGCGCAGCACATGACATTTGTGCTGCGGGGACGACAATGCGATGGAACACGAAGCCGTCCTCATCTACGCAAGCAACCGGGGACGGCAACGCGCGATAACATTGCACGAGACGCAACAGCGAGCTCGGCGGCTTGTTTAACAGCAAGTTGACCGATTCATGGAGAAGCTGCTACTTCTTCTGCCGGTTGTACTGGAGGTAGACAACGTGCGTTTGCAGATACTCCTCCAGACCGTGCTTACCGTCGGCGCCTCCGATGCCGGATTTCCGCCACCCGGCGTGAAAGCCCTGCATGGCTTCGAAGTTTTCGCGATTGATGTAGGTCTCGCCGAACTTGATCTCGTTGCAGGCGCGCATGGCGATGTCCAGGTTCTGTGTGTAGATGGATGAGGTCAGCCCGTACTCGCAGTCGTTGGCCCACGCGATCGCCTGGTCGAGATCCTCGAAGGTGGTGATGGGCAGGACGGGACCGAAGACTTCCTTCTGCATGATGGCCGACTTCTGCTGGCAGTGCGTCAGCACAGTCGGCGGGTAGTAATAGCCGACGCGGCCCTCGTACTTCCTGCCGCCCGTTATCAGTTGCGCGCCGTCCTTCACCGCCTGTTCCACGGCTGCATGCACGTCCTCCATCTGGCGCTTGCTGACCATGGGCCCCATTTCAACTCCGGGCTCGAAGGGATCGCCGACCCTGGTCGCCTTCATGGCTTCGGTCATCTTGCGGACGAATGGCTCCGCAACCGACTCGTGGACGTACACGCGCTCCGCGCAGTTGCAAACCTGCCCGCTGTTGATGATGCGGGATGCGCGGATGGCATTCACCGCCAAATCGAGGTCGGCGTCCTGCATCACGATGGCAGGGGCCTTGCCCCCGAGCTCGAGCGACACCTGGGTCACGTTCGCCGCCGCTGCGCGCATCACGGCGACGCCTGCATCCACACTGCCGGTGAGGCTGACCATTCCCACCTTTGGGTGTCCCGCCAGGGTGCTGCCGACCACGGAACCCGACCCGGAGACCAGGTTGAAAACACCCTTCGGCAGGGAAGACTCGGCCACAATCTTGGCAAATTCGAAGGCATTGTTTGGGGTCTCGCTGCTGGGCTTGATCACAATGGTGTTGCCGGTGACCAGCGCCGGTCCCATCTTCCTGACGATGAGGAAGAACGGGAAGTTCCAGGGCAGAATGCCGCCAATCACGCCGATCGGGGCCTTGAAGAGAAATATGTTCTCGTTCGGGCGGTCACTCTGGATGATCTCGCCTTCGTAGCGCCGTGCGAACTCGGCCATATAATCCAGGTAATCCGCGGAGAAGCTGACCTCCACTTGGGCCAGAGACAGGATTTTGCCCTGCTCCTCGGAGATGACGCGAGCCAGCGCATCCTTCTTCTGCCGAACTGCCTGCGCAATCTCGCGCAGGTGACCGGCGCGCGCGATGGCCGGCAGTTTGGCCCAGGACTTCTGCGCGCGCTCCGCTACCAGGACGGCGGCGTTCACGTCGCTGGCCGCTCCATTGGGGACCTCCGAGATCACTTCCTCGGTCGCGGGGTTGATTACGGGTATCGTGCGATTCGCGGCAGCCGACACGAATTCGCCATCGATGAACATCTGGTAGCGCTTGATTGTGGTGGGTGCGGAAGCTTGCGGGGTACTCATAGAAGTTATCTCCATTGCAGGACGGCGAAGAGGCTTTCGCGCCCGGCCCGAAGAAAAAACCTGTGCCCAGAGCTTTTGGGACGCCCACGGGTACATCGTTTGCGAACGAGGGGGGCCACACGTCCGCGCACGCGTTGGCAACGATTCGGCCGAACGCCGATTATGTTCATTTTTGAATTATTGTCAACGTCCTTGAGCGGGCCATGACCGCGTTTTGGTGCCTCTTGGGGCCGTGTTCCCACCCAACGGAAAAGCAGTTGACATTCTCAAGCGCAAATATCATAGATTGACGCTCATTTGTTACGCTTTGTTATCGATTGCGTAAGAGCCAAGTTGCGGCACGTGGCTATGCGCCGCCTGGGCTGAGTTGTGCCTCTGGTGGCCTCGAGGTTGCCATGAGATTGCTTCGCTCCGCGCTACCGCTGATCAGCGCTGCAACTCTTTCTGGGCCCGCGGTTTTGCGCGCAGCTGCATTGACGCCGCAAACTCTCCGCTGCGAGTACCGCGACGACCCCATCCGCTGCGAGTCACTGCACGCCGAGGTGGTGAGCGACAGGTTCGATGTTCCGCCGAAAGCGGGCTTTGGGGGCGCGCGCGCGGCCGCGTACGTCGACGCCCTGGTCCGGCGGCCCCCGGAGGGCAAGATCGACGTTTTCGTGGTGAACTGCAGCTTGAAGGACGGCATCCCGGTGACGGTCACCGCGGCAGATGGCTCACCGGCGGGCGCGGCGCAGGTGTCGGTTCTTTCGGCCGACAAGCCGACTGTTTGGAACACGTTCGGGCAACCGAACCGAGTCGTGGTTCGCACTTTGCAGGCGCAGCCGCGCGAGGGTAAGCTGGAACTGTTGCTACCGCCGTACTCGGTGGTACGCAGAAGTTGGTGAACATGAGTGCAGCATCGCAAGCGGCCACGGATGCCGCGCTCGCGGAGATAAGACGCGAGATCGTATATGCGGGCCGGACGCTGACGCAGTGTGGTTTTCACGCTGCGCTCGCCGGAAACATCAGCGCGCGCCTGGACGAGGACAAGTTGGTGTGTACCTGCGCCGGGGCCGACAAGGGAACGCTGCAGGACGCGCAGCTGGTGGTATGCAATATGGAGGGCGAACTACTGCAGGGAACGACCCCGCCAACCTCCGAGCTGCTGATGCACTTGGCGGTGTATCAGGAGCGCTCGGATGTGCGCGCGGTGATTCATGCGCACCCGCCCGCGGCGACCGCATTTGCCGCGGCCTCCGAACCGCTGGCTAAGCTCTGCCTGCCCGAGATGCTGGTGTGGCTTGGACCCATCGCGCTGGTGCCGTACGGGACACCGGGCACCCCCGAGCTCGCCGCGCGGCTGCGTCCTTATCTCACGAGACACGACGGATTCCTGCTGGAGAACCACGGGGCGCTGGCGCTCGGCAAGACGCTCCGCCAGGCAGCGCAGAGGATGGAGTTGATCGAGCAGAACGCACGCATCACGCTCATGGTTCGCCAGCTCGGCAAGGAACCCTACGCGCTCAGCGCGGAGCAACTGGACGGTCTCATGGCCCTGCGAAGCCGCTTGACGGCAAAATGAGATCTTGACGCCTAGAGACACTCCATGGGCGAAGTCGTGTACGTGTCGGAGGTTCGCACCAAACGCAGCCACGAACTCATCCATCTCCGCTGATGCGCGTCCGCTGATGTTCAAGATGATTGGACCGACCCCCCTTTCCCTGCGCGTCGATGCCAACAAAGCTGTCGCCGTGAAGCGAAAACGCGGGTGCGACTGCACAGACGCGAGGCGCGGGCGACTGGGCAACACTTTCCTAACGCAGCAGCGCAGAAGCGGACCACAAGATTGGCGCCTCGCCATGCAGATCACCGGTCAGACGGGCGCGCGAAAGATAGTAGTTAAGGTCGTTTTTCTTGTTCGTTCCCTCGCAGACATTGCTTACGTCGCCGTTCGCGTCGATATAACGAACCAGTCCGAGCCACGCCTTGCGGGCGGCACGGCCATAGGTCTTGCGGTCGAGCCAGCCGTCTTTCACGCCGGCAATCATCGCGAAGGTGAACATGCCCGTGGACGAAGTTTCCGGCCACGCCTCGGGGTGGTCGATTAGTTGGCGCCAGGTGCCGTCGGCACTCTGGTACGCGAGCAGCGACTTCATCATCGTGCGGTAGCCCTGCAGGATGCGCGCCCGCCGGGGATGGTTTTTCGGCAGCGACCGCAGGAGCTCCGTCATACCAGCGGCGACCCAACCATTGCCGCGTCCCCAGAAGAATGGTACGTCGGGCGCGTGGTGGAAGAGCCCGTTCGGCTGCTGAAGTTTGTCCAGGTACACCGACATTTCCAGCGCGGCACGATCAAGATAAACCTCGTCGCCGGTGGCGCGGTACGCCTGCACCTGCACCGCCGTGATCATGTACATGTCGTCGATCCAGAAGCGGGTCTGGCTGGTCAGACCATCGGGAGTCGGGTCTTTCCACTGCGCGTCGGCGAGCGACTTGCCGATCTGGAGGTAACGTGGGTCGCGCGTCTGGATGTAAATCTGCAGCGGCACCGCGCCGAACACGGTGTTGTCCACGTGATTGGGTGCTGGAATCAGCGAGGGCCGCTCGCCCAGCAGCGGATCGAAGCGCTTAAGCAGTCGCGCCGTCAGGTCCGCATCGCCCGCCAACTGCGCAAACGTCAGCGCCCCGTACCACGTGCAGGTTTCCGGATAGATGATGGTCGGGGTGGGCGGCTTGCGATGTAGGTTCAGGTAATCGCTTGCGGCGTAGCGTTCGGCCACGCGCTTGCCGATCTCCTGCGGCGAGGTACCCGCAGGCCAGTTGTTGAATTCCTTGGGCTGCGACTTGCGCGCCCGCGTCGTGGTCGCAGGCACACTCGCGCCTTGTCCATAGAGCGAAGCGCCGAGGGCAACCTGACACAACAGTACCAGCAGAACGTTGAAGGCTCTTCGCGTGCACATAGCGCCTTTCATAGCAGCAGTCGGAATTTCGTGGCCTTGCTGAACCAGCCCAGGTCACGCTCCGCCGGAAACTACCGCAACGGACGCCGGCAGTTCAAATAAAAACCGCGCGGTTTCGCATCGCGAACCGTCCCGACGGCTGGTCAAAAGCCGTGGCCGCGCAGCCACTGCTCGCACAGCTTGGGCCAGACGCCCAGCACCGGATCATCGGTCGCCAATCCAAACCCGTGGCGGCCCTCCTCGAACACGTGCAGCTCGAACGGCACGCCCGCCTGCCGCATCGCGCTGGCAAACAACAACGAGTTCTCGACCGGAACCGCTGGATCGGTGAAGGCGTGCACGAGAAATGCCGGCGGCGTGTCGTGCGTCACCTGCTTCTCGTTCGACATCAGCTCGACGAGATCGACCCTGGGATCTTTTCCCAGCAGATTGTCGCGGGAACCGCGGTGCGTGAGTTCGCCCATCGTGATGACTGGATAAACCAGCATCACCAGGTCAGGCCGCGAACTAACGCCATCGAGCGGATCCGCCGCCGCTGCATCGCTGGGCCTCAAGTGAGTGGCCGCAGAGGATGCCACGTGTCCCCCGGCGGAAAAACCGATCATGCCGATGCGTTGCGGATCGATGCCGAGCTCCGCCGCGTGGGCGCGGACATAGCGCACGGCGCGTTGCGCATCCTGCAGCATAGCGGGATGGCGATACCCGTTTGAGCCCAAGCGGTACATCAGCACGAGAGCCTTGATGCCGATCGTGTTCAGCCATCCGGCAATGGCAGCGCCCTCGTGCGGCGCCAGATGCGTGTAACCACCGCCGGGACAAACAATCACGGCCGCGCCCGTCGCTCTGCCAGCAGTGGCGAGATAGGGCGCCAGAGTCGGTTTGTCTCCGGGCCGATTACCGAGGGCGCCCGGCGCGCCGTTTGGCCACAGCAGAACTGCCGCGGCAGTTTGCGCGGTAGCGCGCACAGAAGAGGCGAGCAGCATGAGTGCCAGAAGATTCACCCGCAAACGCAACATGGCTAACGCCTCCACTCGGCCGGCAGGAAATCAGGCCCGACCGTGGTCTCGATCAGTTCTTTTGATTTCGTGTACAGCTCACGCATGAGAGGAAGCGGGCTGCCGAGAGCTGGCTGCGTGCGCAGCTCCCCCAGCGTGGTGCTGTAGCAGCTAAACTTCTGCGCGGGATCGTAATGGAAGAGGCGGGGCGCATGCTGCTGTACGGCGTCATACGCCTCGGCCAGAAACTTCAGTTGCTGCGGGTCGGTGGTGAGCATGGAATCGAGGTAACGCAGATAGCGGAAACGCCACAGGCTTTCGTCGAGGCGGCTGTTGACAATGACAAATTCCCGCAGCCAATCGAGACGGGTGGCCACTTCGCCCGCCTGTGCCGGCGTCAGCAGGGGTCGCGCCTGCGCGAAGGCAGCGAACATTTCATCCACCCGCAGCAGCGTCTGCTCCTTCTCCGCGACGACGCGTTGGATATTTTCCTTCGTCGGCTCCAGATACTGTGCGTATTCCGGGAGATAGTAGCGGTTGGTATAGCGCAGCAGGGTTTCGCGACGCGCGATGTTGCCCGCAAAATCAGAGTTGGTGCTGCTGCCCAGCCCGAGCGTCGAAAAAGTACGGTCTACGACCGGTTCCGACAGCTGCAGGGCCTTGATCATGAGCGGCGCGGCATGCTCGCCGTAAATCGGGAGCGCCCAATCGCGCCAGATCTTCTCCACGTCGGCATGCGTGTTCCAGGAAAGCTCACGCCACGCGTACAAGTTGATGCTGTTCAGAATGTCGTCAAACACGGAGTAGTTCGCCTGCATCGTGCCGCCCGGGAAAATGTTGACGCCGCCTTCCGGTCCGACCAGCTCGTATGCCTGGCGCATGGTACGCGCCATGTAGTTCACCGACGATGCGGGGAAATAGAAGCGGCCGACAAACTGCCCGCTCACTTGGTACTCGGCGATCTCGGGGTGAGGCTTGGCTCGGCCGAGGAGCGGATTAAAACGGCCGTCGGGCTCGCAATCGGAGTCGTAGACCTTTGTCTGGATGACGATGTCGGCGGGAAGATCGTGAATCACACGCCCCCAAACGTCCTCGCCGTTGCCGCTAAAGTTTCCGTACCCCGGCGCATGCACGAACTCGTCGCGCAGCCAGTGCGACGACCCGGAGGCCCAGGTTCGCACCACCAGCTTCTTCTGCCTATCAGGCAGCGCGGCGTAATACTGCTTCACGCTTTCGTAGAGCTGGTCGCGGAATTCCTGGAGGCCGGCTTTGCGGCAAGCGTCATCGCGGCAGTAAATCCCGTACCGGTCCCAAAAGGTTGCGTACAGGCCATCGGCGCCCGTCAGGTCCATAAAATCCTGAATGTAGGCGCGCACGGCGCGCCACGTCAGCGGATCCGCGGGAGAGAGCGCGTTCTTTTCGAACGACCGCGGTACTGGCGTTCCTTTTGCCGACGGGAATGTCTTGATCACCGCCTGATACAGCACCGGCGACCATGCGTTGAAATCGTTGCCGTAAAGGAACGCATACACCGGCACATCGGCGTCGTGGCATTCCTTGACGAACTCGAGATTCTGCTTCCGGTGCTCCCCGCGAGTGCGGTCCAGTCGCGCCTGCTCCTCGGGGCTGAACTGGCGATATACGTCGGGCAACGTCTCTTTCAGCGTCACCGCGTTCTCCGTGCGCCGCATGATGATCAGGTTCACACCCAACGCCGCGACGTACTCGGCCACCGAGCGGCCTGCATCGTACTGGCCGGTGCGCAGAGCGAAGTCAGGGTCGCGGACGAACGTTGCGGAGGTTTCATTCCGCCAGAGGTGTACATCGCCCGCGGCGTACAGGAGAGAGCGCGGCCGGGCTCCGTAGATGAGGGCGCCTCCATTGTGGAAGGCGATCACGTAACCGTCGTGCTTCACGCTTGCAGACTTCGTTCCCAGCAGCTTCCGCTGCGCGGGGGACGCGGGCGCATACGCTAGCACGATTTGCCCGCGACGCGGCAGTGCGACGCGACCCACCGTGCGAACTGCAGATGCGGCGAGCGACAATTTGCGAGCAATAATCTGGGCGGCCGAGTGTGCCGCCGGATGTGCGTTCGGTGCCAGCACAATTTCGCGATACAAACTCTGCGCCAGCGCCGCACTCGAGCTCAGCGCCACCAGCAACACGGTCCCAGCCGCCCGCCGTTGCAACACTCCCCCCCGAATCGAGGCCGCGAAGGCCGCGCCCACGGCTGTTTGCCACAAGTGCGGCGTTTGCTGTACAAGATTCGCCGCGTCCATGACGGAAGCCGCTCTCTTAAGCGCCGTTGATATTACACGGTCGTTCGAAGGTGTGCAGGCGCGGTGCGGCGTAACCTTGGAACTGTGCTCCGGCGAGGGGCACGCGCGGGTGGGCGAGAAGGGCGCGGGCAAGTCAACGCTCGGGAAGGTCATCCCCGGTGCGGCCCGATGAAGGCGAGTTGCTGGGGTCGCGGAGCCATTGATCGCCGCCGTGAGAAGGAGACTGCCGTCGCTTATTGTCAGCGGCTGGCGATCAAGACGCCGCTGGAACCAAGTAAGCGAGCAGGAGCCGCAGCAGAAGCTAGAGCTCCCCCGTCTGAGGACCGCCCTTACTTCGTCGTCGTGGCCCACACTCAGACCGAAGGGTTGATGATCCCCAGCAGCGTGTCGTTTGCATAATAATGATTCACGTTCTCCGGAGTTATGAGCTGATGTTTGGTAAAGACGGCCGGGGGAGTGGGCCGGTGCTCCAGGATGTCCAGGGCGAGCCGCACGACCTCTGGTCCATATCTCTCGGGGAAATAGGCCACAGAGCCAATGAGTTGAGTCTTCGGATCGCGCAGTTCAGTGCGCGCTTCCGGCTCAGCGTTCTGGCCGACGATGGCACACTGGCTGGCGCGCCCCGCCTCCTGAAATGCCCGTAGGGCGCCGAGCGCACTCGAGTCGTTCGCCGCTCCCACCAGAATATGTTTCGCGTGGGACGTACGCAGGTGTTTGCGGAGACATTCCAGGCTGGTTCCGAATTGCCCATCTCCATCCAGATGGATCACGCGAGTTTGGGCGCGCGGCCTGAGGGTCTCCGAAATTCCGGCCAGCATGCCCAGAATTCGCGTCTGCGGAACAGAACCGGCCCGCCGGATCTCGAGCACGATAATCTCGTCGACGGAGCTCTCCCAGTATCGATTGGCCCAGCGGCCCAAGTACCGGCCCCCAATAAGGCCGGCCTCGTAATTGTTGGCGCCAAAATAGGTCGCGCCAGGGTGGGGAATATCGATGGCGATCATGGGAATGCCCACCGCCAGGAATTTTGCAGAAATGGCGGGCGCGACCGCCTCGTCGGTTTGGAATTCAATCACCAAATCCACTTCTTCTCGCACTAGTTGATCGGCATTGCGCAGTGCGACCTGCGGGTCATAGCGGTTGTCTACTACCACCAGTTCGAGGTTGGCGCTCTGCGTGGCCCATAGCAAACTGGAGGCAACCTCTCGCGGAAAGGACGCATCCTGGCCCTGCGCGGCGTAGCCAATACGATACCGGTGCGCAGAACGCGCGTCGGAAACCAGCCGGTATTGGTTTTCACCGGTCTTTTCGATCAGGCCACATTCCCGCAACGTGTACAGCAATCGAAAGCACATGCCTTTGTTAAAGCCGGTGCGCGCAACCACCTCTTTGAGGTGCAGTATCTCTCCTTTGGACTGAAAGGCAGCGAGAACCTGTGTGGCATGAAGGACGGACTTGACAACGTAGCGGTCATGGTCACAACGGCTCATCTTGCGTCCGGGAGCGGACAATTCACATTCTCTGCCACCCGACGACCGATCCGCCCCTGAGGTTCTGCCGATCTCCAGAGCGCTTCTTGGCGTCAACTCATTTCCAACTTCGCTGCCGGCCGCCCGCAAGCAGGTTGTGGCTCGCCCTCGCGAAGTGCGCAAACACGATGTCACCCTGGAGTGTTTTGCATTGTATAACAGCCCCGAACAAATGCCATCAGAAAGCCGAATCCTGCGTGCCCGAAAGACAACCTAAGCCCGTTATCTGTGAAGCACTTATGGCGGATAGTCCGCTTTGGAGGCGGTTTTTCAGTGCATAACCCTGCATCGGCAGCAGGAAGTTGTTGACAGCGTTTTTCGGTGAAAGTAGACAGGAGCCCCGAGGTAATGATGGCGACCCGATGGCAGGGCTGAGGATTTGCGTTCGTCTCCTGCCTGGTCGGCCGAACTGAGGCAAACCCGGAAACAACCGCCGACGCCAGTCTCGAACTGGAGAGACACCGCTTCAGGAGATACGAAGATGCTCCGACAAAATCTAGCAAAGCTGTTCAGTTCGCTTATCTGTGTTGTTATGCTGTGCCTGTGGGCTGCCTCCGCCTTTGCACAGGGCAACGGTACCATCAGCGGCACGGTCACCGATCCGACCGGCGCCGTGGTTCCGAGCGCCACAGTAAAAGTGGCCCAGCCACAGACGGGCCTGGAACTTACCGTCCAATCCGGCAATGATGGGGGCTACGTGTTCCCAGCGTTGCACCCTTCCAAGTATTCCTTGTCGGTGACGAAACCGGGCTTTCGGGCTTATACCCAGACCGGCATCGAACTCCTGGCTGATCAGGCGTTGACCATCAACGTGAGACTGGAAGTGGGAGTGGTGAGCAGCGCGATCGTCGTAACGGAGGCGGTGCCGCTAGTCGATACCAGGACCGGTACCTTGTCTCAAGTCATCGACCAACGCCGCGTGGTGGATCTCCCGCTGAATGGCAGAAATGCGGCCGCGCTGATCATGTTGGTTGCCGGTGTAGCCGATGCAACCAATGAAGGCAACGGTGTGGACCAGGGCGTCGGCAAGACGTTCCCCGCTGCCGTCGTCACCACCGGGAACGGAACCCTGCCCAACCAGTCGAATTACCTCCTGAACGGCGGCAACAACGTGGATGAAATGACCAACGCCAATGCGCCGTTCCCAATGCCTGATGCGATCCAGGAATTCAGCGTTCAGACCGGGAACTACAACGCCGAATACGGTCAAAGCGCCGGCGCGATGGTCAACATCATCACCAAATCCGGCACCAGCAGTTTCCACGGCTCCGCGTTCGAGTTCCTGCGCAATGGCTATTTCAACGCGAAGAACTATTTCGCGACGAGCGCAGACACCATACACCGGCACCAGTTCGGCGGAACCATCGGCGGACCGGTGATCATCCCGCACCTCACCAAAGGCAAGAAGACCCAGTTCTTCTACGGCTATCAACGCACCATAATCCACCAGTCTTCGACTGCCAATCAAACGACGGTTCCCACCCTTGCTGAAGAAGGTCGAACCTCAACCGGCTATGCCGACTTTGGAAACCTGTGCACCAGCGGCTGGAACGCAAGCAATCTCTGCAATACAGCGAGCCAGCGGATCATCAACCCGTTCACCAACGTGTCATACCCGTTAAACCGGCTGCCCGCCAGCGACTTTGACCCGGCCGCAGTACAGTTGCAGCAGCACTTTCCCACATTCTCCGGGACGGAAGCTGCCGGGAGGATCGGGGGCGTCGTCAACTACCTTAGGCCCTCGATCCAAGACTTCACTGAGCATACCGTCCGCATCGACCACCAGTTCAGTTCTAAGGATCAACTTTTCGGCCACTACTTCTATGACTACTTCAGTCAGCCGGGCATCTACGACCCGGATATGCTGGCCAGTTATACATCCTATTTCAGTACCCTGTACCAGAACGCGCTGGTTTCCGAGGCTCACGCATTCACGAACAACCTGCTGAATAGTCTGACGCTCAACTATCAACGGGAAACTTCGCTGCGTGGTGGGCCTCCGGGAAGCCAGGACATTACTTCGTACGGAGTTGCCAACCTCTGGCAGCCGAGTACCGGGCCGTACATGGCCGTCACAGTCACCGGCTACTTCGGTGCTTCATCCTCCGCGTTTGCCGGTTGGCATCGCAACAACTACACGCTGGACGACTCTATGCACTGGGTGAAGGGGAAGCACAGCCTGGCGTTTGGTGGACACATTGAGGCGAGCAAGTTCGACGTGACGAACGTCTACCAGTCGTACGGCGGCTTCGGTTTCGGTACGTATGGTTCCTACGTCAATGCGTACGCGAATTTCCTGATGGGTTTCATGACTTCGTTCCAGCAGGGCAATTTCGAGCAGGTTAACGATCGGAACCATTTCCCCGCCCTCTATGCCCAGGATAGCTGGAGGATTGCTCGCAGGCTGACATTGAACTACGGCCTGCGCTGGGAATTGTTTGCCCCATGGCACAACAAGGTTGGAGCCTTGCAGCTATTCGATCCCGTAGCATACGCCGCAAATAGGGGGACATCGCGCTTCACCACGCTGCCTGCCGGGCTGTTGCTCACCGGCGATCCCGGTATTCCGGAGGACGGTGCCGAAAAGTCGAACAAGTTCATGCCGCGCTTCGGTTTTGCCTATGACATCTCCGGCGATGGCAAGACCTCGGTGCGCGGCGGCGCAGGCATATTCTATCAGGACCGCCTTCCCGGCTTCTTCAACCTGAACCAGGCCGCCAATGTGCCTAATACCATCTCGGTCGCGCTGACGAATCCGGGTATGTACTCCACTGTACCGGGTGCCAGCCCCGGAGGGCCGTTCAGCAATCCGTATTGCGTGGGTGGCTGCGGGTCAAGGGGGACACCCTATACTAATCCCTTCCCGTTCACGTTGCCATTTGCGTCCAATAAGGTCTTCCCGAACCAGATCCTTGTAGACCAGTACGATCCCCAGTTTGCTGTTCCGGTGACCTACACCTACCACCTGACGGTCGAACGCCAACTGGCGGCCAATTGGGCGGCGCGGGTCGCCTATGTCGGCTCTGGTTCGCGCCATCAATTCGTCAACCTGGAACTCAACCCGGCGGTCAACACCGGCTCCAGTCTGACAGTCAATGCACGGCGGCCGTACAACACCGCTCCCACCGTCGGACCGTGCACCACCACGACGGGTTGCGCGATGGGCTACTCTCAGATCGTCACCACCGCCATGATTGGCTCGGCTAAGTTCCATTCCTTGCAGGCCACGCTGGATGAGAAGGCGTGGCATGGCCTGTACCTATCGGCCAACCTAACTTGGTCGGAAACCACCGATGACATGCCGCAAGCAACCAGAGTCTCGAATACCGAGGACCTGAATGCGGGCGAGTCGTACGTGTATCCTTGGTATCCCGCGAATGCCACAGGCATACCTGCGGCGGCGCGTGTTGCCGATATCCAGGCGCTTGACCGCGGCCTGTCGGATATCGATCATCCGATCGTCTTCTCGCTTTCGTACAGTTGGCAGCTTCCCAAACTGCAGAGTGGAAATGGCGTTCTCAAGTCCCTTGTGAACGGATGGCAGATCAGCGGGGTGTTCATGCATCGGTCCGGAGATTCGCTTACTGCCTGGGCGGGTACGGACAGATCTCTGACAGGTCTGGGGCAAGATCGTGGAGTGTACGACAACACGCACCCGATGTACTACAGTTACGCTAGCGGTGGCACTACCAATTGCACAGCTGGCAGGTCCTGCGTCCAGTGGCTCAATCCTGCTGCTTTCTCAACTCCCGTCAGTGCCGGCCCCGGAACCGGCTTTGGCAACGTAGTGAAGGGATCTCTTCGTGGCCCGAGCCGGACAAACTGGGATGCCGCCGTCACTCGCTCATTCCGCGTTTGGCGCGAGACGCACCTCGACTTTAGAGTCGAGTACTTCAACGTGCTCAACCACACCCAGCTGAGAAATCCTCAGATGTCCACCAGCAACGCTGCTTTCGGAACCGTATCAAGCGCGTACGATCCGCGCATCGCGCAATTCGCGCTCAAGTACGTGTTCTAGGCCCGCGCGAGAGCACCCCTCGGATGGCGGGACGCCGGTCGAGAGGACCGACGTCCCGCCCAGGCTCTCTCGCCATCTGAATAATGTCGAGGATTCGATGGACCATCCCGGCTCTCTGTCTTCGTGCGTGAACGACGGTGCAACCAGTCTGGTCCAAGTGAGCACCTCCGAAGTGATTCGTATTGTGGTCATTGCACTCTCGCTGCTATTCCTGAGCGCCCAGATGGTGAGCGCGCCAAACCCGGTTTCCACGGCATCTCAGGGAAAGAACCATGGCCGGGAACATCTGGTGCGCAAGGCCTTTGTGATGACCGTCAATGCGGGCCAGGAGAAGGAGTACGCGAGACGCCACCAGCCGATCTGGCCCGAGCTCGAGGCCACCCTCAAAGCGCATGGGGTCAGAACCTATACGATCTTTCTTTTGCCTGAGACGCGACAGTTAGTCGCTTACGTCGAGTTTGACAGTCTGGAGCAGTGGAACGCGGTCGCGAAAACCGACGTTTGCCGGAAGTGGTGGGCCTATATGAAAGACATCATGCCCTCCAACCCCGACAATAGTCCTGTGTCCATCGAGCTGCACGAGGTCTTCCACATGGATACTTCTGCTCACATGCGGAACCATCGACCTGGCGCGGCACGTCACAACGCCACCATACATTGAGATGAAGTGAGGGATCAGAAACAAAGAGTTGAGCTTCGCAGTGAGATCGTCCTGCACCGAGCTTCCCGAGACGAATGTCCAACAGAGCATTCTGCATGACCGGAGAGGCTGGAAAGATGGTGCCTTATCATCCTGATCAGAGCTGCGGGGGGGGCAGGCTCGCGCCAGCGGATGCGAGAGCGCTGGTAACAATCGACATGGGAGCGGAAAGTTGCCGCGTGTCGCTCCTGCGCTGGATCGATGGCCGCCCCCACATCGGCGTGATTCATCGGTTTGCGAATAGTCCGGTTGCTGGACCCCTGGGCCTGACCTGGGATATCGAGAAGATTTACGCCGGGGTCGAAGCCGGACTACATCTGTGTGCTGAAAACGCGCCGGAGGGAATCACGGCGATTGGCGTTGATGGCTGGGCTGTAGACTACGTGCGCTTAGGCCCGGACAGGAAGCCATTAGCTGCCTCGTTTTGTTATCGCGATGAGCGCACCATCGAAGCGGAGAAAGAGGTGCACAAGCGTATTCCCCCGGACCGTTTGTACGAACTGACGGGCATTCAACGATTGCGCTTTAACACGCTTTATCAGCTCCACGCGGATCATATGCGTGGAGTCGATCCCGGAGCACCCTGGGTCAACCTTCCCGAGTACATTCTCTACCGGCTCGGTGGGCGCCGGGTCGCGGAATATACGAATGCTACTCACACACAATTAGTCAGTCTGGGGCAACAGACCTGGTGCGGGGAGATATTCGACGCGGTCGGTTTGGACATTACGGCCGCCCCGCCGCTCGTTCCGCCAGGAACTATCATTGGTCGTCTCCAAGGTTCACTAACCACGCGCCCCCAATTCCGCGAGACGCAGTTGATCGCACCCGCCTGTCACGATACCGCCTCTGCGATTGCCGGTATTCCTGCCGTCGGCGATGACTGGGCATTCCTCAGTTCGGGAACTTGGTCCCTCCTAGGGGTTCTCCTCGATTCGCCTTGTGTCACTCCCGAGGCGCGGAGCAAGAACTACACGAATCTGGGTGGAGCCGGCAGCAGGATCTGTTTCCTGAAGAACGTGAATGGTATGTGGCTGATCCGCCAGTGCATGGAGCAATGGGAGGCAGAGGGGACACCGTGGTCGATCACCGACTTGGTGGCAGCGTGCGAGGTCGAACCGGCGCCGGATGGACTGCTGGACATAGATGATCCCGATCTGCTGCTTCCGGGCAACATGCCGGCGCGCATCAATGCCCAGCGGGTCCGCGCAGGCAACGCTCCTCTGTTGCCGGATTCGCGACATGCACCCGCGATGGCCCGCCTCATTTTCCACAGCCTGGCAGCCCGGTATCACGAGCTGCTGCAGGATGTCGCTTCGCTCACCGGGAAAAAGCTGAAACGTTTGTTCATCGTTGGTGGCGGCAGCAGAAATAACTTCCTCAACCAGTTGACCGCAGGGGTCACCGGTCTGCCCGTCATTAGGGGATGCGTCGAGAGTTCGACCGTGGGCAATTTTGCCATCCAGATCGCCTCGCTGGAGGGGGCTTACACGGCGCAGCGCGGAGTGGATGAGCTTGCTGTGGCCCACTGGGCTGAGATTCTGGGCGCTGCCTATGCCGGGGAAGCTGCGGCGGCTGCGGGATAAGGACGGCGTGGTTCCGTAACCGCCAACTTCGGATTTAGGATACTCACGCGTGCGTCCGGAGCAACGACGAGAGAAGGAGGGAGCGATGAAGGACGAGACCCTGAGACAGGCATACCAGATCGCGAAGGAGCAATTTGCCAAGTCCGGAGTGGATGTCGATGCGGCCATGAAGAAGCTCGTGACCATTCCCCTTTCGCTCCACTGCTGGCAGGGCGACGATGTAGGCGGCTTTGAGACCGTGGGCGCGCAACTCTCGGGCGGCGGCATTCAGACCACTGGCAACTACCCCGGCAAGGCCCGGACCATCGCCCAGTTGCGCGCCGACATTGAGAAAGCGGTCAGCCTCATTCCCGGCAGGCACCGGCTTAACCTGCACTCCTGCTATCTCGACAACGGCGGCCAGTTCATAGACCGCAACAAGATGGAGCCCAGGCATTTCCAGAGCTGGATTGAATGGGCTAAGGCAAATGGTTTGGGGCTGGATTTCAATCCCACCTACTTTTCTCACCCCAAGGCAGCTGATGGTTTCACGTTGAGTCATCCCGACAAGGCGATTCGCGATTTCTGGATCGAGCACGGCATTGCCTGCCGCAAGATCGGCGCCGAAATGGGCAAGCGACTGGGAACGGCTACCGTGACCAACTTTTGGGTGCCCGACGGATACAAGGACACTCCGGTGGATCGCACGGCGCCGCGCGAGCGCCTGGCCGAGGCGCTGGACCGGATTTTTGCCGAACCTATCGATCCCAAGTTTCACCTGGATGCGGTCGAAGCCAAGTTGTTCGGGATCGGCGCCGAGAGCTACACCGTGGGTTCGCACGAGTTCTACATGGGCTATGCGGTATCCCGCCAGAAATTGCTGACTCTGGATGCCGGGCATTTCCATCCCACCGAGGTCATTTCCGACAAAATCTCCTCGCTTCTGATGTTCTGCCCCGAACTCCTGTTGCATGTTAGCCGACCGGTGCGTTGGGACAGCGATCATGTGGTCATTCTGGATGACGAGCTGCAAGCCATAGCGAAAGAAGTGGTGCGGAGCGGCAAACTGAGCCAGGTCCATATTGGACTGGACTACTTCGACGCCAGCATCAACCGTGTGGCCGCGTGGGTAACCGGCACTCGCAATATGCTCAAGGCACTGCTGATCGCGCTGCTGGAACCCACGAATACCCTGCGGGAAGCGGAAGTGAAGATGGACTATACGCAGCGGCTGGTGATGTTGGAAGAGCAGAAAAGCCTGCCTTGGGCGGCGGTATGGGATTACTACTGCGCGCAGCAGGGCGTACCCGTCGGCATGGCATGGTTCGAGGAAGTCAGACAGTACGAACAGAACGTGCTGTCGAAGCGCTAGGCGGCGAGTTCGAGCCACGTATAACTCTTTTCTCCCGCTCTCCCATGGTTCGGGAGCGTGCGGGGAACCAGCCCGGCTAGCGTCCAGGTAGTGTCCATGGGTAGATGTCAATCCAGCGCTTGAAAGGAGAACAGCGTGCAGGCTTTGCCCGAGGCGAGTCCGGCGCTAGGAGTTCTGATCTTCATGTTAGGCGGTTTGGCAGGGGCTGTTTTCTATCTGCCGTTCAAGAGGATCAAGAACTGGGCTTGGGAGAGTTACTGGCTGGTATACGCGGTATTCGGTTTGATAGTCGTACCCTGGCTGCTCGCCTTCATCACCTCACCGAACCTGGTGTCGGTCCTAAGGGCTGCACCGGGAAAGGAAATTTCCTACTGTCTGCTATGCGGAGCTATCTGGGGATTCGGCGGTCTGACCTGGGGCCTGATGATTCGGTATCTCGGGTTGGGCTTGGGCCTGGCGATGGGGGCGGGCATCATTTCTGTGGCCGGAACCTTGATTCCACCGATGCTGAAAGGGAAACAAGCGATTGGGGTGATGTTTACGACCCCTGCCGGCATGGTTTCCCTGCTGGCGGCTGGGATATCGGTGGTGGGTATCGTGTTTGTCGGCTTGGCAGGGATGTCCAAGGAAGGCGAGCTTCCCGAAGCGCAGAAGAAAAAAGCGGTTGCAGAATTTAACTTCAAGAAGGGAATGATGGTGGCGGTCTTCTCCGGTCTAATGAGCTCAGGTATGAGCTTTGGTCTGCAAGGCGGCCTCGCAGTCCAGAAGCTGGCATTATCGCTGCCGCCTGCGACCTCGCTTATCTGGGCCGGGATGCCGGTCTTGGTGGTAGTTTTGCTGGGCGGATTCATTGTGAACGGTGGCTGGTGCGTTCTCTTGAATATCAAGAACAAGACCGCAAGAGATTACGTCAAGCCAGGCGCGCCTTTCCTTCCGAACCTGACTCTGGCTGGTGTGGCGGGGGCGATCTGGTGTCTCCAGTTTGTCGCCTTCAAGACCGGAGAGCCCCAGATGGGCAAGACGTCTTACATCGGATGGGCCGTTCTGATGGCAAGCCAGATTCTCTTCAGCCAGGTGTTGGGAGTGATCCTCGGCGAGTGGAAGGGGACCAGCAAGAAGACCATTCGCCTCCTCATGACGGGACTTGCCTTGCTGATCCTTTCCGCGGTCACTGCCGGCTATAGCGGCTATCTTGGCGCCAGATCCTGACTAGCCAAACGGCCGGTAAACAGAGCTCCGGAACTAAGCGACCTGCCGCCTCTGGCTGCCATCGCACTCATTCTGGCAGCCAAGGGGTGTGCCATCGCCGCTAGGAGGCGATATTGGTTGGTGGTCGACTTTTCGACGAAGTTGCACACAGTGCAACGTGTACAGCAGGCGAGAGCCAATGCCCTTGCTCAGCCCGGTACGCGCGACCACGTCGCGCAGGCGCAGCACTTCACCCCGCGAACGAAACGCGCTCAGCACTGGCGAGGCGTGCACCAGCGAGTTCACGGCATCACGGCTGTGCTTGGTTCTCATGTCCATGGGAACGCGGCCGCGACGCTTCACCGCCGTGCGCTACAGCCAAGAGCGTTCTGCAATGTACAACAAGATGCCGCCTGTGTGCGGCTACCAAGACCTGGAACCTATCAGCGCTAGCTGTCGCAATCTACTGATTGCAGGGGGGCTACCTACGCAGCTGGCGATCGGACGAGCGTTTCGCAGTGCAAAACACTGCGAATACTTAAAGAGGACGACTTGATTCAGAGGTCGGGCGCGGTATATAGGACCAGCGCGCATTCCGTGCCCTGTTCGCTAAATTTGGAGGCGGCGGAATCGGTGTGATTGTCGTGCTTGCCGAAAGGGGGGGACCATGCGCTGGAGCAGTCTTGATTCTGGGAGGCAGCGGTGGGTGGACTTTGATGCGCGCATGCTGGTCGCGATGCTTGTGCTCGTCCTCCTGGGAGCGGCGGGCGCACAAACCAATCGCGGCGGCATCAGCGGCACCGTGTTCGATTCCAAAGGGGCGGTGGTGCCGGGCGCGACGGTGACGATCACCAACGTTGGCACCAGCCAGAGCACGCGGCTGACGACCTCCGGTACCGGAACCTACGCGCTCGGCGACCTCGAGCCGGTGACGTACCGCATCGAGGTCACGGCGCCGGGCTTCTCCAAGGCGGTCGAGGACAACGTGAAGGTCGACACCGCGACTACCGCGACCCACAACATCACCCTGCAGCCGGGGACGGTGGAGACGGTGGTTCTGGTGCAAGAGAGCGCACCGCTGGTCAATACCGAGAGCGGGGTGACGGGACAAACCATCGGGCAGCGCCAGCTCGCGGACGTCCCGCTGTTCAACCGCAGCGTGCTCGACCTGGCCATGACGGCGCCGAACGTGAGCGGCTCCGCGGGCAGCGAGGACCCGCCGGTCACATCGGGCAATCCGGTTCCGGGATTCAATATCAACATCAACGGCGGTCGCGCGGGCAGTACCGTGATGCTCGCCGATGGTGTCAACAACACCGGCGTGGGCATTGCCCGCGCGGTGGTCAGCTTCACGCCGGAGACGGTGCAGGAGTTCACGGTCCAGAGTTCGGCCTACTCGGCCGAGTACGGCTCGACCGGCGGCGGCGTCATCAACGTCACCACCAAGTCGGGTACCAACCAGTTTCACGGCACGGCGCTGTGGTACACGCGCAATCCCGTCACCAACGCGAAGGTGTGGACGGCGGGGACGGTACGTCCGGCGAACAATCTCCGCTTCAACCAGTTCTCGGGAACGATCGGCGGGCCGGTGGTTCTGCCCAAGATCTATAACGGCCACAACAAGACCTTCTTCTTTTTCGCGGGCGAACCGCGGTACCGCCGCGACTTCGTGGTGGTAGATACACTGCTGCCCACGGACGCCATGCGTGGTGGCGACTTCAGTGGGCTGGTGCGGACGAGCAGCGGCTGGCTGCCGGCGGCCGTGGCGACGCAATTCGGGCTGACGTCGGTGGGACCGGCGACGATTTATCAGCAGTTCAATCTCGTCGGCAACAAATGGCAGCGCGCCAGCACGGTGACTGCGTTTGCGGGCAACATCATTCCGCAGAGCATGATAGATCCGGTCGCCCTCCAAGCGCTGGAATTTATGCCGCATGCCGGCGCTTACCACCTCGACGTCAATGGCCGGGTGAAGAACTCCGTGATCAATCGCTTCGTGACGCAGGATGAGACCCGCTATACGTTTCGGATTGATCACAGCCTGAACGACAAGAACAAGATGAGCTACCGGTACACGTATGTGCCGGCAGCGGGTACCCGCGGCTTCGGCAGCGAGGTGAACGGCAACAGCGCGTCCTACAGCTGGGCACGGCAAATGGTGTTTTCCGACACCCACCTGTTTTCCTCCACGCTGATGAACGACCTGCGGCTGAACTACACTCGCGGGACGTTCAGCGAAGACTTCTCGCCGGCGTTCTCGATCAAGACCGGCCGCAACCTGTCCACGGAACTCGGCATCCCGAGCCTGACCAAGGGCGGCATGCCGCTGTTCCAGTTCAGTTCCGATTCCAATGGGTACGATGCCTTCACCAACATCGGTTCGTCGGCCTCCACCAACAATTACAACGTGGAAGAGCGCTACAACATCGTCGACATGGTCTACTGGACGCATGGCTCGATGATCTGGAAGTTCGGCGTAGACCTGACGCACTCGCTGCTGAACGTGATCCCCTTCTTCTCCGCCTCGGGCGGACGCTGGGACTTCCGCGTGGCGCAGACCAGCGCCGTCTTCGCCTCCACCAGCGTGGCCAACGGTGGCAATCCCTTTGCCAGCTACCTGCTCGGCATTCCCAACCAGATCGCGGTTCGCCCTCTGCTTATGCCCTACTACTACCGCTGGAACGCCGCCGCGGCCTTCATCCAGAACGACTGGAAGGTGCGGCCGAACCTGACGATTAACATGGGGGTGCGCTACTCCCTGCAGTTGCCGCGCACCGAGAAGAACAACCTGCAGGGCTCCTTTGTGCCCGAACTGGCGCAGAGTTTCCCGCTGACCACGCCCATCACCCTGCCGGGCACTACCACGACGCTGACGTCGATGCTGGTGCCGCCCTTCCAGTACGCCGGGCGCGGTGGAGCGTCGAAATACATTTTCCCCATCGAGCGCTGGGACTTCGAGCCGCGCTTTGGGTTTGCGTGGAGCCCGGGCCTGTGGAGCAGCCACGGGTTCGTGGTGCGCGGCGGATACGGCCTGTCGCACGTGCCGATCACGGGCAACAATCGCCTGCCCAATCCGGACTTCGGCGGGTTCGTGAACGTGTCTACCACCACCACCGGTTCGACCGGCGGCGTCGATTCCACCTCCGCCCTGCGACTCTCCAGCAACCCGCCGGCGTCGTCCGGCCTCACGCCGGCCCAGGCGCTGAACATCCCGGCGAACGGGCTGGTGTATCTGCCCAGTCTCGGGATTCCGGGATATACGATTTCGAAGAACGCGGGCATTCCCTACGTGCACAGCTGGAACGTCTCGCTCGCCGCCAGTATTTTCCGCAACACCGTGGTCGAGGCGGCCTACGTGGGGTCCAAAGGATCGAACCTGTACACCCAGCTCATCAATATCAACCCGCGTGATTTCAACCTCATTCAGGCCATGCAGGTGTCGGTGGCGCCAGCGCCGGGCTCCACCGGCACGGCGGTAGCGCCGGTTGGCACGGAAACCAGCATCACCGACCCGCTCGGTCGTCGCGACTTGCTGAACAACGCCATCGCCGTGCCGTTCGGATCGCTGGCCAGCCAGTACCCGGGAATCAACAACCTGATGACGTACTTCAACGCTGTCGGCCGCAGCGTTCGTCATGCCACCTACATCAGCGTCCTGCGCCGGATGAACCCGGGGCTGACGCTGACCGCGAACTACACCTTCGCGAAATCGATGGACAACGCCTCCGATGCCAGCCCCGACACGCGCACGCTGAGCACGCCTACTTCCACCGGCGGCAACGTCGCATTCGGCGCCCCGCTCAGCAGCGACTACTCGTTGTCGGCGTTCGACCAGAAACATGTCTTCAGTGCGACCTACATCTACGACTTGCCATTCGGACAGCACCGCAAATTCCTCGGCGGCGCGGGAGCCCCGCTCAACGCGCTGCTGGGCGGCTGGACGACGAGCGGCATCATTCACATGAACAGCGAATTCCCCTTCCTGGCGACGCTGTCCGACGCGAACGGCTTGAATGCCACGCTGACCCACACGGTGCGTCCCGACCGCGTGGCCGGCGTTCCGCTGCTCAATCCGGGCTACAACCGTAACTGCGCCACCAGCGCGATATGCGAGCCTTTCATCAACCCCGCTGCCTTTGAGCGGCCGGTGAAGGGAGTGCTCGGCAACACTTCGCGCACGCTCGATTTCCGGGGTCCCACGCAGCGCTACTTCGACGCCTCGGTGCAGAAAAACTTCAACCTGCCGGCGCGCTGGAGCGCCGACGGCAAGCGCTACATTCAGTTCCGCATGGACCTGCTGAACGCGTTCAATCACCCCAACTTCCAGGTTAGCTCGGGCAACGCGGGACCGGACTTCATGGGAGCGCCTAACGAAGGCACGGTCACGATCAATACCACCACGGGGGTGCGGACCTTCACGCCCATCAGCGCCGCCGAGTACGACGCCTGGGCCACGCTCAACGCCCAGCCGCTGTCGAACACCAGCCCGGGAACCGCGCAGTTGACGTCGATCCAGCAGATGGTGAACAGCACCCGGCTTGCCAGCGGCGCCCTTCCGACCAGCTTCTGGAGTCTCGCGCTGCCGCAGGGATTCGCCACGAAGGACGCGAATACGTTCGACATCCGCACGCTGGACGGCTTCAAGCTGTACCGTCTGCGGCAGACCTACAGCACGAGCTTTGGGCAGCTGCGCGAGCTGGGGCTGCCGCGGTACATCCAGTTTGGGGTGAAAATCTTCTTCTAGCGAGCGGTTGCCGAGGGTTCCCATCGCACACTGCATGCTGCGTAGTTGCCCGCTATTGTTGCTGTTCGCCGCTGCCGCCTGGGCCCAGTCGCCCGCGGCGCCAGCCACTCCGTCCAGCGACCGATCGGTGGCCCAGCAGCCGCCGCGCGAGTGGGTCGAGCCGGTGACGCAACATCGCGTCATTCGCCTTTCGGACGAGCCGGGCAGCGCCAGTCTGTATTTCCATCAGAACGCCTACACGGCCAAGGGCGACCTGTTGTTGGTCACCACATCACAGGGCCTTTCGGTCATCGACCTTGGAACGCGCAAAATCCGGCCTGTCGTCGACGGCCGCGTGCGCAACGTGGTGGTTGGGCGCAGGACACGCCAGGCTTTCTACCTGAAGGACGACACCGTCTACGCCACGAACCTCGACACGCGCGAAACGCGTGCGATCGTCACCGATGCGCGCTTGCGCACGGGGTCGGGTCTGGCCGTGAACGCCGACGAAACCCTGCTCGCCGGCAGCATCGTCGAGGGTCCGCCGCAAGACCCGTCCACGCCGCCAGTGCCGGCCCGCGGACAAGGTGACAACTATCCCGGCAAAGGCGAGATGATGGAGCGCCGCTTGGCCGCGCGCATTCCGATGGCGCTCTATACCATCGACATCAAAACCGGCAACATCACCCCGTTCCATCGCAGTACGGATTGGCTGAACCACGTGCAGTTTTCGCCGACAGACCCCAACCTGATCATGTTTTGTCATGAGGGGCCATGGCACAAGGTTGATCGCATTTGGACGATTCGCGCCGACGGTACCGGGTTGCGCAAGATCCACACTCGCACAATGGACATGGAGATTGCCGGCCACGAATTCTTCAGCGCCGATGGAAAGACCATCTGGTACGACCTGCAGACGCCGAAAGGAAGAGAATTCTGGCTGGCCGGTGTGGAACTCGCGACGGGCAAGAGCATCCGCTACAAAGTTGCCAAACCGGAGTGGTCGGTGCACTACAACGTCTCGCCGGATGGCAAGCTGTTCGCCGGCGACGGCGGCGGGCCGCACAGCGTGGCCACCCCCGACAATGGCCAATGGATCTACCTGTTCACGCCGCGCGACGGCGCGCTACAAGCTGAGAAGCTTGTTGACCTGGCGAAGCACGACTACAAAGTGGAACCGAACGTCACTTTCACGCCCGACGGCAAGTGGATCGTGTTTCGCTCGAACATGCTCGGCCCGACCCACGTCTTCGCGGTGGAAGTGCAACGATCGAAATAGCCGCGGCCCGCGCGCGGTTTAACTGTCGCATGACATGAAGAAGCTTGGGCCACAAATGGGTTGGAATATTCGCCGTCACGCTGCAAGGGCGAGTTTCCTGCTGCTTTGTGTCTTTCTGGGAGTTCCAGGGGATGGTACAGCAGCGTCGGCACAAACGCCGCCGGCAGCACGAACTGCAGTTGCGGCGCCGGAGGCCGGCTTCGCTTTTGAATTCGGTACCGCGCCGGCACGCCACGGCGCCATCGCGATCCAGCCAACCACTGACTATTCAAGCGAAAGCCATTACGGCTTCATGAACGCCGCCGACCTCGTGGCCCGTGACCATGCCATCTGCGGGCAAGGCAAGCCGTTCCTATTCAGCGTGGATGTGCCGGAAGGCAACTACGATGTCACGCTGGTCTTTGGCGACGCGAAGGTGGATTCTGTCGCCACCGTCAAAGCCGAGGCGCGCCGTCTCCTGCTGCCCGAGGTGAAAGTAGCGCGCGGCAAGACCGCAACCCGTATGGTTACGGTGAATGTTCGGTACCAAGAGCTGCATACCGGCGAGACCGTCCGGCTCAAGCCGGAGGAGCAGAACGACTTCGACTGGGACCATCGGCTGACGCTGGAGTTCAATAACGTGCGGCCGTGTGTCCGCTCGTTGGGGGTCAAGCCGGCGCAGCGCGCCATCACCGTCTATCTCGCCGGCGACTCCACCGTTACCGACCAGCGGCGCGAACCGTGGGCGGCATGGGGCCAGATGTTGCCACGCTTTTTCAGGCCGGGAGTGGCGATCGCCAATCACGCGGAATCGGGTGAGTCGCTGAAGAGTTTTGTCGGCGAGCAGCGCCTCGCCAAGCTACTCGAGACGCTCAAGTCCGGCGACTACCTCTTCATTCAGTTTGCGCACAATGACCAGAAGCCGGGTGGCTCGCACGTGGACCCGTTCACCACGTACAAGGATTATCTGAGGCAGTACATCAACGAAGCGAGGAAGCGGCAAGCGATCCCGGTGCTCGTCACCTCGATGCATCGCCGGACTTTCGACAGCGACGGCCAGATTGTGAACACGCTCGGCGATTACCCCGAGGCCATGCGGCAAACAGCGCAAGAAGAGAACGTCCCGCTCATCGACTTGAACGCAATGAGTAAGACATTATTCGAAGCCCTGGGACCGGAGGGTACGCTGCGCGCCTTTGTGCACTATCCCGCCGAAACCTTTCCGGGGCAGCAGGCTGAACTGAAGGACGACACGCATTTCAACGCGTATGGCGCTTATGAATTGGCGCGGTGCGTCGTCGAGAGCATTCGCGCCAACCACCTTAGCATTGCGCAATACTTGGTCGATGATGTGGGCCGGTTCGACCCTGCCCATCCTGATCCCGTCAATCGCTGGAACTTGCCCCCAAGCTCCACGCAAACCGATCGCAAACCGGCGAGCAACTGATTCTGAGCGCTGGTCAGAGGAGCGAATTTGTTCTGCGCGCGCAACACTCGAACCCGGCTGCTCTGCGCCTCATGGGCATTGCTCATGCCGGTTCCAATGCTGGCACAACCAGCAAGTGAGCCGGTGGTAAATCTGCGCTCGCGGTACGTCGCAGGCACCACAGCCGGCGCCGCAGCTGGCGTGCTGCGAATCGATCGCCTCGCTTTCACCACTGCCGCCGGACGGACGCCACTTCCAGCCGAACTCGTGCAGAAACACGAGGTGCGGCTGCCCGATGGGCGCCTGGTAAAGCTTTCGATCACGCCCGAGGGCCAAAACTTTTTGCTCCGGCTGAGTGCTCAGCCCGATGCTGACATCACGAAGTGGGGCCTCGGGATCGAGGCTCGGCCGAACGAATACTTCACGGGCATAATGGAGCGCGTAGTGGACGGGCCGCAGCAGCAGTCGTGGGCGCCGAACCAGAGTTACGGGATGGATCTGCACGGCCAGAAGATTGACGTCATCCTCAAGCCCACCACCTCTGTGTATGCGCCGTTCTACTTGTCATCGCGCGGTTATGCGGTGTTCGTAAAAGGCCACTGGCCCGGGGTGATGGATTTTGCCAGTACCGATCCGGCGCGGGTGACGATCGAGTTCGAAGGCCCGGCATTCGAGATGAAGGTGTACACCGCCCCCGAGCCGGCTGCGCTGGTGCGTGCGCACGCGCTCGATGCCGGTCCTCCCTTTCTGCCGCCGCGCTGGATGTACCGGCCGTGGCGCTGGCGCGATGAGCACACGCAGCGGGCCACGTATTACGACGGCACCCCGGTGACCGGCCCGTTCAACTCGGAAGTCATGGAAGACGTCTTGCTGATGCGCGCCTTCGGCATTCCCAACGGCGTGTATTGGATCGACCGACCCTGGGGTCCGGGCCGGCTTGGCTATGACGACTTCGAAATTGACGAGCAGCGCCTGCCGAACTTCAACGCGATGGTGCGCTGGCTCAACCAGCAGCAAACCCAACTGATGCTCTGGATTGCACCATTTTCCCAGGGTGAGATGGAAAAAGAGGCGTTAGCCAAGGGCTACAACCTGCCAGGCCAGCAGCCCTCCCGAAACAATTATCCGCTGGTGGATTTTACGAACCCCGCAGCGAAGCAGTACTGGCAATCAGGCGTCGCCAAGCTGCTGAAGGCGGGCGTCGCCGGCTTCAAGCTCGACCGCGGCGAAGAGGATATTCCCGATGGCGGTCCCTTCCAGGTCTTCGACGGACGCTCCTTGCGCGAGAACCGCAACGCCTATCCGACGATGTATCTGCAAGCCGCCTATGACGTCGCGCAGGAGTTTCGGCGCGACCATGACTTTGTCCTGATGCCGCGCGCCGCCTACACCGGCAGTGCGCCGTATGGGGTGTTCTGGGGCGGCGACATTGGGGGGACCCAGGAGGGCCTGCGCGCCTCCATCATCGCAGTACAGCGCTCCGCCGTGATGGGCTATCCCAACTGGGGCTCGGATACCTGCGGCTACAACCAGCAACTGTTGGAGCAGGAGGTCTGCGCGCGTTGGCTGGAATTCAGTGCCTTCACCCCCATCATGGAGGTCGGACCCACTCGTAACGTCGGCTTCTGGAACCTGCCGCGGCCGCCAAGCTATGACGCACAACTGATCCAATCTGGCGGCTCTACGCACGCCTGCATGAGCGGCTCGCGGACTACAGCTATCAGCAGGGTCAGATTGCGCGCCAGACCGGCATGCCAATCGTCCGACCGCTGTTTCTCGTCGACCCTAAAGCTCCGGAATCGTGGAAAGACTGGGGAACCTATCTCTATGGCCCCGACCTACTGGTCTCGCCTGTCTGGGAAAAAGAGAAACGCACGAAGCAGCTTTATCTTCCGGCGCACGAGCAGTGGCGCGACGCGTGGCATCCCGACAAGGTATATCGGGGCGGCCAGACGATCACGGTACAGGCGGAACTGCACCAGATGCCGCTGTTTGTGCGCGTCGGCTCCAGACTCCAGCTCGGCGATCTGAAGCACGAGTACGATGAGGCGATGGACAGCGCACAAAAGAAGCCGGACCTGAAAGCGCTCGATGCCGAAGTGAAGAGCGGGTTTGAGAAGAACGCTACCACCGCCCCGACGGTGCATTGAGGACCCATGATCTGCCGTGGCAAGTCGTTGCTGATTGCGCCATCATTCCGCCCGACCGATGGGAGGTGCTGAATGACGCAATTCGCCTTCAAGAAGCGAGCGTTTCTAGTGCTCGCGCTGTTAGCGCTGGCTTGCTCGCCGCCGGACGCCGCGGCCCAGTCGCCACGGCAGCGATTTCGCCTGGATTTTGGCTGGAAATTCACGCTCGGCGATCCCCCGCAAGCGGAAAGGGCGGCCTTTGACGACAGCGGCTGGCGTAAACTCGACCTCCCGCACGACTGGAGCATCGAAGGCCCGTGGGTGGAGGACAATCCGTCGGGTTCGGCCGGCGGCTACGCACCCCTGGGGATCGGCTGGTATCGCAAGAGCTTTCGCGTGCCGCAGGAGTTCAGCGGCAAACGCGTGTTCCTCGACATGGATGGCGTCTTCAACCATTCCGACATCTGGGTGAATGGACAAAAGGTCGGGCACAACGAAAACGGCTACATCAGCTTTGAGTGTGACCTGACGCCGTGGCTGCGCATCGGCCGCGACAACGTGATTGCAGTGCGGGTGGACAACCTGAAACAGGCCAGCCGCTGGTACACCGGCAGCGGCATCGATCGGCACGTTTGGCTTGTGCTCACCAGCCCGCTGCACGTCGCGCATTGGGGCACGTACGTGACTACGCCCACCGTCAGCGGCGGGCAGGCCGACGTCAAAATCCAGACCACGCTGCGCAACGATTCTGACGAAACGCGCAGCGCCACGCTCCTGACCCGCATTCTCGATCCCGGGCAGAAGGAAGTCGGGATGCAAAGCGTGCCCATACACGTGCCACCGCGGGCGGAGACCACCGTCACGCAGTCGATCGCTGTTTCACAACCTCAGCTCTGGACGCAGCAGACGCCGCAGCTCTATCGCGCGTTGAGCGAGGTGCGCGAGGGCGGGCAGCCCGCGGATGCCTACGAGACGCCGTTTGGTATCCGCACCATCCAGTTCGATGTGAACCGTGGATTCCTGCTGAACGGCCAGCGGGTCGTGATCAAGGGAGTTTGCATTCACCACGATCTGGGTGCGCTCGGCGCCGCCACGCTGGAGAGCGGCTTCGAGCGCCGCTTGAAGATATTAGCGACGATCGGCGTCAACGCCCTTCGGCTGAGTCACGATGCCAAACCTCCCGAGCTGCTCGAGTTGGCCGATCGCATGGGCTTTCTGGTCCTCGACGAAGCCTTCGACAAGTGGTACGGATTCTTGCCGGACGGCACCGGCTGGAAAGACGACCTGCGGGCGTTCATCCGCCGCGATCGCAACCATCCGAGCATTTTCCTCTGGAGCATCGGCAACGAAATGACGCCGCACATGTACATGCGTGAAGGCGCGCTGCTCTATCAGGCCATGCAGAATGTCGTCCACGAATTGGACCCCACCCGGGCCGTGACGGCCGCACTGCATCCCGTGCGCAATAACCGCGGTGAACGCGACGCGCCGCTGGCCGAACTGGCGGAGTACATGGATGTCATCAGCATGAATTACCAGACGCGCTTCTACGCGCGCGACCACCAGCAGCATCCCAACCAGGTCCTGCTGGGCAGCGAAGCGCATGTCCATCAGGTGGACCTCAACGCGCCGCGGCCGGCCACCGACAACTCCGGCAACCAGTGGTGGGGTACACGCGATTACTACACCGGCCAGTACTTCCCGTATGTGGCCGGCCAGTTCATTTGGGCCGGCGTGGACTATCTGGGCGAAGCGGGCGCGTGGCCGAGCAAAGGTTATCGCACCACGCTGGTATCGATGACGGGGGTGCGCAAGCCGTTCTCGTACTTTGTCCAGAGCCTGTACACCGACGACCCCATGGTATGGATCGCGGTGGACAATCCCGACTCCCGCCAGGAGCCGAAGCGCGATGCCGGCGGCAGTTTTATCTCGCTGCTGTCGCACTGGAACTTCCCGCCGGAGCTGATGACGCTGCGCGTGTACACGTTTACCAATGCGCCCGTCGTCGAATTGCTGCTGAACGGCAAATCGCTGGGCGAAAGACACGCGGCCGAATACGCCGACCACATCGTTCTCTGGGACGTCCCTAATCAACCGGGGATACTGCGCGCCGTGGCCAGGAAGGACGGCGCCGTGGTCGCGACGCACGAGCTGCAAACGGCAGGCAAGGCAGTTCGCCTGGTCTTGAGTCCCGACCGTTCCACGCTCGCCGCCACCGGCCAGGACCTCGCGTATGTTGAGGTACGCGCCGTGGACGAGAAAGGCGTAGTCGTGCCGGATGCGCGCCACCGGGTGCGCTTTGAGATCAGCGGGCAGGGAACCCTCGCCGGCGTGGACAATGCCGATTTAGACAGCCCGGAAGGGTTCAAGGCGGACCACCGCGAGTTGCGTCAGGGCCGGGCGTTGGCCATCGTGCAGTCGGCGCGGCAACCCGGCACGGTTCGCCTGGTCGCCCATGGCGACGGCTTGCAGGACGCAGCGGTCGAAATTCAGATTCAACCGCCGCCCGCCGCGCTTCCCACGTTGCCGTGATTAGGCACGGCAGCGCACGGGAACCCAGGCATGCGAGCAACCGTCGTGCGGAGAGGGAAGGATGAGCCGTTCCAAATCTAGCGCGCACACGGCAGCGTGGGCTGCCGCAGTCCTGCTTTGCACATTAATCTGTCGTCCGGCAGCACTCGCGCAGTCGAAAGCTCCCGCCGCCGCACCATCGGCGACCGCCCCACGCCTGGATGAACTCCGGCAGCTCTTCCAGAATCCGCCGGATGATGCGCGCATCATGATGCGCTGGTGGTGGTTCGGCCCGGCAGTCACCAACGCCGAGCTTGAACGCGAGATGCGAACGATGAAAGAGGGCGGTATCGGCGGAGTCGAGGTGCAGCCGGTTTATCCGCTGGCGCTCGACGACCCGCAACGTGGCGCCAAGAATCTTCCTTTTCTTTCGGATGGATTCCTCGCATCACTCCGGTTTGTCTCCCATAAGGCGAAAGAGCTGGGCTTGCGCATGGATCTCACGCTCGGCAGCGGCTGGCCGTGGGGTGGACCGCAGGTGCCGGTCACCCAGGCGGCGGGAATGTTGCGTATCGCTCACGGGAAGGCTGAGGGTAGCGCGCGGCGTGTCCCGCTTCCCTACATCGCCGAAGGCGAGGAGCTACTGGCAGCGTTTCTTGCGCCCGCGCCCGGTTCTCCCGCAGCGCCCTCCAGCTTTCAGCCGCTAACGGATATTCACGACGGTTTCGTCGCCGTGCCGGCGGGAACTGCGGGCGCGCGCGAGCTATTGTTTTTCATTGCCAGCCGCACCGGAATGATGGTGAAGCGGCCCGCCGTCGGCGCCGAAGGCTTCGTGGTGGACCATTACGATCGCGCGGCCGTCGAGCACTATTTACGCACCGTCGGCGACCGGCTGCTGTCGGCCTTCGATGCGGACCCGCCGTACGCGATTTTTGGCGACAGCCTCGAGGTTTATAACTCCGACTGGACGAGCGATTTCCTGCAGGAGTTTCGCCGCCGCCGCGGCTATGACCTGAAGCCATATCTGCCGGCACTCGTCAGCGACCTCGGTCCGACGACGCTCGACATTCGGCACGACTGGGCCCGCACGCTGACCGAATTATTCAACGAACGCTTCGCGTCAACGGTGCACGAGTGGTCCAGGCGCAACCACACGCGCTTCCGCATGCAAGGCTACGGCATTCCGCCGGCGGAACTATCCAGCAGCGCCCTCACTGATCTTCCGGAAGGCGAAGGCGCACAGTGGAAGACGCTCGCGGCGACCCGCTGGGCCGCCAGCGCCAGCCACATTTACGGCGTGCCGATCACCTCATCGGAAACCTGGACGTGGCTGCACTCGCCGGTTTTTCGTGCCACGCCGCTCGACATGAAGGCCGAAGCCGATCGGCACTTCCTGCAAGGCATCAATCAGCTGATTGGCCACGGCTGGCCCTACACGCCGCCCTATGTCGAGTATCCCGGCTGGCGTTTTTATGCCGCCGCCGTCTTCGACGAGAAGGACCCCTGGTGGATCGTGATGCCTGACATCGCGCGCTACCTGCAGCGGGTCAGCTTCGTTCTGCGGCAGGGCAAGCCCGCCAACGACGTCGCCTTCTATTTGCCGAACAGCGACGCGTGGGCGCACCTCACGCCCGGCCACGTGAACCTGTTCGAAACACTGCGCGCGCAGCTTGGCAGCGAGGTGGTCGGCGATGTGCTCGACGCTGGATTCAATCTGGACTTCTTCGACGACGACGCGCTGCAGCGCGTCGGCAAAGTCGGACAGGGGGCGCTGTCGCTTGGTCCGAACGCCTATCGCGTCGTGATCTTGCCCGGCGTGGAGCGAATTCCTCTGCCGACCTACCAGAAGCTTGAGGAATTTGTTCGTGCGGGCGGGATCCTTGTGGCTACTGGGCGTCTGCCCGGAGCTGCTCCAGGTTTCGCTGCCAGTGCGGCGGAACAGGAGCAGGTAAGGGAAATTACACGGCGCCTATTCGAGGGCACGTCACCGCCGGCTCGTTTTGTCCAGGATGAAAGTCGGCTAGGCGCTCAGCTCGTATCGCTCGCCACCGCGGATGTGGCGTTTTCACCGGCTGCCGCGGACATCGGGGTTGTCCATCGGCGCACGCCCGACGCCGACATCTACTTCCTGGCGAATACCAGCCAATTCCCGGTGAAGACCACGGCTACCTTTCGCGTTTCGGCGAATCATGCGGAGTGGTGGGACCCAATATCCGGCCACATCGCACCCGCCAACGCGGAAGCAGCCGCTCACTCCAGCAAGGTGGCAACTGAGCTGGAACCGTACGGCTCCCGCGTCCTGGTGTTATCGAATAGCGCATCGCAGGCACCCGCGCTGGCCTCACCAAGCGCGGCCGGCTCGACTATCGACTTGAGCAGCAACTGGCAGGTGACCTTCAGCAACAACGGCAAAACCGTTGCCATGGAGCACCTGCGTTCGTGGACGGACGATGAAGACACGCGCTACTTCTCCGGAACCGCGACCTACGAAAAGACCGTGCCGATTACAGCCGATAGTCTTCGCCGCGGATCGTCGGTGCGGCTCGAGTTTGGTGACGACAAGCCAATCCCGCCGCAACCCTTGCGCAATGGCATGCAGGCGTGGCTCGAAGCGCCCGTCCGCGAAGCCGCCGTGGTGTACGTCAACGACCAGCGCGCCGGCTCCGTCTGGTGTCCGCCGTACGCACTCGAGGTCACGCCGTTCCTGCAACCCGGTGACAACAAGCTCAGGATCGTGGTGGCTAATCTCGCGCTCAATTACATGGCGGGACACCGTTTGCCCGATTATCGCCTGCTGAACTCGCGCTACGGGGTCCGCTTCGAAGCGCAAGACATGGACAAGGTACAGCCCATTCCGGCTGGACTCTTCGGCCCGGTGCGGCTGGTGTTCGGCACAGCAAAGCAGTAGTGTTTTGATCGACGACTCCGGAGATTGCGAGCGGCCTCGGACAACTCTAAGCGGCAAGTGTTTCGGGAATCACCAAGCCGCTGGTAGCCAGAAAATAGCATTGGGCTGCAGACGTCGGGACCAGGTCATTTCGTGAACTTGGCTGGCCCCAGAGCCGCTAGTCCTCAGCCATCGCGTAGCTAAAGCGATACTGGCCGGAGCCGGTGTCGACGACTACGGCGGTGCCGTCCTGTCCCGCGCTCACGATGCCCTTTGCGGAGGAGAGAGCTTGGCCGGATTCCATGACATCTGCCAAGTGTGCTTTCGGCAATCTCACCGTTGCGTGCGTGTTGGCGGGAAGCATAATGGCGAGCTCAAATCTGTTGTCCCGGCGTTGCCACGCGGAACTGACAAGACCATACATCGTTTCGTGGCTGGCTTTTACGTGTGAAAACCCGCCGCCGGGCACCGGCTGAATGAGCACGTGCTTGTAGCCGGGCGCCTGCGGATCGACCTCGATGCCGGCCATAACACGGTACATCCAATCCCCGATGGCGCCGTACGCGTAGTGGTTGAACGAGTTCATCGCACTGTCCTGGAAGGTGCCGTCTGGCTTGATTCCATCCCAACGTTCCCAGATCGTTGTGGCACCTTGTGTGACGGGATAGAGCCACGACGGATACTGCTCGCGGTTGAGCAGCATGTAGGCCTCGTTGGCGTACCCGTAGCGGGTGAGGACGTGGCAGAGAAACGGCGTGCCGACGAACCCTGTCGTCAGATGTTTTCGCTCCCGCACGTCCTTCGCCAGCCGCTCGGCGGCGGCGGCGCGTAATTCTTTCGGTAGCAGATCGAATTCAAGTGCGAGTGCGTAGGCCGTTTGCGTGTTTTCACCCACACGGCCAGTGGGGGTCACGAACTCGCGAACAAAGGCGCTCTTGATGTTTGCCAGCAGTTCACGGTAGCGCGTGGCGTCGTCTTGCTCGCCGAGGAGCTGTGCGGTGCGCTGCAGTAAGTCGGTCGAGTGGGCGAAAAATGCGGTGGCGATCAGATCTTTTCCGGTGGTTGCGCCGGGATAGCTGCGGGCTTCCGAACTCGGCGCCGCATAGGCAAGCCAGTCGCCGTAATGCGGGTCGCCTCGCCAAATGTAATCGTCGCCTGCGCGCTGCCGTTCGTATTCCACCCATTTCCGCATGCTGGGATACTGCTCCTCCAGAATGCGCTCATCGCCGTAGCTGAGATAGATCGTCCACGGGATGATGACCGCGGCGTCGCTCCAGGCGGCGGACGGGGGTGAAGAGGTGTGCACCTCGGGGATCACGACCGGTACACTGCCGTTTTCCTGCTGGTCGGCCGCAAGGTCTCTGAGCCATTTCGTGAAGAATCCGGCAACGTCCCGATTGAAGGCAGCGGTGCGGGCAAACACCTGCGCGTCGCCCGTCCATCCCAGCCGTTCGTCCCGTTGTGGACAATCGGTGGGCACATCGAGGAAGTTCCCCTTCTGGCCCCACTCGATGTTGTGTTGAAGTTGATTGACAAGCTCCCTGGAAGTTTCGAATTCACCGGTGCGTGCGATATCGGAATGAATAACGATGCCCGTCAGGCTGTCGGGCGTTAACTCGCCCGGATAGCCGGAAACCGCCACGTACCGGAATCCGTGAAAAGTAAAATGCGGCTCAAAAACCTCCGGGCCACCTCCCTGGAGGGTGTAGCGGTCCGTGGCCTTCGCTTGGCGCAGGTTCTCCGTATAAAAGTTGCCTTGCTTGTCGAGCACCTCGGCGTGTCGCAGCGTGATGGTCGTGCCCGCCGGGCCTTGCACCTTGAGCCGCACCCACCCAACCATGTTCTGACCTATATCGGCCACCGTGTCGCCGCCGGGCGTCTGGAAGATCCTCACCGGGCGCAGTTCTTCCATCTTGCGCACGGGCGGACCGGCAGGAGCCACGAGGTTGTCGTTTCGCTGCGCCGTAACCCGAACGGCGGACCATTGCTGGTCGGCAAACCCAGGCTGGTTCCATCCTGGCTTTTCCAGCCGGGCGTCGTAGGTTTCGCCGTCATAGATTTCGGACATCAGGATTGGTCCGGTTGCCGCCTTCCAATTCTGATCGCTGCCGATGACTTCCTCGTGGCCGTCTTTGTACGTGATGTTGATTTGCAGTAACAGCCCCAGCAGGTCGCCGTAAGCGTAGCGGCCTCGGAAGCGGTACCAGCCATCGCCCAGCAAGACGCCGACGGCGTTCTGGCCCTTCCGCAGCAGGGCGGTAACGTCATAGGTTTGATACTGGAGGCGCTTGTGGTAGCTGGTCCAGCCGGGAGTAAAAAGCTCATCGCCCACGCGGCGGCCATTCAAGTACATCTCATACAGGCCGTGACTGGTCACGTAGGCGCGCGCGCGTACGACCTCATCCCGCAGCTGAAATTCACGGCGCAGCATCGCAACCGGCGCGGCGGTCGCGCGGTCCTCCGCCAGGGCCGGCTCGATCCAACTGACGCGCCATTGCGCGGCATCGAGCAGGCCCATTTCCCACCACGCCGGCTCGCTCCAGTTGGAAACCATGTCCGCGCCGTCCCACACGCGCACCTGCCAGTAATATCTCTGGCCTGATTTCAGTGCTGGACCGTCGTACGGACGCTGGATCGATTCATCGGAGTTGACGCGTCCTGAGTCCCACACCAGCGAACGGCCGGCGCGGAGTTCCTGTGTACTGGCCGCCACACGCACCTGGTATGCAGTTTGGGTCACCGCGCGCGCAGCGTAAGACAATTGCCAGCTAAGGCGGGGTCTGGGGGCATCGAGGCCGAGTGGATTCTGCTGATACTCCGTGCGCAGCGCAACGACCTGCACTGCCGATAGGGATTGCGTCGGTGTGGTCGGCGCACCGACGCCCGCCATCAAGGCGGCTGCGAGCGTGATGAAACACATCTCCAGAGACCGCTTCATACCCTGCTGCCCTCGTGGGCAACGATTTACCACTCCTTCCCTGCGATTTCAACAGGCTCGCCCCGCCTTTGCAGGCGACGGTAGATAAAAATGTGAATAGTCGCTGCGCCGGGGGGCGGCCGAAAACCCAATACTGGCGCGGCTTTGCGCTAGGAGCATCTGCGCTAACAGCAGGAGATCATGACAGCGGCAGGTAAGCGCTTGAAAACATTGGTCGGGGCGACAGGATTTGAACCTGTGACCCCCTGCGCCCAAGGCAGGTGCGCTACAGGCTGCGCTACGCCCCGACAGGCGTGGTGGGTCGCGTTCAGTTTAGCATTTTGGGCGCGCCCCGCAGCCTTGGGGCTGGGGTTTGCGATTGCGGGCCACCGGCGCCGATGTTAGCCTGCGCGCTACCCGATCGTGCTGCCCACGCGGTTCCCGCTGCCTCGTGGGACCCCCCGCGGCTTGCCCGCACGCCCACAGCGCGATCGGTGCTGGAGGAGATCATGCCGCGTCTCTCGGGGCTGCGTTCGTTCTGTCTTCTGCTCTTCGTGGTGACGGCGCTTGCGCCCGGCCTGCCGGCCCAGAACCCGCACGACCCGCGGCTGGTCGGCGCCTGGAGCGGCGCCATGCGCGGCGTCCCCATCCAGTGGACGTTTCGCGCCGACGGCAGCGGCGAACTCCTGGGCGAGAAGTTCGTGTGGGAGACGCCGGAGGCCGACGTCCTGGTCATCTCCCAAGCCGGCGGCACTGCCGAATACAAGATCAAGTTCGACAATGGCCAGTTGGTCGTAACCGGCGCCGACCTGGAAGCGCCACTGGTGATGAAGCGGACCGGCAGCGCGGCGCCGGGTGCCGCAGCCTCGGGCCCGCTGAGCCGCGCGCGTGACCGCGCCCAGCAGGGAACTGTGGCCGCCACTCCCGGCGCCAGTGCCCCGAGCGCGACCGCGAATCCCGTGCCCGCGCCCGCGCCGCAACGCGACGCCGGAGATTCCCAGATCGGCGCGACCGGCATGCATGGCAACCGCTTCTCCAAGGAAACTGGGCGGCGAGCTTCGCCGTGCCGCCGAACTGGCAGGCCTTCGACCGCGGCATGGCGGTGGTGCTCAAGTCGGCCACCGAACCCGGCGTGGTCATCATCACCTTCCAGTTCAAGACCACGATGGAGCAGCTCAACGCCTTGTACCAGCAGGGATACCGCGAAGAAGGGCTGGCGCTGATGCCAGCCGCCGCGGCCACGAAGATTCCCGCGGGCCGCAACGAGGCGATTGCGGGCGTGTACACCGGCAGGTCGGCGGACGGCATCCAGCTCCGCTGCCGCGTGGCCGGCGTGCTCAGCCCCTTCGGCACCGCCGCCACCGTTATGAGTCTCGCGACCGACAAGGATTACGCCGCCATGGAGCGCCTGGTGGACACCGTGGCGCAGAGCTTCACCTTCGCCAAGCCCAAAGACAGCGGCTTGCGCCAGGTGCTGGCGGGGAACTACTCGCACTACAGCAGTTCGCAGACCTACGCCAGCAGTTCGTCCTCGGAAAGCTCCATCAACCTGTGCCTGAACGGCAACTTCTCGCGCGGCGGCGAGAGCTACACCTCGGCGCAGGCGGGCACGGCCTACGGGCAGAGGAGCGGCGGCGGCACCTGGACGGCGCAGGGCAACCAGATGCAGGGGGTCCTGATTCTGACGCACGCCAACGGGCAGCAGGAGCAGTTGCCGTACCAGGTTTCCACGAATCCCAAGGACCGCAGCGGCTATGGTCCGGCGCTGCAAATCGGCGGCACGCTCTATCAGAAGACCGGCGCTGGCGCCTGCAATTAGAGCGCTGCTCGCCCCTCATCCGCGCTTGCCGTTGACCGCGTCGAGGCAGCGCGCGTAGAGCTCCAGCAGGTTATTGGCGTACTCGTCGGCGCGCGGCGCGGTGGCCGCCGATTGAAAACCCGGGCCGCCGCTGGCCGCGGTCTTGCCGTAGCCCGTGGTCAGGGCGATGAACTTCATCATGTCGAGCGCGATGTCTTCGTTGCGCCGCGACCCCACGCTGAAGCCGCCTGCATCCGCCATGAATGCTTCTCCTCCCTGCACGAAGATTTCGTCGTCGCCCATCGCCGCCCTGCCTCGCAACTAGAAACTCGAAACTTGAAACTTGAAACTTGCTCTTCTCACCGTCCGCGCATCATGCCGGCCAGGGAACGCGGGTTGAGGCCGCCGCGCCCCACCTGCTTGAACATTTTCTTCATCTGCGCGTACTGCCGCAGCAACTGGTTCACTTCCTGCACCGAGGTGCCGGAGCCGCGCGCGATGCGCTTGCGGCGGCTGCCGTTGATCGCCTGGTGGTGGTTGCGCTCGTAGGCGGTCATGGAATTGATGATCGCCTCCACCCGCACCAGCTGTTTCTCGTCCACCTGGTCGGCCGTCTTCTGCAGGTTCGAAAACGGGCCGATGCTGGGCAGCATCTTGATGATGCCGGAGAGCGACCCCATCTTCTTCACCTGCCGCAGCTGGTCGCGAAAGTCCTCCAGCGAGAAGCCGTCCCCGGAGAGCACCTTCTGGGTGAACTCCGCCGCCTTCTTGTGGTCGATGTTCTTCTCGGCCCGCTCGATCAGCGACAGGATGTCGCCCATCCCCAGGATGCGCGAGACGATGCGGTCGGGGTGGAAGGGCTCGAGCGCGTCGTACTTCTCGCCCACGCCGATGAACTTGATGGGCGCGCCCGTGACCTGGCGGATGGAGAGGGCTGCGCCGCCGCGCGCATCGCCGTCCATCTTGGTCAGCACGATGCCGGTGAGCGACAGCTTGTCGTGGAATTCCCGCGCCGAATTCACCGCATCCTGCCCGGTCATGGCGTCGGCCACGAACAGGACTTCCTGCGGGTTGAGCAGCCGCTTCAGCGACTGCATCTCCGCCATCAGCCGCGCGTCGAGGTGCAGGCGGCCGGCGGTGTCCACGATGAGCACGTCGGAGCCGGTGTTGACCGCTTCGCGCCGCGCTTCCTTCGCCAGGCGCTCCACTTCCTGGGTGAGCGTCGGCAAGGCTTCGCTCCCGTCGCGCACGGCGTCCACCGCCGTCACCTGGCCTTCGTAGAGGTTGGCCTTGATGGCCTCGGCCACCACCCGCAACTGCTCGCGCGCCGCCGGACGATAAACGTCCACCGAGACCAGCAGCGGACGATGCCCGCCCTGCTTCAGCCAGTGCGCCAGCTTGCCCGCGGTGGTGGTCTTCCCGGAGCCTTGCAGTCCGGCCATCAGGACCACGGTGGGGGGCTGCGAGGCGAACTTCAGCTTGGCGGTGTCGTGCCCCAGCAGGTCCAGCAGCTCGTCGCGCACGACTTTCACCACCTGCTCGGCGGGGGAGAGCGCGGTCATCACCTCGGCCCCGATCGCCTTGGCGCGAATACGCTCGATCAGCTCCTTGACCACCTGGAAATTGACGTCGGCTTCCAGCAGCGCCAGGCGGATCTCGCGCAGCGCCTCGCCGACGTTTTCTTCGGTGAGCGTGCTCTGGCCGCGCAGGTTCTTGAACGCGCGCTGCAGTTTTTCGCTGAGGTTCTCAAACATGGGAGCGGTTGCGGGACCTCGAGGGAACTGGGCTCATTGTAAATGACCGCCGGAAGGTTGGGCGAAGGGGCGTCAGGCGCTCGACGCGGGCCGCTTGCGTTCGCCCGCGACGGCGGCGGGCTCCTGCGGGTCGGCTTCGGCGTCGCGCGGCAAGACATCAAGTTCGCGCAGCAAGGCCAAAGCGGGGTGCTCGGATTCGTCGCCGGCGGAGGGCATGTCGTCAGCCAGACGGCGAAGGTTCGAGGAAGCGATCTGCAAGGCGTAGAGCATGAGAGCGCAGGTCTTGGTGTCGTAAGTCTTCTGCTGGAGGGCGCGCATCATGCGCATGAGCGCGAGCTGAATGCTGGCGGCGTCCTCCAGGATGGGCACCTCGAAGTTGCGCTGGAGGCGCATGTCCTCGTGAAAATGGCAGAGACGCTTGCCGTGGCGGGCTGGGCAGCCGCAGGGCTGGCCGTTGAGCTTGATGTGGCGGCAGCGCGGAGACTCCAGCGCCTGCCGCATGCGGGCAGGTTCGGTATTACGGGCGTGCACGGGTTTAGCCTCCCCCTCCCCTCCCCCACGCAGAATCAACAACTTAGCCACTGTATACAGTGAGATACAGTGACCAGAACCGAGGTGAGACGTAAGCGAACAAAAAGCGAATGACATACTAGCGCGGTGGGTGGGAAGAGTCAAGGGGGAAAGTAGAGGGCGGCGATCCGAGGTCGCCGGGGTTGGTGGGGCCTACGGCGCTCGCGGCATTTGCCACCTTGCATGAGCCGGTTGCCGCCCCTCAGAATGGCTGAGGAGGATTGATGGTGTTTCCAAACCTGGGTGAAATGGAAGAGGTGGCGTGCGATGAGTGCGGTCGGCCGCTCGTCGCCACGGCTGCGGCAACACAGCCGCGCCGGTACATTTTCCAGGGTTGCCGATGCAACCGCGAGCAGTATGACCTTCCTATCGGCTGCATCGTGGCTGGATTTGAGAACGGACCAGCCTTCTTCTACCGGCCGAGATGCTCTAGGGACGAAAAGCCGGTTCGAGGGGCAAATCAGTGAAGAGGAGAGTCATCATATTGGGCGCGGCTGACCCTGAGTCACCGGGCTGGGCCTGCAGGATCTGGGTCGGCCAGGGCGATAAGGCAAGGCCCTTCTCTGTCGGTTTGGAATTGTCGGGCGAGGAGGTGGAGCGGCAGAAGATCGAACCTATCCCTCTCAAGGTCCTCGGGCGCACTTGGCTGTTTCGGGGCCGCCTCGTGCGGGTCGAAGACGAAGACACGCGTCCGTCGGACGACCTTCTGTTGCTAATCAAGCACGCCGTGTTAAGGGAGGAGCGGCAGCTCGCGAGAATCCGGCGGGAGGTGGAGGCTTTTGAAAACCTCGAAGCCACCTCAGCCTCCAGGCGCGAGCGGATCGCTGAATCGGTTCGCCTCTTCGTCTGGCAAAGGGACGAGGGAAGGTGCGTGAAGTGCGGTAGTCAGGAACGGTTGGAGTTTGACCACATCATTCCTGTGGTTCACGGCGGCAGCAATACCGAAAGGAACATCCAGCTTTTATGGGAAGTCTGTAACCGGGGAAAGAGCAGCTCTATCTGAGCAGACTTCTCCAACTCTGGTCTGCGGTCGAGGTGGGAGAGAAAACAGGTCGCGGGTGAAGTGGCTCAAGGTGAGCGACTCGCGGCGCGCGAGAGGCGGGCGCACAGAGAATCCGGCGCGTGCGAATTTCCGGAGCTTTGCTCCGGCTGGACGGCCGAGGGCGGCCGTCCCTACACGCGGGCGGGGTGGGTGCGATAGGGATGCTTCGACTGCGCGGCGGCGTGCGCCGCCGCTGCGCTCAGCATGACGGCAGGTTTCGCGTTTCGAGTTCGCAGCGCGGGCAGTGTGCTGCGCACTCGTAGCAACGGAGTAGGTCCTTCGCTGCGCTCAGGACGGGGACTCTGTTGTTCGTAAGGGGCGAGGTGAATGACGGCGGAGCGCGGTGTCTCGGGTTCCGAGTTGCGAGCGAGAGACACCTGTCGCCCAGGTTAGCGCCCAACCGCGGGGCGCGAACCTGGGGCACCCGCGGCGATCTACTTCTTGCCCTTTTTGGGCGCGTCGGCGAGGGGGCCGGAGGTCAGGACGCTGGCCATGAGGGTGTCGAAGGCCTGCTTGGCGGTCATTTCCTGGCGGCCGCCCTTGCCCTTTTTGTAGGCGTGCTCGTAAGCGCAGGTGCGGCAACGGGTGCGTTGCGCGGTGTCGCCCTTGAGGCTGACCACGGAGTGGTCCATGACGCGCTTGCAGTGCGAGCAGTAATCGTCAATGTCGTCGCCGAGACGCATGGGAGGCCTCCGCGCTGAGCATTGTAGCGGTCGCCGGCCCCGCGCCCAAGGGGTCAAGGGGCGGCAAGCGCGGTGCTATCATGCCGCACGTGCCGGCGCCCGGGAAATTCATCACCTTCGAAGGGCTCGACGGTTGCGGCAAGAGCACGCAACTGCTGAGACTGGCCGACTTCCTGCGCGGCGAAGGCCTCGCGGTGGTGACCGCGCGCGAGCCCGGCGGCACCGCGATCGGGGAAAGAGTCCGCGCCGTGCTGCTCGATTCCGGCACCGCAAACCTGGCGCCCCTGGCGGAGTTGGCGCTGATGTTCGGGTCGCGCGCGCAGCATCTCGCGGAAGTGATCCAGCCGGCGCTGCGGGCGGGGAAGTACGTGCTGTGCGACCGCTTCACCGATTCCTCGGAAGCCTACCAGGGCGGCGGACGGCAACTGGGCAGCGCGGCGGTGCTGGCGCTGCACCAGGTGGTCTGCGGCGGGGTGCAGCCCGACCTGACCATTCTGATGGACTCCGATCCCGCCGCCAGCGTGGAGCGGGCGCGGCGGCGCAACACCACGCGCCACGGGATGTCGCGCGGGGACGAAAACCGCTTCGAGCAGGAGAGCCGGGCGTTTTTCGAGCGCGTGCGCTCGGCTTATCTGGAAATTGCGCGGCGCGAGCCGGAGCGCGTGGCGCTGGTCGACGCCCGCCGGGGCATGGATGTGGTGCACGGCGAGATTGTGGCGCTGGTGAAGAAAGCACTTGGCATTTAGCACTTAGCATTTAGCCGTCCGACTTGAGCACACTCTCGACGGCCAAATGCTAACTGCCAATTGCTAAGTGCTAAGGATCGCCAGTGGCTTTTTCCGACTTTCACGGCAACGCCGAAACCCTGACCCGCCTGCGGCAGATGCTGGCGCGCGACCGCTTTCCGCACGCCGTCATCCTCGCGGGGCCGCGCGGCGCCGGGAAGTACACCCTGGCGCAGATGCTGGCCAAGGCGATGAACTGCGTGGAGTCGCCGGTGAGCGACGGCCTGCCCGACTTCTGCGGCCACTGCACGCACTGCACGCGCATCGCGGCGGCCGACGCGCTCGACGAGCGGTTTGCGGAGGCGGTGGAGACGCGCGAGAACCTGCGCGACGCCGACCGGCGCGAGACCCGCATCCTGGTGCAGACGCATCCCGACGTGCTCATCATCCCGCCCGATCCGCCGCAGTTGCTCATCAAGGTGGACCAGGTGCGGCACGTGATCGCCGGCATGTACTTCCGGCCCAGCGACGCGCGCCGCAAGGTCTACATCTTCACCGCGGCGGCCTTCATGAAGGAGGCGGCGAATGCGCTGCTGAAGGTGCTGGAAGAACCGCCGGAGTTCGCCACCCTCTTCCTGCTGGCGGAAAATCCGGGCGAACTGCTGCCCACCATCCGCTCGCGCTGCGTGCCGATGCGGCTGGGCGCGCTGCCGCCGGACGAACTGGAGCGCTACCTGGCCGCAGCCCGGCCGGAATGGAACGTGAAGCAGCGGGCGCTGGTGGCGCGGCTGGCGCAGGGCGCCATCGGGCGCGCCCGGGCGTTCGACCTGGCGGCGTACCTGACCGCCCGGCAGGAGGCGGTGGTGCTGCTGGAGGCGGCGCTGGGCACGCGCGACCATACGGAACTATTCCGCGTGACCGAGACGTATCGCGCGGGCGCGGAAGGGCGGGAGAAGACCGAGCAGTTGATCGCGGGGGTGTATGCGCTGCTCCAGGACATGCTCTACGTGAAGTCAGGGACACCGGAGCTGGCGCGGAACCTCGACCTGGCGGCGCCCCTGGCCAAGTGGGCCGCGGCGGTCCCATTCCCGTGGATCGCCGCCGCCGCCGAGCGGCTGCGGGAGGTCGAGTCGGGGATGCGGCGCAACGTGCTGCGGTCGCTCTCGCTGGATGCCTTTGCGGTGGGATTGGAGCGTTGAGAGTGGCCGAGGACAGCGGTCGGGGAGCCGCGGCGCGGCGCATTGCCCAAGTCGTCCGGCTGTGATAGGTTAGCCAGCAAGTTCGCACCTATCTACAGGTTTCTGCGGGGGCCAGACTCCCGTCTTCGGATCATCCGCGAACCCAAAAAAGCAGCGGTGGCAAAGGTACGTCCGCGTGGCGGCCCACCGCGAAGGGAAGGACACGTCAATGAAGGAAGTCATGGATGCGACAGCCGTGGGGCGCGTGCCCGACCCGGAGACTTTCGGCAACCGCAAGCTCATCCGTCCTTCGCTGGCGCGCAGTGAGCAGGTGCGCGCGGAGCAGATGCAGGAGCGGCGCGAGCGCGCCGAGCGGACCACGCCCGCGGCCGGGAAGAAGACGCCGCCGCCGGAGCAGACCCACGCCGAGAATTTCTATTACCAGAAGCAGATGCAGGCGCACACCCCGATGGTGGTGGTGCTGCAGGACGGGGAAGAAATCCACGGGGTCATCGAGTGGTACGACCGCGGCTGCATCAAGCTGAACCGCGCCGGCGGGCAGCCCAACCTGATGATCTACAAGACCTGCATCAAGTACCTCTACAAGGCGGCGGAAGGCGACGGCGGGCAGTAGCGCCGGCAGCGAAACGAGAGGGTCAGGAAGACGGGGTTTCCCCCGTCTTTTCTTTTTGGGCGGGGGATTGCCGGAGGAGCGCCGCAACGTGCTCCAGGAGCGCCCGCGAGCCCGCGGTCTTGACCAGGAAATCGTTGGCGTAGAGCGCCTCCGGCGGCGGCTCGACCAGGCCGGTGCAAAGGAGGATGGGGACCTCGGGCTTGTGCTGCTTCATGGCGCGGAACAGGTCCAGGCCGGCGGGCTCGGGGTGGACATGGTCGGAAACCACGACATCGATGTGGTTCTCCAGGAGCAGGCGCAGAGCCTCGGTGGCGCCGCCGGCGGACATGACGGTGTAGCCGGCGCGCTCCAGCACGATGGTGTGGAGGTCCAGGATCGCGTCGTCATCTTCGACGCAAAGCACCACCGGGAGAGGCATGGCTGGTACCTCGAACAATCCATTCTAGGCTGATGACGGCGCAAAGGGGTCAGATATCGGGGCACGATGGTCGGGCCGCAGGGGTGCCATCGGGCAGTGCCCTGCGGGAAGGGCAGGTGGTTACCCCGCTTCCTTAGAGCCGGGGCAGCACGATGCCTTTCTGCGCCTGGTACTTGCCTTTGCGGTCGGCGTAGCTGGTCTCGCACTGCTCATCGGACTGGAAGAAGAGGATCTGGCACAGCCCCTCGTTGGCGTAGATGCGGGCAGGCAGGGGGGTGGTGTTGGAGATCTCCAGGGTGACGAAGCCTTCCCACTCCGGCTCGAAGGGAGTGACGTTGACGATGATGCCGCAGCGGGCGTAGGTGGACTTGCCGACACAGATGGTGAGCACGTCGCGGGGAATCTTGAAGTACTCGACCGAGCGCGCCAGGGCAAAGGAGTTGGGCGGAACGATGGCGACGTCGGAATTGACGGTGACGAAGGAGCGCTCGTCGAACTGCTTGGGATCGACGATGGCGCTCATAACGTTGGTGAAGATCTTGAACTCGTCGGCCACCCGCAGGTCGTAGCCGTAGGAAGAAAGGCCGTAGGAGATGACGCCGGCGCTCACCTGCTTCTCGGAAAAGGGGTTGATCATTTCATGTTCCAGCGCCATCTGGCGGATCCAGCGGTCACTCTTGATAGACATGCTTCTCCTGGCTGCGGCAAGGCCGCGGGTGGTCGAGCTGGGCATGGGGTAGCGGTTACTGACAGTTTGGCGCGGGGATGGCGGTCGCCGCGCCTGAGCACCGGGTGGCTGGTGGGCGACATCTTAACGTTGCGGGCGGCGCGTTGACAATCGTGCCCCGCTCCCGTAGCATCCCGAGTTCACCCGAAAAACGCCGGCCGCGCTGCCCGGGCTGCCGCTAAACTTTTGAGACCATGGAACTTGCGGGCCAGGCGAGGCGACGAGGGGGGCTGCTCGTGATCAAGCTGGACATCATCAACGAAGTGGTCAACAAGACCGGGATCACCAAGACCAAGGCGGAGCTGGCGGTGGAAACGGTCTTCGAGAGCATGAAGCAGGCGCTGGCGCACGGCGACCGCATCGAGCTGCGCGGCTTTGGGGTGTTCAACGTGCGGCCGCGGAAGACCGGCATCGGGCGCAACCCGCGCACCGGCGCCGAAGTCAACATCCCGCCCGGCAAAGCGGTGCGCTTCAAGCCCGGCAAGGAGTTGCAGTCCATCGACTGATTGCGGAATTGCCGAACTGCGGAATTGCGGAATTGAACCGCGCAACCGCAGAGTGAATTTCGGCAGTTCGGCAATCCGGCAGTTCGGCAATCCCCGATGTCCGATCCCACCGCGCCTCTCCCGCCGTTGTACGAGATCCACCATATGCCGGGGCTCATCATGGTGCAGCGGCCGCGCCGGCGTTACTGGCTGCACGCGCTGCTGCTGGGGGCGACCATCTTCACCACGCTGGTGGTGGGAGCGCGCCTGGAATTCAACTTCCTGCATCACCTGCCGCCATATGCCAGCGAGGACGACCTGTTCCCGTTCGGCTGGGCGCTGTCGCATCCCTCGCGCCTGCTGCTGGGAGTGCCCTTTTCCGGCACCCTGATGCTGATCCTGCTGGCGCACGAGATGGGACACTTTATCGCCAGCGTGCGCTACCGCGTGTTTGCCACCCTGCCGTTCTTCATACCCGCACCGACGCTGATCGGCACGCTGGGAGCGTTTATCCGCATCAAGTCGCCGATCCCGTCGCGGCGGGCGCTGTTCGATATCGGGATTGCCGGCCCCATCGCCGGCTTCGTGCTGGCGGTGCCGGCGATGGTGGTGGCACTGCGCCTGTCGCAGCCGGTGGCGAGCCTTCCGGAGAGCGAGCTGCAATTCAGCTTTCCGCTGGTGTTCGTGATCGCGCAAAGGTTGCTGCGTCCCGGGGTGCCGCTGGGGCAGATGCTGCTGCACCCGATGGCGATTGCGGCCTGGGTGGGGATGTTTGCCACGGCGCTGAACCTGTTGCCCGGCGGACAACTCGACGGCGGCCACATCGTGTACGCCCTGTGGCCGCGGGCGCATCGCTGGATTTCGCTGGCGACGACCGTGACCCTGCTGGTGGGGATGAAGCTGTGGCTGGGCTGGGTGGTGTGGGCGATGATGCTGCTACTGAGCGGCACGCGGCATCCGCAGATCGTGCCGCGCTTCGCCGGCGTGCCGGGCGCGCCCTACGAAGACCCGTGGCCGGAACTCGGCGCCGGGCGCGCCGTCCTGGCGCTCTGCGGGCTGGCGATGCTGATCCTGACGCTGATGCCGGCGCCGTTTCCGGGCGCCGGGCTGGACTGGGGCAGCGGCGGATAGACAGTTGGTAGTTGCCGGTTGCCAGTTGCCAGAAGAGCGAAAAGCAGATTCCTCGCTGCGTGGGCGAATCCTCCGGAGCTTCGCTCCGGCTGGACGGCCGAGGGCGGCCGTCCCTACACGCGGGATTCCGACTGGACGGCCGAGGGCGGCTCAGCGCGCTGGAGGCTGGTTGACGATGAGCCGCAGTTGTATCTGCTTCCTCTCGGAAGCGCGCACCGACGCCGCGACGCCATCGTCTTTGTAGCGCCTCATCGCCTCGGTGTTAAACCAGGTCTCGTCTTCGATGTCATCCCAGGCGTAGACGGTGTAGTCGCCCGGCTCCAAGCCGCGCAGCTGGAAGCGGCCGCCCTGGTCGGTGGTGGTGGTGTGGTAGAGGGAGCGGTGCTGGCTGCGGGAGGCGTCGGGCACGAGCACGACGATGCTGTTGGGGACGGGATGCTGGTCGCGGTCCTGGACCACGCCTTCCAGGGTGGCGCCGGCGGGGCTGAGGACGACGTCGAGTTGCAGCGCCGAGCCCGCCACGGTGAGGCCGCTGTTCACGGTATCGCGACCGCCGACGATGACGGAGCGGGTGTACCAGTCCTCAAGGCCGCGGGCGGTCGTGCTTACCACCAGTTCGTAGGAGCCCGGGGCCACGTTGTTGAGCTCGAAGGTGCCGTCGTTCTTGGCGGTGGCAAAGCCGCCGCCGATGGCGCTGAAGGGATCGTCTTCGTCTTCGGATGTCGCCTTCAGGGGACGCAGCATGAGCATGAGGCGTTGCGTCTCGGGCAGGGCGCCGCTCTCCGCGCGCACGCGGCCGGCAACGTGGCCGGGGCCGGTGCTGCCGCCGAGCACCATGTCAACATCGCGCAACCCGGCTTCGGTCACGACGATGCTGCGGTGCACGTTGGTGGGAAGGCTGCCGGGCTGAAAGCCCTCGTCCATGCCCATCCCCATGAGGGTGTAGCGGCCGGGCGGGAGACGCAACTCGAACTTGCCCTCCTTCACCATGGTGGTGCCGGCCGGGGACGAGGACTGTATCACCATCACCATCCCGGTGACGACAGGAGCGCCGGAGGCATTCTTCAGCATACCCGCCACGGTGTAAACCGCGCCGCGCACCAAGGTCAGGTTGAGGCTAACTTCATCGCCGGCGCGCAAGTCGACGGGAGCGGCCGTCTCCCGGTTCGCAGTGCCCGGATAAAAGGTCGGGATGTAGGAGCGCGCCTCGGGCTTGGCGGGCCCGGCCATCATGCGGCTGAGGTCAAACCCCGGCGTGGCTTTCAGGTAATAGCGGCCTGGCGGCACGCTGAAGACGCGGTACTCGCCCTGGTCGTCGGTGGTCGCGGAAGGACTCGCCAACTGGCGGCGAGCGGAGGCATCGACCGACACCACCTGCACGGCCGCGCGCGTAACCGGGTCGCCGTCCTCGTCGGTGACGCGGCCACGCACCACGGCTGCGGGCGCCAGGCGGACCAGGACATCCTTCAGCGTCTGGCCGGGGGCCAGAGTGTAGGCTAGGGTGCGGGAGAGCGCCCCCGAGCCGCTGCCGCCCAGGGTCACAAAAGAGGAGTGCGTCACCATCAGGAGGTAGCGGCCGGCGGCGAGGTTCTCGAAGCTGAAGTGGCCCTCGGCGTCGGTGGTGGTGGTGACGCCCAGGTCGCCGACGGACGGCTGCTGCGGGATCAGCCGCACGTTCGCCTTGCGAACGGGCGTCGCGCCCACCATGCTGACCACGCTTCCCTGGAGCGTGCAGGCCGGCGGCTTGGCGTCGGCGGAAGGAGTGGAGGAGGCCGGCGCCTGCCAGGCCATGCCGGGAAGAGTGCAGAGGACGACCGCGATCGCGAGCAGTCTGCGCATACCGCCTCCTGGTGGTTCGCCGGAAGAGCTTATTACCGGGTGGAGGTGGGAGCAAGCGGGCCAGTCGGCGGTTGCCAGTTGTCAGTTGCCAGAAAGAGCGACCCCCAGATTCCTCGCTGCGCTCGGAATGACAACAAAGCAGCAGATTCCTCGCTGCGTGGGCGAATCTCCGGAGCTTCGCTCCGGCTGGACGGCCGAGGGCGGCCGTCCCTACACGGAAGTGGGCGCGCCCTTCCGAAACATACGTGCAGCGGATCAGTGGTAGGAATGCACCTTCGCGTCGCCGGGGACGGCTGGGTCCGCGGGCGAACGGCCGAGCACGACCGGCAATGCCTCACAGATCCGGCACAGCTTCTGCTGCACGGACGGCGAGACGTCCTGAAATTCGAGGCCGTGGTAGTAGCCGCGACGTTGACGCACGATGGCCGGAATCGCCAGGGAATCAGTAGGGTCGAGCTTGAGTTCCAGCATGACCCCAGAGCCGGGCGAGAAAGCCTCGGGCAGGACCACGCCCATGCCGCCTTCGCTGATGTCGGTGCAGTGACCGTGGGCGGTGAGGGGCGCGTTGCGGCCCTTGCCGCGCACCACGATCCGCTGATCGCAGCCATGGCGGGGATGCTTGCGCTGCGCCTTCCATCCGGCATCGGTGTCCTGGAGAGTACGCTTCAGGACTTCCAAGGTGGCGCTCATGCCGATCTGGACCGCCGTGTCGCGCCGCAGCCGCACGATGGTGAACTGCTGGTAGACGGCAAACACCGCGAACAGAAGCACCGCGCCCCAGAGCGACTGCACCTTCAGCGGGAGTTCATTGTCGTAAAAGAGGTTGTGGACCAGCGAGGGCAGCGTCAGGCCGCCAATAGTGCCGGTGAGGATGCCGATGACCAGGATGGCGATGGCCAGGCGCCACCAGTCGCGGCGCTCCAGGTGGCGAAGCTGGGCCGTGGTTTCCGGAATGGCAATGGGAAATGTTCCTGCCATAGGTTTCTCCCAAACAGCGGACCCTACTGTGTTCATTACAGCACAAAGAGTCAAGCCAGCGTCATTGGCCAGGCGAATGCGCCACCAAGATGCCAGGGGGCGGGGGAAGAGGAGATGTGCGGGAAGACGCGGCTTACAGCAGGGAGAGGGCGTCCACATCCACGATGAGGCTGCTGCGGGTGATCTTGTTAGCCGCGGCAAAGTCGAGCAGGGCGCGCAAGGTGACGTTCAGCGCCTTGCGGCTTTCCGACTTCAGCACGAAGTGGTAACGGAAGTCGCGCTTGAGGCGGACGATGGGGGCCGCCGCCGGCCCCAGCACGCGCACCGCGGGATGCCGGGTCTCGCGGAACCAGTTGCCGAGGCGGCCGACGATGGCCAGCGCCTCCTCCAGCTCGGTGCTGCGTACCAGCACGTTGGCGAGGGCGGTGAAGGGCGGGTAGTGCATCCAGCGGCGGAACTGGATTTCTTTTGCAAAAAAACGGGCGTAGTCATGCTGCGCCGCGCACTGGATGGCGTAGTGGTCGGGGAAGTAGGTCTGGAGGACGACGGTGCCGGCGATGGCGCCGCGACCGGCGCGCCCGGCGGCCTGGGTCAGCAACTGGAAGGTGCGCTCGGCAGCGCGGAAATCGGGAAACCCCAGGGCCAGGTCGGCGCCGACGATGCCGACTAGGGTGACGCCGTGGACGTCGTGCCCCTTGGCGATCATCTGGGTGCCAACGAGGACATCGAGTTCGCCGGCATGGAGGCGGCCGAGGACGCGCTCCACGTCGTGGCGGCCGCGCACGGTGTCGCGGTCGAGGCGCGCGAGGCGGGCCTGCGGAAACTGTCCATGCAGGAGTTCCTCGAGTCGCTCCGAGCCGCTGCCCAGGAACTGCACGTACTCGCTGGCGCATTTGGGGCAGGTGGTGGGCACGGGGCGGGTGAAGCCGCAATAATGGCACTCCAGGCGCCGGCGGCGCAGATGATGGGTGAGGGAGATGGCGCAATCGCGGCATTGCACCGTCTCGCCGCAGCTGCGGCAGAGCACCACCGGGGCATAGCCGCGGCGATTGAGCAGCACCAGGGTCTGCTCGCGGCGGCGGAGGCGCGCGGCGATCTCCTCAGCCAAGCGCCGCGAAACCACGCGCTCCTCGCCGGCCTGGCGGAACTCGGCGCGCATGTCCACGATCTCGACGGCGGGGAGCGGGCGCTGCTCGACGCGCTCGCGCAGCTCGATCAGGGCATACTTGCCGCGCTGCGCGTTGTGATACGACTCCAGCGACGGCGTGGCCGACCCCAGCACCACGGCGGCGCCCTGCAGCTTGCCGCGCATCACGGCGACGTCGCGGGCGTGGTAGCGGGGAGTTTCTTCCTGCTTGTAGGAGCCGTCGTGCTCCTCGTCGACGATGATGAGTGCCAGGTCGGGGAGCGGAGCAAAGACCGCCGAGCGCGTCCCGACCACGATGCGCGCCTCCCCACGGCGGATGCGGTGCCACTGCTCGGCGCGCTCAGCTTCGGTCAGCGCGGAGTGGAGGATGGCGACGCGCCCGCCAAATACCTGCGCAACTTCGGCGATGGCTGCGGGGGTGAGGCCAATTTCCGGCACCAGCAGCAGCGCAGTGTGGCCGGCGTCGAGCACCTGCTGCAACGCCGCCAGGTAGATGGCGGTCTTGCCGGAGCCGGTGACCCCATGCACCAGGGAAACGCTGAAGCCGCCGCGGACGGCGCGCGCGATGGCCGCCAGGGCCTCCTGCTGCGCGCCATTGAGCAGGTGCTGCGACTTGGGCGCGAGCGACGTCATATAAAACGCTGCCGGCTCGGTGACGATGGCGACCAGCCCGCGGCGCAACAGACCCGCGAGCGCGCCGCGCGGAACGTCGAGGCGGGTGAGTTCTTCCCAGGGCATGCGGCCGCCGGCGGCAGAGAGAGCGGCGAGGGCGCGCTGCTGGCTGGGGTTGAGGGGGCGCGGCTTTCCCTTGGCCGCGGGCGGGGCGGCAGCATCGGGCGCAAGCAGCACCGCGATTTTTACAAGGCGTGCGGCATCGCGCACCACCGAAACGTCTTCGCGCAGGAGCCACTGCTTGCGCACCATGCCGGCCAGCAGGTCGCGGGAGGCGCCAGTGGCGGAGCGCAGCGTGCTCTCGCGCAGGGGCTCGTCGGCGAGGCGGTTGAGCACGGCGTACTCGACGTCCTGTTCCGCGGCGGTGCGCTGCGAGCGGCGCGAGGAACCGCGCTCCGCTCCGGCATGCAGCGCCGCCAGTCCCGCCGGGGTGATGCGGTACTGCCGGGCGCGGCGCACCTCGGCGCCGAGCGGCAGCATGGTGCGGAAGACCTCGCCCAGCGGCGCCAGGTAATAGCCGGCGATCCATTCCGCCAACTGGAGGAGCGGCGCATCGAGCACCGGAGCGGCGTCGAGCACGCTGAGGACGTCTTTGATCTTGATGCTGGGCGGGCGGTCATGCAGCGCCACGACAATGCCGGTGAGCCGCTGGTTGCGAAACGGCACCAGCACGCGGCCGCCCACCACGGGCGCGGCCTCGTTGACGCGGTAGGTGAAGACCGCGTCGAGCGGCACGGGCAGCGCGACATCGCAGAAAGCAGCCATTAGCAATTGGCAGTTGGCAATTAGCACTTAGCCGTTGGTCGTTGGCCGTTGGTCGTTGCAGTCGAGCGCACACCCCGGCGGCCAAATACTAACTGCTAGATGCTAACTGCTAAGTGCTGAATGCTAACGGCTAAGTGCTGCTTTTCGGCGGCGGTTTGAGGCCGAGTTCCTTCATCACCATCTGCAGGTCCTTCCAGGCTTCCGCTTTCTGGCGCGGATCGCGCAGCAAGTACGCCGGATGATAGGTGACGGCGACCTGGACCGGGTCGGTGCCGGGGGCGGGCGTGATCTCGTAGAGCTTGCCGCGCAGCGCGCCCATGGATTCGTTCAAGCCCAGCAGGTACTTGGCGGCGGTGGCGCCGAGGGCGACCAGGATGCGGGGCCGGATGGCGGCAATCTGGCGCATGAGGAAGGGGCCGCAGGTCTCGGTCTCGTCGCGCTCCGGGGTGCGGTTTCCGGGCGGGCGGCACTTGACGACGTTGGCGATGTAGACGTCGCCGCGCTCCAGGCCCATGGCGCGAATCATGTTGTTCAGCAACTGTCCGGCGCGGCCCACGAAGGGCTCGCCCTGCGCGTCTTCGTCGGCGCCGGGGCCCTCGCCGGCGAACATCAGCTGGGCCTGCGGGTTGCCGACGCCGAAGACGAGGTTCGTCCGGCCCTGGTGCAGGCGGCAGCGCTTGCAGTCGCCGATGTCGTCGCGGAGGGCGCGGAGTTGGTCCTCGGCGGGAAGGACGGGCAAGGGAGTCGTTGGAGAGTCTTCGGTCATCGGTCTTCGGTCTTCGGCCAAGATCGCAGCATCGGCCGGCACGTCACGCCGGTAAAGATCGTAGATGCCGAGTTCGCGGTAGAAGCGAATGCGGTCGGCGAGCGCGCGCTGCAAATCGGGAGGCAGGGAAGTCATGGGATTGGGTAATTGAGTAATTGAGAAATTGGGTAATTGAGTAATTGAACTTCAGCGACAGGGCCACGTCGGGGAGGCAATCGCCCAATTGCTCGATCTCTCAATTCACTTTGTTGCCCCGGGTACGATCGCCGGAACCGGCTGGCGGCGGATGGCCACCGCGGCGTCGAGCACGCGCTGCGCTACGTCGAACTTGCTGCTCTCCGGGACCTCGATGACCTCCTCGGTGGTGATGATGGTGACGGCGTTGCGCTCGGAGTCGAAGCCGATGCCGGGACGGGAAACGTCGTTGACGACGATGGCGTCCAGCCGCTTGGATTTCAGCTTGCGGCGCGCGTTTTCCAGCACGTTCTCGGTTTCGGCGGCGAAGCCGATCACGATGGGATACTCCGCCGTCCGCGCGACGGCCGCCTGGGCGCCGGGCCGGCGCAAGAGTTCGACGACCGCGGCCAGGATGTCCTCGGTGGGCTCGAGTTCCAGGGTCATGGGCCCCTGGCGCTTGATCTTTTCGGCGGCCGGATGCTTGACGCGGTAATCCGCCACCGCGGCCGCCTTGATCACCAGGGTGGCCCGCGGGGCGTGCTGCATCACCGCGGCGTGCATCTCCGCGGTGGTCTCCACCGGCACGATTTCGGCGCCGTCCGGCGGCTGGAGCGCGGTGGGTCCGGAGATCAGGATGACGTGCGCGCCGCGGCGCAGCGCGGCTTCGGCCAGGGCATAGCCCATGCGCCCGCTGGAGCGGTTGCCGAGGTAGCGCACCGGGTCGATGGGCTCGCGGGTGGGGCCAGCGGTGATGAGGACGGTTTCGCCGGCCAGGTCCTGGGCCGCGCCCAGCGCTTCCATCACGGCGGCGACGATAGCTTCGTTTTCGGCCAGGCGGCCGGGGCCGGTCATGCCGCAGGCCAGGTAGCCGCTGCCGGGCTCGACCACGCGCACGCCGCGCTGCCGCAGGCGGGCGAGGTTCTCCTGCGTGGCCGCATGCTGCCACATGTTGACGTTCATGGCCGGCGCCACGACGACCGGGGCGGTGGTGGCAAGAAAGAGGGTGGAGAGGAAATCGTCGGCCAGGCCATGGGCGAACTTGGCGATGACGTCGGCGGTGGCGGGAGCGACCAGCAGCGCGTCAATCGCTTGCGCGACCGCGATGTGTTCGATGGCGGAATCGATGTTCGGCGCGCCGGCTTCGGGGGTGAACATGCCGGTGATGACTTTCTCACCGGAGAGCGCCGCGAAGGTGAGAGGCCGCACGAATTCCTGCGCGGCGCGGGTCATGATGACTTGGACGCGCACCCCGCGCTCCTGCAGCAGACGCACAATCTCGGCGGCTTTGTAGGCGGCGATGCCGCCGCTGACCCCCAGGGCGATCTTCATCGGGTTGATTGTACCCCGGCGGGCGCCGGCTGGTTCGCGGCCGAAGGTGAGGTGGGGACGGCTTATGCCTCGACCGGAACCGGGGCGGCGCTCTTGACCTGCGGCTTCCCACCCTTGGCGAGGGCCGCGAGCCGCGTGTTCCAGAGCACACCGGAAGTGGCCAGCTGCGCGTCGCGCAACAGGGGGTGCGCCGGGCAGGCAGTCGCGTCGGAACACTGGTGCTGGTGGTTGAGCAGGCAGCGCGGCTGCGGCGACACGCTTTCAAACTGCTCGATGATTTCCGCCAGCCGGATCTGGTCGGCCGGCTTGCCCAAGCGGTAGCCCCCGGCGGTGCCACGGGCGGCGTGCACCAAGCCCGCCAGTCGCAGGGTGAGCAGAATCTTGGACAGGTAGTTCACCGGTACGTCGGCCTGGCGTGCCAGGTCGCGTGCCAGCGCGTTGGCCCCGGGTGGCAGTTGCGCCAACTCGACCATGGCTCGCAGCGCATATTCGGAGGTGGTGGAGAGCATTAGCGGGCCTCGTCCGGGACAGGTCGAGATAGCCCGCAGCAGCGGCCACCAAAGTGGGGGCGCGGCGGCGCTTTGCTGACCTGTCGCTGCACAAGTGTGGTATCGGGGTCCGCGGGCGACTGTGCGGCGCGTCACGCCTGCCTGTGACCGAACCGCTCGCGCCAAAGAAAAGGCGCCCGCCGCGGCGGGCGCCCTGAGCCGCCGTAGCCGCTAGCGTGCCGCCTCCGGCCCCAGCACCTGCACCGCGACGCCGCTGGGCGCCGCGCGCGTGCGATACACCCGCTCCGTCGCCTTGTGGAAGTCGCCGGGTTTGGCGTCGGGGATGGTGACGAAGGTCTGCGGGTTCAGGTCCACCAGCGGGAACCAGGAACTCTGCACCTGCACCATGATGCGGTGTCCGCGGCGGAAGGTGTGGTTCACGTCGGGCATCTCGGAGTTGATCTCTTCCACCTTGCCGGGGATGAACGCCTCCGGGCGCTCCCAACTCTTGCGGAACTTGCCGCGCATGGGTTCGCCGCGCACCAGTTGCTGGTAACCGCCCATGCGCTCGGTGGGGAGTGGCACGTCGCGCACTTGCGGCGGCGGGCTGCCGGGTTGCTCCTGATCGGGGAAGTCGGTGGGATAAACGTCGATCAGCTTCACCACGAAATCAGAGTCGGTGCCGGTAGTGGAGACGTGCAGCCGGGGCGCAACCGGCCCCACCAGCGTGACATCTTCGGCCAGCGGTTCGGTCTGGTAGACCAGCACGTCGGGACGGCGCGCGGCGAAGCGCTGGTCGCTGAGCATGTATCCTGGGGAACGCCGGTGGCGGTGTAGCCGACAAACGGCACCGGGCGCGCCGGATCGCTGACGTACTCGTCGAAAGCCTCCTGCGTTTCCGCCGGAGGCTGGAACAAGAGCTGGCCGTTGGCGTGGAAGTAGAGGGTTCTGGGCTGCGCGTTTGCGGGCGGCCAGGCATCGTATTGCCGCCAGACGTTGGTCCCGGTCTCGAAGACGTAGGCCTTCGGGGAGCTTGGCGTCGCCGTCGCCGCTTGCAGGAACTGCTCGAAGAACGGGAAGACGATGTGTTCGCGGTAGTAGTCGCCGGTGTTGGCGCCGAAACGCACGTCGCCCAGGCCGGTCGCCCGTCGGAGCCGCGCCCAGCCGCCGTGCACCCACGGGCCCGACCACGAGGGCGTTGAAGATGCCGGGATTGTTCTTCTCGATGGCGTGGAAGGTCTTGAAGGGGCCGGAGAGGTCTTCGGCGTCGAACCAGCCGCCCACGGTCAGGACGGCGCACTTGATGCCGTGCATGTGGCGCGAGAGATCGCGCGCCTGCCAGTAGGCGTCGTAGGTGTTGTGCTTCACCTGGTCGAGCCACAGGAAGCTCTGGCCGTGGAAGTAGAGCTTGTCGGCCTCGGCCAGCGGCCCCATCTTCAGGAAGAAGTCGTAGCCGTCGGTGGTGCCGTAATCGAAGGGGGTAAAATTTTTCGGCGGCGGGGCCGGCTCGCCGCGCGGCTTGAAGAAGCTGTAGAAGTTGAAATTGGCGGCCAGCATGAAGGCGCCGCCGTGGTAGCCGTCGTCGGTGAAGAACAAGTCGGTCATGGGCGCCTCAGGGGAGGCGGCCTTGATGCGCGGGATGCGAGTCAATGATGCTGGCGGAGGTGAAGAAGCCGGGATACGAGATGCCCCAGATCCCCACCTTCCCGTTGTTGTTGGGAACGTTTTTCAGCAGCCATTCGACGGTGTCGTAGGTGTCGGTGGACTCGTCGACGTCGTTGCTGGACTGCGGCTTGTCGAGGTGCGGGCGCATCTCGACGAACTCGCCCTCCGAGAGGTAGCGTCCGCGCACGTCCTGGAAGACGAAGATGTAGCCGGCGCGGTCGAAGGCCTCCGACGGCCCCAGCCGCGGGCGGTACTGATCCGACGCCGTAAGGCCCCACGCTGTAGGGCGTGCGCGTCATCAGGAAGGGATAGGAGCGCGCAGTGTCCTTGGGGACATACACGGAGGTGAACAGCCGTTTGCCGTCACGCGCGGGAATGTAGAACTCGTACTTGGTGTAATGCTCCTGGACGTTGAAGCTGGGCGCGGCCGGCGGCGGCGCCTGGGCGGGCGCGCAAAGCGGCAGGCAAGAAAGCAACGCGAGGAGCAGCAATCCGATCCAGGCTTTTCGTGTGCGCATCAGGACCTCCGTAAGGGGAAGAGAATCGCCCAGCCTACCGGCGAGAAGCGTGGTCGCGCAAGCGGCTGCTATACTGCCGCGCTGAAAAGAGCGGCTGCTGGCTGCTAGCTGCTGGCTCCTGGCTGGTGCGCGTAACGCACAAGAGGTCGTGGTTCCCGAGGCAGAAAATGATTCGCAGAATCGGTCTTCTTTTATTGCTTAGCAGCGTCATCGCGGGCGCGCAGCAGGTAGATCCCGCGCTCTACAACAACATGAAGTGGCGGCTGATTGGGCCGTTCCGCGGCGGGCGCGCGGTGGCGGTGGCGGGAGTGCGGACGCAGCCGAACACGTTCTATTTCGGGCACGTGGCCGGCGGGGTGTGGAAGACGGAGAACGCCGGCGAAACCTGGACCCCGATCTTCGATTCGCAACCCATCGCCTCGATTGGCGCGGTGGCGGTAGCGCCTTCCGATCCCAACATTGTCTACGTCGGGTCGGGCGAGGCCGACATGCGCTCGCAGATTTCGCACGGCAACGGCATCTACAAGTCCACTGACGCGGGGAAGACGTGGCAGCACCTTGGGCTCGCGGATTCGCGGCAGATCGGGCGCATCGTCATCGATCCCAAGAACCCGAACGTGGTTTTCGTGGCGGTGCTGGGACACGCCTATGGGGCGAATACGGAGCGCGGCATCTTCCGCTCGACCGATGGCGGCGCGAGTTGGCAGAAGGTGCTCTACAAAGACGAGAACACCGGCGGCATCGACCTGGCGCTCGATCCGCGCGATGCCCGCACCATCTACGCCTCACTGTGGCAGACGCGGCGGCCGCCGTGGAACGTCTACCCGCCGTCGAACGGGCCGGGCAGCGGGCTGTACAAGTCCACCGACGGCGGCGACACCTGGCAGCAACTGACCAATGGCATTCCCAGCGAAGGGCTGGGGCGCATCGGGATTGCGGTGGCGCCGACGGAGCCGAACCGCGTCTACGCCATCGTGGATGCGAAGCAGGGCGGGCTGTATCGCTCGGACGACGCCGGCGCCACGTGGAAGAAGATGGCGACCGAGCCGCGCATCTGGGGGCGCGGCTGGTATTTCGGGCAGGTGGAGGCCGATCCCAAGGACGCGAACACACTCTACGTGATGAACACCTCGACCTACCGCTCGCGCGATGGCGGCCAGACGTTTACCGCCATCAGGGGCGCGCCCGGCGGCGACGACTATCACCAGCTGTGGATCAACCCCGACGACCCGAAGCGCATGGTGATGGCCTCCGACCAGGGTGTCATCGTCAGCGTGGACGGCGCCGAGACCTGGAGCTCCTGGTACAACCAGCCGACGGCGCAGCTCTACCACGTGGTGGCCGACAATGCGTTCCCGTTCCGCGTGTACGGGGCGCAGCAGGATTCCGGCGCCATCATGGTGCCGTCGCGCAGCGGCTCGTCGGAAATTTCCTTCCGCGACTGGGCGCCGGCGTGCGCGGGCGGGGAGTCGGGGATGGTCGCGCCCGATCCCAACGACCCCAACATCCTTTTCGGCGGCACGGTCACCCGCTGCGACCAGCGCGTCAACCAGGGGAAGAACGTCTCGCCGACGCTCGGCGTTCCCGGGGTGTGGCGGCAGACGTGGACGCTGCCCCTGGTCTTCAGCGGCTTCGACAAGAAGACGCTCTACTTCAGCCGGCAAATCATGTGGAAGACGAGCGACGGCGGGAACTCGTGGCTGCAGATCAGTCCCGACCTGACGCGCGAAGACCCGGGGGTGCCGGCGAACCTCGATCCCATCACCGCGACCGACGCTACCGTGGCGGGGCCGCGCAAGGGCGTGATTTATGCCATCGCGCCCTCGCCGTTGCGCGGCGACCTGGTGTGGGCGGGGACCGACGATGGCCTGATTTACGTGACCCAGGATGGCGGCCGCAATTGGCGCAACGTCACCCCGCCGGACGTGGGGCCGTGGAACAAGATCGGCATTCTCGAGGCCTCGCACTTCGACGCCAACACCGCCTACGCCGCGGTCGACCGGCATCGCCTGGAGGACTACCAGCCTTACATCTACCGCACGCGCGACGCCGGCAGGACGTGGCAGAAGATCATCAGCGGCCTGCCCACCGAGGTTTACGTCAACACCGTGCGCGAAGACCCCGGCCGCAAGGGGTTGCTCTTCGCCGGGACGGAGCTGGCAGTGTTCGTGTCGTTCGATGATGGCGACTACTGGCAGTCGCTGCAGCTCAACCTGCCGCCGTCCTCGATGCGCGACTTCACCATCCACGGCGACGATCTCGTGGTGGGGACGCACGGGCGCTCCATCTGGGTGCTCGACGACATCACGCCGCTGCGGCAGATTTCGGCGCCGACCGCCGCCGAGCCGGCGCACCTGTTCACGCCGCAGGCCGCCATCCGCATGCGCGCCGGGTCGAGCGACGGCACGCCGCTGCCCAAAGGCACGCCGATTGCGGAGAATCCGCCCACCGGCGCCATCCTTGATTACTGGCTGAAGGCGGCGCCGGCGCAGCCGGTCACGCTGGAGATCTTCGGCCCGATCGTGCCCGGCGAGCCGGGAAGCGCGAGCCAACTGGTGCGGCGCTACTCCAGCGCCGACCGGCCGCGCGCCGTCGATCCGCGCACCCTGGATATTCCCGCGGTCTGGATTCGCACCCCGCAGGCGCTGGAAGCCACGCCCGGCATGCATCGCTTTGTGTGGGACCTGCGCTATGCCGCCGCCGATGAAGCCGCCGGCGGACGCGGAGGTGGCGGCGGTGGTGGCGGGTTCGGAGGCGGAGGCGCCGGACCCTGGGTGCTGCCCGGCAACACGTACCAGGCAAAGCTCACCGTCGACGGCCAGAGTTACACGCAGCCGTTCAAGGTGGAGATGGATCCCCGGGTGAAGACGCCGGCGGCCGATCTTGCCGGACAGTTCAAGCTGGCGATGAGCATTGCCGGGTTGCAGAAACAGCTGGGCGAGGCGCGCCGCGCCGCGACGCGGCTGCGGCCACAAGTCCAGGCGCTGCTCGAGCGCGGCGAGCAGCTCGGCGCTGCGCGCGATCCGGCGCTGACCCTGGACCGCCAGTTGCTCGCGCTGCTGGGCGCGCCGCCGCGGCAAGCGCCCGGGGGATTCGGCGCGCCCGACGAGAACGACCACGCCAGCCTCAGCGCGCTCAGCCGCATTCTGGGGCAGGTGCTGGGCAGCGTGCAGAGCGCCGACGTGGCGCCCACTACGCGCGACGCCGCCGCCTTTGCCGACACGCAGAGGGACGCGACCGCCACGCTGGCGGCGTGGAATGCCATCAAGACAAGAGACGTGCCGCTGCTCAATGTCGCGCTGCGCGCCGCAAACCTGCCGCCGCTGGAGGTGGGGCAGTGATGGCGGCATGAGCATGGAGCCCGGCCGCCCTCGGTCGGGCCCCCAACTTCCTTCAGGTCGAGCCCTCAAGTTCGGCGGCCTCGTGCGTTCTAGAAGTAGGGAGGAACGAACACGGGGGCGCTTTTTATCATGATGGGGAATCCTGGGAAATCCTTGTTGATGCTGGCGGTCGCGTTGTGCTGCGCGCGTCCATTGCGGGCGCAGGAAGGGATGCTGGTGATGTCGCCGCCGGCGGGGATCACGCCGCAGGAGATCATTCAGCGCTTCGCCGCCAAGGAAAAGCAGTTTGCCCAGGCGCGCGAGCGCTACACCTACCAGGAGGCGGTGAAGATCCAGACCCTGGACGGCGGCGGCGATCCCGACGGCAGCTACGAGCAGACCTGGGACATCAACTTCGACGGGCGCGGGAAGCGCTACCTGACCGTCACCTACGCGCCGGCGCCGACACTGTCGCGGGTGCAGATGACCCAGGAAGACCTGCACGACGTGCAGAACGTGATGCCGTTCGTCCTCACCAGCGACGATCTCGGCGACTACCGCATCACCTACGTCGGGCAGCAGCGCGAGGACGAGCTGAACACGTACGTCTTTGACGTCGAGCCGTTCCACATCTTCAGCGGCCGCCGCTACTTCCAGGGACGCATCTGGGTGGACAGCCGTGACTACCAGATCGTGAAAACGTACGGCAAGTCGGTCCCCGACACCCGCAAAGGCGACCAGGAGAACCTCTTCCCGCGCTTCAGCACGTATCGCGAGCAGGTGGACGGCGTCTACTGGTTCCCGACCTACACGCGCGCCGACGACGTGCTCCACTTCAAGAACGAGGATGTGCGCCTGCGCATCACCATCCGCTTCACGAACTACAAGCGCTTCGGCTCCGAGTCGAAGGTGGTTTTCAACGGCGAGACGGTGCCGCCGCCCGAGCCGGGCCAGCCGACGCCGCCGGCGCCCCAGAAGCCGCCGCGCTGAACGGCGGCGCGACCTTCAGTCGGCGGTGGCACCCCGGGGTGGCTGGCTGGCGCGGATGGCCAGCATCAGCAGCACCGCGGCCATGCAACCGGCGATCGGCAACACCATGCCGGCCCGCAATCCGTAGGCGGACGCCACCTGGCCGACGATCCATGGGAAAGCGATGCCGCCGGTGAGCGCGATGGTGAAGACCAGGCTGAAAACGCTGGCGGAAAACCGCGGATAGCGGTTGCCGACCATGGCCAGCGTGGTGGGGTAGATGGCGGCGAAGAAGAAGCCCACCAGCGCCGCGCCGACGAACTGCAGCAGCAGGGTGCGCGCCCACCAGAACAGCGTGTAGCTGAGCAGCGAGGCGCAGAGGCAGGTCAGCACCATGGTCGCGGCGCCGAGGCGGCGCACCACCCGCCCGGCCACCATGCGCCCCAGCATCACCGCCGCCAGCACCGCGAACAGCATCCATTCGGACTGGCGCGCGGTGGCGCCCATGGCGCCGGCGTAGCGCGTGGTCCAGCCGCCGATCACGGCCTCGTCCCCCGACTGGAAGAAGAGCATAAAGGCGAACAGCAACACTCCGGGATACGTGGCCACGCGCGCCACCTCGCGCGCGGAAAACGTATGGGCCTCGCGCGGCGGCGGAAAGCGCAACACGGCATAGACGAGCGCGCACGCAGCCGCCAGCGCCACCGCGAACAAGATGATCTCCCCGGGCGTGAAGCGCGCCGAGATGGTGGCCGCGAGAAAGGGAATGAGCAGCGCGCCGAAGCCGTAGAACATGCCCAGGTAATTCAGGTAGGCACCGCGCTGCTCGGCGAAGACGTCGGACACCAGGGAGTTGGTGGCGATGTTGAGGCCGCCGCCGCCGATGCCCAGCCCGATACCGCTTGCCGCCGCCTCCCAGAACGAGCGCGCCCCGACAAAGCCCAGCAGCGCCGCCGTCACCAGCAGGGTGCAGAACAGCAGGACCAGCTTGGTGCCGAAGCGGTCGATGACCGGCCCCGCCAGCGGGGTCGCGATTAGCACCCCGATGTAGAGCAGGGAAAGGATGCTGCCCTGCTGCGCCAGGTCAATGTGCAGGCGGTCGCGGAAGGCGGGCAAGCCGAAGAGGGCGCCCAGCAGCGCCAGCACGATGCCGAAGCAGAACATGCCGGAGCACGCCGCCGCGAACATGCGAGCCCGTTCGGTGGCTTGCGTCATCCCCGCTCCGGCTCCGCGTCGCGGCGCAGCGAGCGCTCGTAGTCGGCGAAGACCTGGGTGTTGTTGTCGGCGGCGATCCCCGGCACGTTGGGGGAGACGAAGACGCGGCGGTGAATGCCGCGCTGCCCCAGTTCCGCGGCCACCTGCGCCACCAGCGCCATGGCGATGGCGACGAAGGCCATAGTCGAACCGGCGGCCACCGGCTCCGGCCAGCCCGCGATGGCCACCAGGGCGTCCTCGGCAGGGACGCAGTTGTCGATGACGTGATCGGCGACGTCGGCCAGCTTCTTGCCGCTGGAATGGGTCGCGGCGCGCGCGCGGTAGTTGGCGAGGGAAGTGGCGGCGACCACGGTCAGGCCCCGCTTCCGCGCTTCCATCGCCACCTCGATGCCCACGGCATTCAGACCGCCGTGCGAGAAGATGAGCATGACGTCGCCGGCGTGGATGGGTTCGTTTTCGAAGAGCACGGGCGCATAGCCCTCGCGCCGCTCCAGCCACAGCAAACCCTTGGCGCCACCGGAACCGATCACGTTGGCCCACATGAGGCGCGCGTCCATCAGGGGATGGAAGCCGGAATAGCAGCCGTAGCGCGGGAAGATGTCCTGCACCGGCAGCACCGAGTGGCCGCTGCCGAAGACGTGCACCAGCCCGCCGCGCGCAATGCACGCGGCCATCTCCGCCGCCACCTTCTCGATGGTGCCAAGCTGCGTGCGCCAGATCTGGTCGAGCACATCGGTGATGCGGTCGCGGAATTGGGAAGCAGACAACGCCAAGCTCCTGGGAAAACACGTTTATAGCAGACGCTGGGGGCCGATGCGCGGGGCGCGACGCGCGCCAGCGTCCCAGGCTGCCTTGGCCGCGCCCAGCAGGTTGGCGTCGGCGCCGAGGCGGCTGACGCGAATCCGCACTTGCCTGGCCGCGAGGGGCTGCGCGCGCTCCGCCACCGTGCGCTGCAGCGACTCCATAAAAAGGTCGGCCGCGCCCGCGAGTCCGCCGGCCAGGACGATGACTTCAGGATCGAAGAGGCTCACAAGATCGGCGACGCCGAACCCGAGCCAGCGCCCAGCCTCGCGGAAGACGCGGCGCGCGGTGGCGTTGCCGCTGCGGGCCAGCCCCGCCAGCGCTTCCGCAGAAGTTACATTTCGTTGCAACTCGCGCGTGCCCCGGCGCGCGAGGGCTGGTCCGGCCGCCAGCGCCTCCAGGCAGCCGACGCGCCGGAAGGCCGGCGCGTTGTGCTCGGTCACGCTGAGCCACCCAGCGCAGCCGGAGAGCTCGTGCGCGCCGCGCACGAGCTGGCCGCCGGCGAGAATGCCGGCGCCAATCCCCGTGCCGACGATCAGGACCACCACGTCGCGCTGGCCGCGGGCGGCGCCGCGCCATGCCTCACCCAGGACAGCGGCGTTGCGGTCGCTCTCGACCAGGACCGGCACGCGCAGCAGCCGGCGCAGCTCGCGCGCGAGCGGCAGGCGCGTCCAGCCCGGCAGGTTGGGCGCCCACACCGTGCCGCTCCTCCGTACCAGCCCGGGAATGGCGATGCCGGCGGCGATGAACCTCTGACGGGATGCCAGATCGCGTGCCAGGCGCGCGATCTGGCGCACCGGGGCGCGGGGCGACGATGTGTCCACGGGTTCGCTGCGCCGGTCTACGATGCGGCCACGGCGCGTGACCAGCGCGGCCGCCAGCTTGGTGCCGCCGAGGTCGGCGGCGAAGACGAGAGCGTCGCGTACGGGCATCGGGGAAAGCTTTATCACAGAGAGCGCGGCTCACACAGCGGAGATTGGAAGCGGCTGCGCCCAGGCTGTATATTGGCCGGTTCGCGCCATCCTGCCATGAAATCAATCTCGTGTTACGCCCTTCTTCTGCTGCTCGTTGCCGCATCCAGCGCATGGCCGCAGGCGCCGTCACCCCAACCCGTACCGCCGCAGCCGGCGACGGCAGCCCCAGCGTCGCAGGCGGTTCCGGCAGCCACGCCGCCGGCGCCCGCGCCGCAACCCGTCCCGCGCGACGACCTGGGAATCATTCCCCGGCCGCGGCAGGTGGAGAAGCACTCCGGCTCGTTCGCGGTGAGTGCCACCACCCGCATCGTGGTGCGCGCGGCGGAAGATCGGCTGGCGGGCGACGCCATTGCCGACGAAATTGAGCGGGCCACCGGGAAACGGCCGCGCGTTGCTGTCGGTAGCGCGACGCCGGCGGGCACGATTTACCTTACGCGGCTCGACGACCGCGCCGCTGCCAGCCTGGCCGCGGGTGTGCCGCAGGAGCAGAATTTCAAGGACGAGGGCTACGTTCTCGACGTAGAGAGCGCCCGCATCGTCATCGCGGCGCCGACGGCCGCCGGGGCGTTCTACGGCGCGCAGACGCTGCGGCAGCTGATCCGGCCGGCGGCGAACCAGGCGTTCGCGGTGCCGGCGCTGCGCATCGTGGACTGGCCGGCGATGCGGTGGCGCGGGCTGCACGACGACATCAGCCGCGGCCCCATCCCCACGCTCGACACCATCAAGCAGCAGATCCGGACGCTGGCTGAGTACAAGTACAACCTCTACGCGCTCTACATCGAGCACGTGTACGACTACCAGGCGCAGCCCATCGTGGCGCCGCGGGAAGGCGCGCTGAACGCCGCCGAGGTGAAGGAGATCGTCGCCTATGCCGCGCGCTACTACATCACCGTGCTGCCCGAGCAGCAGGCCTTCGGCCACCTGCACCACCTGCTGAAGTACGAGCTCTACCAGGACGTGGCGGAGACGCCGCACGGCCACGTGCTGACGCCCACCAACCCCAAGTCGTACGAGCTGATCAAGAGCCTCTACGACGAGCTGGTGCCGCAGTTCCCGGGGCCGTTCTTCCACATCGGTTCCGACGAAACGTTCGAGCTGGGCCAGGGGCAGACGCGCGACCGCGCGCAGCAGGTCGGCCTCGGCCGCGTGTACCTGGAGCACCTGCTGAAGGTCTACGAGCTGATGAAGCCGTACAAGAAGCGGCTGATGTTCTGGGGCGACATCGCGCAGCGTTACCCGGAACTGCTCGGCATCCTGCCCAAAGACATGATCGCGGTGGCGTGGGAATACGATGCGAACCCCGACTTCACCAGCAAGATCAAACCGTTCAAGGACGCGGGACTCGACGTCTTCATCGCCCCCGGCTCGAACAGCTGGTACCACCTGTGGCCGAATTTCAACGTCGCCTTCGTCAACGTGCGGAACTTCGTGCGCGACGGGCAGCGCCTGGGCGCCATCGGGATGCTCAACACCACCTGGGACGACGATGGTGAGACCCTCTTCGGCATGACCTGGCCGTTCGTGGTCTTCGGCGGCGACTGCTCGTGGCAGCAGGGCGAGTGCTCCATCGAGCGCTTTGCCGACGCCTACGACTGGGCCTTCTATCGCAATTCCGATCACACTTTCCGCGATATCATCAATGCCCTGAACCACACCCACACGCTGATGACCGGCGTGTTCGCGGGCGCGGCGGCCAACGACCAGTTCTGGCTCGACCCCTTCACGCCCAACGGCGCGCGCTTCGTGGCCCGCTCGTTTCCGGTGATGCACGACCTGCGGCTCGACGCCGAGCATGCGCTGGAATCGCTGCTGCGGAACGCCGCCAAGGCGCGTCTGCACGCCGACACGCTGCCTTACATGCAGCTCGCCGCCATGCGCCTCGACCTGCTCGGCATGAAGGTGCAGTTCGCGCGCGAGATCACCAACTACTATGGGGACGCTTACCAGAACCAGGCGGACCAGGCGCGCGTGCGCCGGGCCATGTCGGAGATCAGCTCCACCAACGGCCGCCTCCAGGACCTGCGCGACGCCACCGAACGCACGCGGGTCTTCTATGAAGAGCTGTGGCTCAAGGAGAACCGCCCCTACTGGTTGCGTAATGTGCTGGTGCGCTATGACGAACTGGCCGGGCTTTACCAGCGCAAGATTGAGGCCGTGAAAGCGTCGTTCGATGGCTACCGCGTCAGCGGCTCGCTGACGCCGCCCGATCAGCTGGGATTCTTCCCGGCGCCGCTGATCCCGCCGCCTCCGGGAACGCTGCGGCCCGGTGCGCCCGGCGCACCGCCGGCGGCCGGGCAACAACCCGCGCCGGGGCAGCCGCCAGGAACCACGCCGCAGCCCGGCGCGACCACGCCGCCGGCCACGCCACCCCCGGGAACACCGCCCGTGGCGCCGCCGCAGCCAGCGCCGCAGAAGCCACCGCAATGAGCCTGGAGCACGAAGCCACGGACACGCGCAGGATTGAGTCATGGAGTCATCGGGCCATGGCCACATGGAAACCCAAGCGCTTGGCGACGTTGATGGCGGTCCTGGCCGCGCTGGTCCTGGTCCCCTCCGACGCGCCCCGCGCCGCAGCGCGGCAGCCCAGCGCCGCGCCGGTGGAAGCGTTCTTTCCCGTCGGCGTGTGGTACAGCGGGGGCAAGGCGCGCGCCCCCATGCTGGAGCGCCTCGACGCCGGCAGCGAGCAGCGCTGGAGCAAGGACCTCGACGCCATCAAGGGCGTGGGGTTCAATACCGTCAAGACCTGGGTGGACTGGGCGACGGCGGAGCCGCGTCCCGGCGAGTTCCACTTCGAGAACCTCGACCTGCTGTTGAAGCTCGCCGAGCAGCGCGGGCTGCGCGTGGTGGTGCAGCTGTATCTCGACTCGGCGCCCGATTGGGTCGGGGAGCGTTTTCCCGACGCGCGCTTCGTGGACCGCAGCGGCGCGGTGATCGAGTCGCAGGCCGCGCCCGGCTTCTGCATTGACCATCCCGGGGTGCGCAGCGCGATCGTGAAATTCCTCGGCGAGGTGTCGCGCCGCGCCAACCGCTTTACCGCGCTGTATGCCTGGGACGTGTGGAGCGAGCCGCACGTCATCAACTGGGCGGAGTTCCCGTTCCTCACCAATCCCGAGTTCTGCTTCTGTCCCAACTCGCAGCGCCGCTTCCGCGAGTGGCTGCAGCAGAAATACGGCACGCTCGACGCCCTCAACGCCGCCTGGTATCGCCACTTCGAGACCTGGCAGCAGGTTGCGCCGCCGCGCAGTTCCACCATCCTCAGCTACACCGACTACCTCGACTGGCGCGCCTTCATCGACGACAAGCTGCAAGGGGACCTGAAGACGCGGGTGGACGCCATCCGCAGCGCCGACCCGCAGCATTTCATCACCAGCCACGCCGCCGTGCCCGCCATGTTCACCTCGCCGACCGACGGCTATGGCGATCCCGACGACTGGAAGATGGCGGCGGTCGCCGATTTCTACGGCACGTCGATTTATCCCCGGCACTCGCAGTCCACGCGGCCGTGGCCCTGGCAGCAGCTGGCCGCGGCGCTCGACTTCGAGCGCTCGGTGGGGCGCAGCTTCGGCAAAGGCTTCTGGATCGGCGAGCTCCAGGCCGGGCAGGGCGTGACCGGGATGCGCATCGCCGACCCGGTGCGCGGCGACGACCTGCGCTACTGGATGTGGAAGGTGGTCGCACACGGCGCGCGGCAGATCGCGATTTACGCCTGGTACCCGATGAGTTCGGGCTTCGAATCCAACGGCTACGGCCTCATCAACCTCGACGGCACCCTCACCGAGCGCGCGCAGGCCGCGGGCGAGGTGGCCAAGCTGATGCAGCGCGAAGGCGCGTCGCTCCTCAGCGCGCGGCCGGCGCCGGCGCCGGTGGCGGTGCTGTTCAACCGCCTGTCGTACATGGTCGGGGGCGCGCAGCCGTCGCTCTCGCGCCTCGGCAACGCAACGCGCGACTCGCTCCTCGGGCTGCACCGCGCGTTCCTGGAAGAGCAGATCCCGCTAGACTTCGTGCACCCGCAAGACGCGACGGGCGACCGCCTGGGGCAATACAAGATTCTGTTCCTGCCGTATCCGGTGATGCTCTCGCGCCCGGTGGCGGAGGCGATCACACGCTACGTCCACAACGGTGGCACCGTGGTGGCGGAAGCGCGCCTCGCCTGGAACGACGAGCGCGGCTTCTCCAGCGACGTTGTCCCCGGGTTCAACCTGGCGGAGGTTTTCGGGGTACGGGAAAAAGAGATCCGCAACGCCGAACGCCCGCTAATGAAGACGGAAGCGGCGCCGGAGTTGCCGGGCATTGCCGCCGGTTCCGAGGTCCCGGCAGAAGCGTTTGAAGAGGAACTCGAGCCGGCGCCGGGGACACGGGTGCTGGCGCGCTGGCCGAACGGCGGCGCGGCGGCGACTGCCCACGATTACGGGAAGGGAAGAGCGATCCTGGTCGGCTCCTTCGCGGCAGTGTCGTATCAGCGCCACCCCGAGCAGGCGGCGACGCGGCAGTTCCTGGTGGCGCTGGCGCGGGCGGCGGGAGTGACGCGTGATGTGGAAGTCGCCGGCGAAGGCAGCAAGGACGTCGAAGTGCGCAGATTGTTCGGCCCAAACGAGCAGTTCGTTTTTGCATTCAATCACAGCGACAAACCTGCCGACGCCGACATCGCGCTGCAACCGAACGCCGCCCGAGCGTTCGACTTGATGTCCGGGCGCGCCGTGCCGCTGCGGCAGACTGGACGCTCTACGTTCTTAAACAAGCAGCTCGCGCCGGGCGAGGTTTGGGTGGTGAAGCTGGAGTAGTGTCGTCCCGCTGCGCGGGACGGCGCGGACGAGGGCGTCCACGCCACGTATGCAATGAGCAGTTAAGAATGCCTGAACCCCTGATTCTCGGCGTGGACATCGGCGGCACGAAGGTGGCGGCCGGGCTGGTGGACGCGCGCGGGCAGATCGTCACCCGCACGCGGCGCCCGATGGTGGCGCACAAGAGCGCCGAGGATGGCCTCGCCGCGGTGTTGCGTACCGTGGAAGCCGTGCTGGCTTCCGACGCGGCGCGCGCGGCCAGCGTCGGCGCCATCGGGATCAGCACGCCAGGCTACGTCGATCCGCACCACGGGACGGTCATTCGCGCTACCAATCTGCCTTGCTGGCAAGGATTTCCCCTGGCGGAGCGCATCGCAACCGCAACCCGGCTCCCGGTCCGCCTCGACAATGACGGCAACGCCGCTGCCCTCGCCGAAGCCGCGTGGGGCGCGGGCGCGGGCTACGCGTCCGTGTTCTACGTGACGCTGGGGACGGGGATCGGCTCGGGCTTCGTGGTCCATGGCCGCGTGCACCATGGGCGCACCGGCGCGGCCGGCGAGGGCGGCCACATGACCATCGACCTGCGCGGCCCCCGCTGTCTCTGCGGGAAGCGCGGCTGCATCGAGATGTACGCTGCCGGGCCGGCGATTGCAGCACGGGCGCAGCAGAAACTGCTGAAGTCGGGCGCGGCGCGGCGCGGCGGCCGGTCGCACACGAAGATGCTCTTACTGGCCGGCGGCGACGTGCACGCCGTCACGGCTGAGATCGTCGGCAAGGCGGCGCTGGAAGGCGACGCCCTTGCCGGGGAAGTGCTGCGCGAGGTCGCCGATTACTTCGCCGTCTGGCTGGGTGGAATCATTGATCTGCTGGAGCCGCACGTGATCGTGGTGGGCGGCGGACTGGGCCACCTGATAGCCAACTTTTTCGAGCATATTCGCGAGCAGCTGGCGACCTGGTCCATCAATCCGCGCTCGGCGGAAATCCCCATCGTCAGCGCCATGTACGGCGCGGTCTCGGGGATCGCGGGAGCGGCAGCACTGTGCCTGGAGAGCGATAAGCAATAAGCAAGTAGCCAGAAGCAGGCAGCAAGAAGCAGGCTGTTAGCGGGCCCGCGCCAGCACCAGGGTGATGTCGTCGGGCTGTTCGGCGCCGCCGATCCAGTCGCGCACGGCGGTGATGACTTCTTCCGAGATGCGTTCCAGCGGCAGGTGCTGGTTTTCGCGGACCAGCTCCAGCAGCCGCTGCTCGCCGTATTCGCCAAACTCATTCTCCGGCTCGGTCACGCCATCGCTAAAGGAAATGAAGAGGTCGCCGGGGCGCAGCGACACCGAGGCCTGCTCGAAGCTCAAGCCGTCGAAGAGTCCCACCACCATCCCGCCGACCGTCAGGCGCTGCACGCTGCCGTCGGGACTGAGGATGATGGGCGGCAAGTGGCCGCCGTTGGCATAGGTCAGGGTGCGCGACAAGCCGTCGTAGGTGCCGAGAAAGAGCGTGGCGTATTTTTCCTCGGGCGTGCTGTGGAAGAGCTGCCGGTTGAGGAGCGCCAGCAGTTCGGACGGGGCCACGCTGACCGCGTCGCCGCGCGGCTCAGGCTCGCCGACTCCAAAGGAGCGCGGTGCGCCCACCGCCGCCACCAGCGTCGCCTCCTGCGCTTCCGCCGAGCGGTCCATGGTGTAGGCGCGGACGGCGGAGTGGATGGTGGCCATCAGCAGGGCCGCGGAAATCCCCTTGCCGCTGACGTCGCCGACCGCGATTCCCAGCTTCTCCTGTCCCAGGGCGAGGAAGTCGTAGTAGTCGCCGCTGACGGTGCGCGCCGGGCGGCAGACGCCGTGCACCTCCAGCGTTTCCAGGCTGCGCACGTGGTGCGGGAAGAGCTGTTCCTGCACCTCCTGGGCGATGGCCAACTCGTTCTCGATGCGCTGTTTTTCCTGCTGCTCGGCCAAGAGCCGCTCCAGCGACGCGGTCATGGAATTGAACGAAGTCTCGAGCGTCGCCAACTGGTCGCGCGAGCGTACGGTGATGCGATGGCGGAGCTGGCCGCGGTTGACGTGCTCGGTGGCGTCGTAGAGTTGCGCCACCGACCGGGTGATGCTGCGCGTCAGCCGCGCCGCGATGATGAGCGCCAGCAACTCGATCACGGCGAAGAAGATGGCGATGAAGGTGAGGGCGTAGAGGACCGCGCCGCTGATCTCACCGAGCGTGAGGAAGAGGCGTGCGTAGAGCAGCGAGGGCCGGGTAGTGACTGCGAGGGCCACGGAGTGCTCCACGCCGTCGTTCCAGTTGGTGACGGCAAAGGGGGTGCCGAAGAAAAGCTCGAGATCGAAGCGTTGCGCCGGCGGCGACAGAGTCCCGCCGGAGATACGCGATGCCGTGCCGGCCGTGGCCACCCGCTGGCCGTTCACCGTGACCGCGGGCGGTTGTTGGGGGCCGGTATGGAAGACCAACCCCCCTTGGTTGTTCGGACTGCTCTGGGTTTGGCTCTGCTCCCCCTCGGTGTACAGGGTGATGACGCCGAGATTCGCCGCCAGCCGCTGTAACAACTGGCCGAGGGGCACGCCGGCGATGACGGTCAGGGTGTCACCGCGCACTGGGACGCGCCGCACGGCCCGCAGCCAGTGGCTGCCGTCGGCTTCGAACACGGCGCCGCGGAAACTCTCCTTCAGCCATGCCGGGTTGCCGGCGTGGCTGCCGCTAGCCCCCGCAACGTCCAGCGACTCGCCGCGATACCACACGGTGAGGGTCTCGGGCAGGGCCGGTCTACGCGCGGCGCTGTGCAAGGAGTCACCCACCTGGCGGAGCGAAACGCCCCGCTCCAGCGCGGCGGCGATCTCGCTGGTGAGCGCGGTGGTCTGAGTGTCGAGTTGCATGAGTTCGGCCTGCACGTCGCCGGTGGCCACGAAGGTCGCGAACTGTCCGGCCAGCAGGTAGCCGGCGCCGGCGGCCATGGCGACCAGCAGCAGGACCGGAATGACTCCGACGAACACGTAGGTGACGATGAGGCGGTTGCGCAGGCGCCACATCAGCTTCTGCCGCGCCCAGCGTGCCGCCAGCAGCAGGACGCCTGCCGCCACCACGAAGTTCAGAAACGAGACCCAGCCGCTCAGGTAGGAAGTGAGCCCCGTCCACCCCACCACGCGCGCGACGAGCGACGCCACCCAGACCACTCCATCCACCAGGAGGATGATGGTGGTGAAACGGGCCAGGCGGCTGCGCGGCCGCAGTCGGCGGGCCCTCAGCCGGACGCGCAATTCGCGGTAAGTGGGGATTCTCATGCCAGTTATTAAGACGCTCTGCCGATTATAAGGTTGGGCCGTCGGGCCGGCGAAGCGGGCCGCGCTGGGCCGCGAGGACTCCACCCCCACTAGGGTACGCAGACCGGCGGCGCCGGGTTCACGCGTCAGATCTCAGGATAGAAATCGAAAAACGCCTCCACGCTCCCACGCAGTTGCTGCTCGATCTCTTCCTTGCTGCCCTCGAGGAGGTGCATGGTGACGTGTGCTTCGCGCCCATTCTTCAGTTTTACCGGCGCTTCCCCGAGTTCCTGGATCTCGTCCGCCGGCAACAGCCGCATGCCGTAAATCAGAGCCAGCTTGGCCATCTCGGGATTGTAAATAGAAAGGCGCTTTCCGCTGTCCGCTTTCCGTGGACCCGCGGGGCGGAGAGCGGAAACGGAAGGCGGTGGCGTTGCCGCTTCATTTACAATCGCGCGGTGCGGATCCGGAGAGTGCTGGCGGTCGGGATACTAGGGGCAAGCGTGGCGGCGGCGCAGCAGGCGGCAATCCCGCAGCCGCCGGTCCACGTCAATGTGCTGAACGTTTGCACGCCTGCGGCCGACGAGCAGAAGGTGCTGGCGACGGCGCTGGGCCGCATTCCGGCCACGCCTGCGTTTGCGGCGGACTTCGAGATCACGCGGGGCCGCAGCACTATGCCGGAGGCCCCGGTCTCCAACTGGGTGCGGATGCGCCGCGAGTTTTCCGGCCCGCAGCCGTTCGTGACCGTGCAGTACTCGTTCAGCGTCGACGCCGCCACCCTCACCGAGACGCTCGTCTTCCGGATGCGTGATCCCGCGGACGTAGTGCAGGTCGCGCTCGAAGCCCGCGTGTCCTCGGGCAGCCCCGACGCCGTGCTGGCTACCGACACCCCCGCCGAGCGCGTCCGCATCGAGCGCATGGGCAAACCGGCGGTGGTCCTGGCGCGCTGCCAGAGTGTCGATCAGGCGGCCTATGAGCCGCTCTTCGCGCAGGCCTCGGGAGTGATGTCCCACTATCGTGGCGCGCTGGCCGTACGCCGCACGGTGCCGCCGGAACTTGCCCAGTTAGGGGTCGCAATCAAGACGCCGCCGGCCAAGCCGCCGCGTTCCCCACGCTGAGTCCAATTCGCTCAAGGACCATCTACTCTTCTTATGACAGACGCAACCCGCGACACAGTGATCATCGGCTCCGGATGCTCGGGCCTGACGGCGGCGCTCTACGCCGCGCGCGCCAACCTTAAACCCCTGGTGCTCGAAGGGCACGAGCCCGGCGGGCAGCTCTCGCTCACCACGCTGGTGGAGAACTTCCCCGGCTTTCCGGAGGGCATCCAGGGACCGGAGCTGATCGACAACATGCGCAAGCAGGCGGCGCGCTTTGGCGCCGAGTACCGCACCGCGCACCTGGTCAGCGCCGACCTCCGCCAGCGTCCCTTCGCGCTGAACCTGGGAGCCGAGACGGTCTACACCCAGACGCTCATCATCGCCAGCGGGGCCTCGGCACGCTGGCTGGGGCTGCCCAGCGAGCAGGCACTCATCGGCCACGGGGTCTCGTCGTGCGCCACCTGCGATGGCTTTTTCTTCAGCGGCAAGGAGATTGCGGTCATCGGCGGCGGCGACTCGGCGATGGAAGAGGCGCTCTTCCTCACCCGCTTCGCCACCAAGGTCACCCTCATCCACCGGCGCGACCAGTTCCGCGCCTCCAAGATCATGCTGGAGCGCGCCCGCCAGCATCCCAAGATCGAGTTCCTCACCGACACCGTCGTGGAGGAGGTGCGCGACGTCACCCGCAAAGAGGTCACCGCGCTGCGGCTGCGCAACCTGAAAACCGGCGAACGGTGGGAGTTTTCCACCAGCGCCATGTTCCTCGGTATCGGCCACATTCCCAATGCCGCCATGTTCGCCGGGCAACTCGACGCCGACGCCGACGGCTACCTCAAAACCCGCGACTACGTCTTCACCGGGATTCCCGGGGTGTTCGCCAGCGGCGACGTGCAGGACCGCCGCTACCGCCAAGCCATCACCGCCGCCGGCACCGGCTGCATGGCGGCCATCGAGGTGGAGAAGTTCCTGGAAGAACACGGGCGGTGATGGCTTCCAAGAAACAAACGGCCGAAGGCTTGCGCCTTCGGCCGCGTGGCTCGTACCCTCCCCCAGGTACTTCGCCAAGCCGAGAACTAAACGTTTACTGCAGGGCGGTGGTGCCGGTCAGGCAGGTGGCACCGCTGCCAGCCGCGTCGTACTTGATGACGCCCGACTGGTCGGAGCAGAAGGCCCGCTGGCCGGTCTGGCCGGCGGCCGTCGGCACGCCCGTCGACTGGTAGAGGACGTTGATGGTGGTGGAGCCGGCGGTGGTGCAGCCGGTCAGGGCAAAGGTGAAGCCGCTCTTCACGCCGCTGGCCAGGACTGCATCAATCAGGCCGGCCGTCGTCGATGTCGCGGCCGCGGTGCCCGCAGGTGGCCCGAAGTTCGCCAGCGTGCAGGTGAAGCCCAGGTTCGGATAGGTCGTAGAGTAGGTCACTTCGGCGGTGTTGAGGGTGCGGATCGAGCCCACGGCCGAGGATTCATTGGCCGCAATGCGCGAGCGCAGCAGGTTCGGGATGGCGATAGCGGCGATAATCAGAATGATCGCCACCACAATCAGCAACTCGATCAACGAGAAGCCTTTGGACTTACGCATAGGTATTCCTCTCTGCAGTGTGACGGTGTTGTACAGGAGCTACGACGTACCTAAGAGCAGCCCGGCTGCCATTCCCCGTTTGCTCTGGCTTTGAAGCTCCTGAGGAGTGAAAAGCTTATAAGACAACAGCTTACGGTATGGCACAAAGGTGACATATAGGTCCGGAACGGGCACCCAAAGCGCGGCGATGACAAAAAATGTCAGCGGCAGTCACACTTCCTGTTAGGGGCCCACAGCGCCTCTGCTCCGGAACCAGACCCGCCGCCTGCGGCGCCCTGGGTGTCAGGGTCCTGCCGGCGTCACCGACTGCGCAATCTCCACCCACCCGTGCTTCACCGTCTGCCACACGGTCATGACGCGCACCGGAGCCGCTGGAATCGGCTGCCCGTCTGCCGTCCCCGTCAGCACCAGGGTGTAGGTAACCACCATGTCGGCGCCGTTGGGCCGGGTCTGGACGTCGCTCATCTGGTAGGCGGTGAGCCTCATCTGCTGGTAGTGCTGCAGCGCCCGTTCGCGGTCGCGCGCCCCCTCCGGTCCCGACTGGACGAAGGTTTCCGCCAGGTGGGCGTTGACCGCCGTCCAGTTGGCGGCCTTGACCTCATCCCACATCGCCCGCTCGTAGCCCTCGATGCTGGTCACCGTCGCGAACGGAGATTTTGGGCCGAGGTGCATGCAGCCGTTGGTCAGAACCACGGCGAGAACGAAGGCGAGCGGCGACACGCGCTTGGCCATGATTGGGAATTGTAATCGTTGCGTCCGGCGCCCCGCCGGTGTGCCGGAAACAAAAAAGCCGCCGATGACTCGGCGGCCGGATGGATTGCCGGAAAGAAACTGTTCAGTCGCCCGCGACCTCTTCCTTCACTTCCTCGATCGCGACCGGCTTGTGGCCGTTGCCGTTGCCATTGCCGCCCAGCGATGCCAGCGGAACGAAGCCGTCCTTGCTCTTCTGCTCGCCCAGCACGACTTCGCGGTAGAGCGCGGCCATGCGTTCGTTGTTGGCGGCCTCCTGGGCCATCTTGGCGTTGCGGGCGCGCAGCTTCTCTTCGCGCGCGGTCTTGGCGATGCCCCGCTGGTCGAGGTCGTGCTGCACTTCCGTGGTCACGATGTCGTCGTCCAGCTTCAGCCGCGTCGACTCCAGTTCGCCCAGCCCGACCTTCTTGCCGCCGGCGAAGATTTCGTGCCGGCCGTGCTCGTCGTACCACTTGGTGAGCGTGGCCGTCATGTGCATCTTCTCGATGATGTTGCGCCAGCCGACGCCGGTGTTGTAGGCGCAGAAGCTGATCTCGCCTTCCTGCGTCGCGTAGGGAATGATGCACTGCTCGGTGCGCCGGAAGTCGTAGTTGAACAGGTCCTGGAACCACATGCCGGCGATGAACAGGAAGTTCCAGCGGTCCTGCGCCGGCGCTTCTCGATGTCGGCCATGGTGCGGTCGCCGCTGACCTTGCCGTAGTCGCCTTGGCCGCTTGGTGGCGCCGAAGGTCTTGTCGAACTTCTTCAGCAGGTCGGCCAGCTTGAAGTGCGTCGGCGCCTGGAACGGATCGTAGTTGCGCGCCAGCGCCAGCGCCATGCCCAGCACGGAGAGAACTTGCCCGCGCGCCGCGTCGTTGACCTTGGCGATGTCGCGCGCCAAGCTGGTCGCCGTTCAGGAACGCCGTCACCGGCACCGCTTCCTTGGTTTCCTTGTCGATCATGATCGCCATGCCGACGCCGCAGTTGGGATGGCAGCCGCAGCTCAGCTGCGCCCCAGTCGCGCTGCCGGGCCATGCACCAGGTCGGCCCAGTCGCTGAAGGTGGACATGAAGGAGATGGGGAACCAGTCGCGCGCCGGCTCGCCCAGCCCGGTCTGGTTCTTCACGTCGTGCGCCAGGTGGCTGAGGCGTGTAGCGCTGCGCCTGCGCGGCGCTCGTCGGTGATGGCTTCGTCGCGGCCGGTGAACGACACCGGCTGGAACGACAGGAAGCTGATACTTCTTGGGATTGTCGAGCGCGAACTGGACGATCCGCCCCACCTGCTCGTTGTTGATGCCGTTGATGATGGTGATGACCGGCACGATCTCGACGCCGGCGGCGTGCAGGTTCTCGATGGCCTTCAGCTTAACGTCGAACAGGTTGCCTACGGCGCGGTGCGAATTGGCCGCATTGCCGATGCCGTCGAACTGCAGGTAGGCATAGCGCACGCCGGCTTCCGCCGCCTGCTGGCAGAACTCCAGGCTCTTGGCGAACTCGATGCCGTTGGTCGCCGCCTGCACGCGAGTTGTAACCCCACCTTGCGCGCATAGCGCACCGCGTCCAGGAAGTAGGGCGAGAGGGTGGGCTCGCCGCCGCGAGAACTGCACCGACATCTGCCGCCGGGCTTGATGGTGACGGCGTTGTCCAGCATGGTCTTGATGTCTTCCCAGGTCAGCTCGTGCACGAACCCCACCTGGTTGGCGTCCATGAAGCAGGGATCGCACATCATGTTGCAGCGGTTGGTCAGGTCGATAGTCAGGACCGAGCCGCGCCCGTACTTCACCGTCGAGGTGCCGTGGTTGTGCAGCTTTTCGTCGCCGTGGGCGCGAATGTCGCGTCCCGGGAAGACGTCTTCCAGGTGCTTGAAGAAATCGGTGTCGATGGCCATCACGTCTTCGAAGTGGCCATGCTTGGGGCAGTCCTTCACCATCAGGATCTTGCCGTCGCGCTCGATGATGGTGGCCTTGATCTCGCCGACCTTCTCGTTCAGCAGGACTTCGTGGGGCAGCTTGCCGTCGAGGATCTGTTGCCGGATTTCGGGCACGCAGCGCGGGCACAGCGAGTCGGTGGCGCGCGGCCAGCCCAGCGGCGGCTTGGTCTTTTCCCACGACTTCAGCAGCGGCTTCTCGCACCACTTGGGCGTGAACGACGGGTTGGGACGGACGCTGTTCGCCCGCTCGAATACCGCCCACGCGCCCTTGGCGGCGAAGGTCAAGGCCTTCTCCGCGTACTTCATCGGTCGATGCATCATGGCTCTCCTGAATCGATGTAAGACCAGCCGCTCGACGGCCGATGCGCCGCACTTCCGGGTCGGGGCCGCGAATACACTACGACCTCGTAACCGGTGGTCAGGCTAGACGGTTCCCGCGGCCACCCCAACCCGAATGCCGCCAAGCGCCGGAATCGGCCGTTAAATGGTGCCATTGTGCAGCGAACGGAGACCTCACAATTCGCCCTAACTGCTTGAAAATCCAGCCGGAACCCGGAAAGGCAACAACGGCCCATCGAGTCCGATCTGCCGCTGAACCGCGGGGCCGATGAGCCGCTCTCTGGCCATGCGATACTGCCGCCCATGCCCGACCCTTCGCTCGCTGCCATGATGTCCGACTTCGCCGCGGCGGCGGTGGCGATGGCGCGCGAGCTCAACGTCACGCTCGACTACAGCGAGGCCAGCCTCGAGCAGGTGGAACAAATCCTCGCTCAACTCCATGGCGAACTGAACCACCCCCAGGTGGCCGCGCTCGATGCCCCCGCGCCCAGGCCCACCGCCGCTCAGATGGACGACCTCTGCCGCCTGTGGGGCAGCTATGTGGGCGAGGTGGTGCGCCGCCGCTGGGGCGGCGAGTGGGGCCTGGAGCAATATCCCGGACGCGACTTCGCCACCCTGGCGCTCACCGTCGGCGGCAGCAAGATTTTTCCCTCGCTCAAGGTCTATCGCCGCCTCACCGACGGCGACCAGGAGAACCTCTGGAGCTTCTACCAGCAGGTGCGCGCCCGGCTGGCGGCGCATCCCGGCAACCAGGTGCAATAGCGGGTGGCTCCGAAGGTGCCGCGCCATTGACCGGTGTGCGCCCGCGCCGCATAATCGCCCTGCTCGGCATTTCTCCCGTAGCGGCGCGGTCGCCCGCGTCGCTGCTGCGACCACAACGCGCAGGTGCCCTTTGCCCCGTCCCGAAGACGCCAACGCCGCGATCCACGAGGCCGTGGACCGCATCGAGAGCGAACTGCAGTCGGTGATTCAATACCTCAACGCCGAGGTGGTGCCGACGGTGCGCGACCACTCGTCGCGCGCGCTGCGCATCGCGGCGCAGAAGCTGGCCCAGTTGGCCGATTACATGGACGAACAGCAGCGCCGCCGCTCCTGACCCGCGCCGGCGCCGCCCTGGCGCTCATGCTGCTGGCCTGCGTGCTGGTGGGCTGCGGCTCGAAGCATCCTCGCGCCCAGCGTGTTCCCCCGGCCCCGGAGCGCACGGCGAGAAACGCGCCCCCGAGCGAAAGCGGCACCCTGCCTCCGGCCACGGTCCCGAAAAACGCCAAACCGATCTGGGTCGAGACCGGCCTGGCCAGCTGGTACGGCCCGCCATATCACAATCGCCGCGGCGCCAACGGCGAAATCTACGACATGAACGCCCCCACCGCCGCCCACCGCACCCTGCCGCTGAACTCCGTGGTGCGGGTCACCAATCTCGCGACCGGGGCCTCGGGCCTGGTGCGCATCACCGACCGCGGCCCGTTCATCGAAGGCCGCATCATCGATCTCTCGCTGGCGGCGGCGCGTGCCCTCGACGTGTGGCGGGCGGGCGTGGCGCGCGTCCGCGTGGAAGTGCTGGAGACGCCCGCGCCCATCGAGCGCGGCGGGCGCTGGTGCGTGCAGATCGGCGCCTTCAGCGACGAAAGCGAGGCGGAGCGGCTGAAAGAGAGACTGGCGCGCCGCTACCAGACCGCGCGCGTCCTGGAATTCCCCGGTCCCACCGGGTACTGGCTGCGCATTCGCGTTGCCGGCGACGATCGCCAGCGCGCCGAAGAGGTCGCGCACGACACCCGCTCCAGCGAGGGCGCGGTCTTCCTGGTGCGGCTGGACTGAGCGAGCGGCCCGCTGACTACGGCACCGGCACGATCTGGGTCTCGGCGCGGAAGCGGCGGTAGTTGCTCTCTGTCTGCGTCTGCTCCACGGTGGTGTTGCGGTTGGCGCGCCGTCCCACCAGGCGCACGTAGCTGCGCTTCGGCGCCCACACTTCGTCGTTCAGGCGCTGCTGCTCGAACTCGAAGCGCGTGCCCTCGCGGATGTTGGCGATGGTGGCATCAATCGCGGCGCTGTTGATCCGCAGCGACTGCTCGGTATCGCCGATCACCTCGGCCTGGAACTTCACCCAGGAATCGCTTTCCGGATCAATCCAGATGCGGACGCGCAGCGCGGTGAAGAGGCGCGCCCGCTCGTCTTTCGGCTCGTAGCCGGGCCGCGGCTCGGCCTGGATGACCAGCACGCGGCGGCCCGCTATGGTTTTTTGCCCCGCGATGCTGAAGTCGAACGCGTCCGGGATTTCCCGCAGGTACGCGCTCTCCGCGATGTGCTTGTCAAATTCGTTCTGCAGCCGCTGGCGGCGCTGCGCCGGAGTCTCCACCGCCCGCAGCGCGGCGAAGCGGTCCAGCGCCACCTGCTGGCGGTACTGCTCCTCGTCGCTCAGCGGCCGCCCGTTGCGCTCCAGCACGCGGTGGAACGGCTCGCCGTACAGGATCAGCACGTCCAGCTTCACGCCCGAACCCACCCGGACGCCCCAGCCCACCGAGACCTTCGCCTCCAGGTTCTCGACGAAGGTGTAGTTACGCAGGCGCTCCCAGTTGATGAAGTCGCGTTCGACGGCGCGGCGCACCAGCTCGCGCGCATCTTCGGCAGACGCGCTGGCGGCCAGCAACAGGAGGAGGGAGAGGAAGAGGCGTCGTGACAAGGCGCTATCCCGGGGGCCAGTGCAGGGCGCGCCCGCCGAGCAGGTGCAGGTGCAGGTGGAAGACCGATTGGCCCGCCTTGGGGCCGACGTTGTACACCGTGCGGTAGCCGTCTTCGATGCCGCGCTCGCGCGCAATCCGGGCCGCCACCAGCTGGCAGTGCCCCATCAACTGCGCGTCGCCCGCGTTCGCCTCTTTCAACCCCGCGATGTGGCGCTTGGGAACGATCAGCACGTGCGTCGGCGCCTGCGGATGGATGTCCTCGAAGGCGAGGGCGTGCTCATCTTCGTACACCTTCTTCGCCGGAGTCTCGCCGCGCAGAATCCGGCAGAACAGGCAGTCGCTCGCCATGCCGGGAATTGTAATGCACCACGCCGGAACGCAGGCGCGCAGGACGTCAATTCTTCCTCGTGGGTCCACCGGGTTGCCGCGCGCGCCGCTCAGCGGTCCCCTTCCAGCTCGTACTGGAAGACGTCCTCGATCGGCACCTTGAACTCGCGGGCGATACGGAAGGCGAGGAGCAGCGACGGAGCGTACTGGTCGGCCTCGAGCGCAATGATCGTCTGCCGCGTGACCTTCACGCGCTCGGCCAGCTCCTGCTGGGTCATCTCGCCGTGGTCGAACCGCAGCCGGCGGATCCGGTTCCGCAGGACGGGGCCCCTAGCCGTTTTCATGGCCGCGGCTCCTCCGGTACTGCAGCAGCGTGGCCACCGCGTTCGTCGCGAAGAATACGACAAAGCCGCCGCCCACGAGGAGCGGCAGGACGTCGGCCGGCACCGTCTCCTGGTGCCTGCCGTAATGCAGCACCGCCCAGAGGATCATGCACGCCGCCACGAAGCACTCCCAGAAGATCCAGAAGCCGACGATCTGCGCGCGCAGCGCGATGAGCTGATCGCGCTCATCCATCACCACTTCCCGTTTCCGGCGACGATAGAAGAGGGGCTGGAGCCCCCAGAGCCCGAGGACGCCGAAGGCCGCGAGCGCGTGTTGCGGCCCGATGAGGGGGACGAGGATTCCGTAGACGACGAGGCCCGCGGCGAGCACCGCGAGGGTAAACCAGGCAAATCTCTGCTGGACGGTCATGGACGCCTCCTTTCGGATAGTCATGTCCATGCGACATTATGTAATATATACAAGACATATTGTCAAGTAGAAATAACACTGGAGCTGTGATCAGGGAAAACACTTCCGCGAGGGTCGGTTCGGAGCTCACGGCGCGCTATGCAGGCCAAGCGTTCGTAGTGATGGCGCAGTCCGCCAACCTCGGAAACCTCAATCCCGGGCCCGAGGTTGGCATCCTGGATCGCTCTTGACTCTGGAGCGTCTTGCTCGAGGAAAAAGTGCGTCCGGCACTTGTGAATTAGAGCGGCTGTCCGCCGGAATCCTCGACCTCTTCCTCGGCGGCGTGGCGGCGCAGCAACTGCGGCAGGTTGGAACTGAACGCCGAGCGCGGCAGCACCGCGTCGCAGCCGGCTTCCTGCGCCTTCAGCTTCAGGTCGCCCTGCACGTGGGAGACGAACCCGATGATGTTGGTGTCTTTCTTGAGCACCTTCCTCAGCTTCGGGATGGTCTGCAGCGGCTTGGCGTTGACGTTGTTCAGGTCGAAGATGATGAGCGCCGGCTTGTCGCCGTTCAGCTTGTCGAACAGCTCCTTGTCGGTCTTGACGAACTCCACCTTGATGTTGAGCTTGCGCGCCGTTTCGTTGATCTTCGCCAGGAAGAACAGGTCGTCGATAAAGCAGAAGATCTTGGTCTGCGCGTTGTCGGGCAGTGGCTCCAGCTCAGGATGCTGGAAAAACTTGGGGGGCGTCTGCACCCGGCCGCGCCCGAAGCGCGGACGCGCGTTGTCGTCGCCCGGCTGCTGCCGGTAGCTGTGGTCCATGGGACCGGTAAACGCGGGGCGTCCGCCGCCGCGCTGTCCGCGGCCGGGCCCGCGCCCGCCGCCGTGTCCCTGGCCTTGTCCTTGTGGTTGCCCGTGCGCTGATTGTTGGCCGCTGTGCGGTCCCGCACCGCCGCGACCGCGCCGCCTCCGGCGCCGCCCGCCCTGCCCGGAGTGGCCCCCGGAGGGCTGATTCGGTCCCATCATCATGTTGTTTTCTTCAGTCCCGCTGTGTGCGGGTCCCCTCATTTACAGTTCGTGGCTTTGCCGGTTCCGCCGGGTGCGTTTCCACCCCAGGCGCCACAAAGGAGCGCGGGAAACGCCGGTCATTAGGCGCAACGCGGCAATCTGTTTACGTCGGCAGGAGGCGCCGGGCGCGCCTGCCTCGTGACTTCATCTCCGGGCTGGATATCGGTCGTGCTGCTGGTCCCGTACAAGCGGCTTTCCCGCTCTCGGAACTCGGGGCCCCTGCGAACCGCTGGCCGCCTGCCGGGGTAGTTTTCGGCATGGGCGTGCGGCCGTGGAAGACGTGCCGAATATACCCGCGTCGCCGCTCCGGCGCAAGTCCCCGAAGTAACGTCCCCTGGGTCTCGCGCGCCGGGTGTCCGCGTTACCCCCTGCCCGCCAATCCAGCTGCTGTCTGGGGGGAGCAACGAAGTCAGGAAGGAATGGTGGGCGCTATAGGATTCGAACCTATGACTTCCACCGTGTGAAGATGGCACTCTACCGCTGAGTTAAGCGCCCACTCTCCAACCTCTGTGGACCCTAGCGATTGTAGCAGACGCACACCACGACGCAACCCGCGGCGGTGGGGGTGAGCGTCGCGCCCCGCGTTGTAGAATCGCTGCGCGCACCCGCTTGGCAGCGGGGCTTGGCTCTTGTCCATGGTTCCCCATCGCAACCCGTCGCCGGCCCCGCCCGCGGCCCGTGCGCCGCAACTTTCCCGCCCCCCGGGGGTTGGAACGGGTGTGAGCAGTGTGGCCATCCGCAGCGAGGCGCTCGCCGCCCTCGACCGGGGCCGCCCGCGTCTTGCCGGCGCGGTGCCGGGGGTCGCCTACGACTGCCTGCCCGACGCCCAGGTCATGCTGCGCGTCAAGGCGGGCGAGGATGCCGCGTTTGACTACCTGGTCGGCAAGTTCCGCCGCCCCATGATGGGCTTCATGTACCGCATGGCGCACGACCGGGCGGTGGCGGAAGAACTGGCGCAGGAGGTCTTCCTGCGCGTCTATCGTTCGCGCCACGGCTACCACGCCGACGCCAAGTTCACCACCTGGCTGTACCGCATCGCCACCAACCTGGCGGTGAATCACGCGCGCGACACCAAGCTGGAGCGCGCGGAAACGGCGCTGAGCCTGGACGCGCCCGACGACGAAACCGGCGCCACGCTCGACGTCGCCGACGCCGCGCCCAGCGCCGAGCAGTCGCTGCTGCGGCGCGAGCGGCTCGCCGCCATTCGCCGCCACGTCCACAACCTGCCCGAGCGCCAGCGGGTGGCGGTGATCATGCACAAGTACCAGGAGCTGGACTACCGGGAGATTGCCGGGGTGCTGGGGCTGAGCGAATCGGCCACCAAGTCCCTGTTGTTCCGCGCGTACGAGACCTTGCGGGAGCGGCTGAAGGAGTTTGTATGAATTGCCGGCAGGCGCAGGAAGAATTCATCGTGGCGGGCGGCGGCTCGCCGGCCGCGGACGCCCACGTCCGCCAGTGCCCCGCATGCGCGGCGGCGTTGCACTCGCTGCGCCAGACCCTGGGGCTGCTCGACGCCTGGTCGGCGCCCGAGGCTTCGCCTTATTTCGATGCCCGGCTGCGTTCGCGCCGGCGCGCCGAGGCGGAACGCCCGCTGGGCTGGCGCGAATGGCTGGCCGCCGCCTTCTCGCCCTTTACCCAGGTGGGACGGCGCGTGGCCCTGGCCGCTTCCATGGCCGTGCTGGTCGCCGTCGGCGTGACCTTGATGCAATCCACGCCGGGCGCGAATCGTAGCAATGGCATCAGCGACCGCGTTGAAGCGCCGGCCAGCCCCGGCACCCCGGTCGCCGATTTGCAGGCGCTCGACAAGAACCACGATCTGCTCGCCGACTTCGACTTGCTCGACGACGTCAACGAGGTGACACCGTAACTCCGAGGTTGATGAACGACTGCTCATGAAGAAGGCTTCCATCCTGGTGCTGTTGCTCGCGAGCACGCTGCTGACGCCGGCGGCGGCGCAGCGGGGGCGCGGCATGGGTCAAAACCGCGCCGCGCGCGAGTTGCGTCGTGTGGGACTCCAGGAACAGAAACAGAATCAGCGGCAGCAGCAGCAGCAGCAGCGGCAAAGGCAGATCGCGCGCGAACAGCAGCAACGGCAGCAGCGCGAACAGCAGCAGCGGCAGCAGCGCGAACAGCAGCGGCAGCAGCAGCAACCGGCGCCGGGCAATCAGGCGGAACGTCCGCCGCAGAGCCCGCCGGCGCGGCCCGCGGAAAGACCGCTCGACCGGCCGCAGAATCCGCCGACGCGTGGCGCCGACTCGGCCGCGGGCGCGCCCCCGCAGGCTGCGGCCGGCTTCCAGGGGCCGGGCCATCTGGGCTACTGGCTCGGCCAGAACCGTAGTCTCTCGCTCGACCAGCAGCGGCAGGCGTTACAGAACGATCCGCAGTTCCGCGGCCTTCCCGCCGACCGGCAGCAGCACCTGATGAGCCGCCTCGAGGAATTCAACCGCCTGCCCCGCGAGCAGCAGGAGCGCATGCTGCGGAACATGGAGATCATGGAGCACTGGACGCCGGAACAGCGGCACCGGGCCCAGGATCTCACCCGGCGGGCGCGGCAACTGCCGGAGAACCGCCGGGAGGCAGTCCGGCGGGCGATCGGCTTCCTCAACAACCAGGAACCGGCGCGGCGGCGCCAGCTGCTCGCCTCCCCGCAGTTCCGGCAGCGCTTCAACGAGCAGGAGCGCGAAATCATCGTGGGCGCGCTCGACCTCGGCGTTCCCCCCAGCCGCATGAACCCCCGCGAGCAGCAGCCGCCGCCCGAAATGCCGCCGGAGCCCGAACCCATTTTTTGATTTGGTGATTTGGTGATTGACCCGAGTCGCCCGGTCGCGGCCGCGCCCTACCGCCGGAAGAAGTTCCTGGCAATGAACAGCACGTTCGCCGGCCGCTCGGCCAGGCGGCGCATGAAATACGGATACCACTCGGTGCCGAAGGGGACGTAGACGCGCATCCGCCAGCCGTTCTTCACCAGCTGGCGTTGCAGGTCGCGGCGCACGCCGTACAGCATCTGAAACTCGAAGGCGTCGGCGGCGACGCGCTCGGCGCGCGCAAACTCGATGGTGGCGCGGATGATCTTCTCGTCGTGGGTCGCGATCCCGTGGTACACGCCGCTCTTGAGCAGCGTCCTGGTCAGCCGCAGGTAGCTCGCATCCACGTCGCGCTTGCCGGGAAAAGCGATTTCCGGCGGCTCCTGGTAGGCGCCTTTGCAGAGCCGTATGCGGATGCGCTCGCCCAGCAGCTCTTCCACGTCGCGCTCGCTGCGCCGCAGGTACGACTGGATGACCGCGCCGATGGCGTTCTCGTGGCCCGGCCGGCGGTGCAGCTCGCGCACGAAGTCGAGCGTGCGCTGCGTGTAGGGCGAACCTTCCATGTCCACGCGCACGAAGTTGCCGCGCGCCGCCGCCTGCGCCACCAGTCCCGCCACCAGCTCGCGCGCCAGCGCTTCCTCCACGTCCAGTCCCATGTGGGTCAGCTTCAGGCTGACGTTGGCGTTCAGGCCCTCGCGCGCAATGGCCGCGAGCAGCTCGGCGTAGTGTCCGGCGCTGGCCCGCGCTTCCGCGGGGTTGGTGACGTTTTCTCCCAGGTTGTCGAGGCTGACCGACGCCCCCAACTGGTTCACCTCGCGCGTCGCCCGCAGCGCGTCGTCAAGCCGCGTGCCGGCCACGAAACGCCGCGAGACGCGCTGTCCCAGCCGCGAGTGCTCGGCCACGCCGCGCAGCGTGCGGTTCGCCGAGAGCCAGATGAAGCCGGCCCTCAGCATCGCGGCTCTCCGGGTTGGGTGGAATCACGGGTCGCAGGCAGGATGCTCATGAGGAACAGCTAGGACTAAACAGTACCGCGGCGGTTGTCAACAGCGACATAGGTCACCAGCGGTTGTGATGCAGACACCCGCCGCGCCGCCCGCGGCGGTCACCAAGGCCTTCCAGCTACAATCGCGGGCGATGCCCGAGCTGCTTAGTTGGGACGCGCCCCGGGCCCTGCGGCGCGCTCTCCTCCGCTGGTATGCGGTCCACGCTCGCGACCTGCCCTGGCGCCGCACGCGCGACCCCTACGCCATCTGGGTAGCGGAGATCATGCTGCAGCAGACGCGGGTTGCCGTCGTGGTGGACTACTACCAGAGATTCCTGGCGCGTTTCCCGGATGTTGGCGCCCTGGCGCGGGCGCGCCTGAGCTCGGTGCTGACTTTGTGGAGCGGCCTCGGCTACTACCGGCGGGCACGCGCACTGCATGCGGCAGCGCGCGCCATTGTCGGCGAACGGCGCGGCGAACTGCCGGCAACGTCCGCCGCGTGGCGGACGTTGCCGGGCATCGGGCGCTACACCGCCGCCGCCATTGCCAGCCAGGCGCACGGCGAGCCGTGCGCCGTGGTCGATGGCAACGTGCAGCGCGTCCTGGAGCGGCTCGCCGGCGAGCGCCTTGCCGGCGAAGCGGCGTGGTGTGCGGCCGGAGCGCTGCTTGATCCGCGCGCGCCCGGCGACTTCAACCAGGCCATGATGGAGTTGGGCGCCACCGTCTGCACTCCGGCGCAGCCGCAGTGCAGCGTGTGTCCGGTCAGGCGGTGGTGTGCGACGCGCGGCGTCCTCGAGCGCCCGCCCCAACCGCCGCGGCGCAAGCGCGTCGTCGGCTACGCGCTCGCAGTCCGCGACACCCGCGTGCGCCTGGTGCGCCGCCCCGCAGATCATGCGCTGATGCCCGGGCTGTGGGAGTTGCCGCCGTTCTCCCGCACGCCGCGCCGCACGCCCGCGTTCACCCTGCGGCACGCGATCACCACCACCGACTACGAGGTGCGCATCTTCTCCGGCAACGGCGCGCCGCCGCGAGGGAAGTGGATCGCCCGTTCGCAACTCGCGCGCCTGCCGCTCACCGGCCTGGCGCGCAAAGCGCTGAAGCAGGCTGGACTGCTGCGATTAGAATGAGACTCTTCTTCTGGAGGAAGCCGAAGATGCCTGCGCTGACCGCCGGTAAGGCCACGCCCGCCGTGAAGCTGCCACTGGTCCAGGGTGGCGAGTTCAATCTCCAAGAAGCCCTGCGCCGCGGGCCGGTGCTGCTGGCGTTCTTCAAGGTCAGCTGCCCGGTGTGCCAGCTGGCCTTCCCGTTCCTGGAGCGTATCCACCAGCGCGCCGGCGGCAAGGCGCCGGTGGTCGGCGTCTCGCAGGACGACGCCAAGGAGACCGCCGCCTTCCTGCGCGAGTACGGGATCACCTTCCCGGTGGCGCTGGACGACACCCGCACCTACCCGGTCTCGAACGCCTACGGCCTGACCAACGTCCCCACATTGTTCCACGTGGAACAATCGGGGAGGATCGGGCTGACCAGCGTGGGGTGGTCGCGGGCGGACGTGGAGGAGGTGGGGAGGCGGTTAGCGAAGGCGGGCGGAATTCTGGAGTTCCACATCTTCAAGTCCAGAGAGGACGTGCCGGAGTGGAAGGCGGGTTGAGGGTCGAAGAACTGAGCCTGCCGGTCGGCGGGAGCGAGTACATTGCGGAATTGAAGAGCGTGGTGACGCAAGCGATGAGCTGACCACAAAGGTCACAAAGGTGGCACGAAGGAACACAGAGGAAACACGGAATTCAGATAGATAACGAGGCACTCATGAGGACGCGATATGCAGTACTGCTGAGTTTTCTGGTGGTCTCGCTGGCGATGGCGCAAGCGCCGAAGGCGGGCGAAAAGCGAGCGGCGCAACCCAGTGGCGCTGGGTTGCCGGCGAGCACGGCGGCGGGCGTGCCGGCGGCGATGAACCGCATCGACGGGGAGCGCATACGGGCACACGTGAAGTTCCTGGCCAGCGACCTGCTCGAGGGGCGGGGCACAGGACAACGCGGCGGCGACATCGCCGCGGAATACATCGCGGCGCAATTCCAGCTCCTGGGGCTGAAGCCGGCGGGGGACCACGGGAGCTACCTGCAGAAGGTGCCGCTGGTCGGGGTGCAGGCGGTGCCGGAGCAGACGTCGTTCGAGATCGTGGGCCCAAGTGGCGCGCCGCTGAAGCTGAACTTCGGCAGCGATTTCGTGGCCAGCAACGAAACGCAGGAGCAGGCGGCCGACATCGAGGCGGACATGGTGTTTGCCGGCTACGGGATCAGCGCGCCGGAATATCAATGGGACGACTACAAGGGAGCGGACCTGAAGGGGAAGGTGCTGCTCATGCTGGTGAGCGAGCCGCCCTCGAACGATCCCAACTTCTTCAAAGGGCGGGCGCTGACCTACTACGGGCGCTGGACGTACAAGTACGAAGAGGCGGCGCGGCGCGGGGCGGTGGGAGTACTGCTGGTGCACAAGACGGAGATGGCAAGCTATGGCTGGGAGGTGGTGAGGAACTCGTGGGGCGGGGAGCGGTCGTTTCTGCGCGACCAGGAGCGGCCGAAGCTGCGCGAGGCCGGCTGGGTGCAGCTGGAGATTGGGCGCAAGATCGCGGCGATGGCAGGGAAGGACCTCGACGAACTGATGCTGCAGGCGAACACGCGCGACTTCCGTCCGGTGGCGCTGGGGCTGAAGCTGAAAGCGCGGCTGGCGAGCAAGATCCGGCCGTTTGATTCCGAGAACGTGGTGGCGGAGCTGCCGGGCAGCGATCCGGCACTGGGGAAGCAGGCGGTGGTGTACAGCGCGCACTTCGACCACCTGGGGATCGGGCCGGAGAAGAACGGTGACCGCATTTACAACGGGGCCGCCGACAACGCCACCGGCTGCGGCATATTGCTGGAGCTGGCGCGGGTCTGGGCGCAGGTGGGGACGAAGCCGAAGCGCAGCATCCTGTTTGCCTCGGTGACGGCGGAGGAGCAGGGCCTGCTGGGGTCGGAGTACCTGGGACTGCATCCGCCGGTGCCGGCGGCACGCATCAGCCTGGACCTGAACGTGGACAACATCACGCCCTTTGGCGTGCCCGAAGACGTGGAAGTCTCGGGGGCGGAGCGCACCACGTTTTACCCGGTGGTGGAGCAGACGGCGAAGGAGTTCCAGTTGAACATCCGGCCGGACTCGCGTCCCGAGGCGGGGCACTACTACCGCTCGGACCACTTCAGCCTGGCGCGGGTGGGGATTCCCGCGTTCTCGATCGGGCAGGGCGACAAGTTCCAGGGACACGAGCTGGCCTGGGGGGAGAAGCAGAAGCAGGACTACACCGCCAACCGGTATCACCAGCCGAGCGACGAGTACCGCGACGACATGGATTTCCGGGGCGACGCGCTGCTGGCGCGGTTTGCGTTTGCGCTGGGATGGCGGGCGGCGAATCAGCCGGCGGCGGCCCAGTGGAAGGCGGGGGATGAGTTCGAGAAGGCGCGCAAGGCGTCGCAGTAGCAAGAGCCACACGAAGGACACGAAGGCAACACAAAGGACACGAAGATAGGCTGGAGCCGGGCGCGGCGGGTGGCGGCGGGGCGGGCGTCGGGCCCCGGCGAAAAGCTAATGTCGAGCGGGGCACGCTTGTGCTACTGTGCCCGCGGATTCGTTGGTCGTTATGCCGTTTTCCTTTCTCCAGCGCCGGGACCTCGCACAGTGCGCGCGCGGGCTCACGCTCACGCTCTACAACCCGGAATTCAAGCTGGAAAACCTGACGCCGGGCGTGGACAACGTGCGCCACGACGTATGGCTCAGCCCCAAGTTCCGCAGCGTGACCCGCAGCCACATTCTGAAGCTGGTGGCGCGGTATGGCGGGGTCGAGGACCTGATGGAGGACCCGGGGGCGGCGGCGGGGTGGAGGCCGCCGTCGATCGTCACCTCAAAAGCGCAGAAGCCGGCGGAGACGCCGCAGGACTTCAAGGCGGGGCTGGCGGAGGTGCAACTGGCGGCGCTGAACCGCGCCAAGGCGGACAGCAACATCAACATCGACCTGCTGGGGCGGCTGGCGATCCTGAAGTTCCTGCGCGCGGAACTCATCGCCCAATTCAGCGAAGCGCTGGACCGCTGCCGGGCGCGGCTGGCGGGTTACGAAGGTCCGCGCAACACCAACAGCGGGAAGGCGGTGGACATCCGCGAACGCACGGCCAAGCTGCAGGTGGACAAGAAGCACGTGCTGCGCAAGGCGGGACAGGACCTGTACGAAACGCTGCGCGAGGTGGAGAAGGAGACCATGGCGCGGACGCGGCGGTCGTTCTTCGGCGACCACGCGTCGCTGAGCTACGAACTGCTGATGAACCGGCTGCTGTTCACGGAAGACGGGCGCGACGATTACCTGAACGCGGAGCACTACGTGATGCTGGGCAACTACGAGCGCGATCCGGACCGGGTGGCGCACATCGCCAGCATGGCGGCGGAGTTTCTGGAGTCGCTGGAGGTGCTGGAGCGGGCGGGACCGTTCGCCACCTACGACGCGCTGCTGAGCGCGCCGGAGAACGCGCAGGAACTGCTGGGGGCGGGGACCCCCGACGGCTCGGAAAAAGGCAAGGACCAGAAGCAGATGCTGGCGGCGTGGCACGAGATGCTGGAGCGCGACGGGATCATGGAGTACGTGGTCGCCGCCTACGAGGCGGTGGCGCTGCTGCCGCAGTACTGGCCGCACGTGCATGCGCAGCAACTGAAGCAGGCGCTGGTGTCGAAGGAAGAGCACGCGCGCATCGTGGGGCTGCTGCAGGAGCACGGCAAGATCGCGCCCGAGGCGCTGCACCAGGCGCGGCGGCGGGTGGAAGGGTGCAAGGGGAGCGAGCGCACGAAGATGGCGGCGCGCTTCCTGCGCGACTTCATGCTGCACCGGCGGGACACGCGGCGCATGGAAGCGGTGACGGCGGCGAGCGAGAAGGTGAACGTCATCAGCAGCGAGAAGCTGCGGGAACTCTCGGCCATCAACAACACGCTGTACGAATTCCTGCTGGCGGAGGAGCGGGCGACCGGGGAAGAGCGGATCACGGGGCACGTCATCATCAAGGCCGACGTGCGCGATTCCACCACCCTGACGCGGACGCTGCTGGAGCGGGGGCTGAACCCGGCGTCGTTCTTCAGCCTGAATTTTTATGATCCGGTGAACAAGCTGCTGGCGCGGTTCGGGGCGAGCAAGGTGTTCATCGAGGGCGACGCGGTGATTCTGGCGATCCTGGAGCGGGAAGGCGAGCCGCAGCCGGCGGTGGCGCGGGCGTGCGTGCTGGCGCGGAGATGGTGCAACTGGTGCGGGCGTGCAACGAGCAGGCGCAGAAGAACGGGCTGCCGCCGCTGGAGGTGGGGATCGGGATCTCGTACCAGGAGTCGGCGCCCATGTACCTGGTGGACGGGAACGTGCGCATCATGATTTCGGCGGCGCTGAACGAGAGTGACCGGCTGTCGTCGTGCCACAAGGCGGCGCGCAAGCAGCTGGCGGGGCGCTCGCCGCTGTTCAACGTGTTCGCGGTGCAGGCGGTACGCGAAGGCGCGGAGAGCGACGACGAGTCGCTGCTGCGCTTCAACATCAGCGGCGTCAACCTGAGCGCGCCGGCGTTCGCGCGCCTGCGACAGGAGATCGCGCTGCAACCCCACGTGCCGGCGGTGAAGCCGATGTGGCCGGAGGACAAAGTGCGGCTGCACAGCGGGCTGGTGCCGGTGGGGGGATCGTTTGCCGAGATCGTGGTGCGCGAAGCGGTGGTGCCGGCGGTGGAGCCCAAGACCTTCGCGCTCAAACGATGGACCACGGCGCCCTACTTCGAGGTCTGCACCAACCCCGCGGTCTACGAGCTGGTGCGCGACGAGGCGCGAGCAGCAGGAGCGCGGTGAACCATTTGCGATTGGCGATTTGCGATTTGTGATTTGCGATTTGTGATTTGACGACGCGTAGGGCGCAGCGGCGTTTTTCCTGGATGGGCGCGGTTCAACCGTCCTGCCGGACTGGACGCGCTTGGCAACTCTGCCCAGCGATAAATCGCTGGGCTGCCTTCAATCGCCCTGCGGGCTCGATCATCGCGGGACTGCCTTCAATCGCCCTGCGGGTTCGATCATCGCTGGGCTGCCTTCAATCGCCCTGCGGGCTCGATCATCGCCGGGCTGCCTTCAATCGCCCTGCGGGCTCGATCATCGCTGGGCTGCCTTCAATCGCCCTGCGGGTTCGATCATCGCTGGGCTGCCTTCAATCGCCCTGCGGGCTCGATCATCGCCGGGCTGCCTTCAATCGCCCTGCGGGCTCGATCATCGCTGGGCTGCCTTCAATCGCCCTGCGGGTTCGATTATCGCTGGGCTGCCTTCAATCGCCCTGCGGGCTCGATCATCGCTGGGCTGCCTTCAATCGCCCTGCGGGCTCGATCATCGCTGGGCTGCCTTCAATCGCCCTGCGGGTTCGATTATCGCTGGACTGCCTTCAATCGCCCTGCGGGCTCGATCATCGCTGGGCTGCCTTCAATCGCCCTGCGGGCTCGATCATCGCCGGGCTGCGACCCTAGCGGTCGAGCCGTGCCCTGATACTTCCCAGACGAGCAAGAGCGGCTCGTCTGGGGTACCCCATGCGGCGACATCCAGCGCCACAAACCCGGCCGAGGGCGGCCGGGCTACACCTCCCTCGCTACGCTCGGGATGACAAGAACGAAGCTGCTGGCTGCTCGCTGTTGGCTGAAAAAGCAGATCCCTCGCTACGCTCGGGATGACAAGAAAGAAGCTGCTGGCTGCTAGCTGTTGGCTGAAAAAGCAGATCCCTCGCTACGCTCGGGATGACAAGAAAGAAGCTGCTGGCTGCTAGCTGTTGGCTGAAAAAGCAGATCCCTCGCTACGCTCGGGATGACAATTCCTAAGACAGAATCAGCAATCACTAATCACAAATCACCAATCACAAATCAGAAGGGGAGCTTGCGGCTGCGGAAGGGAATCTGCACCACCGCCTCGAGCGCCACGGTGGCGCCGTTCTTGCGTGCGGGAGTGAAATGCCACTGGGCGAGGGCGAGGCGGGCGCTTTCGTCGAGGCGGGTGTCGATGCCGTGGAGGACGCGGACGGCGGTGACGCTGCCGTCGGCGCGAATGACAGCGTAGAGCGTCACCGTGCCTTCCAGGTGCTCGCGCAGGAGTTCGGCGGGATACGCGGGGTCCACCTTGAAGGTGGCGACCGGAGCGATGAGCTCGCCGGTGCTGGTCTCTTTCATTTCCGCGAAGCGGACGATGCAGCTTCCCCCCACCGAGCCGAGGTTCGGCATGTTCAGCGACATGGAGTAGTACTTGCGCGGGCCAAAGACCTCGTCCTGCACGGGCGGGGCGCCGGGGGCGGTCTGGCGGGCGATGTCGGCGGCGCGGGTCGGGATGGAGGCGAAGAGGTTGGGGCGGAGGGCGGCGTGGGCGGCCGCCGGCGGCGTGGGCAGGGCCACGGTGGGGACAGCGGAAGCGGTGCGGGCCCCCGGAGCGGCGGCGATGGTCACGCCGCTGCCGGCGGGCGCGGAGCCGGGCGGCGGTGCGGCTTCGGAGGAGGAATCGCCGCTCAGGTCGGGCGTGCCCGGGGCGTCGGCGCGTCCTTGCGGGGAAAGCGCGAACTCGCCGGCGCGGCTGCCGCCGGGAAGCTCGATGGGGCCGCGCGGTGTCGCCGGCTCAAGACCTACCGCGAGCAGGCGCGCGCCGGAAGCAGCGCCGGGGACGACGACGGGAGGCGGGGGCGGAAGCGCCGCGCCGGTGGCGGCGGTGGGGACATTCACCTGATCGAGGCGGCGGACAACGCCGCTGGCGGAGGCGGCGGGCTGCACGACGTCGGCGGCACGGCCGGGAAGCTGCAGGCGGGCGAGATCGCGGCTGAGGTCGCGACCAGGAGCGCGCGGCGGCGGCGCGATGGGGTCACCGGTGGGGACGCCGACGTGCAGGCGCGCCAGGTCGCGCCCGGAGGTCTGGACGGGGGGCGCGATAACCTCGCCCAGGGGCAGCACGCGAGTTTTCGCAAGGTCGCGGGCGACGACGCGGGGTGCGGGCGCGACGACTTCGCGCGGCAGGAGCGGCGCCGCCAACTGGTGCAGCTGGCGCTGGGTGGCGGCGGCGGGCACGGGCGGAGCGATAACGCCGGCGACGAGGTTGGGGAGCGGACGGTCGTCGCGCAGCAGCTGCGGGCTGACGGGATCGACGATGGTCTGGCGGAAGTTGTCGGGCCGCGGCGGCAGCGAGAGGATCTCCTGACGGGCCAGGCGTGGGGCACCTTTACGAGCCCGGTGCGGTGCGGGGCGGGGAGCGGCGGGAGCGGGTGCGGTCACCGCGGGCAGATACTCGGAGATGCTGTAGTAGGCGATGGTGGTGCGGCGGAAGGCGCGGGCCTGGGTCAGGGCCGGTCGGGGCACGATGATGCCGAGGTAGACCACGGCGGCGGCGATCAGGTGCAAGAGCAAGGATTCGGCGAAGCTGCGCGTGGGTAGGCGCGAGGCGACGAAGACGTCGTCCCAGAAGTCGGCGGGCGGCGAGGTGAGGCGGAGCAGGCGGGCGTCGCGTCCGAAGAGCAGGTCGAGAAAGTTGCGCAGGAAGACCCGCGGCCAGGGTTCGAGCTCGATCAGCAGGCGGGGGACGTACTCCGGGGCCGGACAGGATGGCTGTTGCAGCGGAGACGTCTCAGGTACCATGACAAACCGAGCCGATGCGGCACTGCCGCGCAAGGCGCAGGGTGGCGCGATTATAGACCGGGAAAGCGGGCGGCCAGAGATGACTTTCTGGCGTCGCGCGTGCGCGCGTGGCTGGGAAACACCGGGGACGAAACCCGGCGCGGCGGTATCCCATCCCAAATAGCTGTGCCATGAAGGGCAAGACGACAAGAGCCGGCGTCGCGATGGCGTTGTTGCTGCTGCTGCTGGCGGGCGCGGCGGGGCAGTCGCGGAAACGCACGCAGCAACTGGAAGAGGACATCTCGGGGACCTACAGCTTCCTGCAAGAGGGCGAGTTCGTGCAGATCGACGTGCAGGAAGGCAAGGTGGGGGGCTTCGTGTCGCGCTACGGCACGGGGGAGAGCGACAAGGGTTCGTTCCTCGACCACTTCATGAAAGACGGGACTTTGAAGGGCGACCAGCTGAGCTGGGAGACGCAGCCGGTGCACGGCGTGTGGTACACGTTCCAGGGACGCGTGGAGCGCGGCGAGGCGAAAAGCAAGGCGCAGGAAGGGTATTACGTGCTGCGGGGGACGCTGACGGAGTACACGACGGACGCGGAGAAGAAAGTGTCGGCGCGGGCGCACGAGGTGGCCTTCAAGTCCTTCCCGGAAGAAGAGGAAGAAGAGAAGAAGCCGCCGGGGGATTGGTGATTTGCGATTTATGACTTGCGATTTGTGATTTGCGAGTTGTAATCGGCAGGGGAGCGAGAAAAGTCGTGCCGCCGCGATTGCCGCCCGCAAGATGCCGGCCCGATGGCGCAGAACTTCCCCAGCGCCAATCACCCATCAGCCATGCCTTCAGCTCATCAGCCGATGGTTGATGGCGAAGAGGGCGAGTTCCAAGCGATTGGCGACGCCGGTCTTATCGAAGATGCTGGTCAGGTGGTGCTTGACCGTGTCTTCGCTGAGGGAGAAGCGCTGGGCGATCTCGCGGTTGGTGCAGCCCTCGGCAATGGCGGCGACGATCTCCAGTTCGCGATGGGTGAGGCCAAAAGGTTTCTCCTTCTTGCCACCGGCGGCGCCCGCCAGTTGCGCCTTCAGATATTCGGTGAGACTGGGGACACTCTCGCGTCCCACCCAGGCGGCGCCGTCCATGACGGCGCGAATACTGGTGAGCAGCACCTGAGTCGCGGAGTCCTTGAGGACCACGCCGCGGGCCCCCGCCTGCAGCGCTTCCAGGATCTGGGGTGTCTCGACCGCAGCGGTGAGCAGGATGGTGCGCACCGGCGCGCGCTCACGCGCGAGTTGGCGCAACGCCTCCAGGCCGGGACAGCGGGGCATGGCGAGGTCGAGCAGCAGGATATCGGGCTGGAGCTGCTGCACCAGGGCCACGGTTTCGTTGCCGTCGGCGGCCTCGCCCGCGACCACGAAACCGGCTTCGGCCTCGAGCAGACGTCGCAGACCGTCGCGGAAGATGGGGTGATCGTCGGCAATGAGGATGCGGATGGTCGGATTATCCGGCATAGGTAGCACGCGCAGCGCGGGGCACGGTGATTGCGATGCGGGTGCCCTCGCCTGCCTTTGAATACACCTGCAGGCGTGCGCCAATCAACTGGGCACGCTCCCGCAAGATGGCCGGGGGTGACTGCAGCCCGTCGCCGTTCATGGGCGTGGCGGCTGCCGGGAAGCCGCGGCCGTTGTCTTCCACGACCAATTGCCAGCCGGTTTCGCCGCGGGCAATGCGCACCGTGACGACGGTGGCGGCGGCATGGCGGCGCACGTTGACAAGCGCCTCCTGGGTCATGCGCGCCAGCTCCCGGCAGACGCGGCCGGGGAAGGGCACGTCTTCGAGTTCGGAGACGAAGCGGGCGTCGATGCCGGTGTCGCGGTGGAAGCGGTCGACGGTATCGGCGATGAACTCCACCAGGTCGTTGGGGCCGATGTCGACGGGCCGGATCTGCTGCATCAAGTCGCGCAAGCTGGTGACTTCCTGGCGCAGGATTTCCTGGATGCGACCGAGTTCGCCGGCCATGGGCGAAGCCGTATCGGCGCACTTGCGGCGCAGGACATCCACCTGCATTTCGGCGGAGATGAGCGACTGGATGGCGCCATCGTGGAGTTCGCGGGCGGCGCGAGCGCGCTCGATGGCGCCGGCGCGGCTGCGCAAGCGGCGCACCAAGTAGAGGTTGTAGACGGCGGTGCCGAGCTGTTGGAAGAGCTTGCGGACAAAGCGCAACTCGCGCACCGGGGCGGCCTGGAGGCGGGGATCGGGGAGCAGGAGGCGGCCGGACCAGGATTCGCCGAAGCTGAAATCGACGGCCAGGAGGGATTGGGCTTGCGTCCCCAGAGGCGCGGGCACGGGGAGCGCATAGGACTCGCGGCGCTGATGGCCATGGGCGTCGAGGAGAACGACGGGCCAGGGTACAGCGGCGCCGCCGGGTGGGCGGGTCGCCAGCCAGGCGGCGCCCGCCGCCGGGAAGAGAAAGCCGGCGGCCGCGTCGGGGTCGAGCTCGGCGAGCTGCAGCTCGGGCTGCGGTTCGCGAGGGCGCGACAACGTCCAGAGATAGAACTGGCCGCTGTTGCCGTCGCGCACGGCGATGAAGACGCGCGGCACGTCGAACAGCCTGGCGACCTCCGTCATCACCGTGAGGACGGTGGCGGAGAGGCTGTGCTCAACACTGGCGACGCGTTCGGTGAGGCGCGAAATGAAGAGATTCTCGGCGCGGAGCTGCTTTTCATCCTGCGCGGCATAGCCGATCAAGACCCCCATCAGCAGCAGGTAAGAAGCGCGGATGATGAGGCGATTCAAGTCGAACTCGCCCTCGACCAGATGCACATTGCCGCTCGACGAGAGCACCAGGGCCTCGATGGCGAGCACGCCAATGGCGGTCAGGGCCGTGGCGAGCGAAGCCAGGAAGCCCCAGCGGAAGGCGGCACACAGCAGCGCGAAGAAGAACAACAGGAAGAAGGGGCTGTTGGGACCGGTGGTAAACAGCGAGACTGCGGCGGCCCACAGGATGTCAACGGACTGAAGGGCGACGAGGAGGCCGGTGCTGAGGCGGCCGCGCAGCTGGACGTAAAACAGCGCCGCAAGGCTGTGAGCGACGTAAAACAGGAGGAGGCCATACGTCAGTTGCCCATAACGCGCGGGCTCCGTCGGGTCAAGATAGATGGCCACCAGGGAAGCGACCGCCAAGAACACACGCGAGCCGGCCAGGACCATCTCGGAGCGCTGGCGCTCGAGCGGGTCCTGGGGGACGGCGAAGCGGCGCTGACGTAAGAAATCGAATAACACCGTAGTGCCTGAATGGAGCAGCACGAAAGTGCTGCGATTATCGCCGAAGTTGCACGAGCAGCAAAGCAACAACGGTGGGAGTGTGAGATAAGGATGAAACCAGGCGTTACCGGCGTCACCGGAGGGGGTTACGGTCGCGACCTTGGCAGCGGGCCGGGCGGCGGCTACCGTAGCGGACATGTATTGGATGGATGCTCTCGTGTTCCTGTGCGGTGGTTTTGTCGCGCGCTGGCTGTGGCAACGCAGACCAGTGGCGGTCCCGGTGGCGTCGAGGCGACGCCCTCGGGCGTAAGGGGCGGGGCCGGCGATCACTTTCGCGGGCGCAAGCGTGCGCGTGCCGCGGTCCTGTGCGGTGACAGGATTAAGGGTGTGCGGCCCCGCTTTCCATTGCCGTGGGCGGCGCGATCAGCCGCGGTAAAGAAAGAAGCCCGGCCGAAGGCGGCCGGGCCTACGCGTCTTTGGGGAACACCTGCCACTCAATCACTGGGCCATTTTGGCGAGGTGGAGGTCGAAGCCGGTCTTAGGCAGCAGCGAGGTCAACTGGAAGACCTTGAAGCCCTCGCCAGTGATCTCCGCCTGGCGATAGACGCCGGGTTCGCTCTCGACCACCTCGCGTTTGCCGCTTAAGTCGTCGAGGAACTTCTGTGCTTCCGCGAGGTCCACCTGGCGGCTCGAAGCCGGGGTGAGCGCCGCCTGGGCGGCGTAGGAGCGGGCCAGTTTCGGCCAGTACCGCTCGAGCAGCGCGGTGCTGGCAAAGACGTCGGCCCAGATGATTTCGCCGTTCACCGCCACCACCACGCCCACCGCGTTGCGCTGCCGGAGGTCGCGCAGGGCGCTCTGGTAGGACTGCAACAGCGGGGCGGCCACGCTTTCGACGCGCTGCTTGACGGCCTCGTTCTCCATGACGCGGGCGTAGGAGGAGGTCTGGGCGATACCTCCGGCAGCGCCGGCGGACGGGCCGGCGGCCACGGCTTTCGCCGCCAGTTCGCGAGTGCGGCCGACCTCGGCCCACACCTGCTGCTGGTTGGCGACCCCCATGGCGGTGCCGCGCACGCTGGGTTGCGCCATGGCGGAACCCATGCTGCTGAATTTCGCACTGACCGAGGTCCAGCGCCCGGGCTCGACGCAGAAGACGCCCAGGTCAATGGGCTCGGCGCCGGCGGGGACGATGCGGTCCTTGGCGATGACGCGGTCCTGCTTGCCGCCGGTGACGATCTCCCCGGCCAGCAGCAACAGCGGGCGTTTGGACTTATTGACCAGCACCAGCTGGTTTACCTGGGCGCCACTGCGGTAGTTGAAGGTGGGGGCGTGGACGTCGCCGCGAATCAGGGGCGGAGTGACGTTCCCGGCCTCGGTGATGACGACGTCGCCGTTGCGTACGCCTTCGTCGAGGGTAAGGAAGTCCGAGGTGTCGTGCACCGCCGCGGCGACGACCGGAAAGATGGTGAGGTTGCCGTGAGTGATGGGCGGCAGCACCTGGTAAGCGCGTGCTTCGCCCGCATGCACGGGTCGGACCGGAACAGTGGCCGCCAGGAGGCACACCAGGGCCGCGGCGGCAGCGATGCGAGACATGATTGAACCTCCGCGAATGCTGCAAAATTTCCGGAGGCGCCTCTGTCGCGAGAACGGGGATTCCCGCACCTCTTGCAGGCAAAGTTGATACTATCGAACTACACCATGACCGGCAGTGCGCGATTAGCGAGCCCCACGTGGGCGCAGGGATTGGAGTCTCTGCTGGAGGAATTGTTCCGCAACAGCCGCGCCAGCGAGTTCGGCTTCAGCCAGGAACGGTTCAGCCGGGTGCTGCTGGACATCGGAGTGAAGTACCTGCCGCCGGGGGCCAAGCCGGCGGAGGCGCGGACGCTGCTGGCGTCGCTGCGCGTGGAAGAGCTGGCGCTGGCGCGGGGTTGCGCCAACGGGCATGACCGTGCCTGGGATGTCTTCCTCACCCGCTTCCGGGAAAAACTCTACGACGTGGCCGGGGCCATCGCGCGCGACGACGCGGTGGCGCATGAACTGGCGGACTCGCTCTACGCCAGCCTTTATGGCCTGACCGCGCGCGAGGGCGAGCGCGTCTCCAAGCTGGCGTCGTACACCGGCCGCGGCTCGCTGGAAGGCTGGCTGCGGACGGTGCTGGCCCAGGAATATGTGAACCGCTACCGGCAGCAGCGGCGACTGGTCAGCCTGGAAGAGGAAGAAGAGGCGGGGAAGCAGTTTGAGGCGCGCCCGATCGAGCCGCAGCCGGGGGCGAACCCGCGGCTGGAGGCGGCGGTGGACGAGGCGCTGGCCGCCCTGCCCGGCGAGGAGCGGCTGATCCTGGCCGCGTATTTTCTGGACGATCGCACCCTGGCGGAGATCGCGCGCGTGCTGGGGGTGCACGAATCGACCATCAGCCGCCGCATTGACAAGATCACGCGCACGCTGCGGGGCGCCATCCTGGCAGGCCTGGAACGGCAGGGCATGAGCCGCCGGCAGGCCCAGGAGGCGCTGGAAACCGATGTTCGCGACCTGGGCGTTGACGTCCGCACCCGCCTGCAGGCGGAGCGGCAAAATCGGCAGCCGAGGACGCAAAAACCCGGGCCCGCGACGTTCTGAGCCTAGAGGGATGTCGGGGTCGCACTGAGTAACGCCATGGCGGAAGTACCGAAGATCGTTCTGGACCGACTGGCACACCAGGCGGCAGCGGCTGTCTCCGCGCACCCCGATCCCGACCTGCTCACGGCTTATGGGGAGCAGGCAGTGAACGCACCCGAGCGCGAGCAGTTAGTGCTGCATCTGGCGGCCTGCCGCGATTGTCGCGACGTGCTGGCGCTGGCGGCGCCGGAGCCGATGCTGGCGGAGATGCCGGCTGCGGTACCGGTGATGGTGACGGTGCCACGCCGTTGGGCGCCGGTGCTGCGCTGGGGAGCGGTGGCGGCAGTTGTGGTCATTACAGCGGGCGTGGTGATGCTGAACCGGCCACACCCCGGTGTGACCCTGGCGCCGCAGCAGGCCAAGGTGGCTGAGGTCCAGCCGGCGGCTAAGCCGCCAGCGCCGGAGGTAACGCTGGCCGGGCCGCAGGTAGCAAGCGCGAACGTGCCCACGCAGGCAGAAGGCAGCGCGCCGGCGGCAGGAGCCGCGGCAGGGCGAGCGTCGGCGGCACGAGTGCAGGCTGCGCCTGCAGGCGAATCCCAAGCTAGAGTCGTTGCCAAGAGCACGGTCACGGCCGCTGTCTTACCGCCTTCCGGAGCAGTTGGAGGTGTAATGAGCGCGGCGGCGCCGGCGGCGCCAGCGCGCGTTGAGGTGGCGGCGGAGCGCACGGCCACCGACCAGGTTGCCGCGGCGCGGGAGCCAGCGGGAGTTGCCGGCGCGCCAGCCGGCGCGCCGGAGAGCATGGTGCAGGGAAGGCCGAATACGCCGGCGAATACGTTCCTGATGGCGGGCACGGGATCCTCCGCTTCCGAATTGAACTTCAGTTCGCCTGTCCCCACGCTGCTGACACCGGCGGAGGCGGCACAACGGCAAGCGCAACAGCCGCGCGGCGGTAACCTGCGGGGACGTTTGTCGCTGCCGACCATCAGCTTTGGCGCGGGGCGCGGCGTACGCAGCTTCGACAGCGCCGGGGTGTCGGGGCAGGCGGGCAGCGAATCGAAGGCGAGTTCCAAGCCGGAGAGCAACTTCACCGCGCCGCGCTGGACCCTCTCGGCCGACGGGCAGGTGCAGCGCACCTTTGACGGAAGCGCATGGCAGACGGTGGCCATCGCACCGGGCGTAATCTTCACGGCGATTGCCGGTATGGGGCGCGAGGTGTGGGCCGGGGGCAGCGGCGGGGCGTTGTTCCATTCGCTGGACGGCGGCACCACCTGGATGCGCGTTATCCCCGTGCAAGACATGCGGGTCCTGAAGGACGACATCGTCGCGGTCAGCTTTACCGACCGGCAGCACGGCACCATTCACACTGCCGGCGCCGAGTTCTGGCACACCAGCGATGCCGGCGAACACTGGACCGTGCACAACCACTGATTCGCCCTCCGGAGGAGCCCATGCGAGCACTCGCTGCCTCTGTCCTGGTTCTTGCTTCGGTCCTCTCCCTCAGCGCCAAATCCAACCTGCAGCGCCGGATCCTGCACGCGCGTTACGTGTACGTCACCGCAGTAACGGGCGATGAGTTCAGCACGCGCACGATTCCGCAGGATCGCAACGCCATCGCGGCGGTGCAGGAGGCGATCAGGAAGTGGGGCCGCTACGCGCTTACCTACAATCCCGCGAACGCGGAACTGATCTTCGTGGTGCGCACGGGCCGAATCGTCAGCGGGCACGTCGGCGGCACGCTGCCGACGGTCGGCACGGGTCCGATCACGACGTCGCCCGGCGGGCGCGTCGCGGTGGGGCGACGGACGACTGATCCCAACGGGATGCCGGATGGCCCGGTTGGCCCGGGTTACGGAGTGGGCGGCGAAGTGGGTCCGAAGGACGACATGCTGTCGGTCTTCGATGGCCAGGTGGGAACAGATGGAGCGCCGCTGTGGCGCCAGGCCGAGCCCAAGGGCCTGGGCACCGCCATCAGCGGGGTGCCGACGGATGTCCCGACACTCAATAAGCTCCGCGAAGAAGTGGAGAAGGCCGAGAAGGAAGACGCGGCGAAGCAGAAGCCCTAATCACCACGAAGGCACGAAGACACGAAGTAAGAACAAATACGCCACAGATCACACGGATCAACACAGATTAGCTCGGGCCTTACCGTCCCTCCGCTGCCGCTACCTGGAACACGAGGAAGTACTGGTAGGGAAGGAACGTGTGTTCCTGCACCAGCCCAAACCCCGCTGACCGAAACTGCTGCACCACCTCGTCACGACTGACCCGCATCTCCATGGGCGGCCCCACGGGCATCGCCCGCTTGTGGAAGTCGACGATCACCACTTGCCCACCGGGCGCGAGCATCTTCTTCATCAGCGCGAGGTACTTGGTCTTGTCCTCGATGTGGTGCCAGGTCGCGCAGATGAAGAAGCGCTGCACCGAACGGTCGGGGAGCAGGGGGTCATCGGGGGGCGCGAGAATCGTGCGCACGTTTTCCACGCCCGCGTCGCGGATGCGCCGGTTCAGGTGGAGGATCATGTCGGGACTGATGTCGACCGCATAGACCACGCCGGTTTTGCCCACGTGGTGCGCAAACCGCAGCGCGAAATACCCGGAGCCGGCGCCGATGTCCGCGATGTGCTCGCCCTCCTTCAGGGCGAGCGCCATGACCACCTCATGCGGCTTCTGGTAGGCGTCCCGGGCAGGATCCTCCATCATCGCGATGTACTGCTTCGAGTCCTGGTGCAGCCGATGCATCTCCTCCATCGACATCGGCTTGTCCTGCGCCACGGCAAGCGGAGAGCACAGGAGCAGGTAGGACAGGCAGGTCAAAATTGCGGGAGATTTCATAGTCTTCCTCATTCTTGTTCGCCGCCGGGACTCGACCTGGGCCCCACGGACCATAAGGACTATGGATGGCCAGGGCGGGTGGCCAACCAGAATCAAACCGCCGCCGCAGTTTTTTCCGTCTGCTGTTTGGCCAGATTGGGCTCGAAGCAGCGGCGGCAGCGGGCTTCGTACATACCGGCAGCGCCGACCACAATCAGATCCTCACTGGCAATCAGCCGCTGGGTGTGCTTGGCGGGATTGCCGCACTGCATGCAGATGGCGAGGGTCTTGGTGATCTCGTCGGCGACGGCCAGCAGCTCGGGCATGGGATGGAAGGGGCGGCCGAGGTAGTCGGTGTCGAGGCCGGCGATGATGATGCGCTTGCCCATGTCGGCGAGCCGCACCACGAAGGGCACAATGGCCTCGCCGAGGAACTGCGCTTCGTCAATGCCGATGACCTCGGTGCGCAGGTCGAGGCGCGATTCGACGTCGGCGGCGTCTTTCACGGAAACGGAGCGGATCTTCAGCTCCGAGTGGGAGACGATGTGGTCGTCGGAGTAGCGCTGATCGATGCCGGGCTTGAAGATCTGGACGCGCTGGCGCGCAATTTCAACGCGCCGCAGGCGGCGGATCAGCTCTTCGCTCTTGCCGCTGAACATGGGGCCGCACACTACCTCGATCCATCCCAGACTGTTCTTGGCGAAATTCATAATCAGTTCTCGGTGGTCAGTTCTCAGTTGCCAGAGAAGCGCTCTCCGCTGTCCGCTCTACGCACTGCCCGTCGCGCGCCCGCGGAGGGCGGAAGGCGGAGAGCGCTTCTTGCCCGCTTGCCGCTGCCGCGTGTTCCTGCTGGAAGAAAGCGCTCAACTCCTCGAAGCTCGCAAACAGCCGCGTGGCGCAGCCCAAGATCCAGCCGCTGATCTCGTGCGGTTCCATGGCGGCAACCAGGTACACGGGGATACCGCGGCGGTGGGCCGCCGTGAGTTCCGCCTGCGAGCCGGCGCCGCGCGTGGCATGCGCGTCCCAGTAGGCGACGACGCAGTCGGCGCGGCGCTCGATCCAGTCGAGGTCCCAGGCGATGATTTTGCGGATGGTGCGCTGGAAGTGCGGCAGGTCATCGTGCTTCCAGCGGCGGAAGTTCGCCACCTCGTCGTCGCTCAGGTTCTTCTTCTCGTCTTCCGCGGGATCGTAGACCTCATGCCCGAGCGCGCGCAGCGCCGGCGCGATGGACGCGCGCCAGGATTTGCCGCGGTCGGGCGCGTACTCGATGGCTCCGGAAAGATAAACAACCATGAAGCAGTTGCCAGTTCCCAGTTGTCAGTTATCGGCGGTCAACGGACCACTGTTTTGCGGGTGTTCGGATTGTGCGGGCTGAGGGAGGAATCGTCAACGCTGCAAACTGTGGATAACTGGGCGAAATTACGGATTGCACCGCATCCGCTACACTGACGGCATGCGCGCGGTGGTCATCACGCGGCCGGGCGGGCCCGAGGTGCTGGAGGTCCGCGAGGTGCCGCGTCCGGAGATAAGTTCCGACCAGGTGCTGGTGAGGGTGGTGGCAACGGCGCTGAACCGCGCCGACCTGCTGCAGCGAGAAGGCCGGTATCCTGCGCCTCCCGGCGTTCCAGCGGACATTCCCGGGCTGGAGTTCGCGGGCGAGGTGGCGGAGGTGGGCGGGCGCGTGCGGTCGTGGAAGGTCGGGCAGCGCGTGTTCGGGCTGACCGCCGGCGGTGCGCACGCGGAGTACGTTGCCGCCCATGAGGGCACGCTGGCAGAAATCCCGGCGAACCTGAGCTGGACCCAGGCCGCAGGGGTGCCGGAAGCGTTCATCACGGCGCACGATGCGTTGTGGCGGCAGGCGAGGCTGCGCCCCGGCGAGACGGTGCTCATCCACGCGGTGGGCAGTGGGGTGGGAGTGGCGGCGGTGCAACTGGCGCGGGCGATCGGCGCGATTCCCTACGGCACTTCACGGACAGCCGAGAAAATCGAGCGGGCGAAGCCCTATGGGATGGAAGCCGGCGCGGCGATCACCGATCCGTCGCAACTGGCCGAACTGGCGGCGCGCTGGACGGGCGGGCGCGGCTTTGACGTGATTGCCGATTTGGTAGGCGGCCCTTACGTGGGCGCCGAATTGGCGGTGGTGGCGCCACGGGGGAGGATTATCATCATCGGGACGGTCGCGGGTGGGCGCAGCGAGATAGAGTTGCGGCACCTGATGTCACGCCGCGCCACGGTGATCGGGACCGTGCTGCGGGCGCGTCCACTGGACGAGAAGATCAAAGTCACGCGCGCTTTTGCCGGCGAGGTGGTCCCACGGCTGGCGAGCGGCGTCCTGCAGCCGGTGATTGACGCCGAGTACCCGCTGGCCCAGGCGGCCGCGGCGCACGCTCGCCTGGAATCGAATGCCAGCTTCGGCAAAATCGTGTTGCGCATTGACTAAGGTAACGTTACCGCGGTCAGGTGTCGCGCCAGGTGCGATGCGTTATGGTGAAGCAGATGCTCGAGTGCCTCCTGGTAGCGCGTGATCCAAACCTCCTGCGGGTGCTGACTTCATCGCTGGGCCAGCTGGGGGTGGAGGCGAGCGTTTGTCCCGACACCGAGGAAGCTCGGGAGTGGCTGCAACGCACGAAGTTCGATTCGGTGGTAGTGGACTGCGTCGAATTCGAGGGTACCGGCATGCGGCTGCTGCAAGAGGTGCGCCACGCCGCCCCGAACGCCAAGGCCATCGTGGTGGCGATCGTGGACGAAGAAGTCTCGCGTCAAGCGCGGGGCGAACTGGGGGCGCATTTCGTGCTGGAGCGGCCCATCCAGCCAGACCTGCTGGCCCGCAGCCTGCGGGCGGCGCAAAGCCTGATGCTCCAGGAACGCCGCCGCTATTTCCGGCACAAAGTGGACCTGACCGCGTCGCTCATCCGCGAGAACCAAGAGGTCCGGGTCACTATGACCAACCTCAGCGCAGGCGGCATGTCGTTTAGCAGCGGGAAGCCTTTGGCGGTGGGCTGGAGCGGCCAGGTAGAGTTCCTGCTCCCCGAATCGCGCACCCGCATGGAGTTCCGGGGCGAGATCGTCTGGCTCGACGGCCAGCAGAAGGGCGGCATCAAGTTCACGCGGCTCCCGCCACGCCAGCAGCAACTGCTGGAGGACTGGCTCGAGAGCTTCGACGACGCGCCGGAACTGGAGACGTCGCGCTCGAAGGCCGGCGTCTAAACCGAAGACGAACCTTCTTCGCCGGCGTGCCAGCGCGCCGTCCGCGGCAACTTGCCGAGGAATGTGACCAGGAAGAAGAACCCGGAGACCAGCAGGAAGGTCGCCAGCCGCGCCTGGTTGAGCGCCGCGCCCGCCAGACCCAGCCTGCCCCCCAGGCGCCACATCGCCCAACTCGCCAGTTGCGAGGGCACGACCGTCCAGATGGCCACATAAAACCAGGCCATTTCTGCGCCCTCCCCGCAGGTGGAGCGGCGCGCCCGCGGCGTCCAGTTGAGTGCGGTGGCCAGAACGACGGCAGCCGCCAGCGGGTAGTAAAGCCAGGTGTAGAGGCGGGGGATGATCCAGCGTCCCGTTGCCACCGCCACCATCAGGCCGATGAAGTTCAGCGTGAAGGGAACCAGCAGATCGACCCAGGCGGCGGTATAGCAGACGACGCGGTAGCCGAGGTTCGGCTGGTGGACGCCATAGTGGGTGATGTAGGGCTGGGGTTCGACGCCGGGCAGACGGCCGCGGGTACCCCGCCAGACGCAGAACGCGACCACGACGGCCAGCCAGATCCAGTGGCGCATATCCGGGCCGTGCTGATAAAGGTCCGAGGTAAGGTGGCCGGGGAGAATGAAGAACACCCACACCCAGATGGGGACATGCAGCACCCGGTAATAGCCTTTGTTGCGTTCCCGCGCGACCACCTGCTTCATGCGTCGAAAGCCTCGCCTCGCACCGAGTATAGCGTGCTAGCGGAGGAGAGCGAGCACGGGGCAGCTTGAGAGACCGCCAGCGGTTACGATGACATCATGGGCGGCCGACCCTCTCTGGTCCGGGCACTGGCGGCGCGGTGGCGCGACGCCCGCGGGCGTCATGGCGCGACGGCGGCACTGCGGGAACTGGCGGCTGACCTGTGGGAGTTCCTCAAGGAGTCCACGCCGGCGCGGCGCCTCTCGCGTTATGGGGACATCGAGTATGACTTCGAGCAGCGCGTCGACACCACGGCTGCCACCGTGGGGAGCCGCGACCGGCTGCTCGGGGCGGTTGCGGGCGGCCCCTACCAGCCGGTTGATCCGGAGCTGTTGCGCGCCAACCTCGAAGCGCTGCCGCTCCGGCACCAGAGTACACGTTCATCGATCTCGGCTCGGGCAAAGGGCGGGCGCTGCTGGTGGCCGCCGAATTCGATTACCGCCGGATCATAGGAGTTGAACTGGTGCCGGAGCTGCACCGCGTGGCGGAAGAAAACGTGCGGAAGTTCAGCGCCGCGCAGGGCAAGACCTACCCCATTGAGCTGTGGTGCGGCGACGCGCGGGAGTTCGCTTTTCCCAGCGAGCCGACCTTGCTGTTCCTCTTCAACCCGTTTCCGGAAGCGACGCTGGCCGCCGTGCTCGACCGTTTCGGCGAGTCGCTGCGCCACGTCCCACGCGCGGCGTGGATCGTGTATCACAACCCGATCCACGAGCGCCTGCTGGCGCAATGCGGGGAATGGCGCAAGATGTCGGGGGATGAGCGTTACTGCGTTTACTGCCGCGGGGCGTAGTAGCCCTTGCGGGCGCGGACGTGCAGGTTCCGCTTCTGGGCCAGGATCTCGATGGCGCGGTAGCGCCCGTCGGACTGGAAGTCGGCGGGACGATAGGCCAGCGCGTACTGGCTGCGCAGCTCATCCTGGATGGCGTTGAAGTAGCTGGGAATGTCCTGATCCTTGAAAGGGAAGAAGGCGCGGCCGCCGGTGGCATCGGCCAGGCGCTCCAGGATCTTGTCGCCGCGGCCCAGGTTGCCGCTGATGTTGGTGCTGATGGCGTAGATGATGACTTCGGCGCGCTGCGCCATCTCGATGGCTTCTTCGCGGGTGACGCGGCTCTGGTTATCGTCGCCGTCGCTGACCAGCACGATGGCGCGCCGCACCGCTTCGTGCTCGGTTGATCTTCATCAGCTTGTCGCGGCAGGCGAAGTAGATGGCGTCGAACATAGCGGTGCCGCCGCCGGGACGAAGCGAGCGCACCCCGTTGGTCAGCTTCTCGGCGTTGTCGCTGAAGTCCTGCGTGACCTCCGCCGTGGTATCGAAGCCGAGCACAAAGCCCTGGTCGCGCTTGGGGCGCACGATCTGGCTGAGAAACTCGATGGCCGCTTCCTGCTCGAAGCGGAAGCGGTCGCGGATGGAGTTGCTGGCGTCGACCAGCAGCCCCACGCGCAGGGGCAGGTCGGTTTCGGCGCGGAAGCTCACAATCTGCTGCGGCGGGCGGCGATCGTCGAGTACCTGGATGTCTTCGGGCTTGAGGTCCTTCACGAAGCGGCCGCGCTTGTCGGTGACGGTGAAGATGACGTTCACCTCGTTGACGGGAACGCGGATGGTGGTAATGGTGTCGTCGCCCGCGCCAGGGGCGGGTTTGGCGGCGCCCGTGCTGGCGGCGACCGGCGGCGCCGCCGGGACAATGTCGCGCGGCTCCGGCGGGGTGGCCGGTTTGGGATTCGACGGCGGGGGCTGGACAGGCTGCTGCACCGGTGGCTTGGGCGCGGGCGCCGGCATCCTGGACGCGGAAGGCGCTGCAGGCAGCTCCTGCGTCTTGTTGCCCTGGTCCTGCCCGGCCGCCGCGGTGGCCGCGAGCAGCAGGCAGAGCAGGGAGGTGAGTAGCCTCATGCAAGAATCCCCAAACGTGCTTCTCATTATAACCGGCCCGCGCCCGCACTCACGAGGGCGAGAAACTGCTCCAATTCCGAGGGCAGCGGGCGCGAGAGCGACAAGGCGGCGCGCGTGGCAGGATGCTGGAACGCGAGGTCGGCGGCGTGCAGAAAGTTTCTTCCCAGCGCCAGCGACGCGGCCCCTGATTGGGACGGAATCTGCCGCGGCGCGCCGTAGAGCGTGTCGCCCACGACGGGGTGCCCGATGGAGGCCAGGTGGACGCGGATCTGGTGCGTGCGCCCGGTTTCGATCTCCACGTCGAGCAGGGCGAAGCGGCCGTAGGCGCTCTCGATCCTGCGGGCAACATGGAAATGCGTGATGGCGGTGCGGCCCTGGCGGCGGCGGGTGGTCATGCGGATGCGGCGCACGAGGTCGCGGCTGATGACGGCGTCGATGGTGTCGCGGTCGCGCCGGGGCCAGCCGTGCACCAGGGCGACGTAGTGCTTGCGCACCTCGCGGCGCGCAAACTGTTCCGCGAGCCGGCGGTGCGCCGCGTCGTTCTTGGCGACGACGATGAGGCCGCTGGTCGCCTTGTCGAGGCGGTGAACGATTCCCGGGCGCATGGCGTCGCCGGCGGCGGAGAGCGTGCCAAAGCGGTGCAGGAGCGCGTTCACGAGCGTACCGCGATAACGCACGTCGTCGGCGCCGGCGCCGGCGTGGACCGTCATGCCCGCGGGCTTGTTGACCACGGCGAGGTCGTCGTCTTCGTAGACCACATCGAGCGGGATGTCTTCCGGGACGGCACGCAGCGGCGGCGGCTGGGCCGGGCCGAGCACCGCGACGCGCTCGCTGGCACGCAGGCGATGCGAGGCCTTCACCAGCGCCCCATTGACCAACACCTTCTGCTGCGCGATGAGCTGCTGGACGCGCGCGCGGCTGACGTCGGCCAAGGCCGCAACCAGGAACTGGTCCAGGCGCTTGCCCGCGTCCTCGGCAGTGGCGACGAAGTTTTCGGGGAGCTTCGGCATCGCAGCGGCATTCTAGCGGAGCGCGAGGATGGCCGAACTGCGGAACGTCAGTGCGCCGCACCGGCGGCAAGAGAGGTTCCGGCCAGCCGGCGGTAGCCGCGCACCCACAACGCGCCGCCGACCACGACCAGCACGATGGAGATGAGTTGGACCACGCTCATGGCGCCGTTGAAGACCGAGCCGCGGTCAGGATCGGCGCGCAGGAACTCGAGGAAGAAGCGGGCGAAACCGTAGACGAACATGTAGGCGCCAATGACCTGGCCATCGAAGCGGCGGTGTTTGAGCAGCCACGCGAGGAAAAAGAAGTTGGCCAGCTCGACCAGGAACTCGTAGATCTGCGTCGGATGCAGGGGCACGCCAAGGGGCGTCCCGACCCACTGCGCAGCCAGGGGGTTGGTGAAGGTCGCAGCCCAGGGCAGGTGCGTCTCCGTGCCGTAGCAGCAGCCGGCGGCGAAGCAACCGAGGCGGCCGATGGCATGGCCGAGGGCGATGCCGGGCGCGAAGATGTCGCAGGTGCGCGCCATGGGCAGGCGATGGCGCCGGATGTAGAGAAGGCAGGCGGCAATGGCGGTGATCAGGCCGCCGTAAAACACGCCGTAGGCCTGCAGGGTCGCAAGACTGAAGAGCGCGCCGGGATGGCTGGAGTAGTAGTCCCAGTCGTTGACGATCATGAGCAGCTTGGCGCCGACCATCGAAGTGAGGATGGCGAGGATGCCCAGGTTCCAGGCTTTTTCGGGATCGATGCCCTCGCGGCGGGCGGCGCGCGTGACCACCAGCAGCCCGGCGATGAGGCCGAGCGCGGCCATCGCGCCGTAGGTGGGCAGGCTGAAGTCGCCGAGGTGGAGGAGTCGGGGGAACACTGCTGATCAGATGCTCGCAACGGCCGAAGGAAACGAGTTTGCCAGGATCAGTGTAAACCGCCGCCAATCCGAGAGACACAAAAGCCGACCCGCGGGGCCGTGTGGTGGGCCGTCAATGAACCTGTCTCATGACAGGTGGGAACCCGCCGCGGCCCTTTAGGCATCTCCGCATGACGGAGCATCGCACACCAGGCCGAATACGAGTCGAGTCCCCGTTGATTGAATGTTGGTTCAATTAACGGTGACCACCATCACCAACTTTGCAGGCCGGCTTACGTGGCTGATGCTAGGGAAAAGGCGGCGGAAAGGCAAGCGTGACGGACGGCGGACGGCAAGAAAGTTGGCAGGCGAGTTGCTACCGAAAAGCGAACCACGAAGGACACAAGGGTTGCACGAAGGACACAAAGGAAAGAAAGAGCGGTTACCGGTCAGCCGGCAAGGCGCGTTTCCTCGCCAGCGAGGATGGCATCGAGTTCGGCCGAGAGCGTCTGGCTACGCTCGTGGAACTCAGAGGCGACGGCGTCGTACTTGCGCTTGAGCGTGTGGTACTCGTCGGCGATGTTGAGCGCGGCGAGGACGGCGAGGCGCAGCGAATCCACGGTGGAGGTTTGCTCGGCGACGGCGCGCATCTTGCCGTCGACGAATTCGGCGAGCCGGAGGATGTATTCCGCGTCCGTCCCGCGCAGGTTGTAGCTCTGATCGTAAATCTCGACGCGCACGCTGGTGGCCTGGCTCAAGCGACTCTCCTGCCCTATGGCTTACGGCTGGGTTGATTATCGCCCGTGGCTGTTGGACGTCAATGCATCAATTTGGTTCAGCATCTTTTCCACCCGGGCGCGGACCTCCTCGCGCTCCCGGCGGAGGCCGACCAGTTCGCGGCGCAACGCCTCGGCCTCGCCCGCATGGGTACGGAGCTGCTCGCGCAGGCGGGTGGTCTCCCGTTCGGCTTCGGCCTTGGCCTGCCGCGCGTCCTTCAGCAGCTCGATGGTGCGGTAGACCTTTTCCTCGAGAGCGTGGAAGTCATCCTGTGAGACCTCGGGTTCGCGCGCTGCCTTCCCCGACATGTGGCCGTGGTCCTCTTGGCGGTTGAGATGCGCGCGCAGTATAGCGCAGGGGGCTGAGGAAAAGTCGGCGGTTGTCAGTTCACCTCGACATCAAATTCGGTGCCGGCGCCGGCCGCCCTGGTTTTGGACTGGATCTCCTCGCGCTGCAACTGGCGCATGACGTCGATGATGCGCATCATAGATGCGCGTGACCTCGACGTCGGGCAGCGGTCCATGGTTCTCGCGGCGGACATTCTCCAGAATGACCTGCTCCCGGTCCGGCTCGTCAACAGGCATCGCGGTGTTGCGCTTGAGCTTGCCGATGGCCTGCGCCGCGCGGGCACGCTCGTTGAGCAGGCGGATGATGCGGCGGTCGATTTCGTCAATTTGCTTACGCCACTCGGCGATGTCCATGTTGAGCACTCAGCCTTCAGCACGCTTCAGCCCGGTGATCAATGCCGTCACCGCCGCGGCGGCGCGGGCGCGGCCGGCGCGCTCGATGGCGCCGACGATGGCGCTGCCGACCACCACGGCATCGGCAAATTCGCCCACCGCGTGAAATTGTGCGGGCGTCGAAATGCCGAAGCCGACCGCAATCGGCAGCTGCGTGTACCGACGCAGGCGCGCGACCAGGGCGCGCGCATCCGGCGGCACCTCCCGCCGTTCGCCGGTCACCCCAGTGCGCGAGACGGCGTAGACAAAACCGGTGGAAGACTGCGCGATGCGGCGCAGCCGCTCGTCGGTGCTGGTGGGCGCGGCGAGAAAGACCGTCGCCAGGCGGTGGGCGCGCATGAGGCGGAGGTATGGGCCAGCCTCCTCGACCGTGAGGTCGGTGATCAAGGCGCCGTCAATGCCCGCGTCGCGCGCCGCAGCGGCGAAGCGCTTGAGCCCGAAACGCAGCACCGGGTTGAAATAGGAGAAGACGACGAGGCCGGCGTCAGTTGCGGCGCGCAATTCGCCCGCGAACTGGAGCACGTCGGCGAGCCGCGTCCCCTGCAGGAGCGCGCGCTGGCTGGCGCGCTGGATGACGGGGCCGTCGGCGACCGGGTCGGAGAAAGGAACGCCGAGCTCGATCACGTCAGCGCCGGCACGCACGGCGGCGAGGACGACGTCGCGGGTGGTCGCGAGGTCGGGATCGCCGCACGTGACGTAGGCGACTAGAGCGGGACGGTGGTCGAAGCGTAACGCCATCAGAATTGCACCTGCTCCCGCAGAATTCCCATGTCCTTGTCGCCGCGGCCGGAGACATTCACGATCACGACCGCGTTCTTCTTCATGCCCGGCACGCGCTTTACGGCTTCGGCGACGGCGTGCGCCGACTCCAGCGCGGGGATGATGCCCTCGGTGCGCGCCAGCAAGGTGCAGGCGGCGAGTGCTTCGGCGTCGGAGGCAGAAACGTATTCGGCGCGGCCGCTCGTCCTTCAGCCAGGCGTGCTCGGGCCCGATGGCCGGGTAGTCAAGGCCGGCGGAAACGCGAATGGGTGGCGGCGATCTGGCCGGCATCGTCTTGCAGGATGTACGTGTAAGTGCCTTGCAGGACGCCGGGAGAGCCGCCGGCGTGTCCCGTACGTTTGCCGCGGCGAGCGACGCGTGCGGCATGCTCGCCGAGGGCCGAGCCGCGGCCGCCGGCTTCGACGCCGATGAGCCGCACCTTCTTATCGGGCACAAAGGCGTAGAAGATGCCGATGGCGTTGGAGCCGCCGCCGACGCAGGCCATCACCGCGTCGGGCAGGCGGCTCTTCGGCTTCGAGGATCTGGGCGCGGGCTTCGCGGCCGATCACGCGCTGGAAATCGCGCACCATCAGCGGGTAGGGATGCGCGCCCAGCACGCAGCCGAGCAGGTAATGAGTGGTGCGCACGTTGGTGACCCAGTCGCGCATGGCTTCGTTGATGGCGTCTTTGAGCGTGCGCTGCCCGGAAGTCCACGCCGCGCACCTCGGCGCCCAGCAGCTTCATGCGGAAGACGTTGAGCTCCTGGCGGTCGCATGTCCTCGGTGCCCATGTAGACGACGCATTCGAGGCCGAATGAGGGCGCAGACGGTGGCGGTGGCGACGCCGTGCTGGCCGGCGCCGGTTTCGGCGATGATGCGGCGCTTGCCCATGCGCTCGGCCAGCAGCGCCTGGCCGAGGCAGTTGTTGATCTTGTGCGCGCCGGTGTGGAGCAGGTCTTCGCGCTTCAGGTAGACGCGCGGCGCCGCCGAGATTCGGCGGTGAGGCGGCGCGCGAACTAAAGGGGCGTGGGGCGGCCGGCGTACTCGCGCAGCAGGCCGGCGAAGGTCGCGCTGAAAGCTGCGGTCGGAGCTGGCCTCGGCGTAGGCGAGCTCGAGCTCTTCGAGCGGCGCCATGAGCGTTTCGGGGACATAGCGGCCGCCGAATTCGCCAAAACGGCCGCTCATCGCGCCGCGCGATTTTTGTTTCAACGCCATAAAGGACTAAACCACAGATTCACACAGATCGGCGCAGATACAGAAATTCCGCAAGGTGTGTGATCTGTGGCCATGGGGTTTCATTGCGCCGCCCGCGCGTTCGCGATGAAGCGGCGGACGAGGTCGTGATCCTTGTGGCCGGGGGCGCGCTCGACGCCGGTGACCGCGTCCACGCCGTAAGGATGGAATTTCGCGATCGCCTGGCTGACGTTGTCGGGCGTCAAGCCGCCGGCGACGATGAGCTTCGAGGTGACGCTCAACAGGCGGATGAGCGGCGTAGCGTGCTCCCAGTCGAAGGTGCGGCCGGAGCCGCCGTGGCCGGGCTTGGCGGAGTCGAGCAGCAGCGCGTCGAAGTGCTCGCCGAGCTTACGCGAGTCGGCGAACGAGATGCCCAGCGCTTCCGCCAGGTGCAGCGACTTGAAAACGCGCAAGCGGCAGCCGGCGCAGGGTGCGTCGAGTTGTTGCGCGTGCCCCACGGTTTCGCTGCCGTGGAGCTGGACGGCAGTGAGCCGCGCCTGCTCGGCGACGGCGAAGACGCGCTCGACCGGATCGTCGGCGAAGACCCCGACCTTCTCGACGGTGGGCGGGAGCTGCCCGATGATCGCCGCGGCCTGCTCGGGCGTGATGCAGCGCGGGCTGTGCGCGGCGAAGATGAAGCCAAGGGCGTCGGCGCCGGCGGCGGCCGCGGCCTGGGCGTCTTCGAGATTCGTATTGCCGCAGATCTTGATCCAAGTCATGAAGTCAGTGTCGAGTTTCCAGTTTCAAGTTGCTGTCGCACCCACCTTCTCCGCAACGACATCATGTGCCGGTTGCGGTACGGGTCGCGCCGGTAGCGGCCAGCAATTCGCGCAGTGCGTTGCCGGGATGCGGCGCCTTCATCAGGGACTCGCCGACGAGGAAGGCGTCGTAGCCGGCGTCGAGCAGGCGGCGCACGTCGTCGCCGGAATGAATGCCGCTTTCGGCCACGCGCAGTGCGGGGCGCGGAATGCGCGCGGCCAGCCGCAACGCGGTTCGCAGATCGACCTCGAAGGTGCGCAGATTGCGGCTGTTTACGCCGATGAGGTCGCAGCCGGCGGCGAGCGCGGCCTCGAGTTCACGCTCGTCGTGGACTTCGCAGAGGACGTCGAGTTGCCACTCGCGCGCGGCGGCGGCGAGCGTGGTCAACTCGGCCGCGGAGAGCGCGGCGACGATGAGCAGAACCGCGTCGGCGCGGTGGGCGCGCGCTTCCAGCACCTGGAAGGCGTCGACGATGAAGTCCTTGCGCAGGCACGGCAGAGACGTGGCCGCGGAAGCGGCGCGGAGGTTGGCCAACGAGCCCTGAAAGTGCTCCTCCTCGGTCAGGACGGAGAGCGCGGCGGCGCCCGCCGGCTCGAGTTCACGCGCCAGGGCAACCGGATCGAATGCGGCGCGGAGGATGCCGCGCGAGGGCGAAGCTTGCTTGAGTTCCGCGATTATTGCCGGCCCGGCTTGCCCGACCGCATGCAGCCGAGAACGAAAGCCGCGGGGCACGTGCGCGTCAGCTGCCCGCTCGAGGGCAGCGACGTCCGCCGAAGACTTCGCCGCAGCAACACTGCGGCGGCGGGCGGCGACGATTTGGCCCAGCGTGACGGGCATGCGAGCGAAACTTGAGTATAAACGCCGCTTCCTCAAGATTGACACGACGCCCGGCGCAGCGTAGTGTGCCGAGACTCTGACCCGGAAAATCTCTGTGACGAGGAGGGCGTATGCGATTTCAGAAGCTGCTCGGGGCCGTGCTGGGAGTGGGTTTGCTGGCAGTGACAGCGCTGGCCCAGGACGCCGTAAAGGTGGATCCCAAGCATTACAAGGTGGAGATGGAGAACGCGCGGGTACGCGTGTTGCGCGTGCACTACGGTGCGCATGAGAAGTCGGTGATGCACTCGCATCCGGCGACGGTGGCGGTGTTCCTGACCGATGGCCAGGCAAAGTTCACGTTCCCCGACGGCAAGACGCAGAACGTCCCCGTCAAAGCGGGCGACGTGCAATACGAGGCCGCTTCCGCCCATTTGCCCGAAAACACCGGTGACAAGCCGTTTGATGTGATCGTGGTCGAACTGAAGGGCGGCGGTGGCGCAAAACCAGCCGCGGGTGCGGCAGCCAAGGCGCCGGCCAAGCAGAAATAGGCCGTCGCTCCAGGCGGGCATGCAGAGGCCGCGCGAGCGGCCTTTTTTCTTCGCGCAAAAGGCACACGAAAGCCCTGCGGCGAGCAGGGCTTGCAGACAATCTGGTGCCGAAGAAGGGACTCGAACCCCCACGCCCTTGCGGGCACATGGACCTGAACCATGCGCGTCTGCCAATTCCGCCACTTCGGCTTGGTGCGCGGAACACGGCCCGGAGGCCGCGTCGTACGGGAGGAACTCCGTACTTATTTTTGCAGCGCAGGCCGGATCTGTCAAACGGGCGCTGCGGTGGACGCCTTCGGCCCGCTGCGGTAATCAGGCGTTGGCGCCCATTGCCTTGCCGCCGGTGGAGGAAGCACTCTGCACTTTCTCCAGCACCCGGTGCGCCAACAGGGCGAAGACGCCGATCAGCAGCAGCGCAGCGCCGGCGCTGCCGAGCCATATCTGGTTGGGGGTGGGAATCACGGTAATGCGCGAGCGCACGCCGGCAAACACCACCGGGACCACGCCCGCGATCACCAGCACCACTCCGAGCACGCGCAGTCTGGCCGATTCGCCGGCCGCTCCGCCGATCTGCACCGCGCTCATGACGCGGCCGGCCAGGTAGCCGCCGGATCCGGCGATGCAGATGAAGGCCGCCGCCAGGTTGATGCTAAGCATCAGGGCGTCACCGGGCCGGAGGCCCCGCGTCAGCGCGGGTATCGCGCCAATCACAATGCCGCCCGCGAACGAGGTAGCTCCTACCAGTTGCCACAGTCTGGATTCCGGCATATTGCACCTCCTGCTGCCCAGCGGCGGCAGCTTACCCCCGGTACAGAGCGGTTGCAAGCGGCCGGGCACGGGGGGCGGAAAAAGGCTCGCAACCAGCCGGCGGGCAGCGGCATCTAAAAACTTGACAACAATGCACTCAAGTTATACCATTCCTGTGTTATCAGGTTCAGGAATGAAATTAGCACTAATGAATTCAACATCTTAGGAGAGAGTCGATGGGAAAGATCATAGGAATTGACCTGGGAACCACGAACTCGGTGGTCGCGGTGATGGAGGGTGGCGAGCCGAAGGTGATCGCCAACGAGGAAGGCGGGCGGACCACGCCGTCGGTGGTTGCGTTCACCAAGACCGGCGAACGCCTGGTGGGCCAGGTCGCCAAGCGGCAGGCGATCACCAATCCCGAGAACACCGTTTACTCGATCAAGCGCTTCATGGGGCGGCGCTACGACGAGGTGAACGAAGAGATGAAGATGGTCCCTTACAAGGTCATGAAAGACGGCGACCGGGTGGGGGTCGACATCTCGGGGAAGAAGTACACCCCGCCGGAGGTCTCGGCTTTGATCCTGCATGAAGCTGAAGAAGGCGGCGGAAGACTACCTCGGCGACAAGGTCACGGACGCGGTCATCACCGTGCCGGCGTACTTCAACGACGCGCAGCGGCAGGCGACGAAAGATGCCGGGCGGATCGCCGGGCTGGAAGTGAAGCGCATCATCAACGAGCCGACGGCGGCGGCGCTGGCCTACGGCCTCGACAAGAAGAAGGACGAGACCATCGCGGTCTACGACTTCGGCGGCGGCACCTTCGACATCTCGATCCTGGAAGTCGGGGAAGGCGTGATCGAGGTGAAAGCGACCAACGGCGACACGCACCTGGGCGGCGACAACATCGACCAGCGCATCGTGGACTGGCTCATCGAAGAGTTCAAGAAGGACGAAGGGCTCGACCTGCGCGCCAAGGGCAACGAGATGGCACTGCAGCGCCTGCGCGATGCCGCCGAGCGCGCCAAGATCGAACTTTCCACCACCATGGAGACCGAGATCAACCTGCCCTTCATCACCGCCGACGCCAGCGGGCCGAAGCACCTGGTGAAACGGCTGACCCGCGCCAAGCTGGAGCAGATGATCGAAGACATCATTCAGCGCTCGGTGGGGCCATGCCGGCAGGCGCTCAAGGACGCGGGCATGGATGCCAGCAAGATCGATGAAGTGGTCCTGGTGGGCGGCCAGACGCGCATGCCGCGCATCCAGGCGCTGGTGAAGGAGCTGTTCGGCAGGGAGCCGCACAAGGGCGTCAATCCCGACGAGGTGGTGGCGGTCGGTGCAGGCATCCAGGGCGGAGTGCTGGGCGGCGAAGTGAAGGACCTGCTGCTGCTCGACGTCACGCCGCTGACGCTCTCGATCGAGACGCTGGGTGGGGTGGCGACGCAGATGATCCCGCGCAACACCACCATCCCGACGCGCAAGACGGAGACGTTCTCGACCGCGGCGGACAGCCAGACGTCGGTGGAGGTCCACGTGCTGCAAGGCGAGCGCCCGCTGGCGCGCGACAACCGCACGCTGGGCAAGTTCCACCTGACGGGGCTTCCGCCGGCGCCGCGCGGGGTGCCGCAGATCGAGGTCACGTTCGACATCGACGCCAACGGCATCCTGAACGTCACCGCCAAGGACCTCGCCACCAGCAAGGACCAGAAGATCACCATCACGTCGTCTTCGGGCCTGTCCAAGGAAGAGGTGGAGCGCATGGCCAAGGAGGCCGAGGCGCACTCGTCCGAAGACAAGACAAAGCGCGACGAGATCGAGGCGCGCAACCAGCTCGACTCGCTGGTGTACAGCATCGAGAGGATGCTGAAGGAGCACGGCGACAAGATCTCCGGCTCCGAGCGCGGCGACGTCGAGAACGCGCTGGCGGACGCCAAGAAGGCGCTCGAAGGCGGCGACAAGGCGGCGATGGAGCGGGCGCGCGAGCAGCTGACCCAGGCGTCGCACAAGCTGGCCGAGGCCATGTACAAGGCGGCGCAGCCGCAAGGCGGCGCGCAGCCGGGCGCGGGACCGCAGGCGGGTCCGCCGCCGGGCGCCGACGCTGCGGCGGGCGCGAAGAAGGACGAAGGCGTGATCGACGCCGAGTACGTGGACGTGGACGAGAAGAAGTAAGAGCGCTTTCCGCTTTTCGCAATCCGCCATCCGCTCGAGCGGATCGGGGTCGCGGAGAGCGGATAGCGGATAGCGGATAGCGATTCAGCGATGGACAAGCAGTACATGGTGGTGAAACTCGCGGCGGAGGTGGGGCAGACGCTGAGCGTTGTCCCACTGGGCGGACTGTGTCCGCGCGATGCGGCGGAGGAACTGGTGAAAAAGGCGCGCCTGGCCGAGCCGGATTCGGTCTTCGTGATCCAGGAGGTCGGCTCGGCGTAATCGCGTGGTTCGACTGGTGGCGAAGGGAGGCAGATTGAAGAACGTTTCATCCCGGCTGCTGCCGTTTCTGCTGGTGCTGGCGCTGGGCGGGTTGCCTGGCGCTGCGCAGACCTCGAATGCTCCCGCTGCCGGCGAGCTGACACGGCTGCTGCATGAATTCCTGCAGGCGGCGTCGGTCAACGACAAGGCGGTCTTCGAGAAGTTCTTCGCCGACGACGTGCTGTACACGCGCTCGGCCGGCGTCACCATCACCAAGGCGGACATCATGCGCTCGTTCGAGCAGCGCCCCGGGGATGCGGAGGGCGCCCGCGCCCGCGAGCGCGCGCAGAACAAGTACGATGCCGACCAGATCACGGTGCATCAGTACGGCGACACCGCGGTGGTGAACTTCCGGCTAATCGCGCGCGGCAAGCAGGCCGCGACGGAGCAGCATTACCGCAACACCGGCACCTTCGTCCGCCGCAACGGCCAGTGGCAGGCGGTGGCGTGGCAGAGCACCAAGGCGGCCGAGCCGGCTGCGGCAGCGAAGTGAGTCATCCGCCGCGGACATTCGCGGAGTTTGTGGTAGGGTCGAGCGTTTGCGACTGACATGCCGACGCCAACCAAGGACTACTACGCCACGCTCGGCGTGAAGAAGAGCGCCTCGACGGAGGAGATCCGCAAGGCGTTCCGCAAGCTCGCGCGCAAGTACCACCCGGACGTCAACCCCGGCGACAAGGCGGCGGAGGAGCGGTTCAAGCTGCTCTCGGAAGCCAACGATGTCCTGAGCGAGCCCAAGAAGCGCAAGATCTACGACCAAGTCGGCTTCTACAGCGACAACATCGATCCCGCCACCGCGGAAGCGTATGCCCGCGCGGGGGGCGGCCCGGGAGCAGGGCGCTCCCCTGGCGGCGGGTTCCCCGGAGGGCAGGGCGGCGCGCAGGGCGCGCACGTCGACTTCGGCGGCTTCGACTTCAGCGATCTGTTTGAGGGCGCCGGCCGCGGGGCTCCCGAGCCCAAGGCGGGAGGCGGCTCGTTCCGCGACATCTTCAGCTCCCTCTTCAGCCGCGGCGGCGCGGCGGCGCCCGAAGGTCCGCAGCCGGGCAGCGATCTCGAATACCAGGTGAACGTAGGCTTCTGGCAGGCGATCAAGGGCGGCGTCATGCGCTTGCAGATCGCGCGCCAGGACACGTGCGCGAACTGCCACGGGCACGGACATCTCGACGCGCCCGGCGCCTGCCCGGAATGCGGCGGCAAGGGCCAGGTGACGCAGATGGGCGGGCGCATGAAGTTCAACGTCACCTGTCCCCGCTGCCAGGGCACCGGGAAAGCGCGCAGCGTTTGCGCGGTGTGCAGCGGGCAGGGCACGCTGCATCGCACCGAGCCGCTGGAGATGCGCATCAAGCCGGGAACGCGCGACGGGCAGCGCATCCGGCTGGCGGGGAAGGGAAACGCCGGCGGGAGCGGGGGTCAGGCGGGCGACCTGTACATCATTGTGCGTATGGGCGAGCATCCGGTGTTCCAGCGCGAGGGCGACGAAATCCACGTGGTGGTGCCGATCACGGCCATGGAGGCGGCGCTGGGCGCCAAGATCGAGGTCCCGACCATCGACGGACGCGCGCTGCTCCGCATTCCCCCGGGCACGCAGTCGGGCCAGAAGCTACGGCTGCGGGAGAAGGGCGTGGCTTCGGCCACCCGGGACGACGCACGCGGCGACGAGATCGTCGAGGTGAAGGTCGTGGTGCCGGAGCCGCGCGACCTGAAAGCGCGCGAGCTGTGGCAGGAGTTGCAGAAGCTGAGCACGGAGGATCCGCGGGCGGAGTTGTGGAGCAAGGTCTGATCACGGCAGCACCGACACGGGCCATGCAGGCACCACGAGATTCAACCAGGAAAGGCGGCGTATGCGCGATATTCTGATCACCCTGCGGGTATTCGCGGCCTTCTTCATCACGCTGCTGGGGCTTGCCTTACTCGCCAGGCCACAAAACGGCGGGCAGATTCTGGTGGGCGCCATTCTCGGCGCGATCGGATTGACATTTTTCCTGCTCCTGTGGCTGGGACGAAGGCAGTGAGAGCTGTTCCTTATCATGGCGAAACGTAAATCCAAAGGCGCGTACATGTTGAGCTGCTCGGCGGGCGTGAGCGCAGCGGGAGCCCGCAGGCAAAATCCCGAGCGCAGCGAGGGAACTGATCATGGCTAAACGAAAAAGTAAGGGAGCCTACATGATCAGCGCCGTGGCCGAGATGTACGGCATTCATCCGCAGACGCTGCGGCTGTATGAGCGCGAGGGGCTGCTCAAGCCGTCGCGCTCGGAAGGCAACACCCGCTACTACACCGAGGAGGATTTGCAGCGCCTGGAGTTCATCCTGTCGCTGGCGCGCGAACTGGGGGTGAACATCTCGGGCATCGCGATCATCCTGCAGATGCGCGAGCGCATGGAGGAGATGCAGCGGCAGATCCAGGAGTTCATGAAGTTCGTGCAGCAAGAGGTGCTGACGCGGGCGCAGATGCACGCCGACGCGTCGCAAGGGGCGCTGGTGCCGGTGCGGCGGCCCCCCGTGGCGCCACCCTCCCGTAACGAGGCCGCGCGCGAGAGCAGCCGCGAGCGCAGGAGATAGCCGGGGCAGCTTCGTTTAAACTCGCAACGCGGTACCCGCCACCTCCATGCTTCCCTTCAAACTCGTCTACAGCGACGGCTATCTCCTTCCCATCGGGGCGCACGTGTTTCCCGCGCGCAAGTACGGGCTGATTCACCAGCGGCTGCTGGGGCAGGGAATCGCGGCGCCGGAGGACTTTGTGGAGGCGCACGCGGCCGCTGACGCCGACGTCCTGCTGGTGCACACGCCCGCGTACGTGCGCAAGCTGAAGGAGGGCCGCCTTTCACCGCAGGAAGAGGCGCAGCTGGAAGTGCCGTTCTCTCCCGAACTGGTGCAGGCGTTCTGGCTGGCGGCGGGCGGCTCCATCCAGGCAGCGGAACTGGCGCTGCACGACGGCGTAGCGATCAACCTGGGCGGCGGCTTCCACCACGCCTTTCCCGATCACGGCGAGGGCTTCTGCATGATCCACGATGTCGCCATCGCCATCCGGCGGCTGAAGAAGGACAAGAAGATCGTGCGCGCCATGACGGTGGACTGCGATGTCCACCAGGGCAACGGTACCGCCGCCATCTTCGGCTTCACGCCCACGGCGAGCGAGCCGCCACCCTCGTGGTCGGCCGCGTGGCTGGGGACGCCGCAGCCGGTGATGAAGACCGAGCCGGCGGAGGATTTCGGCGAGGTGTTCACCATCTCGCTACACCAGGAGCACAACTACCCGGTGTGGAAGCCGCCCTCGTCGCTGGACGTGAACCTGCCCGACGGCACTACCGACGACGGATATCTTTCCTGGCTCGACAACGCGCTCTCCAGCGGGCTGCGGCAGCTCACCCCGCAGCTCATCTGCTACATCGCCGGCGCCGACCCCTACCGGGAAGACCAGCTCGGCGGCCTAGGGCTCACCATCGAAGGCCTGAAGCGGCGAGACGAGCTGGTGTTTCGCGTGGCCAAGGCGCGCGGCATCCCGGTGATGGTGACGCTCGCCGGCGGGTACGCGGTCAACACCGACGACACGGTCACGATCCACTGCAACACGGTGCTGGCGGCGCGGGAAATCTACGGCTAGGTGGCGAGGTGGCGCGGACCTGCGAGGTCACGCTTTCGTTACCCCTGTCGCTCACAATGGGTATTGACTTGGTGGTCAACCGAATTTATTTTCTGCTTACACTCGGAAAGGAGGGGATCCAGCGAATGAATTCTGACAGTCATAGTTGTGTGAGTGAGGTGCTTGAGGCTTAGAGCCGCTCGCTCTAAAGCCCTCGCGTTCAGTTGAGATTCGCGAGGCCCCACTAACCGGGAGAACGCAACGCGGCAAGCGCGTGCACTTGCGGACCCGCAGAGAGTGAGCGCCTCAAGCCAATCCCAACAAGCTACCGGCGCCCCGCAGGCTTGCTCCCTGCGGGGCGTTGCACTTGCGACCTGCTGCGCTGCCCCCTGCGGCAGGTTTCGCCCATGCGCTACACTGAGAGACCTTTTCTCTCGAGGTGGGAATGTCGAAGACCCGTCTTGCGCTCTGCTATTTCGTCCTGGCCCTGGTTTCCGCTGCGCTGGCACAGCGCCGCCCAGCTGCTGCGGCCCCTGTCAACACTCCGTCGGCGGCCCCGATCCGGCTGGTGGTTGACGCCAGCGAAGCCCCGCGCAAGATCTTCCACGCGCGCCTGACCCTCCCGGCCGCTGCCGGCGAGATGACGCTGGTCTACCCCAAGTGGATCCCCGGCGAGCATGGCCCCACCGGTCCCGTAACCGATATGGCCGGGCTGCGCTTCATCGCCGGGGGACAGACGCTGGCTTGGCGGCGCGACGACGTGGACATGTACGCCCTGCACTTCACCGTGCCGCCGGGCGCGACGACCGTGGAGGCGACGCTCGACTATCTTTCGCCGACCGCCGTCGAAGGCTTCTCCTCCGGCGCTTCGGCGACCGCGAAGATGACCGTGGTGAGCTGGAACCAGATGCTGCTCTACCCGGCGAACACCGCGAGCGACGCGGTCATGTTCCAGGCCAGCCTGAAGCTGCCCGCGGGCTGGAAGTTCGGCACCGCGCTCCCGGTTGCTTCGCAAACCGGCGACACGGTGGAATTCGCGCCCGCCAACCTCACTACGCTGGTCGATTCGCCGGTGATCACCGGGCAGTATTACCGCACGTTCGACCTCTCGCCGGGGCAGACGCCCAGCCACGAGATTGACGCTGCGGCCGACAGCGCCGCGGCCCTGGAGATGCCGGAAGCGCTGCTCCACAACTACCGGCAGCTGGTGGCCGAAACCGGCGCCCTGTACGGTTCGCGCCACTATCGCGACTACCACTTCCTGCTCTCGCTCAGCGATTACGTGGCGCACTTCGGGCTGGAGCACCACGAGTCGAGCGACGATCGCGTGGACGAGCGCACCCTCACCGACGAGACGCTGCGCAAACTCGCGGCCAGCCTGCTGCCGCATGAGTTCACGCACTCGTGGAACGGCAAGTATCGTCGGCCCGCGGGGCTCGCCACGCCCAATTTCCAGGAGCCGATGAAGGGCGAGCTGCTGTGGGTCTACGAAGGCTTGACGGAATACCTCGGCGACATCCTGGCCGCGCGCAGCGGGCTGTGGACGCCGGAGCAGTACCGCGACAACCTGGCGCGCGTGGCCGCCTACCTCAGCCAGCGGCCAGGACGCACGTGGCGGCCGCTGATCGACACCACGGTCACGGCACAACTGCTGTATGGCTCGGGGGGCGCATGGGCGTCGTGGCGGCGCAGCGTGGACTTCTACGACGAGGGCGAACTGATCTGGCTCGACGTGGACGTCACCATCCGCCAGCAGACGCAGAACAAGAAGTCCATGGACGACTTCACGCGGCTGTTCCACGGCGGGCCCGGCGGCGCACCCGCGCTCAAGATCTATACCTTCGACGACGTGGTGGCGGCGCTCAACCAGGTGACACCCTACGACTGGCGCAAGTTCCTCACCGACCGCCTGAATTCCACCGCCCAGGAAGCGCCGCTCGGCGGCGTTATCGGTGGTGGCTGGCGCCTGGTGTACGACGACCAGCCCGGCGATTTGGCGCAGGCGCGGGCGACGGCGTACAAGACCACGGACGCCAGCTTCTCCATCGGCCTGCTGCTGAGGGACAACGGCGGCATCGGTGACGTCATCCTCAACTCGCCGGCGTACAAGGCGGGCATAGGGCCCGGTATGAAGGTGATTGCGGTGAACGGACGACGGTATTCGCCCGAAGTGCTGTACGACGCGCTGCGCGCCGGCAAAAACTCGGCGGCGCCGCTGGAACTGCTGGTCGAAAACGGCGAATACTTCGCCGGCTATCGCCTCGACTACCACGATGGCCCGCGCTACCCGCACCTGGTGCGCGAGGCATCCAAGCCCGACCTGCTGAGCGAGATCACGAAGCAGCACGCGCCCAGCGTGGCGCCGGCACAATAGCTGCAGTGCGGAGGCGATCGCCGCCGGCAATTCGACTGCCAGCGCCTAGTCGTCGGCTGCGCCAGCCGTTAGAGTTTCTTCCTCCTCAAGCATGAACGCCAGCACCTCCTGAGGTGCGCGGGCATTCCACACCGGGGCGAACGACTGCCGGTGCAGCGGCGAAGGACCGTGCTGGCGCAGGCTGCGGATGTGGCTGGGCGTGCTGTAGCCCTTGTTCGACGCCAACCCATACATGGGAAAGACCGCGTCCCAGGCGGCGACCATGCGGTCGCGCTCGACCTTGGCGACGATGGAGGCGGCGGCGACGGAGGCGGAGAGGGCGTCGCCGTGGATGATCTTGGTTTGCGGGCCGCCCCAGTCGATCAGCATGGCGTCGAGCAGCAGGTGATCGGGCGCGGGCGCCAGCCGGGCGACCGCTTCCGCCATCGCCAGCCGCGACGCGTGGTAGATGTTGAGTTGGTCGATGCGGGCAACGTCAACGGCGGCCACGGCCCAGGCAAGGCACCGCTGCTTGATGCGCTCCGCCAGCACCTCGCGACGCTCCCGCGGCAAGAGCTTGGAATCGCGCAGGCCGCGGATGCGGTCCCGGGGATCGAGGATGACGGCGCCGGCCACCACCGGCCCGAACAGGCACCCACGCCCCACCTCATCCACGCCCGCCACCAGCTGCGCCCCCGCCGCCCAGGCGAGTTTCTCGAACTTTAGCGTGCACTTCAGCCGCTTCAGCAGGCGCAGTTTCAACGCTGCCGGCGAGAGCTGCGACCCGGCTTCCGGGTTGGGGTTGCGGAGCACTGCGTGATAAACGTCCCGTGAGATTTGCCTCAGTCTGACGGCGGGCAACGGCGCCGTCAAGGAGACAATTGGCGGCGGTGCGTGCGGCAGGTAGAATCCGCGAGGACGACGACGAAGGAGGCGCATGAACCGGATCAACTACGGTGCGGTAGTGGTATCGGCGGTTGTCTATTGGGTGATACAAGCTATTTGGTACACGGTGTTTGCCGACGCGTGGATTGCCGCCATCGGCGTGTCGCCCGAGCAGGTGGCGGCCGCCAAGGCGCACCCTTCGCCCGTCCCGTACATCACAGCGTTCCTGGCCAACGCTGTGATCGCGTACGTCATCAGTCTGGTTCTGATCCGTACCGGCGCGGCAACGCCGAAGCGCGGGCTGCTGGTGGCGTTCGTGATGTGGATGGGGTTCGTCGCCACGACGCTGGCGACGCAAAACAGCTTTGCCCTGCGGCCACCGTCGCTCCTGGCGATTAATGGCGGCTCGACCTTGCTCGGCATGCTGGCGACGGGGTTGATCGTCGGCGCGTGGCGCGCCAAGGCGGCGGCAGCCTAGAACCTTGGGGCAAGTGATGCCGAGGCGAGACATACGTCCGCGCCTCGGAATCTCAATCACCAAATCGCGAAATCAAGAAATCACAAAATGGCACTACGCTTCCGGCTGCCCGCTTGCGGCCTGGGCGCGGGTATCCACTTCGCGCAGGCGGGCCGCTTTGCCGCGCAGGCCGCGCAGGAAGTACAGCTTGGCGCGGCGCACCTTGCCGGAGCGCACCACTTCCACCCGGTCAATCACCTTCGAATTGACGGGGAAGATGCGCTCGACCCCCTGGCCGAAGCTCATCTTGCGCACGGTGAAACTGGCCTGCGGGCCGCGGGTGCGGGCGATGACCACGCCCTCGAAGGCCTGCAAGCGTTCCTTGTCGCCTTCCTTGATTTTGACGTGGACCCGGATAGTGTCGCCAGGGCGGAACGCGGGCAGGTCGGTGCGGTGCACTTTCGCCAGCAGTCGTTGAATGATCGGTGATGTAGACATCGTCGTTCCCTTCATCGTGGCGCAGCGCGCCGAAAATTTCCGAACTCGCGGGCCCCGCCCAATCTACTTCCCGCTGATCAGGCGGGCGATCCAGCTCTTGTCCTCTTCGCTCAGCGCGGCCTTTTCCAGCAGGTCAGGACGGTTGCGCAGCGTCTTCTCCAGGGCCTTCTGGCGACGCCAGCGCCGGATCTCGTCGTGGTGCCCTCCGACCAGCACTTCGGGCACCTTCAGGCCGCGGAAATCGGCGGGACGCGTGTAGTGCGGATAATCGAGCAGCCCGCCCGAACCGCACGTGGAATCGGGCGCCGCCCGCTCCCCGCCTTCTGCCGCCACCGGGGCGTCTTCCGGCCCGGCCGCCGTCTTGCCAGTATAACCGCCGGCGAAGCTCTCCTGCCGCGCCGAGGCCTCGTTCCCCAGGGCTCCGGGCACCAACCGGGTGACCGCGTCCACGATGAGCGCCGCCCCCAGCTCGCCGCCACTGAGCACGAAGTTGCCGACCGAAATCTCCTGGTCGGCCAGGTACTCCGCGACGCGCTCGTCCACGCCTTCGTAGCGGCCGCAAATCAACACCAGGCGTTCCAGCGTGGACAGCTCCTGCGCCATCGCCTGGTCGAACATGCGCCCTTGCGCCGAGAGCAGCACCACCCGGGTACCGCGGCGCTCGCCGCGCTCCGCGACACCGAGCGACTCGAGGCACGCGAAAATCGGCTCCGGCTTCAGCACCATGCCTTCGCCGCCGCCGAACGGCCGGTCATCCACGGTGCGGTGCCGGTCGTGCGTAAACGCGCGCAGGTCGTGGGTTAGAATCGCCACCAGCCCCGCCTCGTGCGCCCGCCGCACGATTCCGTAATCGAACGGCCCGCGAAAGAAGTCGGGGAAGATGGTGAGAACGTCGAATCTCATCGGGCGAGCGGGCGACCGGCCCAGCGGGTGAATGTGTGCAATGGCGCCATGGCCCGACGACTCAATCCTTCCCGCGCTGCCGGCGCTTGTGTTCGCCTCGCCCGACCGGCGCATCCAGCTCCAGCATGCCTTCGGGCAGCGTCATCTCGATGCGCTGGGCGGCCACATCGAGCCGTTTCAGGTAGCTGGCCGCAAACGGGATCAGAAATTCTCTGCCGCCACCTTTCACCACCAGGAGCGGCGCCTCGCCGGCGGAAAAATCCACGGCTTCCACGCGCCCGACTTCCTGCGGCTGCTCACCCGCCAGCACGGTGCACCCGACGAGGTCGCTGACGTAGGCTTCGTTCGCCGCCAGCGTCGCGCGCTGCTCGCGCGGCACCTGGATTTCCGTACCCACCAGCGCTTCCGCGTCGCCGATGGAATCGACCCCGGCGAACTTCAAAACCAGCCGCCCTTTGTGGGGCCAGAAGTCCTCAATCACCAGCTCCCGCCGCTGCCCATCGGCGCCGAGGGCGCTCACCTGCCGGCGCTCCGCGAAGCGCTCGGGGAAGCTGGTGAACAGTTCCACCGCAACTTCGCCCTTGCGGCCTTGCGGCTTGAGGACGCGCGCGAGGGTGATGAACTCGCCGGCTATTCCACGATCTCCAGCGTATAACGCTTGTGATATTTCATGCTGGCCGCACCCAGGATGGTCCGCAGGGAACGCGCGGTGCGCCCCTGCTTGCCGATCACCTTGCCCAGGTCCGCCTCGGCGACGCGCAACTCCAGCACCGTGCCTTCGTCGGTCTCGACCGCGTCCACGGCCACTTGGTCCGGCGCGTCGACCAGCACCTTCGCGATCTGCTCCACCAGTGATCGCATGTCCCCACCGTGTTCGCCTGTCATGGGGCTCCTCGTCGAGATAAGGGCTTAAGCCGCCGGTGCTGCCGGCTTCTGGGAGACCAGCTTCTGCACTCTATCGGAGAGCTGTGCGCCCTTCGACGTCCAATAGTCGATGCGCTCGCGCTTCAACTCCACGCTGGCCGGGCTGGTGCGCGGGTTGTAGGTGCCCACCACCTCCAGCGCACGGCCGTTGCGGGCGCGCTCCTTGTCGATCACCACCACGCGGTAATAAGGCTGCTTGCGCGCGCCCACGCGCGCCAAACGAATCATCAACACGAAACTGGTTCCTTTCTGTCTCGGAATCCCGCCACTGCGGCTGCTGCCGCGGCGGGCCGCGGCACCCCCGCCAACGAGGCGCCATGATTGGCTCGTCTCACTGCTGGCCGCACCAGCCGCGGACGAATCTAAGATTATCGCGTATGCAGCCGGTCTTTAGCAACTCCGGGCAGCCGCCAGCGCCCGTTGCGGCTCCGGGCGCCGCTTGAAGTCGGCATACGCCTGCGCGAAGGCAACGCGCCCGTCGCGGCCGACAAGGTACGTGGCCGGCAGCGGCAACTCGCCGCCGGCGTCGCCATTCAGGTGCGGCAGGTTGATGAAGATGCGCCGGTAGTGCTGCAGCAGGTACTCGGGCACCCGGTACGCCAGCCCGAAACGCCGCGCCACGTTATTGCCGGCGTCGCTGAGCAGCGGGAAGGTGAGCTGGTGCTGCTGGGCGGTGAAATCGTTGTGCCGCTCGGTCTGCGGCGAGATGCCAACCAGCGACGCGCCGCTGGCCGCGACTTGCGGCAGCAGCGCCTGCCAGGTTTCCAGTTCGGCGACGCAATACGGGCACCAGCGCCCGCGGAAGAAGTTCAGCAGCAGCGGCCCGCGCGCCACGAGTTCCCTGGAGTGCACCAAGGCGCCGCGCTGATCGGCCAGCGCAAACTCCGGCGCCGCCGCGCCGGGCGGCAGGATGCGCTGCTCGATGCCGCTGGCTTCCAGCTCCACCACCGCCCGTTCACCGGGCGCCAGCGCCTCGGCCGGCACCAGTTCGTGCACGTTGGCGGTGATCTCCAGCAGCCGCTCGGCCAGCGGACGCGACGCGTCCACCGCCTCCGCCGCGTGCTTGCTCGCTCCCCGCCACATGCCGCCATCATACCGCGCTGTTTGGGTGCACTGCGGGACCGTGACCGCGGTCACAGAGAAGTTCCGCGCCCGGCGGTACAAGAGAAGCGTGGGGTGGCGCTTCAGCCAGCCGACCTCAGCGTTATGGTCAACCTCGCGGAACTCGCGGAATGCATCATCGATGGCCGCGCCGACGATGCGCGATGCCTGACCCAGGCCGCGCTCGCCGGCGGTGTCGCGCCCGGCGACGTTCTCGACCGCGGGCTGCTCGCCGGCATGGACGTCGTCGGCCAGCGCTTCCGCGCCACCCAGATGTTCCTGCCCGACGTGCTCGCCTCGGCGCGCGCCATGACCGCCGGCATGTCGCTCCTGGAGCCGCGGCTGGCCGCCTGCGGCATCCAGCCGCTGGGGCGCATCGTCATCGGCACCGTGAAGGGCGACATTCACGATATCGGCAAGAACCTGGTCGGCATCCTGCTGCGCGGCGCCGGTTTCGAGGTGATCGACCTCGGCACCAACGCCACCGCCGCCCGGTTTCTGACCGCGGTCGCACAGCACCAGCCCGATATTGTGGCCATGTCGGCCATGCTCACCACCACCATGACGCAGATGAAGAGCAACATCGACGCGCTGTGCCACGCGGGGGCGCTCGCCCGGACCCGGGTGCTGATTGGCGGCGCGCCGGTCACGGCGCAATACGCCGCCGAAATCGGCGCCGACGCGTATGCCAAAGACGCCGGCGCCGCCGTGGTGCGGGCGCGCGAACTGCTGCAACAGGCGCGCGCCGCCGGGGCCGGCGCATGACCGGCCGCGAGCGCATGGCGTGCGCGATGCGGCTCGCCGAGCCCGACCGCGTTCCCGTCATGTGCCAGCTCGCGCTCGGCCACTACTTCCTGCACACCGGGCTCGACGCCATCGAAATCTGGCACTCCAGCCAGGTCTTCGCCGAGGCGCTGCTCATGCTGCAGCGCCGCTACGGCTTTGACGGCATCCTCGTCAACCTGCCGGGGCGCGATCCCGCCTGGCGCCGCCATGTCCGGCGCATCGAAACCCGGGACGACGAAACGGTCATCACCTGGAACAACGGCTGGACGACCGTCGCCCCGCCGGATGACAACCCGCACGTCTACCGCGAAAACGGCGAGCGCTTTGTGGCCCGCTTCGGCGACGTCGACCCGGAGCAGCTCTTCTACGTCGAGCCGCACGACCTCGCGGGACTCACCTATCCAACCGCGTTTCGCTTCGGCGGGCCCGCCGAGCACGGCCCCCGCTTCTTCCCGCCCTGGCACTTCGACACCATCCGGGCCGTCATCGCCCGCACCGGCGGCGAGGTTTCAGTGCACGGCGAAGTCTTCTCGCCTTTTTCACAGTTTCTGGAGTTGCTCGGTTACACCGAGGGCCTGCTGGCCCTGCGCGACGATCCCGGCAAGGTGCAGGCCTGCCTGGCGGCGTTGACAGCAGGGACGATTGCCCTCGGCTGCGGACTGGCGGCCGCCGGCGCCGATGCCATCCTGATTTCATCTGCCTTTGCAGGCGCCGGCTTCATCTCCCCCGGGCACTACCGCGAGTTCGTGCTGCCCTGCGAAAGCGCGGTCATCCGCGGCATCCGCGCGCACCACGACCTGCCGGTCTACACCCACACCTGCGGCGCTATCGGCGACCGCCTCGACCTGATGCTCGCCAGCGGCACCAGCGGCATCGACACCCTCGACCCGCCGCCGCTGGGCACCGTGGAACTGGCCGCGGCGCGCGCCGTGACCCGCGGGCGCGCCTTCCTCAAGGGCAATCTCGACGCCGTGAACACGCTGTTGCAGGGCACCCGCGAGCAGGTGGCCGCGGCCGCCCGCCAGCGCATCGCCGTCGCCGCTCCCGGTGGTGGTTACATCCTGAGCAGCGCCTGCTCCGTCGCGCCCCACACGCCACCGGAGAACATTGCCGTGCTGCGCGAGGTGGCCGAAGAATTCGGGCGCTATCCCATCGCCGCCGCGGCGGCCGCCGGCGGGTAGGCCAGCCGCTCGCCTAGGTCTCGATGCCCACGTAGCAGATCCGGCCCACGATGTAGTCCTCGGCATGGGTCTCGGGCTCGATGGACACCACCTCGATGGGGTAGGCCTGGTTGTGCGGGCGCAACACCAGGTTGTGCCCGATGCGCTCCACGTACTTTACCGTGCACCGCCCCCCCTTGCGCACCGCGTACATGTTGGCTTCGCTGCGCCGGTACGGCGTGAGCCCGTTGTAGTGGCGGTCGATGAGTACCGAAGCGCCCGGCAGCAGCCGCGGGTACATGCTCATGCCCTCGCGGGGTTCGATCTTGATCAGCACGAAGCGCGTCCAGTCGCTGCGCCCGCGCGCGTCGCTGCGCAGCCGCTTGAGGAACCCCTTCTTGAATTTCAGGATGTCCTTCACATGCTGCTTCTGGATGCGCGGCTCGCTGGCGGCGATGGCGCTTTCCACCAGCAGCACGTTCTCGAACCCGCCTTCGCTGGGGGCCACCAGGCTGGCCCGCTTGTTGACCTCGGCGGGGTCCAGCAGATCGAGCACCGAGAGCCGCTGCGCTCCCAGCACCCGGTCCATGGCCTCCAGGCTCAGGCCCCGCTTCTTGTTCAGAAAATTGGAGATATGCGCTTGCCGCACGTCGATCTGGTCGGCGACCTTCAGGCCCGTCAGCTTTCCGGCCCCGATACGCTCCAGCAGCTCGCGTCGCAAGTTGTCCTGCAGGGCTTTGAATTTCATGCCCGGAAAATAGCAAAAAGAAATAGAATCTGCAAGTCGTTTATCGGAAAGACAATAGAGTTCTTGACCAGTGCCCCGGCGCGGCGCTATCGTGGCGCATCATTCGGCTCCGGCGATGGAGAGCCGCCGCCAACTTCCGTGCGGGAACCGCGGGTTTTGCGGTTGCTACGGGGCTGCGCGAAGGCTCTCTGCCTCATCGCCGAGATGTTGACTACGGAGTCCGGAATGCATGAGTTAGGCCAAGAACGGACCGACGGGGAAGAGTTTCTGGAGTTTCGCCGCAAGGTGCAGGAGGCCGAAGTCCTTTCCGCCTCCATGCTGCGGCTGCTGCAGAACCTGCATTTTACCGGCCGCCTTAGCGTGATCGTACAGAACGGCCAGATCCTCAAGTCCGGGTATGAAGAAGGCTACTTCAGCCGGCGGCACGATTGCCGGCTGATTTGAGCCCGCCGACAACTAAACAGCCAGCCGCAGGTCATCGTAACTAAAACGAGCCCTGCGTCGGCCGCAGCGCGCTGGCGCCGGCCGATGCAGGGCTTTCACTTTGGAGGTGCAATGAGACTTCACTACTCCCCCAGCCCCGTCCCCCTCGACTCCACGGGAGCGCTGGCCTGCCTGCCACTGCCCGTTGGTCCCGCCGGCAGGCCATGCTCGACGACGCTGCTGATCTTTGCCGCGGCGGCGGACCCGCGTGACCGCAAGCCCCCGCGGTCGGTTCGCTCTCCGCAGGAATGGCAACACCCGGAGCCCGATCCTGGCCTGGCGCCCTACCGTGGCAGCACCGTCGCGCTCTTGCGCCGCTATGCCCGCATGGCGGTGGAGCAAGGCCGCCTGCCCTCCATCATCGGCCGCGAATTCTTCCGCGCCAAGGTGAGCTCTGCGCGCCTCCATACCTTCGAGGACGACGTCATCTTCACCTTCGACATCGAGCGCTGCCTGCAACAGCTCGTCGAGTTCGACCGCGCCATGCTCGCCCACATCGTGCTGGAGGAGTACACGCAGGAGGACGCCGCGGTGCTGCTGGCCGTCACCCGGCGCACCATCTACAACCGCTTTCCGCGGGTCTTGGACGAGTTGTCGCAGATTCTCCTGCGCCGCGGGTTGCTGCCGCCGCTTCCCGGCGACGAGCGGTTTTCGGCTGTCAAGAGCCAAAAAATGTCATTTTCCGGCTAAGTCATTCTGGGCACTCGAAATATAAATGTACACACTTTTTCCCATTCACCCCCTACAAAATGCTATGCTCGATCTCGTAGGCTTGCGATGAAAGATAATCGGGCGCCGGAGAAAGGCCGAAAGGCCAAGGCTCCGTCGCCCAAGGTGTTTTCTGGCCCCGCGTCAAAGAAGAGCTTGCCGCCACCGGCAGCTACTCCCCGCCGCAGCCCCGCCGAACTGGCGGCGGCGCTGGAAGCCGGCATCGGCGACGCGGCACCAGTCATCGTCGCCAAGATGGTCGAGCAGGCGAAAGAAGGCAGCTACCAGCATGCCAAGTTTCTCTTCGAACTGGCGCGCCTCTTCCCGCTGCCGCCGCCGCCCAGCGCCGAAGACGAGCATCCGGCGCTGGCCTTGCTGCGCGAGTTGGACATCCTGCCGCGCGATCCCGAAGAGGACGCCGCCAGCCCCGGCACGTTGGAACGCCGCTCCTAGCGCGCTTCCAGCCGCCATTTAGAATGCCTGGGTTCGGCATTCTGGAATGGGGCTGGGGCGGCGCGCGTGGACATGAGTTGGGTGACAGAGCGGATCGCGGTTGGCGGCGGCATTTGGACCGACGCCAAGATGACCGAGGTGGTGCGTGCCGGCATCACCCACATCATCGACATGCAGATCGAATTCGACGACACGAAGCTCGCCGCGCCCTACGGCGTCGCGGTGCTGTGGAACCCGGTGGATGACGACTTCCAGCCCAAGCCGCGCTACGTCTTCGAGCGTGGCGTGGAGTTCGCGCTGGCCGCGCTCGACCAGCCGCAGGCGAAGCTGTTCATCCACTGCGCCGCCGGCGTGCATCGCGCGCCCATGATGACGCTCGCGGTCCTGCGTACGCTCGGGTTCACCCTCGACGACGCCAGCGACCTCATCCTCAGCCGCCGGCCCGTCGCTGACCTGGCCGGGGTGTACGTCGAAAGCGTGGAAGATTTCATGAGCGACTGGGAGCCCGCGGCGCCGGCGCCGGAAGCCAGCAGCTAGCGGCTCCTCGCTCGCACCTCGCAACTAGAAACTAGAAACTAGAAACCAGAAACTAGGACCTCGAACTCCGAAGGGATCGCAATGGCACTCCATCGCCGCCTGACCGGGCGGCTTTTTTATTGCCTGATTTCGGTCGCCGTGTGCGTCGTGCTGGGGCGCGCCCTGCCCCCGCCTGGTCCCGCCACCACCGTCATTCAGGACGTCATCTACCGTGCCGACGGCACGCCCGCGCAGGGCACGCTGCTCATCTCCTGGCCGGCGTTTGTCACCGCCGACCACAAGGCGGTGGCCGCCGGCACCCTGAGCGTCGCCATCGGTCCCGGAGGCGCCATCTCGCTCGCGCTCATTCCCAACCAGGGCGCGACGCCTGCCGGCACCTACTACCGCGTCCTGCTGAAGCTGGACGATGGCACCACCGCCACCGAATATTGGTCGGTCCCCACCACCTCGCCCACCACCATCTCCGCCGTGCGCACCACGGTGTCGGCGAGCGGCGCCGCCGTTGCCCAGCAGCAGAGCTACTACCAGTACCTGCAGAGCGCCGGCGTCGACCGGCCGCAGCGTTTGAAGCTCAACGCCGTGGGCGGCCTCACCGCCACGGACGATGCGGCGAACGGCCGCACCAATCTCGCCATCGTGTATGGGACCGCGGCCGGCACCGCGGCGCAGGGCAACGACGCCCGCATCACCGGCGCCGAGCAGACGGCGAACAAGAACGCCACGAACGGTTACGCTGGGCTCGACAGCAGCGGCCACCTGGTGAAGCCGGCGGCGACCAAGGACAAAGCCTTCGTCAACGTGGTCACCGACTGCGGCGCCGTGGGCAACGGCGTCACCGATGACGGTCCTGCGATTCAGACGTGCCTCAACAACAATCCGTCGAAGCGCATTCGCTTCCCCAAAACCCAGGCCGGCGGCGCAATTGACTACTACTCCAGCGTGACCCTGAAGCCGCGTGGCGCCGATCAGGTTTGGGAAGGCGAAGCCGGCGGCGGCAACAACGGCGTCACCATCAGCTTCCCCGCTGACACGACCGGCATCTCCTGCGCGAACGGCCAGGCGCAGAATGTGGTCATCCGCAACCTGAACCTGCGCGGCGGCAATCTGTGGACGCCGACCTCGCTTTCGACCTATGTGCTGCCGGCGGACCTCGGCGGCGCGGGCGCGCTGGCGCACGGCGTCGACCTCCACTGCAACAGCGCCACCGTCGAGAACGTCTTCGCCCAAGGCTTCGCCGACAACGGCTTTTACTGCCACTCCGAAGGCACGAACGTCTCGAGCTGGTCGATCACGTCGAACGTGGCCACGGTGACGACGGCGAGCGCGCACAACTTGCCCGCCGCCTGGCTCAACGACGAGACGCTCTCGCTTTGGGATACGAACGGAACATTCCTCGGCTCGGGGCGGTTGCTCTCCACGCCCAACTCGACCAGCTTCACGATGGCGATAACGCACGCCAACGCCAGCGGCTCGGGCGGCTCGTGGGCGGGCGGTTTTTGCGATTCGGCCGCATTCAGGCACAACTGGGCCCAGTACAACCGCGGCCTGGGCTTCTACGCTCGCGGCTCCGATGCCAACGTGGTCAGCGTGCGCGACAACCAGTGGATCTACAACCAGGTGGGCGGGCAGGCGCTCAACAGCTTCCTGGGCGGCGTTTCCGAGAACAACCACACCTCCGCGAACGCTGCCGACTCCACTACCCCAGACAACGCGACCAGCGCTACCTCGATCACGCGCAGCAGCAGCGTGGCTTCGGTGGTGCTCGCTTCGCCACTCACGCTCACCGCTGGTACCAGGGCCGCAAGCCGGGTGAACGTCAGCGGCTGCTCCGATGCCGGCTACAACGGCGATTTCAGCGTCTACGCCGTCGCCGATTCCACGCATTTCACCTACCTGCAACCCGCGACTGACGCATCGGCAGCCACCGGCTGCACCGTGAAACGTTATCCGGGCTCCGAGGTGTGGGCGGCGGCCAACCAGGAGACCTTCGCCTTCGAGTTCAAGAGCGCCGTCGGCTCGGTCTCGATCAACGACTACTCGGAATCGAACCAGCCGCCCTCGCGCACCGACGGCACGGTGCAGGTCCTGGGCGGCGACCACGGCGCCGGCTGGTACGCCGTCGAGGGCAACCTCTGGCTGAATCCGTTTCGCATCGTCAACGACATCACCGGCATGACCTTCACGCCCTTCGCGGTGCGCGACCGCAACCTCGCCGGCCAGTACGGGCGCATGGGGATCAGCTTCGGCCGCGGCTATTCGCAGAATGACCAGACCATCCTCCGCATCTGGGACTCGGTCTGCGGCACCACGGGGAACTGCGGCACGGAGCTGCGCCGGACCGTCAATGGCAGCGAGACCTGGCTGGGCTGGCGCACCCAGTACAACTCGGATCTGTCTGGCTTCGTGAATTATTCGTTCATGCACCAGTACGGCGTCGATAACCCGGCCGCGTGGTTCCCCAACGGCTATTACTTCCTCGCCGACACGTACTACAACCGCCGCGTCTTTCGCGGCCAGGCGAGCGCGGCGCCGTCCTCCGGCCTGGGTAGCGAGCAAGGCTCGATCTTTTACCAGGTGAATCCCGCCAGCGGCGGCTACCTCGGCTGGATCAACACCACCAACGCCAGTTTTACCGGCTATCGCGCCTTCGGCCTCATCGCGAAGGACGCGACGGGCACGCTGTGGGCGCCGCCGAAGATTGAAACCTCGTCGAAACTGGCCGATGCTACCGACCCGACGAAGCTGGCGCAGTTCGACGTTTCGAACATCGCGACTGCCACCACCCGCACCGTCAACATCCCGGACGCGAACTCGACCACGGTGCAACCCGACACCGGCGCCAGCAATCAGTTTCTGACGGCCGTCTCGGCGCAGGGCGTCATCTCGAAGCGCCAGCCGAACTTTGCCGACCTGGCCGGCACGATTGGCAGCGCGCAGCAAAACAATCCCGGGGTCGGCGCCAGAGGCGGCGTGGAGTCGAAGGCCTGCACCGGGACCGACAAAATTTCCGCCATTGGCACCGACGGCGTGCCCGTGTGCAGCGCCGACCAGACGGGCGGCGGCGGCAGCAGCAGCCACAACCTGCTTTCCAGTACCCACACCGACACGCTGGCCGCCGCCGTGCTGCTGGGCGACATGCTCTACGGCAATGCGACCCCAGCGTGGCAACGCCTGGCTGGCAATACGGCCGCCACGCGCAAGTTCTTGCGGCAGACAGGCGACAGCACGAACTCCGCCGCGCCCGCCTGGGACACGCTGCAGTCGGGTGATATCCCGAGCAACGCCGCGAACACCACCGGCAACGCCGCCACGGCAACGGCACTGGCGGCGAACGGCACGAACTGCTCCGCCAACCAGTTTGCGCAGGGCGTGGACGCCAGCGGCAACGCCGAGGGGTGTTCTCGGCCCTCGAGTTCGACTCTCAGCGACGCCGCGAACATCGCGCTGCTGAACGCCGTGCTCCACTTCACCGGGGCCAGCGTCACGATTGACAATTTGCTGGCGGGCGCCGGCACCACCAACGACACTTCGACCGGCACGGCAAACGCGCGCCTGGCCAAGACCGAAGCGGGCAACAAGATCATCAGCACCGGGACCACGGACACGAATGTTCCGCTGCTGCTGGTGGTCTCCGGCGGCGGAACTTCGGGGAGCTCTCACGTTGCCGGTGAGGGTGGGGCAGCGCCGTGTGACTTCGACGGCGCCACCACCGTGGGGCACGCGGTGGCAACCTCCGGCTCCGTGGCCAGCAAGTGCACCGACGCCGGCACGCTGGCATCCGTCCTGGCGCCTACTTCCGCCACCCGCTGCTTCGTGGGCACGGTGATGAGCACGAACGGCGCCGCGGGCCAGTACAACGTGCTGGTCAGCCCCTTCTGCGTAGCGCCATTGTGGACGGTGCAGGTGGCGAACGGCGGATGGGGACTTACCACCCTCACCGCCCATGCGCTCTATGCCGGGAACGCTACCTCGGCCCCGACCGCGATTGGCCCGGATGCCAGCACGACCAAGGCGTTATTTTCGGCTGGCTCATCGGCTGACCCTGCCTTCCGCGCCATTGCTGCGGGCGATCTGCCTGCGGCGGTAAAAGTCAGACCTTGCGAAATTCACATCGGCACGCCGACCGGCTCCGCGTTGGCTGACACCGACGACGAACCGGTCTCCTGCTACAACGATTACGGCGCGACCCTGACGGTCAGCGACGTGCGCTGCTACGCCGACGCCGGTTCGCCCACCGTCATGGTCACCGTTACCGGCGGCGCGAATGTCCTGAGCGGCAACCTCACCTGCGGCACGGCTTCCTGGGCCAATGGTTCCCTGAGTGGCACCCCAACCCTCGCCAGCTCCGGCACGGTGGACGCCAACATCGTGAGCGCGGGCGGCGTCGCCAAGTACATCCGCATCGTGATTGGGTTCACGCTATGAAACTAACCACCCTGCTTGTAGTGCTCGCGCTGCTCGCTCCTCAGTGGCCCGTCGCGCGCACGCACCGGTCGGCTGCGGCAGCGCCCACCGTGGCTCTGGTGCACGCCACCTCCTGCCCGTCCACCGGCCAGTATGTACAGGACTGGCACTGCACCGTGCCGGCGACCACTGCAGGCAACTTGGCTCTGGCTATTACGTACGTTCGCACCGGCGGCCAGACGTTGACCGTAACTGGCGGCAGCGAAACCTATGCCGAGGTCAGCGGCTATCCCGAGAATCCATTTGGCGGAATGCACTCCGGCACCGTCTCCGTGCAGTGGGCAAAAATCGGCTCCAGCGCCACCAGCATTCACTTCGTCGTCAGCGGATACGGCTATGGGGTCTGCTACGTGGAGTTCTCGGCGTCGGCAGGCTGGCCGACAAATCCAGTGGACAAGACCGGCGGCCCGAACGGGCAGGACTCGGTGACCAGTTGGAACAGCGGCAACACCGCTACGCTCTCGCAGAACGCAGAACTGTTGATTGGGCACGCCGAGGAGGGTGCGGACGCGCATGCGCTGACGTTTACGTCCGGCACTAACTGGACGACTGCGTGTAACTCCTACGACCCCTACCTGGGGGTTGGCTAATCTCCACACTCAATACCGATTCGTAAACACCACGCCGGCGGCCTACTCGGCCAACGGCACCAATAGTCCCAGCGGAAATGTAGGGAGCAGCATTGTCACGTTTAAGACCAATTAGCGTCGTCCGCGAGCATTCCGGCGGCGGGCGTGCTGGTCAGCGATGCCGCGAACATGCCGACGATCACGACGACCAGCACCAACACACCGCTGGCCTTCCAGAGTGGTTCGTGCGGCACCCGCACCACCGCCGCGCGATCGGTTGACCTCGACTACCTCGGCCTGCGCCGCCGCGGCGTGGGCCGCTGAGCCTGCTACCCAAGGAGCACCATGAAGAACCTGACCAAGTTGCTGCTGAGTCTTTCCGCGGTGCTGGCCGCCGTCGCCCAGGTGCCGGCGGTACAAGCTGCGGTGGCCGTGTTTGTGACAAAGCACCCGGACATCGCCAGCATCGGCGCCGTCCTGACCTTCGTCGGCGGGCTGCTTTACCACCCGTCTGAACCCAAGCCGTGAGTGCCGCCGTGGGCGCGCTGGTCCAGCTGTTCATCGGGCTGATCCGCACCCACCATCTCGACCAGTGGGCGCGGCTCTGCTTTGCCATGACGTGGAGCTACACCACGGCTTTCAGTTTCGCCACCGGCGCCGCCTTGCTGGCGCACCAGCCGGTAGCGGCGGCTGTGGGCGCAGGCCTGGTGGCGGGGGCCGCCGCCGCGCTGTTTCTCTTTGCGCGCTCGCCGCTCACCCGCGGCCTCATGGTCGCGGTGCCGCGCGACCTCATCGTCGAGGCCGAAACCGACGCCAAACTCGCCACTATCGATCGCAAGTGACGCGCCACTGAACCCGGGAGGGGGAGCATGGGCCACTGTGCTGAAAACATTTGACCGTTCGCGCGCGGAGGCTGATCTGCGCTGGCTGACCCGCCTGGGGCGCGCGCTCGCCGAGCGGCCCGCGGCCCTCGACGGCCTCAGTCGCCGCGAGCACCTGGCCCAGACCTATCTCCGGATTCGCGACCGGTCCGGGCATCTCGTGCCGCTGCGGCCCAACCGCGCGCAGCGTGCCTTCGAGCGCGACGCCGGCGGCCGCGACATCGTGCTGAAGGCGCGGCAGCTCGGCGTCACCACCTGGGTGGCGGCGCGGTTTTTTCTCGCCACCGTCACGCGTCCGGGCACCCTCACGGTGCAGGTGGCGCATGACCAGCGCTCGGCGGAAGCCATCTTCCGCATCGTGCACCGCTTCCTGGAGAACCTGCCGGAGCGGTTGCGCGTGGGCGCTTTGCAGACCTCGCGCGCCAACGTCCGCCAGCTCGTTTTCCCGCTGCTCGACAGCGAGTACCGCGTCGAGTCGGCGGGCGACATGGAAGCCGGACGCGGGCTCACCGTCCACAATCTGCACTGTTCGGAGGTGGCACGCTGGCCCCGCGATCCCAACGAAACGCTGGCCTCGCTCCGGGCCGCGGTCGCGCCCGGCGGTGAGATCGTGCTGGAATCCACGCCCAACGGCGCCGGCGGCTGCTTCTACGACGAATGGCGGCGCGCCGCCGAAACCGGCTACACCCGCCACTTCTTTCCTGGTGGCTGGAGCCGCGTTACCAGCGGCCGCTGCTGGCGCCGCTCCGCCTTACCGACGAGGAGCGCCGCCTGCAGGCGCGCGCCGGCCTGACGCCGCAGCAGATTGCCTTCCGGCGCGGCATGCGCGCGCAGTTTGGCGCGCTCGCCGTGCAGGAGTACGCCGAAGATCCGGAAGCCTGCTTCCTGGCCAGCGGCGAGTGCGTCTTTGACCTGGCGGCGATTGCGCTGGCGCTGGAGCAGGTGCCGGCGCCGGCCGAGGTGCGCGACAACGGACGCCTGCTGGTCTGGTGGCCGCCGCGCCGCGACTCGCGCTATGTCATCGGCGTCGATCCCGCCGGCGGCGGCGCCGAGGGCGACTACTCCGTCGTCCAGGTGGTCGAGCGGCGCGGCGGCATGCAGTGCGCCGAATTGCGGGCGCATCTGCCGCCCCCCGAACTCGCCACCGCGGTGGCGCGCCTGGCGCGCGAGTACAACGGCGCCCTGGTTGCCGTCGAACGCAACCACCACGGCCACGCGGTGCTGGCGCACCTGGTGGCCGCCGAGCAGTACGAGCACTTGTACGCGCGGGCCGGCTACGTGGGCTGGCTGACCTCCGCCATTTCGCGCCCGCAGATGCTGGAATACTTCGCCGCCGCGCTCAGCGTGCAGCGCGAGCTGTTCAGCAGCCCGCGCCTGCTGGCCGAGTGCCGCAGCTTCGTGCGCCGCCGCGACGGCAGCGCCGCCGCTGCCCCCGGCGCCCACGACGACTGCATCATGGCCATGGCCATCGCCCTCGCCGTCCGCGCAGAATTGGCGCCGGTCGCGGAGGCAGAACCCCTGCGTTTCGGGGCGCTCTCGCGCGTGTAGCGCGTGCTACGATGCGCTGCTCTTGGTTACGGCCTGCATTCAGAGAAGCTCGTGCCCGTCATCGCAGTCCAACACGTCCGGCGTCTGCGCGGCGGCGCGCAGTCGCACCTGATGCGCTGCTCCGACGGCCACCTGTACGTCGTCAAGTTTCAGAACAACCCGCAGCACGTGCGCGTGCTGGCCAACGAGTTGCTCGCTACCCGGCTGGCCGAGTGCGCCGGGCTGCCGGTGGCCGCGGCCGAGATCGTCGAGGTCGGGCCCTGGCTGGTCGAGCACAGCCCCGACCTGACCATTCAGGTCGCGGGCCGCAGCTTCCCGTGCGCTGCCGGCCTGCAGTTCGGATCGCGCTACATCCTGCCGCCCTACGAGGGGCAGGTGCTCGATTGGTTGCCGCAATCCATGATCGAAGACGTGCGCAACCTCGCCGCCTTCGCCGGCATGCTCGCCTTCGACAAGTGGACGTGCAACGCCAACGGCCGCCAGGTCATTTTCTGGCGGCGTGCCCGCGAGCGCAAATACACCGCCGGCTTTGTCGATCACGGCTATTGCTTCAACGCCGGCGAGTGGAGCTTTCCCGATTCGCCGCTGCGCGGCACCTACCCGTGGAACGAGGTCTACGCGGGGGTGACGGGCTGGACGGCGTTTGAGCCTTGGCTGTCGCGGCTGGAAAGCCTGTCCGCGGACGCCATCACCGCCGCCGCGGCCGCGATTCCGCCGCCCTGGCTGGGCGGCGATTGGGAAGAACTGGAGAAGCTGGCTGGCGCGCTGCTGCGCCGCCGCGAGCGGATCCGTGAACTTATTCTTGAATTCAGGAGGTCGTCGCGTCATCCTTTCCCGAACTGGGGCTAAGCCCAGAACGGGAGGTAACCGGCCGGCGCACCGCTGTAACGGCCGCGAAGCGGAGCCTTATGGCAGCGCACGCATTAATCAGGTTAAATCGAAGTAGCCGGCGGGGTGGAGCTGTAGTCCCTCGAAATCTATGAAGACGATGTCTAAGTCGCAAGCCTGCGAGTTCATGGTGGTGCGCTATGCGCCCGACGCCGTGAAGGGCGAGTTCGTCAACATTGGGGTGGTGTTGCTGGAGGCGGAGAGCGGCTTTGCCGGCGTGCGCTTCACCCACGACTGGCGGCGCGTACGCTGCCTCGATCCCGACGCCGACCTGGAGATGCTGGCGCGCCTCGAGGCGGACCTGCGCGCGCGTCTCGCCGGCGCCGGCCGCGACCAGCTCCTCACCGCCATGCAGGAATCGTTTTCCGGGTCACTCCAGGTGACGCCCGCTACCGCCCTGCTTACGGCCGAACCCGCCGCGGAGCTCGAGCGCCTGGCGGAGATGTACGTCGAAACCACGCGCCGCGAGGCGCGCCGCGAAGCCTCCAGCCGGCAGGCGGTGCTGGCGCAGATGCGCGGCGCCTTCGAGCAGGCCGGCGTTTGGCACCTGATGAAAAAACGTATCCCGGTGGCGCCTTACACCCGCCCCGGCGATCCGCTCAAGATCGACTGCGGCTACCGCCCCAACGGCGTGGTGCGCATGTTCCACGCCGTCGCGCTGGCCACCGATGTGGACGCCGCCAAGGTGCTGGCCTTCAGCTTCCCGCGCATCGCCGCGGGCATGGCGCAGCAGGACCAGGCCCAGGCCGAACTGACCGCGGTGGTCGAAGACGAACTCGACCGCACCGACGCCGAAATCGCTTTCGCTTTGGAGACCCTTACCACCGGCCAGATTGTGGTGGCGTCGGCCCGCGAGCTGCCGCGCCTGGCCGAACGCGCCCGCCAGGAACTGCGCGGATAGGTCGAGGTCGCTCCTGCAATTGCATGCTCGTCCCGATTGCATTGTCATCCCGAGCGCGCCGGGGTCCCCATCGAGCCCGGGTTTGGCTTGATGGGGTGACAGAGCGAGGGATCTGGGTTTTTACTTGCGCCGCGAATGTGCGGCGCATTTTTGTGCCGCAGTGTCGTCACGGTAACGAATTTTCTCTGGACTAACTCATGATCATTGCTGAAAAGCTCCGCGGTGCGTTGCGCCGCTTCGGCGAACGTGTGCTGGGCGGCCGCGAGCCGCGCCATACCCTGGCGCTGCCCTCGATTGTCCATTCCTATGGCGCGCGCGCCGGCATTCTCCCCAAAGCGACGCCGCAGAACCTGCGCCGCTTCGCCGAGACACCCATCGCGCGCAAGGCCATCAACGTGGTGAAGGATCGCGTGGCCGGCATGCGCTGGCGTATCCAGCCCAAGAACGCCCGCGCGCTCGCCGACCTTGCCGGCGGCGCCGAGCGCGTCCGCATCCTCACCGACAACTTCGACGCCCCCAATCCCGACGATTCCTTCCGCTCGCTCGCCGAGCAGGTGCTGGAAGACATCATCGTCGGCGGCTTCGGCGCCCTCGAGGTGCAGCTCACCGGCAACGAGGCGCGCCCGCTCGTGCTCTGGCCGGTGGACGGCGCCAGCATCCTGATGCGCACCGACTGGGACGGCCGGCCCACCTCGCCGCGCTACGCGCAAGCCACCGGCCGCTTCGGCCCCAAGTCCACCATCGACCTCAACGACGACGAACTGATCTACATCCGCCTCAACGCCCGTACCCACACCCCGTTTGGCCTGGGCCGGCTGGAGGTGGCGTTCGATACCATCAACGCCTTTCTCAGCGCCCACCGCTACGCCTCGCGCCTGGCGTCGAATTCGGTGGTGCAGTACGCGCTGTGGCTGCAATCGCTCACCCCCGCGCACCACGAGCGCCTCATCCGCTGGTGGCAGGACGAGATCGAAGGCACCGGCCGCGTTCCCATCCTTTCGGTGGACAACAAGCCCGAGGTGCTGCGCTTCGGTGGCGGCACCGACGCTGATTTGCGCCTCGGCTGGCAGGAGTTTCTGCTGCGCGTCATCGCCAACGCCTTCGACCTGCCGCCCATGCTGCTCGGCGTCGAGAACGACGTGAACCGCGCCACCGCCGGCGAACTTGCCGAGCAGGCGTTCCGTTCCGCCATCGTGCCCACGGCCCGCCTCTTCGCCGAGCAGCTCACCCGCGGCGCCATCGAGAAGCGTCTCGGCTGGAGCGACCTGGAGTTCGTCTTCGCCGACGTCGATTCCCGCAACGAGATGGAAGAGGCCCAAATCCAGGAAATCCTGCTGCGCAACGGCGTCCTGACGGTGAATGAAGTGCGACAGCTGCGGGGGCTGCCGCCGCTGGCGAGTACCTAGCACCGAGTACCGAACACACAGAAGCGTCAGTGGACGCGGGCGACTCGCCCGCGTCTTTGTTTTGCCAACGACCAACGACCAACGACCAATGACCAACGACCAATGACCAACGACATGAATTTGCAATCCATGGCCCTCGACCTGCCGCGCCTCGCGCGCCGGCATCCGAACCGCATGCCGTTTCACGGCGTCCTCACCGTGCTCGACGTGCCCAGCGACCGGCCGCCGGCCGGCGCGCGCGGCCGGCGCGTGGTGTTGACCCGCCGCGCCGCCGAAGCCGCGCTGCCTTCGCTGCTCGGCATGGCGCTCGACTACACCCCCACGCTCGACGGGCACGATGCGCAGCGCAAGGTCGGCATCATCACCCAGGCCGACATTACGCCGCCGCCAGCGCAGGCAGGGAAGTCGTCGCCGCTGGTCGAGGTTGCCGGCTATCTCTACGCCCGCGACTTCCCGGAAGTCGTCCACCGCATTCGCGCCGGTGGCCGCCTGCTGGGCATGTCGTACGAAGTGGCGGAGGCCCAGGTGCGCGACGTCCGCGCTCCCATCTGGGAGCTGACCGACGTTGTCTTCACCGGCGCCGCCGTCCTGCTGCGCGACAAGGCCGCCTACCGCAACACCTGGATCGAGCTTTCTTAAGACATCCCGCGGAGCGAAGCGACGAGGGAGCCCTATTGAGCCCCAGCAACTCGGGCGCGATAGGGCTCCCTCGCTTCGCTCGGGATGTCAAACACAAGGAGCAAAGATGAACGAACCGGACCCCACCACCACTCCCGACCTGGTCGCCGTCGCCGCACGTCTGGCCGCGGCTGCCGAGGCGCTTGACGCGGCGATGGCGCGCGTCGTGGAACGCATCGACGCGCAAAACGCCGAGATCACCGCCACCGTCGGCCGCATCATCGCCGCCATCGAAGACGATGCCACTGCTGCGCGCCGCCAGTCCGAGGCGCGCGTCGCCGAACTGGAGCGCGCCAACACCGAACTGAAGGCGCAGGCCACGCAGGCCGCCGAGCGCGCCGCGCGCAAGACCCTGCCGCCGCTGCTCTCGGCGCTGCTGGCCAAGAGCGGCGTCGAAACCGGCGAGCGCCTCGATCCCGCCGTGCTCGACAAGACCCTGGCCGCGCTCAGCCTCGAGCAGCGCATCGCCGTCAAAAGCGAGATGGCGCGCGCCGGGCTCCTCGAGTAGTTCCCAGTTGCCAGTTGCCGGTTGCCAGTTCCGGCCCTGGCGTCGGGCGCTCTGACAACTGGCCACTAATCCCTGACCACTGAGGTGAAAATGACCGCACACTTCCTCGATCTCCACGCCGCCGCCGACTTCCTCGGGCCGGGCGCGGTGGAGGTCAACCGCTACCAGAGCGAGATCACCGACATCGTGCGCCGCCGCGGCGTTTTCGGGCAGCGCCTCAAGCAGGTGCCGGCCACCGGGCATCCGTCGCGCTTCTTCGAGCAGACGGCCATCAACGCCCCCACCGCCGCCAACGCCTTCGTCGACCCGCGCAACATCGTCGCCACCGTGGGCCAGCCCACGCGCGCCGAGCGCAGCGTCCCCCTCAAGGCGCTGGTCTCGCAGATCAACTACAACCTCTTTGACGCCGAGGTCGGCGCGCAGCAGTCGCAGTTCGCCTTCCTCCAGGCCAAGGACCTGGCCGACAGCGTGGAAGGCCTGATGCGCACCCACGACGTCGCGCTGTGGAACGGCACCGACACGTCGCTCGCCACTCCCACCACCGCGCAGTACTTTGGCGCGGCCGGGCAGATTGCCGGCGGCGGCAACGTCGCCACCATCGCGGCCAACGAGAGCATCGTCGACGGTCTCAAGAGCACCATCGCCGCCATGGTCGCCAACTCCTCCTTCGAGGTCCGGCCCAGCGCCATCTACGCCAACCCCGTGCTGCTCGACCTGATCGACCGCGAAATGAAGCAGGACTACAACCTGGTCCTCTCCACCCGCGAGATCCAGGGGGGCATCACGGTCAAGGCGCTCTCCACCCAGGCCGGCGAGCTGCCGCTCATCCCCGAATGGGCGCTCGGCTACACCGGCACCCCCGGCAGCGGCACCGCCGTGCTCCCCGCCTTCATCGTGAGCGAGGACATGGTCGAGTACCACTGGCTCACCGACCCCAACCCGCGCGTTTTCCAGCTCGGGCTCGCCGGGAACCTCGCCTCCCAGTTGGTGGTGGTGAAGTTCGGCGGCCTGGTCGTCAAAGGCGCCGCCTACGCCCACTACAAGGTGAACGTGGAGCGGTAGATCAGAAGTTCTCAGTTCCCAGTTCTCGGTTCTCAGTTTCCCGGACCGGGAGATCGGTGCTGTGTGTTGCGGCGACTGGGAACTGAGAACAGGGAACTGAGAACTGACGATGAATTACCTAAGCCCTTCCGAATATGAGGCGTACGGCCTCGAAGCGGCGCTGCCCGCGGCCTGGGTCGCGGCCGCGTCATCGCTGATTGACGCGTACTGCCGCCGCTCCACTCTCGCCGTGGCGCAGTACACCGAGCGTCTGCGCCTCATGGCCGGGCGCAACACCGTCCGCCTGAGCTACCTCCCGCTGGCGACGGTGGCGCCCGCCACCAGCGCTGTCGTCGCGGCCCGCGCGCGCTATGCGTTGCCCCGCCGCGGCGACAGCGCTCCCACCCTCGCGGCCGGTCCCCAGGGCGAACTCGCCTGGGACGTTGCCCAGGCCTTCGCTTTGCCCGGCTCGTGGACGGCACTCGATCCCGCCACCCTCGACTGCGCGCCCGATACCGGCGAGATCACCGTCCCCATCAACTCCCTCGGCCTGTCCTACAACGAGGTCGAGATCACCTACACCGCGGGACTGGCCACGATTCCCGACTCGGTGAAGTTCGCCTGCGCGCAGGTCATCCGCAACGCGCAGGCCACACCCGCGCTCAACGTGCGCGCCGGCAACATCGATCGCATGCACCTGGAATACTTCAGCGACTCGCTCTTCGACGCCACCGTCTCGCGGCTGCTGGCGCCTTACGTCGCGCAGAAGGTGGGCTGATGACTACCCTTCCCACGGGATCCGCCGCCCAGCGCGGCTCTGCCATGCTGCGCGCGGCCGACGCCATGCTGCGTGTGCTGGGCGGCACTGGGGTCGCGCTGCGACTCCCGGCGCCCAGCGCCGCGTCCGCCACCGCGGTACAGCTCGGGCTGGCGGCGCCGCAGCTCGAAGACGTCCCCATCGCCCCCGCCGCCGTGCTGCCGCGCAGCGCCTCACCCAGCCCGGGGCGGCTCCGCTATGAGCTGCTGGTCTCCGCTTCCGCCGCCGCCGAACTGGTGGAAGCGCGCGGCCTCGATTCCGCCCAGGACTTGTTTAACGCCGCCATTGGCGTGGTTTTCGACGGCCAGTTGCTGCGCATCGAAGGCCTCGCCGTCGACATCTTCGGCGGCGTCGTTTCCCTCTATCGCCTCGCCCTGACCGAATAACAGCTTGCGTAAGGGCGCGGCCTTGGCCGCGCCGGACCCGGCCCCCAGGGATCAGGGGCTCTGGCCCCTGAGGTAACCCATGCAATTCGCCAAAGACAGCTTCTTTATTGCGCTGCGCGATCGCCTTGCCGTCCTGAACCCCGCGCGCACCATCGCGCTCGACGGCCAGACGCGCCCTGCCGTGGTCGCGCTCGAGAACGAGCCCGTCACCGCCGCCGATCCCGCCGCCGTGACCGACCCGCAGACCATCCCCTCCGGCGACCGCCCGCGCGTCGCCAATGCCTTCTATCTCACCTGGGGTGCAGCCCGGGTGGTCGCGCCCACCGGGACGCAACCCATCCTCGCGCTGGATTGCGCCGTTTCGTTTGCGGCGGCCGGGGCCCCGGATGCCGCCGGGCAGGAGCGTGGGCGCACGTTCGGGCAACTCGCCGTGGAGCTGCTGCAGATTTGCTCTCCGGCGAGCACCCCGAAGTGCGACTACACCGGAGATACCCCGGCGGACCTCGGCACTCGCATCTGCTGGACGCCGCCGCGCTTCGCCGCGCCGCAGGCGGTGGCTGCAGAGCTCCGCGGCAGCGCGCTCCTCACCCTCTTCTTCTGGCCGGAGGTGAACTGCTGATGTCTGACCTCAAGCGTGGCGCCCTGTGTGCCCTCGGCGGGCGACTGCGCGCGTACTTTGCGCCCGTCGCTCGCGCCACCACCACCCCGGTCGCCTTTGATCTCGCGCACGATGGTCCCGCGGCGTTGAGTGCGCCGCCTCCCGGCTGGTTCGATGCCGGCTGGATCACCGGCTTCACCCGCACTGCGGCCACGGCCGTGCAGCCGCTGCGCTCCGGGCCGCGCGGCGCCGCGTCGGCGCAGGTGCGGACGCAACTGGAAGCCCGCGTCGAGTTCGCCTTCGGCGACTGGGGGAAGCTGCAGATGGCCATCGCCGGTGGCTCCGAGCACTTCAACCTGCTCGCGCCTGGCCTCACTCCCGCTCCGCTGCTGGCCGGCAGCACCGCGGGCGAACTGCAGCTCGCTGCCGACGACCTGGCGAAATTTTCCGCGGGCGACCTGGTGAGCGTCGACCTCGACTACACCGGCGAGTCCGGCTATGTCGGCAGCGGCATCGCCGGCGCCTATGTCGCCGACGCGGCCGCCATCAACGACGATCCTGATTTCATCCGCCGCGTCAGCTTCAACGTCGCGCGGGTCGCTTCCGTCTCCGCAACCGCGTTGCTGCTCGTGCCGCTACTGCTCGGCGGCGACCCGCCTTCCGCCGCCAAGGTGCAAACCGTCGTTGGCTTCGCTGATCGCGAGGGCGGCAGTTTCTTCCAGGAGTGGTCGGCGATCTTCGTCGTCGCCGGCGCCGGTGCGCGCGTCCTCTTTTATTACCCGCGGCTTCAGCCCGCCGCCCCTGCGGCCGAAGCGAGCGTCGTGCTGGCTGAACCGCTCGCCGCGACCGCGCTGCGTGCCAGCCTGCGCGCCTTGCCGGTCCCCGATCCGCACGACGGCCAGCCGGCGCTGTGCTACCGGGCCGTCTTTCCGCCGGCCTCGGCGCCGGCTTACTGAGCCGGTTTACTGAGGATGTCTGGTTTTTTCCTCGCGTGCGCTGCGCGGAAGCCCTACCTGCACCAGCTTGAGCGGTCGTTTCTCAATTGAGCCATACGTGACCATGAAAATTCTCATCGACAACTTCGATGGCGCCGGTGCGCGCGACTACACCGCGGCGGCGGCGGTCGCGCCGCCTCCCGTCATTCGCCGCGCCCTGAATCGCGTCGCCGAGCTGCGCCTGGCGCTGCATCTTTCCGATCCGGCGCTGCTGGTGCCGGCGGGTGGCGCGCGCGTCGTGGTGATGCCGGACGACGGCACGCCCCTGTTCACCGGCTATTTGGGCGAGACGCTCGCCTGCGATTACCTGGGTTGGGGCGAACGCGGGCCGGTCTACCGCCTCACCTTCGGCGCCGCGAGCGACGAAGCATTGCTCGATTCCCAGCCGCTGCCCGATGGCCTCACCTTCACCGGCCGCACGCCGGCGGACATCGTGCGCATCCTGACCGCGGCGCTGCTGCCCGGCGTCTTCGCCACCACGGCTGTCGCCTCGCTCGACCCCATCGCTGCCTTCGCCGCTGACCCGCAGCGCACCTGGTCGGAGCACCTCGCCGACGTGGCGCGGCAGGCGCGTGCGGCGTATCGCGTGCTCGACCACGCGGTGATGTTGCAGCCACTCGGCGCGCAGACCCATGCGTTCTCCGAAAGCGATGCGGCGTTTGCGCCCGACGCGCTGCGCCTCAAAGTCGTGCCCCCCGGCCTCAACGACGCCGCGGTGCTCGGCCCCAGCGAGCCCGGCGCCTACATCCGCGATTACTTCTTCGACGATCCCGCCGCCGGCGTCTTCACGCCGTCACACACCCCGTTTCGCCAGGCCGAGCCCGTCCTGCTCGACGAGAGCTACACCGGCACGGCGCTCGACGCGGCGCGCTGGAGCGTCGCTGATCCCAGCGGCGCCTTGGCCGTCACCGGCGGCAGTTTGACTGTGGACGGCGGCACGGGGAGCGACGCCGAAACCATCGTCGCCTTCGCCGACCAGCTCGAACTCGGTGGCGCGCTCGTGCTCGAGCACGGACAGGTAACCTTCGCCGGCGCGTCTGACGGCATCCTGGGCGGGCTCTACGCCGGCGACGTGGCCGCCGCCAACTGCCTCGCAGGCTTTCGCGTCACCACGTCCAGCGCACAACCCGCCATCAGGGCGCTGATCAACGGCGTTGCCGTTGGCGCGAGTCTTGCCACCAGTGCCGGCCACGCTTACCGTCTGCGCACCCGGCTGCACTCGCCGGAGCCTTTCCGGCTCGCCCAGCGCTACCACTCGTCTACGCATCCGGCGGGCAATCCACGCTCCGCCGGCGAAGCCGCGTCGGCCCTCCATGGCGTGCTGGAGGTCATCGACCTCGATCTCGCCGCCGGCACCGCAGCCGCCCCGCAGATCTTGTGGGAGGGAACGCTGGCCGCTGCGCCCGCGCTCGCCGCCTACGCCGTGCTCAGCGTGGCCGCGATGCACGCTGCCATTACCGCCACTCGCCTGTGGCGCGCGCCCGACCTCGAGTTGCGGGTGGCGCTGCCGGCGGAGGAGCCGCGCACCTGGCTCGTCGGTCCCGCCGACGCCGGCGCCGACGCGGAGTTGAATCACACCCCGGAAGTCCGTTTCTTTACGGCCAAGGCGCCGCCCGACCAGAGCCGCATCGAGCTGCGGTATCGGAGCCTCGCGCGCGCCGCGGCCCGCGTGGTGAATTCCGCCGCCGCGGCGGAGCTGGCCCGCGGCGACGATCCCGGAGTGCGCGCTCGCTGGCTCGCGGTCACCGCGCCACGTCCGCGCACCAGCGCCGATTGCGCCTGCGCCGCCGCGGTGCTGCTCGACGACGGCGCCCAGCCCGCCAGCAGCGGTGAATACGTCGCCTCGCGCTCGCTGCTCGCCGCCGACGTTCAGCCGGGCGACGCCGTCAGCTTCGATCTGCCTTCGCGCGCCGCTACCTACGGCGGCATCGTTCGCGAGGTCGCGATCGAGCTGCGCGATCTCGCCGGCGACGAAAGCGCCTACACCCTCCGCTTCGCCAACGATGCGGCGCTGCCCTCCACCGCCATCGCCGGCTCCGCGAGTGCTCCGCCGCGCGGCTTGCTGCCGCTCGCCTACGACGCGGCGGCGGCGTTTGCGCCGTCGCTCCCCGATGCCTGCGTCACCACCATCACCCAGACCAGCGTCATCATTGACGCCGGCCTGCTCCCGCCGGACGGCGGCGGCTTCGAGGTGCGCAGCTTTGACGCCGGTTGGGGGACCGCCGACGGCGCCAACCTCATCGGCCGCTTCTCCGCCCAGCAATTCATCGCGCCGCGGCGCTCGCGCGTTGCCGGTTATTACCTGCGCGCCTACGACGCCGCTTCGCCACGGCACTACTCGCGCTTCAGCACCGCACTGCACATCGAGTTTCCCCTGTGACCTTCGAAAAAACAGTTCTCGCCGACCTCGCGCTCCTCAAATCGCAGATGCAGCTGCTCATTGGCAACGGGCACCCCGGCCGCCTCCAGAACCTCGAAGAGCGCGTCGCCGCCCATGAGGTATTCGTCCAGCGCGCCACCGGACTCACCCTGCTGTTCGGGCCGCTGCTGCTGATTGCGACCCTCGTAACCGACTACCTGTGTCTGCGCGGTGGGCACTAGCCCGCTTCCTTCGTGACCTCGTGTTGCCTGGGTGTTCCTTGGGGGATGACCTTTATGACGAAAGAAGAATTTCTCACCGCCGCCACCGCCGCCGCGCGCGCCGCTTCTGCCGCGAGCGGTCTCCCCGCCGGCATTACTGTCGCGCAAGCGGCGCTGGAAAGCGCTTTTGGCGGCTCGCAGTTGGCGCGCGAGGCGCACAACTACTTCGGGATCAAGGCCCGTCCCGGCGCGGACGCCATCAGCTTGCCGACCTGGGAGGTCGTATCCGGGCGTCGCATCCGCATCGTCGCCCGCTTCGCGCGCTTCGCCTCCATGGAGGAGTGCTTTCGCGCCCGCGACCAGTTGATCCTGCGCGCGCCCTGCTATGCCGAGGCCCGCGCCTGCGCGCACGATCCCGCGGCTTTCATTCGCGCCCTTGCGGCCCACTGGGCAACCGATCCCAACTATGCGGAGAAAATCCTGGCGGTGTATCGGAAGAATGGCCTGGAAGCGCTCGACGCGGTCAACTCACCCAATCCCTAAATCGCAAATCGCAAATCACAAATCACAAATCACTAGCTTCCTCACCCGATGTCCTCGGCCCATCCCTCCAGGAACTGCTTGAAGACGCCCAGGAACTGCCCGGCCACCGCGCCGTCGACGATGCGGTGGTCGTAGCCGAGCACCACGTGCATGATGCTGCGGATGGAGATGGAATCGGCGCCCTCGGCGTCCGTCACCACCACCGGCATTTTCTTGATGCCGCCAATCCCCAGGATCGCCACCTGCGGCTGCATGATGATCGGCAGCCCGTAGAGCCCGCCGATGGAGCCGGGATTGGTGATGGTGAACGTCCCGCCCGCCACGTCGTCGGGCGTGAGGCGCTTGGCGCGCGCCCGCTCGCCCAGGTCGTTGATGGCGCGCTGCAGCCCGGAGAAGTTCTTCTCCTCCGCGTTCTTTACCACCGGCACGATCAGCCCCCACTCCAGCGCCACCGCGATTCCCAGGTTGAGGTTGGCGTGGTAACGGATGCTGTCGCCCTCGACCGACGAATTCACGATGGGGAACTGGCGGATGGCCGCCGCGGCCGCGCGGGCCATGAAGGGCATGAAGGTCAGCCGCGTGCCGTTGCGCTGCTCCCACGCCTGCCGCTCGCGCGCCCGCAGCTGCGCCACGCGCGTCATGTCCACCTCGTAGACAGTGTGGACGTGCGGCGCGATGCGCTTCGACTCCACCATGCGCTCGGCGATCTTCTTGCGCATGGGTGACATCGCCACCAGCTCGCCAGGAATCGCGATCGGCCCGGTCTGCGCCGGGATCGCGGCAGGTTGCGGGCGTGCGGCCTGTGCCCCCGCCGTGACGGTCGCGGGCACGCGCTGTGCCGCCGCGGCGCCGCGGCGGTTGATGTAGCCGATGATGTCTTCCTTCGTGATCCGTCCGCCCAGCCCCGTGCCCGCGACTTCCGCCAGGTTCACGCCGCGCTCTTTCGCGATCTTCCGCACCAGCGGCGACGAGCGAACGCCCTTGCCGCTTTCGGGGAACTCGACCGGCTCGTGCTCTTCTTCTGCCTGCGCCGCCGCCACCGGAGCCGCCTGTGGCATCGGTGCTGGCGTGGCTGCCGCCTTTGCCGGCTCTTCCTTCCCGGCGGCCTTCGGCGCTGCCGCGCCCGCGGCCGCTCCCGCTTCGTCAATCACGCCCACCACGGTGTTCACCTGCACCGTGGCGCCTTCGTTCACCTTGATCTCTCTCAGCACGCCGGCGGCGGGCGCAGGAATCTCGGCGTCCACCTTGTCGGTCGAGATCTCGAACAGCGGCTCGTCACGCTGCACCTTGTCGCCCGGCTTCTTCAGCCACTTGGTGATGGTGCCTTCAAAGATGGATTCCCCCATCTGCGGCATGATGACGTCAGTCGGCATCGCGTCCTCGGGCGCGCTCCTGCGCGCGGCAAACCGGCATTATAGAAGAGTCGCGCCCTTCGCCATCGTCCAGCTACTGCTTCAGCGCCGGCGGCAGCTTGTCGAGGTTCGTGAGAAATGACGTGACGCGCCAGAGGTCGTCGGTGCTCAGGATTGTTCCCCACCCCATCATGCCGGTGCGGCGAATGCCGTGTTGCGTCACGTAAAACGTCTGCCATTCGGGATCGTGCAAGCCGCGGCCGCGCACGATGAACTGCGGCGCTCGCGGAAACATCGCCTTGCCTTCCAGGCTCGGCTTGCGGTCGATGCCACCGTGGCAGAGCGCGCACTTCATCGTGTAGATCGCCATGCCGCGCTTCAGGTTGTCCTCGTTCGCGGGGAGCGGGTTCTGGAGGTGCGGGGCATGCCGCTCGACCGAGGGGTCAAGCGCGCCGGCGAGCACGATCTTCTCGATCGTGCCGGGCTCGGCGTCGGCATTCACGGGAGCGAAGCCCAGGTGCGTGTACAACATCTCTCCCGCGGCCAGTGCGCCCAGCGTGAAGATGACGCCGGCAATGAATCCCTTCATGCTTTGCTCCTTCGCGCCAAAAGTGCAAACTGCTGATCGCTGAGCGGCACCACCGACAACCGCCCCTGCCGCACCAGCGGCGAGTCGGCAAAGAGCTGGTTTGCCTTGATCTCGGCGAGCGCGGTGCAGCGCGCCAGCGGCTTGCCGGCTTTGATTTTCACTGCCGGACTCTTCGGATCGCTTGCGTCGACTGCCACCACCGAGGCCGTCCCCACCGTGCGCCGCTCCTCGCCGGTGTGGTAGATCACCAGCTCATCTCCCGCCTTCATCGCGCGCAGGTGCTTGAGCGCCACCGGATTCGACACCCCGTCCCACACCGTTGTCTTATCATGCTGCAAGTCGGCGAAGGAATACTCGGATGGTTCGGTCTTGAGCAGGTAGTACATGGCTTCAGTACCGCGCCAGCCAGCGCGCCTTCTCCACTACGTCGGCGACCTTGGGCAGGAAGTACTCCTCCAGCGGCGGCGAGAAGGGAACCGGCGTGTCAAGCGACGCAATCCGCACGACGGGCGCGTCCAGGTCGTCAAAGCACTCTTCGTTGATCATCGCCGTGATCTCGCCCGCGATGCCGCCGGTCTTGGTGTCCTCGTGCAGGATGATGATCTTGTTCGTGCGCTTCACCGTCTCGACGATGGCCGCACGGTCCAGTGGCAGCAGCGTGCGCAGGTCGAGGATCTCCAACTCGATCCCCTCCCTCGCCAGCGCCGCCGCCGCCTCCAGCGCCACGTGCACCATGGCCGCGTAGGTGATGACCGAAACGTGCCCGCCCGAGTTTTCCTCGGTGGAGGCGGGCGACTCGCCCGCGTCATGCGGTCGCACGTGCCCGCCGCTGCGCACCAGGCACGCCTTCCCGATCGGCACCGTGAACTCGCGGTCCGTGGGCAGCTCTTCCTTGATGCGCCGGTACAGAAACTTGTGCTCGAAGAAGAGCACGGGATTGTTGTCGCGGATCGCCGACTTGATCAGCCCGTAGCAGTCGGTCGGCGTGGCCGGGCACACCACCTTCAGTCCCGGGGTGTGCACGAAGTACATCTCCGGGTTCTGGGAGTGGAACGGGCCGCCGTGCACGCCGCCGCCACACGGCCCGCGCAGCACCACCGGCGCCGGCGCCCCCCAGCGGTAGTGCGACTTGGCGAGCACGTTGGTGATCTGGTTGAAGGCGCAGGAGATGAAATCGATGAACTGGAACTCCGCCACCGGCCGCAGCCCGGTGAGCGACGCGCCGTAGGCCGCGCCCACGATCGCGCTCTCCGCGATCGGCGTATCAATCACGCGCTCCGGACCGAAGCGGTCGATAAAGCCCTCGGTCACCTTGAAGGCGCCGCCGTAAATCCCGATGTCCTCGCCGATGCAGAAGACATTCGCATCGCGCTCCATCTCTTCCCACAATCCCTGGCGAATGGCTTCGAGGTAGGTGACCGGCGGCATGGCTCCTCGCAAAAGTGAAACAGCATAGCAGAAGGTCAGGCAGGTCAGCGCAGATGCACCGCCGCCTCGCTCGGCTCCGGCTTGGCAGCTGAACTGCCCGGCTGGCGCGGCTTCACGCCGCCGTACTTGGGCGCGATCGGGTGACACGCGCCCTCGCAGTACACGCCCGTGGCCGCGGTCTGCGCCTCCGGCATGGGGGAGTTGACCGCGACCTCGCGCTCCGCCTCGAGTTCGCGCTCCACGCCCGCGATCAGCTCTTCATTCTGCTTAGCGTTAAGCCATTTCTTCGCCAGCAGGTATTTCTCGAACCGCGCAATCGGGTCCCGCCGCTGCCAGTACTCGACCAGCGGCTTCGGGACATACACTGCCGCGTCGTGGATGGCGTGGCCCTTCATGCGCATCATCTTGGCTTCGATTAGCGTCGGCCCCTCGCCGCGGCGCGCGCGCTGGCACGCTTCGTGGGTCGCATCGTAGGCTTGGCAGGGATCGGTGCCGTCGATGATCACGCCCGGCACTCCGTACCCGATGGCGCGTTCCGCCAGGTCCTTCACCGCCACCTGCATCTCGGTCGGCGTGCCGTAGGCCCACAGGTTGCTCTCGATAATCAGCACCAGCCCCAGCTTCTGCACCGCGGCAAAGTTGAAACCTTCGTACGTCACCCCGGTGGACTGCCCGCCGTCGCCGATCCACGTCAGGCACGCGATCTGCTTGCCCTGCAGCCGCGCGCCCAGGGCCACGCCGGTGAGGATCGGGATCAGGTCGCCGAGCATCGAGATCGGCGCCACTTGGTTGCGCTCCACGATGTCGCCGAAATGCGTGTTCGCGTCTTTCCCCTTGGTCGGCGAACCCGCCTTGGCCATGTACTGCATCATGACGTCGCGCGCCCGCCAGCCGCGCACCAGCAGCGCCCCCTGGTTGCGGATCATGGGCGCGAACCAGTCGTCCTTCTGCAGCGCGTACGCCGAGGCGCACGAGCAGCCTTCCTGGCCCAGCCCAAAGTACACCCCGCCCACCACCTTGCCCTGCTTGTAGAGGTTCTCCAGCGCCTGCTCCATGCGCCGGTTCAGCAGCATCCAGCGGTAGATCTCGACGTGCTGCTCGGGCTTCAGGTACTTGGACTCGCGCAGGGGCGGCGCCGGCGCCGAGAGATCGCCGCGCACTTCGAAGCGCAACCCGTCGGCCGTGCGGATTTGTTCCACGTGGAACAATGGCCGCTCCCGCCGCCAGTCGGTGAGGTTGTAGGTGCGCGGCGCGGGTTGCGGACGCGTCTCACCCTGCGCCGCGGGCGCGGCGCCGCTGGGGCCCGGTTTGGAGGATTTCTTCTTGGCCATGGTGCGGCTTTGGCGAACGGCGAACGAGGTTACCTCATTCGCCCCGGGCGTTGCGAGCGCCTTCAGCTCGGATTGAAAGTCGCCCCGGGATAAAGACGGCGGTACTCGGCGTCTCCGGCATCAATCACGCTCTGGATGTCGCGCATGAACTTGGCCGAGGCGCGGCGCAGGTCTTCGAGTTCCGGCCGGTCCACCTGCTCCAGTTGCTGGCGCATCGCATCCACGGCCTGCAGCAGCTCCGCGCGCTTCGCCGGCCACTCCTCCCAGGTCCAGGCATCCTCCGGGTCGTCCGGCATCGGGGGGATCGGTAGATCGCTCATGCCGGCTCCACGCGGTCGTGTCGGGACCGCAGTTCCCGTGGCTCGCGCAGCGGCACGCCGACGGTGCGGCCCAGCACCGCGTCCACCGTTTCCACCCACAGCACTTGGCTGCTGAACACTTGCCCGCAGTGCCGCGCGACCACCTGCGCCACCTCGTCGAGCGCCAGCTCGCGCCCAAGCTCACGCTGCAGCGAGGTCACCGGACGGTCGGCGATGCCGCAGGGCACGATGAGCCGGAAGTAATCGAGATCGGTGTTCACGTTCAGCGCGAAGCCGTGCGACGTTACCCCGCGCGAAATGTGGACCCCGATGGCGGCCAGCTTGCACTCGTCGCCCGCCGCCGGGGTCGTCCACACGCCGGTGCGTCCTGCGATGCGCTGTGCCGCCACGCCGCAGCTGGCGCCGGTGCGGATCAGCACCTCTTCCAGCCGCCGCACAAAGTCCACCGCGCCGAGCTTCGGCTGCATTTCGAGGATGTTGAAGATGGGGTACCCGACCAGCTGGCCGGGACCGTGAAAGGTGACGTCGCCGCCGCGATTGCATTCGAACAGCTCCACGCCGCGCGTCTGCAGCTCCTCGCGCCCGGCCACGACGTGCCCCAACTTGGCATTGCGCCCGAGCGTGATGACCGGGGTGTGCTCCAGCAGCAGCAGCGTATCGCCGATCGTGCCGCGCTTCCGCGCCGCGACCAGCTCCTCCTGCAGCTTGAGCCCCAGGCCATAGGGGACGCGGCCGAGTTGGACAACGCTGATGACCAAGGCTTCACCGCCGATCGGCGCGGCCCTCCGCATAAACCTCAAACGTTAATGGCCAGGCCCGCGACGCTGTTGGCGGCGTCGAGCATGGCTTCCGCCAGCGTGGGATGGGCGTGGATAGTGAACATCAGTTCCTCCACCGTGGCTTCGAGCTCCATCGCGGCCACCGCCTCGGCGATCAACTCCGTCGCCTGCGGCCCGATGATGTGCACGCCCAGCACCTCGCCATACTGCTCGTCGGCGACGATCTTGATGAAGCCCTCGTGCGCGCCCAGGATGGTCGCTTTCGAGTTCGCGGTGAAGGGGAACTTGCCGACCTTGACCTTGCGGCCCTTCTCTCGCGCCTGCGCCTCGGTCAGGCCCACGCTGGCGATCTGCGGCTCGCAGTAGGTGCAGCCGGGGATACGGTCGCGGCGCAGCGGGCGCCCGGGTTTGCCGGCAATCTTCGCCACCGCCACCAGTCCCGCCATGCTGCCGACGTGCGCCAGTTGCGGGTACCCCGCGACAATGTCGCCGACGGCATACACCCCCGGCTCGTCGGTCTGCATCCACTCGTTGGTGTGGATAAAGCCGCGCTCCGCCTTGATCTTCGTCTTTTCGAGGCCGATGCTCTCGGTGTTCGGCTTGCGGCCGACGGCCACCAGCAGCTTCTCCACCTCCAGCCGCTCCGGTTTGCCTTCGGCTGTAGTGAACGCGACGGCGACACCCGCCTTCGTCGGCTCCACCTTGTCCACCTTGGCGCCCACGTGGCAGTTGATGCCGCGCTTGCGGAAGACGCGCAGCAGCTCCTTCGAGACCTCCTCATCCTCCACCGGCACCAGCCGCGGCAGCATTTCCAGGATGGTGACCTCGGCGTCGAACGAGCGGTAGATTGATCCAAACTCCACTCCCACCGCGCCCGCGCCGATGATGGCCAGCGACTTCGGGACCGCGCCGAGACTGAGAATCTCGACGTTGGTCAGGATGCGGTCGCTCGCCTGGAGTCCCGGCAGCAGCTTGGCCTCCGAGCCGGTGGCGACGATCACGCTCCGGGCTTGAATCTCTTTCTTCTCGCCGCCGCTCAGCGCAATGGTGTGGACGCCGTCTTTGGCTCCGCCGGTCAGCCGCCCAAAGCCGCGCACCACCTCCACCTTGTTCTTGCGCATCAGGAACTCGAGGCCCTTGGTGTGCTTGGCGACGATCTTGTCCTTGCGCTGCTGGATCGCGGCCCAGTTCAGCCGCGCGCCCTCGACGCCTTCGATGCCGAACTCCCGGGCCGCCTTCAGGTGGTCCCACACTTCGGCGTTGAACAGCAGCGCCTTAGTGGGAATGCAGCCGACCTGCAGGCAGGTGCCGCCGAGCTTTGGTTCCTTCTCGATGAGGGCGGCCTTTAGGCTGTATTGGCCGGCGCGGATGGCGGCGGTGTAGCCCGCCGGCCCGGCGCCGATGATGGCGAGGTCGTAGATGGTCGCTGGCACAGCGCGCTCCAATCAGGCAGGAGTCTTACCGGGAAACAAGCACACGATTGTACAAGAGCGCGCTGCTGGATCGCGGCCGTTACCCCAGCCACTTCGCTGCGTCTTTGGCGAAGTAGGTCAGGATGATGTCGGCGCCGGCGCGCTTGATGGAGACCAGCGACTCCAGGATGATGCGCTGCCGGTCAATCCAGCCATTGCGCGCCGCAGCTTCGATCATGGCGTACTCGCCCGAGACCTGGTAGGCGGCGATGGGCACGTCAAAACGCCGCCGCGCCTCGGCAATCACGTCGAGGTAGGCAATCGCCGGCTTGACCATGATTATGTCCGCGCCTTCTTCCAGGTCGGCCGCGATTTCGCGCATGGCCTCGCGCAGGTTGGCGCCGTCCATCTGGTAGGAGCGGCGGTCGCCGAACTTCGGCGCCGAATCCGCGGCTTCGCGGAAGGGGCCGTAGAAGCCCGAGGCGAACTTCGCCGCATAAGAAAGGATCGGCGTATTCGAAAACCCGGCCTCGTCGAGCGCCTTGCGGATGGCGGCCACGCGCCCATCCATCATGTCCGAGGGCGCGATCACGTCGATGCCGGCGCGCACCTGCGAGACGGCGGTCTTGGCCAGAATTTCGAGCGTGAGGTCATTCACGATCTCGAATTCGTTCGTCAGCGCCTGGTCCATCGCCGCTCCCACCTGGGCCGGCGACACGGCCACCACGCGCGGCCCGTGCGCTCCTGGCTGGTTCTTCGGCTGCACCACGCCGCAGTGCCCGTGGCTCATGTACTCGCAGAGGCAGACGTCGCCGACGACGATCAGGTGCGGCAGCTCGCGGCGCAACGCGCGCGTCGCCTGCTGCACGATGCCCTCGTCCTCCCACGCGCCGGTTGCCACCTCGTCTTTTGTGGACGGCAGGCCAAACAGGATGACCGCCCGCACTCCCAGCTCAAACGCCGCGCGCGCTTCTTTCACCGCCTCGTCGACCGAGAGGTTGAACACGCCCGGCATCGACGAAACTTCCTTGCGTACTCCGGTGCCGGGACAGACGAACAGGGGATAGATGAAGGCGTCAGGTGTCAGCCGCGTTTCGCGCACCATGGCGCGCAGCGGCTCCGATTGGCGCAGACGGCGCAGGCGGGTGATAGGGAACGGCATGCCGGAATTTTAGCAGCGGCCCCGGCGGTCATTTGTGACAAAGCGCACAGCCCGCCATTTACCATACGGACGTGGTCCCGTCCCCTCTAGCCCACTCCAGCGCACTCGTGCTGGAGTTCGACGCGGTGCGCGCGATGCTGCGCGCCTATGCCGCCTCGCCGCTCGGGCAGGCGCGCATTGATGCGCTGGCGCCGTCGCACGACCGCGGCTGGATTGCGCGCCAGCAGCAGCTCACCGGCGAAGTGCGCGCCTACCTCCGCGCCGGTAGCCGCTTCGAATTCGGCGGCCTGAGCGATCCCGCGCGCCTGCTGGCGAAGGCGCAGATCGAAGGTGCGGCGCTGGAGCCGCTCGAGGTGCGCGACGTCATCGCCGTCGCCGATCGCGCGGCGGAGTGGCGCGAAATCGCTCTCCATCCGCCGGCGGCCATGCGCGCACCGCAACCGGAGGGCGCACCGCATGATTCCCCCTGGCCCGCGGTGCGCGCCGTTTCTTCCGCCATCGCCGACTTTACCGACTTCCTGCGCTTCTTCCGCAAGAAGATCCTGCCCGACGGCACGCTCGACGACCGCGCCTCCCCCGAACTCGCCGCCATCCGCCGCGAAATCGACAAGCAGAAGCGCGCTATCCAGGAGTCGCTGCGCGGGCACCTGCGGCGGCTCGCCGAAGGCGGGGCGGTACAGGATGAACTCATCACCATTCGTGGTGAGCGCTTCGTCATCCCGGTAAAGGCGGAGCAGAAGCGCAAGGTGAACGGCGTGGTGCATGGCGTCAGCTCCAGCGGCCAGACGGTGTTCGTCGAGCCGCTGGAGACGATTGAGCAGAACAACGAGCTGGTGCGGCTGCTCGACGAAGAGCTGGCCGAGGTGCACCGCATCCTGCGCGAGATGACCCGGCGCATCGCCGAGCAGGCGGTGAACATCGCCGCCGCCACCGAGGCGCTCGCCGAACTGGAGTTCCAGTTCGCCAAGGCGCGTTTCGCCGTGGACTACGACTGCGTCGCGCCCGAGCCGGCGGAGCGCTACCTGCGCCTGGAATCGGCGCGCCACCCGCTGCTCGAGCGCAACCTCAAAGCCCGCGGCGGGCGCGTGGTCCCGCTGAACCTCGAACTTGGTGGTGCTGCGGGCGGCGGGCCGGCGGCCACCGGCTCGGCCGACGACCGAAGGCCGACGACCGACGACCAACTGGTTATCACCGGCCCCAACACCGGCGGCAAGACGGTGGCGCTGAAGACGGTCGGCCTGCTGGCGCTGCTGCACCAGGCGGGGCTGCCCGTGCCGGCAAGCCGCGCCGTGCTGCCGGTGTTCGACGCGGTCCTGGCCGACATCGGCGACTACCAGTCGATCGAGCAGAACCTCTCCACCTTCTCCGCGCATGTCACCAACATCGATTTCATCTCCCGCACCGCGACCGGCGAGACCCTGGTGCTGCTCGACGAACTCGGCGCCGCCACCGATCCCGAGGAGGGCGCGGCGCTGGCCGTGGCCATCGCCGAGCACTTCCTCCGCCTCGCCTGCCTCAGCGTGATCTCAACCCACCACACCTCGCTCAAGGTGTACGCCGCGAATACCGCCGGCGTGCTCAACGCCGCGGTCGGCTTCGACGAGCGCACCCTGGAGCCGACGTACGAGCTCAAGCTCGGTGTGCCCGGCGCCTCGGCCGGCATCAACGTCGCGCAGCGGCTGGGACTGAATCCGGAGATTGTCGCCGCCGCGCGCTCGCGCCTGACCTCCCAGGCGCAGGACGTCGGCCGCTTCCTCGACCGCCTGCACCACGAACTGCGGGAAGCCGAGCAGGAGCGCGACCGCCTGCGCCGCCGCGAGCAGGAACTGGCCCGCGAGCAGAACCGTCTCGCCGCCGAGGGCAAGAAGGAGCAGCAGCAACGTGTCCGCGAGCTGGAGAAAAAGCTGGAAGAGCTGCTGCGCGAGTTCGAGTACCAGGTGAAGGAAAACGTCGGCGCCGTGCAGGAGCGCGCCGCCGCGCTCAAGCTCTCGAAGGACGCCGAGCGCCGCGTCGCCAAGCTGCGCCGCGAATTCCGCGAGCAGTTCGACCAGGCGGTGGTGGCGCACTCCACCGGCGCCGATGCCGGCGACGAGCACGCGCGCCCCCACCTGGTGCGCCACGTCAGCGCCGGCGACACGGTGCGGCTCAAGTCGCTGGGACGCACGGTGAAGGTCAGCCGCAAAATCGACGACAACACCTTCGAGGTCGAAGCCGGCGTGATGAAGATGAAGGTCGCACGCAGCGACATCGCCGAAGTGCTCGACCGCTCGGCGGAGCAGAAGCCGGTGTCACCTCTGGCCGCAGCGCGCGCGCGCGGCTTCTCCGTCAGCATGGCGGACGATGCCAGCGCCCCCAGCGAGATCAATGTGATCGGCCAGACGGTGGACGATGCCACCCGCGAAGTGGAAAAGTTCCTGGACCGCGCCTTCCTGGCCGGCCTGGAACGCGTGCGCGTCGTGCACGGCAGCGGCATGGGCATCCTGCGCAAGGCGCTGCGCCAGTTCCTGCAGAAGCATCCGCACGTCGCCGCCATCTCGGAACCGCCGCAGAACGAAGGCGGCGCCGGCGCGACGGTGGTGGAACTCCGCGTGTAGGGGATCGCGAGGACGCGTGCAGAAAAAGATCTTCTGGCTCCTGTTCATGGTGCTCGGCGTGATCGCCGATCTCACCCTGCCCTGGATGTGGGCACTTCTGGCGACCTTCCCCATCCTCTTCCTGAGCTGGTGGATCGCCTACCGCAGCGACTGGTTCTAGGCCGGACCTGAAGTCGTAAAATGCGCCCATGCTGAAACGCGCCATAGTTGTTGCGCTGCTCTGGTGCGCCTGCGCCTTCGCGCAAGCGCCTGCGCCGTCCCCGCAGTACGAGGTCTACGCTGTCAGCTACGCCGTGCTGCCGCAGTTCCCCGTGGCCAGCCTCATCCAGGGCGCCGACCGTGCGCGGCGCCTCGACATCCAGATGATGTTCTGGGTGGTGAAGGGCAACGGCCGCGTCATCCTGGTGGATTCCGGCTTCTATCGCGAAAAGTTCCTTCAGCGCTGGAAGCCCCAGGACTTCGCCAAGCCCTCCGAGGCCATTGCGGGACTCGGACTGAAGCCCGAGGACGTCACGGACCTCATCATCAGCCACGCCCACTGGGACCACGCCGATGGCGCCGACCTGTTTCCCAGGGCCCGCGTCTGGATTCAGCGCGACGAATACACCTACTACACCGGGGAAGCATGGCAGCGCGCCGCGGGCGAGAGCGACCGCGACTACGCCGCGAAGCACGGCGGCATTGATCCCGACGACGTTGCGGCCCTGGTGAAGATCAACACCGACGGCCGGCTGGCGCTGGTCAACGGCGACAACCAGGAAACGCTGCCCGGCATCCGCTGCTACATCGGCGGCAAGCACACGTACCAGTCGCAGTACTGTTCGGTGCCGACGCGCCGCGGCACGGTGGTGCTCGCCAGCGACAACATGTACCTCTACGAAAACCAGGAGCAGCACGCGCCCATCGCGCAGACGCTCGACGCGGCGTCGAACCTGCGCGCCCAGGACCGCATGAAGCAGATGGCGGCGCGGCCCGAGTTGGTCATCCCCGGCCACGATCCCGCGGTGATGCGACGGTTCCCGAAAGCCGGCGAGCGCGCGGTCAGGATCGACTAGGACGAATGGTTTTTCCGTGTCTCAGTGGCGAGGCAGTTCGCGCGCGGCACTCAGGTGCGCGCCGCCGAGCAGCAACAAGCCGGAGAGGAAGGCCCAGAACATCAGCGTCACCGAAATCGCGAACGGCCCGTAAACTTCCTGGAAATTGAGCCACGGCAGCGCCAGCATGTAGCCGTACTTCGCCAGTTCCCAAAGCAGGCCGGTCACCAGCGCCGCGGGTGCCACCGCGCGCGCCGGCACCTTGCCGTAGGGCAGCAGCCAGTAAATCAGGAAAAAGATGCCCACGCTCGCCGCCACGGCGAAGATCTTCATCACCACCCATAACAACACCGTGACGAAGATGCCTCGCGCGCCGAACAACAACATCTCCAACAGCCGCCGGTTGCCGGCGGTCAGCGCCACCGACAACATGGCCAGCGCCCCCGCCGCAAACGCCAGCCCCAGCGAGACCATCTGGTTGGTGAGGTAGGAGCGATTCTTGCTGAACCCCCACACCCGGTTCAGCGCAACCTCCAACGGCAGGAAGATGCCGGTCGAGGTGATGAGCAGCATCACCAGGCTCACCGCCTGCACGCCCTTGCGCGCGCCCACCAGCGCGGTCAGGTTGCGGATAACGAACTCCTGGCCCACCGGCAGGTAATCGCGCAACAGGTCGAGGATGACTTGGGTCATGGCCGGGGAATGGAAGACATTGCGCGTCAGGGTGAGCATGAGCAGGACGAAGGGGAAAAACGACAAAATCGCGTTCGCTGCCACGGAAAACGCGTAGGTGTGGACGTCGGTGCTCATGAGGTAGCGCGCGGTCGGGACGACGCGGCGGCCGAGTTCCGCCCAGCGCGCGGGGCCCGTTTCCGCAGGCGCGGGCGCTGGAGCGGCGGCCGAAGGCAGCGAATCGAACAACACCGGACCCTCCTCCGGCACGGGCGCCGGAACCGCGGCGCAGGCTGTTTTCCAGGGGATCTTCCTCTATCGTACCGCAGCTTTGGGCAGACTTGCCGCCGGGTGCGGCTTTTGGCCGCCGCCCCCGCCGGGCCTCCACCGGCGCCGGCGCCCCGGCCGCTGCGCTCCGGGTATTGGCGCGCGCAGTCCCACCCTGCAATTTCTCTTGCGAGGGGCCGGAGTTCCTGCATATGATGCGCTGCTCGTCGTCCCAAAATGACGGCGAGCCCCGCCGCGTGCGGCGGAAGCCAAGGGGATGTTGCGCTAGTCGGTGTTGTCGATAGCAATCAGGTACGGATGCAGGGCCGCGACGGGCGTCTCGGCGGGTCTCAAGACCCGCGCCGAAGCCTGCGCGGCATTTGTGTTTTTAGCCTGCTGGCCCCGGCGCGCGGTGTCCCGCCGCTCGGCGCCAACCGGCGCGGAGCTGATGTAAATCTGTGGAGGCGAAAGGAGTTGTCAGTGAGAGAGAAGGGTACAGTGAAGTGGTTCAACGGGGCGAAGGGCTACGGATTCATCCAACGCTCGACCGGCGAGGATGTGTTCGTCCACTTCTCCGCCATCCAGGAGAACGGCTATCGTTCCCTCAATGAAGGCGAGACGGTCGAATTCGATCTCATGAAAGGCCCCAAGGGCTTCCAGGCGGCCAACGTCGTCCGCGTCTAGGCTTCGTGGTTTCCTGGGCAGCCCGCCCCGGCCGCGTGCGCTGGCAGCACCGACGCGGCGGGCCACGAAACTCTGGTCCTTGTCCCCTCTCGCAGCGCGAGAGGGGTTTTTTCTTGGCTCCGCTAGTTCGCCTTCTCCACCGCGCCCATTTTGCCGGTGACGTGTCCCACCACACTGATGCCGCGTGCGGTCAGCGGCAGTTCCAGCACCACGCAGCCGCCGCGCGGCTCCAGGTTGCGCGCGTAGATGTCGCCGCCATGCTGCTTCAGGATGCCGAAGCACACGCTCAACCCCAGTCCCGTGCCGCGTCCCACCTCGCGGGTGGTGAAGAAGGGATCGAAAACCCGGGTGAGGTCGACGAAGCCGGGGCCGGTGTCGGAGAACTGCATCACCATCCGCTCGCCTGCCACCCGCGCGTCAATGGTGATCCGTTTCTCCAGCGACTTTTCCACCGCATCCAGGGCATTGTTCAGCAGGTTGAAAAAGACCTGTTTCAGCAGCTCGGCGTCAAACGGGACGCGCGGCAGGTCGGCCGGCAGGTCGGTGATGATCTGGACGTTGCGCATCCGCCCCTCGTACTCGCGCAGGCTGAGGACTTCGCTCAGCAGTTCCGGCACCGTGACGTGGAGTTGATCGTTCCCCGCCGTCTGCGCGAAGCGCACCAGGTTCTGCAGGATGCGCTTGATGCGCCCGGCCTCGCGCTGCACCACGGTCAAGTCGCGCCGCGTGGCCTCGTCCGCCCGGTCGAGCATCAGCTCGGTGTAGCCCAGCACCGCCGTCAGCGGGTTGTTGAGTTCGTGCGTGAGGCCGGCGACCAGTTGCCCCAGGCTGGCTAGTTTTTCGCTGACCAGCAGTTGTCGCTGCAGCCGTACCTGGTCCAGGGAGGCCGCCATGTGACTGGCCAGCATCTCCAGCGGCGCGGCGTCTTCGGCGCCCAGGGGCGCGCCGCCGCGCGGCGCTCTCAACCAGATGCCTCCCAGGACCGCAGCGCGGCTCGAACGCAGCGGGATCACCAGTTCCTCGCCGGCCGCTCCCTCTTCCATGCCGCCGACCAAGCGGCAGGAACCATGCCCCACCGGTTCAGCGCCCGCGCACAGCCGGGTGAGTTCCGCGGGCGAGAGCCGGGCCAGGCGCTCATGGGGGCTCGCGGTTTCGCCGGCGGCATGCGCTTCCGCCGCGACCACCAACTTGCCGGCCTCATCCGCCAGCAGGATCGCCGTCTGGCTGAACGCCGTCTGCTCCACGATGGCCTGCGCCACCTCAGGACACAGCGGCAATAATTCCGCGCCCGCCAGCAGCCGCGAGGTCAGTCCCGCGAAGCGCTCCATCTGCGCTTTCAGCGCGCGCTCCCGCTTCGTGGCCCGCTGCGCCGCCCGCGACTCGTCTTCCAGCAGGATGACAATCATGCCGACCGCCACCAGGTAGCGCGGCACGTCCCACAGGGGGTCGGCGCTAATGGCCTCCAGCGCCACCCCCTTGTAGAAGAACGCGACCGGGAACACCGCTGCCCAGGTCGCGAAGCCGAAGGCGGCGGCGAGCACGCCGGGCGTCAAAGGCCGGTACCGCCGCAGGAACAGCACCGCGGTAAAGGTCTTCAGCGCCGTCAGGATGATGAAGAAACCAAATGCGTATTCTCCGCGCCATGCCTCCCGCACCGTCCAGGCCGCCAGCGGCAGAATCACCGCCGCGACGGCAACCAGGAACGGCGTCGGCCTCCGATAGATGCGGTACCCCCACCCCAGCCCGCCGCCGAAGATGACCACCTGCACCGCCGCGTACAGCCACCAGGTCGTTACACCGGAGCCCAGCAGGACTGCGTACACGATCGTCGGCGCCGCCAGCGTGAAAAGCAGGCCGTTGCGCTGGCGCGGCTCTTCGACCACGCGCGAAACCGAGACCAGGAACAGGACGGCGCCGGCTGGCCACAGCGCCAGGTTCAACACCGTCCAGAAGGAGACGGGATAAGGAGTCGGCAGGAACAGCTCGAGCACGATGTGCCCGAAGGTGCAGATCCAGCCGATCAGCCACATCCGTACCCACACGGCGCGCCGCTGCCGCTCGAGGGCGACAAAGATCGCCAGCAACGCGCCAAGTACTACTAGGGTAGGGATCTTCTGGACGAGTTCAGACATACGCCGAATCGGGCGGAAGCTCCGCTATTGTACCCAAGCCGCGCCTCCATTTACGCTGGAGCAAGGCCCGGGGGTTCAGCTCCCGGCGTGCCCCCGGCCGGCGCTCCGCCCTGCGACTTCGGCCGCTGCGGTGCATCTAAGGAGGGCGGCAGCCTGTCGCGATTCCTATGACGTCTCGAACCTTGCTGTTTTCCGTTTTGATAGTGCTGGTGTGCGCTGGCGGCGCGCTGGCACAGGCCACCACCGAAGAAGCTCCGCTCGTTTCCGCGCCGCCCAAAGGCATGAGCGCCGCCGACGTCATCCGCGGCTTCGCGCAGAAGGAAACGGAGTTTGCCAAGGCGCGCGAAAACTACGTCTACCGCCAGACCGTCAAGGTCCAGGAACTCGACGGCGACACCGTCGGCGGCGAATATCAGCAAGTGGTCGACATCAGCTACGACGCCAAGGGACGCCGCGTCGAAACCGTCATCTTCGCCCCCCAGCCCACCCTCGCCCGAGTCAGCATGAGTCCCAGCGACCTCCAGGACATCCGCGACCTCATGCCCTTTGCCCTCACCACCGAGAACCTGCCGCAGTACACCATCACCTACCTCGGCCAGCAGAAGCAGGATGAGCTGAACACCTACGTCTTCGACGTGACGCCGCGCCAGCTCGTCAAGGGCCAGCGCTACTTCGAAGGCCGCATCTGGGTGGACGACCACGACCTCCAAATCGTCAAGACCACCGGCAAGACGGTCCCCGAGCAGCACCTCGACAAGAAGGGCAAGGGCGAGGAGGACTTGAAGCCGCGCTTTACCACCTGGCGCGAGCAGGTGGACGGCGTCTACTGGTTCCCCACCTACATCCGTGCCGACGACATCCTGCGCTTCCGCTTCAACGAAGTGCACATCCGCGAGATCATCAAGTTCACCAACTACAAGCGCTTCGGTGCGGATGTGCGCATCACCTACGAGGGCCAGGACATCGCCAAGCCCGGCGCCAAGGACAAAGCCAAGGACAAGCCGAAGCCGCCGCAACCTTGACCGGGCGGCGCGGAAACTAGTTGCTCGCTGGACCCGGCGGCTCTGCGGCCCCACGCCGCAGTTCCTCCATCACGCTCTGCAACAGCTCCTTCGCCTGCGTGATGTTCTGCATGATGAGGCGCACGTCCATCGCCGGCTTGCCTGGCTGGCGCGCGCTCTGGCAATACACCCCGTGCTGCCCCACGAAAGCCAGAGCGTCGGTCAGCAGGTCGAGCGACACCGCCAGCCGTCCGCGCGGCATTCCCATCATGAATTCGTAACGCTCCAATTCTTCGCGCCGATCGTCAAAGACGGACATGCGCCGATTTTACCTGCCGCCGGTTGTGTCTTTCGCCTGCATTCGTGAATAATGCTGGACTTGCGCGGCAACCGTACCTCAGCGCGCGGCTCCAAGGAGGCAGGATGCGCAGGTTGATTATTGCGGTATTCGCACTCTCGCTCGTCGTCTTCGCTCAATCGCAGGCGCCCGCCGGCGGCGGCCAGCGGCGGCAGCGTCCGCCGGCCACCCCCGAAGAGAAGGCCAAGCGGCCCAGCCCTCCGGGCATCGCCACGGTCACGCTCAACGGCAAGAAGATCACCATTGATTACAGTCGGCCCAAGGTGCAGGACCCGCAGACGGGGCAGAAGCGCAAGATGCTCGGCGACCACGACCCCTATGGCAAGGTGTGGCGCGCTGGCGCCAACGAGGCCACCACGTTCGCGACCGAGGGTAACGTGAACGTGGGCGGCACCACCGTTCCCGCCGGCAACTACACCCTCTTCACTTTGCCCGAATCCGATAAGTGGACTCTCATCATTAGCAAGCAGACCGGCGAGTGGGGCATCCCCTATCCCGGAGAGCAGCTTGAACTGGCGCGCATTCCCATGAAGGTCGGTAAGAGCGACCAGTTCAACGACCAGTTCACAATTTCTTTCCAGAATCAGCACGGCAAATCGGCCGACCCGGTCCTCACTTGGGAAGATTGGAAGGTGTGGGTGCCGGTCAAGGCGAAGTAGTGGTGGCAGGAAAACTCACGCAAGGCGCCGTCAGGGCGCCTTTCGTGTTGCTGTCATCCGCCGCAACGTCGTTTACTACGCTGCGCATCACCAGCTCCCCAATCCATCGCCCACGCGCGGCCTCGCATCTCTTAAGATGACAGCCATGGTCGAACGTCAGCTCTTTACGGCACGGCTGGTGCGCGCACTCGACCTCTCCGCGCAAACACGCCACTTCGAGTTCGAGGTGGAAGAAACGCAGCGCTTCGATTTCCTCGCCGGCCAGTTCATCTCCATGACTGCCGCTCGCGCCGGCCGCGCCATGACGCGCGCCTACTCCCTTGCTTCCGCACCGCACGGCGACAACCGCTTCGACCTCTGCCTCAACCGCGTCGGCGACGGCTTCTTCTCCAACTTCCTCTGTGACCTGGCACCCGGCGGCGCGGTCAAATTCCATGGTCCGCACGGCTACTTCACCCTGCGCCACCCGGTGCGCAGCGCCCTCTTCGTCGCCACCGGCACCGGCGTCGCTCCCATTCGCGGCATGTTGCAGTGGCTCTTCGCCGATCCGCAACGCCACGCCGGCCACGAGTTCTGGCTGCTCTATGGCATGCGCACCGCGGCCGACATCTATTACCGCGACGAATTTGAAGCGCTTGCGCAGCGCCATCCCAACTTTCACTATCTCATCACCCTCAGCCGCGCCGCCGGCGACTGGTCCGGCCGTCGTGGCTACGTGCAGGAGCACCTGCCCGAACTGGCCCGCGACCGCACCGCCATGGACGCCTACATCTGCGGCCTGAAGGACATGGTCACCGCCAATCGCGCGCTTCTCCACGAACTCGGTTGGGAGCGCCGCTCCATCCTCTACGAGCGCTTCGACTGACTGGCGTGCAGGGGGTATGTCCTGGATCAGGTAGAATGACGGCACGCGGCCCAGTATTTGCTCTGGTCGTCGCACATCCGAAGGCAGGGGCGCGGACCGCGCGAGAGTGCTTGCCCATGGTGCCACGGGAAGCAGAACCGGTATCGAAAATCGCCCCGGAGGTCAACGCCAGGTTGCGCGCTCTGGCCCACGACCTCAGCAATTCCATCGAAACCATTATGCAGGCTTCCTACCTGCTGGCTCAATCGGACCTGGATCCCGCCACCCGCAAGTGGGTGTCGCTCATCGACAACGCCACCCGCGACGCCGCCCGCATCAATCGCGAAATCCGCGAAATCCTCCGCACCCAGGTCTAGCCATCCCCGTCATCACGCGCACTCCCGCCGCGCCGGCCCCTCAGGCAGTGACGTAGCGGCCGGCGTCGAGCACCTTCTGCGCCACCTGCTGCTTGAGCGCGATGGTGTCCCACGACTCGCGCTTAGCCAGGCGGCGGACGATGGCGAGCTGCGTGCGCCGCATGTCGCCTTCGGCCACGTTGGCGATGACGCGGCGTGCGGCGGCCTCGATGCGGTCGAAGGCCTCGGCGCTGTAGGCCTGGGTCAGGGCCAGGGCGAGGGAAGCGGCAGCCTCGCCGTCGCGCTCCGCCAGCTTGCGCGCGCGCAGCACGCAGGACTCGACGGCGTAGGTCTCAATCGCCATGTCGGCCAGCGCGCCCATCACCTCCTGCTGCTCCTGGATGGCCGCCATGTACTTCTGGGTAGCGCAGCCGGCGGCGAACAGCGTGAGCTTCTTGGCTGCGGCCACGAGCTTGCGTTCGGCGACGAGCGCGCCGTCTTCTTCTTCGCTCGTCGCGGGGCCGCTGAGGACTTCGTCCATCAGCCGCTTGATGGCCGGCATCAGCGGCAGTTGGCCGCTCATGGCGCGCTTCAGCAGGAAGCCGGTGATGATGAGGCGATTGATCTCGTTGGTGCCTTCAAAGATGCGGTTGACGCGCGAATCGCGGTAGGCGCGCTCCGCGGGATACTCCTCGACGAAGCCGTAGCCGCCAAAGATCTGCACCGCGTGGTCGACGACGCGGTCGAGCATCTCCGAAGCCCACACCTTGATGATGGAGCACTCGACGGCGTATTCCTCGATGGCCTTGCGAATCTGCTGCGCGGCGTCGGCGGCCGACTTGTCCACCTCGCCCAACGCGCCGTCCATCATCCCGACGGTGCGGTACGACTATGGCTTCGCCCGCCCAGATGCCGCAGGCGATGTCGGCGAGCTTCTCGCGGATGAGGCCGAACTCGGCGATGGTCTTGCCGAATGCCTTGCGCTCCTTGGCGTAGCCGATGGCGTGTTGCAGCGAGGTGCGGGCGCCCCCGACGCACGCCGCGCCCAGCTTGAAGCGGCCCACGTTGAGGATGTTGAAGGCGATGACGTGGCCCCTGCCGATCTCCCCCAGCACGTTGCCCGCCGGCACCTTGCACGTCGTCGAGGATGACGGGGCAGGTGGAAGAGCCGTGGATGCCCATCTTGTGCTCTTCGGCGCCGAGGGTGAAGCCGGGAAAGTCCTTGCTCGACGATGAACGCGGTGAACTTATCGCCTCACCTTGGCGAAGACGATGAAGATGTCGGCGAAGCCGGCGTTGGTGATCCACATCTTCTCCCCGTTGAGCATGTAAGTCGCGCCGTCGGCGGAGAGCTCGGCGCGGGCGCGGCAGTTGAGCGCGTCGGAGCCCGACGACGACTCGGAGAGCGCGTAGGCGCCGACCCACTCGCCCGACGCCAGCTTCGGCAGGTAGCGCCGCTTCTGCGCCTCGGTGCCGAAGTACACGATAGGCAGCATCCCGATCCCAACATGCCCGCCAAAGCTCACGCTGAAGCTGCCGCACTTGGCGAGCCGGTCGGCGATGATGGCGGAGGAGACCTTGTCCATGTCGGCGCCGCCGAATTCCTCCGGCACGTCCACCGAGGTGAGGCCGAGGTCGCTGGCCTTCTTGAGCAGCTCGCGCGTGACCGCGAACTCCTTGTGCTCGATCTTCTCAGCCGCGGGAACAATCTCGTGGTTGGCGAAATCTTCCGCCGTTTGGGCGATGAGCTGATGCTGCTCGTTGAAGTCTTCCGGCAGGAAAACCTGGGAGAGCTCGCGCTCTTCGATCAGGAAGCTGCCGCCGGTGATGCGGGTCTTGGGAACTGCCGCTGTCGCCATAAGTCCATTTGCAATTTGCGATGGGTGATTTGCGATTGCAAGGTTCTTCAATCGCAAATCAGAAATCGCAAATCGCCAATCCTCCTTCGTCCTCAATCAATATTTTCAAAGATTCCCGCCGCGCCCATGCCGCCGCCGACGCACATCGTAACCAGGCCGTAGCGGCCGTGGCGGCGCTTGAGTTCGCGGAGAATGCCGGCCGTCAGCTTGGCGCCGGTACAACCCAGCGGGTGGCCGAGCGCGACCGCGCCGCCATTGGGGTTGACCCGATCCAGCGGCAGCCCCGCTTCCTGGATGACGCACAGCGCCTGCGCGGCGAAAGCCTCGTTCAACTCGATGACGTCCATCTGCTCGAGCGAGAGGCCGGCGATTTTGAGCGCTTTCGGAATCGCGTACACCGGGCCTAGGCCCATTTCTTCTGGCTTGTAGCCCGCGGTGGCGAACGCGACCAAGCGCGCCAGCGGCTGGATGCCGAGCTGCTGCGCCTTTTCTGCCGCCATCACGACCGCGGCCGCAGCCCCGTCGGACATCTGCGAGGAATTCCCCGCCGTTACCTGCCCTTGCGCGTGGAAGGCGGGCTTCAGCGCGGCGAGGGCAGCGGCGGAAGTATCTTCGCGCGGCCCTTCGTCCATCTTGAAGATGATCTCCTGGCGCTTGGGCTTGGCGCCGTTGGGCGTGGTGAAGCTGACCGGGACGGGCACCAGCTCGTCGTCGAATTTGCCGGCCTTGATCGCGGCGACGGCATTGCGGTGTGAGCGCAGGCTGAACTCGTCGGCCTGCTCGCGCGTGATCCCAAAGCGCCGCGCCAGGCGCTCGGCGGTCAGGCCCATCGAGAGGTACGCGTCGGGATAATTCGCCACCAGCCAGGGATTGGCGCTGACCTTGTTGCCGCCCATCGGAATCATGGACATGCTCTCGGTGCCGCCGGCGACAATCACGTCGGCAGCGCCGCCGCGGATGCGCTCGGCGGCGAGCGCAATCGCCTGCAGGCCGGAAGCGCAGAAGCGGTTGATGGTCATGGCCGAGCACTCCACCGGCAGGCCCGCGCGCAACGAGGCGATGCGCGCCACATTCATGCCCTGCTCGGCTTCCGGCATGGCGCAGCCGAGGATGACGTCTTCGATTTCGCGCGCCTCGAGTTGTGGGACGCGCGCCAGCGCGCCGCGGATCGCGACCGCAGCCAGGTCATCCGGCCGCGTCGCCCGCAGCGTCCCTTTGAACGCCCGCCCCACGGGCGTGCGGACGGCGGAGACGATGATGACTTCACGCATGACGTTGCTCCTACAGCCGGCGGATGCCCAAGTGGAGGAGAATAGCGTCTTCCACGGCACGCATGTCCGCACTTGATAACTTGTCCATTCTGTTTTTCAAGCGCAGCTTCGACGCGGTGGCGATTTGGTCCACCATTGCCTTTGCCTGCTTACCACCGGCCCGCACCAACGCCTCGGCCGGATACAGCTTTTGAGTTTGAGATGAGAGCGGAACAACGACGACACGATTCAATGCGCCGTTGGCCGCATCATTGCTCACCACAACGGCGGGACGGGTCTTCTGAATCTCGCCGCCGATGGCGAGGTCGAACGAGACCCACCACACCTCGCCACGCTTAACGGGTTCCATCGCCGATCAGGCCTTCCGACCAGTCCTGTGCTTCGCGCTCGCGTTCTTCGTCATCGGCCATCGCGCGGTATCTGGCGCTAAGACTATTCGGCGAATCCTGCGCTGCGGCTCGCGCGGCGCGCTCCACGCTCTCGGCCGCATATCCGTCAACTACGAACCAGGTTGCTTGCCCGCGCGAGACGGGATTCCCTAAGGGTCGCTTGTCGTTCCCATTCCAGCGTGTCGCTATCACTTCTTCATCGTTCCACAGAATGCGAGCGACGCTCATTTTCTCCTCCCCAGGGTCGTGAATCACTTCGATTACGCCGCCGACATGCTTTCTCGGTGACAGCACTTCCTCTGGCCGAACATATGACATGCCTCTGCCCTCCAACTAATATTAGCTCTACTAGAAAACTATGTCAAAGAGCTATCATAAAGAACTTGTGCTGGAGGAAGTTTCAATTCCTCAACGTCTTGCCGGTTTTCAGCGTGTACTGAATGCGCTCCTGCGTCTTGCGCTCGCCGCACAACGATTTGAAGGCCTCGCGCTCCAAATCGAGGAGGTACTGCTCGCTGACCGGCGTGCCCGGCGAGACCGCGCCGCCGCACAGCACCTCGGCCACCTTGTTGCCGATCTTCACCTCGTGGTCGCTGATGAATTCCCCCTGCCGCAGGAAATGCACGCCGAGCTTCAGCGTTGCCAGGATGCTTTCGCCGGGCGCCGGCGCCTCGCTGCGCGGCGCGGGCGCCCGGTACCCGGAGCGCGCCAGTTCCAGCGCGCAGGCCTTGGCGTCGGTGAGGACGCGCTCGCGGTTCATGGTGATGCGGTCGCCGGGCGCGAGGAAGCCATAGCCGCGTGCCTCCATGGCCGAAGTCGAGACCTTGCCCATCGCGATGGTCTCGAACGTACGCTTCAGGGCTTCCATCACTTCCACCGAATCGGCAGCTGGCGCGGCGCCGGTGCTCCGGCGCACGGCAGCGGCAGCGTCGAGGGCGCGCAGCAGCATCTCCTTGCAGCCGCCGCCCGCGGGCAGCAGCCCGACGCCGACCTCGACCAGGCCCATGTAGAGCTCGGCGTGCGGCTGGCGTGCGGCGCCGTGCAGCGAAATCTCGCAACCGCCCCCGAGCGCCATGTTGAAGGGCGCTGCCACCACCGGCTTCGCCGAAAACTTCACCGCCTGCGTCATCTGCTGGAAGCCGCGGATGGCCAGGTCCACCTCCTCCCAGTCGTCTTCCTGGACGGCCATGAGCAGCAGCATGAGGTTGGCGCCGACGCTGAAATGCGGGCCGTCGTTGTGCAGGACGAAGGCGTCGAAAGGCGCGCCCAGCGCGCTGTCGGGCTTCAGGGTCGAGACGATGAGCTGGATGATGTCGCCGCCCAGCGCATTCATCTTGGAGTGGAACTCGAAGCAGCCGACGCCGTCGCCCAGATCCACCAGCGAGGCGCCGGCATTCTTCTTCACGACCTTGGTGCCCGATTTTTTCGCGACCGTCACCGACCACACGCCCTCCGGTGCCGACTCCGGCCGGTAGCCCAGGCGATCGAGATCGAAGAACGAGCGGCCGGCGGGCACCTCGGGCGCCGCCTCGTACCAATGCGGGTGGCCGGTGGCGAGCAGTTTCTCGACGTTGGCGGAGAGGGTGCGACCCTCGGCGCGCATGCGCGCGACCGTGGCGGCGACCCCGGCAGCGTCCCACAGCTCGAACGGCCCCAGCTCCCAGTTGAAGCCGAGCCGCATGGCCCGATCGATCTCCACCACGGTGTCGCTGATTTCCGGAATGCGGTCGGCGGCGTAGTTCCAGAGGTCGGCCAGCGCTGCCCAGAGGAACTTCCCCTCCGGGGTCTTCAGCGGCGCGGCGGTGCCGCCCTCCAGCGCCAGCAGGTTGCGCAGGCGCTCCGGCGTGCTGTCGATGTTCTTCGCCATCTCCAGCGCGGCGAACCTGGGCTTCTGGCGCGGACGGTATTCCAGGGTCTTCCAGTCGAGCGCGAGGCGTTCGTCTTCCTGGCCGGGCGATTTCTGTTTCTTGTAGAAGCCGCCACCGGTCTTGTCGCCCAGCCATTTGCGCTCCAGCATCTGCTGGCAGAAGTCGGGCAGGCGCAGGTTTCCTTGTTTGGTGGACGCGGACGACTCGCCCGCGTCGGCGGCGGTGACAACCGCGGCACGCAGGTTTCCTTGTTTGGTGGACGCGGGCGACTCGCCCGCGTCGGCGGCGGCGACAGCCGCGGCGCGCGATCCGGCCATGTTGCGCACGACATGCGCCAGGATGTCGAGTCCCACCAGGTCAAGGGTGCGGAACGTGGCGGAGCGCGGCCAGCCGACGGCGCTGCCGGTGAGCGCGTCCACGTCCTCGATGCTGAGGTCCATCTCCTGCATCAGTCGCATGACGTTCAGCACGCTGAAGGTGCCGATGCGGTTGGCGATGAAGTTAGGCGTGTCCTTGGCACGAACGATCCCCTTGCCCAGCCGCAGGTCGCAGAAGTGCTCCACCGCGGCGATGGCGGCGGGATCTGTGGCGGGTGTGGCAATGATTTCGAGCAGCCGCATGTAGCGCGGCGGATTGAAGAAGTGCGTCCCGAACCAGTGGCGGCGGAAGTCGTCGCTGAAGCCTTCGGCGATGCCCTGGACGGGGAGGCCGCTGGTGTTGGTGGTGATGATGGTGCCCGGGCGGCGGACCTGCTCCACGCGCTGCAGCAGGGCGCGCTTGATCGCCAGGTCCTCGACCACCGCCTCAATGATCCAGTCGCACTCGGCAAGGCGCTGGAGGTCGTCTTCAAAATTGCCGATCTGCACCAGGCGCACGAGGTCGCGGTCGAAGAAGGCCGCGGGCTTCGACTTGACGGCGGCGTCCAGACCGGCGGCGGCGATCTGGTTGCGCGCCGCGCCTTCTGCGCCGGCGGGAACAATGTCGAGCAGCAGCGCGGGAATGCCGGCATTGGCAAGATGCGCGGCGATGCGCGCCCCCATCGTGCCGGCGCCCAGGACGGCGACTTTCCCAATGCGCTTCATCAGGCGGCCTCAATGCGTGCCCCGGCCGGGATGCTGCCGGACAGCAGAATAGATGCTAATCCTGTGTGCGGCAGGCGGCGAAGCGCGCTCGCAGAGAGATTGGAGCTACGAGGGAGAAAGCGGTAGCGAGCAGCCAGGCACATGGTTGATCCGTGCGGCGGGCCCGAGATGCAAAAGGAACAGCGCGCGCCGTTTAAATGTGGGGTGAGGATGGCAACGGCGCGCGCCTTATTAATTGCAGTCAGGGTACTGAATGATGTCTCATTCAGTCAAGCCCTTTCTTGCCAGCCCAAGCCGCTGCGATTTGCGATGGGCGATTTGCGATTTGGAGGCGCGTCACGGGTTCTTCAATCGCAAATCGGAAATCACAAATCGCCAATCCCGCTCAACTCCCCAGTTCCGGATGGGTGCGCAGGTACTGCTGGGCGGCGGCCACTTGGTCGCGTTCGCCGGGGTAGGTGAGGCGAGCCGCGGCCTCATCGAGCGCGATCCACTCGGCCGATTCCACCTCGTGCCGCATTTCGGGAGCGATGTCACCGAGCCGGCCGCTGCTATACACAAACAGATAAAAGCTCACCACCTTGAAGACGCGTTGGCGGTCGCCCCAGGAGCGTAGGTAGACGTACTTGACGTCGCCGAGTTTGGTGAGCAGCCGCGCTTCAATCCCGGTCTCCTCGCGAACCTCGCGCTGGGCGGTGCATTCGGGGCGTTCGCCGGGATCGACGATGCCCTTGGGCAGCGCCAGTACCTCCTTGAGCTCGGACTTGCGGGCACCTGCGTTCGCTGCGCGCTCGCGTCGCGGACGAATGGCGGCCACGAACCACTTTCCTTGCATGCGCCGCAGTACCACGCCGCCGGCAGAGACCTCGCGCGCCATGGCTACAGATTAACGTACCGGCCGTGGCTCACCCGGCGGGGGGTGGAGCAGGCCTTCAGGCCTGCACAGCGGCGCCTGTCGAGAGCGGCTTTAGCCGCTGAGGTAGAGGCGGATTAGCAGGTCGCAGGACCCTGGCAGTCCTATTCCTTTTTTGTCACCGTGATGTTCAGGTCGCGCAATTGCGCCTCGCTCACCGGGGTGGGCGCGTCCACCATCAGGTCCACGGCCTTCGCGGTCTTGGGGAAGGGGATCACGTCGCGCAGGCTCTCGCCGCCGGCGAGGATCATGACAATGCGGTCGAGGCCAAGGGCGATGCCGCCGTGCGGCGGCGTGCCGTATTGCAGCGCTTCCAGGAAAAAGCCAAAGCGCGAGCGGGCTTCTTCGTCGCTCATGCCGAGGGAACGGAAGATGCGCTGCTGCACGTCCTGCCGATGAATGCGGATGGAGCCCGAGCCCAGCTCGACGCCGTTGAGCACGACGTCGTAGGCCAGCGCGCGCACCGCGCCCGGATCGCTCTCCAGCTTCTCCATGTCCTGTTCGTGCGGCGAGGTAAAGGGATGGTGCGCCGCCTCCCAGCGCTGCTCCTCGGCATTCCATTCGAACATGGGGAAATCCGTGACCCAGAGCCACTGGAAGGACTTCGCGTCGCCCAAGTCGCCCTTGAAGGCGCCGTGGCGCTCGGCATATTTCTGCGCCAGGGCGATGCGCAGCGCGCCCGCCGCGGTGTAGACCGCGCGGTCGTGCATCTTGACGCGCGGCGCCTCGAGGCTCTCGGAACGATGCGGAGCCGGCTGCGCGCCGCCGGCGACCAGCACCAGCAGGTCGCCTTCCTCGACGCCGGTGGCGGTCCGGATCTTGGCCACGGCGTCCGGAAATGACTTTTCCAGCCGCTTGAAATCCTCGATCACCCGGGCGTTTCTGCGCTCGCCGAAGAGCAGCTTGATCTCGTCGCGCTCTTTGCGCGAGAGCTCCCCCACCTTCGGAATCCGGATGGCCATGACCGGCAGACCGCCGTCGAGGGCCAGCGCCTGGAGGTTCTCGGGGGCGAAGGCGGAGCGGACATCGGTCATGGGCGGCAGGCGCAGGTCGGGTTTGTCGGAGCCGTACTGGCGGATGGCCTCGTCGTAGGTCGTGCGCGGGAACGGCGTCTTCAGTTGCACTCCGGCCACGCTGAAGGCGGCCACGAGAAATCCCTCCACGATGTCGAAGACCCGCTCGGGCGTGGGGAACGACATCTCGAGGTCAATCTGCGTGAACTCCGGTTGGCGGTCGGCGCGCAGGTCTTCGTCGCGGAAGCAGCGCACGATCTGGAAGTAGCGGTCGAAGCCGGCGATCATCAGGATCTGCTTGAAGAGTTGCGGCGACTGCGGCAGCGCGTAGAAGCGCCCGGGATGCACCCGGCTGGGCACCAGGTAATCGCGCGCGCCCTCGGGCGTGGAGCGGGTCATGAACGGGGTTTCGATCTCCAGGAAGCCGCGCCCGGAGAGGTTTTGGCGGATGGCTTGCGCCACCCGGTGCCGCAGCTCGAGCCGCGCCTGCACCTCGGGGCGGCGCATGTCGAGGTAGCGGTATTTCAGCCGCACCTCCTCGTTGGGCAGCGTGGGATCTCCCGGGAGGAAGGGCGGGTTCTGCGCCGTGTTCAGGATGCGCAGCTCTTCGCCGACGATCTCTATCTCGCCGGTCTTCAGGTTCTTGTTGATGGTCGCCAGGTCGCGCTGTTTCACCGTGCCGATGACCGCCACCACGAACTCGGAGCGCAAGGTGCTGGCTTTTTCGTGCAGCGCGGGATTGCTTTCCTTGTCGAAGACCACCTGGGTGATGCCGGTACGGTCGCGCACATCAATGAAGATGAGGCTGCCGAGATCGCGCCGCCGGTTCACCCAACCCATGAGGGTGACGCGCTCCAGCGCGTCGGCGGGACGCAGCGTCCCACAGAGATGCGTTCGTTGCAGATCGCCGAGGGAATCGAGCAAGCCGGACCTCGTGTGGGCCGGCCAAGCCGGACCACGCTAAACGGACGATTGTAACGGAGAGACTGCCGAACGGCGGATGCAATCGTGGGCCGGTTCGCCGGCTCCCAGCCTTCTGCGCGCCTATTCGCCGCGGCGGGCCATCTCGACGGCGCGGACCAGGGCGCGCGCCTTGTTGACGCATTCTTCGAATTCGCGTGCCGGATCGGAGTCGGCGACGATGCCGGCCCCAGCCTGCACGTAGGCGCGCAGGCGGCGCGGCGATTTCTGACGAGTGAGCGCGGCGCCGGCGCGCGCCTTTGCCGGCACCGTCAGCATGGTGCGGATGGTGATGCAGGAATCGAGGTTGCCGGCAAAGTCCGCGTACAGTACCGAGCCCCCGTAGATGCCGCGGCGCACCGGCTCTAATTCCTCGATGATCTGCATGGCCCGCACCTTGGGCGCGCCCGAGAGCGTGCCCGCAGGGAAGCACGCGGCGAGCGCGTCGAAGGCGTCGAGTCCCTCGCGCAGGCGGCCCTCCACGGCGCTGACCAGGTGCATGACGTGCGAGTAGCGCTCCACGTACATCAGGTCGCGCACCCGCACCGAGCCGTATTCGCTCACCCGCCCAACATCATTGCGCCCCAGGTCCACCAGCATGACGTGTTCGGCGCACTCCTTGGCGTCGTGGCGGAGCTGGTGCTCCAGCCGCTTGTCCTCGGCTTCGTCACGCCCGCGTGGCTGGGTCCCGGCGATGGGGCGATAGTCGATCTGGCGGCCCGCCACCCGCACCAGCATCTCCGGCGACGCCCCCAGCACGTGCATCCCGCCCAGGCGCAGGAAGTACATGTAGGGCGAAGGGTTCACCCGGCGCAGCGCGCGGTAAATGTCGAGCGGCTCGGCCCCCGGCTCGAAGTCGAAGCGCCGCGAGAGCACCACCTGGAAGATGTCCCCGGCGGCGATGTACTCCTTGGCGCGTTCCACCGCCTTGAGGTAGGTGCCGCGCGACATGTTGGCGTGCAGCTTGACCTCCCCGGGATGTGGCTTTGGCGGACGCAGCGCGGCCGCCGGCAGCCCGGCGCGCAGCCGCTTCTCAATCGCCGCAATGTCGCGCCGCGCGCGCTGGTAGGCGCGGCGCGGGTCCTGGCGCACGTCCGCCGCGGCCATGATGTGGATCTCGTGCCGCACGTGGTCGAAGGCCAGCAGTCGGTCAAAGAACATGAAGACGCAGTCCGGGACCCCGAGATCGTCCTTGGCCCGCGCCGGCAGACGTTCCAGTTGCCGCACCACGTCGTAGGAGAGAAACCCTACCGCACCCGCGGTGAACGGCGGCAGGTCTTCGACCTGCGCCGGACGATGCTGGCGCAAGAGGTCGCGCAAGACCGCGAAGACCGCCGGGCCCGGCCGCGTGCGCGCGGCATCCGCGGTCGGCGCCGCCTGCGGCGCGCTGCGCCGCCCGGGATACTCGATCCGCACCTCGCTGCCCCGCGCCGTCACCATCATGTAAGGGCGCGCCCCCAGGAAGGTGTAGCGTGCGATCTTCTCCCCGCCTTCGATGGATTCCAGCAGGAAGGCATGCGGCTCGCCCGCGGCCACGCTCAGGAAGGCGGAGACCGGCGTCTGCAGGTCGGCGCTGATGGCCTTCGACACCGGTACCAGCGTGTGCGTGCGCGCCAGCTGGAAAAATTCCTTTTCGCTCGGACGCAGCATGGAGAGAGGCGATTATACGGGCCCGGCAAGCCCGTCACACTTGCTCCTCGCCAGCAGCTAGCAGCTAGCAGCCAGCAAATACTTCTCTTTGAGCCCCGCCAGGGGCGACCGAAGGTAGCCCGGCGTTTCAACGCCGGGTAAGAGTCGCAAGAAAATGTCATCCTGAGCGGGCGCGAGGGAGCGCATGCGACCGAGCGCGAGTCGAAGGATCCCTACCCCGCCGGCCCCACCCTGCCGCCCACCCTTTCAACCAACGACGCGGGTCCCGCTTTCTCTGGCAACCGGCAACTGGCAACATCGCAATTATCAAACTGACCCACTACCCCGCCGCTGATTTACACTTCCCTGTTTTTCAGGAGGCACTCATGGCACGCCGTGTAGTGGTGGCCGTATTGCTGTTGATGTCGTTGGCGGCAGCGCAGGCGAAGCGGCCGTTCGCTTTTGAGGACATGATGAAGCTGCAGCGCCTGGGCGACCCGGCGGTTCCCCCCGACGGCCGCTGGGTCCTGTTCAGCGCCGTGGATGTGAACCTGGCCGAAAACTCGCGCCGCTCCCACATCTGGATTGTGCCGCTGGCCGGCGGCGACGCCACCCAGATCACCAGGGGCAACGGCGAAGACCGGGCGCGCTGGTCGCCCAGCGGCAAGCAGGTTCTGTACGGCAGCGAGTCGCAGCTCTACCTCGCCGACTTCGACTCCGCCACCGGGCAGTTGGCGCCCAATCCGCGCAAGCTGACCAGCATCTCCACCGGCGCGAGCGGCGCCATGTGGGCGCCGGATGGCAAGCACATTGTTTTCGTCAGCGAAGTGTGGCCGGAGTGCAATGCTGCCGGCGATGCCGCCGCTCAGGATGCGTGCAACAAGCAGAGAGACGATGCCCGCGCCGCGTCGAAGGTGAAGGCCCGCGTCTTCACCGAGCTGCTTTTCCGGCACTGGAACGCCTTCACCAACGAGAAGCGCTCGCATTTGTTCGTGGTCCCGGCCGAAGGCGGCCAGGCCCGTGATTTCACGCCCGGCGACCGCGAAGTCCCAACCTTCTCGCTCGGCGGCCAGGACCTCTACGCCATCTCCCCCGACGGGCAGGAGGTCTGCTTCACCACCAACCGCGACGCGGTCCCGGCCATCTCCACCAACAACGATCTCTTCACCGTGCCTATCACCGGCGGCACGCCCAAGCAGCTCACCACCAATCCCGGCAGCGATTCCACCCCGCTCTACTCTCCTGACGGCAAGTACATCGCCTACCGCGCCCAGTTCCGCGCCGGCTATGAGGCCGACCGCTTCCGTCTGCTGCTCTACGAGCGCGCCACCGGCAAGATCACCAACCTGACGGAGAACTTCGATCGCTGGGTGGGGACAATGGCCTGGGCGCCGGACTCGAAGACCATCTACTTCAGCGCCGAGGACAAGGGCGAGTCGCCACTCTATGTCCTCGCCGTCAGCGGCGGAGAGCCTCGCGAGCTGATCCGCGGGCACAACGACGACGTGGACGTCACCGTCACCGGCGACGGCCGGACGCTGGTGTTCACGCGGGTCTCGGTCCAGGCCCCGAGCGAAATATTCTCGGCGACGCCGGACCCACGTTCTGCCTGTGCGATTCCGGCCGGCAGTACTCCACCGATTCTCCCGCTGGATCGTCCTTGCCGGTGGAATGTGCGGCAACTCACGCACCGCAACGACGCCGTCCTCTCGCAAGTCGCCATGCAGCCGCTCGAGCCCTTCTGGTTCACCGGCTCGGAAAACGTCAAGGTCCAGGGCTTCCTGGTGAAGCCGCCGAACTTCGACGCCGCCAAAAAATATCCGGTGAAGTTCCTGATTCACGGCGGCCCGCAGGGCGCCTGGAGCGACTCCTGGTCATACCGCTGGAACCCGGAACTGTTCGCCGCCAGCGGCTACGTCGTCGTCATGATCAACCCGCGCGGCTCCACCGGCTACGGGCAGAAGTTCATCGACGACATCAACGGCGACTGGGGCGGCCGCGTCTATCAGGACCTGATGCTCGGCCTCGACTACGCCGAGAAGACCTACCCCTTCATTGACAAAGACCGCGAGTGCGCGCTGGGCGCCAGTTACGGCGGCTACATGGCCAACTGGATCGAAGGCCACACCACCCGCTTCAAGTGCATCGTCTCCCACGACGGCATGTTCAACAGCGAGAGCGCCTGGGGCTCCACCGAGGAGCTGTGGTTCAACGAGTGGGAGTTCAAGGGCATGCCGTGGACCGAACCGCGCCCTCTACCAGAAGTGGTCGCCGCACATGTACGCGCAGAACTTCAAAACCCCCATGCTGGTGGTGCACTCGCAGCTCGACTACCGCCTTGACGTCTCGGAGGGCTTCCAGCTCTTTACCACCCTGCAGCGGCTGAAGGTGCCGTCCAAGATGCTCTACTTCCCCGACGAGGGCCACTGGGTGCTCAAGCCGCAGAACTCGCAGCTGTGGTACCAGACGGTGAACGGGTGGGTGGACCAGTGGACGAAGCCGTGATGGGTGGAGCAGGCCTTTAGGCCTGCGTTTCTGCCGCGAGAAAGAGCCGGCTTTAGCCGCTGAGGTAACAATCGCTTTGACCTCAGCCGCGCGCGACACATTGGCAGCCCGCGGCGTAAGCCGTGGGTCACGTCTACGTAACGTCTTAGCGCGCGTAGCGCGCGGCACATTTGTAGCCCACGGCGTAAGCCGTGGGTTCGCGTGGCACCAGACCCCGAGCCCGCTTGAGCGGGCGACACGTTCGAAACCTCGAAACCTCGAAACCTCGAAACCTCTTCCTCCCGCCAACCTGTAGAATCGTCGCCCATGGTCTTCGTCCTCGACAACTACGACTCCTTCACCTACAACCTCGTGCAATACCTCGGGGAGCTGGGGGCGCAGGTGGAGGTGCGCCGCAACGACCAGGTGCACGTCGCGGAGATCGAGGCCATGCGTCCCACCCACATCGTCATCTCCCCGGGACCGTGCACGCCGCAGGAAGCGGGCATCAGCATGCAGCTGGTCCGCCGCTTCGCCGGCAAGACGCCCATCCTCGGCGTCTGCCTCGGGCATCAGGCGATTGGCGCGGCCTTTGGCGGCCACGTGGTGCGCGCCCGCACCCTCATGCACGGCAAGACCAGCCCGGTCACGCACGACAACCGCACCATCTTCCGCGGCCTGCCGCAGCCTCTCACCGCCACCCGCTATCACTCGCTCATCGTCCGCGAGCAGGACCTGCCCCGCGAACTTGAGGTCTCCGCCCGCACCACCGAGCCCGACGGCACCACCGTCATCATGGGCCTGCGCCACAAGCGCTTTCCCGTCGAAGGCGTGCAGTTCCACCCTGAGAGCGTCCTCACCGAAGAAGGCCGCAAGCTGCTCGCCAATTTCCTCGCGCTGTAAGAGTCCACGCCGCCCGCGTGTAGGGACGGCCGCCCTCGGCCGTCCAGCCGGAGCGAAGCTCCGGAGATTCGCGCGCGCCACGTATCGGGGCACAAGTGGGTGCCCCACACGAGCCGCTGTTGCTCGTGTGGGATCTTTCGGCGGGGCACAGCTTGGTAGGTCAGGGCTTCAGCCCTGACTCGCGAAGCGACCGTGCCGTTCAGGAACCCTAAGGAACTTGGGCTTTAGCCCCTGAGGGTCGGTTTGGTTCCTAAGGAGCTTGGATCCGAGCCGCGAGCTCCTGCCGGGCGACCGTCACCTGTTCGCCGGTCGAGAGCTGCTTCAGTGCAAAAGCATCGGCTTTCACTTCGTTCTCGCCCACGATCACGCAGTACCGCGCGCCCAGCTTGCTCGCCGTCTCCAGCGACTTCTTCAGGCGGAAGCTCTCGTCGCCGAGTTCCACCACCACGTCATGCCGTCGCAACTCGCGCGCCAGCCGCGCCGCCTCGCGGTTCATGCCCGCGCCCAGCGGCGCGATGTAGACATCCGCCGGCCGCGCTACCGCGCCCATCGTTTCCTCCAGCGCCAGCACCAGCCGGTCTTCGCCGATCGCGAACCCGATCCCCGGCGCCTGCGGCCCGCCAATCGCCTCCGACAAGCCGTCGTACCGCCCGCCGCCGCAGATCGCGTTCTGCGCTCCCAGCGCTCCGTGCGTGAACTCGAACGCGGTGCGCGTGTAGTAGTCAAGCCCGCGCACCAGCCGCTCATTCACCGTGAACGGCACCTGCACCGCGCCCAGGATCGCCTGCACCTCGGCAAAATGCTCGCGGCAGGACGCATCGAGGAACTCCGTCATGCGCGGCAGCTGCGCGATGACTGGCTGGTCGGCCGCCACCTTGCAGTCGAAGACGCGCAGCGGATTGCTGGCCGCCCGCCGCTGGCAGTCGGCGCACATCTGCGCCACCACCGGCTGCAGGGCCGCGCGCAGCGCCGCATCGAACCGCGGCCGGTCTTTCGCGCACCCCACCGAGTTCAGCTCCAGCGTCCAGTCCTGCACCCCCAGCCGGTCGAGCAGGGTGGCCAGCATCTCCAGCACTTCCGCGTCGCGCGCCGGCGACTCCGACCCCGCGCTCGGCGGCCCGATCACCTCCGCCCCGATCTGGTAGAACTGCCGGTACCGCCCCTTCTGCGGCCGCTCCCGCCGGAACTGCGGCCCCAGGTAGTAGAGCTTCTGCACGCCCGGTCGCTCCCACAGCCGGTGCTCGATGTACGCTCGCACTACCCCCGCCGTGTTCTCCGGCCGCAGCGACAGCATCTGCCCCTTCTCCGACGCGGCGCGCGCTCGGTCTTCCCAGGCGAACATCTCCTTTGCCACGATGTCCGTCTCTTCGCCCACCGAGCGCTGGAATAGCTGCAAGTCTTCGATCACCGGGGTGCGGATTTCCTGGAAGTTGTACTCGCGGAAGACGTCGCGGCATGCCGCCTCGATGAAGTTCCACACCGCCGTCTCCGGCGGCAGCAGGTCGCGCGTCCCTCGTATTGCCTTGATCAAGTCAGCCCCTCGCCTTCACCGGCCCAGCTCCCGCTGATACTGTTCCTTGTACCCTAGGTAGTTGCGCGCGTAGCGCAGGATGGTTTCCTGCTCCGCGTCGCCAAGTTCTTTGCGCTGCTGACCCGGTACCCCCATCCACAGCGTCCGCGCCGGCACCACCGTGTTCTCCGGGATCACCGTCCCGGCGGCGATGATCGAGCCTTCCCCGATGCGCGCGTTGTTCAGGACGACGCTGCCCATCCCGATCAGGCACCGGTCCTCGACCACGCACCCGTGCAGCGTCACCCCGTGCCCGATCGTCACCCACTCCCCCACGATCACCGGGTACCGCCCCAGCATGCCGTGCAGCACCGAGCAGTCCTGGACGTTGGAGTTGGCGCCCACCCGGATGAGGTGCACGTCGCCGCGCAGCACGGCATTCATCCACACGCTGGCGTTCTCCCCCAGCGTGACCTCCCCGATCACCTGCGCCGACTCGTCCACGTACGCCGACGCCGGCACTTGCGGCCGCTTTCCCTGGTAGCTGCGCAGCATGGGCAATTGTTCCACGTGGAACAATTGTCGAAGATATCACGCCCCCCGGCGGCACCGTAAATTGCCTAATCTGCTTGACTTGCCCGCAAAACGCTGCAATAAGTATCAAGTCCAACCGGACCGGTTTGGGGGTGTTTTTAGTTTGGCGGAAGTTCGCGTACAAGAGGGCGAGCCCCTGGAGAACGCGCTACGTCGCTTCAAGCGCAAGGTGCAGACGGAAGACATCATCAAGGAAGTCAAGCGTCATTCCTTTTACCTGAAGCCGGGCGAAAGGAAACGCGTGAAGCAGGCTCTGGCGCGCAAGCGCAGCCGCAAGAAGATGCGCAAGGAGCAGGACTAGTTTCGACATCCCGTGGCCGCCGCTGAGCTTCCTTGCCGGCGGCGGTCACGGCTTTCATCGCCGTCGGGGCCGAGGCACAGGGCCGGGAGTTTCATTCGTGCGACGCAGTCGTAGGGTCTGATGAGGGCAGTGGCCGCTCCTGCCGGGACGGGGGCGGTGGGCCGAACCCAGGGTTGCCGTACACATCCTGCGCGTCTGCAGTGGCTGGCGGAGTCCTTTCGGGTTAGGGTGCCGGGCGGCGCAACGCGCCGCGCGGTCGAGCCAAGGGGAATTCCAGGGACGTGGCGGGAATCGGGGAGGAACGTCTCGCGATGGAATTCCAGGATAAGGTTCTCAAGTGCATCGACTGCGGGGCCGAGTTCGTCTTTACCGCCGGGGAACAGCTTTTCTTCCACGACAAACAGTTCAAGAACGAGCCCAAGCGCTGCAAAGCCTGCAAACAGAAGCGTCAGTCCACGCTGGGCAGCAATGCCGACGGCGGGCCGGCCACGAATTACAACAAGGTCGAGACCCGCACCGTCTGCTCCAACTGCGGCAAGGAAACCACCGTTCCCTTCAAGCCCACGCAGGGCCGGCCGGTCTTCTGCCGCGAGTGCTTCCAGCAGCGCAAGACCTCCGCCACACCCGCCTGACGGCGCCGTCGATGAGCAGGATGCGCCGCATGGTCGGCTCCAGGAGGAGCTCAAGAGCGGTGCCAGGCACCGGGCGGGGCAGCTGGTTGCGGGCGCGGTGCCGCTACCCCGGGCGACAACCCGCGCCAACGCCGCCGCTATAATACCCGGGTGTCCCGCTTCTACCTCGAGAACTTCGGCTGCCGCGCCACCCAGGCCGACGGCGCCGCCATCGAGCGCGAGCTGCTGCAAACCGGCTGGCAGCGCGCCGTTCACGCCGCCGAGGCCGAGGTGGTGGTGCTCAACACCTGCACCGTCACCGCCGCCGCCGACCAGGACGCGCGCGCGGCCGTCCGCCGCATCCATCGCACGAACCCGGCAGCGCGCATCATCGTGACCGGCTGCTACGCGCAGCGCGCCCCGCAAGAAATCGCGGCGCTCGCCGGCGTCAGCGCCGTGGTGGGGAACTCGCACAAGCACCTGGTGGCGGAGGTGGCGGCAGCGGGTGCGGTGAGCCACGGATTCGTCCCCTTGGCGGCATTGGCCGACGACCGACGGCCGACGACCGACGACCGCATTCTGGTGGGCGACATCTTCGCGCACACCGAGTTGCTGGCCGCGCCCGTCTTCGACGCCGACCTCGCCTCGGAAAAGACGCGACCCAACCTGAAAGTGCAGGACGGCTGCGACAACCGGTGCTCGTTCTGCGTGATCCCCTACGTGCGCGGGCAGAGCCGCTCACTGCCGCTGGGAGAAGTGCTGCGCGAGGCCGCGGCGCTGGTGGCGCAGGGATATCGCGAACTCGTGCTCTCCGGCATCAATCTCGGGCGCTGGGGGCGCGACCTCGACGGCCAGCTGCGCTTCGAGCACTTGGTGCGCGCCATCCTGGAGCGCACGGCGCTGGAGAAGCTGCGCCTCAGCTCGGTGGAGCCGATGGACTGGAGCGACGAACTCATCCGCCTGGTGGCCGCCTCGCCACGCCTCGCAAAGCACGCGCACGTGCCGCTGCAATCGGGCAGCGACCGCGTGCTGCGCCGCATGCACCGCAAGTACCGGCCCTGGCATTACGCCGACCGCATTCACCGCATCCGCGCTGCCATGCCCGATGCCGCCATCGGGGCCGACGTGATGGTCGGGTTCCCGGGGGAGGGCGAGCGCGAGTTCGACGAGTCGCTGCGCTTCATCGCCGGGCTGCCATTCACCTACCTGCACGTCTTCACCTACTCGGCGCGCCCAGGAACGCCCGCCGCGGCGCTGCCCGGGCCGGTGCCGCCGCCGGTGGCGCGCGAGCGCAACCGCATCCTGCGCGAGCTGGCGGCGGAGAAGAACCGGAAGTTCCGCGCGTCGTTCGTCGGGCGCGAAGTGCAGGCGATCACGCTGCAGCGCAGTGACGGCGAGTTCACCGCGGCCCTGACCGACAACTACCTGAAGCTGCGCCTGGCCGGACGGCAGGCGCCGAACCAGTGGCTGCGGGTGCAGGTCACAGGGATGACACGCGAGGGCCTGGCCGGGCGGACAGCCCCAGCCACCTAAGTTGCGCCGTCAGGCGCGCCCGACAATAGCCCGGCGTTGCGCCGGAGGCGCGTTCGAAAATAGCCCGGCGTTTCAACGCCGGGTAACCGGAGGCAACATCACCGAAGTGCCGTAGGCACGCCCGGTACAATGCCGCGCCATGGCGCATACCTATGTCGCGATGTACGTCCATGTCGTGTTCTCAACGAAAAACCGAGAACGCCTGATCAGCTCCGAGATGGAGCCTCGCTTGCACTCGTATATTGGCGGCATCGCCCGCAAGCACGGCATGAAAGTGCTTGCGATCGGCGGAATGCTAGATCACGTCCACGTTCTATTGTCACTACCCTCCACGCTGACGCTGGCCGAAGCGGTCCAGGCGTTAAAGGGAACATCGTCGAAGTGGATCCACGATACGTTCGGCGAACAGCGCCGATTTGCATGGCAGCAGGCATACGGTGCCTTTAGCATCGGCGTATCGCAGGTGCCGGCGACGGTGAAATACATCGAAGAGCAAAAGCAGCACCATCAGCGCGCCGGTTTCGATGCGGAGTTCGTGGCGTTTTTGAAGAAACATGGCATTGCCTACGACCCGCGCTACGTGTTCGGGTAGATCGGGCGTGCCTACGGCACGCGGCGTTCTCGTTTTGCCCGACCCCGGCGTTGAAACGCCGGGCTATTGTCGGCCGCGCCTCCGGCGCAGCCCTGCCTCCCAACCGTAGCCCGTCGCGGCTTTCCGCCCCGCGGCGCATGCTATAATCGCGGAGCTTTTTCGTCGCACCGGAGGACTGTATCGACAAGCGTTTCATCCGCACCAACGAGCGTGTTCGCGCGCGCGAAATACGCGTCATCGACGATGAGGGGAACCAGATCGGGATCCTGCCGCCGTTCGAAGCGCTGAAGATGGCCCGCGAAAAAAATCTGGACCTGGTAGAGATTTCGGCAACCGCCCAGCCGCCGGTTTGCCGCATCATGGACTTCGGCAAATACCTCTATCAGCAGGAAAAGCGGGAACGCGAGGCGAAAAAGCACCAGAAGCAGATCACCGTCAAGGAAGTGAAGTTCCGCATCAACGTGGACGAGCACGATTACCAGACCAAGAAGAACCACGTGCTGCGCTTCCTGGACGAGGGCGACAAGGTGAAGGCGACCATCTTCTTCCGCGGACGCGAGATGACGCGGCAGAGCCTGGGGCGCGAGGTGCTGGAGCGGCTCATCAAGGACGTCACGGAAAAAGGCGTCGTTGAGTTCCGTCCCCGCCAGGAAGGCAATACCCTCCACGCCATCCTGGCGCCGAAAAAAGCGTAAAGGCAGTTTCGAGTTTCTGGTTTCAAGTTTCCAGCGTGCGGCGCTGGAGATTTGCTGGGGCTGGGAACTGGGAACTAGAAACTAGAAACTCGCAAGGATCACACACCAATGCCCAAATTGAAGACCCACAAAGGCGCCGCCAAGCGCTTCAAGAAGACCGGGACCGGGAAGTTCAAGCGCGGGCACAGCTTCGCGCGTCACATCCTGACCTCGAAGCCGGCCAAGCGCAAACGGCATCTCGACAAGGACGTCCTGGTCGACAAGGCCGACGTCAAGAAGCTGCGCAAGATGCTGCCCTACTAGCGGCGGCGCGCGTGCGAACAGGCACTCCCTGCCTGCAGCCGCGGATGCAGTAACCGAAAAGGAGAGCAGTCATGCCTCGAGTCAAACGCGGCACCAAGCGCCGCGCCAAGCGCAAGAAGATCCTGGAGCGCGCCAGCGGCTATTTCCTGACCAAGTCGAAGCTCTACCGCTCGGCGAAAGAGTCGGTGGAGCGGGCGCTCAAGTTCGCCTACAGCGGCCGGCGGCAGAAGAAGCGCCAGTTCCGCAGCCTGTGGATCGTGCGCATCAGCGCCGCCGCCAAGCTGAGCGGCCTGAGCTACAGCCAGTTCATCCACGGGCTGAAGAAGTGCGACATCGAACTCGACCGCAAGATCCTGGCCGACCTGGCGGTGAACGATCCGCAGGGATTTGCAACGCTCGCCACCCAGGCCAAGGCAGTGCTGGGCAAGCCGGCCGCGTAAAACAGCTTTCAGCGACCAGCTCTAAGCTCTAAGCTTGTCATGCTGGGGGGCTTGCGGGCGGGGAATCTGTTGTTTGATCGCAAGAAGCAGATTCCTCAATGCGCTCGGAATGACAATGCGTGGTGGCGGCCACTCTCCGTGCTGATCCGATGTCTCCGGGCGGCCCACGCGGCCTCGGGATAACATTTCCCTTAGGGTGCGCGAGCCCGTTGCGATCAGCGATACTGCAGCCCGCGCAGCGGGCGGCAGAGATTAGCCCAGGGCGTGAGCCCTGGGTGGGCGGCCCCTTGGAAGCGTGAGCCCGCTTAAGCGGGCGACAGATGCCGTATACCGTCCCCAAACTCGACGATTACTCGCCAGAGGCGCTGGATCGCGCGGCGGCTGCGCTGGAAGCTGCGCTCGTGGAAGAGTTGAATGCAGTCGCCACGGAACAGCAGTGGAAAGCCTTGCGCGACCGCTGGCTGGCGCGCAAGAACGGCATCCTGACGCAAATCAACGACCTTTGGTTGAAGGCGGCGCCGCCGTCGTCGAAAAAGACCGTTGGCCAGATCGTGAACCGGCTGAACGACTCCGTTTCCAACCATGTGGCTCTGGCAAATCCAGCTCCTGGTCTGCGGGATGTGCCCGAAATGTCGGAGTCTGCCCGCAAGGTATTTGGTTTTGAGCGTCAGATTGAAGAGCGGGCGCTAGAACTTCGCCGCCAGCAGATCGAGCGCGGTCGCCTCGACGTCACCCTCCCTGGCATTCGCCGTCCGCTGGGCGCCGAGCACCCGGTCATCCGCACCATGAACGAGATCGTCGGCATCTTCCGCGCCATGGGGTACTCGGTGGCGGAGGGGCCGGAGGTCGAGAGCGACTACTTCAACTTCGAGGCGCTGAACTTCCCGCCGGAACATCCGGCGCGCGACACCCAGGACACGCTGTTTGTCGCCGGGCAGGAGCACCGGCCGCAGCGCGACCGGCTGATGCTGCGCACCCACACCTCGCCGGTGCAGGTCCGCGCCATGATGCAGCAGCCGCCGCCGCTGCGCATCGTGTGTCCCGGCAAGGTGCATCGCCGCGATACGCCCGACGCCACCCACACTCCCGTGTTTCACCAGGTCGAGGGGCTGGCGGTGGACACCAACATCACTTTCCGCGACCTGAAGGGCACGCTCGACCACGCCATGAAGGCGCTGTTCGGCGCCAACGTGAAGACGCGCTTCCAGCCCTCGTTCTTCCCGTTCACCGAACCCAGCGCGGAGGTGGCCATCTCGTGCCCGTTCTGCGGCGGCCGCGGCTGCCGGGTGTGCAAGCAGAGCGGCTGGATCGAGCTGCTGGGCGCGGGCATGGTCGATCCCAACGTGTTCGCGGCGGTGCGCGAGTATGGCTACGACCCGGCGAAGATTACCGGCTTTGCCTTCGGCATGGGGGTGGACCGCGTGGCCGCCATGCGCTGGGACATCAACGACATCCAACTGTTCTTCCAGGGCGACGTGCGCTTCCTGGAACAATTTGCTTGAGACTTGGACCACGAAGCCACGAAGGCACGAAGAAATTGGTAACGCTTCACTTCGTGACTTCGTGCCTTCGTGGTGAATTGATAAGTCGATGAGAATTCTCCCTTCATGGCTGCGTGAGTTCGTCGAGATTCCGGTGGACGACCGGAGGCTCGCCGAAGACCTCACCGGCGCCGGCCTCAACGTGGAGGGCGTCGCGACCGCGGCCGACGGCCAGACGGTCTTCGAGGTCGAGATCACGCCCAACCGCGTGGACGCGATGAGCCACTACGGCATCGCGCGTGACGCGGCGGCGATTTACGACCGCGAACTTAAGCCGCTGGAGTCGTCGGCCGCCGCGGGCGAGTCGCCCGTGTCCACAAGTTTCCCCATTGTCATCGAGGACCCGGCCGGCTGCGCGCGTTACTGTGCGCGCGTGCTGCGTGGGGTGAAGATCGGGCCGTCCCCGGCGCCGCTGGTGGCGCGGCTGACCGCGCTCGATTCCAGCTCCATCGCGAACGCCGTGGACGCCAGCAACTACACGCTGCAACAGATGGGGCACCCCACGCACGCCTTCGACCTCGACCTGCTGGCGGGCGGGAAGATCGTCGTGCGCCGCGCGCGCCCGGGCGAAACCCTCAAGACGCTCGATGGCGTCGACCGCAAGCTCGATCCCGGCGACCTCGTCATCGCCGACGCGGAGAAGCCGGTGGCGCTCGCCGGCGTGATGGGCGGCTTCGATTCGATGATCACGGCGCGGACGAAGAACATTCTGCTCGAGTCGGCGTGGTTCGAGCCGGCGGCGGTGCGGCGCAGCGCGCGCCGCCACGGGCTGCACACCGACGCCTCGCACCGCTTCGAGCGCGGCGCCGACTGGGCGGCCGCGCCCCTGGCTTGCGACCTGGTCGCCCAGCTGATTCTGCAAACCGCCGGCGGAAAGCTCGACGGCGGGCTGATTGATGCGGTCGTGCGCCGCGTCGGCGGCGGCAGCATCACGCTGCGGCGCGCGGAGGTGCTGCGCCATCTGGGACAGGACATCGCCGAAGCGGAGATCGCGCGCATTCTGCGGCGGCTCGGCTTTGGGGTGGCAGCACCAGCGGCGGGCACGTTCGCGGTCGAGGTTCCGACGTGGCGCCTCGACGTGGAGCGCGAAATCGACCTGATCGAAGAGATCGCGCGCATTTACGGCTACAACAATTTTTCCAACACGCTGCCGGCGTTCTCGGGCAGCGTGGTTGAGCTGCCGACGGAGCGCCCGGACGCGCAGGTGCGCACCACGCTGCTGGCGCTCGGCTACCACGAAGCCATCTCGCTGACCTTCGCCTCGCCCGCCGATGCGCAGGCCTTCGCGCGCGCCAAGCCGGTGGCGCTGGCCAATCCCCTGAGCGACGAAGCGGGCGTGCTGCGCACCTCGCTGGTGCCGGGGATGCTCGACATGCTGGCGTGGAACCTGAATCGCGGCGTCACCACCGCGCGGCTCTTCGAAAAAGGCCACGTCTTTGAGTTGCTGGGCGACCGTTCCGCGGAGCAGCCGCAGCTTTGCCTCGGCGCGACCGGCGACGCCGCGCCGGGTTCCGTGCACCAGGTGGCGCGGGCGTATTCGTTCTTCGATCTCAAGGGCGACCTCGAGACGCTGCTCGGCGAGTTCGCGGGCGCGGTTTATTTCGATGCACAGGTCCCGGCGTATTTCCATCCCGGGCGGTCGGCGCGCGCCGTGCTCGACGGCGCGACGGTGGCGCGCTTTGGCGAGATCCATCCCGACGTGGCCGCGGCGCGCAAGCTCCGCCAGCCGGTGTACGTCGCGGAGGTGCTGCTGGAGCGGCTGTATCAGCAGGCGCTGCGCCCGCCGCGCTTCACGCCGCTCTCGCGCTATCCCGCGGTGGAGCGCGACTTCTCGTTTATCTTCGCGGACGGCGTCAGCTGCGAACGCATCCGCACCGCGGTGCGGGCGGTGGGCATTGCGGAGATGCGCAGCTTCGAGCCGGTGGAGATTTTCCGCAGCGGCTCGGTCCCGGCAGGGAAGTACTCGGTGCTGCTGCGCGCCGCGTTCCAGTCGGCGGAGCGCACCCTGCGCGATGACGAGGTGGCGGGGTGGTCGCAGCAGATCATCCGGGCGCTCGAAGCGCTGGGCGGCACGCTGCGGGCCTGACGCTGGTGTTGTCATCCTGAGCGAGCCTTCGTCCCGCAGCGCGGGACGAAGGCGAGTCGAAGGACCCCTATCGCCGGTAGTCCGAATGGGAATAGGGATCCTTCGACTCGCGCTCGGTCGCTGTCGCTCCGCTCCGGCTCGTTCGCACTCGCTCAGGATGACGTGTTTATGGTTCGGCTCACGCGAACCATTCTGCCGCGTCCAACGTATCATCAACGTGTCTTTCCCAAGCCTTCAGGAGAACCCATGACATCCCTGCGCAAGGTCATCTTCTCGTTATTCCTGTGCTTCAGCCTGACGTCCGCCCTCGCCGCGCAGGCAGCGCCCAAGCCGCCCGTCCCCAGCCGCAGCGCGGCCGCTGCGCCGCGCGCCACCATCGCCGTCCCGCGGCTGGCGTACGAGAAATACAAGCTGGCGAACGGGCTGGACGTCATCCTGCTGGAAGACCATCGCCTGCCCATGGTGGCGGTGAACCTGTGGTACCACGTGGGGCCGGCCAACGAGCGCCCGGGCCTGACCGGGTTTGCGCACCTCTTCGAACACATGATGTTCGAAGGCTCGCGCCACGTCGGGGAGAAGGCGCACTTCAAATACCTGGAGGCCGCGGGTGCCAGCGACATCAACGGCACCACCGAATTCGACCGCACCAATTATTTCGAGACGCTGCCCTCCAACGAGCTGGAAAAGGCGCTGTGGCTGGAGAGCGACCGCATGGGCTTCCTGCTGGACACGCTGGACCAGGCGAAGCTCTCCAACCAGCGCGACGTAGTGCGCAACGAGCGCCGCCAGAGGGCGAAAACAGCCCTTACGGCAACTGGTCGAAGAGGGGCTGTTCCACCAGCTCTATCCCCAAGAGCCATCCGTATTACGCGTCCGTGATCGGCTCGCATGCCGACATCGAATCGGCGCGGCTGGGCGACGTACGCGAGTTTTTCCGCCGCTATTACTCGCCCAACAACGCCAGCCTCGCCATCGTCGGCGACATCGACAAGGCGAAAACCAGGGCGCTGGTCGAGAAGTATTTCGCCAGCATCGCCGCCGGCCCGCCGGTACCGAAGATCGAGGCCACCACGCCGCCTATCACCAGCGAGCGCCGCGCCACCATCACCGACAAGGTGCAGTTGCCGCGCGTGTACATGGCCTGGGTCACCGCGCCCATCTTCCAGCCCGGGGACGCCGAATCCGACCTGCTGGCGCAGATTCTCGGCGGCGGCAAATCGAGCCGGCTCTACAAGAAGCTGGTCTATGACCGACAGATCGCGCAGGACGTGAGCGCCAGCGAGTACTCGCTGATGCTGGGCTCGATGTTCGAGATCGTCGGCCACCGCCAAGCCGGGCGTGAAGCTCGGAGCAACTGGAAGCGGCCATCGACGAAGAACTCGCGGCCGTGCGCACCACGCCGGTCACCGCGGCGGAGTTGGAACGCGCGCGCAACACCATGGAATCGCGCATCATCCGCGGGCTGGAGACGCTGGGGGGCTTCGGCGGCGTTGCCGACCGCCTCAACATGTACAACCACTACCTCGGCGATCCCGGCTACCTGGCCAACGACATCGGTCGCTATGAACACGCAACGCCCGCGGCGCTGCAGCGGTTCGCGAGCCAGTCGCTGGGCAAGAACCAGCGCGCGGTGGTGTACGGCATTCCGGGCGAGAAGGTGGTGGAAGACGTTCCGCAGGCGAAAGTCGAGGCCGCCAAGTCCGAGCCGCCGGCTGACCGCGAGCCGTGGCGCAGCGAGACGCCGGGCGCCGGTCCGGCATCGAAGCTGATTCTGCCGGCGCCGCTGACGTTCAAGCTGGCCAACGGCCTCAGCGTGCTGCTGGTGGAGCGTCACGAGTTGCCGGTGCTGGCCGCGAGCGTGTTCGTGCTGGCCGGCGCGGAACACAATCCGGCGGACAAGCCGGGCCTCGCCGGCTTTACCGCCGACATGCTCGACGAAGGCACCGCGCGGCGTTCGACGCTGAAGATCGCTGAAGATGCCGACCAGATCGGGGCCTCGCTCACCTCCGTGGGCGTTATCGACGCCGCGCACGTCGACATCCGCACGCTCTCGCGCAACACCGACGCCGCCCTCGACCTGCTCTCCGACGTGGCGCTGCACCCGGCCTTCGACGCCAAGGAACTGGAGCGGGTGCGCAAGCAGCGCCTGACGTCGCTGCTGCAGGAGAGCGACAGTCCAGGGACGCTCGCCAACAAGGCGATGCTGCGCGTCATCTACGGCGAGCAACATCCTTACGGCTACCTGGCGCTGGGCACCGAAGCTTCGGTGAAGGGCTTCACGCGTGCCGACCTGGCGCAGTTCTGGTCGGCGCACTATCGCCCGAACCAGGCGGCGCTGGTGGTCGCCGGCGACATCACCGCCGCGCAATTGCGCCCCCTCGCCGAGAAGTACTTCGGCGCGTGGCAGGGAACGGCGCAGCCGGCGCGTCTGCCCGCGGCCAGCATGGCTTCCTCGCGCCGCGTGGTCATCGTCGACAAGCCCGGCTCGCCGCAGACGCAGGTGCGCATCGGCCACCTGGGGGTGCCGCGCTCCACGCCCGACTACCCGCAACTCGAGGTCATGAACACCATGCTGGGCGGCCTGTTCTCCAGCCGCATCAACATGAACCTGCGTGAGGAGCATGGCTACACCTACGGCGCCGGCTCGGTCTTCCGCTACTACCGCGGCCCGGGGCCGTTCTACGCCGCCGGCGGCATCCGCACCGACGTGACCGCGCCCGCCATCCAGGAGATTTTCAAGGAGCTGGACAGGATGCGCACCACGCAGCTCTCGCCGCAGGAACTGAAGATGTCGAAGGACTTCATGGCGCGCTCGCTGCCCGGCGACTTCGAGACCTCGCCGCGAGTGGTGGACAGCATCGCGCAGATCTTCGTCTACAACCTGCCCGCGAACTACTACGCGACGCTGCCGGACCGCGTCGCCACGGTGACGGCGGAAGATGTGCAGCGCGTGGCCCAGCAGTACCTGCAGCCGGAGAAGATGACCGTGGTGGCGGTGGGCGATCGCGCCAAGATCGAGCCCGAACTGAAGAAGCTGGCGCTCGGCCCCATCGAGTACCGCGACGCCGAAGCCAAGCCAGTGGCGGCGGGAGCCACTGTCGCACCCCGCTAGCGGGGCATTCAATTCGCTGGCCGTTCTCGCCCTTGGCGATGCCAGGACGAAGTGTGGCCGATTAGCGAATCGCGAATAACCAATAGCGAATCTCTTGCCGCCGTCCTACAATGCTCTCCCCGCAGGGAGGGGTCGCCATGCAGCTTTCGCGCCGTTCATTGCTCACGGGTCTCGGAGCGACCGCCGCCACGGTTGCCACCGGGCGCGCCTTCGCCTGGGAAGAGGCGCTGGTCGCGCCGTTCCGGCCGGACGCGCTGCAGGTGCGCCGCGCCACGCCGCGCGCCGGCATGGTCATCCTGAGCAGCAACGAAAACCCTTACGGTCCGTTGCCGCGCGCCGCTGAAGCCATGCGCAACGCGCTGCCCTCCGGCAACCGCTATGCCTTCCGGCAGGCTTCGGAGCTGGCGGTGCGCCTCGCCGCCTACCACCAGGTGCCGCCGGAGCGCGTGCTGCTGGGCAACGGCTCGACCGAAGTCCTGAAGATGGCCGTCTGCGGCTTTTCCGGGGCGGGGAAGAAGCTCATCTACGGCGCGCCGACGTTCGAGGCCGCGCCCGGCTACGCGCAGGCCATCGGCGCCGAGCTGGTTTCCATCCCGCTCACCGCCGGCTACGCGCACGACCTCGAGGCCATGCTGGCGGCGACGCGCAGCGGCTCCGGCCTGATCTACATCTGCAATCCCAACAACCCCACCGCCAGCATCACGCCCTTCAGCGACCTCCAGGAGTTCGTGCGCCGCGTTCCTTCTACGTACACGGTCCTGATCGACGAGGCCTACCACCACTTCGCCGTGGGTTCGCCGGGCTACGGCACCTTCATGGGGCAGGAGAAGGTGATCGTGGCGCGCACCTTCTCGAAGGTGTATGGCATGGCGGGCATCCGGCTGGGATATGCCGTCAGCTCGCGGGAGATGGTGGCCACGATGCGTCCGCACCAGCTCGATGCCAACATCAACACGCTGGCGGCGGCCGCCGGCCTGGCCTCCCTCGAAGACGAAGCCGCGATGCTCGAGGCCGCGCACCGCATGGTCGCCGACCGCGAAGAATTCCTGCGCCAGGCCAGGACGCGCAACCTCACCGTGGTGCCAACGTTCGCCAACTTCGCCATGGTGCGCAGCGGGCGTCCCGCGCGGGCTCTGGGGCAGCAGTTCAGCGAGCGCGGCCTGCTGGTCGGCCGGCCGTTCCCGGCTATGGACGACTACCTGCGCGTCTCCTTCGGCACGCCCGACGAGATGCGGCAGTTCTGGCACGCCTGGGACGAGATTCTGCACGCCTAGGTAGCGATGAAGCCACGCCTCGCATTTCTCGTTCTGGCCCTGGCGGTCGCCTGTGTCCCGGCGGCGTCGCAGCAGGCGTCCCCGGTCGTGATCGAACTGTTCACCTCGGAGGGCTGCTCGAGTTGCCCTCCTGCCGACGCCCTGCTGCGGGAACTCGACGCCGCGCCGCAGCTTGCCGGCGCCGTGATTATCCCGCTCGGCTTCCACGTGGATTACTGGGACCACCAGGGGTGGCGCGACCGCTTTTCCTCGCGTGCGTACAGCCAGCGCCAGCAGCAGTACGCCGCGAACTTCGCTTTGTCGAGCGCCTACACGCCGCAGGCGGTGGTAGACGGCCGCGCCGAGGCCGTGGGCAACGACCGCGGCGCCATTGCCAAGGCGGTGCAGGGCGCGGCGAAGCGCGCGAAAGCCGAGGTACACATCACGCGCACCGGCGCGGACCTGCTCGACGTGGTGGTGCGCGGCGGGGGCCGCGCCGACGTCCTGCTCGCCATCACCGAGTCGGGCCTCACCACCTCGGTGGGCGGCGGCGAGAACAAGGGCCGCACCCTGCGCCACGCGGCCGTGGTCCGCGCTCTCCAGCCGCTCGGCAAGATGAACGACTCATTCCATGCCGCGGCGCGGCTCCACCTCGATCCCTCCTGGGACCGGAAGAACTGCCACGCCGTGATCCTGGTGCAGCGCAGCGGCCAGGCGGAAATGGTGGGAGCAGCCGCGATCGCGCTGGCGAGCGGCACGCCGTAAGGCATGAGCCAGAAGCGATAAGCCATAAGCCAGAAGCCAGAAGCTAGAAGCCAGCAGCCAGCAGCGGTATGCTTTGTTATGGCTGCTTTTCGTCAGATCACGATCATCGGCTGCGGCCTCATCGGGGGCTCGTTTGGGCTGGCGGTGCGCAAGCACGGCTTCCACGGCAGCATCGTGGGCTGCGATCGCGAGCCGGTATTGGCGGAGGCGCGGCGCCGGGGCGCGATTGGCGCCGCCTGCGCCGATCCTGCGGAGGCGTGCCGCGGCAGCCAACTCGTTCTTCTGGCCACGCCCGTCGGCGCCATCATTGATCTGCTCGAGAGGCTGGGTCCGATGCTGCCGCCGGAGACCCTGCTCACCGACGTGGGCAGCACCAAGACCGAGGTCCTGGCGCGCGCTTGCGCCGTCTTCGGCAACGCCGCCGGCGAGCGCTTTCTTGGCGGGCATCCCATGGCCGGCAAGGAGCACGGCGGCATCGAGCACGCGTCGCCCGACCTGTTTCAGGACGCGGCCTGGATCCTCACCCCGTTTCCCGGCCAAAACCTGCTCGCCGGCTCGTGCAACGCTCTGGTGGTGTTGCTGGAGACCATCGGCGCCCGCATCCTGACCATGGACGCCGCGGCGCAGGACCGGCTGTGCGCGTGGGTGAGCCACCTGCCACAGTTCATGGCGACCGCGCTCGCGGCCACGCTGGTCGAGGAGTTTGGAGAACCGCGCCCTGACGCGGGAGAGTCGCCCGCGTCCACCGACGTCTCCTTGTCCGATGTCCACGCCGTCGGCGGACGCGCCTTGCGCGAGATGACGCGCGTCGCCTCCAGCCCTCACTCGATGTGGCGCGACATTGCCATCACCAACACCACGAACATCGAAGACGTCCTGCTGCGCCTGGAGCAGCGGCTCGCCCACCTGCGCGAAAACCTGCGCTCCCCCGAGCTGCGCGCGGAATTCGACCGCGCCAACCGCTTCGGCAACCCCGACAAGGGGCCACCGGCGCGTTGACTTCTGCGGCCCGGAGTCCCTATCCTTGGCGTTTGGCTCGCTGCTCGGCCGGATGAGCCGATGGACCGAGCAGCCGATTTAAGGGAGGGTCATGGCCTGGCTGCAGAACAAGTTCGAAAAGAACTTCATGATCACCTCGGTGGACTACGTCTTCAACTGGGCGCGCAAGTCCGCCATCTGGCCCATGACCTTCGGGCTGGCGTGTTGCGCCATCGAGATGATCGCCGCCTCGACCTCGCGCTTCGATATTGCCCGCTTCGGCTCCGAGGTCTTCCGCCCCAGCCCGCGCCAGAGCGACCTGATGATCGTGGCCGGCACCGTCACCCTGAAAATGTCGCCCGTGGTGCAGCGCATCTGGGACCAGATGCCCGACCCCAAGTGGTGCATCTCGATGGGCGCCTGCTCTTCGGTCGGCGGCCCGTTCAACACCTATGCCGTGCTGCAGGGCGTGGACCGCATCGTGCCGGTGGACGTGTACGTCACCGGCTGTCCGCCGCGCCCGGAGAACCTCTTCTACGCGCTGCTGCGCTTGCAGGACAAAATTGACCAGATGACGCTGGCCAAGCGGCCCACCGAGGTCCGCCTCCAGGAAGACATGGTCGAGAACTTCAAACGCCAGGTCATGATCGCGCAAACGCTGCAACCCAAGTAACTTCCACCACAGAGGCACAGAGGCACAGAGAAACCCATGGCAAAGGATTAAGGTTCTTAGCCTCCTGCCCTTCCCGTCTTTTCGTTTTGCACTCCTCTGTGTCTCTGTGTCTCTGTGGTAGGTTTTCCGCATGGAAGTCCGCATCGCCGCCAAGGCCGAGCTTCCGCCGGAGAACCAGGCCCGCGAGTTCACCGCCGGGGAGAAGGTGATCTGCGTCGCCAACGTGGACGGCGAGTTCTGCGCTCTGGACAACGTCTGCCTGCACCGCGGCGGCCCGCTGGGGCAGGGCGTGGTGCTCGACGGCAAACTCGTCTGCCCGTGGCACGCCTGGGCCTGGGACCCGCACACCGGCCAGTGCACGCACGCCGCCGAGACGCGCGTGGCCGTGTATTCGCTCCGCATCGAAGGCGACGACGTGCTGGTCGAACTCTGACGCGGCGGCATAGCCCCACCGGCCTGCTTTGGTGGTTGGCGCCCGCCGCGCTACAATCGCCCGGTCATCCTGAAAAACCCCATGAGCACGCGAGGAGGTTCGCTGTGAAACGGCTCCGGCTGTGTCTTGTTGTCGCTCTGCTTCTCTGTAGCCTCGCCCCGGTTTCCCGCGCCGACCAGAAGATCAAGAAACGCATGACCGCGGCCGGCCATGACATTGACACCACCACCTACGTCAAAGGGGAACGTTCGCGCGACGAGATGGACCTGGGCGGCATGCAGATGATCACCATCCATCAGTGCGACACGAAAAAGACCATCACCGTCAATCTGCGCACCAATGCCTGCTACGTCGTTACGGAAGGCGAGCCGGGCGAGAACGCGCCGGCGCGCAGCACCGCCGCGGCGCCGAAGCAGCGCACCGCGGAGCCGCCGGAAGCCGCCGGCTCGCCGCGCAAGGGCGGCACCATCACCATCAACACCAGCGTCACCGACACCGGCGAACGCAAGCAGCTGTTTGGCTTCACCGCACGCCACGTGAAGAGCAGCATGGCCTACACATCGAGCCCCGACGCCTGCAATCCCGGTGGCGGCAAGATCGAGAACGACGGCTGGTACATCGACTTCGCCGAAGGCTCACACAGCTGCGTGCGTCCCGAGCGGCAGATGTTCGAAGGGCGCGGCCGCCGGCCGGACTGCGAGGACAAGATCCGGTACAGCGGCACCGGCGTAGCGGCGATGGCTAGGCTCGGCTATCCCGCCGATGTCACCATGACGATGGTCGGCAAAGACGGCCAGCAGACCTCCATGCGTACCCAGGCACTGGAAATCTCGCGTGCCACGCTCGATCCGGCGCTGTTCGATGCGCCGGCTGGGTGTCGCGTGGTCAAGAACATGGCCGAGCTGTATGGCATGGGTTCCATCGGCGACATGATGCGCGGCGCAGGGCGCTCCTCCGGCGGCTTCCAGAGCATGTCGCGGCCGGTCCCCGGCACCACGGAAGCTAAGAGCTCGAAGGGGCGGATGGGCGTCTCGCGGCGCGCCGTGGGCACGGGCGAGGTCGGGCCCAAACAGCCCGGGAAGGTGCGGGTCGGCGTGGTCGCGGTCAACGACAAGACCAACCACTCGCTGAACGGCGAGGACCTGCGCCGCGCCCTCATCAGCAACCTGACGCGCTTCGGCCTGGATGCAGTCCCGGTGGACGGCGGAGACGACGCCGAGTTGGTTCGCGATTGCAAGGACAAGGACTGCGACTACCTCCTCTACACCGACGTCGCGACGCTGAAGGAGCCCGGGGCGGCGAAGAAGGCGGGCGGCATGTTTGGCCGCGCGCTGGGCGGGCTGGGTGCAGCCGCCAGTGGCGCCATGGGCGGCGGTTTCGAGGCCGGCACCGCGTATCGCCTCTTCAAGATCGCCGATACGAAGAACCCGGATCTGGAAGGCACCGGCTCCGGCAAAGGCCAGGCCGCCGATCAGAGCGTCATGCCCAGCTTCGACCACGAGTCGCGCGACGTCATGACGCAGATCCAGAAAGATGCCATGATGAGGAAGTAGCCGGCGCTCGCAGCCGACCACCAAGCCCCGCATCGCTGCGGGGCTTTTTGTTGCGGGAAATCAGCCCAGGAAGCCGGTGAATTTGCGCGCGTCATTGTCGAAGTTCGGAAAGACACTGGCGAGATCGCGGTTTCCCAGGTGCCGGGCCACCGCCTCGCCGACCACGCGACGGAAATCCGTGGTCAGCGCCAGGTCGCGGCCCTCGTAGAGTTGTTCCGGCCCGAGGCCCGGCCACTGTCCATACACCTTGCCGCCCCGCACCGGCCCGCCCAGCACGAACATGGCATTGGCGTGGCCGTGGTCGGTGCCGCGGTTCCCGTTTTCGCGCGCGGTGCGCCCGAACTCCGACATAGTGATCACCACCGTGTCTTCCGCCAGGTCGCCGAGGTCGGTCCAGAAGGCGGCGATGGACTGCGCAAAGTCGCGCAGCAGGTTGGTGAGCTGCGGCGTCTCGTTGACGTGGTGGTCCCAGCCGCCGATGTCGGTGAACGCCACCTCGACTCCCAGGTTGGCCTTGATGAGCTGTGCCGTCTGCCGCAGGGCGTCGCCGAAGCGGCCGCGCGGGTAATTCGCCCCCGGCGCCGGCGTGTAGCGCGCCGGGTCGGCCGCCTTCAGCATCTTGACCGCGTCAAACGTCTCGTGCCCGGTGCCATGCAGCACCGTGTCGACCGACTGCTCGTACATGGCTTCGAAGGTGCTGGCGATGGGGGCCGCCTGCGGATTGCGCCCGCCCACACCGAAGTCGTTGATGTTGTTGATGGCCACGGCCGGTCGCGCTCCCAGCAGGATGCGCGGCAGCGCTGGCCCCAGCGCCACGGCGCGGAAAGGCGAATCCTTGTCGCCGTTGGCCTCGGCGCGGACCGCCGCGTGTTGCGCTCCCAGCGCCCGGTTCAGCCAGCCATCTTCCGTGCCTTTGTAGCCCGGCGTGCCCGATTCCATGTAGTCCTGCGCGTCGAAGTGCGAGCGCGTCGCATCCGGAGAGCCGGCCGCGTGCACCATCGCCAGGTGCTTCGCGTCCCACAGCGGCTTCAGCGCCGCCAGCGAGGGATGCAGTCCAAACAAGCCGTCAAGATCGATGACGCCGTTCGCGCCGCTCTGCGGGACCGCAATCGACGGCCGCATCTGGTAGTACGCGGCCTCGCCGTGCGGCACCACGATGTTCAGCCCGTCGGCCGCGCCGCGTTGGAAGATCACCACCAGCCGCTTGCGCCCGCCGCTCGCGGCGGTGGCGCCGTACACCGCGCGCGTCAGGAACGACGGCAATGCCGCCGTGCCAACCGCCACCATGGCTCCGCCCTTCAGAAACACGCGCCGGGTGATGGCCATCTCGCTACCTCCGTTGGAATTCCGGCGACCCCAGAATCAGCCCCGCGATCACGTTGAGGCGCAGCGGCGCGTTTTGCGCCATGGCTTCCTGCAGGCCGTCGCCCGGCTGCGGGAGCGGCGGATTCAGCATCTGCTTCTTGATGGTGTCGTGCGTCTGTCGGGACACGTCGCCGGCGAGCAGCGCGTTTTCCAGCACCGCCAGCGCGGCCTCGGCGTCCGCGGGCGCCGGCGCTCCGTTCAGCACGCGTTGCGCGTCCACCGTGATGCCGGGCATCCGCCCCGCGCTCAGGCGCAGCGCAAAGTTCATGCGGCTGAGCAGCGCGGATGAATTCACCCACGCCTCCGCCTTCATCGGGTAGCCGGTGGGCGGCTGCATCTGGTACAGCGGCATCCCCATCTGGTTCAGCGTTTGCACCAGCGGCATCGCGTTCTGCACGTCGGCGCCGGTGGCGCGCACCGCCGACACCACGAACTCCAGCGGCGTCTTCACCTTCGCGCGGTAGGCGTCCTGCGCCCAGAACTCCGGCGCGCGGAAGAGGCTGCGCAGGACTTCGCGGATGTCGCCGTCGGTCTCGAGGAAGACCTGCGCCAGCCGCTCCACCAGCGCATCCGACGGCGTGTCGCTGACGAAGCGCAGCGCCAGCTTGCGCGCGATGAAGTGCGCCGTCGCCGGGTGGTGCGCCAGCAGGTCAAGCACCTGCATGCCTTCGTTCTCGCCGCCTTCCTTGATTTCATGTCCCAGCACGGTCTTGGTGCCGCGCTCGTGCATGCGGCTGTTGAACTTGAAGCCGCCGCCCAGGCGCGGCGCGCGGATGGTCCAGCCGGTAAAAACTCGCGCCACTTCCGTGACGTCTTGCTGGGTGTAGCCGCCATTCACGCCCAGGGTGTGCAGTTCCATGAGCTCGCGGCCGTAGTTTTCGTTGAGCCCGGCCTTGCGGTTACCGGGAAGCTGGGCCGGCGGCCCCATCATGGGCGCGCCCAAGCCGCCACGGCGCAACAGGCGCGCGTTGTTCCCGCCCACCCGCTCGGCCAGGTCCGACTTCGGCCCCACACTCTGCCAGTTGTCGAGATAGAACATCATGGCCGGACTCTTCGCGGTTGCCACCAGCAGGTCCTGGAACTTGCCCAGCACGTGCGGCCGGATGGTCTCGCGCTCGTACTGCGTGACCAGGTAACGATCGGCGCCCTTGTTCAGGAAGACGTTGAAGTGGTTGAACCAGAAGTCGGTCATGACTTCTTCGAGCTGGCGCTCGCTGTAGGCGGCGCGCACCAGCTTTGCCTGCTGCAGCTCGGTCACCACCACCGCCTGCGGGTTGGCCATCGCCAGCATGGTCTCGCGCTGTTCCGGCGTGATGTCCTGCAGCAGGCGCTGCCGCTCTTCGGGGCGCAACGAAGCGACCAGCGCGCGCCGCTCCTCGGGCGCGAGCTTCAGGATGGCCTGCAGGCGTTGTTCGGGCGGCAGGTTGACGATCTCGTCCGCCTCACGGCGCATGGCGCGCCGTTCCCGGCGCTGCTCGTCGGTTGCCGGCATGCCCGGCTGATCGCCGGGGGCGGCGGCATTGGCCGCATCGCCGGCCTGCGCCTGGTTCTGCTGGCGCTGCTGGTAGCGCTCGAGTGCCGACTGGTAGATAGCACGTCGCTGCGGGTCCGCCGGCATCGGCAGGCGGCCGTCGGCGACGGCTTTCAGCACCTGCGGCGGCGGAAAGTTCTCCACCATCTGGCGCGCGTCCATCTTCAGGGTGCGAAAGTTCACCAGCCGCGCTTCCAGCGCCGAGTCGCTGATTCTCTCCGGATGGAGTTGCTCTTCGATCCACTTGTCCACGCCCTGGGCGGCGACGCGCTCCACGTCACCCGGCCGCGGCCCGAAGGCCAGACGATTGAGCGCATGCATCGCGCGCCTGGACTCATCCATCGGCGCGATGGCGGACGCCGGCGCCGCCTTTTTCTTTTTCTTGTCGGCGGCGACCAGGCAGGTGGCCGAAACCGCCAATACCCCCGCTAACAGGAGCGCAACCTTCCGGGAATAGATCACGCCAGAACTCCTTGGGGAGGAAAAGCCGGCCCGCGGCAACCCCACCGGTGGCCGCGACCAGAGTGAACAGCTATCTATTGTCGTTTAAACCCGGCGACTAGGAAAAGTCGCGGCGAACCATCGTGTCACAACAGGGCAGGGCGCCGCTTCAGGCCGAGTATACGCGCCCGGCGGTGGTGCGGAAGTTCAGCATGGAGGCGAGCTGGTCGATGTCGGTGGGAGCGAGCGTGCAGACGACGCGCTCGTCGAGGAAGGGGGTCTGGTTGCTGCCGGCAGCATCGCGGCGCACCTGGATGATGAGCCCCTGCACCACCGCCGGATCGAACTTCTGCGGGGTGATGCGCACGATCTCGGTCAGTGTCTCGCCCACGCTCAGGCCTTCGCGATACGGCCGGTCGGTGACCATGGCATCGAAGGTATCGGCCACCGCCATGATGCGCGCCGGCACGCCCATGTCGTCCAGGTGCAGCCGGTCGGGATAGCCGGAGCCATCGGCGCGCTCGTGGTGCGAGCGCACCACGTCGGGCACCATCGGCCACGGAAACTGCACCCCGGTCACGATGCGGTGCCCGATGGTGGTGTGGTCGGCCATCTCGCGCATCTCTTCCGGGTCGAGTTTGCCGGGTTTGCCAAAGAGCCGCTTGTCGACCGCGACCTTGCCGATATCGTGCAGGTAGCCCGCGGCGCGAATGCCGGAAACCTCGCTGGGCTCCAGCCCCATGGCCTGCGCCATGGCGGCGGCGTAGCGCCCGACGCGCAGCGAGTGCCCGTGAATGTTCACGTGCTTGATGTCGATGGCGGTGGCGAAAGCTTCCAGCGCCGTGTCGTAGAAATTGTGCAGCGAGGCCAGCAGCCGCAGGTTCTCCGAGACCCGCTGCTCCAGCGACTGCGTCAGCACGTGGTTGTGCACGGCGAGCGAGAGGTAATGCGAGAGCAGGCCGACGGCGACCACCTCGTCGGTGGAGTAGTCGGCGTCGTCCGTGCGGCGGCCCAGGGCCACGGTCCCCACCAGCCGCCCTCCCACGCGCAGGGACGCGATGCACTTGAACAGATCCGGCGCCACGTTCCCGTTGGCGGTGAAATAGCGGTCGCTGCTGTTGCCGCCGGGGCCCAGCAGGTCGGGCTCGCGCAGCGTATTCAGGGCGTGCACGTGGCGCGGCAGCAGAGGAATCAGGGCGGGTTCGGGAAAAGCAAAACCGTGCGTCGCCAGCGAGTGCAGCGTCGCCGGGCGCTCGCTGAACGCAAACAGCGCGCCCTCGCGCGCACCGATCGCCTCCAGCAGGGAGCGCAGCATGATGCGCGACGACTCGCCAAAGTCGCTTTCGCCCGCCAGCACCGGCCCCAGATCGGCCAGCGCTTCGAAGGTCATCAGCAGACGACGAAAATGTTCTTTTCTCACCGCCACGGGGGCGTGGGAGAAAACACTCGCAGAGCAGAAGCAGATTACCACGTGCGCGCCAGCGCCACTGAGTTGCTATCTAGATGCTCGCTTTGGTAACCGTGGCGTCCGTCTGGCGGTAACCCTTCATGGGGCCGGCTTGGCGGGCGGCTTCGCGGCGCTGGCGCGCTCGAGTTGGAACGGCTTCAGCTTCGCCGCGTCTTCACCGCCCGACGCCAGGCTGAGCTCGGCCTGGTCGGATCCCGTCAGCTTCAGCCGCCAGTGGTTCTTTTCCTGGCCCTCCGCATCGGTGCCGGTGAACTCCAGGTGGTCGCCGACGATGTGCGCGTCGGTGACCTGGTCCTCTCCTTCCACGGCTTCGGCGCCGGTGAGGTTGCCTTCCTGGTCCGCCGTGATCGAGCCGTGGCTGACGCTGCCGCTCAACTTTTGGTCGCGATACTCCAGCTTCAGCGTCAGGAACACCTGATCGTTGAATTTTGCCGTCCACGTGCCGGCGTAGTCCGGGAGCTTGGAAGGAGCGGCGGCGTAGGCGACAAGCGCGACCGTGACCACGAAGCAAGCCGCCAACGCCCGGGCGAGCGGGATCTGCATGTTTCCTCCCGATGGGAAGGGAACGCGCGGGCAACTCCGGCTTGCGCCGGCCGTCCGCGGGAGGAAGACGGTATGGCGAACCGACCGCGACTCTGCTAGGTCGGCGGGGTCGTGATCGGCATGCTGCGCGCCAGGTTCGGCCACTGAAAATCTTTTTGCTTCCTGTCTGCGACGCTACCTGGGTTGAGCCCGTCACACCCGTGGCGGGGGCCGCTCGCGTATCATGCCTGGTGTTCGTCGCATGACCACCTCGCGCCCACTCCACGTCCTCCAGAACGCCGACGAATTCCATGACCTCGAGGCCGCACTGCGTGCGCGCCTCGAAGGCGAAGTGCGCTTCGATGCCGGCACCCGCGGCGTGTACGCCACCGACAGCTCCAACTACCGCCAGGTGCCCATCGGCGCGGTGATCCCGCGCAGCCTCGACGACGTCCTCAAGACCATCGCCGTCTGCCGCGACTTTGGCGCCCCTGTGCTCTCGCGCGGCGGCGGCACCTCGCTTGCCGGCCAGTGCTGCAATGTCGCGCTGGTCATGGACTGGTCGAAGTACTTGCACCACGTCGTCGAAATCAACGCCCGTGAAAAATGGGCGCGCGTCCAGCCCGGCTGCGTGCTCGACGCGCTGCGCTACGCCGCCGCCCGCCACGCCTCCATCACCTTCGGCCCCGATCCCGCCACCCACAATCGCTGCACCCTCGGCGGCATGCTGGGCAACAACTCCTGCGGCGTCCACTCGCAGATGGCGGGCACGACCGCGGACAACGTCGAGGAGATGGAGATCGTCACTTACGACGGCCTCCGCCTCACCGCCGGCTGGATGACGGTGGAAGATCTTGCGCGCGAAGCCGCGCAGCCCGGCCGCCGCGGCGAAATCTTCCGCCGCCTGCAGGCGCTGGTCGCGCGCTACGCCGGCGAGATCAAGGCCCGCTATCCTCAGATCCCGCGCCGCGTTTCCGGTTACAACCTCGACTCGCTTCTTCCCGACGAACACGGCCGCTTCAACCTGGCGCGCGCCCTCGTCGGCTCGGAAGGCACTCTGGTCACCATCCTCGAAGCCCGGCTCCGGCTCGTCGACAACCCGCCCTTCCAGTCGCTGCTCGTGCTCGGCTATCGCGACATCTACCGCGCCGCCGACGCCGTGCCCGTCATCCTCGCCAAGTCGCGTCCCATCGGCTTCGAAGCCTTCGACCACGTCATCGTCGAGAACATCAGGAAGAAGGGCATGCACCTCGAGAACCTGAAGCGGCTGCCCGAAGGCAAGGGCTTCCTGCTGGTGCAGTTCGGCGCCGACACCCGGAAGGATGCCGACGACCAGGCCCGCCATCTCGTCGCCCAGCTGAAGCGCGCCCGGCATGCGGCGGCGAGCAAGCTCTACGACGATGTCGCCGACGAGAAAGCGGTGTGGAAGGTGCGCGAGTCTGCGCTCGCCGCCACCGCCTCCGTCCCCGGTGAGCCGCACAGCTGGGAAGGCTGGGAGGATTCCGCGGTCGCGCCCGAACGCCTGGGCCCGTACCTGCGCGACCTCGGCCGGCTCTACACCAAGTACGGCTACCAGGGCTCGCTCTACGGCCACTTCGGCATGGGTTGCGTGCACACGCGCACCAACTTCGACCTCATGTCGGAGCCCGGCATCCGCGCCTTCCGCAGCTTCCTCGACGAGGCCGCCGACCTCGTCGTCAGCTACGGCGGCTCGCTCTCCGGCGAACACGGCGACGGCCAGTCGCGCGCCGAGCTCCTGCCCCGCATGTTCGGCGACGACCTCGTCCGCGCCTTCCGCGAGTTCAAGGACATATGGGACCCGCAGGGCCGCATGAATCCGCACAAGGTGGTCGAGCCGTACTCGCCGATTGAGAACCTGCGCCTCGGCGCCGACTACCACCCCTGGGAGCCAGGCACGCACTTCCGCTGGCCGCAGGACAACGGGCAGTTCTCGCACGCCGCGCTGCGCTGCGTGGGTGTCGGCAAGTGCCGCCGCGAGGGCTCCGACGACCACGAAGACGACCTCATGTGCCCCAGCTACATGGTCACGCGCGAGGAAAAGCACTCCACCCGCGGCCGCGCCCGCCTGCTCTGGGAGATGCTGCACGGCTACGCCGGGCATCCCGATCCCGGCCGCGGCCCCATTCGTGACGGCTGGCGCGACGAAGCGGTCAAGGAGGCGCTCGACCTCTGCCTCGCCTGCAAAGGCTGCAAGAGCGAGTGCCCGGTCAACGTCGATGTCGCCACCTACAAGGCCGAGTTCCTCGCGCACTACTGGGAAGGACGCCTCCGCCCCCGCCACGCCTACGCCTTCGGCCTGATCGATCAGTGGGCGCGCCTGGCCGCGCTCTGGCCGGGCCTGGTCAACCTCGTGACTTCGACGCCCATTCTCCGCGAGTTCGCCAAGCTCGCCTGCGGCATGCCCTTCGAGCGTCGCATCCCGCAGTTTGCGCCGCAGACTTTCAAGGCATGGTGGCAGCAGCGCGGCCCGCAGGTCCGCGGGGGGCCCCAGGTCGTCCTCTGGCCCGACACTTTCAATAACCACTTCTCACCGGAGACGGCGCAGGCCGCCGTCGCCGTGCTGGAGGCGGCGGGCTACGAAATCGAGGTCCCCGAGCCGCACATCTGCTGCGGCCGCCCGCTCTACGACTTCGGCATGCTCGACCGCGCGCGCCAGTACCTGGAACGCATCTTCACGGTGCTGGCGCCGCAGCTCGCGGCCGGCACTCCCATCGTGGTGCTCGAGCCCAGCTGCGCCACCGTGCTGCGCGACGAGGTCCTCGGCCTCTTTCCCGACCGCCCTGAAGCCCAGCGGCTCGCGCAGCAAACGTTCCTGCTGAGCGAATTCCTCGAGAAAAAAGTCGCGGGCTACCAGCCGCCGCTGCTGCACCGCAAGGCCATCGTCCAGGGCCACTGCCATCACAAGGCCATCATGAAATTCGAAGACGAAAAATCGGTGCTCGCGCGCATGGAACTCGCCGTCGACGTCCTGGCCTCCGGCTGCTGTGGCATGGCCGGCGCCTTCGGCTTCGAGGCCGAGAAATACGATGTTTCGGTCGCGGTGGGCGAGCGCGCGCTGTTGCCGCAGGTCCGCGACGCCGAAGACGCAACGCTGATCGTCGCCGACGGCTTCAGTTGCCGCGAGCAGATCGCGCAGCTCACCGACCGCCGCGCGCTGCATCTCGCCGAGGTGTTGCAGATGGCGCAGCGCGAAGGCCCGCAGGGTCCCGCCGGCGTGCGTCCCGAAGACGCCATCGTCCGCCGCCGTGAAGCCGCAATCCGCGACTCCAAAATGCAGGCCGCTGCCATCCTCGGCGGCGCCGCCCTCGCTCTCGGCGCCCTCGCCTGGTGGTGGCGCCGGCGCGATTAGGGGTTGTCCACACCTCTTTCCGCCCACGGCCCGCTGCCCACTCCTCTGGTGTTATATTCCGGCCATCATGACCCGCACCGCAGCTCTGGTCCTTCTGCTGTCGTCGGTCGCCGCAGCGCAAGCGCCCGCTCCGCCGATCACGGAAGACCAGCTCATCGGCACCTGGGTAGCGGTGCATCGCTCGCTCGGCGGCCTGGGATCGATCTGGGAATTCCAGCGCGGCGGCAAGCTGCAGGTGAGCTTCGGCGCCGTCGTCGAAGAGCCCTACAAGGTGGCGGGCGACCGCCTGATCATGCCTCCCGGCAGCAGCAGCCCCGGCGCCAGGCCTATGGTCATCAAGTTTCGCATCGCCGATGACTTCATGTACTGGAGCTCGCCCGAGTTGGGCGGCAAAGAGGCGCGCTTCAAGCGTACCGGGCAGCCGCCGGCGGGCGATCCGCCCATCGTCGGCGAGTGGCTCATGGATACGCCGGCAACCGAGCCCAGTACCCCCGAGGGCAAGGTCCTCGACGAAAAAAGTCAGGAGGCGATCACGCACGTAGCGCGTATGGCCATCCATGAGTACACGCGCGACGGCCTCGCCAAGTTGCGCGTACCCATGCGCACTCAAGACGGCTCCTACGACGTCAAGGACCAGACCTTTATCGTCCAGGTTCCCGGCCCCGGTGGCCCACAGCAGAAGCCCGGCCGCTTCCGCATGCAAGATGGCTTGCTCGTCCTTACCCAGCCCGACGGCAAGACGGAAGACACCTACATCCGCTCCACCGCCACCAAAGAAGAGCTGAAGCGCGCTGGGGTCAGCTACGGCGGCAAACCCGCCGACCTCGACCGGGACCCGGAGCACTGGAACCCGTAGTTGGCAGCCAGCCGCCAGTAGCCAGCAGCTAACAGCCAACTGCCAGCAGCGCTCTTGGCAATCGGCGCGCGCTCCGATACTCTCTCCCCGCTATGAAGACCACCACGTGTCGCCACTTCGTCGCCGTTGTTCTGGTGTTGGCGCTTGCGCCTGCCGCTTTCGCCGCCGGCTTTACCCTCGAACAGGTCATGAGCGGGGCGTTTCCCAGCAACCTGGTCGCTTCCGCGCAGGGACATCGCATTGCCTGGGCGGTGTCGCAGCGCGGCCTGCGCAACGTGTATGTCGCCGACGCGCCCACCTTCAGCGCCCGCCAGGTCACGCACTACGACAAGGATGATGGCTATCCCATCGCCAGCGTGCGGCTGACCCCCGACGGCAAGACCGTGCTCTACACGCGCGGCAGCGAAACCAACCGCGAGAACGAGGTCGCCGACCCCACCAGCAACGTCACCAAGCCGCACCAGCAGGTGTGGGCGGTGGACATTGACGCCGGCGGGCAGCCACGCCTCCTCGGCGACATGGAATGCGGCAGCGAAGGCTGCGAGGACATCGCCGTTTCACCCGACGGGCAGTGGGCGGCGTGGGCGGCGCGCCGCCAGTTGTGGATTGCGCCGGTCTCGGGCGCGGCGCCCGCCAAGCAACTTGCCTACATTCGCGGCAACAACGTTGACCCGACGTGGTCGCCAGACAGTAAGCAGGTCGCCTTCGTGAGCGAGCGCGGCGACCACAGCTTTGTCGGCATTTACGATTTCGGGCGCGACACCATCCGCTGGATGGCGCCCAGCGTCGACCGCGACCTCCTCCCGCGCTGGTCCCCCGACGGCAAGCAGATCGCCTTCTTCCGCCTCGCCGGGCGCATGGACCGCCTCCCCAGCATCCCCATCCGCCCTGAGCCCTTCGCCATCTGGGTGGGAAATCCGGCCGACGGCGCCGCCAGGCAGATCTGGAAGAGCGGCACGGAAGAGGTGGATTCCTTCCCGCGCGGCACCGCCGACACCTCGTTCCATTTCGCGAACGGGCGCCTGGTGTTTGCTTACGAGCACGATGGCTGGAACCACCTGTACTCGATCGCGCCCAGCGGCGGCCCGCCCACGCTGCTCACGCCCGGCGACTTCGACGTCGAGCACGTCACGCTGGCCAGCGACCACAACAGCATCCTGTATTCCTCGAACCAGAACGACGTTGACCGCCGCCACCTATGGCGCGTGTCCGTGGCGGGCGGCACCCCGCAGGCGCTGACCCGCGGCGACGGGTCGGAGTGGGCGCCGCGCCAGACCGGCGACGGGCAGTTCACTTTCTGCTTGGGGTCGAGCGGCACCACGCCCGCGATGCCCTACGTCATCACCCCGCAGGGCCGGCAGATGATCGCGAAAGAGCTGCTGCCCGCCGACTTCCCGTCCGCGCAGCTGGTCGAGCCCAAGCTGGTCACCTTCCCGGCGGAAGACGGCTGGACCATCCACGGCCAGCTCTTCGTTCCCGCGGGACGCACCGCGCCGGGCCCGGCGCTACTCTTCATGCATGGCGGCTCGAAGCGGCAGATGCTGCTCGGCTTCCACTACATGTACTACTACCACGGGTCGTACGCCGAGAATCAGTACCTGGCGTCGCTGGGGTACGTGGTGCTTTCGGTGAATTACCGCACCGGGATCATGTATGGGCGGAAGTTCCGCGAGCCGGCCGACGGCGGCTGGCGGGGCGCCAGCGAGTACAAGGACATCGTCGCCGCCGCCCGCTATCTGCAGACTCTGCCCATCGTGGACAAGGCGAAGATCGGCCTCTGGGGCGGCTCTTACGGCGGCTTCCTGACGGCGATGGGCCTGGCGCGCAACTCCGACATCTTCGCCGCCGGCGTTGACATGCACGGGGTGCACGACTGGTCAGTGCGGACGCGCGGCGCCCAGGGCGCGGAAGCGGCGCCCGACGCGCGCGAGGCACAGCGGCTGGCCTTCGAGTCGTCGCCGAATTCCTCCATTGCGAAGTGGCGCTCGCCGGTGCTGCTCATCCAGGGCGACGACGACCGCAACGTCGCCTTCAGCCAGACGGTGGACTTGGCGCAGCGCCTGCGCGCCCAGCACGTGCCCTTCGAGCAGCTCGTCTTTCCCGACGAGATCCACGACTTCCTGCTCTGGCGCAGCTGGGTGGCGGCATATCGCGCCGGGGCTGACTTCTTCGACCGCGTGCTGAAGCGCGGCGAAGCCATCAAGCCCGCGGAGTGAGAGGTGCCCTGGTCCCAGGTCTACGACCCCTTCGGCCACTGGTGGCTCTCGACCCTGGTAGCCTCACTGCCCCTGGTGGTGGTGCTGGGACTGCTCGCGTTCGCGCGCGTCAAGGCGCACGTGGCGGCCGGCGCCGGCGTCCTGGCGGCCATTCTGGTGGGGGTCTTCGCTTTCACCATGCCGGCGCGGCTGGCGCTGGCCAGCTTCCTCTACGGCGTCGCCTTCGGCCTCAAGATCGCCTGGATCGTGGTCGCCGCCGTCTTTCTGTACGACCTCGCGGTCCATACCGGACAATTCGAGATCATGAAGCAGTCGGTGGCGCGCATCACGCCCGACCGCCGGCTGCAACTGCTGCTGGTGGCCTTCTGCTTCGGCGCGTTTCTCGAGGGCGCCGCGGGTTTCGGCGCGCCGGTGGCGATTGCGGGCGCGTTAATGATCGGGCTGGGGTTCGATCCCTTTCACGCGGCCGTGCTCGCCCTGATCGCCAACACCGCGCCGGTAGCCTGGGGCGCCATCGGGACGCCGGTCCACACCCTGGCCGCCGTGACCGGGCTGCCCGACGCGCAGCTCAGCGCCATGATCGGGCGCATCCTGCCCTTTGCCGCGGTCATCGTGCCGTTCTGGCTGGTGCGCGCGCTGGTGGGATGGTGCGAGACGCTGGAAGTGCTGCCCGCGATCCTGGTGGTGGGCGTGTCGTGTGGCCTGACGCAGTTCCTCTGGTCGAACTACGTGGACAGCAACCTGGTGGACATTGCCAGCGGCGTGGTCTCGCTGGTGGCGACGCTGCTGTTCTTGCGGGTGTGGAAACCGCGGCGGGTGTGGCGGTTCGCGCACGACGACGCAGGTGTAGCGCCGGCCGCCTCGGCCGGCGCGCCGGCACTGCGCGCCGGCAGGGTCGCGCGGGCCTGGCTGCCGTTCGCCATCCTCTCGCTGTTTGTGCTCGTGTGGGGGCTGCCGCCGATCAAGGCCGCCATGAATCGCACTACGACGCCGGCAGCGGCGCGCGGCGGCTGGGACGTTCCCGGTCTGCATCGCTTGGTGGTGCGCACCGCGCCGGTGGTGACGCAGGCCGCGCCGGAACCGGCAAAGTTCGATTTCAACTGGCTCTCGGCCACCGGCACCGGCTGCTTTTTCGCCGCCGTGCTCTCCGGACTGCTGCTGGGCGTTAGGCCGCGCGCGCAGGTCGCCATCTTCGCGCGCACGCTCGTGCGCATGCGCTACGCCGTGCTGGCCATCTGCCTGATGCTGGGTCTCGGGTACGTCACGCGTTACTCGGGCATGGACGCCGTGCTGGCCATCGCCTTCACCCGCAGCGGCGGGCTGTTCCCGTTTTTTGGGACGTTTCTCGGCTGGCTGGGCGTGGCGCTGACCGGCAGCGACACCTCGTCCAACGCGCTCTTCGGCAGCTTGCAGCGCATCACGGCGGAACAGCTGCACCTGAGCCCCATCCTCATGGGCGCGGCCAACAGCGCCGGCGGTGTGATGGGGAAGATGGTGGACGCGCAGTCCATTGTGGTCGCCGCCGCCGCGACCAACCAGGTGGGCAACGAGGGCTCCATCCTGCGCTACCTGTTCTGGCACTCCATCGCCCTGGCCTCGATTGTCGGCGCCATTGTCCTCGCCTACGCCTACCTCTTCCCATCCGCCGTGCCGCGGTAGGGCGCGCGCGCAGGCCCAGGCATAAGGCAACAAAAAAGCCGCTTACCAAGCGGCTTGAGCGAATAAGGATTCGACCTTACTTTGTCAGCTTGCGGCGCAGCAAGCCGGCCAGACCGGCCAGGCCGCTGCCGAACAGCAGCAAAGAGGAAGGCTCGGGCACCTTGCCGACGGCAAAATTATCTGCCTCCAGCGCCCGGTTGCTGGACCCGATGGTGACGCTGTTCAGGGTTCCGCCGTTTACCGTGAAGTCGTAGTACGCGCTCGCCTGCGGGTTGCCGCAAGGGGGGCAATCGAACGGTACACCGGTAAGATTAGACAGGTCGGTGCCGGAGAACGTAAACGTGCCGCCCGTCGTATCGAACGTGATGGTGTTGTACGTATCCAGCGATCCCCAGTACAGGCCGAAATAGTTGTTGCCGGTGGTGCTGAAGGTCACTACGTACTGCTGCGCCGGATTACTGCCGTCCTGCGGCACGGAAATATACTGCGTAACATCCCCGGTCGGAGCGCGATGCAACCCGTCCACGCTGCCGGTGTAAAAGCCGAAATCCCCCGTGATGGTGAATACACCTTCAGTGTAGGGCGAGGTTGCCACCGCCGGTGCGTTGAAAAACGCCTGATTCGCGGTCGGTACAGGAGTGAAAAGTCCGGCTGACGTAGTCACGGTGATGCTGGTGGCCGTGGCCGCAACCGCGCCGGCCAACAGCATCGCAAGCGTAACCAACAGAGCGTTTCTAAGTTTCATACGCCATGGCTCCCGGTTCTGTGGAGGAGTTGCCTTGCAGCAGGGTCAAGCACAGTCTCTCATCACCCTCCCCGGCGGGAAAGGTCACAGCGGTAACCAGCCCCGGAACCAAGGTAATCGCCGAGCGGACGCCCAGCACGACCAACCAGGTAGGCAACGAGGGCTCGATCCTGCGCCTGGCGCCGGGCGCGGTGCCGCGGTCGTTCGAGGTCATCCGGAGCGCACCCGTTTTTCTGCAACTTCCCGCTTGCCCGTGGATCGTATGGCAGTAAGCTGGTTGCAACGGGGCCGAACATGCTGATCCGCAAAGCACCTGACATTCGTTCGTCGGAGATCACGCCGCAGTCTGCCTACCTGAACCGCCGCCGCTTCCTCGCGCTGGGGGCGGGGACGGCGGGCGCCGCCGCCATTGCTGCCGCGGGCGTGCGCGTAGCCGAGCCGCAAGCCGCGGTCCACGCCGCCTCGCTGCCGCCGTTCACGAAAAGCGCCTTCAGCACCAGCGAAACGGCGACGCCGAAAAAGGACATCACCAGCTACAACAACTACTACGAGTTCAGCACCGACAAGTACGAACCTGCGGGCATGGCGCGCAATTTCAGAACCCGCCCCTGGACGGTGAAGATCGAAGGCCTGGTCAAGACGCCCAAGACCCTCGACGTGGACGCCATCCTCAAGGCCAACCCGCTCGAAGAGCGCATCTATCGCCACCGCTGCGTGGAAGGCTGGTCGATGGTGATCCCGTGGGTCGGCTTCCCGCTGGGCAACCTGCTCAAGCAGGCGGAGCCGCTGGGCAAGGCCCGGTACGTGGAGTTCACCACCATCCTGGCGCCCGAGCAGATGCCGGGGCAGCGCGGCGGCGTGCTGGAGTGGCCGTACCTCGAAGGCCTGCGCCTCGATGAGGCCATGCACCCGCTGGCGATCCTCGCGGTCGGCCTCTACGGCGACGTGCTGCCCAATCAGGATGGCGCGCCCATCCGCCTGGTGGTGCCGTGGAAATACGGCTTCAAGAGCATCAAGGCCATCGTCAAAATCAAGCTGGTCGAGAAGGAGCCCGTTAACACCTGGAACCAGCAGGCGCCCAACGAGTACGGCTTCTACTCCAACGTGAATCCTAACGTGGACCATCCCCGCTGGAGCCAGAAGACCGAGCGCCGCATCGACGGCAGCTTCTTCAACAGCATCCGGAAAATCCCGACCCAGATGTTCAACGGCTACGGCGCCCAGGTGGCAAGCCTCTACAACGGGATGGACCTACGGAAATATTTTTGAATTGAGAAATTGGGAAATTGAGTAATTTAAAGCCGAGCGTGCGGCGCACTTTTCTGTTACTCACTTCCCCAATTACTCAATTACTCAATTCCCCAATTTCTCAATTGCTCAATCGCGAATGAAACCCGTCCTGCTGAAGACCGCCGTCTGGCTCGCCTGCCTCACGCCGCTGGGGCTGTTGCTGTACAAGGGCGTGACCGGCAACCTGGGCGCGAACCCGATCGAGGTCATCACCCACGCCACCGGTGACTGGACCATCCGCTTGCTGCTGGCGACGCTGGCGATTACGCCGCTGCGCCGCCTGGCGGGCTGGCACGCGCTTATCAGGTTCCGCCGGCTGCTCGGCCTGTTTGCTTTCTTCTACGGCGTGCTGCACTTCATCACCTACATCTGGCTCGACAAGTTCTTCGACGTTGGCGAGATGCTGAAGGACATCGCCAAGCGCAAGTTCATCACCGTCGGCTTCGCTGCCTTCGTGCTGTTGCTGCCCTTGGTAGTCACCTCGACCGCGGGCTGGATCCGCCGCCTCGGCTGGCGCTGGCAGGTGCTCCACCGCCTGATCTACCTCTCCGCGCTGCTGGGGATCATTCACTACTGGTGGCTGGTGAAGGCCGACGTCCACCTGCCCGCGACCTATGCGGCGGTGTTCGCGTTGTTCATGCTGCCGCGGATCATCCTTTGGGCCCGCGATGCCCGGCGCAAGGCGGCGACCGGTGCGGCGCGGCGGGTCGCCGTCTAGCCCTGGAAAAACGTCCCGCCGCTACTTGCCCGCCGTTGGGCGCACCGCGCCCGCCTTGATGGTGAACGAATCGACGACCGTCCACTGCGCCTGTCCCTCGGCCAGTTCTACCTTGTCCATGGTGAATTCCACCTGGTCGCGGCTGACGTACAGGGAGCAGAAGTGATACGTCGCGCCGGGCTCCCGGTAGGCGTCGTCGGGGTGGCGCTCGATGCGGTAGGGGGTGGCACGGCCGCCGCCGATCGTGATGTAGGTGACGCCGTTGCGCTCGTAGTGCTCGTAGTTGTGCACGTGCCCGGCGAGCACCACGATCGGCTTGTTGAGCCTCGCCATCTTCGGCGCCCGTAGGTCTATGATTCTGGGTTCCACCAGCAGGCCAGGGCACTCAATATTCTGGCGAAGGCGGCTGCCATGAGCAATGCGGCGGTAGTTTCCACCGAACTGACCGGCTTCCTGCTTGACGGGGAATTCATCCGCGAGGGAGACCCGGAACCGATTCACGCGCCGTACGACGGGAAAGTCATCGCCACCGTCGCGCGCGCCTCGCGCCCGCATCTGGAGCGCGCCATCGCGGCGGCGGTCCGCGCCTTCGAGATCACGCGCAAGCTCCCGGCGTTTGAGCGGCAGCGCGTGCTGCGCGAAGTGGCGCGCACGGTCGCGGAGCGGCGCGAAGAATTCGCTCGCGCCCTGGCGCAGGAGGCGGGCAAGCCCATCAAGGTGGCGCGCGTCGAGGTGGACCGCTGCATCTTCACCTTCACTGTGGCGGCGGAAGAGGCCACGCGCATCTACGGCGAGTACCTGCCACTCGACATGCAGGAGATGGCGCGCGGACGCTGGGGGCTGGTGCGGCATTTCCCGCTGGGCCCGATTGCGGCCATCACACCCTTTAATTTTCCCTTGAACCTGGTGGCCCACAAGCTGGCGCCGGCGATCGCCGCGGGATGTACGGTGGTGCTGAAGCCCGCGTCGCAAACGCCGCTCAGCGCCCTGCTGCTCGCGGAAGCCGTGCAGAAAGCGGGTTGGCCGGCGGGCGCGCTCAACGTCCTGCCCCTCCGCAGCCAGGACGCGGCGCCCCTGGTGCAGGACGACCGGCTCAAGCTCCTCACCTTCACCGGCAGCTCCGTCGTCGGCTGGCAACTCAAGCAGCAGGCAGGGAAGAAGCGGGTGGCGCTGGAACTGGGCGGCAACGCCGGCGTCATCATCCATCACGATGCCGACCTGCGCTACGCGGTGGAGCGTTGCGTGGCCGGCGGCTTCAGCTTCGCCGGGCAGAGTTGCATCTCGGTGCAGCGCATCCTGGTCCATCGCCAGGTGTACGAGGATTTCGTCGCTGCCCTCGTCGCCGCGGTCAAGAAACTCAAGGTCGGCGATCCGCTCGATGAAGCCACCGACGTTGGCCCGCTGATCCGCGAAGCGGATGCGGTCCGCGCCGCGGAATGGATCAACGAGGCCGTCGGCCGGGGCGCCAGGGTGATGTGCGGCGGCCGGCGGCAGGGCGCGGTGCTGGAGCCCACCGTACTCACCGGCACCACCCCGGACATGCGCGTCAACTGCGAAGAGGTGTTCGCGCCTCTGGTCACGGTGGAACCCTACGACGAGTTCGCGGACGCGGTCGCCCGCGTCAACGACTCACTCTACGGCCTGCAGGCCGGCCTCTTCACCCACGACGCGCGCCTCATCTTCCGCGCCTACGAGGAGTTGCAGGTCGGCGGCGTGGTCGCCGGCGATGTCCCCACCTTCCGCATCGACCACATGCCCTACGGCGGCACCAAGGACAGCGGCACCGGCCGCGAAGGCCTGCGCTACGCCATTGAGGAGATGACCGAACGCAAGCTGCTGGTGATCAACCTGTGAAGGGACTGGGTCGTCGGGTCGCTGCTGGTGTCGCTCAGAAGTGCTCGCGCAGGTCGCGGAAGCGCTCCACGCGCAGCAGCCGCCCGTGCGGGCTGGCAATCCCAACCTCTTCGTGCTCCAGGATCCACGTGTTGTCGTGCGGCACGAAGACGGCGTTGAGGCCGGCGCGCAGTGCAGGGTTGATGTCCGACTTCGGGCTGTTCCCCACCATCCACGTGCTGTCGGCCGGCAGCCCGTATTTGCCCACGATTTCGCCGTAGGTTTGCGGGTCTTTCTCCGCCACGATCTCCACCGCCGCAAAATACTCCTTCAAGCCGGAGCGCTCGATCTTCCCGGTCTGCTCGGCGATGTTCCCCTTGGTCATGAGGATGAGGTGATGCCGCGCGCCCAGGTAGCCCAGCGTCTCCGGCACGCCCGGCAGGATTTCGACCGGGTGTTCGGCAATCGCATGCGCGAAGCTGTGGATGCGCTCGTGCAGCTCCGGCGTGGGCGGCTCGGCGGAGAGCCGCTCGAAGGTGTCCATGAGCGCGTGCGCGAAGCTGTGGATGCCATAGCCATGCTTCACGATGCACTCCCGCTCCACCTCGTTCAGCACCGCGCGCACCTCGGCCGGTGCGTGCGTCTGGTGGTCGAGGAAGGAGATGAACTGTGCAATCGCGCGCTCGAAGTACACGTTGTTCTCCCACAGCGTGTCATCGGCGTCGATGAGCAGGGTCTGTGGGCCGGCAGTCAGGTCGCGGCGGAGCACGCTGTGATGATACCGAACACCAATTGCCGATGAACCAATCAACCGCTGACCCGATCCGCCCGGTGCATTAGAATCGTGCCTCTTATGAAACACTGCATCTCAGCGGTTCTGCTGTTGGTCTTGGCTATGTCATCCCACGCTCAACGCCGCAGCGCGCGCCCGGCAGCGCCGGTGAGCGCCCGCGCCGAGGCATTTCGCCTGCACGCCTCGTCGGAAATCGGGGAAGAGCTCGCCCGCTGGCGGCGCACCCCGATGCCCTTCACCGGTGCCGCGCTGAGCGCCCGCGAGCGGCAGCTGGTCAACAAGCTGGTCGAGGCGCAGCACGCCCTCGAAAACATCTACTGGCGGCAGAGCGATCCCGAGGGCCTCCGTCTGCTGCTGCAGTTGCGCGCCAGCAAGAACCCGACCGACGAGAAGGTCGTGCGCTTGCTCATGATCCATGGCAGCCGCTTCGACCTGCTGGAAAACAACAAGCCGTTCGTCGGCACCCAGCCGTTCTTTCCCGGGCACGGGCTATATCCCGACGGCCTGACCCGCGACGAAGTGGAGCAGTACGTCGCCGCCCATCCGGACAAGAAGGCCGAAATCTACAGCCCGTACACCATCGTGCGGCGGCCCGCGGCGGGCGAGCTGGCCGGGATCCCGTATCGCATCGCCTTCCGCGAGTTCCTCGAACCTGCGGCCAGGGTGCTGCGCGAGGCGGCCGCGCTCAGCGACGATTCCAGCTTCGCGCGCTTCCTCCGCCTCCGTGCCGACGCCCTGCTCTCCGACGACTACTACGCCAGCGACATCGCCTGGCTCGAACTCGACAACCCGAAGTTCGACATCATCTGCGCGCCCTACGAGACCTACCTCGACGACCTGCTCGGCGTGAAGACCAGCTTCGGCGGCGCCGTGCTGGTCCGCAATGCCGCCGAGTCGCAGAAGCTGGCGGTCTATCAGCAGTACGTGGCCGACATCCAGGACGCGCTGCCGCTGCCGGCCGAAGACCGGCCGTCGGTGCGCGGCCACCTCACCCCGATGGAGGTCATGGACACGCCCTTCCGCTCCGGCGACCTGCGCCACGGCTACCAGGCGGTGGCCGACAATCTGCCTAACGACCCTCGCATCCACCAGGAGAAAGGCACCAAGAAGATCTTCTTCAAGAACTTCATGGACGCGCGCGTGAACTACGTCATCCTCCCCATTGCGCGCCGCCTGATGCGTCCCGACCAGGCGCCGCTCGCCACCGGCGAGGGCTACATGGCCGGCACCCTGATGCATGAAATCTCGCACGGGCTCGGTCCCGCCTTCGCGCGCCGCAACGGCCAGCAGGTAGACATCCGCGAAGCCATCGGCCCGGCCTACAGCGGCCTGGAGGAAGCGAAGGCCGACATCGTCGGCCTGTTCGGCCTCAAGTGGCTGGTCGACCACGGCGCGTTTCCGCCGGCTCGGCTGGCCGAAATCTACATCTCCCACGTTGCCGGCATCTTCCGCACGGTGCGGTTCGGCATCGCCGAGGCCCACGGCAAGGCCGAGATGATGGAATTCAATTATTTCAGCGAGCAGAACGTCATCCAGCGCGACGCCGGCGGGCATTACTTCGTGGATGTCGAGCGCATGCCGGTCGCGGTGGCTTCGCTGGCCAGGGAGCTGCTCGAGCAGGAGGCCACCGGCGACCGCGCCCGCGCCGAAGCCTGGTTCGCGAAGTATGACCACCTCCCTACGGAGTTGCAGCAATCGCTCCGCCAGGTGCGCGACATCCCGGTGGACCTCGACCCGGTCTTCAGTTTCCCCGAGCCCATTCGCTGACCGCTGACACGCGCGCGGAAATCGAGTAGGCTGGGCTCGCCATCAGCGGAGGCCATTGATGAAAAAGAACAAGCGGCGCTTTGAGCGGGTACCGATTCCCGAGGCAGCCAACGTGCGTCTCACCTCGTCCGCCGGTCGCGATCTGGGGGCGGTGATCGTGCTCGGGCCCGGCGGCATGTTGGTGCGCACGGAGCAGAAGTTCCAGCGCGGCAAGGTCTTCAAGCTGGTCCTCACCGACCCGATTCACGACCTGGCCACGCCGGTCGTGGCCAAGGCACGCTACCGCATCGCGGAAGGCGCGGGCTTCGAGTACGTGACGCTGACCGCCCAGGCCGCGGTGGCCATCGGGGTCATCATCGGCAGCCAACTCGCGCAGCGGAAAAGCGTCGCCGCACGTTGAGGAGCGATTAACTGGCACCACGAAGACCCGGAAGCACAAGGCCAGCTGGCGGACCATTCAAAGAACGCAGCGGACGTCCACCCTTGGTGTCTTCGTGCCTTCGTGGTGGAAGCTTCATTCCACAAAGTCCACGCGCGGCGCATGGGGAATGATGCCGGCGGCGTGGCCCATCTCCAGCAGCTTGCGGATCGCCTCGCGCCCGTCCACGCCGTAGTCGAGGGTGCGCTCGTTCACGTACATGCCGACGAACTTGTCCGCCGCCGCCGGGTCGAGGTCGCGCGCGAACTGCATGGCATACGCCAGCGCCGGCTCACGGTGGTCGAGCGCGTACTGGATCGATTCCTTCAGCGCCGAAGCGACACTCGCGATCACCGGCTCGCCCAGGTCGCGCTTGATGGCGTTCCCCCCCAGCGGCAGCGGCAGCCCGGTGTGCTTCCGCCACCACGCTCCCAGGTCCACTACTTTGTGCAGCCCGGAGCGGCCGAAGGTGAGCTGCCCCTCGTGGATGATCAGCCCCGCCTCGTACTTGCCCGCCAGCACCTGCGGGATGATCTGGTCGAAGGGCACGACCTCGGTGGCCACCTCGGGCGCAAACAGCTTGAGCACCAGGAAGGCGGTGGTCAGCGTGCCGGGCACGGCGATGATGCGCCGCTTGACGTCGCGCTGGGTAAGGGCGCGCGCCGCCACGATCATCGGCCCGTAGCCTTCCCCCACGCTGCCGCCGCTGGGCAGCAGCGCGTACCGCTCGGCGATGTACGGATAGGCGTGGAACGAGATGGCGGTCACGTCGTACACGCCTTGCTGCGCCTTTTGGTTGAGCGTCTCGATGTCGCACAGGGTGTGGGCGAAGCGCAGTCCCGGCCGCCGCACCTTGTTGGTGGCCAGCCCGTAGAACATGAACGCGTCGTCGGAATCGGGAGAATGCGCGATGCTGATCTCGCGCACATGAGAGGAAGCCTGGGTCGCCATCGTCATTGAGGAACTGCGGAATCGCCGGATTGCGGTGCCTAACCCCGTCCTTGAGACTATCGCTTGAGCACGCCGCGCACGCGTGGCGCCAGCGCCGCCGCGGCGGCAATCTTCGCCACCTCGCCGAAAACGAACGGCAGCAGCGCCAGCTGCACCGCGTACGCGAGTCGCAAACGCGTTACCGCCGCGAACCACGCCACCCCGGCGGCGAACAACACGCACTCCGCCAGCACGCTGCCCACGGCGTTCGTCCAGAACTTTCGCCCGCCCCACTCGCCGAACGCGCCCGCTATCGCCGCTACCGCCGGATACGCCATCAGGTACCCGCCGGTCGGTCCCAGCAACTGCGCGATGCCGCCCGGCCCGGTGGGATTAAACACCGGCAGGCCCGCAGCGCCTTCGGCCAGGTAGAGCGCCAGGGCCGCAAAACCGAGGCGGGGGCCCAGCGTCAGCCCGACCAGCAACACGGCAAAATTCTGCAGCGTGAGCGGCACCGGCGTGAAGGGCAGCGGCAAGGTCACGCGCGCGCACAGGGCCACGAACCCGCTGGCCGTGATCGCCAGCGCCACGTTGCGCAGCGCGCTTCCTGTGCGCGGTAAGTCAAAGGTCCGAACGGCAGCTCGATTCATCAACTCTCTTCCTTCGTGGCCCGCGCTGCCAGATCACGCGCCCGGGTGCTTCTTGCGCGCCACGCCCATGTCTTCAGGCGCCGCCTGCCGCCCGCTGTGCCGCCGCACGCGCCAGTAAAACGCTATCGCCGCGCCGATCACGGCCAGCGTCGACAGCACCAGAACAATGTACAGGACGATCATCGCCGAGCGCTAGGATAGCTGAACATCTGCAGTTCCCGACGGCAAAGACGTCACGCGTAGAGCTTAGGGCATAGAGCTTAGGGCTTAGAGCTTTGCCGCTGTGCTTCCGCCATCGCCCGCTCCACTTCTTCTGCGGTACGCGGCGCTTTCCCGCTGAGGCTGATCAGCCGCCCGTCGCCGCCGACCAGGAACGTGTCCTCGATCCGCACCCCCAGCTTTTCCTCGGGAATATAAACCCCCGGCTCCAGCGTGAATACCATACCCGGGCCCAGGGGCACGCTGGTGTCGCCGGGATCGTGCACGTTCAGCCCCACGAAATGTCCCACCCCGTGGATGAAGTATTTGCCCAGCGCCTCCCCGTGCAGGTCCTTGCCATGGGTGTTGATGTACTCCCGCACCACGCGGTCGAGCGACTCGGGGCTGCTGCGCCCCAACGTCGATTTTCCCGCCACGAAGGCGTCGATGGCGGCCTGCTGCGCCCCCAGCACGATGTTGTAGATTTCGCGCTGCCGCGCCGTGAAGTGGCCGTTGGCCGGGAGCGTGCGCGTGATGTCGGAGGCGTAGCCCGAGTATTCGCCGGCCACGTCCATCACCACCACGTCGCCATCGCGGATCGCCGCCGCATCCTGGCTGTAGTGCAGCACCGTCGAGTTGAAGCCGGCCCCGACAATGGGCGCGTACGCCGGACGCTCGCAGCCCCGCCGCTCGAACTCGTACTGCATCAGGGCCGCGATCTCGTGCTCACTCCCGTTCGGCTTCATGGCCCGCATCGCCGCCTGGTGCGCCGCCACGCTCGCGTCGGTGGCTTTGCGGATCAGCTCGATCTCCCCCGCGTCCTTGACCTTGCGTAGTTCACCCAGCAGCAGCCGCACTTCCTGCGGCTGTGCCCCGCCGGAAAAGGCGCCGAGTCCCATCAGGCCGCGCAGCATGTCGGCGCTCTCCCCGCCGCGCGGGATTTCCGTAAACACGCGCACCGGCGGCGCCAACTCGCTCAAAACCCGCGGCAGCTCCGCCATCGGCAGCACCCGGTCAAACCCGGTGACGCTCCTCGCTTCCGGACTGTCGGGCCCGAGCTTCGGCCCGGTCCAGCGCTCCTGGGTGCGGTTGCGCGCCGGGAGAAACAGGATCTCGGCATACTGCCGCCCCGGGCGTTCCGGCTGGCCCGCTTCCGCGGGCCGCGCTTCCGCCGCCCCGACCACCACCACCGCCGCCCCTGGCTCCGCCCACCCCGTCAGGTAGTAGAAGTTCTCGCTCTGGTGGAAGCCCCATATAGCGTCGCCCGTCGAGGCTTCCGTCTCCCCAAACAGCAGCGCCACGCCGCCATTCAGCTTCTGCGCCAGCTTCTCGCGCCGCGCCCGATAAGCGGCGTTCGCCTGCCGCTCCAGCCCCGGACACACACTCGCCGCCAGCAACAATGCCACCGGCAACACTTTGCATACCAGCTTGTTCACGCGGACCTCACTGTTGTTAGGGAAGCCCGCGATTGTAGCAGGAGCCGCTCTCCGCCGTCCCCCGGCTAGACCTCAAGAGATTAGGCCCGGCGGCCCCCGGCCGGGCGCTTCTCGGCCTCCCCTAGGTGCCTCCGTGACGAATTATCAGCGGTAAGCGGAGTGCGGATTAGCGGCTTGGCGCAAGGCGGAAGGCGGACAGCGGTTAGCGAGTAGCCAGCAGCGAGCAGCCAGTAGCGGGCAGCGTCCCCCAAAACGACTGCAGGCTCCGATACGGGGTGGGGTCGTGGGGTAGAGGTTCCGTATCGAAGCCTGCAATGTCTCTCGGTTGTGAATACAAAATAGCTGCGCGAGATTTTCTTGCCTGTGACGCAGGTCACATATCGATGTTCAGCCCGCTGAACGAATTACGGCCTTTCCCATCCAGATATCCAGATGTCCTGCAGCCTCGAAGAATCCCTGCCGAAACCCGAAACCCGAAACTCGAAACTTCTTCTTGGTTGTCATCCAGCGCGCGTAGCGTGCGGCACGTCTGCAGCCCAGCAGCTAGTAGCCAGCAGCCAGTAGCCGAATTCGGCAACCCGGACGCGCCGCGCTCGCGTTACCATAAAGAGAAGTTCCCTGCGAGGTACCGTGATGAAGACCGCCGCCGCCCTCCTCTTGGTTCTTTCTCTGAGTGGTTTCGCCGCCGCGCAAAGTGGCGAGCCCGCCAAGGACGTCGAGCGCATCCAAGCCGCCGGTGACGTTCTCAACGAGATCATGTCTGCCCCCGACAAGGGCATTCCCGAAGAAATTTTCTCCGGCGCGAAGTGCATTGCCGTGGTCCCCTCGCTGAAGAAGGCGGGATTCGGCTTCGGCGGCCAGTACGGACGCGGGGTCGCCAGTTGCCGCACCGATGCCGGCTGGAGCGCGCCGGCGTTCTTCCTGTGGGCGGCGGTAGCTTCGGCTTGCAGATCGGGGCGCAGGCGGTGGACCTGGTGATGGTCATCACGAATGATTCCGGGATGCAGCGCCTGCTCTCCAGCAAGTTCAAGTTGGGCGTGAATGCCTCGGTCGCCGCCGGGCCGGTGGGCCGCCACGCCGAAGGCATGACCGACTGGAAGATGCGCGCCGAGGTGCTCACCTACTCCCGCGCTCGCGGCCTTTTTGGCGGCTTGGAACTCAACGGCGCCGTCATCAAGCAGGACAAGGACACCACGCGCAACTTCTACGGCCACCTCATCCCCTACAAGAGCCTGCTCACCGGCGCCACCCCGGTCCCGAACGACGCCCAGCCCTTCATCAGCGCGCTGGCCAAGTACGGTCCCAAGGCGGCCACACCCCACACGCCCTGACCTCCCGCCGCTTTGCCGCCGGGCGCTATAATCCTGGTCTTCGCGGGGTGGTGATGCCTCCTCTTACGCTGCGGGTCAACGGCAAGGAACAGCGGATCGAAGTCCCGGCGGGCCAGTCGCTGCTCACCACGCTGCGCGAGACCCTCGGGCTCACCGGCACGAAGTACGGCTGCGGCGAAGGCCAGTGCGGCTCCTGCACCGTCATGATTGACGGCAAGCCGGCACGCTCCTGCCGTACCGACACCGCCGCGGTCGCGGGGAAGAACGTCACCACCATCGAGGGCTTGGCGCACGGCGACGCGCTGCATCCCGTCCAGGCCGCATTCCTGAAGCACGAAGCCTTCCAGTGCGGCTACTGCACCGCGGGCATGATCGTCTCCGCCGCCGCGCTGCTCCAGTCCAACCCGCGCCCCTCCGACGAAGAGATCGTCCGCCAGATGAACGGCAACGTCTGCCGCTGCGGAACGTACCCGCGCATCCTCGCCGCCATCCGCGAGGCCGCGCAAGCCGGGAGCAAGGGATGAGCGGCCACGCCCCTGATCTCGAACTGCTGGTGCACGAGGCCGTCGAGCGCCTGCATCACGGCTTTGCGGTGGACCGCCGCGAGTTCGTCAAGCTGCTTGGTGGCGGGCTGCTGGTGTTTGCCGCCGCGCCCGCGCTGACGCAGGAGTCCGGCCGCCCGGGCCGCGGCGGCTTCGGCGAGCAGATGCCGCGCGACCTCGCCGCCTGGCTGCACATCGGCGAAGACGGCCACACAACCGTGTACACCGGCAAAGTCGAGATGGGGCAGAACATCCGCACCTCGCTCGCGCAGCACGTCGCTGAGGAGCTGCGCGTCCCCGTCGAGCGCATCTCGCTGCTCATGGGCGACACCGACCTGACGCCCTACGACGCCGGCACCTTCGGCAGCCGCACCACGCCGCAGATGGGCCGCCAGCTCCGCGCGGTCGCCGCTACCGCGCGCATCGCGCTGGTCGAGCTGGCCGCCGCGAAGTTCGGCGCCGATCCCGCCGCGCTCATCGCCGAAGATGGCCAGGTGCGCGAGCGTGGCAACCACCGCTCCGTCAGCTATGGCGAGCTCACCCGCGGCCAGAAGATCGCCAAGCAGATCGGCGACCAGCCGCCGCTTGCCCCCGCCACCGAGTGGCGCGTCGCCGGGCATCCCCAGCCCAAGGTCAACGGCGCCGCGTTTGTCACCGGAAAGCACCAGTACGCGTCCGACGTGGTGCGTCCGGGCATGCTGATCGGCAAAGTGCTGCGGCCCGCGGCCTTCGGCGCGAAACTGCGCACGCTGGATGCGAGCGCCGCCGAAAAGCTCCCCGGCGTCACCGTGGTGCACGACGGCGACTTTGTCGGCGTCGCCGCGCCCACGCAGCACGCCGCCGAACAGGCGCTGGCCGCGCTCCAGGCCGACTGGGAGACCACCCCGCAGCCCGCGGAAGCGCAGCTCTTCGAGCTGCTGCGCCAGCCGGGCGGCGGCGAAGGCGGCGGCGGTGGACGCCCCCAGGTCACCGGCAACGTCGAGCAGGCGCTGGCCGCGGCGCCACACAAGCTGGAGGCCACCTACACCGTTGCCTACATCGCGCACACGCCGCTGGAGCCGCGTGCTGCCGTGGCCGAGTGGACGGGCGACAAGCTCACCGTCTGGACCGGCTCACAGCGTCCCTGGGGCGTGCGCGACGACCTGGCGCGCGAACTCCACCTCGCGCCGGAGAAGGTGCGCGTCATCATTCCCGACACCGGCTCCGGCTACGGCGGGAAGCACACCGGCGAGTGCGCGGTGGAAGCGGCGCGCCTCGCGCAGGCGGCGAAACATCCGGTCAAGCTGGTGTGGACGCGCGAGGAAGAATTCACCTGGGCCTACTTCCGGCCCGCGGGCGTGATCGACGTGAAGTCGGCGGCGGCGGACGACGGCACGCTGCTGGCCTGGGAGTTCCACAACTACAACTCCGGCGGGGCCGCGATCCAGACGCCGTATCGCGTGCCCAACCAACACATCGAATTTCACCCGGCACACTCGCCGCTGCGCATCGGGTCCTACCGCGGCCTGGCCGCGACCGCGAATCACTTTGCGCGCGAGTCGCACATGGACGAGCTGGCGCACGCGCTGGGCCTCGATCCGCTCGCCTTCCGGCTGAAGAATATTCCCGACGCTCGCCTGCGCGACATTTTCTCGGCCACCGCCGAACGCTTCGGCTGGGGCAAAGAAAAGAGCACCCCGGAGCGCGGCTTCGGGCTCGCCGGCGGCTTCGAGAAGGGCGGGTACACCGCCTGCTGCGCCGAGGTGGCGATTACCGCGGACCGCGTGCGCATCGCCCGCGTGGTCGTCGGCTTCGAGTGCGGCGCGGTGGTCAATCCCGACGGGCTGCGCAACCAGGTTTCCGGCGCCATCGTGCAGGGCATCGGGGGCGCGATGTTCGAAGCCATCCACTTCGAGAACGGCCGCATCACCAACCCGCACGTCGGCAGCTACCGCCTGCCGCGCTTCAGCGATACCCCGGCGATCGAGGTGGTGATCCTCGACCGCAAGGACCAGCCCTCGTTTGGCGCGGGCGAGACGCCCATCGTCGGCCTCGCCCCGGCCGTCGCCAACGCCATCTTCGCCGCCACCGGCCGCCGCCTCCGCGCTATGCCCCTCGTCCCCGGCGGCCTGCCGGCCTAGGGGGCCGGGTTTACTCCCTGGTGACATACCCCCATCCCCCTACTATCCAGTGGAATCAGCGACTTACGATGGGCATGCCCATGGAAAAGGGCGAAAAGCCAGGAAAATGTCCATCGCGCTACGTAAATTACTGAAACCAAGGCGGATGGCGGAGCGAAGTGAGGTGGCCGAGGGATCCGCCGAAGTTTACCAATTGTCAAATAGCTGGCGGGCCTGCGCCGGAGCGCAGCAGAAGCAGGATAGCAGGGCGGGGGGCGGGGGAGTCAAGCTCTATAGTTGCCGCAGATTCAATGACATAATCTTTAAGATATATGATTTTCAACGCAGAAGGCGCGGAGGGGTTTTCCTTGCTCCCACACGTCGGCGCGCGGCGACCCCGAGTTAATCCCACACGAGCAAAACCGGCTCCGTCTGGGGCGCCCGGCGCAAGGGCGGGCCACCCGCCGCCCGCAGATTCGTCGTGGCTACCTGCTATCGAACGCACGCGCCCAACCTTGGGCGACAGTTTATCGCGTGGCGTACCAACCGTAGGTCCAGGCCTGGCTGTGCTCGAATATCCCACCCATGGCGTGCCCGGAGGAAACGTCGAAAATGTACCCGCGGTACTCCTGAGTCAGCTCGCCGGGCGTGATGCGCCGGAACACGATCTCGCGGCCGCGGGCGGAGCCTTCCACGGTGCTGGGCGGGCTTCCAGGGGGCATCGGGGCAGTCGGGGTCATACGTCCGCGCACAACGCCGTTGGCCTGTTCGAGATCCAGCACGAACGTGAAACCGTCGGCATTCACATTCCAGCGGCCCGCGAAATTAGTATCCGTTGAGCCTAGACTCCTGATCTCATCAGCCGACAGGGCACGGTTGTAGACCCTGACCTCGTCGATCATGCCGCTGAAGTCCCCGTTGCCATTGTCGTCCAAACCGATGCGGAAGTTTGACGACGAATTGGCGACGCTTTTCGGGCCGACGGTCTTGGATCCGGCCAAGACGTCGTAGACGTAGATGGCCATGGTGTTGTTGTCATAGGAGCCTGCAATGAAGGTCCAGGTGTTGAGCGGGACCCTACCCGCCCTGAGCAAAGGGCCGGGCCATCCCTGGCCCGCTTCATTGAACGCCAGGTATACTTCTCCGGTACCGTCGAGAATGCCGAACTGGTAGCCGTAATTGCCGCCCCCGCCGCCCACCTTGGAGACCACACCCTGGGCGCCGCCTTTGTGGCCGGACAGACTCGTGGTATAGACCCATGCGGCCAGGGTCCAGTTGTTCGTTATATCAAGGCTGGGGGTATCAGGCACCCGCACCGATGATGTGCTGCCGTTAAACTGAAAGGCCCGGCCGACCTTGCCGGGTGCAAAAGAGACGCCCTCCAGGAAGCCGTTGGCGCCGCCCACACTGTCGTTGGCATTCCCCTCCGCATGCCACCACGCCACCTGGCCGTGAGCGTCAACGGCCACAAGCATGAGTGCGACAACGACAATCCCCAGAGAAAGCAACGGTTTCTTCTTCGTCATACTCTTCTCCTCCCACCCCGGCGACGCCGGGATCAACAGGCGATGCCGGGGAAAAAACGGGCGCTTGGCGGCGGCGCCGGCCTTCCGACAGCAGTTGGTTCTTGCGAGTTCCAAACGACTTTCGGATACGACGTAGCAATCGGAGAATGCGGTCATCTGTGAATCGGTCGGGCGAACCAATTGAACCGCAGCGGCCTTCCATTTCTCGCGACGCTTACGGCGATAGTCCTGAAACAACTTCGCCTGTTCGTGGAGATGGGTAAGGGCGTCGCGAATCGCTTCAAAGAGGCGTGAGTCGCTCCTCATCCGTGAAACGATTGAGCTGAAACCCAATATATCAACAAAAGCGATGCAGCGTTGTTTGAATCGATGCGCCGGCGGGTGGCCTAGGTAAGAGTGGGTGCCCCAGACGAGCCGGTGTTGCTCGTCTGGGAGGCGAAACCTGGGAGTAGACTCTCCGCGTGCGGCCCCATCCCCAACGCTATTACGGCGGCGGTGACCTGCACTTCATCACCTTCAGTTGCTACCGCCGCCTGCCCTTCCTGGGCACAGCGCGCCGCCGTGACCTGTTCCTCCGCGTCCTCGAAGCTGCCCGGCGACGATACCAGTTCGTTGTCGTCGGCTACGTGGTCATGCCCGAGCACGTGCACCTGCTGGTCAGCGAGCCCGAGCGCCGCGATCTCTCGGTGGTGCTGAAGACGGTCAAGCAAGCCGTCGCGCGGCGGGCGCGGGCGGACATGCGTGAGCGCGGACTGTTGGCTGGCGGCATGCCGCGCTTTTTCTAGCAGGCACGTTTCTACGATTTCAACGTCTGGACGGAGAAGAGACGAACCGAGAAGCTGCGCTACATGCACCGTAATCCGGTAACGCGCGGCTTGGTCGCCACGCCGGAGAAGTGGCGCTGGAGCAGCTTCCGCGCCTACGCTCTGCGCGAGAAAGGGATGGTCGCGGTCAACGCCATGTTTCCACAGGACTGGACGCACGGAGGCGAGGCGGCATGATCGCTTCGCCCCGTCTTTTTCCCAGACGAGCAAAACCGGCTCGTCTGGGGCACCCCTCCTTGGAGACGTGGATGTCTGGGCCACCCGCCGCGCACGACCGCCCAGGTTAGCGCCCAGAACCGGGGCGCGAACCTGGGGCACCACGCGCGAACCTGGGGCACCGGGGCTACTTCACCAGCCGCAGGTTGTCGAGCTCCAGCCAGCGTTGCTCGCCGGGCTTGCCTTCCATGCGGAAGACGAGGGCGAGGGCGTCGTCGCCAGTCCACGAAATGGGCTGGTGCTGGTCGGGTTGGCGGAGCAGGGCGAAATCGAGGCTGACCGTCTGCCACGCGGGGCCGGCGGTAAAGACGGTCTGGAAGAAGTTGCTGGTGCGCAGGCCGCGCGTGGGGACGACCAGGCGGTACTCGCCGTCGCCGCGGACGTCGAAGCTGACGCCGCGGTAGCCGCGCAGGTCGGCGGGTTCCACGCCACCGTGGGCAAGCGGCAGAACCGCGGCGACAAACGGCCGCTCCGCCACGGAGAAGTGCCCCGCCACCGCGAGCGCATGGTCGCCCGGCTTGCGCAGCACCCGCTGGTAGATGGCGAGCGAGTGGTCGGCGCCGGCGTCGGTCAGGGCCATCCAGCGCGTGTCGAGTTTCGAGCGCAGCGCATCCTCGGTGTTGGGCGCATTGGCCGCGGGCTCGAAGTCGTCGAGCAACTCGGCCACCTTGACCGGGGGAATCGGGGTGAGGCCGGGGGCGGCGATGTCGGCGGCGAGCTGGTCGCGGTCCACTTCGCGGCCGGCGAAAAAGACGCGCGCGATGTTCTCGATGTCGGCGATGTTCTTGTGCGGAGCGCCGCGGACCAGCACCAGATCGGCCAGCTTGCCGGGCGCGATGGAGCCGCGCTCGCGCTCGAGCCCGAGGGCGCGCGCGCTGTTGAGCGTGGCGGCGCGGATGGCGTCGAGCGGCGGCACCCCGGCCGCGACCGCGAGTTCCATCTCGTGCAGCGCGGCGTAGCCGTGGAAGGTGGCGGTTTCGCCGGCGTCGGTGCCATTCCCCAACTGAATGCCGGCGCGGTAAAGCGTGGCGACGTTGTGGGTGAGGTGCTGCCAGCGGCGCGCGCGCTCCGCCGCGGTGTCGGGCGCCTCCGGCGCGGCGGGCGCTGCTCCCGCCCGCCGCGGCGCGGAGGCTGGGGCGGCCGCGCGAGCGGTGCCGCGGGCGCGCGGCGCCGGCGGAGCGGGACGCGTGGTCGCTGCCGCTTGCGCCGGCTGCGCGGCGCGCGCCGCTGTCATCATCTCTTTGACCGCCGGCTCGACCGCCGCCTGCGCCAGCGGGCTGGCCAGCGCGTTGCGATGGTCTTCGTAGACGGCGAGCGTCGAGGCATACGTGGTGCCGTGCTGCTTGAGCAGGCGGATGAGTTCGTCGTCGGCGTCGGCGTTGCCGGCGCCGTGATCAATGACGTCCACGCCGGCGCGGGCGGCAATCTTGTCGCGCTCGAGCGTGACGGTGTGGGTCAAGACCTTGAGGCGGTTCTTGTGGGCCTCGTCCACCAGCGCCGCCAGCGTTGCCTCGTTCATGCTGGTGAGGTCGGGGGCCGCGTTGTAGCGCCAGCCGTCGGTGAAGGCCTTGATGACGTCGGGCTGGTAGGGCAACACGCGGCGGATGGCGTCGCGCGCTTCGCGCGGGGTCTGGATCTCGAGGGTGAAGAAGTCGCCGCGCCCGCCTTCCGCGCCGTGGCCGCCGGGCGTGGAGACACGCGCTGCGAAGCTGATGTGCGGCGCTTCCACCACGCCGCCGGCGATGAGGCGGCGCATGGGCTCGAACATCTCCGGATAGCTGCCGAAGTCCGCCACCGAGGTCACGCCGCAGTAGAGGTAGGCCTTCAGGTTCTTGGGCCAGTCGGGCGCGAGGCTGGTGGTGGAGTAGGGCAGATGGGTGTGGATGTCGAAGAGGCCGGGGAGGAGCGTCTGGCCGTCGGCGAGGATGATGCGCGCGCCCTTGGGGATCTCGGCCTTGGGGCCGACGGCGGCAATGCGGTCGCCGCGAATGATGACCGTGGCAACCTGCGGCTCGGCGGCGGTACCGTCAACCACCGTGGCGCCGACGATGGCGATGACGTTGGCGTCGCGCTTCGCTTGCGCGCGTGCGGGCTGCGGGTGGGGAGCGGAAAGCAGGAGCGCCGCCGCTACGCTCATGAGCGCCGCGCGGCGCAGCCACATGGGAAGAGTCTTAAACAGAAGCCGCATCGTTACCTGCCTGAATGATTTGTCTTCACCACTGAGCCGCGGCTAGAGACTCGCAATTCACCCGCCACAAAGCGCGTTCCGACGGTGCGGAATGAACCGCTGCGGGTGATGACGGTCACAGCCAACGCCGCGCCCGGAGCCGTATTCTGACAACATCCGGAACCGAGCAGAGTTCACAGTCTCTTCCGTGGAGGATTTTATGGCAAGGCTTCTTAAGGGCGCACTCATGATTGCGGTGGTGCTGACGATCGGGATCGCGGCGGCGGCAGCCGACAAGCAGTTGGGAATAGCCGGCGAGCGCGACGTGTCGTTTGCAACCGCGGTGCGGGTAGGCGACGTCCTGCTGCCCGCGGGCGACTACACAGTCAAGCACACCATGAACGGCAGCGAGCACATCATGGTGTTCACGCAGACGCACAGCAAGCACCCGGCCGAGGCGAAGGTGAAGTGTAACCTGCAGCCGCTGCCGAACAAGGCGACGCAGAACTTGCAGGGCTTCAAGCAGAACGACAAGAACGAAAAGGTCCTGGCGCGGCTGATCTTCAAGGGCGACACGGCCGAGCACATTTTCCAGTAGCCGGGTCAGCAGGGTCCGTGGTCAGCGCGACGCGGCGCGACGGCGAGCCGAGCGTCGCGCACGCCGCGGTTTTCCTGTTTTTGCAGCGCGCGGCGCCGGCCGCGCTTTTTTTTGCGCGCGCACGCGATAAGGAGCGACCACCGCTTCCAACTCGCGGCGCAGCCACGCCTCCGGCGGGCCGGTGCGCAGAATCGCCCAACTGAGCAGCGCGCCGCTCATCACTTCCTGCAAGGTCCGCGCCAGCTGGCGCACCTCGGCGCCGGCGATTTCGCCGGCATCCACCGCTTCCTGCAACAGCCGCTCGACATGGCGCGTCGTGACGCGCGCCTGCTCCTGGGCCAGGCGATGGAAGTCGGGATCGCTGAGGTCAATCTGCAGGAAGGCGAGGTGGTTGGCGATTTCCTCGGGGCGGCCGATCTCGCGGGCGACGGAAGCCAGGGCCGCGAGCAGCCCGGCGAGGGCTGAGCCAGGTGCGGCGCGGGCCCGGGCAAAGCACTGTTCCGCTCCCGCGGGCCCGGTGCGGACCAGGGCGAGCAGCAGGTTGCGCTTGGAGCCGAAGCGCTGCACCAGGGTGGCGGGGGAGACGCCGACATCGCGTGCGACGTCGGCCAGGGTGAGGTCCACCGGGCCGCAGCGGCCGATGGCGCGGGCGGTGGCGGCGAGGATGTCGTCGTCGGTCACCGTGCGCGGGCGGGGCGTCATGGCCGCCACTGTACATAAACGAACGGCCATTTACAAACGCCGACAGCGGGTGAACCGGGGTCTTCGCAGGGCGGTCTCCAGAAGTTCGCCAGCGCGAAAAGCGGCGCGTTGAATGGCGACGGGCGCGCGCCTATGATCGTCTTCATTTCACCCGAGCTGGCCCTATGGACAAGCCTGAACCCGCCTTCGCGCCCGTTCCCTCCGCCGCCACGCCGCCGCTGGATTGGCCGCAGTACCTGGAAGACTTCCGCCGCGCCGGCCACGAGGCGGTGGAGTGGATTGCGCGCTACCTGGAAGATCCGCGGCGCTATCCCGTGTTGCCGCCGGTGGCCCCGGGGGCGCTGGTGGATGCGCTGCCGCCGTCTGCGCCGGATGCCGGCGAATCATTCGAGGCGATCCTGCGCGACTTCGACCGGCTGATCGTGCCGGCAGTCACGCATTGGAACCATCCGGGCTTCCTGGCGTACTTCGGGTGCACCGGGTCGACGCCGGCGGTGCTGGGAGAGATGCTGGCGGCCGCGCTCAACACCAACGGGTTGCACTGGAAGACATCGCCCGCGGTCGCCGAGCTGGAACAGGTGGCGCTGGATTGGCTGCGGCAGTGGATAGGGCTGCCGGCGGGCTGGTTCGGGATCGTGTACGACACCGCCTCGACCACCAGCCTGCACGCCATCGTGTGTGCGCGCGAACTGGTGGACCCGGAGGCGCGGGCGAACGGCAGCCGTCCCGACCTGGTGCTGTACACGTCGGAACAGGCGCATTCGTCGATCGAGAAAGGGGCGATCGCGGTCGGGATCGGACAAAAACACGTGCGGAAAGTGCCGACGGATGCCGAATTCCGGATGCGTCCGGAAGTGTTGCGGGGGCTGATCGAGCAGGACCGCGCCGCCGGACTGCGCCCGTTCTGCGTGGTGGCGACGGTGGGGACGACTTCGACGACCAGCGTCGATCCGGTGGCCGCCATCGCCGAAATCGCCGAGCAGCATGGGCTGTGGCTGCACGTGGACGCGGCGTACGCCGGGGCGGCGGCGATCCTGCCGGAACACGCGCACATTCTCGCGGGAGTGGAGCGGGCACATTCGCTGGTCGTCAATGCGCACAAGTGGCTGCTCACGCCCATCGACCTGAGCGCCTTCTACACGCGGCGCCCGGACATCCTGCGGCGGGCGTTTGAGCTCGTTCCCGAATACCTGCGCAAGCAGGAGGACCCGCGGGCGCACAACCTGATGGACTACGGGGTGCCGCTGGGGCATCGCTTCCGCGCGCTGAAGCTGTGGTTCGTGCTGCGTTACTTCGGGCGGGAACGCATCCAGCAGGTGCTGCGCGCGCACATTGCGTGGGCACAGCGCTTCGCGGCGCTGGTGGATGCGCATCCGGACTTCGAGCGCGTGGCGCCGGCGCCGTTTTCGGTGGTCTGCTTTCGCTACCGGGGCAGCGACGAGGAAAACCGCGCGATTCTCGAGGCAGTGAACGCTACCGGCAAAGTGTTCCTCTCGCATACGGCGCTGAACGGACGCTACGTGCTGCGGCTGGCCATCGGCAACCTGGGGACCGCCTGGGCCGACGTGGAGCAGGCCTGGCAACTGGTCCAGCAGCACGCGGGGAAACACCGACCGATTGAGTAATTGAGAAATTGGGTTACCTCAGCGGCTAAGGCCGCTCTCTAATAACCGCTGATATGCAGGCCTAAAGGCCTGCTCCACCCGGTGTTTCGTGCCGCCCCTAAAGGGGCTCTCCACATTTATTGGGAAGGCTACCCGGCGTTGAAACGCCGGGCTACCTTCGGTCGCCCCTGCGGGGCTCGAACAGCGCTGCTGGCTGGCTGCTGCTGGCGGCAGGGCAACTGTTGTGCTTCGGGCGCTCGCCCGGTATGTTGTGCTGGCTCGCACATCGCGGGAGGATGACATGAGGTCTCGGCGGACGTTTTTCTGTACTGCTCTTCTGCTCCTGTTCGGCGCGTTGCTGGCGGCGCAGCAGGTCGACCCTAAGCTGTACAGCGAGATGCGCTGGCGCATGATCGGGCCGTTCCGCGGCGGCCGCACGGTGGCGATGGTGGGAATCCCCAGCCAGCCGAACACCTTCTTCATCGGGGTGAACAACGGCGGGGTGTGGAAGACCACCGACGCCGGGCGCACGTGGCAGTCCCTCTTCGACGATCAGCCGACGCAATCGGTGGGCGCGGTGGCGGTGGCGCCGTCGAATCCCGACATCATCTATGTGGGCAGCGGCGAGGGCTTGCAGCGGCCGGACTTGTCGGTCGGCGACGGGATTTACAAGTCGGCCGACGGCGGCAAGACCTGGCAGCACCTGGGACTGCGCGACGGACTGCAGATCCCGATGATCCTGGTCGATCCCGGCGATCCCAACCGCGTGTACGTGGCGGTGCTTGGACATCCGTACGGTCCGAACGCGGAGCGCGGGGTCTATCGCTCGACGGATGGCGGCCGGAACTGGCAGAAGATTCTTTACCAGGATGAGGACACCGGCGCGGTCGACCTGGCCTTCGATCCCGCCAACCCGCGCACACTTTACGCGGTGCTGTGGGCGGCGCGGCAGGGGCCGTGGGAAAACGGCCAGTGGCAAGGGAAGCAGAGCGGGCTCTTCAAGTCCACCGACGGTGGCGACACCTGGCGGCCACTGACGCAGGGTCTGCCGGGTCCCGCCGACAACCTGGGGCGCATCGGGATCAGCGTGGCGGCGAGCAATCCGCGCATCCTGTATGCCAACGTGGAAGCTTCGCTGCGCACCAGCGGGGTCTACCGCTCGGACGATGCCGGCGAAAGCTGGCGGCGGGTGAACGACGAAGCGCGCGTGTATAGCCGCGGCTCGGATTTCGCCGAAGTGCGTCCCGACCCGAAGGACCCGGAGATCGTTTATGCCGCCAACACGCAGACCTACAAGTCCATCGATGGAGGGAAGACTTTCGTGGGCTGGAAGGGAGCGCCGGGCGGCGATGATTACCACCGCATCTGGATCAATCCCGGGAATCCCGAGATCATCGCCATGGCCAGCGACCAGGGCGCAACCATCACGGTGAACGGCGGGCAGACGTGGAGTTCCTGGTACAACCAGCCGACGGCGCAGTTCTACCACGTCATCACCGACAACCGGGTGCCGTACTGGGTTTGTGGCGGGCAACAGGAGAGCGGCTCGGCGTGCGTGATCAGCCGCAGTGACTATGGCGCCATCACGGTCCGCGACTGGGAGATCGTGGGCATCGAAGAGTACGGGTACGCGGCCCCCGACCCGCTGAATCCCGGCATCATCTACGGGGGCAAGGCCAGCCGCTACGACGAGCGCACGCACCAGACGCAGGACATTTCGCCGGGCGGGACGCGCCGCGGGCGCGGCGGCAATTACCGCTTCCTGCGCACCGCGCCCATCATTTTCTCGACGGTTGACCCGCACGTCCTGTATCTCGCCGGCAACGTGCTGTTCAAGACCACCAACGGCGGGCATGCATGGGAGGTGATCAGCCCGGACCTGTCGCGGACGACCCCCGAAATTCCCGCGAGCTTCAAGGTATTTGCCGATGGCGGCGGGAAACTGGAGCGTCGCGGCGTGATTTACGCCGTCGGGCCGTCTTTCCAGGACCTCAACACCATCTGGGTGGGCACCGACGATGGCTTGATCCACGTCACGCGCGATGGCGGCAAGAACTGGCAGAACATCACGCCACCGGAGCTGACATCGTGGAGCAAGGTGTCGCAGATCGAGGCGTCGCACTTCGACAATGACAGTTGCTATGCCGCGATCAACCGCATTCGCGTGGACGACCTGCGGCCGTACGTCTACCGCACGCATGACGGCGGCAAGACGTGGCAGAAGATCACCGCCGGGCTGCCGGAGAATGAGCCGGTCAACGCGGTGCGCGAAGATTCCGAGCGCAAGGGGATGCTGTACGCGGGCACGGAGCGCAGCGTGTACGTCTCGTTCGACGACGGCGGCCACTGGCAGGCGCTGCGACTCAACCTGCCGGCGAGCTCGGTGCGCGACCTGGTAGTGCACAACGATGACCTGGTGGTGGGGACGCACGGGCGCGGGTTCTGGATCCTCGACGATGTCACGCCGCTGCGTCAGCTCACGGCGGAAACGTCGCGGGCGCCGGCGTTCCTGTTCAAGCCGCAGGCGGCCATCCGCTTCCGCCGCAGCACCAACACCGACACGCCGCTGCCGCCGGAAGAGCCGATGGGGCAGAACCCGCCCGATGGCGCCATCGTCGATTACTGGCTGGCGGCGGCCGCGGCTGCGCCGGTCACGCTGGAAGTCCTCGATGCCAGCGGCAAGGTGGTGCGGCGGTACTCGAGCGCCGACCAGCCGGCGCCGGTGAACGAAAAGGAGCTGCGCGCGCCGCTGTACTGGGTGCGCCCGGCACAGCGACTCTCGGCCGCTGCCGGCATGCATCGCTTCGTCTGGGACCTGCACCATGAACCGCTGGCGGCGACGCAGCGCGACTACCCGATTGCGGCAGTCCCGCACGATACGCCCGCCGAACCGCTAGGACCGCGTGCGCTGCCGGGCCAGTACAGCGTCCGGCTGACGGCTAATGGGCAAACGCTGACGCAGGCGCTCACGGTGAAGATGGACCCGCGGGTGACGACCTCCGCCGAAGGGTTGCGTCGGCAATTTGAAGTTGAGGTGGGGATTGCGGACACGCTGCAAAGGGTGTCTGATGCTCTGCGGCAGGTGCGGGCGCTGCGGGCGCAAGCGGTGCAGTTGCACGAGCACGCCGGCGCTGCCGCAGAGCCGCTGAGCGCGTTCGAGGCGAAGCTGCGGCAGCTCGAGGGGGGCGGGGGCCGCGGGTTTGGTCCCCCGGCAGCGGCAGCGGCCGGGGAAGGGCCGTCGCTGAGCAGCCTGAGCGGCTCACTGGGTGGTGTCTACGGCGCGGTGGACACCTCCGACGTGGAGCCGACCGAACAGGCGCTGGCAGCCTTCCGTGACCTGGGGCAGGAGGTGGACGCGGCATTGCGGCGCTGGCACCAGATATGCACGGCCGACCTGCCGGCGCTGAACGAGCAGCTGCGCAAAGCCGGACTGCGCGAGCTCGCGGTGCCATAGATTTTGGACTTGCACAGGTGTCCAAGCCAGGTGTAAGGTGTCCAGCGGAGGTGTCCAAGGGTGTTTAAGAAAGGACACCGCTGGTATGCCGACTGGCGGGACACCAGCGGAGCGCGAAAACGCCGGGCATTTCGTACCGAAGCCGAAGCGCGGGCGTATGAGCGCCGGCAGAAGCAGGCGGCGGAGCACCCGGCGAGCGCGGTCCCGGGAGTCGTTATGACCAGCATAAAGAAATCGGATGCAGAACGGGCGCCGGAGCGCCGCGACCTGGGCGCGGCGCGGGCGCTGGCGCCGGTGCCGGCGGTCGCGAGCGCGCGGAACCACGGCATGGCGCTGAATCCCGATTGGATTGACGAAGTACGCGTCAACACCAGCGCGGTGGAGCGCCGTACCGAGTCGCTGGTCAAGCGGCGCACGGTCAAGAAAGAGTGGCAGGCGGCGTGGCTGCTGCGCGCCATTACCTGTACCGACCTGACCACGCTCGCCGGCGACGACACGGACGAGCGCGTCCGACGGCTCTGCGCCAAGGCGCGGCAGCCGGTGCAGCGGGAAATCCTGCAGAAGATCGGCGCCGAGGGACTCGACCTCAAGGTTGGGGCGGTGTGCGTCTATCACTTGTTCGTCGAAACCGCGGTGCGCGCCCTCCAGGGCAGCGGCATCCCGGTCGCGGCGGTCTCCACCGGCTTCCCGGCGGGACTCTCACCGCTGGCCGAGCGGGTGGGTGAAATCCGGCGGTCGGTGGAAGCCGGCGCCCGCGAAATCGACGTGGTCATCACCCGCGGGCACGTCTTCGGGCACCACTGGCAGGCGCTGTACGACGAGATCGCTACCTTCAAAGAGGCCTGCGGCCCGTGCCATCTCAAGGTCATTCTGGGCACGGGAGACCTGCTGACGCTGCGCAACGTGGGGCGCGCCAGCATGGTGGCGATGATGGCTGGGGCCGACTTCATCAAGACCTCGACCGGCAAGGAAGCCGTGAATGCCACCCTTCCCGTAAGCCTGGTGATGGTGCGCGCCATCCGCGAGTACGCGCAGCGGACGGGGATGGCGGTCGGCTTCAAGGCCGCCGGCGGCATCCGCACCGCCAAGCAGGCGATGGACTGGCTGGCGCTGATCAAGGAGGAGCTGGGCAACAGCTGGCTGGATGCGCGGCGGTTCCGCTTCGGCGCCAGCGGCATGCTGGCCGACATCGAGCGGCAACTCGAGCACCGGGCCACCGGTCACTACGCGGCCGATTATCGGCACCCGATCGCATAGCAGAAGCGAGCAGACATGAGCATTCTCGAAAAATTCGCGACCATGGAATACGGTCCGGCGCTGGAAGACCCCAAGGAAGCGTTTGCCTGGCTGGACCGGCACCAACGCAAGTTTGACCTGTACATCGGCGGGGAGTGGCGGCCGCCCGCGGCGGGCGAGTACGACACGACCACCGATCCCGCCAACGGCGAGGCGCTGGCGCAGGTGGCCAGCGGCACCGCCGCCGACGTGCAGGCCGCGGTGGCGGCGGCGCGCCAGGCCTCGGGGGCGTGGCGGTCGCTCTCGTGCCATGCCCGCGCGCGCTACCTGTATGCGATCGCGCGGCTCGTCCAGAAGCATCATCGCCGCCTGGCTGTCCTGGAGACGATGGACAACGGCAAGCCGATTCGCGAGAGCCGCGACATCGACGTCCCGCTCGTCGCCCGGCACTTCTACTACCACGCCGGCTGGGCGCAACTGCTGGAGCGGGAGTTCCCGGACCAGACCGCCTGTGGCGTGGTCGGACAGATCATCCCGTGGAATTTCCCTATCCTGATGATGGCGTGGAAGATCGCGCCGGCGCTGGCGGCGGGTAACACGGTAGTGCTGAAGCCCGCTGAATACACGCCCCTGACCGCGCTCGCCTTCGCCGAGATCTGCCACGAAGCCGGGCTGCCGCCGGGGGTGGTCAACATCGTGACCGGACACGGCAGCGTGATGGGCAAGCCGCTGCTGGAGCATCCCGACATCGACAAGGTGGCCTTCACCGGCTCCACCGAGGTCGGGCGCATCATCCGCCGCGCGACCGCCAACAGCCACAAGAAGCTGTCGCTGGAGCTGGGGGGCAAATCGCCCTTCGTCATCTTCGAGGATGCCGACCTGGACAGCGCCGTGGAAGGCCTGGTAGACGGCATCTGGTTCAACCAGGGACAGGTGTGCTGCGCCGGCTCGCGGGCGCTGGTGCAGGAGAGCATCGCCGAGCCGCTGCTCGCCAAGCTGCGCGAGCGCATGGAGAACCTGCGCGTCGGCCCGCCGCTGGACAAGACCACCGACATCGGCGCCATCGTCTCCAAGGTGCAACTGGACCGCATCCGCAGCCTGGTGGAGCAGGGCGTGGCCGAGGGCGCGCAATGCTGGCAGCCGTCCTGCGAGATGCCGGCGCAGGGCCTGTTCTATCCGCCGACGGTGCTCACCAACGTGCATCCGGCCTCGATGGTGGCGCAGGAGGAAATCTTCGGGCCGGTGCTGGCGGCGATGACCTTCCGCACCCCCAAGGAAGCAGTGGAACTGGCCAACAACACCATCTACGGGCTGGCGTCGAGCGTGTGGAGCGAGAACATCAACGTGGCGTTGCAGACGGCCGCGCAGGTCAAGGCCGGCGTGGTGTGGGTGAACTGCACCAACCTGTTCGACGCCGCCTGCGGCTTCGGCGGTTACCGGGAGAGTGGATACGGGCGCGAAGGCGGACGCGAAGGCATGCGCGAGTACCTCGAGCCGAAGTGGTTCAAGAGCGCGCCGGCACTCAAGCCGGCGGCGCCGCCGCGGGGCGGGGAAGTGGACGGCGACTCGACCAAGCCCGGCATTGACCGCACGGTGAAGCAATACATCGGCGGCAAGCAGGCGCGTCCCGACTCCGGCTACAGCTTGGAGGTTCTCGGGGGCGACGGCAAGCTGCTGGGAGAGGCGCCGCTGGGGAATCGCAAGGACATCCGCAACGCGGTGGAAGCGGCGCGCAAGGCGGAGGGCTGGGCCCGGGCGACCGCGCACAACCGCGCGCAGGTGCTGTATTACATCGCCGAGAACCTGGTACAGCGGCGCGACGAGATCGTCGCGCGGCTGGCGCGCGCCGTCGGCGAGGCGCAGGCCGCCGCCGAGGTGGATCGCGGTGTGGAACGCATCTTCACCTATGCCGCCTGGGCCGACAAGTACGACGGCCTGGTGCACAACCCGCCCTTCCGCAATGTCTCCATCGCCATGAACGAGCCGCTTGGCACGGTGGGGATCGTCTGCCCGCGGGAGGCGCCGCTGCTCGGCTTCCTCTCCACCGTGATGCCGGCCATCGCCATGGGGAACACCGTGGTGGCGGTGCCGTCGGAGGTCTACCCGCTCATCGCCGGCGACCTTTACCAGGTCTTCGAGACCTCGGACCTGCCCGGGGGCGTGGTCAACATTGTCACCGGCCACCCGCTCGACCTGCTCAAGACCCTCGGCGAACACGACGACGTGGACGCCATCTGGTGCTTCCTCGACGAAGCCAGTTCGGTCAACACCAAGCTGCTCTCGCTCAGCAACCTCAAGCAGGTGTTCACCAACGAGGGCCGCGCCATTGACTGGTTCGACCCGCAGCAGGGCGAGGGGCGCTTCTTCCTCGAACACGCCGTGCAGGTGAAGAACATCTGGGTACCGTACGGCGAGTAGAGCGGGCTGCGGAGTTGGCCCGGTGCCCACGACGAGCGGGTGCCTACGACAAGCGAGTGCCCCACGACGAGCGGGTGCCCCAGACGAGCGGGTGCCTACGACAAGCGAGTGCCCCACGACGAGCGGGTGCCCCAGACGAGCCGCCTTTGCTCGTCTGGGATCTTTACTCTTTGCCCCGTGCCTCCGTGGTGAAGAAGCCTTGTGCGTAGGCCGGATTGTTCCGATTTCGGAACAAAACTCAGATTTCGCTTGACGGAGCAAGAGCCGCTGTAGACTTCCCACGAGAACTACTGGGACACATGCCTGTCTCCAAACTGACTGCCGTCCCGTTGGCGTGCCTGCTCGCGGCAAGCTCAACGGCCCTGTTGGCCCAGCCGGGCCCACCTCCGCAATCAATTCCCAAGTTCACGGCTCGCACGGAGCTGGTGACGGTGCCGGTCGTCGTCTCACGGCACGGTGGTCATGTTGCCGGTCTCAGCAAGGACGACTTCACCATCGCCGAGGACGGGCAGCCCAAGCCCATCGCCTCGTTTGAGGAGATTAACAACTCGGCGCCTTCGTTGAGGGTTGCCGCGCCGCCGCCGGGCGTTTTCACCAACGAGGTCGCGTCCGCGGGCCCGGTGGCCATGGTCGTGATCCTGTTGGACCTGGTCAACACCCCGTATCTCTTCCAGGAAGTAACCCGCAAGCGGCTGCTGGAGCAGCTTCAGACACGGTACCGCGCGGACCGACCGACCATGCTGGTGGCCCTTCACCCCAGCGGCTTGCGGGTCCTCCATGACTTCACCACGGATCCCCAGGTGCTCGCGGACATCCTGCGGCGCCTCAAGAACAAGGTCGCGCACGATCCCGCGCTCGACAACCAGGTGCAGACGGAGAACAGCGGCGCCCTCTCCCAGCAGATTGACGTGCAGCAGGAATACGCGGCGCTGGAAAGTGAGTTCCTCAGCGATCTGCCGGGCCAGGGAGCCTATGAGCACTGGAACCAGCTCAATAACCTGGAGGCGACGTTTTCCGAGCTCCAGCAGCTCGCGCATGCACTCTCTGCGGTGCGCGGCATGAAGTCCCTGGTGTGGGCCACCGGTGGCTTCATCATGACCTATTCACCGAAGATGGATCCAAGAGACCAGTGGGCGGTGGAAGGCTACGTACAAACCTTGCAGCAGTTGAGCGCTGCCGGCGTCTCCGTCTTTCCGATTGACACCGTCCTGGATACGGATAATTCGGGGTTCTCGGGCCCACAGTCGCGGTACCCGGGTCCTACGACAAGCCTCACCTTGCCTTTAACCGGCCGGATGCAGATCGTCCAGAACTTCATGGACATCGCGCAGCGCACCGGCGGCGACTATTGCCTGCTGCGCAAGGACCCCGACCTCTGTTTCCGCAAGGCCCTGGACTACGGCTCGCAGTACTACCTGCTGAGCTACTACGCGCAACCCTCGAAGAGCACGCGCTGGCGCAAGATCGAGGTCAAGGTCCGCGGCGCCGACTTGCAGGTCCGGGCCCGCAGCGGCTATTTTCCCGCCGCCCCGAACCATAACCCCGAGGAGCGGCGCAAGCGCGACATCGCACAGGCGTTCGCCATGCCGGTCGAGTCGCGCGGACTCCCCATCAGCGTGCGCTGGACAGGCGAGCAACCCTCAACCCCACCGGCCGTTATCCCTGCCCTTCCCGCCGGACCGCAGCCCGGCCAGCACGCCCACCAGCAGCCGTTCCGGTTGGGAGTCAGCGCGGACGCCCTGACAGTGGATGAGGCCGACCACAACCACATCCGCCTCTCTATCGTGGCTGCCGCTCTCGATCCCGCCGGCAAGGTCCTGGCGGATTTCGCCCAGCAGCTCGATCTGCATCCCAGCGCGCCCGAACTGGAGCGCCTGCGCCGCGGTGGGTTTGCCTACTCCAACGTGGTCGAGGTCCCGCCCCATACCGCCAGAGTGCGCTTCATGGTGCGCGACGACCTCGGCGAACACATCGGTACCGTCTCCGCCGCCCCCGAAGCGTCCTTGCCGCATTAGGGACGAACAGAGCGCCCGTGCCGGAGTAAGGGAGGCCGGGTGCCCACCACAAGCGGGTGCCCCAGACGAGCCGCCTTTGCTCGTCTGGGAGTAGCTCGCCACCGCCGGGGGCCCTGGCATATATCTTAAAGATTATGTGCTTGATTTCACGACCACTATAGGTGTTGACACGCCATGGCCCTGGCTTCTATCCTCTCTTTTTGATTCCCCCGCCGGCAAACGCCGGGACGCAAGTCCCGGGGAATCAATATTTTCCGTGTAACTCCTTTGGATCCAAGAATCTCCGCGGGAAATTCTCGTAGATCATTGAAAACAATAAATACCCCCCGGGGGGAGGGGGGCCCCCGAGACCTCAGCCTCGGCCAGACCATCGGTCAGATCTCTGGCGCTAAGTCCTTTAGACCGCCAGATCGGTCAGATCAACCCGAGGGGGAGGGGGCCGCGCCCCGGACGCTTGCTCCCAGACGAGCAAAACCGGCTCGTCTGGGGCACCCCTTCCTTGCCTGATACAATGCGCGGGCTCAAGCAAACCAAAGGGAGTGTCTCGGATGAAGAGATGGCAGCGGATCTTCCTGGTGATGATGGTGGCAGGGCTGGCGACCTGGGCGGCAGCGCAGGACCCGCAGCAGCGACGCGCGCCGGCAACGCAGCAACCCGCGGCGCCGCCTGCGGCACAACCGGCAGCGCCACCGGCGGCCCAGCCGGCACAGCGTCCGGCGGGCGAAGAGCAAACGGTCCCCTCGGCGCAGCGTCCGGAGCGCGGCGGCGGCCCGCAGCGCGCGCCGCAAACGGCGCAGGAGCCGGCGGAGGGCGGCGGGCGTGGCCCGCGCGTCCCTCCCGAAGAAAAGACTTCGGTGACGCACCACACCGCGCACATCGGCGGGCAGCAGATCAGCTACACCGCCACCGCGGCGACGTACGTCATCAAGGCCGATGACGGCACGCCGAAAGCGACCATGTTTTTCGTTGCCTACACCAAGGATGGGGTGACGGACCTGGCGAAGCGGCCGGTGTCGTTCGTGTACAACGGCGGACCGGGCTCGGCGTCGCTGTTTACGCACATGGGGATGGGCCCAAAGCGTCCGGTGCTGACGCCGAAGGGTGAGGGAATGCCCGCGCCCTACACCTACACCGACAACGAAGAGTCGTTCCTCGACGCCAGCGACCTGGTGTTCATTGATGCCATCGGGACGGGCTACAGCCGCCCGGCGCCGGGGGAGAACCGGTCGCAGTTCTTCGGGATCGTGCAGGACGCCAACTGGTTCGCCGACTTCATCTATGTCTGGGTCACGCGCAACCAGCGCTGGGCCTCGCCCAAGTTCCTGATCGGCGAGAGCTACGGCACGACGCGCTCGGCGGAGCTGGCGGGCGTCATCCAGGAGCGCCACCAGATGTACGTGAACGGCGTGGTGCTGGTGTCGGCGGTGGCGTTCTCGAACTTCGGCGCCGACGACCGCTCCATCTACAATCTGCCGACGTACATCGTCTCCGCGTGGTACCACAAGCTGCTGCCGCCCGACCTGCAGCAACTGACGGTGGAGCAGATCGCGCAGCGGGCGCGCGAGTTCGCGCACGGCGAGTACGCGCAGGCGCTCGACAAGGGCGATCAGCTCGCGCCCGCCGAGTATCAGAAGGTGGTGCAGGACCTGGCGCGGTTCACCGGGCTGAAGCCGCAGTACCTCGAGCAGACCAACCTGCGGATCCAGTCGTCGCGGTGGTTCAAAGAACTGCTGCGCGACAAGCGGCGCACCGTGGGGCGGCTGGACGCGCGCTTCCTGGGCATCGACGCGGACGCCGCGGGCGAACGCAACGAGTACGACCCCAGCGAAGCGTCGTATGAAGGCGTGTGGGTGGCGGCTTTCCACGACTACGTGCAGAACGAGCTGAAGTGGAACACCGACATGTTCCTGTACATCAGCGGCAACGTGCGGCCCTGGGACCAGACCGGGAACACCGCGGTGGCGGAAGTGCTGCGGTCGGCCATGACCCAGCAGAGCAACCTGAAGCTGCTGGTGGTGTGCGGCTACTACGACCTGGCGACGCCGTTCAACGGCATCGAACACACGGTGTCGCACATGAGCCTGGAGCCGCCGATACGGAAGAACGTGAGCTTCGCGTACTTCGAAGCGGGGCACATGATGTACGTGGACGACAAGGAACGCGCCAAGCTGCATCGCGATGTGACGAACTTCATCAACGCGAGCTACAAGCACTAGCGCGCAAACCGATGGGGCCGCCGAAGTGGCGGCCCCCGTTTCTTTTGACGCGGGAAATGCGCGGCCGGGCCGCTGCTCCCGCCTTCAGTTCTGCTCGATCACTTTCCGGATGCGCGCGAAGGCCCAGTCGATCTCGTCGCGAGTGATGACCAGCGGCGGGGAGATGCGAATGACGCGCTCGTGGGTCTCCTTGCAGAGCAGGCCCTCTTCCTTCAGCGCCTCGCAGTAGGGCCGCGCCGGATGGTTCATCTCGATCCCGAGCCACAGGCCGCGGCCGCGCACCTCGCGCAGGTCGGGGCTGTGCAGCGTGCGCAGCAGGGCGAGGAAGTAAGCGCCCAGCTCGGCGGAGCGCTCCACCAGGTGCTCTTCGATCAGCACGCGCAGCGCCGCGCGCGCGACCGCGCAGGCCAGCGGGTTGCCGCCGAAGGTGCTGCCATGGTCGCCGGGCGTGAAAACGCCGAGCACGCCGCGCGACGCCAACACCGCGGAGACGGGATAGACGCCGCCGCCCAGCGCCTTGCCGACGATCAGGACGTCGGGACGAATGTCCTCGTGCATGTAGGCAAAGAGCTTGCCGCTACGGCCCAGGCCCGACTGGATTTCGTCGGCCATCAGCAGGACGCGATGCTCGCGGCAGATTTCCGTGGCCCGTTGCAGGAAGCCGTCGGGCGGGATGCGGATGCCCGCCTCGCCCTGGATGGGTTCGACCAGGAAGGCGCAGGTATTGGACGTGACCGCGTGCTCCAGCGCCGCCGCATCGCCGAAGGGGATGGTGCGGAAGCCCGGGGTGAAGGGCCCAAAGCCGCGGCGGTACTGCTCCTCGGTCGAGCCACTCACCAGGGTGACGGTGCGGCCGTGGAAATTGTTTTCGCAGACGATGATCTCGGCGCGGTGGTAGGGAATCCCCTTGACCGTGTAACCCCACTTACGCGCCGCCTTGATGGCGGTCTCGACCGCCTCGGCGCCGGTGTTCATGGGCAGGGCCATGTCGAAGCCGGTGAGGTCGTAGAGCTCCTTGTAGAGCAGCGGCAACTGGTCGTTGCGAAAAGCGCGCGAGGTCAGGGTCAGCCTGTGGGCCTGCTCCACCAGCGCTTGCAGGATGCGGGGGTGGCAGTGCCCCTGGTTGAGGGCGGAGTACGACGCCAGGCAGTCGAGGTAGCGCTTGCCCTCGACGTCGTACACCCAGACGCCGGCGCCGCGCGCGATCACCACGTCGAGCGGGTGGTAATTGTGGGCGCCGTAGGTGTCTTCCATCTCGATGTAGTCGGCGGCGCCGTGGGCCTCTTCGATCATGTATTCCAGCGGAGTCATCGCGTCCTCAGTTCTGGGCGGCGGCGGACCGTCGCGTCTAGGAATGGTCGAGCAGCAAGGCGAGCAGCGCCATGCGGACATACAGCCCGTTGACCGCCTGCCGGAAATAAAGCGCCCGCGGATCGCTGTCCACGGCCGGATCGAGTTCCACGGTGCGCGGCAGGGGATGCAGGATCATGGCGTCGGGCTTCATGCGCTGCACCACCGCCGCATTGATGGCGAAGCGCGCCCGCCGCTCCGGCTGCGCCACGCGCTCGGGGCGAATCCGCGTCTGGTACACGACGTCCACTTCGCCGAGCACGCGCTCCGCATCCTGCTCCAACACGTAATGCACGCCGTGCTGGTCGAGGTACTGCAGGATGTCGGGTTTCATCTGCAGCTCGGGCGGGCTGACGAAGAAGATCTTCACCCGCTCGAACTTGGCCAGCAGGTAGGCCAGCGAGCGCACGGTGCGGCCCTTGTCGAGCTCGCCGAGGAAGGCAATGCTCAGGCCGTCGAGCGGGCGCTCGCGATAGATGGTGTAGAGATCGAGCAGCGCCTGCGTGGGGTGCTGGCCGCCTTCGCCGTCGCCGGCATTGATGACGGGGACGGGAGAGACCAGGGCCGCGCGGCGGGCGCCGCCCGCCTGGTGGTGGCGAATCACGATGACGTCGCAATAGCTGCCGAGGATGCGAATCGAGTCTTCCACCTGCTCGCTGTCGAACTCCGAGGAGAAGGCGCGCGCGTGCTCGGTGGAAAGGACGCGGCCGCCCAGGCGGTGCATCGCCGCCTCGAAGGAGAAACGAGTGCGCGTAGAAGGCTGGTAGAAGAGGGTGGCGAGAATGCGGTTCTGGTAATCGAGGGTGCCGCCGCGGGCGACCACGCGCTCCATGTGCCGGGAGCGATCGAAGAGTTCGAGGAGGAGCGGCACGGTGAACTGCTGTGATTCCACGACGTGCCGCAGGGGGGCCGGGTCGCGCGCGGCCTTCGCCTCCGAGGTACCGAGGATAGGTTCCGCCATGCTCACTCCACCAGCGCCGGTTCGTGCCGCGGCTGCGGGGCCGCGGCGGTGGCGCTGTCGTCGACGATGTGCGTACCGGTCTCGCCGCGCACCGCGTCGCACAGGTGCTCGTACGAGGTGATGATGACTTCCTTGCCGCCGCTGCGCAGGAAGCGCAGCGCCGATTCGATCTTGGGCCCCATGTTGCCGGGAGGGAAATGGCCGTCGCGCGCGTACGCCTCGATGGCGGCGGCGGTGACGCGCTGCAGCGGCCGCTGCGCGGGTTTGCGGTAATCGAGATAGACGAAATCGGTGTCGGTGGAGATGACGAAGAGGTCCACGCCCAGGCGCGAGGCCAGCAGGGCGGAGGCGCGGTCCTTGTCAATCACCGCTTCGACGCCCCGGAAGCCGCCATCACTGCGCACCACGGGAATGCCGCCACCGCCGACGGCAATGACCAGCATGCCCTGGCTGAGCAGACAGCGGATGATTTCCAGTTCGACGATTTCGCGGGGCTCGGGGGAAGGCACGACGCGGCGATAGCCGCGCGATGCGTCCTCGACGATGGTCCAGCCGAACTGGCGGCGGCGTTCCTCGGCGTCGGCGCGCGAGTAGAACGGCCCGATGGGTTTCGTGGGGTGCTGCATGGCGGGATCGTCGGCCGCGACCACGACCTGCGTCAGCATGGCGGCCACCGGGACGTGCAGCCCGGCGCGGGCCAGTTCGCGGGTGAGCGATTGCTGGAGCAGGTAGCCGATTTCCCCCTGCGTGGCCGCGTCGCAGACGTCGAGCGTCTGCCCGTAGACCTGGTCGGAGGCGCGCTCCGAGCGCAGCAGCGCGGCGCCGACCTGCGGGCCATTGCCGTGCGTGATCACCAGCCGCCAGCCGTCGCGCACCAGGGCGGCGATGGCCGCGGCGGTGCGGCAGGTGTTGGCCAACTGCTCGACGATCGTGCCTTTTTCGCCGGCACGAATCAGCGAGTTGCCACCGACGGCGATGAGGGCGGATTTCATGGGCTCACAAGTGCGCGACCACCTCGGGCCGGTGCGGCGGCGCGAGCGCGGTTCCGGGTTGCAGGAGTTCCAGCAGGATCGCCTTTTGCGCGTGCAGCCGGTTTTCGGCCTGCTGAAAGACGACCGAGCGCGGCGAATCGATGACCTCGTTGGTGACTTCGTCGCCGCGATGCGCCGGCAGGCAGTGCATGAAGATGGCATCGGGCCGGGCGAGCTGGAACAGCGCGGCGTTGACCTGGAAGGGAAGGAACACCTTGCGGCGGGCCTCGGCTTCGGCCTCCTGCCCCATGCTGGCCCACACGTCGGTGTACACCACGTCGGCGTCGCGGACGGCGGCGGCGGGATCCTGCGTGATGGTGCAAGCGCCGCTGGTTTCGGCGCAGCGCCGGCGCGTCCAGGCCAGCGCGTCCGCGTGCGGCTCGTAGCCGGGCGGCGTGGCCACCGCAGACATTGGCGCCGAGTTGCGCGCCCGCGAACATCAGCGAGTGCGCCACGTTGTTGCCGTCGCCGATGAAGGCCACCTTCAGGCCGCGGAGGCGCCCCTTCACTTGCAGCATGGTCAGGTAGTCGGCCATGGCCTGGCAAGGATGGCTGAAGTCGGTCAGGCCATTGATCACGGGAATGGCAGCGTGCGCGGCCATCTGCTCCACGATCTGGTGCGCGAAGGTGCGGATCATGATGGCCTGCACCATGCGCTCCAGGTTCTTGGCCACGTCGTAGACCGACTCCCGCTTGCCCAGGCTGATCTCCGCCGGCGAGAGGTACAGGGAGAAGCCGCCGAGCTGCTGGATGCCGACATCGAAGGTGACGCGGGTGCGCAAGGAAGGCTTTTCGAAAATCATGGCCAGCGTTTTGCCCTTGAGCGCCGTGGCATAGGCTTCGGGCACCGCCTTGATGTGGCAGGCCAGGTCGAGCAACCGCCGGATGTCTTCCGGGGCAAAGTCGCGCAGCGAGATGAAGTCGCGCTTCATCGCGCCACCCCCGCGGGCACGTGCTGGTGGCGGGCGGTGAAATCGGCGAGCACGTCGGCCAAGCCGGGCCGGGTCACCTCCTCCACCTCGTAACGTACCCGGAGGCTCGGTTTGTCGAGGGTGATGATGCGGGCCAGGTCGATGGGCGTGGCCACCAGCACCAGGTCGCAGGGGACGCGCGCGATGGTCTGCTCCAGCTCGTGGCGCTGGGCGTCGCTGTAGCCCATCGCCGGAAGCAGCTTGCCGAGGTGGCGAAACTTCTCGAAGGTGCTCCGGATCGAGCCAATGGCGTAGGGCCGCGGATCCACCATTTCGGCGGCCCCGAACTGCTGCGCGGCGACTACGCCGGCGCCGTACGGCATCTCGCCGTGAGTCAAAGTCGGGCCGTCTTCCACGACCAGCACGCGCTTGCCGCGCACCTCTTCGGGACGCGCGACCGTGACCCGGCACGCGGCTTCGATGAGCGTCGCCTGCGGATTGAAGCGGCGGACGCTGGCGCGCACCTTCTCCACGTCTTCCAGCTTCGCCGTGTTCACCTTGTTCAGGACCAGTACCTGCCCGGAGCGGAAGTTCACCTCGCCGGGGTAGTACGTCAACTCATGGCCGGCGCGGTGCGGATCGAGTACCACAATCTCCAGGTCGGAGCGGTAGAACGAGGTGTCATTGTTGCCGCCGTCCCAGAGGATGATGTCGCCTTCGTGCTCGGCCTGGCGCAGGATCTCCTCGTAATCCACGCCCGCATACACCGTGGTGCCCTCCGCGATGTGCGGCTCGTACTCCTCGCGCTCTTCGATGGTGCAGTGGTGGCGGTCGAGGTCTTCGAGGCAGGCAAAGCGTTGCGCGTGCTGGGCGAGCAGGTCGCCGTAGGGCATGGGATGCCGCACCACCACGGGCGTCCAGCCCTGCTGGCGGAGGAGAGCCGCTACCCGGCGCGAGACCGGACTCTTGCCGCAGCCGGTCCGGACCGCGCAGATGGAGACCACCGGGACCTTGGCCGCGAGCTGAGTGCGCGCCGCGCCCAGCAGCCAGAAGTCGGCGCCGGCGGCCACGGCCCGCGACGCCAGGTGCATGACCGCTTCGTGCGCCACGTCGCTGTAAGAGAACACCACCGCGTCTACGTGCTGGCTGCGGATGAGGTTTTCCATCTCGTCTTCGGCGTGGATGGGAATGCCGTCGGGATACATGGGCCCGGCCAGCTGCGGCGGATAGCGCCGTCCGGCAATGTCGGGAATCTGGGTCGCGGTAAACGCCACCACCTGGTACTCCGGGGCGTGGCGAAATACGACGTTGAAATTGTGGAAGTCTCTGCCGGCTGCTCCGAGTATGAGTACGCGTTTCATAAGGGTGCGGGGGCTCCGTGCCAGACACGAAGTCCGCATAGCCATGGTGCGCCCGCTACCCCCCTCGAGGGCCGTGACCAGGGTCACGGCGGTGCGTGACCCGCCTGAATGTTTATGCGAAGGCTGGTATGGAGCGGGCTCCAGGTGTGAGCCCCAGGCGCGAGGGCGGGAATCAGCGGGTGTCCTTCTTCGCGGGCTTGGCGTCGGACAGTCCCAGGAAGCGCGCGGTGGCGGCGACGGCACGCTTCAAGGCGTTGCCCGTCTTTCGGTTTGAAGTGGCCAGCCCGCGCTCGGTGTGGGCGCCGCCCACCGCCACGGCCTTCTCCGTGTGGCGATCGGCGGTGGCCAGGGCATCCAGGGAGGAAGCGCCGCCCGCGATCACCGCCTGTGCGGTCTTGCGCGATGGAGTGTGGTGCACCGCGGCCACATCAAACGCCGAGGTCAGCGCGGCGTCGGGAAAATCGGTGGTCATCTTCTGCGGGAACGGCCAGCGTGGCGAAGCAGTCCAGGATGCGCCGTTGAGCGCAGCGCCGGCTTCGCCCAGGTTCACCACGTCGCGAGGGGGAAGCGCCATCGTTGGCGCGCAGCGATCGTGGCCGCAGCCGCCGCCGCACGCTTCCGGACGCAGATAGGAAGCGTGCTTGCCAAGAGAGATCCAGACGGTCGGGCCGGCGCTTTCGCCGCCGATGGCCGCCGCACTCGACCAGGAGCTGACGTCGCAAACGGTGTCCTCGTGGGCCGCCGCGTACCAGTAGCGCGCCTTCCACTCGCCCGCGGGAGCTGCAAGGCTGGCGGCGGAGACCAGGACCGACACGTGCTCGAGGTCAAGCGGATGACCGCGCCGGCCGCAGTCGCGGGCCCAGAGGTGGTAGAAGTGCAGCTCGAGCAGGGTGCTGCCGTCCTGATGCTGTCCGCGGAGAAACACCTGGCCATAGATGGTCCCGTTGCCGGCCACGGGCGTGGGTTCGCTGCGGCCGGCGGCGAATTCCGCGGGCAGGCCGTCGCAATCGGCCGCGTGGACGAGGAACGCGGGACGGAAGCGCTGCAGGAGCGCGTTTTCGAGCGCGTCGTCGATGCCGTCGCGATCGTTATCGGCTGCGGCGACCACCGGCTGTTGCGCTGCTGATGCGGTCAGCCACGCGGGGGCCGCGAGCAGTACCGCTGCACACGCCAGCAGAATAAGCGCACGCACCCGTACATCATCGCACACGGGAGTGGAACACGCGCTGCCAGTGGTTGCAGTGATCAGTCGGCTTCGACGGCCTCGGGGAACGCAGCGTCTTCGGGGATGCATGCTTCCAGGGCTTGCCGGCAGGGCAGCGACGCGGCCGGAGCCTGCAGCAACCAGGCGAGAACGTCGGCGGCGCTGTAGTTTGTCCCCTGACGCGGCAGGAAGCGAGTGATGCCGACCAGGTCATCGCCGGAAGTGACGAGACCCGGTTCAAGGTAGCCGCTGGGGCGCACCTGCGAATGGCCGATGTTGGCCACGAGGGCGTTGCAGAGGCACTTTCTGCCCACCGTATCTTCCGGCTTGCCGCCCTTGGCGAGGTAAGTGGCGACCGGCTCGGCCGGACAGCGATAAGCGATCTTGCCCGCCGCGGTGCGATAAGCCTCACGCAGATAGCCGAGGTCGCAGAGACGCGACCGGTCCGCGTAGGCCGCGGGTTCGGAAACCGAGCCCGGCAGGCGCACCACCTTGAAGGGAAACCCGGTGGGAGAAGCCACGGCATCGGTGAAGACGCACGCTTTGCCGGCGACCACCTGGTCCAGGATCGCCTGCTTGTAGTCGCGGCGCAGCCCCGACTCGGTGCAGAACGCGAAAGCCGTCCCCACCTGCACGCCGGTGGCGCCGGCGGCCAACGCGTCCGCGAGCCCCTCCGGGGAGCCATAACCACCGGCGAGCCAGAAGGGCAGGCCGAGTTCGCGAATCTTCTCCAGGTCAACGTGGTCACGCTCGCCGTAAATCGGCTCCCCGATTTCGTTGAGCTGGACCTTGCCGCGGGGCGGCGCGTTGTGGCCGCCGGCGGTCGGGCCTTCGATCACGAACCCGTCCACCCGGCCGTTCGCCTTTTTCAGCATGGCTCCGGCCAGGGCGTTGGAAGCAATAATGGCCAGGAAGTAGGGACGCGAAAGCGGCGCGAGACCACGGTCGATGATCTCCCGCGGCGCAAAGCTCATGGTGGTGTCTTCACCCTCCGCGGCGCCGGTCACTTGCAGCGGATAGGTTGCCGGTTCATGGTGGACGTAGCGATCGAGCACCCCCGGGATCCTGAGCGGTATGCCCGCTCCCATCAGGACATAGCCGACGCCGGCCAGCATGGCGCCGTAAAGAGAAGGCAGATGCGGATTCTGGATCTTTTCCAGGTAGTTGATGCCGACGGGATGGTCGTGGCCCTGGCGCGCGAGAAAAACCTCGACGAAGTTGGCGACGATCAGCAACTCCGCCTGCTCGCGCGGGCGTTGCAACGACTGCATGGAGCGCGTCTTGTAGGGCGTGGTGGGCGACTTGCCGCCGGGTATGTAGTACGTCTGCCAGATGCGCTCGGCCATGTCGGCGCAGGGGAAGTGTTCGAGCGCGGGGCGCATGTAGCCGCCGGGATCGCCCTCCTGCAAGCGCCGGGCCAGGATCTCATCGAGCGCCGTGCCGGAAACCACGCCGAGCTGGCCCAGCTGCGCGACCGCGCGCGCCAGCCGCCAACTGGACACACCCGCACCCATGCCGCCCTGGATGATTCTGGGATGGCGGTTCATCGGCGCTATTGTGGCAGGGGGCGACGGCCCAGGAATGTCAGAGTTTTGTATTAGTTTTCGCGCATTGTATCTTGAACACCGCAACCCCAAGGGGCAGCGAGAGCGCGGGCCCCTACGGAAGAGCCGGGTGGAAAGGGAAACGTGAAGGTACTGGTCACAGGCGGAGCGGGTTACATCGGCAGCGTCGTAGCCGCGGAACTGGTGGGCGCGGGCCACGAAACCGTGGTCTTCGACAGCCTTGAAAAGGGGCACCGTGCGGCGGTTCCCGGCCAAGCCAGGCTGGTGGTGGGCGACATCTCCGATCGCGCCGCCCTGGCCGACCTGCTGCGGGAGGGGTTTGATGCGGTCCTGCATTTCGCCGCCTACATCGAGGCCGGCGAGTCGATGGAGTCGCCGGAGCGCTACCTGCTCAACAACACCGCCGGGTCGCTGGCGCTGCTGGGAGCTGCTCTCGCCGCCGGAGTGCAGCGCTTCGTTTTCTCTTCCACGGCCGCCGTGTACGGGAACCCGCAGCGGATTCCGATCGGCGAGGATGACCCGCTGGAGCCCACCAATCCCTATGGCGAGTCGAAGCTCCTGGTGGAGCGGATGCTGCGCTGGTTTCATCGCCTGCACGGCTTGAGCTACGCCAGCCTGCGCTACTTCAACGCGGCCGGCGCCACTGCCGAGCGGGGCGAGAACCACCGGCCCGAAAGCCACCTCATTCCGCTGGTGCTGGATGTCGCTGCCGGACGGCGGGCCGAGGTCACCATTTTCGGCACGGATTACGAGACGCCCGATGGAACCTGCGTGCGCGACTACGTCCACGTGGCGGACGTGGCCGCAGCCCACCTGCTGGCGCTTGCTCGCCTGGCGCGGCCGGCGGCGCCGCAAGCGCTGGTCTACAACATCGGCAACGGACAGGGATTCAGCGTGCGCGAAGTGATCGAGAGTGCCCAGCGAGTCACCGGGCGCCCGATCACGGTGCGCGAGGGGAAGCGGCGTCCCGGCGACGCGGCGGTCCTGGTGGCCAGCCCGGAGAAGATCGAGCGCGAACTCAACTGGCGCCCCCGGCACACGCAGCTGGAAGCGATCATCCGCAGCGCCTGGGAATGGCGGCTTCGCCATCCCGAAGGGTACCCGCAAGAGTAAGGAGCGCGCGCCGTGCCGCGGCCTACCCGCCGGCCATGGCGGCGCGGAGTCGCGCTGCCGCAACTTCGGGGGTGATGTCGCGCTGCGGGGTGCCGAGCATCTCGTAACCCACCATGTATTTGCGCACCGTCGCAGAGCGCAGCAGCGGCGGAAAATAATGCGCGTGGAAATGCCACTCCGGGTGCGGCGCGCCGTCGGTGGGTGGCTGGTGGAAGCCCATCGAGTAGGGGAAGGGGACGCCGAAGATGCGATCGTAGGCGACGGTGATTCGCCGGAGGGCGTCGGCCAGCAAATCGCGTTCGCCGTCCGTGAGCTCGGGCAAGGCGCCGAGGTGGCGATCGCTGGTGAGTAGCACCTCAAACGGCCACACCGCCCAGAACGGCACGACGACGTGAAAGGCGCCGTTGGAGAAGACCAGGCGTTCGCCGGCGGCCTTCTCCAGGTCCAGGTACGCACAGAGCAGACACTGCTGGTGCGTCTTCGCGTACGCCGCGAAGGAGTCGAGTTCCCGCGCCGGCTGGTTGGGCAGGGAAGCGTTGGCCCAAATCTGGCCGTGGGGATGCGGGTTGCTGGCGCCCATCAGGACGCCGCGATTCTCGAAGATCTGCACCGCGCGCACCCAGGGAAGCGCGCCGAGTTCGCGGTACTGCGCGGTCCAGACGTCGACCACGTGGCGGATGTCGCCGGCTTCCATGGTGGCGAGTGAGAGATGGTGCCGCGGCGAAAAGCAGACCACGCGGCAAAGGCCGCGCTCGGTTGCGGCGACCAGCAGATCGGACTCGTTCAGCTGCGCTTCGTCGGCTGCCGGCAGGAGCGCCGGGTAGTCATTGTCGAAAACGAAGGTGGCCGCGTACTGCGGATTGCGGACGCCGCCGGCGCGCGTATTCCCGGGACACAAATAACACTCGGGATCATAGGCGGGCGGCGCGGCGAGCGGCGGCTCCTCGGTCCGGCCCGACCAGGGGCGATCGGTGCGGTGGGGCGACACCAGCACCCATTCCCGCAGCAGCGGGTTGTAGCGCCGGTGGGGCGTGTGTTTCAGGTCCATGCTCACGCTGGGAACGCCTCCGCCGCGCGGGCTTCCGTCCATGCCCCCGCGCCCGCGGCCGGCGTGGTCACGTAGATTGCGGGGCGGATGCCGGTGCGGGCCGCATAGGCCGCGGCGACGCCGCGCTGAAAACCAGGAACCGCGGGCCCTTCCACCAGGTTGACGGTACAGCCGCCGAAGCCGCCGCCGGTCATGCGTGCGCCCACCGTGCCCGGTTGCTGGAGAGCGGCTTCCACCATGACGTCGAGTTCGGCGCAGGAGACCTCGTAGTCGTCGCGCAGACTCTGGTGCGACCCGGCCATGCATCTTCCGACGTGCGCGAGATCGCCGGCCGCGAGCGCCGCGGCGGTCGCTTCCACCCGGGCGTTCTCGGTCACCACGTGCCGGCAGCGACGATAAACGATGTCCGGCAGCAAGTCGCGGTGCTGCTCCAGTTCCGCAGGCGTGACGTCGCGCAAGGCGCGCATGCCGGGCAGGCGCTCCGCCAGTCGCCGCACCCCTTCCTCGCACTGTGCGCGGCGTTGGTTGTACTCACCGCCGCTGATCGCGTGCTTCACCATGGTATTGCAGATCACGACGCCGAGGCCGGGAGGCAAGGCCACGCTGCGGGCGGCCAGCGAGCGGCAATCGAGCAGCAGGAACGTTCCGCGTTCGGCATGGCAGGCGATGAACTGGTCCATGATGCCGCAGCGGGCCCCGGCATAGACGTGCTCGGCGCGCTGGCAGAGCCTGGCAATGTCCGTCCGCTGCAGAGTGGCCCCGACACACCCGAGCAGAGCATACGCGACGGCAACCTCGAGCGCCGCGGAAGAACTCAGTCCCGCGCCGAGCGGCACGTCGCTCCACACCAGCAGGTCGGCGCCGGCCATCGGCGCCCCGCCACGCTGCAGTTCGAGCGCGACGCCGCGGACATATTCGGACCAATGGCGCACTGCCGCCGGTGCGAAAGACGTCAGGTCGAACTCCACCGTTTCCGCCATGTTGAGCGAGTGGACGCGCACGCGATGGTCGCGGCGCGGCGCCGCGGCCGCCCAGCAGGAGAATGCGATGGCGCACGGCATGACCCACCCGTCGTTGTAATCGGTGTGCTCGCCGATGAGGTTGACGCGCCCCGGGGCGCGATACAGACGCGGCGCGCCGCCAAACATGCTCGCGAACGTCGGCAGGAGCTGTCCGCCTGCCGATTGGTCATCAAGACCCATCTTGGCTCCTGCCCGAGGGTGACGTTGGGGAAGCGCGGTTGTCGCCCGGGTTCGTTGCTGAGCGCGGGCGAGCTACGCAGTGTACCGTGGTTTCGCGGATCATGGAGCGAGAGGCAGACGGCGGGTAGTGGGCTAATTGTGTGTCGCTGGTTTGTTATCGCGCAGGCCGGAGAACGGATTCTGGAACCCATGATCCAGGTCCCGCGGTTTTGACTTGACGGCGCGGCTTGGTCTCATATAATGCACGGTCGTGTCATACAGTAAGACAGACGACCCAGCCAAGGTCTCTCCCTACCGCGTCCAGGTGCTCGACCGCGCGCTGGCGATCCTGGATGCGCTGGCCGAGCAGCAGGGCGACTGCACCTTGGCGGAGCTCTCGGCCCGGCTGCAGCTGCACAAGTCCACCGTGCACCGGCTGATCAGCGTGCTGGAACGGCATCGGCTGGCGGCCCGGAATGGCGAAACCGGCCGCTACCGGCTGGGCCTGCGGCTGTTTGAGTACGGTTCCCGCGCCATTGCGACGATTGACCTGCGGGAGCGCTCCCGTCCGCACCTGAGCCGGGTGTTGCAGGAGACCGAAGAGACGGTGCACTTCTGCATCCTCGACGAAGGCGAGATGCTGTACGTCGAGAAGATGGAACCGCAGCGCAGCGTACGCATGGCGTCGAGCGTGGGCCGCAGGGCGCCCGCCCACTGCACGGCGGTGGGCAAGGCCATCCTGGCGGAGTTGCCGGCGGCCGAGGTGGACCAGATCATCCGCCGCCGGGGTCTGCCCCGGCGGACATCGCACACCGTGACGACCGCGGCGCAATTACAAGCTGTCCTCAGCGCGGTGCGCACCAATGGTTATGCGGTGGACGACGAGGAAAACGAGGATGGGGTGCGCTGCGTGGGCGCGGCCGTGCACGACTACTCGGGACGGCCCGTGGCGGCGATCAGCGTCTCGGCTCCCTCGTTCCGGCTGAATAAGGAGAAGGTGGGGGGCATCGCGAAGGTGGTGGTCGGCGCTGCGGGCGCCTTGTCCGCCGAACTCGGCTACCGGCCGGACCAGGCGGCGGGAGCCGCCGCCGCAAGGAAGTTAGTTCACCCGGCCTGACTGGCCGGTTTTTTCGGCCCCGAAACAGGGAAGTGCCATGCGGTCTCAGCAATCGAGGCCCGGGAAGGAGAGACGATGAGCACCGCGACGCGGCTGGCGACGGAGAAGATGGTTTTTCGCAACACCCATGGTCATGTGGGGCGTCACGTCTCCGTCATGCCAGGCAACAGTACCAACCGTCATCTTGCGTATGGGCGAATCATTCTTAATCCCGCAAACCCCACGGCGGCGTTCGCGACGCAGGAACGGGAGACCGGCCTGATCTGCCTCGCGGGAGAAGCCGCGCTGCGGGTCGGCGGCAGCGACATCGAGATCGGGCAATACGACGCGGTGTATATTCCGCGCGACCAGGCGGTAGAGATCAGCACCCGCAGCAAGGTGGATTTGGCTGAGTTCTCCGCCGACGTGGACCGCCACTACCCATTGCAGGTAGTGCGTTACTCCGAGGTTTCCAAGGACCCCGGGCTGAAGTTCAAGACCGGCACCCCCGGTGCCGAGCGCCACCTGCACATGCTGCTGGCGAAGAACGTCGAGGCGGGGCGGCTGGTCGCGGGCTTCACCTACTCCGAGCCGGGCAACTGGACGAGCTGGCCGCCGCATGAGCACGCCGCCATGCTCGAGGAGATGTACGTCTTTTTCGACATGCCGGAGCCGGCATTCGCGATTCAGCTCGTCTACAGCGACACCGAGCACCCCGAGCTGGTGACGGTGGTGCGCGACGGCGACGCCGTCCTGATGCCCGCCGGGTACCACCCCAACGTCGCGGTCCCCGGCCACAAGGTCTGCTTCCTGTGGGCCATGGCCGCTCACCGCGAAGGGGTGGACCGCCAGTTTGGCGTGGTCAACGTGCAGCCCGGGTTCAACCAGGGCGGCTCCGGGCTGGAAAAGGGACGCAAGAACTGAGGCCGCGCCATGCCTGACAACAGTCCTGACCCGGCCCTCGCCGCGTCCGCTCCTGCGGCCACGGCGCCGGCGCGCTCGGCCGTCGGGTACGCGCGCTGGATCGTCTGCGCGCTGCTGCTGTTCGGAGCGACGATCAACTACATGGACCGCCAGATTCTGGGCGTGTTCAAGACCACCCTGCAGGGAGACCTCGGGTGGAGCGAGATTGACTACAGCAACCTGGTTTTTGCGTTCCAGGGCGCCTACGCGGTCGGCATGCTCATCATGGGCCGGCTGATTGACCGGCTGGGCACGCGGCGGGGCTACTCGCTGGCCATGGTTTTCTGGAGCCTGGCTGCCATGGCGCATGCCGTAGGGCGGTCGCTGATGAGCTTCATGGTGGCCCGTTCGGCCCTGGGGCTGGGCGAGTCCGGCGTGTTCCCCGCCAGCATTAAGGCGATTGCGGAGTGGTTTCCGAAAAAAGAGCGCGCGCTGGCCACTGGGATCTTCAACGCCGGGACTAACGTTGGTGCCCTTCTCACGCCCATCATCGCGCCCATCATCACCGTCTACCTGGGCTGGCGCTGGGCGTTTTTCCTCGTCGGCACGTTGGGGTTCGTGTGGCTGGTTTTCTGGCTCCTGCTGTACCGCAAACCGGAGGAAGACCCGCTCTGTTCGCAGGCCGAACTGGAGTACATCCGCAGCGATCCCGAGGAGCGAGTGGAAGAGGTGCCGTGGTTGCGTCTGCTGCCGCACCGCCAGACCTGGGCGTTCGTGGCGGGCAAGTTCCTGATCGATCCGATCTGGTGGTTCTATCTCTTCTGGATTCCCGACTTCTTGCAGCGCAAGTACAACCTGCCGCTACTGCAGGTGGGACTGCCGCTGGCCACTACGTATCTGCTCGCGACCGTCGGCAGCGTGGGTGGGGGCTGGCTGTCCTCGTACATGATCAAGCGCGGCTCCACCATCAACATGGGGCGCAAGGCCGCCATGCTGCTGTGCGCCCTCTGCGTCCTGCCCATCGTCTACGCCTACCGCACACCGAACCTGTGGACGGCGGTGCTGCTCATCGGCCTGGCGGAAGCCGCGCACCAGGGCTTCTCCGCCAACCTGTTCACCCTGACGTCCGACATGTTTCCCAAGCGGGCCGTGGCCTCGGTCACCGGCATTGGCGGCATGGCGGGGGCGGTGGGCGGGATGCTGATCGCCAAGATCGTCGGGCACGTGCTGCAGTCCACCGGCAGCTACATGGTGCCGTTCTTTATGGCGGGGGCGGCTTACCTGCTGGCACTCGCCGTCATCCACGTACTCGCGCCGCGCCTACAGCCGGCTCGCATAGGCCAGGAGATACGTCCATGATCCTCGACGCTTTCAGTCTCAAGGGCAAGAACGCGCTGGTCACGGGAGCGAATGCCGGACTGGGCGCGGGCATCGCCGTGGCGCTGGCGCAGGCGGGCGCCAACGTCGTGGTGCACGACCGCCAGGACACCGAGATGTGTAAGGTGTGTGACGCCATCACCGCCGCCGGCGCCCGTGCCGTGCGCGCCCTCGCCGACATTCAAGATCCCAGGGCCTGCGAAGAACTGGTTGCCCTCGCGGTGCGTGAATTCGGCTCCCTCGACATTCTGGTGAACAACGCGGGCATCATCCGCCGGGCTCCGGCCGTGGACTTCTCCCCCGAGGACTGGGCCGATGTGCTGGAGACCAACCTGACCGCGGTGTTTCGCCTCTGCCAACTGGCCGGCCGCCACATGCTGGAGCGCGGCCGCGGCAAGATCATCAACATCGCCTCGCTGCTCGCTTTTCAGGGCGGTATCCTCGTGCCTGCCTACGCCGCCGCCAAGGGGGGCGTAGCGCAACTCACCAAGGCGTTGGCCAACGAGTGGGCGCCCAAGGGGATCAACGTGAACGCCATCGCGCCCGGCTACATGGCCACCGCCAACACCGCTGCGCTGCGCGCCGACCCCGCCCGCAGCCAGCAGATTCTGCAACGCATCCCCGCGGGCCGCTGGGGCACGCCCGAAGATCTGGCGGGCACTGCCGTCTTCCTGGCGTCGGCGGCGAGCGACTATGTGAACGGCCACGTCCTGGTAGTGGACGGTGGCTGGATGGCGCGGTAGACATCATGAAGCTGCCGATCAAACCAAAACCGGAGTGCCGCTGGGACCTGGTGAGCCTGGGCGAAGTCATGCTGCGGTTCGATCCCGGCGACAAGCGCATCTGGACCACGCGCACCTTCGAGGTGTGTGAAGGCGGCGGGGAGTACAACGTGGCGCGCGGGCTCAAGCGCTGCTTCGGGCTCGACGCCGCGGTTGTCACGGCCTTCGCCGACAACCCGGTGGGGCGGCTGTTGCAGGACCTGATGTACCAGGGCGGCGTCGACGCGTCGCTGGTCAAGTGGGTGGCGTACGACGGCGTTGGGCGCGCGGTGCGCAACGGCCTGAACTTCACCGAGCGCGGCTTCGGCGTGCGCGCCGCCCTGGGCTGTTCCGACCGCGGCCACACGGCGGCCGCGCAGCTCAAGCCCGGCGACTTCGACTGGGAGAACATCTTCGGCAAGCTGGGGGCGCGCTGGTTCCACACCGGCGGCATCTTCTGCGCCTTGTCGCCGACCACGCCGGAAGTGGCCATCGAGGCGATGCAGGCGGCGCGGCGGCACGGCGTCATCGTCAGCTACGACCTCAATTACCGCGAGTCGCTGTGGAAGGCGTGCGGCGGGAAGAAGAAGGCGCAGGAAGTGAATCGCCGCCTCGCGCCGTTCGTGGACGTGATGATGGGCAACGAGGAGGACTTTTCCGCCGCGCTCGGCTTCGAGATCGCCAGCGTGGACGAACACCTCTCCACCATCGACGTAGAAGGGTTCAAGCAGATGATCGAGCGGGTGGTGAAGGAGCTACCCATTCAAGGTCGTCGCCACCACGCTGCGGCGCGCGAAAACGGCCACCCGCAACGACTGGGGCGCTATCTGCTATTGCGACGGCAAGTTTTACCAGGCGACGAACCGCGAGGACCTGGAGATCTTCGACCGCGTCGGCGGCGGGGATTCGTTCGCTTCGGGTCTGATCTACGGCTTCCTTGCCGGGCAAGGATGCGCAGTGGGCCGTCGAATGCGGCGCCGCCCACGGCGCGCTGGCCATGACCACTCCCGGCGACACCACGATGGCGACGTTGCAGGAAGTGACCAACGTGATGAAGGGAGTCGGGGCGCGCATCGCGCGCTGAGGTGCGGGAAGGGGAACCGGCATGGATAGAGAGGCGGTCCGGAATCGCATCGTAGAAATCGGCATCGTCCCGGTGGTGCGCGCGGCGTCGGCGAAGGAAGCGCGCGTGGCGGTGGAAGCGGTCACCGAAGGCGGCATCCCGATCGTAGAGATCACCATGACGGTGCCGGGCGCGGTCGAAGTGATTCGGGAGATCGCGAAGGCCAGCGGCGCCGGCGTACTTGTCGGCGCGGGCACCGTGCTCGATGTGGAAACGGCGAAACGCTGCATCGATGCCGGCGCGCAATTCCTCGCCAGCCCGGGTTTCGACGCGAACATGGTCGCGTACTGCATCGGTGCGGGCAAGGTAGTCATGGCCGGCGCGCTTACCCCCACCGAGGTCATCAGGGTCTGGCAAGCGGGAGCGGACTTCGTGAAAGTGTTTCCGTGCGCGAATGTCGGCGGCGCCAAGTACATCAAAGCGCTGCGCGGACCGCTGCCCCAGGTGCCGCTGGTGCCGACCGGCGGCGTGAATCTCGACACCGCGGCGGAGTTCATCCAGGCCGGGTCGGCGGCGCTGGGAGTGGGCGGCGAGTTGGTACCGGCAGCGGCGTTGCAGGCCGGCCAGCGCGAAATCATCGTGGAGAATGCGCGCCAGTTTGTCGCGCTGGTCAAGGAAGCGCGGGCGCGGCTGGCGAGCGTCCGGCCAGCCGGCATGGGCGAACGCTGAACGCGCGCGGAGGAGAGCAAATGGCGATAGCGGAACGCAGTTTCCCCGATTTCATTGTGGTGACGAACGACGCTGCGCGCGCGTCCACGCCCGAGCCCGGCTTGCAGCGCAAGGTCCTGGCCTACAACGAGAAGCTGTTCCTGGCCGAGCATCGCATGACGAAAGGCTGGGTGGGCGCGCTCCACCGCCATCCGCACGAGCAGATTGTGTACGTCGTGCGTGGCCACCTGAAGGTGACCTGTGGCGGCAAGGTGGTCGACGTGCGCGGCGGAGACAGCTTCGTCGTGCGCGGCGGCGTCGAACATGGGGCTTCGGCGGTCGAGGAGTCGCTCGTGATCGACGTGTTCACGCCCTGCCGCGAGGATTACATCGCCCCGTGAAGCGTGGTGTGCGCGATCGAAGCCTGCTCGGTTCGTTCTGCCTGCTGGTGTGCCTGGGAGCGCAGGCGCAGCCGGCACGCAGCGTGACGCTCTCGGTGGCGGCGGGCGGCGGCGCCGACTACACCTCGATTCAGCGGGCCGTGGACGCCGCGCCGGCGGAAGGGGCGGTGATCTCCATCGCCCCCGGCACGTATCGTGAAGTCGTTCACGTCCGGAAGCCCAACCTCGTGCTGCGCGGCACGAATCCTGATCCCGCCCAGACCGTGATCGTCTTCAACCACGCCTCGGCCACCGTCGGGAGCACGTTCTTCTCGGCCACGGTGGAGGTGGCCGCGGACGACTTCCGCGCCGAGAACCTGACGTTCGCGAACGACTACAACGCGACGCACCCCGACCAGCCGCAATCGCAAGCGCTGGCGCTATCGGTCACCGGCGATCGCGACATCTTCCGCAACCTGCGCTTTCTCGGTAACCAGGACACGGTGTACGCCGGCAGCAAGGGTTGCAGCCCGCCCACGGGCAAGCCGTGCGCGGTTGCGCGCCAGTACTTTTCCGATTGCTACATCGAAGGCAACGTGGATTTCATCTTCGGGACCGCGAAGGCGGTTTTTGAGAACTGCGAGCTCCACAGCAATCCGCGATCGGGCGGCTATGTGACCGCGCAAGGCCGGAACTCCCCCGAGCTGGACAGCGGCTTCGTCTTCAACCACTGCCGGCTTACCGCCGATCCGGGAGTGGACGGCGTCTGGCTGGGGCGCCCGTGGCGCCCGTATGCCACCGTTATCTTCTTGAACACGGAGATGGGCGCGCACCTTCAGCCCGCCGGCTGGCGCGAGTGGCATCCCGGCGAAACGCACTCGCTGGAGACGGCGTTTTACGCCGAGTACAACTCATCCGGCCCCGGGGCAACCATGCAGCAGCGCGATCCGCATACCAGAAAGCTGACCGCCAGCGAAGCGGAGCGGTTCCAAACCAGGCGCTTTCTCGCCGGCGCCGATGGGTGGGACCCAACCGCAGCCCATTGAATCCGCCGCTTGACCCAGGAGGACCGATGCTGAAGATTCGCCGAGAGTTTCTGAAGTCCGCAGGCACCGGGGTGGCCACCGTGGCCGGCCTCGCGGTGCCCTGGTCGTATGCGCAAAGCACCACGCCGGACCCGCCGTCCAACGCCCCAGGCTTCGACGTGCGCAGGTTTGGTGCGGCCGGCGACGGCAAAGCCAATGACACCGCGGCGGTGAACCGCGCCATCGACGCGGCCGCGGCGGCGGGTGGCGGCACGGTGCTGTTTCCCACCGGCACCTATGCCTGCTATTCCATCCACCTGAAAAGCATGGTCACGCTTTACCTGGAGGTGGGGGCGACCATCCTGGCCGCGGAAACGCCCGCGGAAGGCGCCACCAGCGGCGGCTACGATGCCGCCGAGGCGAACGAGGCCGCCAAGAACTACCAGGATTTCGGCCACACCCATTGGCACAACAGCCTCCTCTGGGGCGAGGACGTGCATGACGTGGCCATCGTGGGCCGGGGGCTGATCTGGGGCAAAGGACTGAGCCGTGGCACCAGCGAACTGCCCAGGGCGGAGGCGCCCGGCGTCGGCAACAAGGCCATCGCCCTGAAGAATTGCCGCAATGTGCTGCTGCGCGATTTCGCGATCCTGAAGGGCGGCCACTTTGGGGTGCTCGCGACCGGAGTGGACAACTTCACCATTGACAACGTAACCATCGACACCAACCGCGATGGCATCGACCTCGATTGCTGCCACAACGTGCGCGTTTCCAACGTCACCGTGAACTCCCCCTGGGATGACGCCATCTGTCCCAAGAGTTCCTACGGACTCGGCCACGCCCGCACCACCGAGAATGTCACCATCACCAACTGCTACGTCACCGGCGCCTACGAGCTGGGGACGCTGCTCGACGGGACTTTCAAAAAGTTCGCGTCCGGAGTAAGGGTGCCACGCACCGGGCGGATCAAGTTCGGCACCGAGTCGAATGGAGGTTTCAAGAACATTACCGTGTCGAACTGCGTGTTCGAGGGCTGCGGCGGCCTCGCGCTGGAAAGCGTGGACGGCGCATGGCTCGAGGACGTCACCTTCACCGGACTGACCATGCGCGACATTTCGAACACGCCCATCTTCTTGCGGCTGGGCAGCAGAATGCGCGGCCCCGAAGGGGTGCCGGTGGGAGCGCTGCGCCGCGTCATCCTCAGCAACATTGTCAGCTACAACTCGGCTGCGCGCCTCTGCGGCATCATCAGCGGCATTCCCGGGCACGCCATCGAAGATGTAAAGCTCAGCGACATCTACCTGCATCACCAGGGCGGCGGGACGAAGGAGATGGCGGCCATCCAGCCGCCGGAATTCGAGAACAAGTACCCGGAGCCGACCATGTTCGGCCCCATGCCGGCGCACGGGTTCTTCATTCGGCATGTCCGGAATGTCGAGTTCAGCAACGTGGAGATCGCTTACGAGAAGCCCGACGAGCGCCCTGCCTGCGTGCTCGACGACGTGCAAGGCGGCGACTTCTTCCGTCTCAAGACGCCGGCCGGCGCTCCCGCTGCGGTGTTCTCGCTGAAGGACGTTGCCGACTTGCGCACGTTGTCCTGCCGTGGCGTCAAGGATAGCTACCTCGAAAAGGCGGCGCAGCAGACGCTGTAAGCCCGGGGGCAAGAGCGGGGCGCTTCGCCGACGTGCGGCCCGTCACTGCGGACACTCCTGCCGAGGCCTATCCTGCGGACAGCAAGTCGCAAGCGTGGCCGCTCCCACCACATCATCGGCGGCGCCCGAACGCGCGCTGGCGCGCAGCCGCGTGGCCCTGCTCGGGTCGCTCGCGTGTATCGGCTTTACCGCCGTGATCGCGCAGATTGTCCTGACCCGTGAGTTGATCGTTGTCTTCTACGGGAACGAAATCTCGCTGGGGCTCATTCTCGCGACTTGGCTGCTCGGCACCGCCGCCGGGACCACACTGCTGGGCCGGTTCGACATCGCCACGTGGGGCCGCCGCCGGGTCGTGGCCGGTCTGCAAGTGGCGCTGGCAGTGGTGTTTCCGGCGACCGTTCTCGCCGCCCGCGCCAGCCGCGCCTTGTTCCAGCCGACCCCGGGGGAGATCCTGGGTCCGGGGGCGGTGCTGCTGATTTGCCTGTTGTCGTTAGCGGTCTTTTGCTCCCTCTCGGGTTGGCTGTTTGCGGCGGGCAGCCGGTTGTACGCGCACGAAGCGGCGACGGGAACGGCCGACGCGAGTGGCGCAGTCTATCTGCTCGAAGCAGTGGGGTCGGCGGCCGGCGGGTTACTGGCTAGCACGATCCTGGTCCGGTACGGCACCGGCTTGCAGATCGCTCTCGCCGTCGGCATGGCAAACCTGTTGAGCGCGGTGGTACTGGCGGTGAAAACGCCGGCCGGACGCCGAGTCCTGGGGACCGCCGCCATCGCTGTGACCATGGGGTTGCTGTGGATCAGCCCCACCCTCGAATCAGCATCGCTGCAGCGGCTGTGGCCGGGATTCCGCCTGGTGGCAACGCGCCACTCGATTTACGGCCACCTCGCGGTGGTCGAACACGAAGGCGCTCGCAGCCTCTACGAAAACGGCCTGGTGGCGTTTACCGGCGGCGACCGCTCGGCGGCGGAGGAGGCAGTCCACTTCGCGCTGCTGCAGCACCCCGCCCCGGTGGACCTGCTGCTCATCGGCGGCGGGGTCAACGGCAGCGTGGGAGAAGCGCTCAAGCACCCCAGCCTGCGGCACGTCGATTACGTCGAGCTCGATCCCGAGGTGATAGCGGTCACCCGCGACTTCTTTCCCGAGCAGTGGCAGACGCTCGCCGACCCGCGGGTGCAGGTGCACACCGTGGACGGGCGGCTCTTCCTGAACACCACCACCGCCCGGTACGACGTCATCGTGGTCAACGTGCCCGACCCGCAGAACGCGCAGCTCAACCGCTTCTACACGCGCGAGTTCTTTGCGGAGGCGGCGCGCAAACTGCGGGATACGGGCCTCCTGTCCTTCGCCGTCCACGGATCCGAAGACTATCTCAGTCCCGCCCAGGTGGAATTTCTGGCTTGCCTGCAGCGCACCCTGCGGGAAGTTTTCCCCGCCGTGCTGGTGCTGCCGGGGGAAATGGTCCATTTTTCCGCCGCGAAGCACGCGGGCGCGCTCTCCGCCGATGCCTCGCTACTGATCGCACGCCTGCACGCACGCCATATCGCAACCCTCTACGTCAGCGAGTATTACCTGCCGTTTCGCCTGTCGGCAGAACGCACCCGGGGACTGGAAGAGCAGATTCGTCCGGAGCCGGGGACACGAGTGAATCGCGACTTTGCGCCGGTGGCGTACTACTTCGGTGTGGCCTTGTGGAGCGCGCAGTTCCGCGCCGAACTGCGCGACGCCTTTTTGTGGCTGGCGCAAGTCCGCTTTGCGACGGTGTTGGCCGTCACCCTGGTGCTGGGACTGGGAATCGCGTGGTGGATTCGCCGCTTGTCCTCGCCGCGCCGCCGCTCGCGGGCGGGAGCGGCGTTCTGCGTGGGCGCCATGGGCCTGACGGGGATGGCGCTTGAAGTCCTCCTGCTGCTCGGCTTCCAGGCCATTTACGGGTACGTCTACTACCAGTTGGCGGTCGTGATTGCCGGCTTCATGGTGGGGATGGCGGTGGGCAGCTGGTGGGCGCGCGCCGCGGTTGCTGCGCGCCCCGAGCCGCGGACGGAGCGGATGCTGCCACTCCTGCAGATCATCGCCGCCGTCTCGCCGCTGCTGCTCTATGTGGCGCTCGTCGCCGGTTGCGCCCTCACCGGCGCGGCGGCCACGCTGATGATCAGCCACCTTGCATTTCCCATGCTGGCGCTCGCCGCTGGACTCCTGGGCGGCTATCAGTTCCAGGTAGCGAGTCGCGTTTACTTCGGGGTGGGCGACGCCCGGAGTCCCGGCTGGCTGTACTCGGTCGACCTGCTGGGAGCGTCGCTGGGCGCGCTCCTGGTGAGTGCGTACCTGGTGCCGGTGTTCGGGATGCTGCGGACCGCCGGCGTCATCGCGGTGGTGAATGTTGTCCCGGCGTGGCTGGCGGCGTTCCCGGCTTCCGCGGATCGCGAGCCGCCGCCGCCGGCCGCTGCCGCTCGTTGAACACCAGCGCGGAAAACATGAACAGATCGGTGGCGGGGTCTTTCCAGCAGTCGCGCCGCAGCTCCGCCTTGAGACACGTCTGGTCGAGGAAAGTCTGGCGGTCCCACTTCTGCTCGACCGGCACTTGCGGCAGCAACAGTCCTTCTCGTTCCCCCATCTTTGCCAGCAGGCCATGGCGGCCGACCTGGATCTGTTTCGTGTCCAGGACGCGGCGGAAGGGGGAGAGGACGGAGACTTCGTACTCCAGGTCATTGAGCTCCGCGGCGGTGACCGGCGGGAAGCGCGGATCGCGCACCGCGGCAAACGCGGCCACGTCGCGTACGGTGAGGAGCAACGAATGGCTGGGGCTGGTGTAGCCGATGCAGCCACGCAACTCGCCGTGCTTGGTCAAGGTGACAAACGCGCCACGATCCTGCAGCAGCGCTTCCGAATCCGCCTTGGGCGGGTCGTAGAGTTTCTTTTCACGCACCGCGGTCTCGACCGACCGGCGCGCCAACGCCAGCAGCCGCTCCTGGTCACCTGCGGGCAGCGAGTATTGCGGGAAATCGGAAGCACTGGAGGCCGGCGGCTGCAGGAAGGCAACCGCTCCGTACCCGACGACGCGGCTGCGGTCGGCGGTCACGTCCCCGCTGTTGGCGTACTTCAGCACCACTGCCTGGGTGGCGCCCAGGCGCTCCGCAGCGATCATCGCCGCCACGATCGGGCCGCCTCCGCATGCTTCCCAGGTGCGCATGGCGAAGTTGCGCGACATGCTGTAGTAGTCCCAATCCTCCACCGCGTGCAGCGACTTGCTGTCCAGGGCGCGGGCCTCGTCGTAGCTGTGGAAATGCGAAAGGTCGGAGCTGGCTACGATGAGCGTGTCGGGCGCATGGATGAGCTGCGCCAAAGCCACGCCCAGGGCGCGGCTCGCCTCGTAGGACTGCTCTCCCATCATGATCGGTACCACCTGGAAGTCGCCGAGCGCCCGCTGCAGAAACGGGAGTTGCACCTCGAGGGCGTGCTCGCGCTGGTCGCCGCTCTGGATGTGACCGCGGCTGGAGAGCTTCAAGTCCGGATGGAGGCCGGCGAGCCGCGCCGCGAAGACTTTGTCCACCCGCACGCTGCCCAGCGGCGTGATGTAGGCGTCCCCGTCATAGATGGAAACGAAGGGGAACGCCTCGTAGTGGGAAGGCGCGATCACCACGACCCGGTGGATGCCCCGGTTCTTGAGCAGCGCATAGGCATGCGCCGCGACCGCGCCCGAGTACGGATACCCCGCGTGCGGGGCAACGATGGCCCACAGCTGTCCTTTGACGGCGGGGACCGTGGCCGCCTTCAGCAAGCGATCGACCGTGCTGGCGAGTTCGGCGGGGTCGGCCGGATAGAAGGTGCCCGCCACCGCGGCCGGGCGCTGCTTGCGCACGTCGGCGGTGGGCGTCACCAGAAGCGCCACGATGGCGGCGCCCAAAGCCAGCCGCGGCAGCACGAAACCGAACATCGGGAACCTCCTCATGGCGCGTAGCTGAGCACCTCAAGTCCACACACCGGGTATCGGTTGTTGGCAGAACGGACACTTGCCTTGTTTCACGAGCACCTGGCGCGCCATCAGGCCGATGCGCTCGATCACGACGCGCCGGCACTTGGGGCAGTAGGTGTTCTCGGCAGGATGTCCCGGCACATTGCCTAGATAAACGTAGTGCAACCCCTCGGCGTCGCAGATGGCCTTGGCCCGCTCCAGCGTTTCCAGCGGCGTGGGCGGCAGGTTTTTCAGCCGGTATAGCGGGTAAAAGCGCGAGAAGTGGATGGGCATGTCCGCGCCCAGCTCCGAGCGCACCCACTTGGCCATGGCCCGCAGTTCGGCGTCCCCATCATTGAGCGTGGGCACGACGAGGTACACGATCTCCGACCACACCCCTCGCTGGCGGAGGGTGAGCAGCGTCTGCTGCACCGGCTTGAGCTCCGCGTTGACCACGTCGCGGTAGTACTGCTCGGAGAAGGCTTTGAGGTCCACCTTGATCGCATCCATGCGGTCGCACAGCCGTTGCAGCGGCTCTTGGCGGATGAAGCCGTTGCTGACGAAAACGCTCTTTATGCCGAGCCGGTGGCCGGCCTCGGCCGCGTCCAGGTAGTACTCGGTGCCGATGATGGGCTCGCTGTAGGTATAGGCCAGGTTGGGGCAGCCGTTCTGCACCGCGAGCGCCGCCAGATCGTGGGGCGCCAGGTGCTGGCGGCGCAGCTCCTCCAGCCGCACCTGCGCGATCTCCCAGTTCTGGCAGAACTTGCAGTTCACATTGCAGCCGCCCGTCGCCACCGAGAAGGCCAGCGTCCCCGGACGAAAATGGAAGAACGGCTTTTTCTCGATGGGGTCGATGTGCGCCGCGCAGATTTGGGAATGGGTGAGGGTGTAGTAAGTGCCGCGGCGGTTTTCGCGTACCCTGCAGTATCCGCGCTGACCTTCCGCCACCACGCACTGCCGCGGGCACAGCCCGCACTCCACTACCTGCGAGCCCAGCTTCCGGTAGAACCCGGCTTCGACCGCGCCGTCCGCAGGGTCATCCGGCAGCAGGTAACCATGCGCCGCCGAGACCTCGGCGGGAAGACACGCCGCGATGCAGGTCGCGAGGCACGGGGCAGCGGCGAGCTTCAGGAACTCCCGGCGCTCCACCGGACCGCCGCCGACTTCGCACGGACACGCGCCGTGGTCAGGAGGCAAGGCGTCGATCAGCGGCCCGCGAACCTCCGGTTGGAGTTGCGCTGGTGACATGGAAGGGGAGGTCGGCGGACGGCAAAACCCTGGATGCGCGGCGGATCGCGGACCCGCCCAGAAGCGGCCGAGGTCGATGCGGGTGTCCTTGGCCACGGACACCTCCTCGCCATACCTGATTATATCGCTGCCGGAAACGCTACCGTTTGTAACCGATCTTGCGCAAGAAATCGTGCCGCGCCTCCACGTCGGCGGCCGTCTCGACCCCCTGCGGAGAACTCCCGTCAATTACGCCCATAATGCCGCGGCCGTGTTCGGATTGCGCGACAACTACCGCGACGGCATTCGCGGTCGCGCAAAAGATAGAGCACACTTCGGGCAGGTTGCGGACTGCCGGCAGCACGTTGATGGGATAAGCATTCCGCAGGAGGAGTACGAACGTGTGGCCCGCGCCCAGCGCTTGCGCATTGCGGACGGCGCAGAGCTTGAGCTCGTCGTCGTTGCCGTCGGACCGCACCAGGCACGGCCCCGAGCTTTCGTTGAACGCCAGGCCGAATCTGGCCTGCGGGACGGTGGTCACGATGGCTTCGAACAGGTCTTCCACCGTCTTGATGAAATGGGACTGGCCAATAATGATGTTGGCGTCCGCCGGAAATTCCATCGGCACGGTGTCGAATTCCAGCATGCTGTCCCTCCCTCCTACGCCGCGCACCACGATCTAGCTGCGCAGGCTTGTGGTTTGCGGCTTACTTCCGCCACTCAGCAACTGGATCAGGCCAGAAAGCAGGGGCGGGAGCGCAAACGTCGCCAGCACAAAGAGCTTGGTGTTCCTCGGCTGCTCCACATAGTAGATAGGATGAAGTCCCGCCAGGAGGAAGCCGGTCAGGACCAGGAGCACCGCCCCCAGTTTGGGACGGAACCAGGCGATCAGCGCCAGCGCGAGGAACACGAATCCCACCCACCCATACAGTGCCACCCGCGGCCACGAAAGGTGTAGTTGCATGCCGGACGCCACCCCGAACCAGAGCCAGAACCCGGCCCACGCGAGCGCCAGGATGCGGGCCAACCAAATCCACATTTGCTCCTCCTCCGGGCAGACTTATTCCTCCCGGGTGGTGGCGACGAGACCGGTCGGCTATCGCGGGTGACCGATCACCACCATGTAGACCGCGTCCTCGCCTTGCGGCAGTTGCACCACGCTCCGGACCTGCGCGTCGTCGGCGGCGCCCACCGGCACGCCGGCGAGGCCGAGCGCGACCGCCTGCAGTAGGAGATTTTGCGCGACATGTCCGGCCTCCAACTGTACGAAGCGTGGCGAGCGTTCGGGACCGTATCTCTGCGCCGTACGCTGCGACGCGGCCGCAATGACAAATACGGCGCCGGCTTCCGCCACCGAACTCTGGCCGCCGGCGGCGCGCGACAGGGCAGGGCGAATGTCACCGGCCACGCGCCGCTCTAGCTGATGTCCCGCAGGGAGGTAGTGAAACAAGCCGGCCGGCGTGGCTACGTAGAGTTCCAACGGGTAGCGGGCGCCGGCTGAGGGTGCGGTGCGCTTGCCATCGTTGCTGGTGATCCCCTGGGCTGCCCACAGGAGTTGCCCCAGTTCCTGCTGCGTCAGGGGACGGGCAGAAAACGCCCGCACCGACCGTCGCCGCGCCAGTGCCTCGTTCAGACTCATCCCGGCTGATTTTTCCGGTTGCGGCAACACGAGCTTTTCTTCCGCCGGCTGCTGGGGCACGCCGGTTTGCACCGCGGCGCTCGCACCCAGAATCACGCCGACGACAACCAACACCCTCCAGGATCGTGGTAACAGACCCATATCTCCTCCTTCCGTGCGGCTTCACTGCCGCGCCGCGTCTCAAAGCCGCTCGGAGCGCAAGTCCTCTGCCGGCTGCGACGGCGTCGTGGCAGGCGCGGCGGCCGGGACAGTCGAAGCCGCGCCCTTGCGGGGCGCGGGGGCAGCTCTGCCCGCCGGGCGCCGCGGTCCACGGCCATACTCAAGGTTGCTGAACGGTGGTCGCGCCCGGATGGACGCGAGTTTCGCCTGGCACGTTTGCCGGGTGGAATGTTTGCTTGCCATGTGAATCTCCCTTGGTTAAAGGTCGAGGCATGGCGCGCCGACGGGTTGCCGGCGTGGCAATCAAACATGCAATTCTGGTTACTGCAATTCCAGCGAACCATAACACTTTTGGGGAAAACGTGCAGTGTCGTTGGATTTCGATTTGACGGCGGGTAGATAATGATGCTGGCTATTCTGCATTCCTAACTGGGCCGAGCCTGGGATATTGGCCTTCCTAGAGGCCTTTCAGCGGACGCGTCGCGTTCGTAGAGAAAGGTCGTGCGCCGTGATCGTCGGCGTGGGTATTGATTTCATCGACCACCGCCGCATGGAGCAGGAGCTCGAGCGGGGCGCTTGGACTGTTGCCGACGGAATCTTCGACGCCGAGGAGATCGCCGGCGCAGACTCCGCGCGCCGGCCGGCAACCCGTTATGCCGCGTGCTTCGCGGCCAAGGAAGCCATCCTGAAAGCCCTGGGCCTCCCCGTCCCGGACCTCGCCATGTTCCGCGAAGTTAACCTGCGCCCCGCCGCCGATGGCGGGTACGGAGTGGTGCTGCAAGGACGGCTGGAGAGGCATGCCCGAGAGCTGCGCGTCCGCCAGATCAACCTCTCGATCGCTCAGACCCGGAAGCAGACTGCCGCCATGGTGATCCTCGACGATTGAGGATGCCGATCCGCGAAGGAGCTGCCGATGAGTGGCCCGACGGCGGTTGTGGAAGTCAGCACCGAATCCGGTTGGAAGGACGCCGAGCGTGAACTCGGTTATCAGCCCGGCCAACCCATCAACATTGGCTGGATGTGCAGCGATCGCCTCTGCCTGGCCGGACTGGCGCATAAGCCCGCGCTGCTCTGGGAGGACCACCAAGGCACGCAGAAGCGCTTCACCTACGACGACATCCGCGTCCTCTCCAATACCGTGGCCCAGTTTCTGCACCAGCTCGGGCTGCTTCCGGGCGAGCGCGTGTGCCTGTTCCTGGACCGCGTTCCCGAGCTTTACATCGGGTTCCTGGGCATTCTGAAGACGGGCGCGGTGGCGCAGCCGCTGTTCTCGGCTTTCGGCGACGAATCGCTCCTGGTCCGCCTGCAGAATGCCGAGACGACTGCGATCATCACCCAGAAAAAACATGTCCACAAAGTTCGCCGGATCCGCGACAAGCTCCCCGGCCTGCGACACATCATCGTGGTAGATGCGGACGGGGCCGCCTTGCAGGCGCGCGAATCGGCGTTTGCCATGGAGAAGGCGCCGCGCGTCGCCCACTTCCCGGCGTACCCGACGAGCGCGGAGTCGCCCTCAGTCCTGCATTACACCTCCGGCACCACCGGCCAGCCCAAGGGCGCGCAGCACGTGCATTACTCCATCGTGTCGCAGTACCTGACGGCGAAGGTGGTCCTCGATCTTCGCCCCGACGACATCTACTGGTGCAACGCCGACCCTGGCTGGGTGACGGGGACGTCCTACGGCATCATCGGCCCGTGGGCCAACGGGGTCACGCAGGCCGTGCTCGATGCCGGCTACAACGCCGAAAAATGGTACGAGTTCATTGCCAAGTACCGGGTGAGCGTGTGGTACTCGGCGCCCACCGCCATCCGTCTGCTGATGAAGGACGGGAAGGAGTTGGCGCAGCGCCACGACCTGTCCAGCTTGCGCCACCTCGCCAGCGTGGGCGAGCCGCTCAACCCCGAGGCCGTCATCTGGTCGCGCGAGGCATTCGGGAAACCTTTCCACGACACCTTCTGGCAAACGGAAACCGGCTGCATCGTCATTACCAACCTTCCCGGCATGCCTATCAAGCCCGGCTCCATGGGCAAGCCATTTCCGGGAATCACCGCGACGGTGCTGAATCCCACCACCTTCGAGCCGATCGCGCAGCCGGGAGTGGCCGGGGTGATCGCGCTGCGCCCGGGCTGGCCCTCGCAAATCCGGGGTTACTGGAACAATCCGGCGGGCTTTGCCGCCAAGTTCAAGAATGGCTGGTATCTGTGCGGCGATCGCGCCTCCGTGGATGCCGACGGCTATTTCTGGTTCATGGGGCGGGACGACGATGTGATCAACACCGGGGGACACCTCGTCGGCCCGTTTGAAATCGAATCGGCGCTGCTGGAGCATCCCGCGGTTTGCGAGTCGGCGGCGATAGCCAAGCCCGACCCGGTCAACATGGAAGTCGTCAAAGCCTGCATCACCTTGAAGCCCGGGTACACCCCGTCGGCGGACCTGGAGCTGGAAATCATGAACCAGATTCGCAAGCGGCTTTCCCCGTTGGCCATGCCGCAGGAGATCGAGTTCGTCGAATCCCTGCCCAAGACCCGCAGCGGGAAGATCGTGCGCCGCATCCTGCGCTGCAAGGAGTTCAACGAGCCGGTCGGCGATCTCTCGACCATCATGAACGACTGAGAAATACCGGGAGGCGAGCCTTCCTGCGACGCAAACAGCCGTGGATCTACAGAGGTCCGCAGAGCCCGAGGTGAAAGGAGGTGAACCATGCTGTGGTGGACACTGCGGCAGCTCAGGTCAAAGGACCCAGGGAAGCGGACGCAAGCCGCTCGGAAACTGGGCGGGTCGAAAAGCTCGCGTGCGGTGGAACCCCTGCTGGGGGCACTCCAGGATAAGGATCCGCTCGTGCGGTATGAGGCCGCCCAGGCTCTTGGAAAAATCGGCGATGTCCGGACAGTGGGGCCGCTCCTCGTGGCACTCAAGGATTTCGACGAAGACGTGCGGTTTGTTGCGGCGTGGAGCCTGGGCACCATCGGCGACCCTCGAGCCGTAGGGCCTCTTGTCGCGTTACTCAGGGATACGGAGTCGGTGGTGCGACAGAAAGCAGCGGAAGCCCTGGGGAAGATTGGCGACGCCGGGGCCGTGGAGCACCTGTTGACAAGACTCGGGGACGAGGACCGGTGGGTGCGACGGGCAGCCGCGGTAGCCCTTTGTGACCCACGGTCCGTCGACGTCCTGGCCGAAGCGCTGAGGGAGTACACCCTTCTGGGGTACGTACAAAGTGAAACGTACGTGCGCTCAAACGTGCCTGAGTCAGCGGCGCGGACCCTAGGAAAGATTGGCGGCGCGCGGGCCGCGAAGCTGCTGGCGGCGGCCCTCATGGACAAACAGGCATCTGTGCGGCAGGCAGCGGGGGAAGCACTACTGGGAATGGGAGACGCGGGCGAGGAAGCATTCAGAAGGGCACTCGAGAACAAGCAGCCGGCCGTGCGGCAAATGGCTCGTGAGGTAATGAAGAATATGATGCTCAACCGGTAGGTCATCGTGGAGGACTGAAGAGCCCGTGGATTTGCGGTCTTGCCGCGAACCGTGTATCCGCAATTCATCACCGACGCCGGCGGGCCGCGCTGTAGCTCCGGGTGCGACCGCCGCAAGCAGTCAGAAGAAGAGGGCAATCATGGACGAAATTACCCGAGTAGTTCGTGAGTACATCATTCGGGAATATCTGGAAGAGGGCGACGACCGGGAGGTCACCGCGACCACGCCGCTGATCTCCGGCGGCATCGTGGATTCTTTCTCCATGGTGTCACTCAAGCGTTTCTTGGAGAAGCAGTACCTGATCCGGATACCTGACGCCGACGCGACACCCCAGGCCTTCGACACGGTGCAGAGCATCGTCGCCCTCGTGCGCCGCTTCCAGGGGGCCGCGACCGCCGCAACGGTTTAGCCGTCTCCGGGCCCCGGGCCCGTAACTTCATTTGCGAAGGAATACTCATGGCCTACTGCGACACTATTCGCAACTACTACCGCAAAGAACTCGAATCCATCCAAGCCTCCGGTTTGTTCAAGGAAGAGCGCTATATCCACTCCCGCCAGTGGTCGGAGATCGAAGTCGAGTTTCCGGCCGGCGCCCAGGTCCGGAAGTGCATCAACGTGTGCGCGAACAACTACCTGGGACTCTCGAGCCATCCGGAAGTGATCGCCGCGGCGCACGCGGGGCTGGATGCGCGCGGCTACGGCATGTCCTCGGTGCGCTTCATTTGCGGCACCCAGGACATCCACCGCGAACTGGAGAACCGGCTCACCGCATTTCTCGGGACGGAAGACACGCTGCTGTTTCCCTCCTGCATGGACGCCAACGCCGGCTTCTTCGAGGCCTGCCTCAATGAGCAGGATGTGATGATCGCCGACCGCCTGGTGCACGCCTCCATCGTCGACGGCATGCGCCTGTGCAAGGCGATGCAGGACAGCTATAAGCACTCCGACATGGCGCACCTGGAAGAAAAGCTGCAGGAACACCAGGACAAGCGCCACCGCATGATCATCACCGACGGCGTGTTTTCCATGGATGGCGACACGGCCCGCCTGGACGCCATCGTCGCCCTGGCGGAAAAGTACAACGCCATGGTGTGCGTGGACGACTCCCACGCCACCGGCTTCATCGGCCGCACCGGCCGCGGCACGCATGAACAATGCGGCGTGCTGGGCCAGATCGACGTCATCACCACCACCCTGGGCAAGGCGTTGGGCGGCGCTTCCGGCGGCTGCGTCAGTGGCCGCCGCGAGCTGGTCGAGATGTGCCGCCAGCGCGCGCGTCCCTACCTCTTCTCCAATGCGGTCGCTCCGGTGATCGTCGCCGGCGCCCTCAAGGTATTGGAAATCATCACCGCCAGCACCGAGCGCCGCGACAAGCTGGAGTGGAATGCCGGCTACTGGCGCGGTCTGCTGCTGGAAGCCGGTTTCGATATCAAACCCGGGACCAGCCCCATCGTGCCGGTCATGCTGTATGACGCCAAGCTGGCACAGGATTTTGCCCGCGACCTTTTTGCGGAGGGCGTCTACGCCGTCGGTTTCTTCTTCCCGGTGGTGCCCAAAGGGCAGGCGCGCATTCGCACGCAAATGTCCGCGGCCCACGAGAAGTCGCACCTCGACGCGGCGATCGCGGCGTTCCAGAAAGTGGGCCGCAAACACGGCATCCTGGGCCTCGGCAAGAAGGAGCTGGTGGCCCGGTATGCGTCGTAAGGAGTAGCCGGCGGCCTGTACGCTGCCCAGGAACCCGGAGGTGGGTAGCAGCGCCAACAGGATTCAAGACTCGCAGAGCCGCCACCCGGCAGGGAGGGTGCCATGATTTGCGCGGAATTGGAGCGGCTGGAGGCGCGGTTCGACGACCTTCTGACCGCGCTCGAAGATCCGGACCTCACCGCGGAAGAGCGCCAGGCGTTGCAGCAACAATACGACGAGATGATGCGGACCATTCGCGTCCACCAGGCCAGCGGGCATGACGGGAATCAATGTTTCGAGGAGTAACCGCTCCCCGGCTCGGGGCGGCAGGTGCTGCTCGGCCACGCTTCGCCATCGCTGGCTGATTAACTTACTGCTGCCGGCGCAATCTCGAAGGAAAGGGAATCGCTATGTCGAGAGTCGGATGCCTTGCACTCCTGCTATGCCTCCTGGTGGCGCCGGCAGGCGCTCAAGAAACAAAATCGGCGCAACGCGGTGAAAAGACGGTCGCCGGGAACAATGTTTTGGGACGACTCGCCGGAAGCTGGACGCTCAAGAGCAGCGTCTGGGGGTTGGGCTTTGCCTCGAGCACCAGCCCGGGGGACAAGACGCCGCCGACGGTGATCACGCGGCGCGGCAAGAGCGTGACGGTGAACGCGCGTCTCCAAACCGGCCAGGGCGCATATGGAGTGCCGGAGTTCAACGAGTTCACCTTCACACTCACGCAGGCGGAGGGTGAGGCCGCGGGCTACCTTCTGTCGGTCGAATCGGCAAGCTGGCTCACCTTGAACCAGCTGCCGATGGCCATGGCGAGCACCGGTGAGCTCAAGGGAGAAACAACCCTGCCGTTCAGGGGCGCCCCGCTGCCGCTCGAGGTCGTCATCCAGTTCGCGGCGGACGGCGGGCACAGGTGGGATCTCACGCAAAAGCAGGCCAGCGGCAAACTGCTGCGATCCTTCACTCTGGAGTTCACCCGCCCAGCCACAGCCGTGCCGTAGCGGCCCTGCCGCGGGCGGTCAGAGGTTCATGGGCGGCCGCGGGAACGGCGCGCGTGAACTCGGTCACCAACGACGACGAGAAGTGCTGCGAACCCGTGTCGGCGCAGGCAGTTGTCGCCACGACCGAGCAGCCAGCGCCGCACGGTCAAGGGTTCTTTTCCTCCAGCTTGAAGTTCACGTTGATCTGCGTCTCCACCTCCATCGGCTCGCCGTTCAGCAAGAACGGTTTGTAGCGCCATTGGCGGACCGCGTCCAGGGCCGCTTGCACCAACAAGGGATGTCCGCTGACCACTTTCAGGTTCTCGATCGTGCCGTTCTTGCCGACCACGACCGCCATCGTCACCGTACCCTGGACCCTCGCTTGCCGGGCGATGGACGGATACACCGGGTCGACCTTGTGGACCAGGTTGCCCTCCATGACGCCTGGGCCGATCCGCACTCTCGACGGCGCCGCTTCCTTGCGTGCGGGCGGTGGTGGCGGCACGCTGCCGATGATGCCGCCGATCACGCCGCCCAGCTGCCCGCCGGGCACGCCGCCGGGTACGCCCCCAACCACGCCGCCTGCCACGCCTTCTGCTTCGCCCGGGACCTTGATGGGTTTGACCAGGACCTCCGCGGAACCCTTCGCATCGCCGGTTGACTCGACGGGCTGCGCTTTGGGTGGCGGCGGCGGCGGCGGAAGCACTCCCTGCGGGATCAGTTCAGGCGGTGCCACGATGGCCCCCGCGCTGGCTATCTGGCTCATCTCGTTCCTGGCGAAACCGTAAGCCCCGCCCAGGACCAGCAGCACTGCCAGCACCGCCGCGACGCTGGCCGCCAGGGGCAGAGGCCAGGGTCCGAGCAGCCCCAACGGGCGCGCACCGTCATTGCCCAGGCGTTCTTTTTCCAGCGCGGCGATTACGGCAATGGAGAGTCCACACACCGCCGCGACCGTCAGGTACGCCGCCAGCAGCATGGCGTCCATCTCCATGCGCCCGGGCATCACCGACTTGCCGCCGACGGCGCCCAGCACCACGCTGACCAGCACCAGCACCCACCAGAACGTCACCACCCGCGGTGTCCGCGGGGTGCCGCCGGGCCGGTGAAGAGCGGCGGCGGCTTTGCAGGCATCTGCCACCACCTGGTAAGGGCGCACAAAATTCAAGAAGGGCACGAAGAAGCCGGTGATGGCCCAGTGCGCGGAATAACGCACCCGGGCGCCCCGTGCCGCCAGTTCGCGATAGCGCACGTACAGCCAGACCATGAAGGTGAGATTCGCGGCCACTATCAGCGCCAGCCGCAACCACCAGAGCCAGCCCACCACCGGATACAAAACGATAAACCAGAACAGGAACGGGAGTGCCTCGCCCGCGACGCGGTACAGGAAGCGATAGAGCAGCCAGGTCAGAATCACCGGCAGGGCGAGGCTAACGCCCAGGGCAAGGAGATAAAGAACCACGGCCAGGCGCGGCAGAACACCCAGCTTGGCGGGATGAGGACCAGAAACGGGAGTCGCCATGGCATCCTCCCCAACTGACTGTTTTTATTTTTCAAGGCAGAGACCGCTGAGCACGCGGAGGTGCGCCGGCTGTCATCTGCGGAGCAGGGACGAAGACCGGCTGCCTGAGATCGAGGGGCCTTGTCTTCGCGTCCCAGCGTCTCTGGCGGCGGAGCTTACTCCTCGATAACCACATTCACCAGCGTCCCCACTCTCTCCCCCGTGACCTCGATCAGGTCGCCGACCATTCCTCGTAAGTAGTTGTCCTACCTGCGGTTGTGCGACCGGTCACACGGGGCTGTGACCGTGGTCACACCCCGGTGTGCGGGCCCGGTCGAGACTGTCCCCAGCACCAACGGGGTCAGCGGAACGGGGTCTCGTCCCACCAAAGAAGCGCAGTGCAGGGCAAGGGTGAATACTCCGATCCCCACGTGACATGGAATCACTTTTCTGGCACCTGACAAACCGCACCGCAGAAACGCTGCTGATCTTCAACCTGTTCCACTTGTTGCTGATCGGGCTGGCGGTGCTGGTGTTGCTTCACTTGCAGGTGAACCGAGGCATCGCCGGTCGCCCCGAACGTTTGCTGACCTTCGGCTTTGGCATTGTTGGACTGCATTTTGCGCTGCTGACCCTGTGGTTTGGCGCGGCATTTTTTCTGCGCGAACAGATCACCGTTACCGGCCTGGAGCGCGTGTCGCATGGCGTACTGACGTGTGGGGTACTGGTCATGGCGGCGGGTTACCTCGATGCCGCCGGCAGGCGGCTGACGGCATTCGCGCTGCCGTCGTTTACCTTGCTCGTCGGACTGGTCGCGTTCGACACCATCCGCATGCTGCCGGCGAGCAGCGAGGCCCAACCACTGCACACCGGCCCGATGCTGTTGGCGGACGTGCTCGCCGTGGCGGCGCTGCTGCTGGCCATTCACGCCAGCGCCAAAGCCCGGCCGGTATTGCCCGGTCGCGGCATGCGCGTGGCGGGATTGGGTTCCTTGGTCGTCGTATTTGCGCTGCACCTGGTCGCGGCGGCAGCGCCGTCCCACCACCTGCTGTTTTGGAATGTGCAGGAGCACCTGCTGACGGTGGCGCTGTTTGCTTTCACCTGGGCAGTCGGCGAGCGCTCCCGCGAACTGCTCGACCGCGTCTTTGTCCGCCTCAACCTGACGTTCCTGGTCCTCGCCAGCCTGGTCATGCTGATCACGGCCGGGATGGAGAAGTACCAGTATTTCCGCCTGGCGGAGCAGCGCTCCACCAACCTCGCGGAGTTCCTGCGCGGGCACGTGCTCTACTTCCGCTCCGAGGGGGAGAGCATCGAGCAGGCGTTTGACCATCCCGAGGTGCTGCGTCGCGTCATCACCGAGTTCGGCAACCTCCCCGAACTGCGCGAGGTGAACGTATACGTCGACGGTAAGCGCGCCGGCTTTCGCTACACGCCGGAATGGGAGATCAAGGAGACCATCGGGGTAGAAACGGCAGCGCCGCCCGGGCCGGAGTTGAGGAACAGCTTCCTGATGATCCAGCTGCCGATCGCGCCCTCGTCGCGCGACCGCATCGAGTTGATCGGCACCCTCGACTACGTGAACGACTATATCGGCAAGTACATCGTCTTGATTTACTCGTCCTTCACGGTGATGCTGGGGCTGGGGGTGCTCATCATCGGCATGATTGTCGCCGACACCGACCGGCAACTGCGCCGTCGTTACGCCGAGTTGCAGGAAGCGCAACAGCAGCTCGCGCATTCCGCCAAGCTGGCCTCCATCGGCGAGCTCGCCGGCGGCCTGGCCCACGAGATCAACAACCCCATCACCAGCATCCTGGCCCTCGCCTCCCATATGGCGGACGGGCGCGAAACGGAACGCCTGTCCCAGCGCAGCCGCCGGAACCTGCACTTGATCGTCAGCCAAACCGAACGCGTCGCCGAACTGGTGCGCGGACTGCTCACCTTCTCGCGTCAAACCCGGATGCATATTGGGGAGGTCGAGCTGCGCCGGGTCCTCAACAGCGCGCTCGATTTGCTGAACTACAAGCTGAAAGACGCCGGCATCGTGGTGCGGCGGGAGATCCCGCCCGCGCTGCCGCCGCTGCGTGGCGATGTCAGCCGTCTGACCGAGGTGTTCGTCAACCTCATTGCCAACGCCATCGATGCCATGCCGCGGGGGGGCACGCTGCTGCTTCGTGCTTCTGTGCTCGCCGGCGAAGTGCGCATCGAGGTGCAGGACACCGGCGTAGGCATTCCCGTCTCCGACCTGCCGCGGGTCTTCGATCCGTTCTTCACCACCAAGGAGCCCGGACGCGGCACCGGCCTGGGCCTTTCCATCAGTCACGGCATTATCAAGGACCACGGCGGCCAGATATGGGCCCGCAGCGAGGCGGGCCGCGGCACCACCATGATTGTCACGTTGGAGGCGAAAGCCGAATATGAAACCGCGCATTCTTGTGGTTGACGATGACGCAGCTGTCTTGCAGAGCTGCACCACGATTCTCGAAGACGAAGGCTTTGAGGTCGAGGTCGCGGCCACCCCACAGGCCGGGCTCGATTTGCTGCGCCAGCAGCGCTTCGCGCTGGCACTGACCGACCTGAAGTTACCCGGCGGCCTGAGCGGCCTCGAGGTCCTCGAGCGCGCCGCCCAGATCGCGCCCGACGTGGTGGTCGTCATCCTGACGGGGTACGGCACCATCGAGTCGGCGGTGGAAGCGATGCGCAAAGGCGCCTTCAACTATGTCACCAAGCCTTTCACCTCGGCCCAACTGCTCGACGTGGTGCAGCGGGCGCTCGCCCACCGCGGCCTGCGCGCGGATGATACCGGGCCGCATCCCATCCGCTCCTGCTGCCCGCTGCACGAAATCGTCGGCAACAGCGAGGCCCTGCGCCGGGTGTTGATCACCGTGGCCAAGGTCGCGCCCACCGACACCAACGTCCTCGTCACCGGGCCCAGCGGCGCCGGCAAGGAGCTCATCGCCCGTGCGATCCACGCCAACAGTACGCGCCGCAACCGCACCTTCGTCCCGGTGGACTGTGCCGCCATGCCCGCCCACTTGCTGGAAAGTGAGCTGTTCGGGCACGAGAAAGGGGCCTTCACCAGCGCGGCGCAAGCCAAGCGCGGTCTGCTGGAGGTGGCGGACGGCGGCACCGTCTTTTTCGACGAGATCGGCGAGATGGCGCCCGAACTGCAGGCGAAGCTGTTGCGCGTGCTGCAGGAACGCGCCTTCCGTCGCGTCGGCGGCGAGCGCCTCATTAACGTCGACGTCCGCTTCATTGCCTGCACCAATCGCGATTTGGACAAGGAAGTGAGCGCCGGGCGCTTCCGTCACGACCTGCTGTACCGCCTGAACGTCGTCAGCATTGGCCTGCCGGCGTTGCGCGACCGCGACGGTGATATCGAGGCGCTGGTGCACCATTTCATGCGGACGTTTGCCGCCGCGGCCAGTCAATCCGCCCTGCGGATCCAACCCGACGCGATGGAGGCGTTGCGCCGCTGCGCCTGGCCGGGCAACGTCCGCGAGCTGCGCAATGTGGTCGAGAGGGCGGTCGTGCTTTGCGAAGACAACATCATTCAACTGCGTGACCTGCCGCCGACCCTCCAGCAGCCCAGCGAAGATCGGGTCGTCCCGAGCCCGGCGGGAGGGTACAAGAGCTTCCGCGAACGCTGCCTCGACCTGGAAGGCAAGCAGTACCTCTCGGCGCTGCTGGTGCGCCATAAGGGCAATGTTTCCGCCGCCGCGCGCGAAGCGCAGATCAGCCGCAAGTCTTTCTACGAGCTGATGCGGCGCTTCGAGATCGACGTCCGTCACGCAGACGCCGTTGAACCGAGTGTTTCCTCCGCGTAACAGGTAGCGGCGCGGGTGTTACCGCCAGGTGGCACTCGCTCCGGCCTGCTCCAGGCGCGCCTTCGCAACCCCAAGAAAACACGGCTCGTGCCCGGGCGCGATCGCATCGCGCTTCGGCCTCCCGCGTGCTTCTGTCCAGGTGGCAAGGCATGGAGAAGCGCGTCCCCATAACGCTGCTGGCGGTTCTGTTGCTGCCCCTGGGGCTGCCGGCAGGAACCGTGGCCGGCACGGTCACGGCGCCGCCTGCGACCGACCTCGCGACCTTCGTGATTTCGATCGACGACGCCCCGGGCCCATTCGCGCCACCGCCGCGCCCTGTGCTCATCGACCAAAAGGGCCTGCGTTTCATCCCGCACGTCCTGCCGATCCTGGCAGGAACCACGGTCGAGTTTCTCAACAGCGATCCGCTGGCCCACAACGTGTTCTCTATTTCCGCCGCCAAACGATTCAATCTCGGCCTGTATGGCGCCGGCACCAGCCGCCATATCACCTTCGATCGGCCGGGAATCGTGCAGGTGCTGTGCAACGTGCACCTCGAGATGTCGGCGGTGATCGTGGTGCTGCCCAACCCGTACTTCGCCCGCACCGCACCCGACGGCAGCTTCCGCATTACGGGCGTGCCCCCAGGACGGCATCGCATCCGCTGCTGGCATGAACGGTTGGCCGCCATCGAGGTGGAGGTTGACGTGCCGGCAGCGGGCACCGTGAACCAGAACTTCCATGCGCGATGAGGTGCTGGGCGCGGCAACTCGTGCACGCGAGAGCGAAGAGGTGGGACGGAACCACCGCTCCGCCGCAGGAGAAGTGATGCAGGCTCATGAACTCCAGCCCCGGGTGGACTACCTCTACTGCGAGCGCTGTGAACACCACGTCGCCTGTATCCGGCTCCGTCCCGGGGTCTGGGAAGTGCAATGCCCGCGCTGCGCGGGGGAGTGTGGCCTATGCGGCTGCTCCAAGGTCGGCGCCTGCCTTGGCCCGAACGGCGCGCCGGTGCCGACCCATACGTTCGTGGCCAGGCTGGGGGAACAGAAATGATTCACGCGATCGCACCGGCCGGTGGCTCTCGGTTCCGGCGGACAAGCTTGCATTGAAACACCGGAGGCGCCAAACATGCGCACACATCGTTCTGAACTAGCAATCCTGGGCACCGTGATTTTCATCGTGGTTATGGCGGCGATGCTGCGGCCCGAACCGGCGCAAGCGATTCCCGCGTTTGCGCGCAAGTACCAGACGTCGTGCACCACTTGCCATTCCGATTTCCCGCGCTTGAACGATTTTGGCAAGGCATTCAAGGACGCGGGCTTCAAGTTCCCCAAGGATGACGAAACCTTCATCAAGGCCCCCCCGGTGCTGCTGGGCGCCGAGGCGCAGAAACAGCTCTGGCCGAACACGGTGTGGCCGGGGGAGATTGACGGCCTGCCGCCGATCGGGCTGCGCATGAACAACTTCTTCCAGGTGGTCGGCCGGAGCCGTTCGAAGTTCAACACCCTGGCCGATCCCACGACCATCGCACCGTTCATCCCGCGCACCGATTTCCAGACCGGCCTGTTCAGCATCTTCACCGCGGGCAACTTCGGCAGCGACATCGCGTTTTGGGTGGATGACGACCTCAGCGTCGCAGGGGAGAACGGCAACGGCGGACTGGGAGACGGTTACCTGAAGTTCGTCAACCTCGGCCGCTTTCTCCGCCTGCCGAAGGACGCCCTCAGCCTGCGCGCCGGACAGTTCGAACTCGATCTGCCGTTTTCGCAGGCGCGTGCCATCAATCTGTCGTCCTACGACATCTACTCGCAAGCCAACGTGGGTGCGGTCAACGGCGACTTCGCCCAGCAGAACGTGGCCAACGCGTTCACCTTCGCCGGCGCCGCCCAAGGCGTGGAACTGAGCGGCGGCCACATGTACGGCGGCTATCACTATTCCCTGGCGATCGTGAACCAGAACACCTCGGGCTCGTCGAATGCCAGCTCGCTTGTTCCCGCGGCCAACGGCGTGGGCTTCACCTCCGATTCGAATTTCAAAGACCTCTATGGCCGTGTGGCCTACCGCTTCAACCTGGAGCGTGACCGCGACAGCCGGACGGCCATCCAGGCCGCCGGGGCCACCGGCCCGCGCGACCACACCTATCTGACGTTCGGCTCCTACTACCTCTACGGTCGCGCCGTGAATCGGCTGCTCGCCGTCGATGGCAGCAGCAGTAATGTCGTGCTGACTGCGCGCCAGCCCTTCTACCGCATCGGCGGTGACTTCGATTTCAATTACCGCAAGCTCGAGCTGTACGGCCTGTACATGTTCGGCCATGACCACAACCTGCTGCCGGTCGATGGCACCGGCGTGCTGGTGCCGCTGCCCATCGAACCACCGCCCGCCCTCCAGCCGGTAGGGTTCATGCGCGGGCCCGGCTTGAACTTCGACGGCGGCTTCGTGCAGGCCAACTACCTGGCGAAACCCTGGATGATGGTCATCATCCGCTGGGACGGCGTGAACTCGTCGGCCGACCGCATCAATGGTCTGGCGGCGGCCAGCAATACCTCCTTCGCCATGCCGTTCAATTCCACGCGCAACCGCGTGACCCCCGGCGTGCAGTTCCTCATCCACGCCAACATCAAGGCTTCGTTCGAGTACCAGTTCCGCCCCAGGCAGTTCGTCGTGGTGCAGACCGATCCGGTCACGGGACTGCCGGTAGCGCGTAATCCGTTCCGCACCAACACCGCGGTGGCTGGTTTGGAATTCGTCTACTGAAGAAGGATTGGAGGCTCTTGTGAAACGCATTCTCACACTCACAGCCATGGTGGCGCTGGCGGCTTCGGCCGCCTACGCCGGCAGCATCAGCGGCAAGGTCAGCGGGGTATCCGGCGCCTCGGTGGTGTACGTCGACCAGATTGCCGGCAAAACCTTCCCGGCGCCGGAAAAGCATTACCTCATCGATCAAAAGGGGCTGCTTTTCCAGCCCCACATCACGGTGGTGCCGGTCGGCGCCACGGTCGACTTCCAGAACAGCGATACCGTCGCCCACAACGTCTTCTGGCCCGCCGTTTCCGGCAACAAGAAACTCGGTCACAACCTCGGGACCTGGCCGAAGGGGGAGAAGAAGTCCTTCAAGTTCGACCAGCCGGGGGTGGTGCCGCTGCTGTGCAACGTGCACCCCGAGATGTCGGCCTATGTCGTGGTGACCCCGACCCCGTACGCGGCTCAGACCGATGCCGCGGGCAACTACAAGATCGAGAACGTTCCCGATGGTCAGTACACCGTCACCGCCTGGCACGAGGGGGCGAAAACGCAGAGCAAGCCGCTCACGGTCGGCGGCGAGGCGAAGGCCGATTTCACGCTGACGAAGTAAGCCTGCTCAACCGGTGCGGGGCAACGGACGGCGGTCATGCAACGACGATTCCTCGATAAACGGGTCGACCGGGATTGGTTGAACACCAATTTCCCGTGCATGATGGCGTGCCCCGCGCACACCAACGCCGGGCGTTACGTCGCGCTGATCGCGGAAGGACGATGGGAGGAGGCCTACCGGTTCGCCCGTGAGCCGAACCCGCTGGCCAGCATCTGTGGCCGGGTTTGCGCCCACCCGTGTGAAACGGCTTGCCGCCGTGGAGAGATCGATCGTCCCATCGCCATCCGCGCCCTCAAGCGCTTCCTCACCGAACGATTCGGTCCCGAATCGAAACACCCCCTCAGCGCTTACCCGCACCGTGCTTCCTCGCTGCCGTACAAGGTGGCGATTGTGGGTGCGGGCCCGGTGGGCCTTTCCGCCGCGCACGATCTCGCGCTGCTCGGCTACTCGGTCACCCTTTTCGATGCCGCGCCGGTGGCGGGCGGCATGCTCTATCTCGGCATCCCTGAATACCGCCTGCCGCGCGACGTGGTGGAAGCACAGGTCCGCGAGATCCTCGCGACCGGTGACATCACCCTGAAGCTCAACACGGCCGCCGGCCGCGATTTCACCATCGCCGAACTGCGCCGCGATTTTGACGCGGTGCTGATCGCCGTGGGTGCGCATCGCAGTCGCGACCTCAGTATTCCCGGGGTCGAACTCGACGGCGTCCACAAGGGCATCGACTTCCTGCTGAACGTCAACCTGGGCTACAAGTTCACCATCGGCAGCAAGGTGGCGGTCATCGGCGGCGGCAACGTGGCCATGGATGTCGCGCGGTCGGCGGCGCGCGAGGTGCTGCGCCAGCACGAAGGCGGGGAAGTGGAGCCGAATCTCGAGAGCGTCGCCGCCGTCGCCACGCGGGAGATGGTGGATGTCTCGCTGTCGGCGTTGCGCCTCGGCGCCCGCGAAGTCCACATCGTCTCGCTGGAGACGCGGCAGGAGATGCCGGCCGCGCTGGAAGAGATTGAGGAAGCCGAAACCGAAGGCATCATCCTCGATCCCGGGCGTGGCCCGAAGCGCATTCTCGGACGCGATGGGCGGGTGGTCGGACTGGAGACTCTGGACACGCTGCGCGTTTTCGACGAGCAGGGACGATTCAGCCCCGCCTTTCACGAACACAGCGAGCGCGTGCTCGAGTGCGACACCGTCATCATGGCCATCGGTCAGGCGCCGAACCTGGCCTTCCTCCAGCCGGAGGATGGCGTGCAGGTCTCGCCGCGCGGGCTGATTGTGGTGGCTCCCGGCAACCTGATGACCACCGCGCCCGGCGTGTTTGCCGGGGGCGACTGCGTCTTCGGCCCGCGCCTGATCATCGACAGCGTCGGCGACGGCAAGCGCGCGGCGATCGGCATTGACCAGTACCTGCGGGGCGTTCAGCACGCCGAACCCGCCGTCGAGGTCGAGATCCTCGCCCGCTACACGAAATTTCCCGACTACCTGGACCTGGTGCGCCAACCCGTCCCCATGCTGCCCGTCGGCCGCCGCACCGGCGTCACCGAAGTCGAAATCGGTTACGACGAGATGAGCGCAATGGCGGAAGCCCAGCGCTGCCTGCGTTGCTGGATCAACACCGTGTTCGAAGGCCATACGGCGGATGGCACCGCGTGCGTGTTGTGCGGCGGGTGCGTGGACATTTGCCCGGAGCACTGTCTCCAGCTGGTTACGCTCGACCGCGTCGCGTTTCCCGAGGCCGTGCTCGAGGCGGTGCGCCAAAATCCGGAACGCTGCGACTTCGAACTCGGCGACGTCGCCCCCGCCGAGCTGGGCTCGATTGGCGGCTCGGCCATGATCAAGGACGAAACACGCTGCATCCGCTGCGGGCTGTGCGCCGCACGCTGCCCCGCCAACACCATCACCATGGAATCCTTCGACCTGATTCCCCAGCACCCCAGCGGGCTGATTCCGCTCCCCACCATGGATGTGCCGCAGAAGAGCACCGCGCTCCCGGGCAAATGAACATGGAAACGCCAAGCAAGCCGAATCCGCCGCCGGACGAATCCGAGGGCCTGTCGCGGCGGCAGTTTTTCGTCAAGCTGGGGGTGGGCTCGCTGGCCGTGGCCGGCGCCGGCACGGCCGTCTTCGCCTACCAGTTCCTCTCGCCGAATGTGCTCTATGAGCCTTCCCCCGTGGTCAATGCCGGCAAGCCGGAGAGCTACCCCCCCGATTCGGTCACGCTCGACCCGCAGACCGGCATTTACGTGGTGCACGGCGCGCAGGGCTATTTTGCGCTGTCGGCGATCTGTACGCATTTGGGCTGCTTGACCGCCTGGAACCAGGAACTGGGCGTCATCGCGTGTCCCTGCCACGGCAGCAAGTTCGACCGTGACGGCACCAAGATCGCAGGACCGGCGCCGCGGCCGCTGCCGTGGCTGCGCATGTGGCTGAGCGACGAGGGCGACCTGATGGTGGATCGCTCCCTTCCGATTCCGGAGCGGCAGTACGTAAGAGTGTGATATGGCGAGTGCGCTGACCAACTATCTCGACGGTATTCGGCAGGGCCGCATCTGGCGATCCATCTTCCGCAGCGGCGCGGGCGCCAGCAACCTGCATCGCGCGCTGGTCGTGCAGCAGAACGTTTTTCTGCACCTGTTTTCGATCAAGGTTCGCCGCCGGGCCCTGGCCTTCAGCGCAACCTGGTACCTGGGCGCGCTCACCTTCGGCACCTTCCTGATCCTGGTGATCACCGGAATCCTGCTGATGCTGGTTTACCACCCGTCGGTCCCGCAGGCCTATGCCGACATGAAGGACCTGCAGTTCGCCGTTTCGTCGGGCGTCTTTCTGCGCAACCTGCACCGCTGGGCGGCGCACGCCATGGTGTTCCTGGTGTTCGCCCACATGTTCAAGGTGTTCTATCGTGGCGCCTACCGGCCACCCCGCGAGTTCAACTGGGTGCTCGGTGTCGTCCTGCTGCTCGTCACGCTGCTCCTCAGCTACACCGGTTACCTGCTGCCGTGGGACCAGCTCGCGTACTGGGCGGTGACGGTGGGCAGCAACATCGCTTCCGCCGTGCCGCTGGCCGGAGGCAAGCTGCGCTTCCTGCTGCTCGGCGGCAACCTGGTCAACGCCAACGCGCTGCTGCGCTTTTACGTGCTCCACTGCATGATCCTGCCGCTGGTCGCGATCTTTCTCATCGCCATCCACTTCTGGCGCATTCGGAAAGACGGCGGCCTTTACACCCCCGAAATCGCGGGCAAGGAGCCGACGCCATGAGCGGCCCCGATTTTGTGGTGGTGAAAGATTCCGATGCCCGCAAATCGCCGGTGCGGGTGGCGTTTGTCACGCGGCGGGTGTCGGCCCAGGTCAAGGTCCGTGACGAAGACCAGCTGATGACTTATCCCGAGACGTTCATGCGTCTCGCCATTGCCCTTGAACTCCTCACCATTCTGCTGGTGTCCATCTCCTTGCTCTGGGACGCGCCCCTGGAGCAGCTTGCCGACCCGATGCACACTCCCAACCCGGCCAAGGCGCCCTGGTATTTTCTCGGGTTGCAGGAGTTGCTGCACTACTTCCCGCCGGTGGTTGCCGGCGTGCTCATCCCCACGCTGGTGGTCATTGCGCTGCTCGTCATCCCTTACTTCAACGTGAATATCGAGGGCCGCGGCCTCTGGCTGAACGATAAGCCGCGGCGGCTGCGGATTTTCGCGGTCGTGGTCATTGCCTTCGCCGTCTTCCTGGCATTCTTTGATGTCTACGTGGCGCTGGCGCCGACGCTCATCGTCGCCGCCTTCATGCTGTTGGCGGCGTACTGGGCGCCCTCCCCGGCAAACCGCTTTGCCCGCTGGCTGGTTGCCAAGCCGATTTCCTTCTGGATTATGACGTGGTTCCTGTGCGAACTCGTGCTCCTGACCGCGGTGGGCACCTTCTTCCGCGGCCCGGGATGGGCTTGGACGTGGCCCTGGAGGCAGACGTGGTGAGCCCGCCTCCCGCATTCCGCCGTGCCCGCCGCGCTTTGTTCGGCAGTAGTACGGCGAGCTTTGGCACGCTGAGCGCGCTGCTGCTGGTGGCGCTGGCCATTGCACCGGCGAAGGACTACTTCAGCCAGTGGCGCCACTACCAGCAGCAGTATCGCAACCTCGTGCGCAACCGCGCCGATGCCGTGACCCTCGAGCGCCATGCCGTCCACGGCATTCAGCAGATATGGATTCCCGAGCAGGGAGTCGTGGATCGCTGTACTACCTGCCATGTCGGGCTGAAGGAAGCTTCGCTGAGCGATGTCGCCCAGCAGCCTTTCCGGATGCATCCACCGATTCCGCACTCGCTGACGGAGTTCGGGTGCGTCTCGTGCCATCGCGGCCAGGGCGCGGCCACGACGGTGGAAGAGGCGCACAACAGCACCAAAGCGTGGGAACAGCCGCTTCTCGCGGCCAAGTACCTCGAGTCTGGCTGCGGGCAGTGCCACCTCGCTCCCCTGCCGGGCACCCCTCGACTCAATGAAGGACGCCGCCTGCTGGCGCGCTACGGCTGCGTCCGCTGCCACCTGGCCCGCCAGGGCGACGGTACCACGATGGCGGCGACGGACGACCCCCCATCGCTCGCCCATGTCGCCGGGAAAACGACGCGCGCATGGATCTATGCCTGGATCAAGGACCCGCAGGCGTACTCGGCGACCGCGACCATGCCCAACTTCCAGTTCAGCGATGAGGCCGCGCGCGATGTCTCCGCCTTCCTGATCGCGCAAAGCACGCCGCTACCCGCGGAGAACGCCTCCGCCACGGCGGTCGCCTCCCCGGCTGATCCGACCGCGGGGGCAACCCTGTGGGGCGAATCGTTCTGCGCCTCGTGTCATGCCGTCCAGAACTCCGCCGGCAACCTGGTGGGCGGCGACCTGGGGCCGGAGCTGACCCGCATCGGCAACAAGGCCCGGCCGGAATGGCTGGCGGCGTGGCTGCGCGAGCCGGCTGCCTACGACCCCAACACGCGCATGCCGCATTACCGCTTCACGCCGCAACAGATCACGACGCTGACCAACTTCCTCCAGCAGAAAAAGGATGCCGACTTCACGGCCAACCTGCAGTTGCCCCCGGCGACGAGCCAGCAGATCGCGCACGGCCAATCGCTGGTCACGGAGTACGGCTGTGCTTCCTGCCACGAGATCAACGGCGTGCGTCGGCCGGAGAACTTCGCGCCTGACCTGAGCCGCGTGGGCAGCCGCAGCCTGGCTCAGCTGGCGTTCGCACCCGGCGTGGCCCACACCCTGCCCGACTACATCATGGCCAAGATCCGCACCCCGCGGGCCTTCGGGCCGGGGCTGAAGATGCCACAGTTCACCTTCTTGGTGGCCCAGGCGGACGCGCTCACCACCGCGCTGCTGGCGCTCACCGACCGCGCGCAGACCGAGGCGCCGGCGCTGCGCCTTGCGGCCCAGGCCCGAGTCGCACTATCGGCCTGCGGGCAAGGCCGGCCGCCTGCTGGAAGACCTGCGCTGTTTCAGTTGCCACGCCATCAATGGCCGCGGCGGCGACATGGCGCCGGACCTGAGCTGGGAAGGCAGCAGCGTGCAGCGCCCGTGGCTGGATGAGTTTCTCCGCAACCCGAACACCTTGCGTCCGGCGCTCATTCGCCGCATGCCGAAGTTCAACCTCAGCGCCGACGAAATCACCACCCTCTCCGACTTCATCATGAGCGTCTACCAGACGCCCGCGTTTGACCGGGACACCGCCCTGCCGGCCACCACCGCGGACGTGGAGCGCGGCAAAGAACTCTTTTACGGCAAGTATGCCTGCCAGTCTTGCCACATTGCCGACCCGAAGAACGACAAAGGCTACATCGGCCCGACGTTGGCCACGGTGGGGACGCGGCTCACTCCGGCATGGATTTTCCACTGGTTGCAAGACCCGCAGGCGCTTCGCCCGGGGACGCTCGAGCCCAACCGCCGCCTCAGCATCGAAGATGCGCGTGCGCTCACCGCCTATCTGACATCGCTGGGCACGCGCGCTGGCGCCGTTGCCCACGCGCGCCCGCAGGCGAGTGGAGGTGCCCGATGAAGCGCGTGGCGGCAGTGATGGTCTGCGTGGCGCTCGTCGGCTGCGGGCGCCGCTCCGCCCAGCTGGTCGTGCCGGCTGCCAAAGCCTATGGGACGGCCATCGTCGAGAGCAGCGGGGGCAAGCAGGTCGCAGCGGCCGGGTCGACCCTCGAGCAGCCGGTCGTCGTGCAAGTCAACGACGCGCAGGGGAACGCGGTCGCGGGTGCCCCGGTGTGGTGGCAGGCGCCGGCAGGGGCGCTCGTCGATCCCGCGTCGGGCATCACCGATGCCAGCGGCCAGTTTACCGCCGCGGTGACGCTCGGCGGCATGGCTGGACGCTACCGGCTGGTCGCGTTCACGCGGGATGCCGGCGGCAAGATCATGAACCTCCCCCTGGAGGAGCTCGCGCTGGATTACCAGCAGACACTGGGCCGGCAACTCGCCGAGCGTTATTGCGCGCGTTGCCACGATGCTGAGTCCACGCCCGAGCGGGTCTCCAACTTCGACAATCTCGACCCCAAGCCGCATGCGCTGAACGACGGCGAGGCCCTCAACCGACTCGCCGACGCTGACCTGCTTGCCATCATCGGCCATGGCGGACCGGCGCTCAACCGATCGCCGCAGATGCCGCCGTACGGATACACGCTGGGTAAGACCGAACTGCAGGCGTTGGTCGCTTACCTCCGGGCCATTCAGGATCCGCCATTCCGCGCCAAGGGAGTTATCTATGCGCAAAAATAGCGTTGCCGTGTTGCTCTTGCTGGCCGCGGTTTCCTGCGCCGCGCAAATCGTCTCCCCCATGGACATCGAGCAGACCAGCACGCGCCGGCTGGAGCAGCTTTATCTCGGGGACCTGGAGCAGGTAGCCGGAACCGCGCGGGCCCTGTCCTTCCCTTATCCCTTTTACTTCAGCCGGAAGCTCGACATCGATGAGCCGCAGCAGCGCCGCCTTGCTCAGGCGTCCATCCGCTTTGACCATTACAACGGCCAGGTCGTGCTGGCGATCAGCGGTAATTACTACGCGGCGTATTCCTCGGCCATGATGGACGCGCACCAACGCGTTCGCCAGACCTTCACGGACGTGATGCTGCCGCTGCTGCGTGCCGCGGTCCCGCCCCTGCGGCAGCGGGAGTTTGTCAACGGGTTCGTCATCGAGGTTGCGCACCACGTGCGCCGCCGCGTCTTGGGCGTCGACAGCGAAGGACCGGAAAACGTCGCCTTAGTGCTGCCGCGCGAAGCCGCGCAGAAGCTGATTGCCGCTACCACCGACGAAGCGCGCCAGGCGGCCCTGCTCGAGGGGGAGACGTACTTCAACGGCGAGCCGTTCGCGCTGTGGCTCGCCGGCGATGCGCCGCCGGAAGCCCCGCCGCGTCCGCGGGTGAAGCGGGCGCGCGCCCGCGCCGCCGCCGACGAGGATGCCTCGCCGGCGCTCGAAGCCGCGCTGGCCGGTCCGGCAGCCACCATCTCCGCCAAACTGTTGGCAACGCCCGCGGCTCCTCTCCACCTCATCACCGATCGCGAACTGGCGATCCTGCAGTCGGCGCATGCCCCGACGCTCACCCGCCTGCAACACGACCTGGAGCCGCAGGCGCACTTTGTCGGTTATGCGCCGCCGGCGTTCATCGGATTTCACAGCTCCGCCTACCTGCAGCTCTCGTTGGAGACGCAGTTGGGCGCCGCGGCCGCGGAATCGCGCTATCGGCTGGCCGCGCTCGCCTTCGACGACCATGTCGCCCACCTCGTGCGTCCCGTGCTCAAGTACTTCTCCAACGAGCCGGGTTTCGACGGCCTCGACTTCAGCACCACGGTGCGCACCCCCGGCGGCACGCCCATTTCCGTCGAGTTCCTGCTGCCGCTGCAAGCCATGCGTTGTTTTGCGGACTACAGTTGCACCGGCCAGCAGTTGTTGAATGCCGGGTTTGTCCTGATCAACGGTGAGCGTGCCTCCGTGCAGTTGGATCGCGCCGAGGCGGAGCGCTGATTCTCGGTGTAGAAAGCTGGGAGCAGGGAGTACGCCACCCGCGCGAGGCTACCTTGAAGCTGCTCACGATCGCCCACAAACACCCGGAAGTTCTTTTGACCGGCGAGTGCGGTCGCACAACAGTATTCACTTCTTGCGACCGTGCAGCACCCGCAAGATCCCGGCAAGCAGCATCGCCGGCGTCGGTGGACAGCCGGGAATGTAGCCGTCGACTGGAATGACTGAATCGACACCTCCGATAACCGCATAACTGCCGGCAAAGATGCCGCCGCCCACTCCGCAGGCGCCGGCGGCGACCACCAATTTCGGCGCAGGTGTGGCTGCATACGTTAGCTTCACGGCTTCCGCCATGTTGCGGGTCACGGGGCCGGTGACGAGCAGCATGTCGGCGTGTTTCGGCGAGGCGACGAAGTGCATCCCGAAGCGCTCCAGGTCGTAGTAAGGATTCGTCAGCGCCGTGATTTCGGCCTCGCATCCATTACACGAGCCGGCATCGACTTGGCGGATGTTGAGCGCGCGCCCGATAAGCGAGCGAATCTCCCCGGCTATCTTGTCCAGCGCCGCCTCCTCGACGACGACCTCGCGGCCGCTCTGCAGGTCCCAGCGCCGCACCAGACCACCCCGGCTTGCGCCGCAACCAAGCACCCTTTTGGCGGGTACCAACGCGCCAGCGCTCGGCTCGAAGCACCGCTCACATCCGATGCACTCACCGTAATCGAGCGCAAGAACGGACCGTGATTCCGATTTTTCGATCGTCAGCGCCGCCGTGGGACACGCAGCCACAACCCGTTCCGCAATCGCTGGCGTCAGCCGCGCCGATTGGACGTCAGGCATGCGGCTCCCCAGCGCATTGCCGAGTAACTCCTCCAGCGGAATGAGCACGCGCGGGCTAATCAGGCTCTGTTTGACCACGTCGAAAATCATCGGTCACATCCGGAGTAGGAGAGGTTGAAGCTCTTGTTGATCAGCGGAAAATCGGCCAGGATGTTGCCTGGCATGGTCAGCGGCAAGGCGGGCCAATTCTGGAACGACGGTGACTTGATGTGGCATCGGGCGATTCTGCCGCTGCGGATTTCGATCCAGTACAGGAGCTCGCCGCGAGGGGATTCGACAGCCGAGAAGCCCTTGGCATCGACGAGAACGTCCATGCCGGTCGCAAGCTCACCTCCGGGAAGATCCTCGAGTACCTCGTCCAGCAGCAGGACGGAGGCGGTCGTCTCATCGATGCGTACGCGCGCCCGAGCCAGCACATCGCCATAGTGGTACGTCGCGGGCTTGCATAGCCGGTTCCGGTACGCCCCATAGGGGTGGTTGTGACGGACGTCGAGGTGGACACCGCTGGCCCTGGCGACAGGGCCGACCACCGCCAGGTCCCGGGCGACCTGTGGCTTCAACACTCCAGTTGATTCGAACCGGCTTTGGGCGGAAGGGGTATCCAGAATCATCTGCGCAAGTTCTGCAAACTCGCGACCCACGCTGGTAATCGTTTGCCGCAAGCGGCCAGCAGCGGTTGGGGAAAGGTCGCGGGTGACCCCTCCCGGAATCGAGATCGCACGCCAATACCGCGTGCCGAGGAGGTTGGCGGATTCTTGCAACAGTGTTTCCTTAAGTCGGCTGGCGTAAGCTGCGGGTGCGGAAAAGCCGATGTCGCCACAAAGCGCCCCGATATCGCCGATATGCGCGATGATCCGTTCCATCTCTTGCCCCACCAGGCGAATGCCTTGGGCGCGTCGCGAAGCCGAAGCGTGGCACGCGACCTCGACCGCCTGGCAGTACGCAACCGCATGGGCGAAGCAGTTGTCGCCCGAGACGGACTCGGCAATCATTGCGCCGTTCCGTGCGGGCGTATTTTGGAAGAGTCGTTCCGTCCCTTTGTGGGTGTAGAAGTGGCGCAACTCCAGGTGCACAATCGTGTCACCCACTACGGTGAATCGGAAGTGGCCAGGCTCGATGATGCCCGCGTGCACCGGTCCGACCGGCACTTCGCAGACGCCCACGCCATTGACCTTCAAGAACCGGTATTCACCGCGGGCCCAAGGCACCTCCCCCACCTCTCCTGCCAGCGGATGAACTCCCTCGGGCCAGTTTTGGTGGAAGACGAGCGGTCGGAGATCGGGATGGCCATTGATCTGGATGCCGAACTGGTCGCGCAGTTCGCGTTCGTACCACGCCGCCGATGGGGTGATCGACGTGGCCGACGGAATCGGCCCATCGACGGGCGCGCTCAGCACGCGGTACTCCCGCCGGTCGACATCAAGAAGGTAATGAACCCACAGCTTGCCTCGTTCATCCACGCTGCCGAATAACGACACGAGCCGCGTCGCCTCGTCGTGCAGCATGGGGAAGACTTCCGTGGGGCCCGTGGCGCCAAAGTGCCGCAACGGCGTCATTGCAGCACCCCCAGGGCGACGTGCAAGAGATTGGTGAGCGCGCCCGGGACACGAATGCCGAGCACCAGCAGCGACGCTGCACAAACCCCCATCACCGCGAACTCTGACGCCAGTAGCCTGGGGTGGGACGGTTGAGTTTCCGAATCGCCCGCCAGCATCCCCTGGAAGTGATACAGCAACGCCCCGAACACAACCGACAAGGAGATCAGCACCAAGGCTGCGATCAGGTAACGCCCGGCCGAAAACGCCGCCGTCAGAATGAAGAACTCACTGATAAACAATCCGAACGGCGGCAGGCCCATGATCGCGAGACTACCCACGACCAGCGCGCCGCTCGTCCAAGGCAGCGACCATGCCATGCCGCGAATCCGCTCCATCCGCAAGGTCGAGAAGTTTTCGCGCACGTTGCCCGCGGCAAAGAACAGCAACGCTTTCGCGAGCGAATGGTTGAAGGCATGCAGCAACGCGCCGTACAGGCCGAACACGCCGCCCAGTCCGATGCCCACCGCGACGATGCCCATGTGCTCAATGCTGCTGTAGGCCAGCAGGCGCTTGAGGTCGCGTTGCACCACCATCAGGAAGGCGGCCACGAGGATCGACAGGCTGCCGAAAATAAGCAGCAGCGTGTGGCCGAAGCCGTTGCCAATCGCGCGCGCGGTGATCGCGTCGAAGCGCAGCAGCGCGTACAGGGCGCAGTTCAGCAGCACGGCCGATAGCATCGCACTGACGGGCGAAGGCGCTTCGGCGTGCGCGTCGGGCAGCCAGCTGTGCATGGGAACGAAACCGATCTTCGTTCCGTACCCCACCGTAACAAAGACGAATGCTATCTTCACCAGATCGGCTACGCCGTGGAAGCTGGGCGCGGCGGCCATCAGCACGGGCCAATCCAGCGCTGACTCCGGAGGCACTCCGCTGCGCACCGCCGCCAGGTAGAGCGTGATGGTTCCGAACAGCGCGAACGCGATCCCCACGGTACAGACGATCAGGTATTTCCATCCCGCTTCCACCGCGCCTTCGGTGTTGTAGAAGCCGACGAGCAGGGCCGAGGCCAGCGTCGTTGCCTCCACGGCAATCCACATCAAGCCGAGGTTCGCGGAAAGATACACAGCGACCATCGTGAACAGGGACAAAAACAACAGCGCGTAGAACCATCGCGGCGACGAGAACCGGCCTTGCGGGATGTGCTGCAAGTATCCGACCGAGTACACCAACACCAACGCAAAGACGATCCCGATATTGATAAGAAAGAAGGATGTGAGTCCGTCAGCGCGCAGGTAACGCCCGGCCTGCACTAGGCTGCCCGCGCTGTGGACGGCCCGCACCACGTTCCCGATCGCAAGCAACTCGAGGACGCCGATGGCCATGGCCACGCGCGCCGCCACGCGCGGTGCCTGGCACGCCAGCACGAGAAGAGCTCCCAGCAGCGGAACCAGTAATGGGAAAAGCAGCGTCATCGGCGTCAGCCCCTCAACCGGCGGAGCTTCGACACGTCCAGGTGATCGAACGTGTCCCGAATACGGAATACAAAAAGTCCCATCAAGACAACTCCCATCAGCAAGTCGAAAGAAATGCCGATCTCAATGATCAAGGGCATGCCGAAGGTAGTGATCAGCGCCGCCAGGAAGATGCCGTTTTCGAGCACCAGCAGCCCCACCACCTGCATTAACGCCTTCTTGCGGCTGACCATCAGGAACGCGCCCGTCAGCACCAGCGCAATGGCCGCGGCGAGCGTGTTTTCGTCCACCCGCAGGGTGCGCGCGTACGGCTGGACGGCGAAGAAGGACAGCAGGATCAGTCCGGCGGCGATGAACACCGACTGCGCGGGCGTCGTGGATGACTTCACCTCGCGTGCGGTCTTGATCTCCTTCACGATCCAAAACAGCGCATACGGAATGGCCACCACCTTGACGACGAAGACCACGCCGGCAACGGCGAGCGCTTCGGCGGAACGGTGCACATACGCGATGGCCAGGATTTGCGCCGTGATCACCGCGCATTGCACGCCAAACAGCGCGACGCAGGTAGAAATCCTTTTCGCTGCTGCCATGAGCAACACCGTCATGAACAGAAACGCGGCCGACGACGCCAACGCCTTCGCCGCCGCAATCTCAATAAGTCCCATGCCTCACCTCATGAGCACCGTGGAGACGACTGCCAGGATCGCCAACGCCGAAGCGACTCCCAGGAAATCGGGAACCATGTACATGCGGAGTTTCGCGACTCCGCTTTCGGCCAGCGCGATGGCTGCGGCCAGCACCACCACTTTCAGCAGAAACGCCGCCGTCCCGACGGCGACTCCGAGCAGGGAGAGAGCCGACGCCATGCCCCACGGCGCGAACAACCCGACCAGCAACGCCATGATCAGCGTGAGCTTGAGGGCGCTGGCCCACTCGATCAGGGCGAGGCTTGGGCCGGAGTACTCCAGCACCATGGCCTCGTGGATCATGGTGAGTTCCAGGTGAGTTGTCGGGTTATCGACCGGGATGCGACCGGTCTCGGCGATGGCCGCCAGCACGATCGCCGCAAAGGCCAACGCGTGCACCGCTGAGAGTTGGAACAAATCCTGCTGCAGCGCCCACTGCGCCACGCCGGAAACACTGGCAGCCCGCGCCGCGATCACCACCGCGGTCAAGGCCAGCATCAGCGGCGCCTCTGCCAGCGTGGAAACGAGAGCTTCGCGGCTGGCGCCCATCCCGCCAAACGCACTGCCGCCGTCCATGGCACCCAGCACCAGGAAGAAGCGCGCCAGAGCCAGCAGATAAACGAGCAGGACAAAGTCACCTCCCATGCCGAGCAGCGCCGAACTATGCAAGACCGGAACCACGAACGCCGCCACCACGGTCGCGGCGAACACCACGACGGGCGCCACGCGGAACACCACCGATGCGGTCGGCGGCACCAGGTCTTCCTTGCGGAACAGCTTCAGCAGGTCCTGGTACGGACGCAGGATGCTGGCGCCGCGCCGGTTCTGGATCCGCGCCTTGAGGCGTGCAATCACCCCAGGCACCAGCGGCGCCAGCATCACCAGCAGGACGGCCTGGAATGCGCTGACGGCAAGTTTCATGCGAACCTCATGAATACGAGCAGCCCGATGAGAGCCAGAAAAACATAGAGCAGGTACACCTGGATATTCCCCGTCTGGAGCCGCCGCAGGCGATGTCCGGTCGACACGATCGCATCCACCGCCGGCCGATAGAGCGACCTTTCGAACGAAGTTGTGCGCACCGAGCGATACGAGATCGAAGCGGGGAAGTACGGCTGGTCGACCGGAAGGACTTCGACCGCCCGTTCCGGCTGGTACACCTGCGCGAAAACCTTGCGGAGCGGCTTCGAGAACGCGGTCGACGTGTACTGCATCCGGCTGTCGAGTCCCGGAAGTCCGCAGGCCCACGTCGGCGTCGTCCGTACGACGCGACGCCCCGCCGCCACCCCGGCCACGATGGCTGCCAGCGCGCCCGCCACCCACGGCATCACGCGGCCCAGGCTTGCGAGTTCGTCGGGCAGCGTCGCCCCGCGCACCATTTCCTGTGCGACCAACGCCAGCGGCCGCAGGAGCACTCCGGGAAAAACGCCGATCACGACACAGGCACCCGCCAGCGCGAGCATGGCCGCACGCATCGCGAGCGGCACATCGCACGCAGCTTCTGCCTCGGCGCTCCTGGGCCGGCCGAGAAAAGCCACGCTGTAGACCTTGGCAAAACAAGCCGCCGCCAGTCCGCCGATCAGCGCCAGCACGCCGGTCATCAGCGGCAGGACAATCGCTGCCGAACCATTGGTGAGGGTCGCGCCCGCGATGAAGGCGCGGAACGTCAGCCACTCGCTGATGAAGCCGTTGAACAGCGGCAGCCCGACGATCGAGCAGCACCCCACCAGGAACGCCGTTCCGGTTCCCGGCATGCGGCGCAGCAAACCGCCGAGTTCTTCGATGTCGAGGGTGTGAGCGGCATCGGAGATCGCGCCCGCCCCAAGGAACAGCAGGCTCTTGAACAGTGCGTGGTTCAGCGAGTGAAGCAGCGCGGCGCAGAGCGCCAGCGCTGCCCATCCCGGTGCCTGGTGCGCGGCGAAGACCAGCGAAGTGCCCAACCCGAGATAAATGATCCCGATATTCTCGACGCTGTGGTAGGCAAGCAGTCGCTTCAGATCGTGCTCGGCGAGCGCATACAGCACGCCCAGCACGCCCGACAGCGCCCCGGCCGCGAGCACCAGGTATCCCCACCAACTCGGCCCACCGCCCAGAAAATCGAAGGCGAAACGAACGAAGCCATACACTGCCGTCTTCAACATCAAGCCGGACATCAGCGCCGACACGGGAGTCGGCGCAATCGGGTGTGCCTTCGGCAACCACAGGTGGAGCGGAATGATGCCGGCCTTGGTCCCAAAACCGACGAAGGCCAGCACAAACACGGCCGTGCGCATGCCCGCTGGCATCAGCGCCGCCGCGGCGCGCATGGCAGTGAAATCAAGGCCGGCCGCCTGCGGCAGGAAGAGCATGAAGGCTGCAATCACCGCCGCTGCACCGGCATGCATCATCAGCAGATAAATAAAAACGTTGTGCCGGCGCTGCTCGGAGTCGCCGTCGGTCAGGACAAGGCCGGCCGAGACCAGCGTCATCAACTCCCAGCCGAACAGGAATGCGAAGGCCGTGGAAGCGGTGACCACGACGACCATCGACAATAAAAACCACGGCAGAAGGACCCACAGCCAGGCTCGGCACAGTCCTGCATAGTGCCGCTCGACGTAGGAAGTCGAAAACAAGACGACGGGCGCCGCCACCGCGCAGATCAGCAAAAGAAAGAATGCGCTCAGCCGGTCCAGGGCCAGCGCAAACGGGAGCGGCGCGAATCCCGAGAGGTCCACGGCCACGCTGATACCGCGCCACATGCACGCGCCGCCGACCGCCGCACCCACCCCGGTAGCCGCCAGCAATATCAGCGACGCAACGACGCGAGCACGTTTCCACCAGCGTGCAACCAGAGTCACTGCTGGAACGCAAAGCAACACCACCAGGAACGAATTGAATGCAAATGGAATCATTCGGCTGTCGCTTGTTGGCTATTCAGCGGAACTGGTGACGGAGTCGCGAAAGTGGCCTCAATTCCCGCCTGGAGGGGTCAATTGCGCTAGGAGATCCCGGATGTCAATCAGGTGGTTGTTGAAGACCTGCTTGGCCTCGTCCAGCAGGCGGAAGATCGCCGGATCGCGCACCGAGTAGAAGACGTTCTGCGCCTCTTTGCGGCCCACGACGATGTTGCTCTTCCGTAAGACGGCCAGTTGCTGCGAAAGCGTGCTTTGCTCTACTTCCAGCCGCACGCTGAGGTCGTTAACCCCGACCTCCCCACGACGCAGGGCGTCTAAGATCTTGATTCGTAAGGGATGAGCCAGAGTTTTGAAGAACTCAGCTGTAAATGCGGAGAGTTCAGGCATGTGTACATGCACATCTTTGCATATTTGAATGCACGAGTAAAGATGAATCTGGGACCCAGCGTACCCCCGAACGGCTCATCTGAGCGTTCCAGTTCGTACGGCTTGGGACAGCGAACATCGGCCAGAAGCACCTGGACGCCGACCACTCGTCCACAATTCGGCCAACCATCTCGAGTGAGACTGCGCTGCGGCAATTACCCCGTGAAGAGGTGGCGGCTTATTTATTCCCCGCCGGCGCGGGGCGGTCGGGTTCAGCGGACCAATTGAGAATCACATTGAGCTGGCGCGGCACCGAACCCGGATCGCGCTGAATCATCAGGAATCGCTTGCCGTCCGGCGAGACACTGTAGCTGTGGAACCGGTGGTTGAAGAGAAAGTTCGACCGGTCAAACAGCCGGCGGGGAGCGCCGAAGGACCCATCCGGCCGCATCGCCACAGCCACCACCGCGTCCCCAGTTACGTAGAACAACTCCTTGCCGTCGCGCGACCACACGGGCAGGATTCCGCCTCCCGTCGAGACTGGGATTCTGTTCCCTCCGCCGGGGTACGCCTGCACGTAGATTTCGCTGCGCCCGGACTCGTCCGACGCGTACGCGACCCAGCGCGGCCCGCCCTCCGGGCCCGGCGAGAATTGGCCCTGCGTTTCGTTGAATGGGGTGACCCGCAATGGCGAGGTCTTTCCATCCGGCGACAGAATCCAAAGGTCCCGGCCGGTCTTGGGATGGATTTCAACGTAAAGCAGGGTCCCGTCGGCCAAAATCGAGAGCGGGAACTGGTCGTAGGGTCGTTTGAGCAGCGCTTCCGCCGGCCGCGATCCGTCGGCGGGTTGTGCGTAGATGTCCCAATCGCCTCCGCGATTCGAAGCGAAAATGATCCGCGTGCCGTCACGACTCCACAGCGGAAGAAGATTGCTGCCGTTCCCCGACGTCAGACGGCTGCGCGTCCCGCGTTGCAAATCATGAATCCAAAGATCGAGACCGTGCCTGACGACTGCCTTTACCCCGTCCGGCGAAAGGCTTGCCTCCCGATACACATCCTGGTCCCTGCCCAGCGATTCGATCTTTCCCTCCCGGTCGACCCACGCCAGCGATGTTTTTGCCGGGTTGCCGGTCGCGTAGACTGCGGTGCCGGCATTCGAGACAGCCAGCCAGCCCAGGCTCTCGGTTTCCACCTCGTAGTACACGTTGGCCAGGACCGAAGTATCGGCGCTCGTTCGCCCGGGGTGCGCGGCGTCGAACGGCGCAGCTCTGATGCCGGCGGCCTGGTCGACCAGCAAGATGCGGCCCGTGGAACCGCCTGTCGCTTCGAAAGTCCCTACGGCAAACCCCGCCTCGGGCAGGACCGCCTCCCATCGGCCTGAATCCAGCGAGAGCACCGCGCCGCCTTGCGTTTGTCCCCAAATCGTGAAAAGAATGCTTCGTCCTCCGGGAAGCGCTTGCGGAAACACGTGAGCGTACCCCTGGGCCGCGCCGTCGGGCTTGGTCAGAGATTCGGGCGTTCCGCCGCTGGCAGGAATCCGCAAGAGTCCGGACTCGAGCGACGCCGCGTAGATGATCGTGTTGTCCTCGTTCCACGTTCCCCCGAAGGGATAGGCGGCTTCGGCTAGCCGGATGGGAGCACCCCCAGTGACCTCCGCTTTTTGGAGCTGCCCCTGGGCGAAGAACGCCACCCATTTCCCATCCGGCGAAAAGAACGGTTGCTTGGCGCCGCTCGAACCAGCCAGCGCGCGAGCCTCAAAGGAGTTGAGATCGCGCAAATAGAGCTGCGAATCATCCGTCCCTTGTTGCGTGACGTAGGCCACGGTGCGGCCGTCGCGCGTAATGGCCGGATAACTGATGATTTCCTGACCTGGCGGAAGCGGGATCGTCAGGCGGGTCGCAGTCTTCTGAACGGCCGTGGGCCGGCTCCACAGCGCAAATACCAATGACGCAGCGGTTGCGACGGCGAACAGCGCGGCAACGGTCCACGCCAGCCTGCCGCGGCTTGTCGTCGCCGCGGGCCCGACATCTTCGAGGAGCGGAATGGCGTCGCCGATATCACGCAGCCGTTTCTTCGGATCTTTCTCCAGACACCGCCGCAGCAGACGCCGCGTCCTCTCCGGCGCCCGTGTCAGGTCAGGTTCTTCCCTCAGAATCGCCGCCAGCGAATCCGAGACCGTCGCGCCGTCGAACAGCCGCTTCCCGGTCACCATTTCGTACAAGACAACGCCGAAAGCCCAGATGTCCGCCCGCTTGTCGACCGCCTGCCCGCGTGCTTGTTCGGGGCTCATGTAGCCGGCGGTCCCGAGAATCATGCCGGCTTGCGTCCGCGGCATCAGGGTCGGTGAATCGAGTGTCACTTCCTGCGCTTCGCCCGCTGTCGCCAGGCCGAAGTCGAGGACCTTCACCGAACCATCCGGCCGGATCTTGATATTCGCGGGCTTCAGATCGCGGTGCACGATGCCGTTCTCATGGGCCGCTTCCAATGCCTCGGCAATCTGCTTCGCAACCCCGAGCGCTTCTTCGGGAGGAATCGGACCCTGCTGGATTCGGTCGGCCAGCGTGGGTCCCTCGATCAACTCCATCACCAGGTAATTCGGCCCGACATCGAACAGAGTGCAGATATTGGAATGGTTCAGAGCAGCAATGGCGCGGGCTTCGCGTTCAAAGCGGTCCGTGAACTGCTGGGCGGAGATCTTGATCGCAACGTCCCGACCCAGCCGTGGATCGCGCGCCTTCCACACCTCGCCCATCCCGCCCGCGCCCAGCGGCGACACGACCTCATAAGGACCTAAACGGGTTCCGGCAGAAAGAGCCATCCCTTCACCCCTGAAAGGTGCGCGCATTCTAGCGTGAACGGCCTGATCCACCAAAGTCGGAACGAGCTAACCGGCTACCAATGCCGGCCCCGCTCGACAGTTCTCGCAGTCACTTGGACGTATAACGGGCAAACCGGAAACTGGCTGTCACTTTCCGAAATAACTTCAAGGTTCAATCAGATCCAACAGGATTCAACACGTCGAGCACGGCCTACCGGTCGACTGTGGCTGTTTTTGTGACAGCTGATTGCACGTAGTTCGCGCCCCAGGCCCGACCGCTCACGCAAATTACGCCGGAATTTGAGCACTTGTGTGACACGGGGGCGCTAGACCCCCTGGGCCCATGCCAGGTGGCCTACTTTTGGGCGCCCTCGCTGGTTGGAAACGGTTGAAAAGATTGGTCGGGGAGAGAGGATTTGAAACTCTTGCCCCCGCCACAAACCCCGTTGATTCGGCTGTCCTTACCCGTTCCAAGAGGGCTAAGCGAGGCGAATGAAGGGCGATTTTGTGTCCAAGTTGCGTCCAACTCCCAGTCAGGGAACCTCTGCCGCTCGATGGCAATTGCCATCGCTGCCTGCGCACTGCACTGGCCCTCTCTCTGGGTGTCGCACATCGTTGGCCGCCATCACTCTTACGTTCGCAGGAGATCCCACGTCCACACCCGAGCCGAGCGGCCTTCAACCATCAACCGATACGACCACCTGCGTGCGTTAGTACGAAAGCGCGACCTTCAAAGCCATTTCAGCAGCGCGATCACCGATTGCGTGAAATCCGAGCTGAAATCCGGCTGCAACTCGCTCCTCTGTCATCCTGTCTAATGTTCCCTGGTCATACCGCAGAACTCCGGCATTTCCAGGATCATCGGTGTAAGGCTGCAGTAATGCTGCTGTTCGTGACCCCAGGAATACTAACTTCGGACGTGGGAAATCCCGAAAAATGATTGAACCTTCGGAATATTGCGTTTGGAACCATCGGCCTTGACGCCGTCAGCAGCAGTGCCAGTCGTGCTGCGGCCAAAGCCACGGACGATCCGGGGCTAATCTGCATCGCGGGCAGCCGACGCGACGCGAACTGCCCGGTTCACTTTTGCACTTGCGACAAGGGTGGTCCAGTCAAGTCATCTTTAACAACGGTACCGTTCCTCATTACGAATCATACGTTTTCCAGCGTACGGATCTTCTCGAGCGGATTCCCGCTCACTGCCACGATGTCTGCCTTCCTACCGACTTCGATAGTGCCGAGCTCGTTCTGCAAGCGACAAGGACCAGCCTCTTCATGGAAGAGCTCTGTTGTGAGGGTTCCGCGTTCCGCCAGCATCTTCCTGTACCCCGTTGAGGTGCGCACTCGCGGGCGCCTCGCCGAGCCTGGTTGGCATGTCTGCGACTACGTAAGCAAGAACTGCCACAGCGGCAACTGCGTGCGCCATATCGAGGGGATTGATTTTGTCGACAGTATCCGCCGGCGAGTGATGGATCGTGAAGTACTTCGAAAGATCTCCGACGACGGCTAGGGACGGCAGGTGGCCCTGCTCGACACTGGGCCCGATGTCGACCGCCCCACTGACGCGTTGTCCGCGGTTCACCTGACTCATGTCGATGCGCTGCAAAAGCGACGCAATTTCCGTAACCGTGGCACTTGCTGCGTCATTTCCGGCAAACATGAGTTTGAGCGGCGGAAACACTCCGGTATCGGATTCCGCCATGAGAACGTGCTTGCCCAGTTCCTCTTTGTGCCGGTCCCGGTAGCTAAGTCCGCCGCTCAACCGGGTTTCTTCGTCTGCAAACAGTACGACGCGGATAGTCCGCGCTGGACGCAGGTCCAGCTTGCGCATGATCCGTAACGCCTCCCACATAATGAGGCAACCGACTCCGTCGTCGGAGGATCCCGTACCTACGTCCCAGGAATCGAAATGCGCGCCCAGCACCACAACTTCATCCGGCTTTTCGCGGCCACGGATCTCCGCTACCACGTTGCTGGAATCCGCATCGGGCAAGGTACGTGCTTCCATATGGAGACGAATCCGTGTTGCGGAACCGCGGTCCTGCATTCGCTGCAGGGCCTCGGCGTCTTCAGAGGTGATTGCCGCTGCAGGGATCCTGGCAGTGGAATCCTCGTACTGCAATATGCCGGTATGCAGTGTCTGAAAACCGGACGGACCGATGGACCGCACTAGTACCGCGGAAGCTCCGTACTTGGCAGCCCGTGACGCGCCTCTAGTCCGATAACCCACCGTTTCGCTGTAGGTAGTAAAGGGGATGTTGTAAACCACAATCCGCTCACGGGCCAGTTCTTTCTTCGCATCGAGTTCGTCAAAGCTGTGCACCACGAGGATCTCCGCCTCGACTCCTGTGGGCGGCGTTCCAACGCTTCCGCCCAGACCGAGTATCGGCAGGCGGCGATGCACTGGGCTGACCATCTCGGCTGACTCGTCTCCTCGAACCCACTTCGATACCTTCACCGGTTCACTATGAACGTTATCCAGGCCATCACGTTTCATTTCCTGCAACGCCCAGAGGATTGCCTGTTCCAACTGAGGAGAACCGGCCGGCCTGGGACCGATGTTGTCCCCGAGATCGGCCAATCGCTGCCAGCCCGTGCGGTCGGTCAGGGCTTCGGTAATCATTCGCTCCGCCTGCTTGCGGTATCCCTCCGCCCATCCAGCCTTATCCGAAGAGGTCCGGGAGTCTTGGCCGCTGGATACCGTTGCAACTATCGTCATGGCGCCAATCACTGCGATTCTCAGCCAGCGATGCGTTGGCACCAAGAATTGGGAAGCTCGGTCTGACTCAGTTATCTTGCTGCGCTGTGTCACAATTCCCTCCGAAATATGTTAGTTCGATCAATCCGCAGTCAGCACTCGGCGATCACTTCCAGCAGCCGGTCAATGTCCTGCGTTGTGTTGTAAAAGTGCGGCGACACTCTAATGCGTCCACCGCGTAAAGAAACGATGACGTTGCGGGCAAGGCAGCGGCGAACGAGCGCGCTATCGCCCTCTGGGGTGCCTGTCGTAAAACTCAGGATCGCCGACCGGTGTTGCCGGATCAGAGAGGACGTAACCGCCATTCTGGCCTTGGTGAGACGGTCGACTAGGTAGTCGGTTAAGGAAAGTGTGCGGGCCTGGATAGCTGCCGGGCCGACATCGAGTAACAACTCCAGTGACGCTTTCAGAGCAATCAGCGCAGCTTCGCACGGCGAGCCAACGAGGTAACGCATCGCGCCATCGTGCAGCTTCAAAGCGGGGCGCTCAAAGACGGAAGTGCTGACGCTCAGATAACCTATGCGGTCGGGCCATATCCTGTCGATGGTATCGTTGGCCACATAAAGCAGGGCGGTACCTGTGATGCCCAACAACCACTTGAGAGTGCCTGCTACGAGCACGTCTATGTTCATCGCCTTTACGTCGACGACGCAGCAAGGGAGACTTTGGATAGCGTCAACGATCAAGAGCACTTGCTTCCCCCTGCAGTACTTACCGAGCGAGTGCAGGTCGCAGCGAAATCCCGTAATCCAGTCGACGTGACTCACCAGCACGGCGCGCGTTCTTGAATCCATGCAGCGAAGAAAAGCTGCGACGTCGTCTTCCTCGTTCTGCGGGACAGCGATGCGAACCTCAACACCCCGTCTCGCAAGATTCATCGCCGCATATTGAATAGTCGGGAATTCATTCTCTCGAATCACCAGGTTATCTCCGCTCTGCCAGCCGATGCCGTTTGCGATAAGTCCTAGACCGTCACCGGTAGATGGAACAAACCCGATTTCCGCAGGATTGCAGCCAAGTAGACGCGCAGCATCGCGTCGCAAAGGGCCGATGTCATAGTCGGGTGTTCCAGCCTGGTACAAGGCGTTTGGACGCCTTCGCACTGCGATATAGCCTTCGAGAGCGGCCGCGGTCCTCCTCGGCAGAGGCGTGGATGCGGCATTGTTAAGATATGCGCACTCTTTTGTGACAGGAAACTCCGCTTCGCGGATGTGCTCAATATCTGTTTCGGAAAGCCCCATTTACGCTCTCCTTTTTCACAGTGGGCCTCTCTTAACGTCTGAGGTGTGCCTGAGGATCGCCAACCGTGAGATGGATTCGCACGCTGGCGCCTTCTGTAGCTCTGCGCTTGCGAGCCGCCATAGCGACAATCCCGCTTAGACCTACAAGGCCTACAATATTGGGAACAACCTGCAGGGCATTCATCAAATCTCCCCATGCCCACACCGTTTCGACCTTAGCCATAGCTCCCGGTATGATCAGCAGACAGTACATCCATCGGTACGGACCAGTGACCCGACTGCCGAGAAAGTACTCAAAGAACTGCTCGCCGTAGTAAGCCCATCCGATCAGAGCCGTGTATCCGAACAGAAATATGCACAAGGCTACAACGACTCCTCCCGCGACCGGGGCTGTTGCCTCGAAAGCCTGAGCAACGACTGCCGTGCTGGTCGCCCCGGAGTGCCACACGCCTGTCACTAGAATGGCGAGGCCGCTAACTGACGACGTGATGAAGGAGATGATGAACACTTCCATCACTGCATTTAGGCCTTGGTGAAGTGGTTGTTCGCTCTTCGCTGCGCCGTAGGCCACGGCGGCGGTTCCAAGACCTGCCTCGTTAGCATAGGCCCCGCGCGCCAGACCATAGCGCATCGCCACGATGATCCCGATTCCGGCAGCGCTGCCGGTGGCTGCCCGCAATGAAAACGCATCTCGAAGAATCAGCGCAAAGACCTCCGGAAGCCGGGAGGCGTGGCTCAGGATAACAACGAGGCCGCCGACAAGGTACAGACCGACCTTCAAAGGCGCCAGTCGCTCCGCAGCGTGGCCGATTGATTTGATGCCCCGAATTACAACCGCCCACGTGAGGCAGGCAAGACCGATTCCGGTGATGAAAACAGGTACATGGAATTGGCTGTGCAGCACGAGTGCGATCGAATTCGGCTGAGTGAGCGGCGTAGTGGTCAGGGCAGCCACCGCGGCCACTATGGCAAAAGCCTTTGCCAGCCGTGGCAGGTGCAATCCATCTCGCAGGTAATACATTGGCCCCGCAGAGAATGATCCCCGGGCAGGTACACGGTACTTCAAGCCCAGGACAGCCTCGGCAAACTTTATGCTCGTCGCAAAAAAGCCATAGCACCAGATCCAGAACATTGCGCCGGGACCGCCCGCCACTACAGCGGTCGCTACGCCGGCAATGTTTCCAGTGCCAATCGAGGCAGCGAGCGCGGTCATAAAAGCCTGAAACGGTGTTAAAACGCCGCGATCACCGACTTTCGTCCGCTGAACCAGGTTTCGACATCCTGCAGCAAATCCGCGTACCTGTATAGCCCGGGTACGTACGGTTAATAGAATCCCTGTAGCCAAGAGAATTACTACGATAGGTCCCGGGACCTGGTTTCCGCCCACGGACCACGGTCCCCACATAACCCGTGCGAGCCAAACGATTCCGGCATTCAGATCCTCGAGGTAGAATCCTCCGCCCATCCCTACCATGTGTCTTTCCGCGACCGCAGTGCATCATTCGCTTCGTCGCTCGAGTCGGGGTATCTCCTGCTCGCACAACTTGGTCAGTTTCGTCAATTCGGCCCGCATCTGGGACGAGAGCAGCTGAAACACCTCATAGCTTTGCTGCGTCGGCCGCTCATCACCCGCACCAACAATGCGCGTCAGGTCCAGCAGCTTATCTTGCAGGCCATTCGGGGCCATCGGTGGAAAAGGGACGTCCTTCTGGTGAAGAGTGCTCTCTATTGTCGAAAGGCTTTCCTCAATGCTATGAATTTCGGCCGTTATCCCGCCTGGGAGACTCAATGACTCCGCGCGTTCAGCAATTGCCTTAAGTCGAGTACGAGCCTGCTTTATGTTGTCGAGGCCCTCCTTCGCCTTGCGCACGGCTTCCCCGATGCGGACCAGCAGTTCGAATTGCTCCTTGAAGTCAGATGCGCTCGTTTCAATCCGCGGGTCCTTCAAGATGTCGAACGTCTGTGCTTTTGACACATTCCCCACCGTTAGCCGGACTTGATACTGGCCTGGAGTCGAGCGTGGACCCGGAAGAGCCGCGCCCCACAAATAAGCCATTGGCTCCCTGATTACGGCTCGGTGACGCATATCCCAGAAGAAAACATTCCATCCGTCCTTAGCCGGAAGGACTTGTTCTGGGTCGGACTTGGGCTGGGCAGTAGTCTCCCCTCCTTTGCGGCTGGAGAATGAGCGAATCACGCGCCCCGAACTGTCGAGTATTTCGAGTGTTGCATCTCCGGCCTGGCTATTCTGCAGGAAGTAATAAATCCCTACTTGGTTCACATTACCGACCGGTTGGCGCACTTCCATGGCGCCGGATCGGTAACTGTTGCGGGGCTTGACTAGCGTAAAAGGCGTCAAGTCAGCATCTTCCGCCAGCTTCTGAAGCGGGGATAAGTCGTCGAGAACCCAGAACGAGCGTCCCTGAGTAGCAATGACCAGATCGTCCTGCTTGACCGTCATACCCATAATCGGGACGGCCGGCAGGTTGAGCTGCAGAGAATGCCAGCGGATGCCCGCATCAAGCGAGACATAGGCTCCCCTTTCGGTGCCTGCGTACAGCAATCCCGGACGGCGCTGGTCCTCCCTTACGACGCGGACAAAGTCATCTTCGGGCAGGCCCGCCGTGATCAGTTCCCAGGTAGTTCCCGCATCTCTCGTGCGGTATATATAGGGACGAAAGTCGTCGCTCTTGTAACGGTTGACCCCCAGGTATACTACTTTCGGATCGTGTGAAGAGGGCTCGACGGAACTAATGAAGCTTTCCTGCAGAAGTCGCTTTGGTGTCACATCCCGCCAGTTTCCGCCCCTGTCATCACTGACGTGCAGAAGTCCATCGTCTGACCCCACCCACAAGGCGCCGGTCAGCGGCGATTCGGCGATTACCGATATCGTTGAATAGTATTCGTCGCCGACGTTATAGGAGTAAATTGGCCCTCCGGACGGACCCTGCTTACTCTTCTCGTTGCGCGTCAGATCGGAGGTGACCACGTTCCAGGTCTGCCCCTGATCGCGCGACTTAAAAACGACGTTCGCCCCCACAAACAACTCTTTGGGGTCGCGCGCAAATGACAAGATGGGAACTGTCCATGGGAAGCGGTACTTCAGACCACTGGCACTCCGGCCCATGGGGCTGTCCGGCCAGGGAGAGATGTTGCGGACCTGCTTTGTACGATGATTGTACTTAGTGACTAGACCGCCATATCCGCCAGCGTAGACGACGTCACTATCCCCGCGGTCCGCGATTACCTGTCCGCTCTCCCCTCCTCCGACCGTGTACCACTCGGCTGCCTTCCAGTTTGGAGTCTGGCTCCCCACCGAAAAGGTGCTATAGTCCTGCGCCGCGCCAGCGACTCGGTATGGGAAACTGGAATCCGTATTTACAGTGTAGAACTGTACTGTGGACTGATTGTCGAGCGGAGACCACGCGGCGCCCCCGTTGATAGAGACTTGTGCTCCATTGTCGTGGCCTATGATCATTACCTGTGGGTCGGAAGGAAGGATCCACATGTCATGGTAGTCATAGGCGCGGCGAGCAACTTCGAAGGTCGAACCGCCGTCATCCGACCGGTACATATACTGATTAAGAACCCATGCCACATCTGGATTACGGGGGTGAGCATAAATGTGAGTGAAATAGAATGCTGCCTCATACAACTTCGGATCGGCGTTGACACGCTTCCAGGATGTGCCTCCATCATCCGATCGGAAAACGCCGCCATCGATTGCCGCAATAATCGCCCAGAGCCGGCTGGGCCTAGCTGGCGAGACGGCGATCCCGATCTTGCCCTTAAGGCCGCTGGGAAGCCCTGTCGTTAACTCTGTCCAGGTGTCGCCGCCGTCGTTGGACCGGTAGATTCCGCTACCTGGCCCCCCATCGGTAATGCCATACGGCGTCCGAGCAACCTGCCACAATGCGGCATACAAGCGCCGCGGGTCGCTCGGGTCCATTGCCAAGTCCACAGCTCCCGTGTAGGCGTCCTTGAACAGAACCCGCTGCCAACTCTTGCCACCATCTTTTGACCGGAAAACTCCTCGTTCTTCACTGGGTCCAAACACATGGCCAAGAGCTGCTACATACACCAAATTCGGGTCTTGGGGATGGATCCGAATGCGGCCGATCTGCTGAGTGTCACTCAGACCCATGTGAGTCCATGAATTCCCGCCGTCGATGGACTTGTACACGCCATCCCCGTGCGAGAAGTTATTCCGTATGCAGGCCTCGCCCATCCCGACGTAAACGATGTCCGGATCCGGGTCGGATACAGCGATAGCGCCTACGGAGCCTCTCTTGAAGTACCCGTCAGAGATTGGCTCCCACGTTATCCCGTTGTCTCGAGTCCGCCATACACCTCCACCCGTCGCGCCCTGGTAATACACACCGGGCCGCTTCAGCGCACCAGCGACGGCCGTGATCCGCCCACCGCGGTTGGGCCCGATACAACGCCAGCGCATTACGCCATCAAGCTTGGCGCCCTGAGACGAAACTGAGCTCCCCGCTCCCGCCACTCCATCCCCCGCCGCGATGATGATCGCGGCGATGGAAGTAATGAGCAAAGCATTCAGTGTCCTCATTGTTTGCCTCTTAATGTGTTCGCCGACGCGTGCTTCCCGGATTTACCCGGGACGTATCGGTCTGGGTAGCGTGCTGTTAGTGTGGTGGTTGACTGTCCCAGTAATTGTCGGGGCGATCATCGTCCCGTAGCGCGTCCCGATCGATCCAGTACTTTTTCCCGAACTTACGGGAAGTGGGCCAGACCTCATCCAAGCTCGACGCGTCATACAACACTCCGGCCTTCATCACAAAACGAAGGTCCGCCGTGTTATGGATGTCGCGGAGGGGATCAGCATTGAGGACCAGCAGATCTGCGATCTTCCCGACGGTTATGGAACCGAGATCATCCGCCAAGCCGAGAGCCACCGCTCCGTGAAGGGTAGCCGCCCTGAGCGCGGCGACGGGGTCCATAGCGGACGCGTACGCCCACACGTCCCAGTGAGGACCTATACCGTGTTGTTGGCCGTGAGAGCCGATGACGCCGTAACCGCCATACTTCACTACGTCTGCCACTCCCTGTGCGAGGACCGAAAAGCTGTAGTCCGTTTCAGGGCGCAAGGTGCGATGGCGTGTCGGCGCGAGCTGGGTCCAAGGCAGGAATTCCTGTAGTTTCTTGTTTCGCCACACGTCGTACTTCTGCAGGAAATACTCGTCGTTGCGCGGCCCATTGCCGATCGCTTGAACCGTGGGAGAGTACACGGTTCCGGCCATACCAAAGAACCGCGTCACATCCGAATAGAATGGTAAGTGGGATGGGGCATGCTCAATACTGCTGTGCCCGTCCATGATCAGGCCGAGGTCAAAGTTGAGGTCGCCGCCTTCCGGCACTGCCCGCAGGCCTCTCCGGCGGGCGCTTTCTACGATCCACTGGCGCTGTTGACGGGTCGGTTGCAGGTACTGCTTGACGCTGATAGCGCCGTAGGAAGCCAGACGCGCCACCTCGTTGTCGGCGTCCTCTAGGCTGGCGATCACGTTCGTGCGCGCAGTTTCTCCAAAGAACCCATTGAGGAAATCGCCGGTGCTGAAGGTGCGTGGACCAACGACCATCCCTGCCTCGATCAGCTCTGCCTCCGTAAACACATTCTGTGCCCAGCAGGCAGGATCGAAGGAGGTAGTTACTCCATAGGCGAAATAGGCCGCTGCGAGAGGATCCCGCTTGGGAATGATGCCCGAATACTCACCGTGGTTGTGGGCGTGTGCGTCGATAAGACCGGGAATGATGGTCTTCCCCCTAACGTCAATGGTCTGCGCCCTTTGCCAGGCTCGGCAACTTCCTACGCATACGATACGGCCGTCCTTGATGACAACGTCCCCCGCCGGAATTACTCCGCTCTTGTCAATGGTGACGATCTTGGCGCCCGCCAGGCGGACGGTACCATGACCATACTGGCGAGGAACGAAGAGCTTGATTTCTGTAGGCTTGACTTCTTTGGATGCCGCGTCGTAGGTGAAATAGTGGTCTCCGGCGCCACACTCCAGCACTTGGTTATCGCGCCAGCGCGGAAACAATCCTCCCTGGGAGGTCACTTTGGCAACCACGCTCTTGCCTTCCCGATCGATCTTGACCGGCGCTTCACCGGCGCTCCACTTCGGGAGCTGCGCAACATAGACGTTGTCCCCCTCTACAAAGGCGACCAGACGGCCATCCGGAGACGGAACGACTTCGTCGGCATGAGTGAAGACACCATGCTCCCGCGCGTCCGATCCATCCACTGCCACGGAACGCAGTTTGCTGACCGTGGGAAACGGCATGTTGCTGGCGAGTTCGGTGCCTTTTTCCGCGTAGAAGATGCGGCCATCAGGCCCGAATGCGGCCCGCGGGATAGAACGTTGCACGTAGTAGTCGGTCTGGCCCTTCACGGTGACAATCTTCGTGAGGCTGCCCCCGGAGGCTTCTACTCGGACTAGGTCATACCATGTGTTGCCAGTCAGCGCCCGTCTTGCCGATTGCGAAGCGCCGGCGCCACGGGTGAAAACGATGTACGTGCCATCCGGAGACCATACCGGGTTGAAGTACTCGCCGGGGTCCACTGTAAGCCGCTGCGGCGCGGGATCTCCGACTCGCATCTTCCATAGATGTCCCTGGTTTTCGTCGTCCACGGTAGTGAACGCCACCCACTTGCCGTCAGGCGACCAAGCCGGCATGAACTCAAATGGATCAAAACCGGCGGGTGTCAACCGTTGGGGTTGTCCGCCGGGAAGATCCATGACATAGACCTTACCGACCGCCTGAAAGGCCAGCCTCTTGCCGTCCCGGCTTGCCGTATGCCAGCGCAGCATCTGCGCCCGCAGCGTCTGGTTCGGCAGTCGAAAAGGGGTGCCCGCGCGCTCGGAAATGCGCCGCTGGACGTGCGCGACAAATGGGATGGTGGCCACTCTGCCTGTCGCCACATCCACGCGCCGGATCTTACCGCCCTGCGAGATTACCAAGGACTTGCCATCGCGGGCCCAGCTATAGCCAGGGAGGTGGGTCATTGCCTTCAGCGCTTCCAGGCTGTCGAGCGTGATCGGGTCCATCAGAACCCGCTCCGATCCTGTCTCCAGATCGCGCAGCCACAGGGCGGTGCGCGGGCCCATGCGATGTCCCTTGAACGTCACGGTTGCATTCGGAATGCGGCGCGCAAACGCCAGCCACCGCCCATCCGGAGATATCTCCGGAGCGAATGCACCTACGTTGGTTCCATGGTTTGTGGGGGCGTTCGCGGTGACATTCAGGACCGAGTGATCATTCAGATCGACCCTGCGAATCTGGGCATCGCCATTCAATACGTCGCCGGCCAGCCGGTTCATCGAGAAGTAAACGAACCGGCCGTCGGGCGAGGGGGAGGGCCAAGCCGGCCCCATAGTATCGCCGCCGCCGGGCGTCAGCCTGGTGCCGTTTCCTTTTTCGATGTCGTACATCCATATGCCGGGATTGTTGCGGTCGAAAACATCCGCCCGCCGGACCACGATGTGGTGTCCGTCAGGCATCCAGGCGGGTCCAACGACACGAATGTTGTAATCGAGAAACACGGGGCGCGGGTTGCTGCCGTCCGCCCCCATCACCCACAGATTCTCTTGGCCCTTCCGGTCGGAAACGAATGCAATCAATTTCCCATCTGGCGAAAAACGGGGCTGATTATTTACCGCGATTCCACTGTCTTGCGTAAGACAAGTGGCCTCGCCGCCTTCGGCGGAGACACGGTAGATATGGCCAAGTAGATCGAAGATAATCCAACGGCCATCGGGCGAGATGTCCACGGACATCCAGGTGCCCTCGGTGGTCGTGAAGTCAATGTTCTTGACTTTGCCCCGAGGCTGCAAAACATCCCACCCGTCACGTGGATCGGCGGTTGGCTGCGCAGAGCAGACAACCGCCGTGGTAATTGGCAAGAGAGCTAGACCAGTCAAGCACAAACGAGCGAGTCGCACGCACCTCTCCTTTGGCGGGGCGATTGTCCTAACTCTCCTGCGTCCCGGTCTCAGAAGAGCAGCTTGAGAGCGAGCTGGCCAGACCGCGCCTTGCCCACTTGATAAAGCGGGTTGAATCCTCCTGCGTAGCCCCCCGATCCAAGGCTCGAGGCCTAGCGTTGCGGTAGGCTGCCCGAAGAGGGCGTTGGTCATCACTCCGTTGGGATTGCCGAAGTTGGTGATGTTGAATATGTTGAAGAACTCCGCCTTGAATTGGAGACGAAGTCCTTCTCTGATTCGGAACTCCCGCCTGAGGTCCATATCCATCTGCGTCATTGGGAATCCGCGAAGAGCATTCCGCTGCAGGTTCCCCTGGTTTGGATTTGCAGGCGTGGTAAAGGCGGCTTTATTGATTTTTCTTCCGCCGGGCAAGTCGGGTGCAGCAAGGTAGAAAGGCACTCCGGCAACCACGTCTGGACGAACCACGTTCGGGATTCCGGCCACGGCGGCGCCGGTTACCACATTGACCGGGGTCGCCGAGCGACCCTGGAGAATGGCGTCCGTAGACCAGTCACCGAACACGGCTCGAAGGACTGGGTTGGCGCGAGGAGTAGGCGCGCTGTAGGAAAGAGCGGCCGAGAAGGCATGACGAATGTCGAAGTCCGACGGTCCATAGTCTTTATCCAGGCTGATAGACGTCACAGGAATCGCGGTCAGCGCGCTGGTCGATCCGCTATCATGGGACTGGGAGAACGTATAAGAGGCTGAGGCTTGGAGTCCCCGGCTCATTCTCCGCTGAAACTGCATCTGCAAGCCGTCATAGGCCGAGTGCACCGCATTTCTGGTTACGAACACCTGTCTGAAATTGGCATTCGGACTTGAGAGCAGTTCCGTCCGCAACAGGCGCTCGCCTCGCGAGCCAATGTACGTCACTGAGAGCTTCTGGCGCGCACCCAGAGCTTGTTCCACGGCGACGTTCCACTGTCCCGTGTATGGCAGCTTGAGGTTAGGCTCGGATACGTAAAGCAGAGCTACCGGCGGAACGGTCGAGATTGCGGGCGGCACCATCTGGGCCGCCGTGAACGGGAATGGGGAACCGTTCAGGCTCCGCGACCCCGCGAAGGGGAAAGCCCCGGAGGCGGCAAGGTTGGCTGAGACGCCCGTTCCCAGGTCGTAGAACACTCCGCCGCCGCCACGCAGCACCGTTTCCCAGCCTTTTCGTTGCGATGCCTGGAAAGCAACTCCCACTCTGGGGGCGAAATTGGTCTTCGTCGCCTTCCAGATCGGCGTTCCCACAGGCGCCAGCGCCATCGTACTGGGAGTATCAACGCCGGTAACGGTGTACAGGCTGCCTCCATCCGCGCTTGGCGGCGGATTGTAGTCCCAGCGCACACCGTAGGTGAGCGTCAATCGCGGAGTGGTCCGCCAGCTATCCTGTACGAAGGCAGACAGGTTCGAGAAATGAAGAGTTGGGGTGTGGGCCGTATCGCCCGCGGTAATCTGGCCATAATACGGAGAATCAGCAAGGAGCGCGGCGACGTTTAGGAAAGCAACAGTCTGACCGTAAGCGCGCTGCAGGTTCCAGGGCGATGTTCTACGATAGTCAACCCCGGCTACAAGGAAATGGGAGCCTCTGGCCGTTGACACTTTCCCGACCAAATTCCATTGTGCCATCCGGGTGTTAGCGAGAGGCCCCACGTCCCAGCCAACACCTGCCAGGAAGAAAGCGAAGAGCGCATTTGCTGACGAATTCGCACTGGTAAACATCAGGGCCGGGTCCGGAAGAGTTACCCCAGACATAAACGAGGCCGTGCTGCTCGCAGTCGCGACGTTGTGGTTGAATCGCAAGTCGGCCGTAGTCTTGCTGCCAAACGGGCGCGTCGCTCCGATTGTCAAGGTCTTGGTTTTCTCTTTGATGGTCATCACGTCGTTCGGTATGCCAAACCCTCCGTGGTCATCCGTATTCGAGGGCGCGTAGTTGTACCGAACAAACAGCAGTGTCTTGGCCCAGGTATGATCAACTCTCAGACTTGCCGCATTCAGCGAGGTAGGCGACGTATAGGCCGCAGTGTACTTCGCAAAGCCTGCGCCTAGATCCGGCCCATTCGCCGCAGGATAAGGGCCCAGAAAAGAAGCAAGGGCGGGATTGACGGCCTGCAGACTAGTCCGGGTCGCAGCCGACGGCACGGACACTACAAAGGTGCGGGGTTGTACCAGGCGAACTCCCTCATACGAGAAGAAGAAAAACGTGCGGTTCTTTAGAATCGGGCCCCCGAATACGCCCCCAAAGTCATTTTGCCGCAGCGCCGGTTTCCGCAGCGCTGCGTGGTTGGCGAACCAGTCGTTCGCGTCGAGGGCCTCGTTGCGCAGATAGTCGAAGGCGGTGCCATGGAAACTGTTGGTGCCTGCGCGAGTCACAATTGAGACTTGCGCTCCCGGAGTCCGGCCGTACTCGGGAGCGTAAGCGGCGGTCTGGACCTTGAACTCCTCCAAGGCATCTTCCGAGACCAGGCTGTTGGTACCACCAGAAACGCTAAAGCCAGGGATGGAGCCGGAGCCCCACTGCCCCGGAGTGGATTGGGCTTGGACGCCGACGTTGGCACTCACGCCATCGACGGTAAAGTAGTTAGTATCAGCGCGCTGACCGTTGACACTGAACTGACCCTGCTCTTGAACGCCGGCCACCGTGAAGACCGTTCCCGGCGTCAGCTCGATCAGCGATTGGAAGCTCCGGCCGTTCAACGGGAGGTTTTCAACGAACTGGCGATCCACCAAGGTGCCCACCACCGCGTCCTGCGTGTTCACAAGCGGCGTTTCCCCGGAGACCGTTACAGACTCGGTAACAGATCCCACGGGTAATTGGAAGTTCTGCGCGATCGTGTCCTGTACGTGCAGGATCAGATCAACCTTGGTGACTGTCTTGAATCCTGGCTTGGAGACGCTAAGTCGATAGGGGCCGGGCTGCAGACTCGGTAACACAAAGAGTCCCTCATCATTTGTCCTGGTAGTGGCGGAGAAATGGGTGCCCGTGTTGGTTACCGCGACCTCGGCGCCGGGTATTGCAGCACCACTCGGGTCGGTCACACGTCCTGAAATGGTGGCCCTTTCACTCTGGGCAAAGCACAGACCGGCTAAACACAGCACAAAGACTGCGCAGCACAGAAAAAGCCGCTTAGAACTTCGCGTGGGCATCGTAGTGAATCCTCCCTCTGCCCAACGATGCGTCGCTCGACGTTATTCTGTGCCAACGGTGTCAGAGTTTTTCCAGCAAGAAAGTGGCTCTGCTTGTTGCTCAGGGATGATTCGCCGGGCTCTTGAGAAAGGCATATAGGAGTTTTTGCCCGGTCGGTTGTTTGGCACCGCCGAACGGCTCGACAGTTACAAAAACTGAATCGATCTGACTGAGGACGTCCGGATCTTCGATCTTCAGCACCCAGCGCTTCTGGAGTTTATCGTCCACGTAGAATATCCCCAGGCTCTGCGCATGATCGCCGGCGCCGTCGCGCACGCCCCATGCCTGAAACGAGTACTTGGCATTGGTAACCTGCTCGTTACGGAGGTCAAACGCGTAGAAGATCAGCGACTTCCCTTCTGTGTAAAACACCCGACCAAAGGCCTTTGCATTCTTGCCTTTCAAATTGGTGTCAAACACATCAATGATGTGAAGGTTCCGAGCACCCATAAGTTCGCGCACGTCGCGACCGGCTGCCAGTAACTGGCGCTCCTCGTTCAACACCTCAGTCTGCGCCTTCAGCTGCTTGGAAAGACTCTCGACCCTTTCCTGCTCTGAAGCCATCTGCACCTCGTCGGCATGGCGGAGGCTTGTCAAACGTTGAACCTCCTGATTCAACTCAGCCGCCCGACGGGTTTCGAGATCCAGACTGTTCGCTAACGTTAGCGACTTCGCAGCTTCTGCCTCCAGCGCCACCTTTAGATCCTTGACTTCGACCGTTCTGATCTTCTCTTGCTGATCCAAGGCTGCAGTCCGCTCCCCCATGGACTTCAACTCCACTCTGGCCTCGGCGACCTCGCTCTGGATGCGAGCAATCAGTCTTTCCTGTTCGGCAATCTTAGCGTCTCGCCCCGAGCCTTGAGGAGCTTCGATGACGACGTTCTGCTTCTCCTGTGCGCCTGGAATCTGCGTCATAGCTCTTTCGTATGCTCGTTTTGTACTCAGCGCGACAAAGCTGGCGCACACCGAAAGCATGAAAAGGGTCGCAATCGCCACATTCTGAAGCCGAAATGCTCTCACCAGGGAAGGTGTCACCAATTCCGGCTTTTCGATACCAGCCGAGAACGAAAATCCTCTCGCTCGGGCCAGTTGGAGGAATTGCCGCTTGTAATGACTGGCAGTTAGCAGGCCGCGCAGCCCGTCAAGCCAATGACGCGATTCCTTGTGAAGTAAGGGTAGGTCGAATTCCGCGATCCGAGTAAAGTCCGCCAACGCCTTTCGACAAGGCTCGCATTGCGCGAGATGAGTTCTAAGCTCGCCTAACTCGCTCGCTGACACTTGCCCGATCACTGCCAGCGCACCAAGCTCCTCGAATCTGTCATGGTCCGACATCACTTCCGCTCCTCAGGCTTTTCTCTGCGCCGCCTGATTTCATCTGAAGATCCGCCGTACAAAAGAGCCCGCAGTTTGCGGAGCCCCCGGTAGTAATGGTGCCGTACATTCACAATGGACTCGTTTCGGCGGTCGGCGATCTCCGCCATCGAGAATCCCTCGTAGAATGCCAATTTCAGCGTTTCCCGTTGTTGATCATTCAGGGTCGCGAGGCCCTGTTCGACGAGTCTGCGTTGCTCCAGCTCGGTAAGACCATCTGCTGCGAACCGAGCCGGCAAGGCAAAGTCTTGCTCCACGCGCCCGTCGGTTTCCTGCTCAGTAAGAACGGACCGGACGTTCAGATACCGCCGGCGTCCAAGGCTCCTGTGGTACGCATACAGAGCAATCCACGTCTTGACAGTGCCCCGTGCTGGATCAAACTGTGCCGAGCATCTGTAGATTTCGAAAAATACCGATTGCATCAGGTCCTCGGCCTCCGAACGGTCTCGAAGAACCTTCAGCGCGATTTCCAGAACGAGACGGTGATACCGCTCGAACAGGATCGCAAACGCATCCTGATGTCCCAACTGCACGTACCTGAACAGATCTTCGCCGGACAGGTTCCGCAGTTGTGCCGGGGTTATCCCATGGGATTCGTCATCCATCCGAATTGCAACGCCTGCCTGCATCATACAAGGTCGCAGCCGCGGTAACGGTGCAGCAAGAACGGCTCTAGCTTGATCAATGTCGTGGCCGATTTCAACGACTAATCACGCCGGAAAAGAAATATTTTGGGGCTGGCACAAACGCCGATTGACGGGAGCATTATCTGTTGGGTAGTCGCTCGACAGCTTGTTTTCCTGGACCGATTCTCACGCGTGAGCGGCCTGTGGCGCTGATTGCAGCGCGAAATCGACTTCTCTCCGCGCAGCCTGTGACATGCGATTCCACTTCGGGAAAGCGACGTAGCTGACGGTGATCGGCACTATGGAACTCCGGAGGATAGTAATGCGCCGACGTACTTTCGAAGTCCTTGCGATCGTGATCATGCTGGCCGCGCACTCTGCACTTGCGGCAAAGCATCCGATGTCCATCGCCGATGCGCTCGGAATCAAGCGGGTCGGCAACGCCGTCGTCTCTCCCGACGGCCATTGGGTTCTATACACCGTCCAACAGTGGGATGCGGCGTCGAGGGATAGGGATCCCAAGCAGCCCGGCAAGATGGAGCAGCACAGCCACATCTGGCTCGTGTCCGCGAAAGATCCCACCGGGGAAGGGGCGCCCCGCCAGATCACGTTCGGAGACAAAGGCGAATCATCACCCGCCTACTCGCCCGACGGCAAATGGACCAGCTTCATCGCGCAACGCGGGGGCCCTTCCGGCGGTGGAGGCCAGGGAGGTAGCGACGGGCCAAAGGCGCAGGTCTATCTTATGCGAACCGACGGCGGAGAAGCCTGGCAGCTCACCGAAGCCAAAGAAGGGGTCAGTTCCTACGTCTGGTCGCCCGGAAGCGCGCAGATCGCCTACACCACCCGCCAGCCGCTGGCGAAAGAAGTGGAAGAAGCGAACCAGCGAGGTGACGATCCGCAGGTTTTCGAGGGCAATTTCCGCATGACTGGCATCAGCGTCATCAACATCGCTACGAAGAAGGCCGAAGCGGTTGATCTCGGAGGCGACCTGACGGTCGAGGGCACACCCAGTTGGTCGCCCGATGGCCGGCAACTCACCTTTGCGGCCAAACTGACGCCCATGCCCCGTGATGAACGCATCCAGATCTACGTCGCAACGATCGGTAAGAGCACGGTCAGGATTACCGAGAAAGGCACTAACGTGGCGCCGTCGTTCTCACCGGACGGCAGTAGCATCGCCTATCTGAACAATCGATCAGGACGCGAAAACCGGGACGGCATCCCCTCTCCGGACATCGGCATCACCCACTTGCGCGTATATGACATCCGTACCGGCCAGGCTAAGGACGCCCTGAGTTCCGACTTTGATCTTTCCGCGGGAGCGCCCATCTGGCTGGACCAGGGCCACGTCCTGTTCCGCACCGATCGCCGCGTCTTCGGTGAGGCTTTCCTGGCCGACATCTCTTCCGGCAAAGTTCGTCAGTTGACGCAGAATCAGGTACTGGATCTGTCCGTCAGAGGCGCCTTGACCCGCGACGGCAGCAGTGTTGTATTCACGGCTTCGAACACCTCTTCGCCCGCAGAGGTTTACGTCAGTGACGCGACATTCTCCGCGCCTCGCAAACTGACCAACACCAATCCGCAACTGGCCGATTTTGCGCTCGGCGACGAAGAGGTCATCACCTGGAAGTCGAGTGACGGCCAGGAAATTGAAGGTCTGGTTTTCAAGCCGGCGAACTATGTCCCCGGCAGGAAGTATCCCCTGCTGATGGTGATCCACGGGGGACCCAACGGCGCCTTTGCGGCCGATTTCCATGCCGAGGCCCAGTTTTGGGCCGGCAACGGCTGGGCGGTGCTCTTTCCCAATCCGCGCGGCAGCAGAAACTACGGTGAAAAATTCATGCGCGCCAACATCGCAGACTGGGGCGGCGGCGACTACCGCGACATCATGACCGGCGTCGACGCTGTCATCCAGCGCGGCATCGCCGATCCCGATCGTCTCGCCGAATGGGGCTGGAGCTACGGCGGTTACATGACCTGCTGGATCGTTACCCAAACCAATCGCTTCAAGGCCGCCATGATGGGAGCAGGCGTCTCGGACCTGCCCAGCGCGTACGGCGCTACCGATATCCCTGGCCGTATGGCTGCCTTTCTCGTTGGCCCGCTGACCCAGGACACGCTCCCCGCCTACGCGCAACGCTCGGGCATAACCTACGTCGACAACGTCAAGACGCCCTTGCTGATCATCCAGGGAGCGCAGGATGATCGCGTACCGACCAGCCAATCCATGGAGTTTTATCGCGCGCTGAAAGATCGCGGGAAGACTACGCAACTGGTTTACTACCCTCGCGAGGGTCACGGCTTCCGCGAGTACTACCACTTGTACGATCGCATCAAGCGCACCTACGAGTGGATCACCAAGTACACTCTCGGAACGGCAGAGCAATAAGACTGCGTTTCCGCCTTGGTCGGAGGTGGGTGACCAGGCTTCTGCCTGGTCCCGCTCAAGAGGATGTGAGATGAAATCTGTCGACCGGCTGGGTCACAAGGACTCGTGGAGTCGTGGCTGGGCGAGCCGACGGCGGAACCCGGGACCGTGCCCGCCATGATCCGCCGATCCCTACTGCTCTTTGTTGTGTTCATTGTAGGCGCCGCCTCGCTGGCGCCTGCGCAGGACACATCCGCACGAATGGATCGCGACCTGCTGGAGGTCAACATCCCCACGCTCCAGCGGCTCTACGCACAGCGCAGATACACGGTCACGCAGGTAGTAGGGTGGTATCTGGCTCGGATCGACCGCTACAACGGGATCTACGGCGCGATGCAGAACGTCGAGGGAGCGTCCGCGCTCAAGACCGCCGCACGCGAGGACGCCGAGGCGCAGAAGCCTGGGTTCAGGCCCGGTCCGCTCTGGGGCGTGCCGATTGTGATCAAGGCGAACACCAGCATCGCCGGCTGGGTGACCACCGACGGCTGGAAAGGCTACAAGCTGCCCGGTCGCGAGCTGATCGCCCCCCGCGACGCAACCGTTGTCGCGAAACTGAAAGCGGCGGGCGCGATCATTCTCGGCCAGACTAACATGCCCGACTTCGCGGCGAGTGACACCAATCGCAGCTCGGTTTTTGGACGCACCGGCAACGCGTATGACGTTCGCTTCAGTCCAGGCGGATCGTCGGGCGGGACGGTCACCGCCGTGACGTCGAACTACGCCGTGCTCGGCAGCGGCACGGACACAGGCAATTCGATCCGCATGCCTTCGGCGACGAGCTCGGTTGTCGGGGTCTTTCCTACCCGCGGCCTGGTCAGCATCGCCGGCATCGCGCCGCTGGACTGGATGCTCGACAACACCGGCCCGATCGCCCGCAATGTCACGGACGCCGCGATCGCGCTCGGCGTCATGGCGGGCGAGGATCCGCTCGATGCGCGTACCGCCGGCTCACCGTCGAAGGTGCAGCCGGGACCGTACACGCGTTATCTGAAGCCCGACGCGCTAAAGGGCAAGCGTTTTGGCGTGCCAGCATTCATCCTCGTAGGTGCGGGCGTGCCGTTTCAGGGTCTGCCCGCGTCGCTGACCCCAGAAGAGTTCGCGCGCGCGCGGCACGGCGAGGAGATTCCGCTGCGTCCCGAGACGCGCGAGGTGTTCCTGAAAGCGATCGAAGGTCTGCGCGCGGCGGGCGCGACCGTCATCTTCGACGACTCGATTCTCCCCGACAGCTTCGCCGAGACGGCGAGCCATATCTGCACGTTTCCCTATGTACGCGAGGGGACCGAAGCGTTCCTCAAGGGTTTCGGGCCCGCGGGTTATCACTCGATCGCGGATTACGAGAAGGCGGTCGGACGTCCGCTGCCGCGGACGGTCACCGGACATGCGGAAGCAGACGTCGCAGGGGCAGCTGCCATAGCTGCAAGTAACAGCGTGAGCGCGGCCGTCGGTGGCGGCGCTCCGAGCAGACCACGCTCGGTTGCGCAGCGCGCTCTCGAGAGCGATCCCGAAGCCGAAGCGAACTACTACGCTCCTCGGCGACGCGCACTCGAGCAGTACGCCGAGGTCTTCGAGCGGCTGCACCTCGACGGACTTGTCTATCCCGCGACCCAGATGCCTCCGCCGGACGAAACCATGCCGCAGGACGGACGCCTGAGTTCAGGCCCGCACAGCGATACGAGTTGGGTCAACATGCTCGGCGTTCCGGCCGTCGTCGTGCCGGGAGGCTTCTATCCCAGCGGATTGCCTTTCGGCTTGGAGATCTCAGCGCTACCCTGGCACGACGGCGATCTGCTCGGATACGCCTACGCCTACGAGCAGGCGACGAAGCATCGCAAGCCTCCGACGCTGATCGAGAAGGGGCTGCTGCCAATCACGAATCATTGAGAAGATCGGCGCGATATGGCGCAACTTACTGCGACCTCGTGGTGAAGGGAAATCTGTTTCAGAGACTATTCGATCTTAACGGAGACGATATGCATTTCTTCAGGCTAGAAGCGAGCGGTATCCTTTAAGAAGTGCCTCACGATTCATGCGCGGAATGAAATTCATAGAAAAGTCGGTATTATCGCCCGTCATCGTCTTCAACAATCTTCCTTCCTTCATGAGCCGCTTATAAAGTCTTGTCCCAACGGGTGCATTGAGAATCTCCACCATCGCCGTCACGATGCCGGTCTCCTGGACAAAGTCAACGACTTTTTGAAAGATTGAACTCGGGTCGCTGTCAAATCCGAACGAACCGACCCTGCACCTGAAAGCCGTGGCGTTGGATTTTCTTTTACTGATGCTATAAGATCGCGATTTCTGTTCGGTATCTTGTACTTGGCTAGGCTTTCTTCATTCGGAGATTCAATGCCGACAAACACGGCATGGAACCCGGCTTTGG
>CAVUAF010000019.1:0-120131 GCA_963739375.1 Terriglobia bacterium
CGAGGCTCGACTATTGAAAGAGGGTGCTCATTACCGCGATAAACTTTCTTAATTCTCCTTCGATTTTTCCATTCGTTACCTAACGTAATTAAGCTACGTTCAATTTTCTTGTGATATTCTGTGGCCATAACAATCACTATCGTCGAGCAAGGAATGAGACTTTTTGCCTCTCTACTCCCTTTCAGACATATATAGAAACTAACTCGTTTTCTTCTCGTCTTCTTACTGACTTTCTTGTCTGTCATAAAATCACCTGATTACATTAAGTCTTACCAATTATATGGAACTTGTTCCCTGAAAATCAATCGCACATGACATCAAAATAGACGAACCCAAAGCTCCTCCGTAATCCGCTTCCCTCAGACGAAGGGGAGTACCTAGTTTAGTAAGCGTGAACGGCAACAGGCTTTTCTCTCAGTTGCTTAAGAGGATTAAACAATTAGCCAAAATGTAGATCTTTCTAAATCCTCAAGCTACCTTGTAAGTTCATGTAGAATTAGTGACCATTTATTCTTCCATTTGGATAACCATTTTTGCTGATACTCGGTGTCACCTAGTCGTCGCATAAGATTATCCGTACTGTGTGGTTTTCCCCGCTTTGGAGGTGAATCCAGCCAGCGTTGATGGATTGCCCTAAGCTCCTTATCGAGCTCGGTGGTTGGAATAACATAGTATTCTGGTGCTGCATCCTCGTCTCCCAAATCAACCAAGACTGAAAAGTCTGATCTACCGCACATATTCTTGAATATCGTTTTGTCTGGATCTCCCTTCCTGCACATCCACACCCAACTCTTGGCTGCTGTTGTCTTCGACTTGACTCTTATGTTCAGCGAGTTGGTGCCATTAGTCGCCAGTACGTCAAAGCCAGGGTTATTTCTTGGTGCTGGAGCGGCAATTACACCACGTTTCAGTAGTTCTCCAACAACAAGATATTCACCAGCATTACCGATAGTCGACCCTTTGCCTTCTTTAATCTTACCCATTTTCTCCTTGTGTTCCGTCAAATTCTCGTAAAAGATTTATGCTTAATCAGTAAACATTCAGTATACTACGCAGGTGTTAGTCTTTGCACAATTCATCGTTTTGTGACCTAATAGTCAGGCAGACTATGCTTTCAAGATTTGCTCCCTTGCGGTTGTTCCAGTTCCAAGTTGGAACTACTGACTTCTGAATTGTAGGGCCATCGCAGCTTCTAACTTACACATGGAACTTGGAACTCGTAGCTAGTAAGGTGGAACTTGGAACATAGAACCTGGAACCCGTAGCTCATGATATGGAACTTGGAGGATGGAACTTAGAACTCATAGCTCATAAGTTGTGATGTATAATCTAGCACTTCCAGTTCCATGTTCCAATAGGTGATTTCGGAACAATCCGATGAACTGTTGCCCACGAGAGGTTTATAATAAGGGTGTACGTTATCGGCAGAAGCTATTAACCTACATTGGGAATGTTTATGACTGACTATGAGGTAATACATATTGCAGTAGCTCCTCCGGCCAACCTCGATGCAAACCTCGTAAGAAGTGTGGCAACTGTTATTAACAAGAGCCCTTCCCAGACACGTCTTCTTCTGGCCGGTGAGGTGCCTAAAGTTATTGCTCACTACGACAGCATACAAGTAGCAGAATCCATAATCCGGAATCTACAGAACCTGGGTCTTGTTGCAATTGCGTGTAGGGATTCTGAACTTCGTCAGTTTCCACAAACCTTTAAGGCGCAAACCCTAGAATTCAGAAAGAAGTTCTATTCCGAGACATTGCCGGTCGTGAGAGAAGGATAGTAAAAAACAATGTCTTCCTGGTTCTTGTGGGGAGGATAGAAACTTCCGTGGAGGTAGAGACTACAAAGCAAAAGACTAAGTTTGAGTTTGCCCAGGACATTGCTCATGGGCGGCATCCCAATCTGGCGAAGGGTTGATGAGAAAACCACAACTCACTCTATTCAGGCTGAGTGCTTCGCTGGGCTCTACGAACGAAAATCACCAGATCCTAGTGTAGATATCCTTCAACACCACATGAATTATTCGTTCTTAGGAGCAAAGGTAGCTGCGTCTTCTTTCGCAAACTTTGGTACCGTTGTTCTGAGACTCCAGAGGTATTACCACAGGCGATTTTTGATAACAGGCTAGCGAAACCTTCTGTGCTAACCACATCTCCCAGCCAGGTTTGGGAAGGTATTGAGATAAACTGCAAGTTGATTTACTTGTTCCACGCAGTGACCAGCGGTCGGCTTGGAATCCATAGAATAACAAATTGGCTGATTGCTACCGCAATCAATCTGCTCATTCTATCCGGCCGTGGTATAATAGGCACGACGCTATCCCACAGTAAAGGAGGACGGCATGAAGTGTGCGTAACCCATTGTGCCAAGAATAAACGAGATGGGTCTCTTCCACCGGATGGCCTATACGTTTCGCGAAGAATACACCAATTTGTCTCGTACTGTAAGGAAAAACGTTTGAACTGGGCTATCCTCTCCGCCAAATATGGGCTATTCTTTCCGGAAGAGAACAAGCAGAAGTACAATGTAACCTTCAAGAGCAACCGAGCACACTGGCTTGGAACCCAAGTGGTAGCGGATGGAGAAGAACTTCCTAGAAGTAACTCCGACACCATATTGAGAGAATTAGCCAAAATTGTGGTGGTTCAGATCGCTACGCACTCTGTGAGCAAAATTATCTACTACTATGAGAGCAGGGGGCCTATTCAGCCACCCAAGGGCTATCTTGCTTTACTCCACTTTGTTGTGGACAATTGTAACCGGGTGCACCATTGGGCTGAATTGTTGGAGTGCACCAGCAAGCATGGAACAATAAGTGCCACTGCACGACTGGACTTTGACCCGTAGCTTGAAGCTATCAAAGGCCAAGTGGACTTGACAATTTGACGTTTTGTTATGCTTGTGATGAGAGCCAAATCCTCCGTCATAAGTTGCTCAACCGTCCGATGAAAGTTCAAGCGATCCTCAAGCTTCACTAAGTGAGCAATTCACAGCTCCTTCTGCACGAGGTTTGGCTGGTGGTATAATTGCATTGAGAGCCTGTCAATGAAAATAGCTATTCTAATTTGCTGTAGTCTTGCATTGGCCTTATTAGCCTTGTCAGGCTTATCATACACTCCTGGGACTTCATTGGAGGTTTCCGTAACTGAAGTGGACAATGGGGTCATAATTCAGAATGTGGGCAACGTTGCTTGCCTCGTTTTTGTCAGTTCACCTGAGGGTGAACAGCAGTTTGAACTGGCTATCGGCAAAAATGTAACGGTTACTGGTATATCACGGCCCATCGATGTTTCTGCAGTTGCCCCACCCACTGCCGAACTGTTCCCAACAGTGAAAACTCTTCTGGCCGCAGAAACTTAATCTTTATGGCATTGCTGTTCATTAACCCTATTATCTCTCTATCACGCGCAATGCTAGAACCACGATTACTATGTATGCTGTGGCTATAGTAGACAAAGATTACCATGTTTAAGGGAGGATGGAATGAGTAAGAAAAAGCTGGCGGGAATCATCGCAGTTTGTATTATAGCTATCATCGCAGTGATAGTCGCAACTAACCCAAGGCAGCCAACACCGACCGCTCAGACTTATACGCTTACCACATACATTAGTCCTTCAGGAGCAGGTTCTGTGTCTCCGGCAGGTGGTCAATATGAATCAGGTGTACAGATAACACTGACTGCTACCCCCGCCAGTGGTTACACATTTGATTATTGGCAGGATATGGCTTCAAGTTCTTCGAATACAGTCTCTTCGAATACAGTCACTATCACCATGAACGCACATAAGGCCATCACTGCCCATTTCAAAGTTGTTGACCACGCCGAACAAGGGACTTTGACAGTCCACTTCATTGATGTTGGCCAAGGGGATTCTATACTTTTGGACCTCGGCGAAACTGAGGTATTGATTGATGGTGGGGAAAAATCCCCGGGCGTAGTCAGCTACATTGATGATTACGTTGACGGGTCCGCTCGAGGTAATGGTAGCTACTCATCCCCATACTGACCATATAGGTGGGCTGATCGCAGTCTTAAATGCCTTTGAAGTTGACGAAATCTGGCTTAATGGCGACACAACTACTTCGCAAACCTACTCCCAGTTTATGTCGGCGGTCAATTCTGAAGGCGCTGAAGTGTTTACAGCGAGAAGAGGAGACACTATTCAAGCCGGCAATCTTACTTTCAATGTGCTTAATCCTGCCAACTTGAGCGGCACCATTAACAACAATTCCATTGTTTTGAGCCTTAGCTACGGGCAGGTTGATTTCTTGTTCACCGGAGATGCCGAGCAGGAAGCTGAGGCAAGTATGCTCGCGGAAGGGATTGTCCCGGATGTGGAGATACTGAAGGTAGGACATCACGGTTCACGAACGGCATCATCAATACAGTTCTTACAGGCGGCTGAGCCTGAGTGTGCTATCTATATGGCTGGACAAGGCAACAGTTATGGGCATCCTCATCAAGAAACTATCACCAGTCTTTGCGAAGTTGGCGCTGAGATATACGGCACGGATATTCACGGAACTGTCATAGTCTCGACAGACGGGGTAACATACAGCGTGCTCCCTTCAAGCGATGTACCGCTGGTGGCCTGCTCCTCTGCTACGACTTATGACCTTACCATCAGCGTCAACGGTCAAGGAACTACCAATCCCAGCGCGAGTACTTATGAGTATGATAGTGGCACCGAGATAACTATCACTACATCGCCTGCCTCTGGCTGGACATTTGACCACTGGAGTGGTGACGCCTCAGGTACTTCGCCCACGATTGTCATTACCATGGACTGCGATAAGGATGTTACTGCTTACTTCGAGGGGGAATCTGAGGTCAGTAGCGATGTTCAGATTACTTACATCTTCTATGATGGCATCGTTTACCGTACGGAGTCCGATGAATATGTAGAGATTACAAATCTTGGTGATACGTCACAAGACTTGAAGGGATGGGTACTGAAGGACATATCCGAGGGATATCCCTCATTTACTTTCCCCTCCTATGTCTTAGTCCCGGGTGCCAAAATACGGGTTTACACGAATGAGATTCATTCCGAGTGGGGTGGCTTTAGTTTTGGGTACAGCAAAGCGATTTGGAATAATACTGACCCCGATTGGGCCGCGCTATACAACGCCCAGGGACAAGAGGTATCGAGAAAGAGCTATTAAACAAATACTTTTGTTCCGTATGCTGTCCCTACGAGGAAAACCCTACACGTTAGGATGGCTGTTTCGATTGAGCTCTGTGTAACCCTTTGTGCGACGGAGAGACAATTCTCCCACGAGCTCCGACACACCATTGAACAATACTGACAAATGTGCAATCTCACTACATCCAACAAAAATACAAATTGAGATACATCAAGAAATAGCACGTTTTTCACCCTCCTGATCCGAGAGAGGAAGTCAGTAAAACAAAAAAACTTCCCGGAGAGTGAGGTTTCAATTGACTAATGATTAAAACTGTCTGACGTCTCACTTCCCGCTAAGCGATACCCACGACCTTGCTCGACTTTGACATCCACCTTATCTTTTCATATGATAAAATTGGTTGGTGATTACTGACACTTGAGCAGCTTTAAAGATAAAATAGGCATTGCGGAAGCGACCAAAACTAAAGGTACAAGATAAATGCATAGAGCGAGGATATGAGTATGCCAATAACTAATAAAATATCCTATGACAACCTTCCTGCCTTATATCGTGCTTCAGATAAAGCCTCATTCACTGCACAGAATCAATTCGTCATTCTTACAGCTACTAATTTGGGCCTTATGATAATTGCAGCGATTGTTGGTTCATTGACTTTAAGCAATACTCCTGGAAAGACAATGCTAGCGATAATTACTGCTATACTTTTGACTATTGGCATATTTATTACAATTGTCATTCGCACCTCTAAACTCGAGCAAGCTTGGTACGACGGAAGGGCTATTGCTGAATCTGTAAAGACTCTAGCTTGGCGCTATATGACTGGCAGTGCCCCATACCCAATTAGTCTCGGAACTAAAGCTACGGAGATCTTTATCTCGAGTCTTCATTCACTCCTAGAAGAACGAAAAACATTTGCGGCAAGATTAGGTGGTCAACATGGTACAGCCCAGCAGATTACCGATAGGATGAATATGGTACGCAATTTAAGTACAGAAGAGAGGAAAAAGATATACCTCTCAGAGCGTCTAGATGAACAAAGAAATTGGTATAGCGATAAAACTGAAGCCAATCTCAGGTCAGCTAATAGATTTTTTATGGGTACGGTTACCTCACAAGCTTTAGCAATAATTTCTGCTTTTACGTTAGTTATTTGGCAGGGATCTCTGGTTCAACTTACCGGTATTTTTACCACGTTGGCCGCAGCTTTCTTAGCTTGGACACAAATGAAGCGGAATGAAGAACTGGCGCAATCATATGGTTTGGCGGCACAAGAATTAATTCTCATTCACGAACAATCTTCTAGAATCAGGACTGACGAGGAATTATCTACGTATGTCGTGAACTCGGAAAATGCTATATCAAGGGAGCACACGATGTGGCTGGCACGCAGGAGCTAACCAAGAATGGTTGCTGACAAAGGACTTCAGACATTCGCTGTAAAACAAGTGATCAGGCCAATTACTTAAACTGAGGTAAGAAAACCTCCCGATGCGTGAAGGAAGGCAAAGGAATAGAATATAAACATGGGTCAACATGTTTTCATTAGCTATTCAAACCATGATAAATCGGTCGCGGATGCCGTGTGTGCCGCTCTAGAGAACAGGAAAGTTCGGTGTTGGGTCGCACCACGAGATGTGATGCCAGGCGTTTCTTACGCTGATGCCCTTATTGATGGATTAAATCAAAGTCACCTTCTGATTTTGGTGTTTTCCTCGAATTCAAATACCTCGTCACAAGTGATGAGGGAAGTAGAAAGAGCAGTAAGCAAGAACATCCCAATCATTACATTTCGGATCGAGGACGTTCCGCCATCAAGAGCAATGGAGTATTTCCTGAGCGCCCATCAATGGTTGGATGGCTTGATACCACCCATTACAGAGCATATCCAAAGACTTGCGGACACGGTTGTGACGCAGATGACTACCGAAACCGAAAAACTAACGACGGCAACACAAAATTCTTCTGCCTCAGAACCTGAGCCGGAAAATAGAGTCATCCTGTTTTTGGAATCGGCACTTAGAGATCACCTCGATACCAACCCTCCTAAATTTACTAGAGAACTACTAAAGGCAATTAAACTGGACACTAAGGAACACATAAGTAATCTACCGATCATTTCTTGGAAAGGTGGTTTAACCTGGAGGCCGCGATACGACATATTGTACCCGCAGTGCTACGTCGACCCGAGCGTGACTACGTTTCATAACGAAGAAACTGGGGTGAGTAATAGTTCGTTCAGCTTCTCAGACCATCGCCAAGATATCCTAAGGAAGCTAGCCTCCAGCGATTCAACTTACTACGTACTGATTGGCGAGTCAGGAATTGGCAAGACCACCACTTTGTTGACAGTATATGATGACTTCCTGAGAGAACATGATTCCGACAATCTATACTTTCCAATTCTGTTGCAGGCTAGGGACATCGCAGCTACAACTCTTTATTCAAAACCGAATGAAAATATTAACCGCAATGAAATCGACACACTTTATTACTTATGGGATATTTGCATTCAGGTGGTTTCCCGATCCAGAGCAGGTGTAAGAAAGGACGCCGGAGAATTGTGGGTAAGCTACGGAGGAGCATCTTTCCCCACCACCTTACTAAATACCAAACCAGTCTTTTTCTTCGATGCAATTGACGAGGTGGATGAAGCTGTGGCCAAATCAATAATGCGCGTAGCTCCCCATGTTTCTCACATGCTTACCTCCAGAACAGACTACTTCCACAGGACGGCTACTCATCTTTATGAATCAGGTGCGGAGCAAGTGTACTATTTGACCCAATGGGGGAAAAAGCATGTACTACAATTTGTCGATTTATTCCTTACCTGTAATTCGACAAACTTTCCCAGTGAGTTTCCCAGAGCCAAAGTTGTGGAAATACAACTTGTCTTGCGTAACCTGAACATTGAGAATACGATCCTTGTTAAACCTCTTTTTCTAATTATGTTCATCGTCATTGCGCAGCAATGTAATGATACTAGTCAGCTCAACGCGTTGGAAATAACTTCCAGTCCACACAAGCTATACGAGACTTTTTTGCGATGTTGGTTTGAAAAGGAAACCAGTCGTCCGTCTTCTAAGTTCAAAGTCATGTTCAGTTTGACACAACGGGAAGAGCATACCAATAATGCCGTTATCTTCGGGACTTATCGAAATATTCTGGAATATATCGGCTGGTGTCTGTTTTACCAGAAGCACGGTGTCATTCAGAGCATTCCCTTCCCACTGCAGTGCACTGAGGAATTGATTTCCAATAACTTCAGAGGATGGCCTAGTAAAAATGTTCCTTTTTGGGGTGAGTATATTAGCTATGACCTCGTAAGATTGGCAGAAACCGAAGATATTAAGTCGATTCTAGAGATTGAAAACAAGTCTAGGCGACTTGTCAAATTTATCCATGAGTCAATTGGGGATTATATGGTCGCGTCTTCGTTTGTCCATGAGCTTGCAAAGCAACGTTTCAATACTAAGGTACTAGCAAATTACTATCCGAAAGAAATAACCCAATTCATAAACGAATTAGTTGCAGATCCTGACGGTGTTGTTTTTAACCCTGTTATCAGGAATCTCAAGTTAACAATACAAGGTGTCACCTTTACGCCTCAGATGAACGAAATTGAAATTCGTCAAAGCAATTGGGCTCTGTATTTTCTATCGCGTGCTCTATTTGCACGAACCGGGGTTATACAGAAGCAGGAGGATTTGGATGTCTTCCGGGCAACCACTGAAAGCGCGGCTCATCCTTGGCTCAAGCGTACTGCGTACATTAGCCTGATTATCTTGGGAGACACCGAGTATGAGCGACGATACCTACAGGCGCTCATAAATGATGAATTGGAGCAGGAATACAATATTGGCGACATGTTACGCTATTATGGCGATACACATTTTCAAACCACCATGCAGCCGGACGATATTCGTATCAAAAGGGAATCCTTGATTTCGCAAACCTGGACACGATGTTATTTAAGACTATTGCGTGGACTGAGTTCCAAAGATCCAAAGGACAGACAACTGTTTAAGTTCCGAATGATTACGTTTCTCATTATGCTATACTCTTTACGCTCCCCGGTTCCCAGCAAGGACCTGACACAAATAGAGCTGGAAGCAAAACGTGTTGTTGACTCAAATATGGGCAATGGATTCTGGAAGAAGTCACTCGAAGGTTATTGGACTTGATTGCTTATGGCATAAGTCACGATTACTCAAATTGTCGATTCGACTGACAGAATCCAAACGTCTTCCGCTACAGATTACTTGAGCTTGTTTTGCCCTTCTATTCTAATTCATGGTCGTGCTTCTGCATTTTCTCCATGATTGACCGGCGGCCCATATAAAAGCTCGTGGCGTTACTGTCGGCTTGGCGAGCTTTTTCAAGCACCTCTTGAACTTTCTGTTGGTCAGCTCCTTCCTTCTCCAGCTTGTATGCCTCATATAAGTAGGGCAGCGCTGGGCTCCATTCGTCTGGAAAAGGAGTCTTGATTGACTGTTCGAATAGTTTCTGCCAATCATAACGGGCATAGGTTCTGGTAACTTCGCTACTGCGTCCGTATGTGGTTGGTTCTCTGGGGGCCAGCTTTCGTTGCTCTTGTTTGTATCCAATCTCAATATCTTTAGGCGTAAGCGAGGTAGGCCCATCTGGAGGTGGTACTTCAGCTGATTCTTCTAATCTTGCATCCTTCAGTTCTCCCCACCCTTCGGTCACCCAACCACTTGGGACGTAATCAGGTGGTATTTGATATGTCTCGTCGGCCAGCCGAGCCCACAACACTCTGGATATCTTAAACGTCCTCTGCGCACCCCGATAGTGGCAATAGGCATCGAAATATTCACTTCCGAGTCCGTAAATGTCGATATCCCTAACCTTTATCGCTGGCTCCCCGGGCAAAGGGTTTCTCGTTTCATACTTTATTGTCAAACGCAGCTTTCTTATGTATCCTAGTTGGAGCAACTCACGTGTTTTGCCCTGCCTAGATACTGCTCTACGAGGCACTTCAGTTATGGTCGGTTGGGATGGTGACCTCTGTATAGGTTCCTTTTTTCGGCCAAGCCAAATGACAAGGATTATGACGAAAATTATTAGAACTACAATCCAGCCCATTTGCTATATCTCCGAAACTTCTCAAAGAGGGCGAGTGTATCTGCATTGATTCTCTTTGTCGTTATACCCAGAGCACCCCAGAAATACCCCTGTTCTGCTTCGTCTAATCTCCATTTTTCTTCCGCATTTCTGGCAACTTCTAGCCTCCGGAACTATAGCTTGTTCGAGGTCATCTCGTTTCACGTTCGCTGTTAAATTACACTTATCACATTTGTAGAAAGGCCCAAAACGTCCCTTAGGGACGACTTTCATATTGCGGCCACACCCACTGCACAATCTTGGTGGTATCTTGCTTATATCGATGGCTGGGGCTAGGCTTTCACCCTCTTCGTCTGGCGTTTGAAGTCCACACTCTTTCATCACCTGCTTGGTAAAATCTTCGTTCTCTAAGCGGAACATAAGCTCTCGCGTGTTTCTATGCGAGAGCGGGTTGAGGCTGCCAAACCAGACAATCCGGCCGTCTATGACTATCACCTTCTGATGCATTGACGGTCTAGGGGTTACCTTGATACCAATCTGTGCAAGGTAGCTAAGCATTTTCTCGATATCGTTCTTGTCTGACATGCCCTGTTGATATGGCGGACGAGTTATCACCTCCAATTTGATTCCCTGCTCCACCTTTGCTCTGAACAGGTCAACATATGTTTGAAGGCGCTCTCGGGTGATAAACGGACTCATAATGATGACATATCGTTTGGAGCTTTCTAAGTCATGCTGGAGTCCAGAATGAAACTCGTCCTCTGTCCAGAGCGAGCTAGCTGCGCCGGTCGTTGTCTCGGGAGGCCACAGTACCTCTTGTGCTTGACGGACTGCTGGGTCAGAGTAACCAGGTATAAGTTGCTCCGCTGGGAATATTCCTAGCTCACTCTCAAATAGAACTTTGTAGATTGACCAATTCTTGTCTAGTCTTGCTTTCAGAAATGAAAGGTTCGCAATTATCGCCAGCTTCTTCTTTGCTCGGCTGCAGGCAACGTTGATTAGACGCGCACCCCGATTGCTCATCAAGTCTTCTGATTCAATCTGACCTTTTAAGCAGTATTCCTACAGCGGAGTCCAGTGCTATCTACAAGGTCACATATTATCAGGTCTTTTTCACTGCCTTGAAAACGGTGGACATTCGAAACCACAACCTTTCCTTTCTCAGCGAACCCCCTGAGTGTAGGGTCCGTGTCGACCAGTGCTTTAATCAGGCGTGTCTGTGCCTTGTAGGGTGTTATTACTCCTATATTCTCGAAATCTCGAATTGCGATTTGACAAAGCTTCACTGCCAGAACGGCATGATACAGATTGAATCGGGAATGACTGCTGGTCCAACTGCACCACGGGTCTATCGCAGATGTATCGTAGACTCCGGCATAGACACCGGGGCAAGGCTGATTAAGTTTTACTGCTGATTCCTCAGGTATGCCATCACGTAGTCGGTCACCATAGAAGACGCTACTGATTATAGCTCGAATCTGCGGCTGCATCCTGTATTGCGTTCTTAGCATTACCATCGGTGAGTATCCCGTCTGCTCCAGTTCCCATTCCTTGTCCATGCCTGCAGCCGCATAAACATCTCTACGTAACCACTCCTTAACTCGGACATCCTTACTCAGGGCAATAGGTGCCAGTTGGTGGAAGTCGCCAGCAATAGTGGCCGATCTAGTGACTCGGCTACATGCCCAAAAGACGGCGGGTATTGGAGCCATGCTTGCCTCGTCACAAACGACAGTATCAAATCGCCTACCGTACACCTCAGTCATAGTGTATGTTCGGGTGAGGGTAGTCGCGATTAATACTGCCTCGTTTATGATTTGCTGCCTTATTGCTTCAATTTGTCGCTCCAAGTCAGCTATTTGAGTACGCAGGTCATCAATCTTTGCCCGTATGCTGGTAATCTCACCTTTAAGGGCATCTGGTGACACGGATTCCTGCTTCAGCTTTCTCTCAATTTGTCTGGCTTCCCCATGCAACCTCTCTAGGTCGCCGATTGTTTCCTTGAGTCTTGCTTCCGCTTGAGTTTTCTGGTCAGCCAGAGCGTCGCGTTGTGCCGCCAGGGTTGAAAGAGTGTTTTCTATTCTATTAAGCGTCATTCCTCGAATAAACCTCACCACACCCGGCATCGTCTTTGCCCTCTGAAGTCGTTCTTCTTCCCGCTGCAAAGTTTCTGTCACGATAGACGCCCTATGTGCCAGTGCTTTTAAGGAATCCCCGACCTCAACGCGCGAGGCCTCTTCTTGTGCTATTAGCCTTCGTACTTCCTCCCATTTCTCCACATCAGTTTTGAGTGCCTCCAATGCCGTGAGCCTACTCTCGGTGCTGACTAGCTGGTCACGTAGCTTTAGAAGCTGCTCTCTCAGTGGCTCACTCTTGCGTTCTGTTATTTTATCCAGGTTCAGGTTATCGTCTTCACCAATTTCTTTGATTTGAGGCGTGCCAAGGCGCAATACGCGCCCTTCTCTATAATGTTCGCTATCTTTCAAAAGCCTTTTGCCTTCCTTAGGTTCTAGGACAGCCCTCAAGGCCTGGTCGACAGCCACGTTGGTATTTGCGGTGAGGAGAACAGTTTGCCCGCACTGTATCATGCTTGCTACAGCAACTCCTACCATCGTAGTCTTACCGGTACCCGGAGGGCCCCATATATAACATATTTCGCTACCTAAAGCCTGGCGAACTGCAGCCCTCTGCTCATCGTTCAGTTTTTCCCATTCGGATACAATGTGCTGACCTGGCACAAACGTATCATCTTGTTGAAATCGAAACTGCTCGCGCCTCAGGCACTTGTTGGCAACGACACAGGAGGCTTCCTGCAAAGTGTCAAGGCGTTCTGATAGGCATTTTAGAAGGTAGTCTGGCTGAGCGAGTATGTGCGCTGACGGAATATACTCGCCTAAATCGCTCTCTATGGCAACATATATTTGATTCCCTGATACGCCTACGATATGACCCGATGCATCCGAGCTTATGGTGCGTACTTGCACTTTGGTATCATCGAACGCTCCAGCGAGAGTCGGGTCATCTAAGATGAAGCAATACACAAATAGAGGACCTCTGACCTCGACAAGTCTCCCAGCCCTGAACGTCCCACCGGGCTGTGCCTCTTTTCTTTTGCTCCTCTATTTCTGCCGCAAGGGCTTCTCGGAACTCACTAATAAGACTCATTTGGCTCACCTAATTCGTAAGCCTATTATGACACTGGGACAAGAGAGACGCAATATTCCATATCAGGCTGTCCGATAAGTCCGTTTCCCAGGCGTGGTGCTTAAAATGCTTAGCTTCAAAAATTCGCCGTTTTTGGGCTTTTTGGACAGCCTGATATACTAAAATAGCGTTTTGGTCAACTTGCCAAGGTTCAATTAACTGGCTGTTTACCGCTTGGTGGTATGTTCGAATTCTACCTCGGGAGCCAGTTTGCATTAGCAGAAAGCCGCGGATACCGATAATCAAAACAATTTAGACTGTACTAGAGTACCGGCCAATAATCTGCGACCAAATTCTTCATATCTTATGCACTCGACATCTTCAAGCATACAAGCCCCATGAATCGAATTGTCGTTACTAACTACTAAATACCCGCGTTCCTTTGCTACAGCAACAATTTGGGAATCGACTCCGCCACCTACACCTTCGGTTTTCCAAAACCCGGAATAATTATGCCCTTTTATGATAGGGAAAGGCGGACCATATCTGGTATCAAGCTGCTTCATTAGGGCTTGTTCAACAGTTGTAAGCTTATGAAGGCAGCCATACTTATCCCAATTCTTGATTTTAGTGCCTATTCTAGTGCTCGTATCTGTTAGCTGGCGATAAACGCCTTCGACAAAACAAATATGACCATCCTTTGCCGATTCATGCAACTTCTCGAACCAGCCAGCAAGTTCCACATTGATAATGGTGTCTGCATCCAGGCAGTACATATGAATACTTCCTTGGCATTCCTAGTTCGTTTTCACATAGTTGATGAAATCATTTACTCTTTCGATTTTCATACCTAAGACCCTTGAGAGGCTGGTCATAGATATATTGCTACTAATGTAAGCTTCAGTAAGTAATCTTGAATATGGCCCACCGAGCTCTCCATATCTGCGCTTCACCTTTGTTCTACCGAGTATCCGTGGGGGGGTCAAGCCTGAGAAATATGGTCTGCGCCTGTCCCACTGGGCTCTCTTTGTCTTATAAAAGCCGGGAGGCGCGAAACCCATGGTTTCCAACGATATTGCAACGACATCTCTGCTCACTTTAAAGTAATTCTTTATCATATCAATGTAAGAGTCACCCCAACGGGATTCGTAGCGGTCCATATGTTTACTTCCTAGGAACTCCCGCAGTTCATCCTTGCTCACCATCATCTCAGCAGCAAATTCGTTCGCAAAGCGTTCCACCTTTGCCTCTTTTTGAGAGCCAATAAAATCACATATTATTCCAGGTTCGCGCAACATCAAATGGGCCCATTCATGCAGAAGAGTAAAAGTGCGTCCGGTAGCTGATTCATAATCATTTTTGTTTACAAGAATAGTTGGTGGTGAGCCATCTTCCCATCTAGATGCCCCCCTCACTTCATTTACGATTAGCCCCAAAGAGATTACATAGACGCCCCTTTTTTCGATTGCCTGTTTCCAAAAATCGAAAGCCTCTCCCGGAGATTCCCAATCCTTGCGTATCGCATCACTAAAACTAAATAGCTCTCGCTCCTGTCGCACAATATCTTTGATATTCTCATTGAGGTGAATCCTGGTTACGTCAGGACTATTGGTAACCCGTAGATCATTTACTATGCTGGATAAAGTGTCAGACAAATATATGAACTCATCAATTTTCAGCCGTGATTCATAGCTGAGACTGTCGATCTTGTTTTCTGATAGACCGCGGAAGTTCACTTTATTGATTAATAATTCCGGTGGTTGCTCGAGAAAGAAATAGCCGACTGGGCAACGATAGTGTTTGGCGAGTTTTTCCAAATCTTCAAGCGTAGGTACTTCAATCGATTTCTCCCAATTGTCTAGTGTCTCTTCCTCTATCCCTGCTAGGGCTTTCACTTGAGATGGATTCAGGTTCATGCGAGATCGGCAAAGATATAGAGAATGAGCATTTACCCAGTCGCTTGGCGGATCAAATCTAGAAGGATCTTTGTAAGTAGTAGTCACCTGCACTCCTATTGAGCAGATTACGGCTATTATATCACAGGCTTGTCAATTGATTACACATCGATTTGCACCTCAAGGCGCTACTCCCCTATCCCCGTCCCTACAGAACGCATGCTCCGGGTAAATGGGCGCCTTGCGGCCAATAACGGTGAAGTTATATCCGGCCGTTGCAGAATTCGGTATGTAACGAAATTTGAACAATAGCTTGATTTGTACAGCTCAAGTCACATTAGACTGTTTTGTTACCTCCTTGGACTGCGGACGGTTCACCCCCACTAGGTCAGACCATCCACGTTTGGTGGCACTGAACAATTCTGACATTCGTGCAACCTGCTCAGATTAGGCTCATCCCCGACTGCGCGCAGAACGGCAAGCAGGACATCACCCTGCGGCAGCTGCTGACGCATTATTCCGGGCTGCGCCCCGACATCGACCTCAAGCCCGACTGGACCGGCTACGACGCCGCCCTCCGGATTTCGTGCGCGGAAAAGCTCAGCCTGCCGCCGGGCTCACAGTTCGTCTACAGCGACACCAACTACATCCTGCTCGGCGAAATCGTGCGCCGGGTCAGCGGCATGACCCTCGACCAGTACGCGCAGACGTACTTCTACGAGCCGCTGGGAATGACGCACACGCGCTTCCTGCCGCCGGCGGAATGGCGGCCGCTGATCGCCCCCACTACGCACGAAATCGACGACACCACCGGCCCCATGCTGCGCGGCGTGGTGCACGATCCGCGCTCCCGGCGCATGGGCGGGGTCGCCGGCCACGCGGGCCTCTTCTCGACCGCCGACGATGTCGCGAAACTGGCGCAGGCGCTCCTCGATCGCAAGCTGCTCGCCCCCCTCACCCTCGAAAAGATGACCACGCCGCAGAGTCCCCCGGACGCGATCGCGTTGCGCGGCCTGGGTTGGGACCTCGATACGCCCTTCTCCTCGAACCGCGGCGACCTGCTGCCGGTGGGCTCGTTCGGCCACACCGGCTTTACCGGCACCTCGCTGTGGATTGACCCGACCACCCGCACCTACATCGTGCTGCTGGCCAACGGGGTGCACCCGCGCGGGACCAGTGGAACGGCGGTGGAGCTGCGCACCCGGGTGGCCACCGCGGTCGCGGCGGCGCTGCAACTGGCGCCTTCCGCCGGCGAGAAAGCGCGCGTCGCGCAGATCACCGGCTACAACGAACTGCTGCCGGGACTGCGGCGGGTCCAGGTTCGCAACGGCGCGGTGCTGAACGGCATTGACGTGCTCGCAGCCGCGGACTTCGCCGAATTGCATCCCAACCCGGCCAGGCCGCGCGCCCTCGGCATCATCACTAACCAGACCGGGCTCGACCTGCAGGGCCGCCGCACCATCGACGTGCTGGCGCACGTCCCGGGGCTCAAACTGGCGGCCATCTTCAGCCCCGAGCATGGCGCCACCGGCACCCTCGATACCACGGCCATCGGCAACACCGTGGATACCGCGACCGGCGTCACCGTGTACAACGTCTACGGCAACACCGACGAGAAGCGCCGGCCGCCGCTCGACGTATTAAAGCAGCTCGATGCCGTGGTCTACGACATCCAGGACGCCGGCGTGCGCTTCTACACCTTCGAGACCACGCTCGGCTACTTCGTGGAAGCCGCGGCCAAGGCCGGAATCGAGCTGGTGGTGCTCGACCGCCCCGACCCCATCAATGGCATCCAGGTGCAGGGGCCGGTCTCCGACGGCGGGTCGCGCGAGCCCGGGGGCTCGTGCGAGGGCTCGGCCGGCTGCCCCTTCATCGATTACTTCCCCGAACCGGTGCGGCAGGGGATGACGGTGGGCGAGCTGGCGCAGATGTTCAACGGCGAGCGCAAACTCGGCGCCAAGCTCACCGTGGTGCCGATGCGCAACTGGCTGCGCGGCGACTGGTTCGATTCCACCGGGCTGTCGTGGACCAGTCCGTCGCCCAACCTGCGTGACCTCACCGAAATGACGCTGTATCCCGGCGTCTGCATCGTCGAGGGGACGAATGTCTCGGTTGGGCGCGGCACCGACACGCCCTTCGAGGTGGTGGGCGCGCCGTGGATCAAGCCGCGCGAACTGGCGGCCTACCTGAACGCGCGCAACCTCCCGGGGGTGCGCTTTGTGCCCATCACCTTCACCCCTGCGCCCGACAGCAAGCTCGGCGGGCAACGCCTGGGCGGCGTCAATATCGTGCTGACTGACCGTTACGTGCTCGATGGGCCGCAGCTGGGAGTCGAGCTGGCGGCGGCGCTGCACGCGCTCTATCCCAACGATTTCCAGATGGACCGCATGGTGCAGTTGCTGGGCAGCCGCGCCGTGTTCCAGGCCATCGCGCAAGGGCAGGACCCGCGCCGCATTGCCGAAGACTGGCGCGAGGACCTGGAGAAGTTCCTGCGCCTGCGCGAGAAGTACCTGATCTACGGCGAGCGCGAGCGGCGAGCGGGGCAGTAGGAACAAATCAGAAAGGCACCATGCTCAAGCGAATGGTCATCGTTCTCGTTTGCCTGGCGGCGGCCCGCGCCGACGACCTGCAGCAGCGGCTCGAGGCGATGGCGAAGCAGCATGAAGGCAAGGTCGCGCTGTATGCCCGGAACCTGAAGACCGGCGCCAGCGTGGCGATCGACGCCGAAACGCCGGTGCCGACCGCGTCGGTCATCGAGCTGCCGATCATGCTGGAAGCCTTCACCCTGGCCAAGCAGGGGAAGCTCAATCTCGCCCAGCGTCTGCCGCTGACCAGGGAAAACCAGGTGCCGGGCTCCGGCATCCTGACCGCGCTGGCGCCCGGGCTGGAAGTCACGCTGGAAGACGCCATCGTGCTGATGATCCAGCTCAGCGACAACACCGCCACCAACCTCGTCATTGACCGCGTCGGCATTGATTCCGTGAACCAGAACCTGGCGGCCATGGGCCTGAAAAATACCTGGCTCTACAAGAAGGTATTCAAGCCGGCCACCGGCCCCGTGCCCGCCGACCAGCCGAAGTTCGGGTTGGGCAAGACGACCGCCCGCGAAATGGCCGAGGTGATGGCGGCGATCCAGCGCTGCGACCTCGGCGACCCGGCCCTGTGCGAGCGCATGCTGGCCATCCTGAAAGGGCAGCACGACCGCGACGCCATCCCGCGCTACCTCGAGTCCTCCGACACCTCGGAGAAGCCGAGCGCCATCGCCAACAAGACCGGCGCGCTCGACCAGGTGCGCAACGACGTGGCGCTGGTGTACACCAGCGCCGGGCCCCTCGTGATCTCGATCTTCGTTTACGACAACAAGGACCAGAGCTGGACCAGCGACAACCAGGCGCAAACGCTGATCGGGCGGCTGGCGAAGACCATCGTCGAGGCCTGGGCGCCGCGCGGCCTGGCGCCGCAGAAGAGCACCGCGCCCAAGGACTAGGGGTACGCTGCAAGAAGGGCGCCACGCCTCGTTCCTCGTTGCAGATGGAGAGGAATCGCTGATCGCGGTATCCTTGACGGTCAGGGCGGAGGAGTTTGCCATGAGAATGCTTCGATATGCCGCGGTGCTGATCGCGGCCTGCATTGCCGCACCGGCGCAGGACATGCCGCAGTTGAAGCGGGCGGAAACGGCGCCTCGCGATGAGTCTCCGCGGCTGACCACGCGTCAGGAGGCCGCGGCCGAGCCCAGGACCTACGTGGTTCCCGCGGGCACCAGCGTGCCGGTGACGCTGGAGCAGGGCGTCTCCACCAAGAACACGCGCATCGGAGACAAGATTTTCTGCCGCACCCAGTTTCCCGTGGCCATCGACAACAAGATCGTGATCCCGCCCGGCACCTACGTCCAGGGCGTGGTCAGCGAAGCCAGGCGGCCCGGCCGGGTGCGGGGACGCGGCGCACTGCTGCTGCACTTCACCACCATGATCCTGCCCAACGGCTACACCGTGACCCTGCCCGGCTCGCTGGAGAGCACCGACGCCGACAACACCCAGGTGAAGGGCAAGGAAGGCACGCTGCAAGGCGAGGGCACGAAGGCGAAGGACGCAGGCACGATTGCCAGTACTGCCGGCACCGGCGCCGCCATCGGGGGGTTGTCCACCGGCACCATCAAGGGCGCGGCGATTGGCGGCGGGATGGGCGCCGCCGTGGGGACGGCGATCGCCATGCTGACTCGCGGCAATGATGTGCGCCTGGAACGCGGCGCCGCCCTCACCATGGTGTTCCAGCGCGCGGTCACGCTCGACGCCGCCAAGGTGGACATGCGGTAGCCGTCAGGACTCAGCATGCAGCCCGCGGAGGGTTTCCGCGGGCGCCTTTCTTATGAGCGCCACCAGGGCGGCGCTTCGTCGCAACCACCTGCCGGCCGGCTGTGTGCTGGGTTACAATCGCCGCACCTATGAGCTCGCCCGGGCCCCTCTTCAAGCCCTACGAACGCCTGATCAGGATTTCCATCAAAGGCAAGGAATTCGAGGTGCCCGAGGGCAACATGCTGCTGCGCTGCATGCAGTACCTCGCGCCCGAAAACATCTCCATGGGCCGCTTCTGCTGGAACGAAGACTGCCAGTATTGCCGCGTCACCTACGACCTGGGCGAGGGCACCAGGGAGCACGCCGCCATCTCCTGCAAGCTGATGGTGCAGGAGGGCATGCGCATCCTCGACATGGACACGGAGATCCGCTACTGCCTGCGGGACTTGGGAATCCCGAAATAGCTGCCGCGGGCGGCGCGTCCGAGCGCAGCGCTTACCGCGGCCGCAGGGCGCGGCTGGCAGGGGTAGCGCTCACTTTACGCAGGCGCTCGCTGGCCTGCTGGGCCTCGATGGAGCGCGGATAGCGGTTGACCAGGCTGCGCAGCTCCTTCACCCCGGCATCCCGCTGGCCGAGTTCGAGCAGCGCAAACCCCTTCTTCAACTGGGCGGCGGCCGTTTTGTTGCCGCCGGGATATTGCTCCAGTACCTTGTCGTAATCGCGTACCGCGTCCTGGTAGTTCTGCTGCCGATACTCGATGTCCGCCAGGTAAAACTGCGCGTTCCCGGCAAGGTCGGTGAGGGGATAGAACTTGAGGTAGTCCTGAAACTCCTGCGTGGCCAGGTCGAGCTTGCCGCCGTTGTAGTCGCGCAGCGCGTTGTTGTAGATGACGTCCGCGGGCGGCGCCTGCTCCGCGGGAGGCTTGCCCCCCGGCGTCCCCGGCTGGCCGGGGGCCCCCGGCGTGGCCGGCTGTTGCTGCTGCTGCTGAATGTTCTGCTGCGTCGACTGGATGTCCTCCAGCTGCTTGGTGATGCGGACCATGCGCGCTTTCAGCTCGTCCACCGAGTCGTTGAGCGCCTGGATCTGCGCCGAGACCTGGTCCGTGCGCGCCCCGCTGTCGGTGTGCTGCTTCTGCAGCTCCTGGTGCAGCGCGCTCACCGCCGCCGCGACTTTGTTCGCGTTGTCGGTGGACTGTTCGATGAGGTTGCGCATGATTCCCATGCGCTCGTCGAACGCCTGCTGCATGCGTGCCATCTGGTCCTGCAGCGCCTGCACCTGGGTCTGGAGCTGGATGATGTTCTTGTCTGCGCCCCACAGCGGCAGGGCGACGAGCGTCACCACGAAAAGCAATACCAGTCGCGATTTCATAGGCTTTCTATTTCGATGCAGAATCTCTGCCCTCCGCTCCGCGGAGCCCCGAGTTTGCACTCTTAAGCATACGCCCGAAGCGGGGCAGAGCGCAGGTGCGGAACACAGGTAAATACGGGCCGCGAGGGCGCCCGCCGGCGTGACCAGGTCACGCCGGCGGGCGTCTTCGCGGCTGCCTCGGGCGCAGGCGGCAGCGAGCGGGCTAGCGTCCGCCGCCGGCCATGGTGAAGTGGGCGCGGCGGTTCATCTGCCAGCACTGCTCGGTGGACTCGGTGCACTGCGGCCGCTCCTTGCCGTAGCTGATGGGATTCAGCTGATCGGCGGAAACGCCCATGCCGGCGAGTGCCTGCTTGGCGGCGCGGGCGCGATTGTCGCCCAACGCCAGGTTGTACTCGGTCGAGCCGCGCTCGTCACAGTGGCCTTCCACCGTGACCTTCACCTCGGCGTGCGCCTTCAGCCAGGCGGCGGAGGTCTGCAGCGTGGGCTGCGCGTCCCCGCGGATATCGTACTTGTCGTAATCGAAGTAGATATCCAGCACGTTCTTGGCGAAGGACTGCTCCAGGGTCTCGGTAGGCGCGGCCGGGGGTGGCGGTGGCGGTGGCGGCGGCTGGGTGACGGTCACCCGGGCCGTGGCCTCACGCGTCCCGCCCGCACCTTTCGCGGTCAGGTGATAGGTGGTCGACTGGCTCGGGGTCACCGACTGCGAGCCGTTCGGCTGCACCGCGCCGACGCCGTCAATGCTGACGTCGGTGGCGTTTTCCGTCTGCCAGGTCAACTGCGTGGCCTGGCCGCGCTCCACCGTGGCCGGGTTGGCGGTGAGGGTGGCCGTCGGCGCCGCAGGCGGCGGGGGCGGCGGGGGCGGCGGCGGGGCCACTTTCTTCTTGCAGGCGCCCAGCGTCAGGACGCAGGCCAGGGCCACCAGGGTAAGAGTCCACGTAAGCTTGCTATGCTTCACCAGTTCCTCCCATGCGCGAGTGCGCGATGACAACTCGATTCGTCGCGCCTCGTTCCCGCGCGGCGAATTCGAAAGTCCAAAAACTGCAACTACAAGGGGCCGCAACGACAGCTTACTTCGCGCTCCAATTGGGCTGCGTGTTCCTGCCGTTGTGCGTCAACTGCCGCGGTTGATTGCCGTCCGCCAGCATCGTCCAGATCTGGTCGCTGCCCGTGCGATCGGACTGGAACACCAGGTGGCGGCCATCGGGCGACCACGAAGGAAAATCGTTACGGCCGGCGTCGTGCGTCAACTGCACGAATTGCCGGCTGGCGATGTCCATTATATAGATGTCCTGCGCCCCCGGGGCCCCCGGACCGTAATGCCGGATCCAGGCGAAGGCCAGGAACTGCCCGTTCGGCGACCACGAGGGCGACACCGCGTACCCCTCGTCGGTGAGCCGCTGCGAGTTAGTGCCGTCGGCTTCCATGAGAAAAATCTCCGGCAGGCCGCTGCGCCCGCTGACCCAGGCGATCTGCGCCCCCGTCTTCGGGTTCCAGGTCGGCGAGGAATCGGGGCCGGCGTAAGCAGTCAGGCGCCGGGGCTGCCCGCCGGAGGCATCGCTGACGTAAATCTCCGGGTCCCCCGGCATCGAGGACGAGAATGCCAGCTTGGAGCCGTCGGGCGACCAGGCGGGCGATTGTCCCAGCCCGGCAAAGCGCGGAAACGCAATCAGCCGCCCCAGTTCCAGGGAGTACATCATCACCTTGAAGCCGTCGGCGGTCTGGCCGCTGAACGCCACCCGGCTGCCGTCCGGCGAAACCCGCGGCGAGAGCGCGATGGAACCCAGGTGGGTCACCTGGTGCTGGTCGTTCCCGTCGTAGTCCATCCCCCAGACTTCCTTCGTCCCCGAGCGGTTGCTGATGTAGAAGAGCCGGGTCTCGGCGATGCCGGGAATGCCGCCCCCGAGCTGGAAGATGATCTCGTTGGCAAAGCGATGCGCGATGATGCGGGCGTTGGCCTCGCTGGCGGTCTCGCGGTACTGCTTGCCCAGCACCTGCGGCGACTGCGTGTTCTTCACGTCGAACAGCCACCCCTGCACCGCCAGGCTGCCGCCGCTGACGGCCAGGTTGCCGAACGCCACCATGCCGGCGTTGGGCGGCGGCACGTTCCACGCCCCCACGTTCATCTCCGCCGGGGAGCCCGGCGCCTGCAGCGGGTAGAAGCTCTTCGAGACCATCTCGAAAATGCCCGCCTGCGAGAGGTCGTTCCACAGCGTGTCGTTGAAGGTCTTCAGCAGCTCGGCGGTCTGCGGGTCGGTGGCGGGGGTCTTGAAGTCGGGCGCCGCCAGGCGCACCTTTTCCACGCCCAGGCCGGTGCCGGTGCGGATCCAGTCCTGGGCGGCGGCGCTGGCGGGCAGCAGGAGGAGGAGGGTGGCGAGCAGGGCAGCGGAGCGGGTTAGCGAGCGTCGGTTCGGCATCGGCTCCATCGGGCAGGCGCGCCGGGCGCCCGCAAGTATATCGCACTACGATACTTGTCTCGGCTACCGCTTGTACTCGAAATAGAACTCTACACTCACCCGGTCGCCGCGGTAATCCGGCGGCAGCGGACCAAAGGTATCGATGCGCTGCAAGGCCCGCTTGGCCGAAATGTCGAGCGACGGCACCCCGCTGGACTGCTCTACCTGGATGTTCTGCGGCGAGCCGCCCCGCGCGATGTCAAAGGTAATGTACACCCGCCGCGCCGATTGCACATTGGGATCTACCTCGTATTTCAGCCAGTTGTCGCTGATCACCCGCCGCACCTTGTCCACGTACCAGGCGTAGCGGGTGCCGAAATCGCCCCCCGTGCCCAGGCTCAGGCCGCCGGTGCCGCTGCTCATGCTGAAGTTGAGGGAGCCGGCGGGCCCTCCCTGGCCGTACGGGACGGTGTTGGTGGGCTGCGGGATAGGCTGCGGGTGCAGGTTCTGCGCCAGGGTGCGGGTCTCCTGCCGCGGCGGTGGCTGCTTTTTCGGCTTCACCGTCTTATCGGAGAGGGGGATGCCTTCGGGGGCCTGCTCGGCCGGCTTGGGCAGGGACTGCGAGAGTCCCGGCGACTCGTTGGCCAGGACGTTCTCCGGCGCGGCTGCGGTGTGCGGCAGGGGGATGCTGCTGACCAGGGTGGCGCTCATGGCCCCCCCGCCCCCCGCGGTGCCCCCCCAGGTCTCGCCGTGGTAGCTGCCGCGCAGGGCCGCGTACAGGAAGATGCCGCCGAACAGCAGCGTGTGCAAGGCGACGGAGAGGCCCAGCGGACCTCGCCAGTCCTCGCGCTGCTCCCAGATGTCGGCAGTGGTGGCCATAACTACGGGGTCTTGCTCTGGCTTAGCGGCTGGGTCACGATGCTGACCTGCGTGAACCCCGCCTGTTTCACCGAATCCATGACCGAGGCAAAGGCCCCGAACGGCACGCTCTCATCCGCCCGCAGATAGATGGGCTGGCCTTCCGGGTCGCGAATTTTCTGTCGCAGGCGGGCCCCGATCTCGTTGATGTTGATGGGATCGTTGCCCAGGAACACCTGCTGCTGCTTGTTGATGGAGATGACCAGCCGCTCCTCGGTGATCTCCTTCACCGTTCGGGTCTTGGGGACGCTGACCTCGATCCCCGACTGCAGGATGGGCGCCGTGACCATGAAGATGATCAGCAGCACCAGCACCACGTCCACCAGCGGGGTGATGTTGATGTCCGACAGGGAGGTCTCGGTGCGGCCGCTTTGGTTGGTGAAAGCCATTTAGTCCGCGCTCACCGCGGTTTGCGAGGCGCCCGGTGGGCGCTCCACGTGATTCAGGAATTCGAGCCCGAAGTCGTCCATGCGCCTGCCGAACTCGCGGATGGAGTGGATCAGCTGGTTATAGGCAATCACCGCGGGAATCGCCGTGAAGAGCCCGGCGGCGGTGGTGATCAGCGCTTCCGAAATGCCGGGAGCAACGGCGCGCAAGGTGGCCGAGCCGGCGTCGCCGAGACCATGGAAGGCGTCAATGATGCCCCAGACCGTCCCGAACAGCCCGATGAACGGCGTGACCGCGCCGGTGGTCGCCAGCCAGGGCAGCCGCCGCTCCAGCCGCGTCAGCTCCTCCGAAGCGCCGATCTGGATGGAGCGCTGCACGGCCATGATATTGCGCGGAATCCCGCCCTGGCGTCGCAGCTCTTCGAACGCCTGCTTGAACACCGCCACCAGCGGGCTGGGCTCGAACTGCTCGGCCACGGTGGAGATGTCCTGCAGGCGGTTGGCGCGGCGGAAAGCCTTCAGGAAGCGCACGCTCTGCACGCGCGCGCGCCGCAAGGAGAGCCACTTGCTGACGATGATGGCCCACGAGAAGATGCTGAAGGCGAGAAGAATCACCAGCACGGCCTTGGCGACCGGGCCCGACTGCTGTACCAGGTTGGCGATCTCGCCGGTGGCGAAGAGAGGGACGACACTTGAATTGGGCATCAGGTAGCCAGCATGCGCGTGGTTCGCGAGCCAATTATAAACGACCCGCGCCGCGACCCCCGGTTCGCCGCCGGGTAACCGGAAGGCCATTACTCCCGGGCCGCGAAAGCCCGCGCGCACCGTGCTAAACTGCGCTGGTGATGAAGTTTCCGGCGCGTGGCTGGTGGTGGCTGTGGGCAGTGGCGGCGCTGCTCGGGGCGGTCACCGCGTGGGCGCAGCAGGGCCCGCCCCCAGCGTCGAAGCCGGCCGCCGAGGCGCCCGTCACCGACCAGGCGCTCTCCACCCGCACTCTGCGCATCGGCCCCGGCGACGAGCTCGACATCAGCGTCTACAACGTCCAGGAACTCACCCAGCACACGCGCGTCACCGGCACTGGCGAGATTTATCTGCCGCTGATCGGCTACGTGCGGGTCGGCGGCCTGACCGTGCCCGAAGCCCAGGCGGCCATCGAGAAGCAGCTCGCCGACGGCAACTTCGTCAAGAACCCGCACGTCTCGATCTACGTCAAGGAGTTTTCCAGCGAGACCATCTCCATCGCCGGCGAGGTGGCGAAGCCGGGACCGTATCCGGCGATGCAGGCGCACCGCCTGCTCGACCTGATCCAGGCCGCGGGCGGACTCGCGCCGCGCGCCGGGCGCAACGTCACCATCGTGCACCGCGACCAGCCCAAGGCGACGCAAACCATCGTGCTCAGCGAGAACGCGGTGGAGACGGCGCAGAACAACATCGACCTGCTGCCCGGCGACACCGTGGTGGTGAACCGCGCCGGAATCGTCTACGTGATCGGCGAGGTGAACCGCGCCGGCGGCTTCGTTATTGACGAACAGAAGGGCATGACGGTGTTCCTCGCCGTGACCCTGGCCAACGGCCCGACCAATGCCGCGTCGCTCAAAGGCGCGCGCGTCATCCGCCGCCTGCCCGATGGCGGCCTGCTGCAAACACCAGTGCCGCTGAAGGAGTTGCTGCAGGCCAAGGCTGCCGATGTGCCGCTGCAGGCCGACGACGTACTCTGGATCCCCAGCGCCAAGCGCAGGAACGTGCTCAGCCCCTCCGCCCTCGTCAACGCCCTGTCGCAGGCGGTCATCTACCGCATGCCGTTTTGACGCCCCTTCCCGCTCGCGGCTTTCCCAGTTTGCTGACTCGAAACTAGAAACTAGAAACTTGAAACTGGTTTTACCCGGTGGAGCAGGCCTTTACCCCTACATCAAAGACGCCCCTGGGAATGTCATCCTGAGCGAGCGCGACTGAGCGTAGCGAGGAAGCGCGAGTCGAAGGATCCCTGCACTTTCCGTGCCTCCACTAGCCGCAATCCCTTTGTGTCCTTTGTGGCTCGCATTCTCTGGCAACTGGCAACTGCCAACTGGGTGGAGCAGGCGAGCCCGCAGGGCGATTGAAGGCAGCCCAGCGATTTATCGCTGGGTAGAGTTACAGACCGCGTCCAGTCCGGTAGGACGGTTGAAGCTCGCTCATTCAGGGAAGAGCCGGGGGCTCCACACGAGCGGACCTGTTTGATGTGTGTAGCCCGGCCGCCCTCGGCCGGGCCTGTGGGGGCTACATGTCGCCGCCCTGGGGTGGAGCAGCCTTCAGGCTCGCATTCACGCGAAACTCGAAACTCGAAACTGGTTTTGCCGGGGTGGAGCCGGCCTTTAGGCCTGCATATCAGCCAGTCCCCACGCCGCTGCCGCCTGCTCCACGATCTTCTCGCCAATTTTGAGGGACGCCGTCGCCGCCGGCGACGGCACGTTCAGCACGTGCAGCGCCCGCCCGTGCCCGACAAACTGGAAGTCGTCCACCAGGCTGCCGTCGCGGCCCAGCGCCTGGGCGCGCACCCCCGAGCCGCCGCCGGCGAGGTCCGCGCGGCGAATCTCCGGCACCAGCTTCTGCAGCTCGCGCACAAACAAGCGCTTGCTGAACGAGCGGTGGTATTCCTCGAAGCCGACGCGCCACCAGCGCCCCGCCATGCGCCAGAAGCCGGGGAAGCTCAGCGCGTCGAGCGCGTCGCGCGGGCTGAACGACGTCTTGCGGTAGCCCTCGCGTTTCAGCGCCAGCACCGCATTCGGCCCGGCTTCGACTTCGCCGGTCACCCGCCGCGTGAAGTGCACCCCCAGAAAGGGGAAACGCGGGTCGGGCACCGGATAGATGAGCCCCCGCACCAGGGACCGGCGCTCCGCCTTCAGCTCGTAGTACTCGCCGCGGAAGGGCACGATCTGGACCCCGGGATCGGCGCCCGCCAGGCGCGCCACCCGGTCGCTGTGCAGCCCCGCACAGTTGATGAGGAAGTCGGCCGCGAATTCGCCGGCGGTCGTCTCCAGCACGAAGCCCCCGGGCTCGCTGCGGATGGCCCGCACGCGCGCCCCGGTCTGGACGCGTCCCCCGGCTTCCACCACCAGCTCCGCGTACCGCCGGGTCACCGCCGCGAAGTCGGCTATGCCGGTGGAGGGAACGTGCAGTGCGGCCAGGCCCGCGGCATGCGGTTCGAGGGCACGCAGCTCGTCGCGCCCGATCAGCCGCACGCCGCGCACGCCGTTGGCCTCGGCGCGCTGCCGCAACTCCTCGAGCCGCGGCAGCTCCGCCGGCGCGGTGGCCACGATGACCTTGCCGCAAACCTCATGCGGCAGCCCCTGCTGGCGGCAGAACTCCACCATGGTCGCGGCGCCGCTTACGCACAACTCGGCCCGCAGCGTTCCTGGCCGGTAGTAGATCCCGGAGTGGATGACGCCGCTGTTATGGCCGCTCTGGTGGGCGGCGACGTGGTCCTCTTTTTCGAGTACCAGTACGGGGTCGCCCCGCCGCCGGCGCTGTGCCGCCAGGGCGGTTGCCAGCCCCACGATGCCGCCGCCGATGATGAGCAGCCGGGCCCGGGTCACGTCGCGTCCGCCGACCGCCGTGGGAGTGGTGTTTGGGCCGCGGCCCGCCGAGGACCAGCGCCGCAGAGGAAAGGAAGCCGCACGTACCCGTATACCACTCCGTTTCGGCTGCTGCCAGACCCGTGCCCGAGAGTACAATGGCCCGTTTTGCAGGACGGGATTGGGGGTTTGGCGGTGGCTCCGTTATAATGAGCAACTCAGCCATCCCAGTTGTGTTCTTAAGTACATGAAGTCCTGGAGGAGGCAAGCCATAGTGCTTTCAGGAGCGGGCAAGAGGGCCCTCGTGACCGGGGCCGGCGGCTTCATCGGCCACCATCTCGTTAACTACCTGACGCACCTGGGGTATCTGGGTCCGCGGCGCCGACATCAAGATGCCGGAATTTGCGCCCACGGCGGCGCACGAATTCCTGCTTCTCGACCTGCGGCGCTGGGAAAACTGCCTCCAGGCCACCCAAGGTATGGAGCAGGTGTACGCCCTGGCCGCCGACATGGGCGGCATGGGCTTCATTTCGGCCAATCACGCCCAGATCCTGCATAACAACGCACTCATCAACTTCCATACCCTGGAAGCGGCCCGCGTCAACGGCGTGCAGCGCTACCTGTACACGTCCTCGGCCTGCGTTTATCCCGAACACAAGCAGCGCGCCGCCGACGTGGCGCCGCTGCGCGAAGAAGACGCCTACCCCGCCGATCCCCAGGACGCTTACGGCTGGGAGAAGCTGATCACCGAGCGGCTGTGTTTCCATTACCGCCATGAGTACGGCATGGAGACCCGCATTCCGCGCTTCCACAACATCTTTGGTCCGCTGGGGACCTGGGAAGGCGGCCGCGAAAAGGCGCCCGCGGCCATGTGCCGCAAGATCGCCTACGCCAAGCTGGCCGGGAAACACGAAATCGAAATCTGGGGCGATGGCGAGCAGACGCGCTCCTTCTGCTACGTCGATGATTGCGTCGAGGCCATCCTCAAGCTGATGGACTCGGACTATCGCGAGCCGCTCAACGTGGGGCAGGATCGCATGGTCACGATCAACCAACTCGCCGACATCGTGGCCGACGTCGCCGGCATCAAGATCGTGAAAAAGCACATTGACGGGCCGCAGGGCGTGCGCGGGCGCAACTCCGACAACACCCGCTTGCGCCAGGTGCTCGACTGGGAGCCGCGCATTTCCCTGGAAGACGGCCTGCGCCAGACCTACGAGTGGATCGAGGAGCAGGCGGCCGCCAAGCTGGGGCTGAAGGCGGCGGCGGCGAGCGGCGCGCGCGGCTAGTCCGAAAATTTGTCATCCTGAGCGAGCGTGAAGGAGCAGAGCGACTGAACGCGAGTCGAAGGATCCCTATAGCCGGCACACTCTCAAGTGGATGCCGGCTCTTGTTTTTCCTGACTCTCGCCGCGAGCGCTGCCGCCCAGTGGGTCCCCCAGACCAGCCACACCACGGCCAGCCTGCGCGGGTTGAGCGTGGTCAGCGAGCGCGTGGTATGGGCCAGCGGCACCGGCGGCACCTTTCTGCGTACCACCGACGGCGGCGCCACCTGGCAGCCCGGCGTCGTCCCCGGCGCCGAACCGCTCGACTTCCGCGACGTCGAAGCCTTCGACGAAAACAACGCCGTCCTGCTCGCCGCCGGTCCCGGCGACAAATCGCGCCTCTACAAGACTTCCGACGCTGGCCTCCACTGGACGCTGCAATTCACCAATCCCGACGCCAAGGGCTTCCTCGACTGCATGGCGTTCTGGGACGCGCAACACGGCCTCGTGGTCGGCGATCCGGTGGACGGCACGTTCGTCGTCCTGCTGACCAGCGACGGCGGCCAGCACTGGTCGCGCGTGCCCAAAGAAAAACTCCCCCCGGCCCTGCCCGGTGAAGGCGCCTTCGCCGCCAGCGGCACCTGCGTCGCGGTGCAGGGCAAGCGGAATGCCTGGTTCGCCACCGCCAACGCCGCGCGCGTCTTCCGCACTCGCGACGCCGGGCGCAGCTGGAGTGTCGCCTCGACGCCGATCGCCAGCGGCGCCGACAGCACGGGCATCTTCTCGCTGGTTTTCTGGGACGACGCCCGCGGCGCCGTAATCGGCGGCGACTATCAGAACGCGACCGCCGCCGTGGCGAACACCGCCATCACCCGCGATGGCGGGCAGACGTGGCAACTCGCTACCTCGCTGCCCGCCGGCTTTCGCAGCGGCGTGGCGGCGGTTCCCGGGACCCGCGCGCCGACGTTGATCGCGGTCGGCACCTCGGGCAGCAGTTTCTCCCCCGACGGCGGCGTGCATTGGGACGCGCTAGGCAGCGACGGCTTCAACGCCGTCGCCTTCGCCTCGCCCGGGGCCGGCTGGGCCGTCGGCGCCAAGGGCGCGATCGCCCGCCTCACCGGCACCGCTCCCGGCGCCCGCGCACCCTCCCTGCGAGAAAAACCCTGATCTCGCGCGCCGCTCGGGATGGGTGTAGCGCCGGCGAGCAGGGTGACTCGTGTAGCGCCGGCCGCCCCGGCCGGCGAGCCGGGTGACTCGTGTAGCGCCGGCCGCCCCGGCCGGCGAGCCGGAGCGAAGCTCCGGAGCTTACGATTCTCGCCGCTTCACATACAGCCAGCGATACTCCTCAGGCACGCGCACCAAACCCCTGCGGACGGGATTCATGCGGAGGTACTCCACCTTCGCGTCAATGCTCTCCGACGCGCGCAGCACGTGGTCGAAATACTCCGCCTGCCACACCGTGCCGCTGCGTTGCAACGCGCGATTGATCTGATGTGCGGCAGCGCTCTTGATGCTGTTGACGATCTCCGCGAGCGAGTAAAACTCGCCGCTCGCGTCCTGCTTCGCTGTGAACAGCAGGTGCACGTGCTCGGGCATCACGACGGCAGCGAGCAGATCGATCGTGCGGGCGTCTTCGTGTAAGCAGCAGCGCAAGACGACGTCGCGCGCTGCGTCAGGCAATTCCCAGCGGCGATAGGTGCCGAAGGTCAGAAATACTGGCCGCCGCTCATTTTGGATGTGCGGCAGGCGGCGGCGGTGGTTGTAAACGCGTGCGTATGGCATAGTTCGCGAGCTTCGCTCGCGTTCGCCGGCCGAGGGCGGCCGGCGCTACACGGTCAGGGATGCGGCGGGCCGGCGGGCGGCAGCGCCTTGCCGAGTCCGAGGTGGTCGTAGTGCAGCATGGCGTTGAAGAGCAGGGCGTAGCTGCCCTGCGTCTCGCCGCGCCACACGGGATTGATGGCGAACAGCACGATGTGCCCCTTGCCGACCGGCTGGTCCACCACCGCCGGCCGCCCAGCCAGCTCGCTGCCGCCGGAGAGCTGCCCGCTGTACAGCAGGTCGCGCGCGTCGGCGAAGCGCAGCACCACCCGCGGACGCAGCGCCTCGGGAATCACGGTGCGCGATTCGCGGATGTCGATGTCGGGCGAGATGTACGCCGCCTGCCACGGCCGCGGACGCGGATTCGGCGGCGGCTCGCTGTAGGGCCGGCCCTGCGGAACGTCGGGCGAATCGGGGCTGCCGCGCCCCGTTGGTCGCGCCTCTTCCTGGCCGGGAGGGGCGCCGCCAGCGCCGCCGAAGCGGCGCGCCTGGTAGGTCACGCTGAAGAGCGGACCATCGTTGAAGTAAACGCCGAGACGTGGCCCATAGCCCCAGGCGATGGGACTCCCGGTGGCGGTGAACTGCGCGTTCAGCACCGCGCCGCGCGCGTGCAGCGTGCGTGCCGGCGCCAGCCCCACGCCGTCCACCAGGCCGAAGTCGATGGGCACCCGCGCCGTGTCCATGACCGTGATGAGCAGCCCGCCGGCGTTCACGAACTCCTGCAGGTGCTGTACCCCGGCATACCCCATGCCGCCGCGCATGTCGTCGGTAGCGTCGGGCGTGCCCAGGTTGGGCGTGAGGTCGGTCTTCTGCCACGGCAGCGGCGGGTTCCACATGGCGATGCCGTTCACCAGGCCGGCGGCATCCCCGCCGCCCACCGGCGGAAAGAGGATGACGTCGAAGCGCGCGCGCAGGTCGGCGGTATCGCGCACCAGGTGGTCGTTGATGTAGGTGTAGGGAATCTTCAGGTTGTCGAAGGCCAGCCGGTACCAGCCTTCGTTCTGCGTGCTCTGCCAGGTGTGCAGCAGCGCGACGCGCGGCGCGGCCACGGCATGATGCGCGACGCTCGGCAGCGCATTCAGCGCGATGGCGGTGAGGCCAAGCTCCTTGACCAGCGGCTCCAGTTGCCCGCGGGCCGCCGCGGGCACCAGGAACGAGCCGGCGGCGAAGCTGGTCCCGTTCTGCGTGAACGGGGCCTCGGTCACTTCCATGGCCACGTCGGGGAGGCGGAAACGCAGCGCGGCCAGCGCCGGCACGGCGGTGTTGTTGATGGCGAAAAACTGGCCGTCGCCTTCGAGCCCGCCGCCGGCTTTCACATCGCCCTCGACCTTGCGCATCACCACACTGAGCACCGCCGCATCGGTGATGCGAAAGCTCTGCACGTTGCGCAGCGGCCCCTGCGACCACCCGGAGTCGTCGTACGGGCGGCGATCCTCGGCGCTGTAGTACTGCTGGTCGAGCAGCATGTCGGCGATGCGCGAGTAGGGCTGGTCCATGCGCACCACGTAGCTGCCGGCGGGGAAGGTGCGCGTCTCCGGCTTTTCCGGCTCGCTGCGCGGCGCGGCGGCAGGCGCTTCGGCGCCCGGCGGTTCTTCCGCCTGCGCTTCCGGGCGGCGGCGCGTCGCCTCCACCTTCACGGTAAATGCCTGCGACGCGCGCTGCACTTCCACGCCTTGCTGCTGCAGCAGGTTCAGGAGTTCCGCCTGGAGCTGCGGGCGCGGCTCGTCGGCGGGCAGTACCCATGCCGCCGGGCCTTCGTTCTTCGCCTTGGCGACCGCGCGCTGCGACTTCAGCCAGAAGTTCCGCAGGTACTCCTCGCGCGCCCCGGCCAGGTAATCGAGCGAGAACAGCACCGCCGTCTGCTGATAGTTGACGTTGTCGCGCATCGACCACAGCGCCTTCGCCAGCGGCGGATTCGGACGCCACCAGGTGCGCGCCACGTCGTCGGGATCGAGGTAGCGGGTGCGGGTATCGGCGCCGCCGTTGCCGAAGGTTTCGTACAGCCGCCCAATCGCGTTGTGCGAATTGGCGATGAAGTAGAGATAGCTCGGGTCCCAGGTGGTGAAGGTGCCGTGGGTGAAGACGCCGGGCATGCCGCGCTTGGTCATTCTCATCCACGTTCACCCAGGCGATTTTTTCCCACTCGTTGGTGACGATGGGATCGAGCCACGCGTTGAACGGCGAGGTGCCCAGCGTGTTGTCGTAGAGAAAGGGCACCGATTCGTGCAGGTCGTGCATGACCAGCGGGTGCCACGCGAGGAAGGTCTTCATCGCCGTCTGCGTCAGCTTGAGCGAGAGCCCCATGGCGTCGCGATTGTTGTCGTGCGCGACGTAGTGCCCCCAGTAGATGAGCGGCGGCATGGGGCGCCCGGGATTGGCCTTGTGCCAGTTGTAGAGGTCCACCATGCGGAAGCGGCCGTCCACCTCGATGACCGGCGTAATCAGCACCACCCACTGCTTGCGGATGCGCTGGTACATCGGCGATTCGTCGGCGGCGAGGCGGTACGCCAGCTCCATCAGCATCTCCGGCGAGCCGGTCTCGGGCGAGTGGATGGAACCGGTAAGCCAGTAGAAGGGATGGTCTGCGCGATCAGCCGGTCGGCTTCGGCCTGCGGGGTTGAGCGCGGATCGCTGAGCCGCGCCATGTTGCCTTTGAATTCGTCGAGGCGGCGCAGGTTGGCCTCGTCGGAAACCGCCACCATCACCATCTCGTGGCCCTCCTCCGTGGTCCCGATGGTGAACACCTTCACCCGCGGCGAGGCTTTCTCCAGCTCGCGCAGGTAGCGGTAGATGTCGGGGGGATACGTCAGGTAGTTCGCCGCGCCGACAATGTGGCCCAGCACCTTCTCGGGCGTGGGCAGCTTCGACGCCGGCAGGTGGTCCACCAGCTCGCTGGTGAAGTAGGGCGCGGTGGTGAACTTCTTGATCTGCTCGCTGTAGGCGGCGTCGTCCGGCTGCGCGGCAGGCGCGGCGCCTTTGGCGGGAGCTGCCTTGGAATCGGCGGCGAACAGGGCCGCGACGGAGACGGCAAGAAGGCAGGCGAGGAGCAGGGCACGAGAGCGCATGGATGAACCTCTGAACGGTTGGAATTGAGCCGCGAATGATAGCAGTTTTGTGGCGCAGCGCTCGCGACGACTGGCTCAGGCGCCTTGCACCGTGCGGTGCCGCGCGAACCAGTAGTACACCGGAATGCCGGCCAGGATCACCAGCAGTCCCGCCAGCGAGCTCCGCAGGTTCTGCGTGAAGGTGTAGTAGAGCAGCACGGCGGCGGCGACGATGAAGAGTGCAGGCACCACCGGGTATCCCCAGACGCGATAGGCGCGCGGCGCGTCCGGCTCGCGCCGGCGGAAGATAAATACCGTTGCGGCCGCCAGCATGTAGAAGAGCCACTCGGCGAAGAGCGTCAGCGAAAACAACTGCTGAAAGGTGCCGGCAAAGAGCAGCAGCGCGATCGCCAGCGCCGCCTGCACCACGAGCGCGGTCGAGGGTGTGCGGAAGCGCGGATGCACCGTGGCCAGCGCGTGGAAGAAGTAGCCATCGCGGGCCACGGCGAAGGGAACGCGCGCGCCCGTCATGGTGCTGCCGTTGAGCGTCGCCAGCATGGCCACCGCCATGCCCACCAGGATCACGGCATAGCCGGCGCCGATCCAGCGAATGCCGTCGAGCGCGGGACTGGCCGAGGCGGCGATGGCGCTGGCGGGCATGACGTACTGCACCGCCGCGTTCACCGCGATGTAGAGCGCCGCCACTATCGACATGCCGAAAATGAGCGCGATGGGCAGGTTGCGCTGCGGGTTCTTGATCTCGCCGGAAACCAGCGTGACCAGGTTCCAGCCGTCGTAGGCCCAGAGCGCCGCCACCAGGGCCACCATGAAGCCGGCGAAGCCACCCTTCGCCCCCGCGAAGATGGTGCTGTAGTTGGCGGTCGAGCCGCCCGCGTAGCTGAAGCCGATCCCCACCACCGCCACGATGATCCCGACTTTCAGCAGGGTGAAGAAGAGCTGGAACTCGCCCGCGCGCTTTACCCCGATGTAGTTGATGAAGCTGATGAGCACCACCGCCGCAATCGCCAGCGCCATTCCGGAATAGCTGGCGTGCCACGAATCGCCGCGAATTCCGCCCAGGAAGCGGAAGGTGTCCAGCCGGCTCAGCACGCGCACGAAGCCGGTGGCGATGGTCGCCATCGAGCCCGGCTTGGCCACCAGGAAGTACGTCCAGGCGTACAGGAAGCCGCCCAGCGGGCCGTAGCCGTCGCGCACGTAGATGTACTCGCCGCCCGTCTGGGGCTTGAGCGCAGCGAGTTCCGAGTAGGTCAGGGCGCCGAACAGCGAAAGCACGCCGCCGACAATCCACGCCAGGTACACCGTGCCCGAGGAGCCCAGCGCCTGCATCATCTCGGCCGGCACCAGGAAGATGCCGCTGCCGATCACCGTCCCCACCACCACCGCGGCGGCATGCTGCACCGTGAGCGCGCGCACCAGGTCGTGCTCGGGATCGGGCGCCGGGGCCCGCGTTACCTCAGGCATGGTCGCGCAACTCCTTGGGCGCGTCGCCGAACAGCAGGCTCGCCGCGTACCCCACCGCCATGGTCACCAGCGAGCCGATCATGACGTACCACGTCCACGGAATCCGCCGCGTGAAGGCGCCGGCGGGCAGACTCCCCGGCGGCACCAGGGTGCTGACCCATATGTACATGTTCAGGCAGAAGCCTGCCAGCATGCCGGCCATGGCGCCGCGCTGGTTGGCGCGTTTGGTCAGCAGGCCGAGCAGGAAGACGCCCAGCAGCGCGCCGTAGGCCACCGAGGCGATGGAGAGTCCCACCACGATCACGCTCTGGCTGTGCCGCGCAACGATGGCCAGGGCAAACAGCAGCAGCGCCCAGCCCACGGTGGCGATGCGCGAGACGCGCAGGTGGTCGCGCTCGCTGGCGCCGGGATAGCGGCGCAGATAAAAATCCACGATGGTGCTCGACGAGAGGGAATTCAGCGCCGCGCTCAGGTTCGACATCGCCGCCGCCAGGATCGCCGCGATCAGGATGCCGGAAATACCGTGCGCCATTTCGGTGACGATGAAGGTGGGGAAGATGCGGTCCTGCCCGCCGAAGGTCGCCGCCGGCCGCTGGTAGAAGACGAACAGCAGCACCCCCACCAGCAGGAACAGCGTGAACAGGACCAGCACGAACACGCCGCTGGAGATCAGCGCCAGCTTCGATTGCCGCTCGGTGCGCGCCGCCAGCAGCCGCTGCACGATGAGCTGGTCGGTGCCGTGGCTGGCCGTGGTCAGAAACGCGCCCCCGATCACCCCCGACCAGAAGGTGTAGGTCTGAAAGAAGTCGGGGGTGAAATTGAAGACCTGCAACTTGGCGCCGGCGGTCACGCTCACCGCCGCCCAGCCGCCGGGAACGTGGTGCAGCAGCGTGGCGAAGCCCAGCAGCGCGCCGCCTACGTAGATGAACATCTGCACCACGTCGGTCCAGATCACCGCCGCCATGCCGCCGTGGAAGGTGTAGATCAGGGTGAGCGCGACCACGATGCCGATGGAGACCACGTCGCGCGTCAGCTCGTTCAGCCCGCCCAGCAGGTTGCCGAGCGCGATCCCCACCACGATGGCCACCGCGAACACGCGCACCCCCTCGGCGACGGTGCGCGTGATCAGGAACAGGCCCGCGGTCAGCGAGCGCAGGCCCTGGCCAAAGCGGCGCTCCATGAGTTGGTAGGCGGTGAACAGGTCGCCGCGAAAGTAGTGCGGAATCATCAGCACGCTGATCACGACGCGCCCCACCAGGTACCCCATCACCACTTGCAGGAAGGTCAGGTTGCCCTGGTACGAAAGGCCCGGGGTGGAGATGATGGTGAGGGTGCTGGTCTCGGCGGCGACGATGGAGAGCGAAATCGCCCACCACGGAATGTCGCGGTCAGCCAGGAAGTAGTCGCGCAGCGTGCGCTGCCGCTTGCGGAAGCGCAGCCCGAAGAGCGTGATCCCCACCAGGTAGACAGCGACGATGGCGAGGTCCAGCGCGTTCAGACCGCTCGGATGCGGGGGGATGGCGGCTCTCCTTGGCCATCTTTAATAACACAACGTCGGGTCAAAACATCCCGCGCGCCGCGGGATGTTTTAACAGCGCTCTGCTATTCTGTGCCGTTCGGAGGCGCATGGCGGCTAACCCCTTCAAGGTCGGGCTCATCCAGATGTCGTGCGGCCCTGACCCCGAGCAGAACCTGCAAACCGCGGTCCAGCGCGTGCGCGAGGCCGCCGCGCAGGGGGCGCAGGTCATTTGCCTGCCGGAACTGTTCCGCACCCAGGTATTTTTGCCAGCGCGAAGACGCAGCGCTGTTTGACCTCGCCGAACCGGTGCCCGGCCCGACCACGCAGGCGCTGGGCGAGGTGGCGCGCGAGCGGCAGGTTGCGATCATCGCCTCCGTCTTCGAGCGCCGCGCGCCCGGGGTGTATCACAACACGGCGGCGCTGATCGACGAGGGCGGCGCGGTGCGCGGGCTGTACCGCAAGATGCACATCCCCGACGATCCGCTCTACTACGAAAAGTTTTATTTCACGCCCGGCGACCTCGGTTTCCGCGCCTTTGACACGCAGTGCGGCAAGGTCGGGACGCTGGTTTGCTGGGATCAGTGGTACCCCGAGGGCGCGCGCCTCACGGCCCTGGCCGGCGCGCAAGTGCTGTTCTACCCGACCGCGATCGGCTGGCATCCGGCAGAGAAGCAGGAGTTCGGCCGCCAGCAGCACGACGCCTGGCGCACCATCCAGCGCGCGCACGCCATCGCCAACGGCGTGTACGTCGCGGTGGTGAACCGCGTCGGGCACGAAACCGGCAACATCCGCGGCCGCGCCACCGCGGGCGCCGGGCTGGAGTTCTGGGGCGGCTCGTTTTTTTGCGACCCCTTCGGGGTCGTCCTGGCCGAAGCGCCGCACGACCAGGAGGCCATTCTGATCGGCGAGGTGGACCCGCAGCGGATGGAAGACGTGCGCCGCAACTGGCCCTTCCTGCGCGACCGCCGCATCGACAGCTATGGCGGAATCACGCAGCGGCTTATTGATTGAGTGATTGGGTAATTTGGTAATTGAGTAATTCGGAAGTCTCAGGACACCCGCTTTTCAATTACTCAATTTCCCAATTACTCAATTTCTCAATTTTCCATCATGCCTTCTGCTTCCAGCGCTAAGCCCGCCACGCCCCGCTCGCTCGGTTATCGTCTGCCGGCGGAGTGGGAGCCGCACGCGGCGACCTGGCTGGCCTGGCCGCATAATCGCACCGACTGGCCGGGCAAGTTCGACGCCATCCCCTTTGTTTATTGCGAGCTCGTGCGGCAGCTCGCGCGCGTCGAGCGCGTCCACATCCTGGTGAACGACGAGCGCGTCGAGAAGCGCGCCCGCGCCCTGCTCGCCCGCGCCAACGCCCTGCGCGAAAGCGTCGAATTCCATCGCTGGCCCACCAACCGCGTCTGGACGCGCGACTTCGGGCCCCTCTTCCTCACGCGCGCCAACAACGGCGTCGCTCTCCTCAACTTCGCCTTCACCGCCTGGGCCAAGTATCCAGACTGGGAACTCGACGACCAGGTGCCGCACCTCGTCGCCCATGAGCTGGGGCTGCGCGAGTGGCGGCCGGAGGCGACGGCGGGCGGCCGCGCCCACCGCGTGGTGCTGGAAGGCGGCAGCATCGACGGGAATGGCCGCGGCACCCTGCTCACCACCAGCGAGTGCCTGCTCAGCGAGCAGCAGCAGCGCAACCCTGCGCTGGGGCAACGCGAAATGGAGCGCGTCTTCCGCGACTACCTCGCCGTGGAGAAGACCATCTGGCTGGGCCGCGGCATCGCCGGCGACGATACCCACGGCCACGTGGACGACATTGCGCGCTTCGTGGCCGAGGACGTGGTCGTGGCCGCCGTCGAGCCCAATCCCGCCGACCCCAACCACGAGCCGCTCGCCGCCAACCTCCGCCAGTTGCGCCGCGCGACCAGCGCCGCCGGGAAGAAGCTGCGCGTGGTCGAGTTGCCCATGCCGCGTCCCGTCATTTACCGCGGCCAGCGCCTGCCCGCCAGCTACGCCAACTTCTACCTCGCCAACGGTCTGGTACTCGTCCCCACTTTCAACGACCGCCACGACCGCGAAGCCCTCAACACCCTGGCCGGCGTTCTTCCCGGGCGCGAGGTCGTCCCCATCTACTGCGGCGACTTCATCTGGGGACTAGGCGCCATCCACTGCGCCACCCAGCAACAGCCCAGCGCCCCGGCTACAATCGCCTCGTGACCACCGCCGTTCCCAGCGACGAACACTGGATGCAGCTGGCGCTCGCCGCAGCCGAACGCGGGCAGCAGCTCGGCGAGGTGCCGGTGGGCGCCGTCGTCGTACACGACGGCCGCGAACTAGCCCGCGCCCACAATCGCAACCTGCTCGACTGCGACCCCACGGCCCATGCCGAGATTCTCGCCCTGCGCGAGGCCGGGCGCGTCCTGGGCAATCATCGCCTCACCGAGTGTGAGATGTTCGTCACCATCGAGCCCTGTGCGATGTGCGCCGGCGCCATGGTTCACGCCCGCCTGCGCCGCCTCATCTATGGCGCTCCCGATCCCAAGGCGGGCGCCGCCGGTTCCGTCCTCGATGTGCTCAACCACCCCCGCCTCAACCACCAGATGGAAGTCACCTCCGGCGTGCTCGCCGACCCGTGCGGCGAACTGTTGCAGCAGTTCTTCAAGGCCAAGCGCGCCCTCCTGTAAGATTCGTCCGATCTCCATCCCAGCGAGGTGCCGTATGGCTCAAAAACCGCAGACCTATGCCAATCATGGCCGCTTCGACCCTCCATTCCACTTCTTCCTGATGCCCGTCCTGTTGATCAACTTCATCGCCGTGGTCGTGCGCCTGTGGCGCTGCCCGGTGCTGCTGAACCTCTGGCTGCTGGTGCTGGCAGCCGCGGTCATCGTGGCCGCGTTCAAGATCCGCCTCTACGCCCTGCGCGTGCAGGACCGCGTCATCCGTCTCGAGGAGCGGCTGCGGCTCCAGGCGTTGCTGCCGGCGGCGCTCCACGCGCGCATCGCCGAACTGGAGGACGCGCAGTACATCGGCCTGCGCTTCGCCTCCGACGCCGAGCTGCCGGCCCTGTTCCAGCGCGCCCTCAACGAGAAGCTCAGCCGCAAGGACATCAAGAAGGCCGTCGTCAACTGGCGGGCGGATTATTCGCGGGTGTAGCGAGCAAAAAAACCGCCTCCCGTAGTGAGGCGGTCGAAGTACGACAGGGGAGGGGGTTCTTTCCGCCTGCCTCTGCGTCCTCTGCGTTGGGCCGGTCATGGATCTGCGGCAGAAAATTCGCACCCTCCCGGCCTCCCCCGGCGTGTATCTGTACAAGAACGCCGAGGGCGAGGTGATCTACGTCGGCAAGGCGAAGAGCCTGCGCGCGCGCGTGCGCTCCTACTTCGCCGATGACCAGCTGGCCGACGCCAAGACCGGCAGCCTGCTGCGCGAGGCCGTGGACCTCGAGTACATCGTCGTCGACAACGACCGGGAAGCGCTCGCCCTCGAAAACAACCTCATCAAGCAGAAAAAGCCGCGCTTCAACATCCTGCTGCGCGACGACAAGACCTATCCCTACCTCAAGCTGACGCTCGGCGAACGCTATCCGCGCATCTACGTCACCCGCCGCCTCCGGCGCGACGGCAGCGCCTATTACGGCCCGTATTTCCCGACCGCGCTGGCCTACAAGACGGCGGACCTGGTCCACCGCCGCTTCCTGGTGCCCTCGTGCACGGTGGACCTGGAGCGCTCGCACCCGCGCCCCTGTTTGCAGTACTACATCAAGCGCTGCCTCGGACCCTGCGTCGCGGGCCTGACCACGCCCGCAGCCTACGGCGAAGCCGTGCACGACGTGAAAGCGCTGCTGGAGGGCCGCCACTCCGACCTTGCCAAGTCGCTGCGCGCCCGCCTGGATGCCGCCTCCGAGAACCAGCAGTACGAGCTCGCCGCCAAGTACCGTGACCTGATCTCCACCGTGCACGACCTGGAAGACCGCCAGCGCATGGCCGCTGTCGGCGGCGACGATGCCGACGTTTTCGGCTACCACTACGAAAACCACATGCTGGCCGTGAACCTCTTCCACAGGCGCGGCGGGCGCGTTCTCGATCGCCGCGAGTTGTTCTGGGAAGACCTCCCGGAGTTCGCCTTCACCGTCCGCGAACGTGTAGCGCCGGCCCGTGTGGCGCCGGCCGCCCCGGCCGGCGAAGCCGCCCACGAACGTGTAGCGCCGGCCGCCCCGGCCGGCGAAGCCGCCCGCGAACGTGTAGCGCCGGCCGCCCCGGCCGGCGAAGCCGCCCACGAACGTGTAGCGCCGGCCGCCCCGGCCGGCGAAGCCTCCGCTTTGAAAGGGCGCGGCTTCAGCCGCGCCGGCGACGCCCTCAAAAATGAAGGGGCTTTAGCCCCGGAGGCTTTCGATCCCGCCATCTTCTTTTCCGCTCTCCTCAAGCAGGTCTACATCGACCAGCAGTACGTCCCGCGCTCCATCTTCGTTCCCGTGGACTTCGAAGACCGCCTCGCGCTGGAAGAGCTGCTCAGCGAAAAACGCGGCACCCGCGTCGAAATCCTGGTCCCGCAGCGCGGCGAAAAGCGCTCCCTCATCGACCTGGCCGGCAAGAACGCCCGCCAGTCTTACGAGCAGCGCTTCCGCGTGCTCAAGCCGCAACTGCGCCAGGTCCAGGAAGCGCTGCAGGAGGAGCTCGGCCTGCCCGAGTTGCCCCGCCGCATCGAGTGCTTCGACATCTCCCATCTGCAGGGCGCCGAGACGGTCGCCTCCATGGTGGTGTGGGAAGACGGCAAGATGAAGAAGTCCGACTACCGCAAGTTCATCATCCGCGGCGTGGCCGGCGGGGACGACTTCGCCTCCATGCGCGAGGTGGTGACCCGCCGCTACCAGCGCGTCCTGGAAGAGAAGGGCAAGCTGCCCAGCGTGGTGCTGATCGATGGCGGCGTGGGGCAGCTCCACTCTGCGGCCGCGGCCCTGGAGTCGCTCGCCATCGTCAACCAGCCGCTGGCCGCCATCGCCAAGCGGGAAGAGATCATCTACATCGCCGGCCGCGAGAGCGACCCGCTGGTGCTCGACCACCACTCGCCCGTCCTGCACCTCGTCCAGACCATCCGCGACGAGGCCCACCGCTTCGCCGTCAGCTTCCATCGCCGCCGCCGCGCCATGCGCGACCGCAGCTCCGAGCTGCTGGCCATCCCCGGCGTCGGCGAGCGCACCCGCCAGCGCCTCCTCGCCCACTTCGGCTCGCTGCGCGCCGTGCAGCAGGCCGACGCCGCCGCGCTGACGGCAGTGGTGAACAAGGCCCAAGCGGAAGCGATCCTGAGGCACTTCGGCAAGGCAACGGTCTGATTCTTCCTTTTTGTGTCCCTCGTGCTGCCTTCGTGTCCTTCGTGGTGCGCTTTTTCCTCGTCATGGCCGGCTCAGACCACAAGGGGACCTGAATCCGCTGGCACCGCCCCCTCATCCAATCCCCAGGAGCTGACCGCAGCTCTGCTATAATTCTTGACAGAATTGTCCGCAAGGAGACGAAATGTCCACCACCACCGGCACGCCTGAAGTGACGCCTGATGTCCAGAGCACACCGCGCAAGACGCCGCCCGTTAACCTGACGCCCACCGCGATCAGCAAGGTCAAAGAGATCATGGCGCAGCAGAACCCGCTGCCCGCCGGCCTGCGCGTCGGCGTGGTCGGAGGCGGCTGTTCCGGCTTCTCCTATTCCATGTCCTTCGAAAACGAAGCCGGCATGATGGACAAGGTGTACGAGTTCGACGGCCTCAAGGTCTTCGTTGACGCGACTTCGGTCATGTACCTGCAAGGAGCGACCGTGGATTACGTCGAGACCCTGGAGGGCGCCGGCTTCAAGTTCGAAAACCCGAACGTGAAGAGCACTTGCGGCTGCGGCTCCTCGTTCCACGCGTAAATCAGATTTCGCCTGGCCAACCCCGCCCGCGCGGCGGGGTTTTCCTTTTGCTGGGCGCCCAGAGCACGGGTTTTCAGCACAGCCCTGCGTGACCTGCGTCACCGTTTCCCCCCACCCGACCCGCCACCATGGCCGCAGGGGGAGGTCGCCCATGATCAGCATTTTGTGCCACGTAGAAGGATGGGTGGTGCGCAAGAGCCCGCGGTGCGAGGGGTGCTACTGGTACGAGCCCGGCTCGGAGAAGGAGATGGACGCTCCCGAGCCCGCGTACAGCTGCGAGCCGCCGGCGCGCAGCCTGGGTGGGGACGAGTCGCTGAAAGACGTCCAGGTACCCAAAGCCGGCTGCTAGAATGCGCGGCCATGAGGTCGCGCATCTCGACGTCGCGAGTCGCTCCTGTTCTCCAGTTCTTCTTTTTTGCCTGCCTGCTCGGTGCGCTCCCCGCCGCCGCGCAACCGCAGCCCGCGCCGGCCGCTAAGCCCAAAGTCCGCGCCATCACCGCCTTCGTTCGCATTGACCGCACCAACTACCAGGCCGAGGTGCGCGAGGCGGAGCGTGTTTTGCTTGCCGCCAAGCAGGCCGCCGAGGCCGCCGGTTACGAAGTCCAGACCATCCGCGTCACCACCCAACCCTTCCCGGAATACACGCACGATCTGGCGCGCGCCGACGCCCTGGCCTTCCTGAAGCAGTACGACCAGTTCATCGCCGCCGAGTCCAAGCGCCTCGGGGTCAGCCTCGATCCCAACATCGGCCCCGCCATGCTGCGCGACGCCGATGATCCCGCCGCCGCCGACCTCTTGGCCGAGGTCTTGTGCGCCACCTCGCTGAACGCCAGCCTCATTGTTGCCGGCGACGATGGCATCCACTGGAACGCGGTGCGCGCCGCCGCCCGCGTCATCAAGTACGCGGAAGAGCACAGCCCGCACAGCCAGGGCACCTTCAACTTCGCCGCCACCGCCATGCTCGCGCCCTACGCGCCGTTTTTCCCCGGCTCCTACCACACCGGCGCCGGGCGGCAATTCGCCATTGGCATGGAAGGCGCCCTGGTCGTAGACCAGGTCTTCAGCGCGACCCGCGACCCGCGCCAGGCCCTGGAGCAACTCACCGCCGCCCTCACCGTGCACGCCCGCGCCATGGAAAAAATCGGCAGGGAAGTGGAAGCCCAGACCGGCTGGCAGTATCTTGGCTTCGATCCCACCCCGGCGCCGCTGAAGGACGTCTCCATCGGCGCCGCCATCGAGAAGTTCATCGGCGGCAAATTCGGCGCCAGCGGCACCCTGACCGCCGCCGCCATCATCACCCAGGCGGTGAAGGCAGTCCCGGTAAAGCAGACCGGCTACTCCGGCCTGATGTTGCCGGTGCTGGAAGACGCGCGCCTCGCCCAGCGCTGGAGCGAGCGCACCTACAACCTCGATTCGCTGCTGGCGTATTCCGCGGTGTGCGGCACCGGGCTCGACACCGTGCCCCTGCCCGGCGACGTCACCGAAGAGCAGTTGGCGCGCATGATTGGCGACATGGCGTCGCTGGCGGTCAAATGGCACAAGCCGCTCACCGCGCGGCTCCAGCCCGTCGCCGGCAAGCGCGCCGGCGAGCGCAGCGACTTCGCCGACCCCTTCCTGGTCAACGCCGTCCTGCAGCCTCTGCCGTGATTGCGAGACGAACTCTTGCTCGAAACTCGAAACCCGAAACTCGAAACTTGTTTGTTGTCATCCCGAGCGAAGCGAGGGATCTGCTTTTTTGAACTCTTGCTCGAAACTCGAAACCCGAAACTCGAAACTTGCTCTTTTGTCATCCCGAGCGTAGCGAGGGATCTGCTTTTTTGAACTCTTGCTCGAAACTCGAAACTCGAAACTCGAAACTTGCTCTTTTGTCATCCCGAGCGAAGCGAGGGATCTGCTTTTTTGAACTCTTGCTCGAAACTCGAAACCCGAAACTCGAAACTTGCTCTTTTGTCATCCCGAGCGAAGCGAGGGATCTCGGGTTTTGCCGGCGTGAAGCGTGAACCCTGTTCTCATCCCCCGCCCAGCTTGAAGTTCACCGTGATCTGCGTCTCCACCTCCACCGGATCGTTGTTCAGCAGGTAGGGGCGATAGCGCCACTGGCTGACGGCGTCGAGTGCCGCCTGCACCAGCATGGGCGGCCCGCTGAGCACGCGCAGGTTCTCGATGCGGCCGTCGCGCGCAATCACCGCTGTCAGCACCACGCTGCCCTGCACCCGCGCCGTGATCGCCAGCCGCGGATACACCGGCTGTACCTCGTGCACCAGGTTGCCCTGCGAGACCCCCGCCGAGACCTTCAGCCGTGGTGGCGGCAACGTCGGCCGGGCGACGATCGGCGGCGGCGGCAGCACGCTGTCGATGCCGCCCGGCACGCCGTTTGGGTCCCCGGCGCCGGTGCCGGGAATTGCTCCGGGAATGCCCGGCGGCCCGGGCTCCGGGTCACGCACCGACATGTCGATGATGCGCGGGATGTACGCGGGCGCCCGCAGCACCAGCAGCGGCGCCACGTTCGTGGTGCGCACGCCGCCGCGCGCCCCGGACGCGACGGGCGTATTGCTCCGCGGCGGGGGCGGCGTGCCCAGCAGGAAGGTGCTGGTCAGGCGCGGCAAGGCCACGCTCTGTAGCAGCGGCAACACGATCACGACCACTACCAGCAGCGCCTCGAACGCAAAGGAGATGATCCGCGCCACGCGCCGGCGTCCGGCGTCGGCCCCGGTTTCCAGCAGGGAGTCTTGGAACATAATGGTTCCTCTCTCCCCATCGCGCGCGCCGCCGGGCGATGGGGTTTCCCGCCGGTGCGCTTACGTCTTGTACTTACTGTAGACACCGCGCGCGTCCGGTTGGCTCCCGCACCGTCGCTTCTCGGTGCGCCGTCCGTCGTGCTACCTTCGTCTCCCTGTGATTGGCCTTCCCAAGGAGTCCCGGATGCTTCGTTTCGCCGCGCTGCTTCTGCTTGGTTCGTTCGCTTTCGCGCAAGCCCCGGCCCCGTCGGCGCCGCAACCACCCGCGCCCGCGCCCGCCGCCATGCCCGAAGCCCGGCCGCAGGACGTGGACACCATCGACCACATCGTCGCCGCCTTGTACGACGTCATCTCCGGCCCCGCCGGCGCGCCGCGCGACTGGAACCGCTTCCGCTCGCTCTTCCTCCCCGAAGCGCGGCTCATCCCCAACGGCGTGCGCGAGGGCGTAGCCTTCCATCGCGTGCTCTCGGTCGACGATTACGTGCAGCGCGCGGCGCAGAACACCGCGCAGAACGGCTTCTTCGAGAGCGAGACCGCGCGCCGGCAGCAGCGCTTTGGCGCCATCGCCCACGTCTTCAGCACCTACGAGTCCCGCCGCGAAAGGACCGCCGCTCCGTTTGCCCGCGGCATCAACAGCATCCAGCTCCTCTACGACGGCAAGCGCTGGTACCTGACCACCATCGTGTGGGACAGCGAGCGCCCCGACAATCCCATTCCCGCCGAGTACCGCGCCGCCCCGCCGCCGGCGAAGCCCTAGCCCACTGGTTTGTGTCCGGGGGTATAATCGCTGCCACCGGAGGTGGGGAATGCAGTCCCGGTTTGGCGCTCCGATCCTGGCTCGTGGGTCCTTCCTTCTGCTGTGCTCCGTGGCTGTTTTCGCCCAGACCGGCGGCGGCACCGGCGGCACCGGGGGGAGCGGGACAACGACCGGCGGTACCGCCACCAAGCCCGGCGCCCTCACCACCACCTGCTCTCCAGGCTCGACCAAAGCAAACTGCCCCAACACCCCGGGCTTGCAGCGTCCTATTTTCCTCTCCGGCAAAGTGATCATGGATGACGGCAGTCCCGTGCCGCACAACGTCGCTATCGACCGCGTCTGCGCGGGGGTGCCGCACCGCGAAGGCTTCGCCGATTCCCAGGGCAACTTCAACTTCCAGTTGGGGCGCGGCAACCAGACCATGCAGGACGCCAGCGAGCGGGTGCCGTTCTCGGCCGTACAGGGCTTTCCCACCGGCCTGGCCGGGACCGACTTCATGAACGGCGGCCTGGCCACCGTGGGCGGCGAGACTTCGCTGACCGGCTGCGAACTGCACGCCAGCCTGCCCGGCTATCGCTCCAGCGCCGTGGACCTCACTACCCATCGCGCCCTCGACAATCCCGATGTCGGCATCATCGTCCTGCAGCGTTTCGACCGGGTGATGGGCACCACCCTGAGCGTCACCGCCTACAAGGCCCCGAAGGACGCCAGGAGCGCCTTCGAGCACGGCCTGCAGGCGCTGAAGCAGAAGAAAACCGACGCGGCGCGCTTGGATTTCGAGAAAGCGGTTGCCCTCTATCCCGGGCACGCGGAAGCCTGGGTGCAGCTGGGCATCCTGTACCGTGGCAGCCACGATGCCGCGGCGGCCCACCATGCCTTCCAGCAGGCGCTCAACGCCGATCCCAAGTATGTCCTCCCGTACATGGCGCTCGCCGACCTCGCCGCCGACGAGGCCAATTGGAGCGCCGTCGCCCAGTACACCCAGCAGGGGCTGGAACTCGATCCTCTCGATTACCCCGGCGGCTACTTCCTGAACGCCGTCGCCAACTTCAACCTGAAAAAGTTCGACGTGGCGGAGAACAGCGCCCGCCGCGCCCAGCGCCTCGATCCGGAGCACCACATCGCCCGCCTCGACCTGCTGATGGGGAATATCTTCCTGGTACGCCGGGACTACGCCGACGCCGCGCAGAGCATGCGCGCCTACCTCAAGGCTGCGCCCGACGCCGTGGACGCCGCCGAGGTGCGCCAGAAGATCGCCGAACTGGAACAGGTCGCGCAGAAAAAGCAGTAGCGGCCATCACCCCATCGCCGGCGCCCCCGCTCCCCCGCCCACCGTTTATACTGTCCGGCTATGAATTTCCTCCGCGGCCTGGCCGGGATCGCCAAGGGCATGAGCGTCACCTTCCGCGAGATGTTCGCGCCCACCGTGGTCGAGAACTATCCCGACGGCCGCGGCCCCATGAAGGGCGCCGTCTTCCAGGAGCGCTTCCGCGGCCTGCACGTGCTGCAGCGCGACGAGTCCGGGCTGGAGAAGTGCGTCGCCTGCTTCCTGTGCGCCGCCGCCTGCCCCTCCAACTGCATTTACATCGAGGCGGCGGAAAATACCGCCACCCACCGCGTCTCCGGCGCCGAGCGCTACGCCCAGGTCTACAACATCGATTACAACCGCTGCATCTTCTGCGGCTACTGCGTCGAGGCCTGCCCCACCGACGCCATCACCCACGGGCACGGCTTCGAGCTCGCCACCCTGAACGCCTCCAGCCTCGTCTACCGCAAAGAACAGCTGCTGGCGAAGATGCCGGAACAAGTCCGCCGCAGCCCCCTGCCCGTCCTCCCCACCGCCCAGGAAATGTTGCGGTAAGTTGGCAACGCTTGAGATGTCATCCTGAGCGAAGCCCTCGTGCACGCGAGGGCGGAGTCGAAGGATCTGCTTTTTCTGCCAACAGCCAACAGCCAACGGCCAACAGCCTTTTTCTGTCAAGAGTCAAAAAACGTCATTTCGCCGCTAAATCCCTGATTCTGCTTGAGAAATAAAATGGCGCGTTCTTTCCCATTGCCCCCACCGAATTTGCTACGCTAAAAGAGCAAGGTGCAGCCAGGCGCTCTCGCCGGCTGCGCCTTTTCTTTTCCCGCCGAAAGGTCCTCCCTCATGCCCCGCGGCAACTCCAGCAAACGCAAAGGCGAAACCGCCGAACTCCGCTTCTGGTGGGCTGCCACCGAGCGCGGCCTCATCGTCTCCCGCCCTCACGGCGACTCCGCCCGCTACGACTTCATCGTCGACAACGGCCGCCGCCTCTTCCGCATCCAGGTCAAGTCCACCTCCTGCCGCAGCAAGCAGGGTTACCTCTTCCAGACCGTCCGCGCCCACCGCCTGGCCTACACCCGGAGCGACCTCGATTTCTTCGCCTGCTATCTCGTCCCTTTCGACATCTGGTACATCGTCCCCATCGGCGTCGCCGAGGGCATCACCGGCGTCTGGGTCCATCCCCAGTCCCGCTGGCGCCGCGGACGCCATTTCGAACGCTTTCGCGAAGCCTGGGCCCTCCTGCTCGCCCCGCCCTGACCCCGCCGCACCCCAACTCGAAACGTGAAACGCGCGACATGAAACTCGAAACTTGCTCCTGGCCGACGACCACCGGCCGATCAGCACGCTCCCCGCACCCCACCCCGCTGTCGCGACCGGCGGGCCGGCCCCCAATGCCTACGCCGCACCGTCGTCCGCCTTCCCGGCCTCCGCCAGCCGTGCTCGGTCCTCGGCCGCCCGCTTCAGGCGCTGCAGCGAGTCCGCGACGCTGTCGTGTACGCGCCCGGGCATGCGATTCAGCAATCGGCCCCGCCACCCGGGCGGGAACGAGAAGTCTCAGCCGTAGCGGAGCATGCAACTGCCCGCGTCGATGGGCGAACACGAAATCCGGTTGTCGCCGACCAGCCCGAACGGCAGGGTCGAGCGGAATCGGATCGCGTGCCGCCCCGGGTCCACTTCCAGAATCTCGCCGTCGATGCGCAACCGCCGGCACAGCAGCCAGCCGAAGAACCGTTGGCCGACCGCCGCCGGCCCTTCCGGCTCGACCCGCTCGACCGTCATGTCCCAGAACCCGCCGTACCCGGCCGGGTGCATCAGCAACTCCCAGACGACCTCGACCGGGGCCTGCACCCGGTCCGCCGGACACACGTTCACGGCCATGCCCGTTCCCTCCTCTTCCGCCGTCGCCCCTCACCTTTCGGAAGCCCACCGCGGGCCGAACGATTGGCGTTCAGCGGCGCAGGTGCACGTCCGCTGCAACGCCGGGTCAGGCACCAGCGCCCCGACGTGACCGCCTGCGTGATATTAACGCGGCCATCGGAACAACGATAGTCATCAGCAGCCATGACCCAGGAGGAACGACCACGAACACGAAAGCCCCCAGCGCCTGCGGGGGCCGCAAAACACGATGCCCGTAGATGGCCAAAGAACTCAGCGCGACCACCAGCATCACGCTATGCAGCGTCACCCGAGTAATAACCGACCAACGCTTCGCCACCATGTCGGCCGACAGGAGGGCCACGAACGGGGAGAGCACCCAGATTACGAAAAGAAGTCGCAGGAGAAGGGGCGGATGACCGGCAACGAGCATCAAACCCAGCGAGCCCACCGCCCCCGCTGCCACCGCGATCAGGGCCACTCGGTGCAGGCGGCCAGGGAACCCACCCTCGGGCCTTCCCCGGCTTGCTTTGGCGGTTATCTCACTGGGACCATGAATGCCCATTGCGCATTTGACGACCTTCAATCTTGAAAGAGCAACCTAACGACGGAAATCAGGCTGCAAGTGCCGCGCAGCGATCGATACCGGCGCTTGTCAGCTGCATCTCATTGTTCGACGGCGCAACGGGACTACTTCTCCACGTCGATAATCCTGAAAGAGCCGTACGCTTCTAAGTGGAGGATCTTCTTCTCTCCTTCGTTGTATTGCGCATGGAAGAAGTAGACATCCGGGGTCAATGGTTGCTGGATGCGGACGCGGTACGTCCCTGGCTTGCCTTCAATCGGTTCGACGAGTGGTGTGATGGGAGCACCTCCGAGGTTGATTCTCGCTTCTCCGTCAGGACCAATTCCAAAGCTGATCTGCAGCCTGGACAGCCTGAGGAGGCGGAGGTGCTCGGGCCTGAAGTTGTTGACGCGGAAGAGGAAAGAGGGAGTCTTCTCGCTGATGACGAGAATGCCGGTGTCAAGCTGCTCCTTCGGGATCGCGCCTTTCGCTGCTTCAGCAACACCGTAGTTAGACAGTGGGACTAGCTGACTGCCCGTGTCGTAGAAGGCTCCTTGGGCCGGCTCTGCGTCGGGCTTAGCGGAAGAGGTCTTCCTGGCCGGCTCCTGGGCCAAGCCAGACATCGCGGCAAACAAGCACATGGCGTACACGATCCAACGACAAGCAATCTTCATATGGCCCTCCTTACGTCTTGGGGTTCAAGGATCTGCGGCTAATGCGTCGCGGCCTGCCTCACCGAGGCCATCACCCCACGGCCACGGCTTCGTTTCCCTTCTGCTCCGCCGTTCGGTACTGGTCCGCCTAACGCCCTGGCGTTCAGCTGTGAAGTCCGAGCGACAGCGAGGAGTTCATCAGCTGCAACGCTCGGTTGGGCGGCGCTCCGGGACATTGTGTTTCGATCACGCACGTTCCCTTTTCTCAGTCGCCGCATGGAGGAATATGGTCTGCCCGACCGCCAGTCGACCGATGCGAGTGACCGCGCCGTAGATTCCCGCGGTGTTCTGGTGCACACGAACGACCGCCTTCAGCACTTCTGGCGCAGGCCTTGCTGAGTCGGGATCAAAGTTCACCATCGAGCAGCGAATGTCGCGCATCGTGACGGCGATAGCGGGGGCGTCGTCCCCCTCGCCGAATGAGAGCACGCCGCCCACCCACTCATCCTCCTGGAAGGGACCCGACCGCAGTAAACGAACCAGAACATTCGGGCGAAATCGTCGCACGTCCGGGCTCTGCCCTGCGAGTCGTCCGATCTCGCGCACCGTATCGAAGGCGATCACGGAGATGCTCGCCTCATCGAAGATGCCATGATTCAACTGCATGATCTGCACGGGAGCCCCGAGTCGACGTCCGACCTCCGTGGCCAAGTCCTCCCCGAAGACAGGCATCTCTTCGCCATCCGGCGTGCGAACATGCGTAGGAAGTTCTCCCTGAGCACCGTCTTCACGGCGGTGCGGAGCAAACAGGAGCAGGTCGGGAAGCTTGCTTGCTGATAGCCACGGGAACCCGCTGCGATCATCAATCCGCCGGAATGCCAGGCGCCTGTCACCATCGAGGCCGTGCCAGCCCAGCTTGGCGACTTCGAGTCGTTCGCCGCCCATGGACTTCACGGGATACCGGAAGATCGCCTCCACGCGTCCGATTTCCATAGCCATGTTCGATCCGAGTCCGCCCAACGCCTACCGTTCAGCTGCAGCCGCATCAAATGAAAGCGCACGAAGCGCGCCCACCATAGCGCGGCTGTCAGTCTGCAACGGTTTGTTAGGCCGCAGTTCGCGGCCGTGAGTAACGAGCCTGCTCATTGGCCTTGAGGCGGCTGCCATAGCTCGACCTTGTTTCCCTCTGGATCAATGACCCAGGCAAACTTCCCATACTCGGATTCGTCAATCTTCTCGAGCACATTGCAGCCTTCTTCCTTCAAGACCTTGACCAAGGCGTGGAGGTCTTCCACTCGGTAGTTGACCATGAAGGGAGCAGAGCTCGGAGCAAAGTGATCACTTTCTTGCGGATCGATGAACCAGGCAGTTGTGCCTGCAACCGGCTTGCCCTCGGCGTCGGTCCAATCGAAGGCAGCTCCGCCCCAGACTTGGACATCGATTCCCAAGTGCCGCTTGTACCAAGCCTGCAGTGATGGAGCGTCTTTGGCCTTGAAGAAGATGCCGCCGATGCCAGTGACTCGTTTCATGTGACCTCCGATGCGCGGTGGTGGTGAGAGGAATGTTTCTTCTGCGGCCCAACTATGTATATCCGGTTTCGGAATAAAATGCCGACTCAGTTTGCTTTCCGAATAAACCGAACGCGCCTATCGCGGTAAACCTTGCCATCTCACACATCTAGCTGGAAATTGAAAGGATTCGGGGACTTATTCGGCTTCCGAATAAAACCCCGGACCCATCAAGTGAGACGGAGGTCTGCATGACAAGTTCCGTTTGCGGGTGCAACTATATACCGGGGTCAGATCAGGTTGCCTCCAGCTTGATGGGCGGACCTCGTCGTGAGGGGTGCGGAGTAGGGATCCTTCGACTCGCGCTCAGGAGCAGTTGTCAGTTGCCAGTTCTCAGTTCTCAGTGAAAGCCCGGGGGCCTTCGCGCGCAAGGCAGGCGCGCTCGCTCAGGATGACCTGGAAGGGAAACGCGCAACTCGTGCCCGCCTTCCTCGGTGGGTAGTAGGTCAGTTTGATAAGTGCAATACCTCAACGGCTAAAGCCGCCGCATGTCCGTAGCTTGAGTTGCAGGCCTGAAGGCCTGCTCCACCCAAACTGACCCATTACCCCTCGGTGCCTCCGTATGTCCGTGGCGAACGTTCTGGCGCCAGGCCCTGCGGCACCCTCAATTCGGCAATTCCGCACTTCGGCAATTCGGCAATGGGACCGTCGCCTCCGTGTCTCCGTGGCGAACGCATTGTGCTAACCTGAATGGGCGACCTATGCCCCATCCCTTCCGAATGCGTCTCCGCGGCGCGCGCTGACCAGCGCGGGTGCTGGTGTGCCTGGTCGAGGGGTGACCGGGCACGATATCGAAAACCTGCCGCCACCCAGCTAGAATACAAAGATTCCGATGCCCGACTTTCTCCAATCCGTGCGTGAGCGCGTCGTCATTTACGACGGCGCCATGGGCACCAACATCCAGTTCCGCAACCCCACGGTGGACGATTACTGGGGCAAGGAAGGGTGCAACGAACTGCTGGTGCTCTCGCGTCCCGACATCATTCGCGACATCCACGCCGACTTCTTCCGCGTGGGCTGCGACGTGGTCGAGACCAACACCTTTGGCGCCACCCGCATCGTGCTGGCCGAGTACGGCCTGGAGCACGACGTCGAGAAGATCAACCTGGCGGCGGTGCAACTGGCGAAGGAAGTCGCCGCCAGCTTCAACGACCGGCCCCGCTACGTCGCCGGCTCCATCGGGCCCACCACCAAGCTGCCGTCGCTCGGCCACATCTCGTTCGACGACATGGCCGCCGCCTTCGTCGAGCAGGCCCGCGCCCTGATCGCCGGCGGCGTTGACGTGCTGCTCATCGAGACCAGCCAGGACCTGCTCCAGGCCAAGTGCGCCATCGCCGCCATGTTCGACGCCATGCGCCTCGAAGGCAAGCGTTTGCCGGTGACTATTCAAGTGACGCTTGAAGCCACGGGCACGATGCTGCTGGGCACCGAAATCGGCGCTGCGCTCACCGCGCTCGAGGCCTACGACGTGGACATCGTGGGGCTGAACTGCGCCACCGGCCCGAAGGAGATGAACGACGCGGTCCGGCATCTGTGCGACAACTCGACCAAGTTCGTCTCCTGCCTGCCCAATGCCGGGCTGCCGCAGAACGTCGGCGGACGCGCCGTCTACGGCCTGACGCCGCAGGAGCTGGCGGAGTACCACCAGCGTTTCATCACCGAATACGGAGTGCGCGTGGTGGGCGGCTGCTGCGGCACCACGCCTGAGCACCTGAAGGCGGTGGTCGAAACCTGCGCGCAGCTTACGCCGCGGGCGCGCGCCAATCCGCCCCTGGGCGCCGCCGCCAGCGCCTACACCGCGGTGCCGTTCGACCTCGATCCCAAACCGCTCATCGTCGCCGAGGAGATGAACACCACCACGCAGCGGGCGCAGTTCCGCGACCTGGTGCGAGCGCAGAATTACGACGCCATCCTCGCGCTCTCCAAGAAGCTGGTCAACGAAGGCTCGCACATGCTCGACCTCTGCACCGCCATCGTGGGCGAGGACGAGAAGGGCTACATGAACGGCATCCTGGAGAAGGTGGCGACCCGCGTCCCCGCCCCGGTGCTGGTGGATTCCACCGAGGCGGACGTGATCGAGGAGGCGCTGAAGCGCATTCCCGGCAAGGCCATCATCAACTCCATCAATCTGGAGGACGGCGAGAAGCGCACCTCGCGCGTGCTCCCCGCCGCCAAGCGCTACGGCGCCGCCGTCATCGCGCTCACCATCGACGAAGAGGGCATGGCGCTGACCGCCGACAAGAAGGTCGCCATCGCCAAGCGCATCTACGACCTGGCAACGCAGAAGTACGGCATTCGTCCCGTGGACCTGATCTTCGACGCCCTCACCCTGCCCATCTCCACCGGCCAGGACGAGTACCGCACCGCTGGCGTCGAGACGCTGCAGGCGGTGCAGCGCATCAAGAAAGAGCTGCCCGCGGTCCACACCATTCTCGGGGTGTCGAACATTTCCTTCGGGCTCGACGCCTATCCGCGGCGCGTGCTCAACAGCGTTTTCATGTACGAGGCGGTGAACCACGGGCTGGACCTGGCCATCGTGAATTACGCCAAGGTGTATCCGCTGCACAAGATTCCCGAGGCGGAAGTCGAGCTGGCGCGCAAGCTGATTTATCACGACACCTCCGGCGGTGATCCGCTGCAGAAATACATGCAGTTCTTCGCGGCCCAGGGCAAGAAGACCGAGCCGCCCAAGATCCACGCCGAGCAGCTCGCCGTCGAAGACCAGCTGAAGTTCCCATCATCAACGGCGAAAAGGCCATCGGTGAGGGCGCCGAGCAGCAGTCGCTGGTGCAGCGATGCTGGACGACGCGCTCCGCACCTACACTCCGCTCGATTTGATCAACACCGTGCTGCTCGACGGCATGCGTACCGTCGGCGACCTGTTCGGCGCGCGCAAAATGCAGCTGCCCTCGGTGCTGGATTCGGCGGCGGTGATGAAGGCGGCGGTGGCCTACCTGGAACCGAAGATGGAGAAGAAGGACGGCGCGCAGAAGGGCACCATCGTCCTGGCCACGGTGAAGGGCGACGTGCACGACATCGGCAAGAATCTCGTCGACATTATCTTGACGAACAACGGGTACACGGTGGTGAACCTGGGGATCAAGCAGCCGTCGGACGCCATCATCCGCGCGGCGCAGGAGCACCGGGCGGACGCCATCGGGCTGAGCGGGCTGCTGGTGAAGTCGACGCTGGAGATGAAGTACGTGCGTCGAGGACCTGGAGCAGCAGAAGCTGGCGTATCCGGTGATCTGCGGCGGGGCGGCGCTGACGCGGAAGTACGTCGAGGACGACCTGCGGCGGGAGTACAGCGAAGCGGTGTTCTACGCCGATGACGCGTTTGCCGGGCTGCGCCTGATGGACGACCTGACCGCGGCGGACGGCGCGCGCGAGACGCGCCTGAACGAAGGCCGCACCCGGAAAGAACAAGTGAAAGCGGCGCCCGCCGGCGGCGAGTCGCCCGCGGCGTCGGCAGCAGCGGCGCCCGCGGTGGTGATTCCACCGGCGCCCAACATTCCGCAGCCGCCCTTCTGGGGAGCGCGGGTGGCGCGCGACTTCGACTTGCGCGAGCTCTTCGGCTACATCAACGAAACCGCGCTGTTCAAGAACCAGTGGCAGCTCAAGACGGCGTCGCAGGAGCAGTACGTCAAGGCGGTCGCGGAGAAATACCGCCCGATCCTGCTGGCGTTGCAGGAGGAGGTCGCGAAGTCAGGGCTGCTGGAGCCGAAAGTGGTGTACGGCTATTGGCCGTGCCAGGGCGACGGGAACGACGTAATCATCTACGACCCGGTATATCGCCTCGTACAGCAGTCCGTGGCGGAGGTCTGCGGAACGGACGTGGCGGCGGAGGGGCCACCACGCGAACTCCTGCGCTTCACCTTCCCGCGGCAGAAGGAAGGACGGCGGCTGTGCATCTCCGATTTCTTCCTGCCGCGCAGTGCCGGGAAGTACGACGTGATCGGGGTGTCGCTGGTGACGGTGGGGGAGCGCGCGTCGCACGAGACCAAGCGGCTCTTCGAAGCCGGCGAGTACACGCGCTACCTCTACCTGCATGGCCTCAGCGTGGAGACGGCGGAGGCGCTGGCGGAGCGGCATCACAAGCGCATGCGCGAAGAGCTGGGCATCGCCGGCGACGACGCGCCCGCAATCCGCGACCTCTTTCACCAGAAGTACCGCGGGTCGCGCTTCTCCTTCGGCTACCCGGCGTGCCCGAACCTTGAAGACCAGACCAAAATCTTCGCGCTGCTCGACCCCGAGCACACGGTGGGGGTGCGGCTGACGTCGGGTTATCAACTGGAGCCCGAGCAGTCGACCAGCGCCATCGTGGTGCATCATCCGAGCGCGAAGTACTTCGTGGCGTAGGAGCTGGCTGCAAGGTGCTAGCTGCTAGCTGCTAGCCATAAGCCATAAGCCATAAGCCATAAGCCAGAAGCCAGAAGCCTCCCTGCGCCTTTATCGAGCTTGAGGCTTACCGCTTATTGCTGATCGCTGGTTTCTGCTTACTGCGGCGGGGTGGCGGGCGGCGGCAGGGGAGGCAGGGGCGTGCGGCGCCTGCTGGGTCATGAGAACGGCCAGCAGGAGCAGAAGTGTCGGGGTCATCATGCTCGGCCGACACTATGGATGAGCCGCGCGGGAAAACGATACGGGCAGACTCACCACGAAGGCACGAAGGCACGAAGAAAGGAGAATGGCAGAAGGCAGAAGGCAAAAGGCAGAAGGCAAAAGGCAGAAGGCAAAAGGCAGAAGGCAAAAGGCAGAAGGCAAAAGGCAGAAGGCAGTAAGGATGCTTCCTCATCTCGGCATCCTCTGACAAGAGAAACCCAAGATCCCTCGGCGCGGCTTCAGTCGTCCGCCGCGGCGGACTCCCTCAGCCTGGCTCGGGATGACAAGGAAGAAGGGGAGTCGCTGCGTACCTCGGGAGGTTCTGATGCCGCAGCTAGTGGCTCAGAGCTTCTCGAAGAACTCGCAGGCGGAGCAGGAAATGTAGATGCCGCCGGGAACGCCGCGCTCGCGGTCTTTCATGCGCTTGACGATGCGGGTGGGCTTGCCGCACTTGGGGCAATCGGTGCTCTTCGAGGTGTCCATGACTTTCTTGCGGTCGGCGGTCTTGGCAATCTTGACCATCGGGAGGCTCCTGAGGTTCACTCCGCGGCGGCGGAGGGGAATTACGGGAGTAAGTGCGAGGTGGCGGAGCCACTGATCGGACGCCGCAGCGGCGGCACAAGCGGTTTACTCGCCGGTCTTCGTGATTGTACCTGATCGCGGGGCGGTCGCGCAGGGGCGCTACTTGGCGGGCGCGAAGCGCACAATAATATAGCTGACTGACTCGCGGCAGATGACGGGTTTTGGCGGGAAGTCACGGGCGCGCTTGGCAGGGGTTACCGTAATCAGAGCAGAACAAGTAGGGCTATAATCCCCGGCCATGAAGCCGATGATAGCGCTCGCTTTACTGCTGACCGGGACAATTCTTGGCGGCCAGGACAGACCCAAGTACGCGTTCGAGGATGCGAATACCGGCAACGGGTTCCTGCGCCAATGCAGCGATCTCACTCCCCAAACTGATTCCCTGAGGCTTTGGTACTGTGCTGGCTATGTCAGCGGGCTAATAGATGGCATGGCAGTTGTGAAAGCGGCAGTGGAGTATCGGGGTTACTGCCTGCCAACCAAGGTGGAAACCGGCCAACTTGCTGACGTGCTCGTCAAATACATCCGAGAGCACCCAGAAATTGCCCACGCGCCGACATCCGTGTTGCTCCTGAAGGCGCTCATTCACGCGTATCCGTGCCGCGCTGACTTGCCCAGGTAATTTCCGCCTTCCCGTTAAGTTCGGGGCCCAATTCCGTTGAGCGAAAGAAGTTTATTGAAATCAGATTCCTTGTATTGCGTCCAGCTCACTGGAACGGCTTTGGCGAGTTTTTGCAGGCTTATCCGAAACTCATGCATCGGCGCTTGTTCCTTGCCAGAGATAATCGCCTTTAGCAATTCCCACGCCGCGAAATCAGCGGCTTGCAGCGCCGGGGTTCCCGGATGCTCCAATTCTGGTTTCGGCCTTCCGTACTCGAACAAGGGAACGGGCTTTTGTGCTTCTTCGATAACGCGCATTAGGTCGCCCTTACCGGGGTCGCCAGCCTCAAACACACTCTTAATCTCGCTCCGCTTGTAATGATGAAGAACCTCTCCCCAGTGATGCGCCTTGTTGACGCAGTCACGCCCCGCCAACGCAAATGGACGACCGTAGGTTTCATGCAGCGGGTAAACTCCATCTAATGAATCCCAGATCGCCTGTTTGATCATGCACGCAAAGCCGGCACGGGCGTATCTCGACAGAACGGTAAGCAACGCATTTATGAATCGCCGCCTTCTCGGTTCGTCTCCCTTCCATCCCTCAAATACGCCCACCGAATGGGCAAATTTCATCATGTGGAAGTAAGGCACGTCGAACTCTTTGCGAGCAATCACCTTGCGCCAGTCTCGGTCAAACCGATCCCATTTCGCAACGGTCGAGATGTATCCAGCGACAATTATGACCGCGTGCTCGTCGCGGCCGCTCGCGTCGAAGTAACTGGTAACCTTATTGGCGATCAGCATGAGATTGCTCCGGCTGATGAGGAGGAAACCAACAGTCAGTCAAGTATATTATTGCCCGCGAAGCGCACCACGGTGCGGGTTTCGATCTCCTGTTGCTGCTTGTGCGCCCATTCGCTGCGCGTCTTTACGGCGATGGGAAAGCCAAGCGCGCGCCACTCGACGTCGGCGCCGCCGGCTTCGTTCATCGAGTGGAGACGACGGATTCGCAGACAATCGAGCTTGCCGAGCGGGGTTTCGATCGTCTCCCGGCTCACCTGGATGCTCCGGTGTTCCTCTGGTCCCTCACTCGTGGTGCCGTTCGCCGGCACCGGAGCCATGACCAGCGGCAAGGTCTTCTCCACCTTGTTGCCCTCGGCGGTGACTGCGAAGACGGCCCCCGTTTCATCCTTCTTGACCAGCACCCAGTGTTCGGTGGTGTTGTGGATGGTCGGCTTCTGGCCCGGCGGGTACAGGGTGCGCTGTTCACGTTCCACCTGGACGTCGAAGCTGGTTCCGAGGGCATAGTCGCGCCAGCTTGAGCCCGGCACCTCGAAGCGCACGAGGGTACGCGTCTGGTTTACGGTACGAACCACGCCGGCGCCGCCCGCGTGGACGCTCACCACCTTAAGCGGCTCGGGGAAGCCGGGCGCGCGCCACTCCGAGCCCTGGCTCTCGGCTTCCAGCATCACCATGCGGTGGTCGATGCGCACGCCCTCGAAGGTCCCGAACGGCGTTTCGATCTGGTCGTACGCAACCACGGTGCGGTCCTGGCCATCGGGTGCGCCGAAGGCAGTCGGCTGACCGGTCGCGCCCGGTGCGGGCGGGGGCGGCGGTTCCGGGAGCGGATCGACGGGCGACAGGTCGCGCTCGAGGCGGTGCTTCGCATTTCCCGTCGCGACCTCAATGGTTGCGACCTTGCCGTCGTTGGCGACCACCGTCCAGATTTCCGTTGTCTCCGCGTGCGTGCTTTGGCGGTGCAGGCTCTCGCTTTCGTCGGTGACTGTCTTGAACTCCAGGATCGTGCCGACCGGCAGGGCTTTCCAGGGGTTCTCGATTCTCTTGGGCGCGTCGCCCGCGGAAAGAGATAGCGGCGATAGAGCGAGCAGCAGGCTGCTGACGAGAAGGACAAATCCGCCGGCGCCGCGTGGCAAGGACGACGGCTGGCGGGAGCAGGAACGGCGCCGCGCGATCACGGCCGGGCCAGCTCCACCCGGCGATTCAGCGCGCGTCCCTGAGGTGTCTGGTTGTCGGCCACCGGCTTGGTGTCGGCGTAGCCCTTCGCCGTGAGGCGCGCCCCGTCAACGTTGTGCGCCACCAGCCAGGCCTTCACACTCGCCGCCCGAGCTTCCGAGAGCGTCTGGTTGTGCGGGCGCGCGCCGGTGTTGTCGGTATGGCCCTGGATTTCCAGCTTCATCGCCGGGTGCGAGGCGAGGAGCTTCTGGACCTGGAGCAGGGTGGCCTCGGAATCGGGGCGCAGCGTGGCCTTGTCGGTGTCGAAATAGATGCCGTAGAGCGCCACATGCCCCGCGTCGGCGAGCTCTTTGGCGAGCTTGTCCTGCTGGGCGGCGGCGCCCAGATCCGCCACCTCGATGACGTAGGCAAAATTGGAGGGCCCGATCTTGACCCAGACGTCGCGTCCGTGTTGCGTGTAGTGGGCGCCTGTGAGTCCGCCGACGTCGGAGCGGACCACGTCCCAGCCGGCCTTCTGCAGGGCGGCGCTGTAGCGGGTCTGTATCTCGAGCGCGGAGAGGTTGGGCGCCAGCAGGTAGCTGACAAACACGGCAGGCCCGAGCATTCGCGTCTCCGGCTCCTTATTGGATTTCAGCTCGAAGTGGTCCTCTTTCTTCCACTCCTTGCGCGTGGTGCCCGGGAGCGGTGTGACGTAGGGCACGTCCGTGTCCGGCTTGAGTTCCTCGACTTTGTCGCCGGGAGGCGTGAGGTCGAAAGCCGCGACCTCCACGTGCTGCACCAGAACGAGGCGGTCGAGCCCGATCTTGGCCCACCAGTCGCCATGCTGCGCGATGATGAGGCCGTTGGTGTCGCGCAAGACTTGCCAGCCTGCGCGCTGGAGTGCGGCCTTCCATGCGGGCACGCCGAGGGAGTTCGCATCGCCCTTGAGGAACGCTTGCCACAGGTGGCCGGAGACGGTGATGTGCGTGAAGGGTCCCGTTGGGTTGGGGTGAGAAAAGTCGTCCTGGCCATACTCCACGTGCTGGACGCGTCCGGTGATGGTCGCGCCCGCCGGCAGCGGCAATTCCGCCGGCAATCCCTGGGCCTGCGATGGGTTGGCAGATTGGGCTGCCACCCGCGCTGGCGGCAAGCCCGCCACGAGCAAGGAAACTGAAAGAACGGCCGCAAGTCTTCGCATCAGGCGCCTCGCGTTCTGGAAGGATTTATTTCGGAAGTTGAGCACGTCAACTGCATGGCCTTGTTACGCCGCAAGGACTCACTCACCACGCAGGTCGCCCATGCCCTGGCAGATGCTGCCGACCGCAAGCGCGCAGGAGCCGATAACGGCGAACCCGACACCGGGGTTGGGGGCGGCGAGGCCACCGAGGCCAAGGAGCAGGTTGCCGGCGCCCGCTATGGAGCCGGTAAGTATCTTCCCTGTGCCGTTCAGGATCTTTCTCTTTCGTCTTGTTGCGCTTGGCTGCTCAGTCTTGTCATCAACCTCAGCCATCCCTGAGAGCTCTTTGCCCGCTCGCTCGACTTGCTCGGGGACCTGCCGTACTGCTTCACTCGGGCTGACGTTCTGGCGCAGTGTTGCTAAGTGACGCCTCGAGTATTGGATGGTGAGGGTAATCTCGGCGTCGGCGTCTCGAATGCCGGCATCATGGAGAAGCGCTCGGTCTTCGGCAGGTATGACAGAGGGGCGAAGGTTGCCAAAGACTGTTGCAGGGTCTTCGTCGATTGCCCGCAAGACGCCGCTGTCATCGAGGGAATGAACGAGCCAATTGAGATATGCGTGCTGAAGGCCGTCGCCGAGCGCTGAGAGGAGCCGCTTGTCGTCCTCCCGCTCGGCCGTGACGGCAACAAGACGGGCCAAAGAGATGGTCCTCTCAATCTCGTAATGGAGGTGCCCCCAGTCTTCAAGGTGATGGCGACCTAGACGGTACAATCGAACGTACTTCCGCGCCAGAGCGTCCAAGTATGCCCTGTACTCCTCATCGCTGAGAATACTGTCGTCGGTCACCTGAGCACCTCCGCAACCTTGCCGCCTAACTCTTGTTTAGGCCGACCCGCCTAAACCGCCATGGCCGGCGGCCTATTGACCTGGCTTTCCGGGTCATTTATAAGCTCTGCCCCGGAGTCCGTAGACTCTACACCCGCGGTTGATTTGGTTCAAAGCCGCGGCGGGACGGCAACGAGGCAGGGGAGGGTAGTGGTGCAGTTTCACAAACCCAGATCCCTCGCTCGCGCCTCGGTCGTCCGCCGCGGCAGACTCCTTCGGCGCGGCTCGGGATGACAATGGTCGGGGGGAGGCCTTGCGGCGCGGTCACTTCGCGAGTGAGGGCTGAAGCCCTGACCTACCGAGCCGCGCCCTTACGAAGACTGCACCACTACCCAGGGTAGTCGCGGTTTGACCTAGGCAGCCACGGGTGTTACGGTTTTGAGCTTCGTAGTAAGACCCAGCGGTATGCGCAGGCGCCGCGTGGGGTCAGGGCGCCGAACCACAGGTCGCTTTCTTAGCGAGATACCTTTATGGCCTTCAAATTCCGGGGAGTGGACTTCATCGAGTTCGATGGCCTGCTCTCCGACGATGAGCGTATGGTGCGCGCCGAGGCGCGGCGCTTCATCGATGACAACCTCGTCCCCATCATCGAGCAGTGCAACCGCGATGGGCGCTTTCCGCGCGAGCTGGTGGCGCCCATGGCGAAGCTCGGCTTCTTCGGGGCGTCGCTCTCGGGCTACGGCTGCGCCGGGATGTCGAACGTGGAGTACGGCCTGGTCATGCAGGAGCTGGAACGCGGCGACTCGGGGTTGCGCTCGTTCGTCAGCGTGCAGTCGGCGCTGGTCATGTACCCGGTGTACGAGTTCGGCTCCGACGAGCAGAAGCAGAAGTGGCTACCGGAGCTGCAGGCCGGCCGCAAGCTCGGCTGCTTTGGCCTGACCGAGCCGCAGTTCGGGTCCAACGCCGGGGGGATGCTGACGCGCGCGCGCCAGGACGGCAACGAGTACGTCCTGAACGGCGAGAAGATGTGGATCACCTCGGGAAGCATCGCCGACCTGGCGATTGTGTGGGCGAAGGTGGACGAGGAAGGCGGGCGAGTGCGCGGCTTCCTGGTGGAGACCGACCGGCCGGGCTTCCAGGCCAGCGACATTCACGGCAAGTGGTCGTTGCGCGCCTCGGTGACCAGCGGCTTTTCCCTGCAGGAGGTGCGGGTACCGGCGGCCAACCTGCTGCCCAAGTCGGGCGGCCTGCGGTCAGCGCTGATGTGCCTGAACCAGGCGCGCTACGGCATTGCCTGGGGCGCGGTCGGAGCCGCCATGGCGTGCTACGACACGGCGCTGCAATACGCGCTGGAGCGCAAGCAGTTTCGCAATCAGCCCATCGCCTCGCACCAGCTGGTGCAGGACAAGCTGGTGTGGATGATCAACGAGATCAGCAAGGCGCAACTGCTGGTCCTGCAGGTGGGCCGCCTGAAGGACGCGGGCCGCGCCGGGCACCAGCATATTTCCATGGCCAAGCGGAACAACGTGTGGATGGCGCTGGAGTGTGCGCGGCGGGCGCGCGACGTGCTCGGCGCCAACGGCATCGCCGACGATTACCCGGTGATGCGCCACCTGATGAACCTGGAGTCGGTGAAGACGTACGAGGGCACGCACGACATTCATACCCTGATCATCGGGTCGAACATAACCGGCATCGACGCCTTCTGATGATGAGGCGCGGGCGCCGCCATTCAAAAACAACGAAGCGAAAGGACCAACGTGAAAATCGATCAGATTCTTGGTGAACTCAAAGCCGAACGGGACCGGTTGGACCGCGCCATTGCGGCGCTGGAAGGTGCGGCGCGCGGCGTGGCTGCGCCGGCGAAGCGTGGGCGTCGGCGGCGGCGGCACATGAGCGCCGAAGCGCGGCGCAAAATCGGCGCGGCCATGAAAAAGCGCTGGGCCGAGCGCAAAAGACAGCAGGGCTAGGGAACGCTTCACCACCACGAAGTCACGGAGCCGCGAAGGAAGGCTTTCTTCTTCCTGCTGCGTGATTTTGTGCCTGCGGGGCAGGAACGAAGGACTACGGGGAGGCGCCATGGGGGAAGCAGCGGGCCGTAAGGCGGGAGCCAAGCAGCTGGAGTTCGAACTGGCGCTGGAGTTCCTGCGCGTGGTGGAGGAAGCGGCCGTGGCCGCCGCCAAGACCATGGGGCAGGGCGACCGCCAGCATGCCGACCACGTGGCCGTGGAATCCATGCGCCGCACCATGGACACCGTGCACATGCAGGGCACGATCGTAATCGGCGAGGGGGAGCGCGACGAAGCGCCGATGCTCTTCATCGGCGAAAAGGTCGGCGCCCCGCAGCTCGACGGCATGAAGTTCCCGGAAGTCGACATCGCGGTGGACCCCCTGGAAGGCACCAACTTGTGCGCCACCGGCGCTCCCAACGCCATCACCGTGCTGGCGGCGAGCGAACGCGGCGGGCTGCTGCACGCGCCCGACTGTTACATGGAGAAGATCATCGTCGGGCCGTCGTGCAAGGGCGCGGTGGACATCGACGCGCCGGTGAAGGACAACCTGAAGGCCATCGCCCAGCGGCTGGAGCGCGACGTGGCCGACCTGGTGGTGATCGTGCTGGACCGTGACCGGCACCAGCAGCTGGTGAGCGACATTCGCGCCGCCGGGGCGCGCATCCGCCTGATCAGCGACGGCGACCTCTCGGCCGGCATCGCCGCCGCCGTCATCGGCACCGGCGTGCATGCGGTCATGGGCTCGGGGGGCGCCCCGGAGGGCGTGATCACCGCCGCCGCCATGCGCTGCCTCAACGGACACATGCAGGGGCGGCTGCTCATCAACAAGCCGGAACTGGCAGAGCGCGTCGCCCAGATGGGGATCAAGGACAAGCACCGCGTCTACACCGAGAAAGACCTGGCCCCCGGGCGGAGCATCATCTTTGCCGCCACCGGGGTGACCGAGGGCTCGCTGCTCAAGGGCGTCCGCTTTTTCGGGGAAGGGACACGCACCCAGTCGCTGGTCATGACGCTGGAAACCGGCGCCATCCGGTTCATTGACAGCATCCACCTGAACAAGAAGCCGGACGTGAAGGTGAGGTTCGCGTAGAAACACCTACCACAGAGGCACAGAGACACAGAAGAGATTTAGGCATTTGGTGATTTAGGGATTTGGCGATTTGCCGGCTTCGTCGGCGCGCCGCCAGCACTACGCGGTGAACTCCAGGCCATACCGCTTGCCGGCGCGGCTGCGCACGATGGCGGTGCGACGTTTAGCCGGTGAGCCATCGCCGAGTTCGTAGGCCAGTTCCACCTGCTCACCGATTTCGAGTTCCCCGTCGAAATACGCTCCCATGCCGCTCTGGCTCAGGTCTTTGCTGCGCCCGCGAAAGGTCCTGCCGCCGGCGCTGACGGTCACGATGAGTTCCATGCGGTAGCGCGGATGCTGGCGGCGATCCGCCGCCGTCTCCGTCTTGCGGCCAAAAATTCGTTTGAGCCAGCGCATGGTCGAGAAACTACCGCACCCCGGCCGAGGGCCGGGCAAGTCATGCCAGCAGCTTACCGTTTTTCTGCGGCCGCGCAAGTTACCGAAGGAACGCGGGCCCAGCGCCCTTGCCGCCGCCATTACAATGGCGGGCCATGACTCGCTTCCTGGGTTGCATTCTCTGCCTGTGTTGCTGCGTCGCCGGGGTTCCGGGACAGGCGGCGCCGGCGCCCCTTACGCTCGACCTGCTGTTCACCAACGCGCGGCTGCTCGATGGCAGCGGCAACCCGTGGCGGAGGGCCGACGTCGGCATCCGCGGCGATCGCATCGCTTTCGTCGGCGACGCGCAGCGCGCCCCGGTGGCGGCGCAGCAGACGCTCGACCTGCGCGGCCTCTACCTGGCGCCGGGATTCATCGATCTGCACACCCACAGCCTCGGCATCCTCAGCGACGTCAAGCAAAGGGAAAACCTGCCGTACTTGATGCAGGGGGTCACCACGGTGGTCGCCGGGAACGACGGCAACTCGCCGTGGCCCATCGCGCGGATGCTCGAAACGCTGGAGAGCCAGGGCATCGGCACCAACGCGGCGCTGTTTGTCGGGTTCGGCACCATTCGCCGCCAGGTGCTGCAAATGTCGGACCGGGCGCCCAATCCCGAGGAGCTGCGGCGCGAGCAGGACCTCGCCCGCCAGGGCATGCGCGAGGGCGCCATCGGGCTTTCGACCGGCCTCTTCTACACCCCGCAAAGCTGGTCGAAGACCGACGAGGTGATCGCGGTGGCCAAGGCGGCGGGGGAGCTGGGCGGCTTCTACGATTCACACTTGCGCGACGAAGACAGCTACAACATCGGGGTGCGGGCGGCGGTGGCGGAGCTGATCGAAATCAGCCGCCAGGCGCACCTCCCGGGCATGGTGTCGCACATCAAGTGCCTGGGGCGCGAAGCCTGGGGCTGCTCGAAGGACGTGATCGAGATGGTGCGCAAAGCGCGCGAAGAGGGCCTGCAAATCGTCGCCAACCAGTATCCGTACACCGCCTCGGAAACGGCGCTGGAAGCGGCGGTGTTTCCCAACTGGGCGGCGGTGGGCGGGCGGCAGAAGATGGTGGAGCGCATCGACGATCCCGCCACGCGGCAGAAGCTGGCGGGCGAGATTCCGGCGCTGATCGCGAAGCGCGGCGGGCCCGACACCCTGGTGCTGGCCGGGTTCAATCCCGACCGCAACGCGGCGCCGTCGGCCGTGCCGCCGGTGGACCGCTCCATCGTGGGGAAATCGCTGGAGCAGATTGCGCAAGAGTGGCAGGTAGCGCCGGAAGAGGCGGTGCTGCGCATCGTGCGCGCCGGAGGCACCAGCGTGGTCTCGCACAACATGACGGAGAGCGACGTCGCCGAGTTCATGAAGCAGGACTGGGTGGCCACCGGCAGCGACGGCTCGGGCGGGCATCCGCGGCTCTATGGGACGTTCGCGCTGCGCCTGGAAAAGTACGTGGTGGCGGACAAGGTCACCACGCTGCCGTTTGCCATCCGCGCCATGAGCAGCCTGCCGGCGCAGATTGCCGGCTTCAGCGAGCGCGGCATGGTCGCGCCCGGATACTTCGCCGACCTCGTGGTATTCGATCTGGCGAAGGTGCACACGCCCGCCACCTACCTGGAGCCCGCGAAGTATGCCGAGGGCTGCGTGTACGTTTTAGTGAATGGGAAATTCGTGGTGAAGGACGGGCAGCCGACACACGTCCTCGCCGGCCGCGCGCTGCGGGGTCCGGCGTATGGCAGGCAGATGTCGGCAGCGGTGGGGAAGTAGAAGCTCACCACAACTTGGAGATCGCCAGGAGGCAGGAATGACTCGTCGTGTGGCCGCCATTGTGCTCGTAATCGTCGCGTCCGTTGCCGCCCAGGAGCGCGGTTTCACCAGCGCCGATTTTCTGCAATTGCGCTTCGTAACGGGCGTGGAGCTCTCCCCTGACGGCACGCGCGTGGCCTACACGGTCGAGAACAACGACGGCCCCGTACGTCCCTACGGCCAGCTGCACCTCATGACGCTGGCCGACGGGCGCGACCTGGCGCTGTGCTCCGGGCAGGAGGGATGTGGCGGGCCGGTGTGGTCGCCGGATGGTCAGGCGCTGTTGTATCGCGGGACGCTCAACGGGAAACACGGCCTGCTGGTGGCGCGCGCCGACGGCTCGGGGGCGCGCTTCCTCGCCGCCACCGAGGGCACCAACACGCCGCTGCAAATTACCGGCAGCGACGTAGCCTGGTCGCCCGACGGCAAGCGCGATCGCCTTCGTTTCGGCAGTCCCGGGACCCGAGACCGCCGCCGCCACCGGCGATCCCATCGTGATCACGCGCTACCTCTACAAGCCCGAGTATTACGAGGGGAACTCGCACTTCAACGACAACCGGCGGCTGCACATCTTCATCGTGGACGTGGCCGGCGGCCCGCCGCGGCAACTCACCACCGGGGACTTCATGACGAGCACTCGATCGACTGGTCGCCGAACGGGCGAGGAGATCCTCTTCGTCTCCAACCGCGAGCCGAACGCCGACGAGTTCTTCAACTACGACATCTTCGCGGTGAGCGTCGCCGACGGCAGCGATGCGGCAGCTCACGGCGACCGAAGAGCGCCGAGTATCGAGCCGCGCTGGTCGCCGGACGGAAAGACGATTGCGTACCGGGCCACGCAGCGCGGCCTCACCGACCTCGAGACCGACGATGGAGGACACGCACGTCTGGGTGATGAATGCGGACGGCACCGGACCGGCGCGAGGTCGGGGCCGCCGATCGACAACCGCCAGGGCCCGCCGGTGTGGGCGCCGGACGGCAGCGCGCTCTACTTCACGGTGCAGGAGCGCGGCAGCAATCACGTGTACCGCGTCGCCGCTGGCCGGCGGCAGCCCGGAGAGCGTGATCGCCGAGCGCGGCGCGGTGGTTGCGTTCTCGCTGGCCCGAGGACGGCAGCCTGGCCTACACCTTCACCGGTCCGAACGATGTCACGGAGCTTTTCCTGAAGCGCGCCAACCAGCCCGACGCGCCAGCTCACCAGCTGAACCAGCAACTGCTGGCCGGGAAAGCCGGTCGCCGAGGTCGAGGCCTTCACTTCGTCACCAACGACAACAAGTGGAGACGTGGAAGCGTTCCTGACCAGGCCCGTCGGCCTCGACCGCCGAATCGAAAAGTACCCGCTCATCGTGAACATTCACGGCGGGCCGCACGGCCAGCAGGGCCCGGCCTTCAACTTCAAGAACCAGGTGTACGCGGCGCGCGGCTGGGCCACCCTGATGGTGAACTTCCGCGGCTCCACCGGCTACGGGCAGGAGTTCGCCGACGCGGTGTTTCGCCGACCAGAACGGCAACGAGGCGCAGGACGTGCTCTACGGCGTGGGCGCGGCCCTGCGCCGCTACCCGTGGATCGACCGCGAGCGCCTCGGCATCGAGGGCGGGAGCTACGGCGGGCAGCTCACCGCGTGGCTCATCACCCAGACCTCCATCTTCAAGCGCCGCGATTCCCCTCGCCGCCATCACCAACCTGATCAGCTACAACTACATGACCTACTACAACCAGTACGAGGAGATGGAGTGGGGGGTGCGGCCGCACCAGGGCAACCTGATGGACGTGCTGTGGGAGCGCTCGGCGCTGAAGCACGTCGCCGCGGTCAAGACGCCGACCCTGCTGATCCACGGGGAGAACGACAACGACGTGCCCATCGCCGAGGCCGAGCAGTTCTACATCGCGCTGAAGGACGTGGGGGTGGAAACGGTGATGGTGCGATATCCGCGCGAGGGGCACGGGCTGCGCGAGCCGAAGCACGTCGTCGACAGCTTCGAGCGCAGCATCGCCTGGTACGAGAAGCACTTCGCCCAGCCACAGCCGGCGGCCGCAGCGGCGCCACGCTGAGCGGGCGGCAGACTTCTGCCCAGTGTCGGTTGCACGACACTCCTTGTTAGCCAATAGGGGAACTTTCGCGGCGCAATGCGCGGCACGCCAGCGGATGCTGGCCCGGTGGGAGAGAAAAATGTGGGCGGGGCTGCAACTACAACCGCCGTTTTCCCCAAAACGCGAGTGCAGCCGTGGCCCCGCCCGCAACTGCTGGAACAAAGTGCCTGCTTGCGCCCCGCTGAACACGGGGTCGTACTGCTTATGAAGCCCGTTTACCCCGAGATGTCGCCCGCCGGCCTGGGCGCACCTGCGGCCTATGAATCCACAAATGAAAAGAATGCTCCGTCCGGCTCGGGGGAGGGAGTCGAGGCCGGACAACCCGTAAGGAGCAGAGCGAGCCGTATTCCACCGCCTACGGACTCGCGTTGGAAAAAAGTCTCCAGCGGCTTCCATCCGTGGTCGAGACAACGGTGGTGGCTTATTCAGGCTGTCCGGCGGGAGTGATTGTATGCCCGAAGGCGGGCAGCGTGGAGTACCTCGTAGGGAATAATCGCCCCGAGGCATTGATAATTCATGAGTTATTGACTAAGCGATAAATATTGCCGAATTGCCGAAGTGCGGAATTGCCGAATTGAGGCTGGGAGAATACGACGTCCTTTTCCTGGCGGCAGTGTTGCGATAGGGATCCTTCGACTCGCACTCGGTCGCATGCGACCACCCCAGCAAGCCAAAACCAGGCTCGCTGGGGACCCCGGCTGCGCTTCCTCGCGCTCGCTCAGGATGACAACGCTAGAGGGTGGGGCCGCGGACGAGGCGCAGGGCCTCACTGAGCGCGTTGCCCTGGCCGGGGCCGCGCGGCCCGCCGCCGCCGTTGCCGTCGTCCACCACGTCGCCCTCGCCCGGAGCCAGGAACAGGTTCGCCTCCAGGCCGTGCTGCTTGGTGTAGAGCTCGAAATAGCGGCCGCGAGCGGCGTAGAGCTGCCTGGTGGGTGCCGCGCTCCACGATGCGGCCGCTCCTCGACCACCAGGATCTGCTCGGCGCGGCGGATGGTGGAGAGGCGGTGGGCGATGACGAACGTCGTGCGGCCGTGCATGAGGTAGCGCCAGCCCGTCCTGGATCAGCGCCTCGGACTCGGAATCGAGGCTGGAGGTGGCCTCGTCGAGGATCAGGATGCGCGGATCGGCCAGGATGGCGCGCGCGATCGAGACGCGCTGCCGCTGCCCGCCGGAGAGCTTGACGCCGCGCTCGCCGACCAGCGTGTCGTACTGCTTCGGGAAACTTTTCGGCGAACTCGTCGACGCGCGCGATGCGGCAGGCGCGCAGGATCTGCGTCCTCGCTGGCTCGGGGCCGCGCGAAGGCGACGTTCTCGCGGATCGTGCCGTCGAACAGGAACGTTTCCTGCAGCACGACGCCGAGCTGCGTGCGATAGGAATCGAGCCGCACCGTGGCCAGGTCCACGCCGTCGACGAGCACGCGGCCGCGCCCGTGGGCCATGGAACGCCGCCACCAGGCCGATGATGGTGGACTTGCCCGACCCGGACGGCCCGACCAGCGCCGTCACCGTGCCGGGGGCGGAGCTCGAAGGAGACGTCGTGGAGCACCGCGCTTGCTCGGCGTCGTAGGCGAAGCTCGACGTGCTCGAAAGCGAGGTCGCCCGCGATGCCGAGCATGGCGACGGTGCGGCGCGGGTCTTCGTCTTCGGGCTGCTCGCGCAGGATCTCGCGCGTGCGTTCGAGCCCCGCGATGGCCTCGGTGAACTGCGTGCCGATGCTGACGATCTGAAAGACCGGCGCCACCAGGAAGGCCAGGAAGAGCATGGTGTAGCTGAAGAAGCTCGCCCACCGTCATGCGTGCCGGCCGAAGATCTGCCGCGCCCCGATGTACATCACCACCGCGCCCACCAGCCCCATGAGGACGGTGGCGGAAAGGCTCATCAGCGACATGGCGGTGAGCGTGCGCAGGACGTTGTCCAGCAGGCGCTGCACGCCGCCGGCGAAGACCTCGTGCTCGCGCGCCTCGGCGTGGTAGCCCTTGACCACCCGCACCCCGCCCAGCGATTCGGTGAGGCGCCCGGTGACTTCGGCGTTGATCTTGCCGCGCTCGCGGAAGATGGGGCGGATGGTCCCGAAGACGCGCTGCATCAGCACCAGGAAGACGCCGAGAAACAAGGCGGCGACGCCGGTCATGAGGGCGCTGATGCGCACCAACAGCACCAGGGCAATGGCCGCGGTCAGCAGCCCGCCGATAAACTCCACCAGGCCGGTGCCGATCAGGTTCCGCAGACCCTCGACGTCGTTCATGATGCGGGCGACGAGGGCGCCGGACTTGTTGGCGTCGTAGTAGGCGACGGGCGAGCCGCCCGATGTGCGCCTGCACCTGCATGCGCAGTTCGGCGATCATCTTCTGGGCCGCCTTGGAGAGCAGTTGGGTGAGGGCGAACGAGGTGGCGCCCTGCACCAGCGTTGCGCCCAGGACGACGCCCACCAGCGGCAGCAGCAGCTCGGTGCGGTGCTTCATGATGATGTCGTCGACCAGGAACTTGGTCGAGGCCGGCAGCACCAGGCCGCACATGCGGTTGACGGCCATCAGGATCAGGCCGAGCCCGAGCAGCGCACGGCGCGGCTTCATCAGTGCCCACACCTCGGGCAGGGCTTCGCGCCACTGCTCGCGCGCCGACTTTTTCGGTTTTGCGGGGACGGCAGGCATGACAGAAAGCTATACCGCGCCGGCGCCGTGAAGCGCAACGCGGAATTTCGTTGGATGTGCGGAGCGGCGGCGAGATGCGAAATCTGGCGGCTACTTGGCGGAAGGCGGCGCGTCCGCCAAGATAACCTCCGGCCACCGCGGTGCATGTCCCTTGGGACGCAGCATACGTAATGCCGCGCCGCGACGCTTACGGGGCGGAGCCGGAGGGATGGACCGGGGTGGTAGCGCCGTCGCCCACCACCGTGGTCCACTCGCGCACGTACCAGCGCTTGACCAGCCCGTTGCTGACGTACGGGTCGGCCTGCGCGAAGCGCTCCGCCACCGCCGGCGACTCGCCGCGAAAGAGCGTCATGGCGCCTTCGGCCGGATTTCCCAGCGCGCCGCCCAGCAGCAGTTCGCCGCGCGCGTGCGCCTGCCAGGCCAGCCGCAGGTGCTGATCGCGAAAAGCCGCCCGGCGCGTCGTGAATTCCTCGCCGACCTCGTAAAACAACAGGTAGTGCTTCACGTTTACCTCGGGCGGCTGGCCGGGGGAACGATGCCGTTCGAGCGCAGGTATTCGACCATCTGCCCATAGTGATCGAAGCAGTGGCCGACCAGGAGCACGCCCATGCCCAGCCGCGTGGTTTGTCCCGACCCGAACGGACTCTTGATGAACTGGGTGGCGTTTTCGGGCGTAACGCCGTTCAGCGTGCGGTGGCCGTAGGCGAAGGAGTCACGCAGGAATTTGATGATGTCGGCCTTGCTGGTGAGGTTGTCGGGGCCGGATTCACCGGTGCCGATGTCCACCGGCACCTTCTCGCCGGCGATGGCGGCGGCCACCATGTAGTTGACCGCGGCCACGTGCCTCACCTGCTGCGCGAAAGTGCGCACGCCCTTGAACTCGCCGTTCGTCGGAGCGTAATTGAATTTGTCTTCTGGCATCGCCTCGGCGGCCGAGACGAACTCGCCTTCCACGCCGCGCAACCCGTTATTGAGCACCTGCGACATCGTGGGGGGCTGCGGCGGCGACGCCGGAGCTTGCCCCGTCTGCGCCGCAGCCGCCACCGCCAGCAAGAGAACAACCAGGGAACCGAACAACCGAGTAGCTTTCATCGTTTGTTTCCTCCTGAAATTTTGAGCACAGAATTTATCATGCGGCGCCGCCCACCGTTGGCGGCGTGACCTCGGCGGGAAATCCCGTCCAGGTGGCGCGCAACGGATAGCTGCGTACCGCCAGCACGCCGGCAGCGAGTCCCAGGGCGGCCACCGCCAGCGACGTCTCGATGCCAAAGCGGCCGGCCAGCGCCCCCCACAGGGCGCCGCCGGCAGCCATGCCGCCTTGCAGCACGAGCAAGTACATGGAGATGGCGCGCGCCCGCACCCAGCCCGGCGACATGGTCTGCGCCGAGAGGTTGAGGCTGGCCAGGATGCTGATCCAGGCTACGCCGCCCAGCAGCAGCACCGGCGAGAGCACCCAGAAATTGCGCGCGATGCCGGCCACCAGCGTCACCAGGCCGAACACCACGCTGGCGATCGCCACCAGCACGTTGACGGTGAGCGCCCGGCGCATCAGGGGCAGCAGCGCCGCTCCCATCACCGCGCCGAAGCCGAGGCAGGCCAGCAGCAGCCCATAGCCGACCGAACCGTGTTGCGCGGAAATCAGCGGCAGCATGGCCCACAGCGCGCTGGCAAACAGGCTGAAGACGCCGGTGCGCACCAGCACCGCGCGAGCGGCCGGGGCGCGCCGCATGTAGGTCAGGCCGGCGCGTACGGCCGGCCACAGGCGCAGCTTCGGCAGCGGCGCCACATGCGGGCGGCGCTGCCAGCGCAGCAGGAATCCGATCACCCCCAGGAACGACAGCGCGTTCAGCATGAACGCCGTCCCCGATCCCGCCACCGCCACCACCACGCCGCCGAGCGCCGGGCCGACGGCGCGGGCCACGTTGAAGCCGGCGGAGTTGAGCGCCACGGCGCTGGCGAAACGTTCCTGGGAGACGATCTCCGGGGTGATCGCCTGCCAGGCCGGATCGTTCATCACCGCGCCCAGACCGAGCACGAAGGTGAAGGCGAGCAGCATCCAGGGCGTGACCTTGCCGGCCAGGGTCAGCGCCCCCAGCGCGGCCGCCGCCAGCGTCATCCAGACTTGCGTGGCCAGCAGCAGGCGGCGGCGGTCCACCAGGTCGGCCAGCGCGCCGGCGGGCAGCGCGATCAGGAACACCGGGAGCGCGTTGGCGGCCTGCACCAGCCCGACCAGCAGCGGCGCGCGCGCCTGGCCCATGGTGAGCGTGGTCATCAGCCAGCCGGCCCCGACGTTCTGCATCCAGCTGCCGGTGAAAGAGATGACGGCGGCGATCCACAGGGAGCGGAAAAGCGGCTCATAGAGCGGCGACCACGCATGCGCGACGCTGCGCTCCGCCGCCCTCGCCCGCATTACCGCCGCTCCCGCCTCGCTGTCTGCCATGTCGCTCCCACGTGCCAAATCGATTTAGACCGCTGCGCGCCGGGTTCGTTATCCCTCATCCCTCAAAGATGGGGTCCGGCGGCCGGCGCCGCTTCTCCCCCGGGGCCGAACGGCCACTCGCGCCGCCGGTAGGCGCGCACCAGGTAGATCAGCGTCCCGATCACCACGATCACCACGGCGTAGCGCACTTCCTTGAGGAAGTTTTTGCGCGCTATCAGAACATACAGGAAGCCGAAGGTCGCCAGCAGCGCCGGCAGCGGGTACAGCCACATGCGGAAGGGGCGCGGCAGCTCGGGGCGCCGCACGCGCAGCACGATGACCCCGACGGTCTGCAGCAGGAACTGCACCAGGATGCGGATCACCACCAGCGCGGCAATGATGTCCTGCAGGCGGAGAAAGCACGCCGCGGCCGCCACCGCGCCCAGCGCCAGCAGGGAAACGTGGGGAAAGTGGTGGCGCGGATGGACGCGCGCCAGCGCCCGGAAGTAGTTGCCGTCGAGCGCCGCCGCGTAGGGCACGCGCGAGTATCCCAGCAGCAGCGAAAAGACCGAGGCGAACGCCGTCCAGATGATCAGCCCGGCCGCCACTGCGCCGGCGGTGTGGCCGTAGAGGCGTTGCATCATGGTCGAGATCACGTAGAAGCGCGAGTTGGTCTGCGCCGCCTGCGCCAGCTCCTGCCATGGCATCACCCCGAGGATGGCGATATTCATCACGATGTAGATCGCGGCCACTGCCACGATGGAATACAGCAGCGCTCGCGGAATGGTGCGCGCCGGCTCCTTCACCTCTTCGCCCAGGAAGCAGACGTTGTAGTAGCCCCAGTAGTCGTAGGTGGCGACCAGCATCGCCGCCCCGAGGCCGGTGAAGAAACCGGAGGAGAGCTGGAAGGCGTGGGGCGGAAAGCTGAACGCCCGCGCGGCGTTGAAATGCGTCAGTCCCGCGAAGATGACCCAGGCGATCGTTCCCAGCACTCCCACCCAGAGCAGCTTGGAGAGGCGTCCGATGATGGTGATCCGGCGGTAGAGCAGCAGCACCACCAGGGCCAGCGCGCCCAGCGCCACCAGCGTGCCGCGCGTCATCAGCAGGCGCGCCTCCAGCGGCCCCAGGGCGGGAACGTTGAGCGCCAGCGTGCGCTCGAACCAGGTCACGTCGAGCGCCGGCCACAGGTAGGCGGCGTACTGCGCGATGCCGACGCACCCGGAGGCAATCGAGAGCGGGGCGCTGAACGAGAGCTGCCAGATGAAGAGGAACGACAGCAGCCGGCCCAGCGAGCGCGCGCCATAGATGTTTTTCAGATAGACGTACGACCCGCCGGCGCCCGGCATGGCCGCGCCCAGCTCCGCCCACACCAGGCCGTCGCAGAGCGCAAAGAGCGCGCCGAAAATCCAGCCCAGCATCGCCTGCGGCCCGCCAATGGCGCTCACGATCAGTGGGATAGTGATAAACGGACCGACGCCGATCATGTCGATCATGTTCAGCGTGGTCGCGCTGCCCACGGTGAGGCCGCGCAGCAGGTGCGGTTCGGATTGGAGAGGCGCTGTCGCCACGAGGGAGGTCTTCTGACCGCTTACGGTTTTGCCCCGACGCTCAGCAGGTTGACGAACAGGCGCGCCGCCCCCGGCACTCCCGCCGGCAGTTGCCGGAAGAAGGCGTAGCCGCAGTAGATGTACGTTCCCTGGCCGTACTTCGCGACCAGCAGCCCGCCCTTCAGCGGCGGCTCGCCGGGGTCGTGCGCAGCGAGCAGGGGGGTGAACTGCGCTCCCCACTCGTTCATGAAATAAAGGCCGCGCTCCTGCACCCAGCCGTCGAAGTCGCGTTCCGTGATGCGGTTGGGGAAGGTGAAAACGCGGTCGGCGGGCGCCAGCACTTCGACCGGCGCCTCTTCCACGGTCACGCGGCTGCTGCCGGCGGTGGCGGGATACGGCGTGTAGTGCCCGGCGTTGAACTGCCCCGTCTGCTGGTTGTACTGCACGATGAGCGTTCCGCCTTTTTGCACGTAGTCGAGGAGGCGGCGATTGTGCTCGCGCACGTCGGTGCGGACGTCGTAGGTGCGGATGCCGAGCACGATGGTGTCATAGCGCGCCAGGTCGCCGGAGGCCAGCTCCGCCGGCGTGATCAGCTGCACGTTCAACCCCAGCTGCTGCAGCACCGGGGGGATGTCGTCGCCCGCGCCCATGATGTAGCCCACCCGCAGGCGCGGCGGCAGCTTGACGTCAACCGCACTCACCACCTGCCGCGACGGGTGGTAATAGAAATAGGTGCCGAGGTCCTGGCGCGTCACCATGCGGTAACCGCCCGAGTAGCTGGCACCGTCGCTGAAGGCCGCTTCCACCGTGTACTTTTGCTCGCGCAGCGGGGCGCGCGCGCTGGCGCCGGGGGTGACGGTGAAGGTGAAGCTGGCGTACTCGTTGTTCTCGGTGAAGGCGGCCGGCTGCGACGCCGGCTCCGCCTTCCAGCCCGGCGGCAGCTGGAGCGCGACTTCGCCCTTGATGCCGCCGATCACGTTGCTGCGCACCCCCACGCGCACCTCGGTGGGGCGGATGGCGGCGGTGGAGATGACCTGCGTCGTCGGCTCCAGCTCGACCGAGACCGGCGGCGCCACCGTTAGCGGGCGCTGCTGCTGCCCGAAGATCGGGTCAATGTACTTCACCTGCACCACCGCCGCGGCCTCGCCCTGCATTTCGCCGACGTGATAAGTGGCGCGCGTCACCAGGGGCGGCGGCGGGAAGGGCAGCGTGGCGTAGCGCGCGTACGCGGGATCGAGCCGGTACACGCTTTCCTGCTGCGGATCGTCGCGGAAGAAGTAGGGGCGGGAGAGTTGCGCGTCGTGCGGCACGGTGACGCGAAACTGCATGGCCGCCTCGCCGTTCGACTCCAGCGGCGTCAGGTTCTTGCTGACCGCCTCCACCTGCCAGCCGGGCGGCGCTTCGAGCGTGATTTCTTCGGCGTCGAGCTTCTGCGGTCCGCGGTTGTAAAGGTGCGCGGTCAGGGTGAACGTCTGCCCGGGATAGGCGGCGAGGAAGGTCTGTTCCAGGCGGAAGAAGCCGCCCTGGGGGCCGCCGCTGGGGGGATCGACGCCGGCCAGCACCAGAATGCCCGCGGCATCCGCCGCCGCGGTTTCGAACTGCGCCAGCTTGCTGCGCAGGCGGCTCAGCAGGTCGAGCTTGGCGGCCGCGGAGAGTGGCGAGCTCTCGATCCGGGAGAGCAACTCGCGCAGCAGCTTCACGCCGCGCAGCAGCGGCGGCGCCGCCAGTGACACGTCGCGCGGCCCAAACCCCGCGGCTTCGCGCGCGGCGGCGTCGAGCGCGTCGAGCGCCGGCGCCAGGAAGGGAACCTGCTTGTCTTCGCCGTTGAGCTGCGCCGCCAGCCCGGGGAGCGAGGTGTCGATGCCGTCGAAGAAGTTCTGCTCCTTGGCGTCCGGCTTGGCGCCGCCGGCGAGCGCCGATTCCAGCAGCCGGTACTGCGAGTAGCGATGTCCGGGGGGGATGCGCGCGCCGCCCGCGCCCTGCGAAATCTGGTGCGCCAGCCCCTCCAGCCCGAACTGCGCGAACGACGCGCCCAGCGCCGGGCTGTAGGCGCCGGTGTCGAGGCGGACCGTCCAGTTGTTTTCGCCGCGGGCGCCGATGTAGAGCTTCTTCGGCTGCCAGGGCAGCAGCCCTTCCTTGATCTGCTCGGGGAAGCGGCTGGGATCGCCGGCGGCGCGGAAGGCCTCCTGGGTCAGCAGGCCTCCGGCCTGGTGGTTGCCGTGGCCGTCGCTGGTGGTGCCGGTGTGGCGGGTGGTGAGCACGTCGGGACGGAAGGTGCGGATCACCCGCACCAGGTCGGCGAGCGCCGCGTCGTGTCCGCCCCACTTGGCGAAGGTCTCGTCGGCATTCTTCGAGAAGCCGAAGTCCACCACGCGGGTGAAGCGTTGCTCCACGCCGTAATACTGGTCGGCCTCGAGCAGCTCCAGGGTGCGCAGCACGCCCAGCTCGTCGAACAGCTCGGCGCCGAACTTGTTCTGCCCGCCTTCGCCGCGGTTGATCTGGTTGAGCAGCACGGTGGCGCCGAAGCCGCGCGCCTCCAGCGTCAGCATGCCGCCATCCTCGTCGTCCGGGTGGGCGGCAACGTGCATCAGGCGCGCCGTGGTGCGCAGTTTGGCCAGGTCCTGCCAGAAGGCGGCGTAGCCGGTATCCTGCGTCACCGGCGGCTGCCCCCAGCAGCTCATGCGCGGCGGGCACGCGGTTGCATTCTGGGCATAGAGCGAAGCGGCGAGCAGCAGGGTCCCAACTCCAAGGCGTAGCACGTGGACAGGGCGCACCGAGAGTTCCTCCGCGAAGTCGTGGAACGGACCTTAGAGTTGTAAATGGTCAGCCGGGCAGGCGACAACCATTAAGGCGGGTTGGAAGCGGATGCACCAAGCATTGCGAGCCGGGCAGCGCACTGTTAGAGTGCGAGCTGTATAACGCATTCCAGCGGGTCTCTCGGTTCCGGCAGACATCTTCTGCCAGCAGACATCTTCTGCCAAAGGAGACCTCGCTATGGGCCGCAAGCTGGTGCTCATTCTTCTGGCGGGCGTTCTGGCGACCGCCGCCCAGGGACAACAACCCCCCGCCGACCCCATGCACGACGTCGTTGCCGCTTTGTCGCAAAGCATCCCGACGGACAAGACCGTGCGCGACTTTGCCGTTTGTCATCTGCGGGCCGCCTATTGGGGCGGCTATGACGTAAAGGTCAAAGTCGGCGTCTTCCCCGCCATGGACGGCAAAGCGCGCGTCTACGAATGGACCAAGGGGAAATTCCAGGAGAGCCTCGATCCAAACAGCAAGGTGAGCATGGCGGAGGTGGAAGGCAAGGGCGACGTAATCTTCCGCACCAAGGAAGAAGCCTTTGCGAAGGGCGTCCCCTTCTTTATCGCGGATGCGACGATGGTTTCGCCCGGTGAGATGCACTACACCGTGCACTCCAATCCGCAGGCGAGCGACCGGGTCTATGCCTTTTACGAATCGGTTTCGAGCGGAGAAAACGCGATCTCCATGAAAGTGACCGAGATTAACAAGCCACTCTCCGCCAAGCCCGAACCGCAGATGCGGGTTTACAAGTTCCAGCTGCCGCTCAATTCCAAGGAGAGCAACCGCTTTTCAATGGTCAGCCTGATCGAAGGGCAAAATTCCTGCCTGGCGAGCAATACGATTGACCTGAACGCGCTGTTGAAGACCGCGGAAGTGAAGCCGTAGGCCGGCCGCTCAGTACCCCAGGGCCATTCCGTCCTTGCGGTTATCCGACCCGCCGAGCAGCGCATGGGTCAGGGGATCGACCAGGATGGCCTGCCCCCCACCCATGGACGAGCGCGGCGCCGGCAGCGGCGTGTGGCCGCGGGCCTTGAGTTTTGCGATCACCTCCGCGCCCATCTCGCTCTCCAGCATCACTCCCCGCGGCCCGGCATAGCGGAAGCGCGGCGCCTCGATGGCGTGCTGGATGTCCATCCCCAGGTCGATCAGGTTGGTGAGCACCTGGACGTGTCCCTGGGTTTGCATGTCGCCGCCCATCACGCCGAACGAGGCAAACAGGTTCCCGTCCTTGAAGACCATCGCCGGCACCAGGGTGTGGAACGGCCGCTTGCCCGGCTCGATGCGGTTGGGGCTGTCCGGCTCCAGCGAGAAACCGGCGCCGCGGTCCTGCAGCACGATCCCGGTGTCGCCCGCCACCACTCCCGACCCGAAGTGCTCGAACAGGCTGTTGATGAAGGAAACCGCGTTGCGGTCTTTGTCCACGACGGTGAAGTAGGTGGTCGAACCGGTGGCGAAGACGCCGGGCTCGGGATTGCGCAGCGCGGTGTCGGGCTGGATGAGCGCGCGCCGCCGGGCGGCGTATTCCTTCGCCAGCAACTCCTGCACCGGGACCTTGGCGAAGCGGGGATCGGCGATATAGCGGTTGCGATCGGCAAACGCCAGCTTCACCGCCTCGATCAGCGTGTGATAGTAGAGGTCGGGGCGGGACTTCATCGCCGCCAGGTCAAAGCCTTCCAGGATATTGAGCGCCAGCAGCGCCGTCAGACCCTGGCCGTTAGGCGGCAGTTCATAGACGGTGTAGCCGCGATAGGTGGTGGAGAGCGGCTCCACCCACTCGGCGTGCTGGGCGGCGAGATCTTCCAGGGTGATAAAGCCGCCGTGCTGCCGGAAGTATTCGACCATGGCGCGGCCGATGGGCCCGTGGTAGTAGGCCTCGCGTCCGCCGGCGCCCAGCGTGCGCAGGGTGCGCGCCAGGTGGGGATTGCGGAAGATGTCGCCCGCCTTGGGCGCGGCGCCGTTGACCAGGTAGGTGGCCGCGGCCGCGGGATCACGCTGCACCACCTCGACCTCCGCCGCCCAGTCCTCGGCGCATTTCTCCATCACCGGGAAGCCCTGTTCGGCAAGGTCGGCCGCCGGGGCCAGCAGGTCGGCCAGCTTCATGGTGCCGTACTGGTCGCGCAACGTGACCCAGCCATCGAAGGCGCCGGGGACCGTGATGCTCTCCATGCCGCGCAGCGGGACGCGGCGCAGGTCTTGCTGGCGGAAGTAATCGAGGGTGAGCGCGCGCGGCGCGCGCCCGCTGGCATTCAGGCCGCGGAGTTCCCTGGTCTTGGCCCAGTAGACGATGGCGAACAGGTCGCCGCCGACGCCGGTCATCATCGGCTCGGTGACGTTGAGCACGGCGGCCATGGCAATGGCTGCGTCCACGGCATTCCCGCCACGCTTCAGGATCTCCAGCCCGACCTCGGAGGCCAGCGGCTGGCTGCTGGCCACCATGCCGTGTTCGCTCCGCACCACGGAGCGGCCCGTCCGGCGTTGCAGTGGGTTCTCCTGCGCCCCCGCCAGCCCCACCAGCCCCAGCAGCGGCAATCCGGCAAGCAACAGCGTCAGACCCAGGCGCATGTTTATCCTCGCGAAAGGGAGTGCCCGGATGCTAGGGTGAAGGCGCTGGGAAATCAACCGTCAGCTTGGCTAGTCAGTTACTTGCCGACATGCCCGGTTTGCCCCAAGGAGGGGATACATCGCGGGATGGAAGGTGAAGTAATTTGCAGCTATGCCGCAGCAAAGCGTCATCAGGACCGGGCTGTGCAAAGGATGGGAAAATGTAACCGTTTCTTTTTCAATGGCTTAGAAGGAATCGCAGGAACCACCCTGGAAGCCGCACTTTGGTGAGCCAAGTGCAAATACTACGGTAAGCCTAGGAGCACCCGCTCCCGGAGGGACCGATGAATGAGTCCGCGCAGTCCGCGAAGGACCAGCGGTCAATGCGCCGATTCGCCATGCAGTTGCCTGTCCAGGTGAAGACACCGGAGGGCACACAGGATTGTGTGGCGACGACGAAGGACGTTAGTGCTCGCGGGGTTTTTATTTATATGGATTCGGAAGTCGGTGAGAACACGCCCATCGAATTCACCCTCACACTCCCTCCGGAAATCACCATGACCCAGAGTATCCGGGTGCAGTGTAAAGGCAAGATCGTGCGCGTGGAACGCGACCGCCCGGGCAAGATCGGCGTCGCCGCAGTCATCGACCATTACGAATTTCTGGAAAACGACTAAGACCTCTCCCGCAACTGGAAATCGAAAACGCCCTTCGGATCACCGAAGGGCGTTCTGCTGCGGGGCCACCCCCTCAACTCAGCCGAGACCGGGGCGCGCCGGCCGCCCCTTCGCCGCGTGGCGCGGCGGCTCGATGCCGTACTGCCGGATCTTGTACAGCAGCGCCTTGTAGCTGATGTTGAGCATGGTGGCCGCGCTCTTGCGGTTCCAGTTGGTCTGCTCCAGGGTGCGCTTGATCGCTTCCTCTTCCGCCTGGTCCTTCAGGCCGCGGACCAGCGACTTCAAACCCCCCGGCCCGGTTCCGGCGCTGGCCTCGGTGGGGAGGGCGCCGCCGTCCTTGCTCGCCGCCTGCAGTTCAGCGGTCAGCAGCGGTTCGTCGCGCAGCACCAGGTAGCGCTTCACGAAGTTCCCCAGCTCGCGCAGGTTGCCCGGCCAGTGGTAGCGCTGGCACGCCTCCAGCAGCGCCGGCGGATAAGGGAGCGGCGGGGTGGCATAGCTTTCCGCCATGCGCGACATCATGTGCTTCAGCAGCAGCGGGATCTCCTCCTTGCGCTCGCGCAGCGGGGGAACCCGCAGGGTGAAGGCGTTCAGGCGATAGTAGAGGTCTTCGCGAAAACGCCGCTCGGCGATCGCTTCCTGAATGTTGATGTTGGTGGCCGCCAGGACGCGCACGTCCACCTTGATGGTGGTGCGGCCGCCGAGCCGCGAGAACTGCCCGTCCTGCAGCACGTGCAGCAGCTTGGCCTGCAAGGTGACCGGCATTTCTCCCACTTCGTCGAGCAGGAAGGTGCCCTTGTTGCAGAGTTCGAACTTGCCCGGCTTGCTGCGCTCGGCGCCGGTGAAAGCCCCCGGCTCGTAGCCGAACAGTTCCGATTCCAGCAGGTCGGCCGGCAGCGCGGCGCAGTTCACTTTGAGGAAGCTGCGATGGGCGCGCGGCGACATCTTGTGGATCAGCCGCGCCAGGATCTCTTTACCCGTGCCGCTCTCCCCCAGCAGCAGCACCGGAATATCGACGTTGGCCACCAGCCCCACCTGGGCGCGGATTTTGCGCATGGCCGGGCTGGCGGCCACGAAGTACAGATCGTCGCTCACTTCCTCGACTTCGCCGACGGTGTCGGGCTGCGCGGTCGCATCGTCTTTCCGCAGAATGCGCTGCAGCACCGCATCCAGGTCGCTCTTGTGGAAGGGCTTGGTGAGGTAATCCTGCGCCCCCAGGCGGATGGCCTCCACCACCTTGCGCGTGTCGCTGACGCAGGAGAGCATGACCACCTTGGTGGTGGGGCGCACCTCGCGGCACTTCTCCAGCGTTTGCAGGCCGTCCATGCCGGGCATGAGCAGGTCCAGCAACACCACGTCGGGCGGCGGCATCTGCTGCAGACGCTTCACCGCATCCGTGCCGTTGCTCACGGTTTCGACGCGGTACTGGTCCATCTCCAGCAGCGTCTGCATGTAGCGCAGCATGCTGGGTTCGTCATCGACGACGAGGATGCTCGGGTGCGTGGTCATGGCGCCGTTTCGTAGCTCGGGGTCACGGGGATGAGGAACGAAAACTTGCATCCCATCCCCGGTTCGCTCTCAATCCAGATTTTGCCACCGTGCGCCTGCACCAGGCGGCGCGCGATAGCCAGTCCCAGGCCGGTCCCGCTGCCCCGGTCTTTGGGGTAGGGCAGGATGCGGAAATCCTCGAAAATCTCCTGGTGGAACTCGGGAGCCACGCCCGGCCCCGTGTCGGCGACCGTAACGCGGACCGAGTTGTGCCGCGCCACGGGGCGCGCGCGCCGCTCCTCGTGCTTCAACGCCACCGCGTCCGTGCGCCGCTCCCAGAAGAACGGCTCCACCGAAATCCACACCGTGCCGCCCTCCGGGGTGAACTTGATCGCGTTCCCCAGCAAGTTCGACACCACGTGCTGGATCTTCAGCGAGTCCAGCTCAAACGGTTCCAGGTTCGGCGCCGGCAGGAAATAGCAGGCCACGCGCTTTTCCTGGAAGCGCGGCAACCAGAAGCTGCAAACCTCCGCCAGGCAGGCGCTGATGTCGCCACTCTCGTAGCTCATCTTCACCTTGCCCGTCTCGACCGCGCTGAATTCGAGGAAATCCTCGACGAACTGCCGCAGCCGCGCGCCCGAGTGCTGCATCTCCTCCAGCACTTTCCGCTGCCGCTCGTTCAGCGGACCTACCCCGCCGCTCAGCAACAGATCAGTGTAACCGGCCATGACCGCCAGCGGCGTCTTGAGTTCGTGCGCCACCGACGCCAGCGCCACCGACCGCCGCCGAAACTCGTTCTGCAGCGCGTCTTCGGTGCCTTCGGTGTCCGACAGGCTCTCCGTCTTCAGCGATTCCTCGTCCACGGACACGGCCACATCCTCACGCGGGTTACGGGCACACCTATACCTGGGCTGGGGAAAGGCTGTTTTGCAACTGCTGCCCGGCAAACGTTCTTCGGATCCGCTTCTCGGGTTGGGGGAAAGGAAACCAGCAGCGGCGATCGAAGAAATTCCATTCTCCGGCAAAAGTGATGCCAAAGTAAAGGCAAGATTCTGCACATTTGCATAAAATTAATGTCACTCTGTGAAACTTTCCACCGACTCTTGATTGACCGTTAAGCAAAATGAGGGGCGCTCCGGACCGGGCCGCCGTCGCTTCCGCGGGTTGGGTCGGCGGAGCCCGGCGCCGGGGAAGCGTCACAGGAAACCTTCTTCCCAGTGTGAAAACAATTGCATCCTGGAATGCAAACAAGGTTTCATCCGGCAGATCGGAGTTTTTCTGGTGGACCTGCAAATTCTTGTTTATAATCAGCGAGATAGGTTGTATTGCACAAGTAAGGGAGCGCCCTTGCTGCGACCGGATGTACCCACCGGATTTGGTGCTCCGAGTGCAAACATTAGGGTGATTTCCTGCAAAACGTTTCACCAGGGGGTTAATGGCATGGCCGCCAGCAGTCTTGGGTTTTCGTCCGCTGCGGATATCTTGCCGCCGGATGCCGTCGTTTTCGGGAGCTCGGCGGCGATGCGCGACATCCAGAACAAGCTGGAGCGCGTGGCCGGCGCCAATGTCGCCGTCCTGGTTACCGGCGCCAGCGGCACGGGGAAGGAGATCATTGCCACCCTGCTGCACCGTCGCTCGCCGTGGGGGAACGGTCCCTTCGTCAAGGTGAACTGCCCCGCCATCCCCGGCACGCTGATGGAGTCGGAGTTGTTCGGGTACGAGAAGGGGGCCTTCACCGGCGCCACCGGCAGCAAGCCGGGGCGCGTTGAAATGGCGCACCGCGGCACCCTCTTCCTCGACGAAATCGGCGAACTGGAGATGGGCCTCCAGGCCAAGCTGCTGCAATTGCTGCAAGATGGCCAGTTCTGCCGTATCGGCGCGACCGAGGACAAAAAAGTCGAGGTCCGCCTGGTCTGCTCCACCAATCGCACCCTCGCCGAGGAGATCCAGGCCGGCAGGTTCCGCGAGGACCTCTTCTATCGCATCAACGTGATGAGCATTCACCTGCCGCTCTTGCGCGAGCGCCAGGAGGACCTGCCGCAGCTCATCGCCTACTTCATTGACGCCTATAACCTGGCCTATGGGCGTCGCGTCCGCGTCCTCTCCGGTCCCATGCTCCAGACCCTGCAGAAGTATCACTGGCCGGGGAACATCCGCGAACTGGCCAACCTGATGAAGCGCTACGTGATCCTGGGCACGGAAGAGGCCATCACCAGCGAACTGGCCACGCGCGAGTCGAGCAGCTTCGACCTCGACTTGCCCATCGACGGCAACATCTCGCTCAAGGCCGTGACCCGGCGGGCGGTGCGCGACCTGGAACGCAAGATCATCCTCAAGGTGCTCCAGGCCAACAATTGGAATCGGAAGCGCGCGGCGCGCGCCCTCAGCATCAGCTATCGCGCCCTGCTCTACAAGATGCGCGATGCCAATCTGCCCGGCGGCCGCGTCCGCTCCGACAGCGAGTTCTACGCCGACGCCAACTGATCTCCGCACGCTGCGGGGAATGCGGCCAGGGCCTTAGCGCGCGCCCCGGTGCATGGCCACCGTGCTCCACGTCTTGTCGGCGGCGTGGCACAGCCGCTCCAGCGGACACGCGGCGCACTGCGGTTGCCGGGCGCTGCACACCTTCCGCCCATGCCCGATGACCTGGTGGGAAAAGTCAGTCCAGCGCGGGCGGGGAACCACCCGCATCAGGTCCTGCTCGATCTTCACCGGGTCGTCATTCCTGGTCAGTTCCAGGCGCCGCGCGATGCGGGTCACGTGCGTATCCACCACCACGCCGTCGTTGCGCTGGAACCAGGTGCCGAGCAGGACGTTGGCGGTCTTGCGCGCCACCCCGGGCAGGGTCAGCAGCTGCTCCATGGTGTCGGGGACCTGGCCGCCGAATTCGCCCACCACCTTCTTTGCCGCTCCCACCACCGATTTCGACTTGTTGCGGAAAAAGCCGGTGGAGCGGATGTCGGGCTCGAGTTCCGCCGGTTGCAGCGCCGCGAAGTGCTGCACCGTCGGATACTTCGGGAAGAGGAGCGGGGTCACCTTGTTGACGCGCTCGTCGGTGCACTGCGCCGAGAGGATGGTCGCCACCAGCAGCTCCCAGGCGCTGCCGTGGGTCAGCGCGCACGTCGCCTGGGGGTAAGTGGCGTCGAGACGCGCCAGGATGTCGCGCGCACGCGCCGGCGTTACCGGGTCGTAGCCCTTCGGCGGCAACCCGGGTTTGGCCGTCGCCGCCGCGGTCTTGGGAGCAGCGGTCGACCTGGTGGCGGTCCGCTTGGCGGGCTTCTTCGTCGGCGCCGGTGGCCGCGCGAAGTTGTACCCGCGCTTGGTGGACCGCGGCTGTCGTGGCCCAATCCCTCGGGGCATCTCTCCTCCCATGTACCGATAAAGCTAGCACGAGGCTACAGTACAATCAGAAATTCATGAGCATGCATGCCCATCGCAAGGCGGCGTCGGACGCGGCGCACCACTACGACGTTGACCTCCCCGCCGCGCCCCTCACCCTGGAAGGGGCCAGCGTCCTGCACCAGATGCTGCGCTTCCGCTGGTCCGACTGGCGGAAGCTGGCCGAGTCCGAGCGCACGGCCCTGGCCGCCGAGGCCGTCGCCGTGCTCGCCCCCGCCGAGCGGGAAGGGAAGTCGGCGCTCTACGCGCTGCTGGGCCACAAGGGCGACCTCATGCTGCTCCACTACCGGGACTCGTTCGCGGAACTCAAGTCGGTCGAGCTACAACTGGCGCGCCTGGGCCTGGGCGACCTGCTGGAACCCACTTCCTCGTACCTCTCGGTGGTTGAACTGGGGCTCTACGACGCCAGCGTGAAACTCTACCGCTCGCTGGCCGAGCAGGGGCTGGAACCGCACTCAGCGGAATGGAACGCCGCGGTCGCGGAAAACCTCGAGCGCCAGCGCGCCGCCATGCAAGTGCGCCTGTTCCCCCAGGTTCCCCCCGCGCGTTATCTCTGCTTTTATCCCATGAGCCGGCGCCGCGGCGACGCCAGGAACTTCTACACCCTCCCCATCGAAGAGCGCCGCAGGCAGATGGAGGCCCATGGCCTGATCGGCCGCCGCTATGCCGGCAAAGTGCAGCAGATCATCACCGGCTCCATCGGCTTCGACGACTGGGAGTGGGGCGTCGACCTGTTCGCCGACGATCCCCTGGTCTTCAAGAAGCTGATCTACGAGATGCGCTTCGACGAGGTCAGCGCCGTCTACGCCGATTTCGGGACCTTTTACGTCGGGGTGCGCGTCCCGGCGGCGAAGCTCGGGGAGCTGCTCAGCGGCGCCCTGCCCAAGTAACCCGTCCATCGGCCCCGCGACTTTCGCTAATTGACGGCTGCGCCCACGGGCAGCTAACCTGTCGGCACATGTCCGTTAAATCCATCCAACTCGGCCAGGTGTGGCGCTTCGACGCCACCGGCGAAATCTTCCTCGTCACCAAGCTCTATAACGAAGTCCTCTCGCAGTTCGCGGTGCTGCGCCACGCCGACGCCACCGCCGCCAGCGGCGACACCACCCGCGTCAAGGTGCAGAAGACGCCCGAAGGCGCCACCCTGCCCGGCTACACCTTCACGCAGGATGCGCAGGACTTCTAGCGCCGCCTCGTGATCGCGAAAATCATCGCCGCCCTCGCCGGCTTCATCGTCGCCGTCATCTCCACCTCGGGCTATCTGGGGGTGGTGGTCCTGATGGCCATCGAGTCGGCGTGTATTCCTCTGCCCAGCGAAGTCATCATGCCGTTCAGTGGCTACCTGGTGTACACCGGGCGCTTCAACCTGTGGTGGGTGGCGACCATGGGGGCGCTGGGCTGCAACGTCGGCTCGGCGCTCGCCTACTGGGTGGGCTACCACGGCGGCCGGCCGCTGGTGGAAAAATACGGCGCCTGGATTCTGCTCAGCCGCCGCGAACTCGACTGGACCGACCGCTTCTTCGCCCGCTACGGCGCCATCACCGTCTTCCTGGCGCGCCTGCTCCCGGTGGTTCGCACCTTCATCGCGCTCCCCGCGGGCGTCGCGCGCATGCCGCAACTCCGCTTCCACATTTACACCTTCGTCGGCTCCTGGCCGTGGTGTCTCGGGCTCGCTTGGGTGGGACTCAAGCTCGGCGAGCGCTGGGACACCGACCCGCGCCTCAAGACCTGGTTCCACCGCTTCGACGCGCTCATCGCTGCCTTCATCGTCCTGGGGATCGCGTGGTTCGTCTGGTCGCACTGGCGGCAGCGGGTGGGAGCCAGCGAGGCCCCCAGCTCTAAGCTCTAAGCTCCAGGCTTGCGGCTTGAAGCGCTTCGTTCCTTGCAAATCGGCGCTCAATACGAGAACATAGCCACTTTCTCACCGCGCACTCAAAGGACCCAGATGGCCACTCGCCGTTCTGCACGCAAGCCTTCCGCGGCAAAAAAGAAGAAGCCGGTTGCCGAAGTCCGGGCGCCACGCGCCAGCGACCACATCGCTCCCGCCAGCGGCAAGCTCGGAGTCATGATTCCCGGCATGGGGGCGGTGGCCACCACCTTCGTGGCTGGGGTGGAAGCCATCCGCCGTCGCATCGCCGCTCCCATCGGCTCGCTCACCCAGATGGGCACCATCCGGCTGGGAAAGCGCACCGAGGGCCGCTCGCCGAAGATCAACGAATTTCTCCCGCTGGCCAAACTCGACGACCTGGTCTTCACCGGCTGGGACATCTTCACCGACAACATGTACGACGCTGCCATCAACGCCGGCGTGCTGGAGCGTTCGCTGCTCGACCAGGTGAAGCCGTTTCTGCAGTCCATCAAGCCGCGCAAGGCGGTCTTCAGCCGCGACTACGTCAAGCGCCTCGATGGGCCCAACGTCAAGAAGGGACACAGCAAGCGCGACCTCGCCGAGCAGGTGCGCGCCGACATTCGCGAGTTCCGCAAGACCAGCGGCGCCGACCGCCTGGTCATGATCTGGTGCGCCTCCACCGAGATCTATCTCCAGCCCGGCGAAGTCCACCAGTCGCTGAAGTCCTTCGAGCAGGGGCTGGACAAGAGCCACGCCGACATTTCGCCGTCCATGATCTACGCCTACGCGGCGCTGCAGGAAGGCGTCCCGTTCGCCAACGGCGCCCCCAACCTGACCGTGGACCTGCCGGTCATGCACGAGCTCTCGCGCCGCCACCAGGCCCCCATCTGCGGCAAGGACTTCAAGACCGGCCAGACCCTGCTCAAGACCGTGCTCGCCCCCGCCTTCAAGGCGCGCATGCTCGGCCTGGCGGGCTGGTTCTCCACCAACATTCTCGGCAACCGCGACGGCGAGGTGCTCGACGATCCCGGCTCCTTCAAGACCAAGGAAGAATCCAAGCTGGGGGTGCTGGAGCACATCCTGCAGCCGCAGATATACCCCGAGCTCTACGGCAATATCTTCCACAAGGTGCGCATCAACTATTACCCGCCGCGCGGCGACAACAAGGAGGGCTGGGACAATATCGACATCTTCGGCTGGCTCGGCTACCCCATGCAGATCAAGGTGGATTTCCTCTGCCGCGATTCCATCCTGGCCGCGCCCATCGTGCTGGACCTGGTCCTCTTCCTCGACCTGGCACAGCGCTCCGCCGGCCTGCGCCGCCTCGGCATCCAGGAGTGGCTCAGCTTCTATTTCAAGTCACCCATGACGGCGCCGGGTCTCTACCCCGAGCACGACCTGTTCATCCAGCTCATGAAGCTGAAGAACACCCTGCGCCACCTGAAGGGCGAAACCCTCATCACCCACCTGGGTCTGGAGTACTACGACTAGGCCCGCGTCCCGGGACGGGCCGCGAATCTGCAAAACAAAAAGCCGCGCGTGGCCGCGCGGCTTCGTTACGTTCCGGCGCCCTAGTCCAACATCCGCGGCGGCATGCCCGCCTTGCGCGCCTGCTCGCGCAGGTCGTCGAGCTTCTGCTTGGCGGCGTCCAGCAGCTTCTGCTTGCCGGAGATCTCGTCCTGGAACTTGCGCTCTTCCTCGGCCCACTTCTTTTCGTCGCGCAACTTGTTGCCGATGTCGAAGTACGTGCCGGAGGCGCGTGTCTTGTAATCGCGTTGCGCGACGTCGAGTTCGCGCTGCAGCTGCGCCACCTCCCGCTTCTGGTTCTCGATGCGCTTGCTCCAGTCCGCTTCCAGCTTCTGGCGATCTTCGGCCGGGTTCGCGGTGGCGTCCTGGCTGCTGGCGGCGGCTTCTGCGGGCGCCGCCTTCTCGGCCGGCGTCTCCTTCATGGTGACGCTGGGAATGTCGTCGTTGGTGTAGACCTTGCTGGCGGTGGCGCGCTTCTCCAGGCGCGCTTTGCGGGCCAGGTCGCCGAGCGGCACCGGCTGTTGCGCCGCCGCTGCGCCCACCAGGGCTGCCAGCATCAGGCTCAGCAAAATTCGCTTACGGATCATGGCTCCTCACGTTACGCCGCCGCGGGACACCTCAGCGCCACTAGGCGAGCATACTATCGCGTATTTTACTCCGGTTTGGCCCAGTGCCGTTGCCTTCAAAGGAACCGCTCCCAGTACCAGCGCAGCAGGGCGTTCCCGAAGAACCCGGCCAGCAGGGCCATGCTGCCGAGGAAGACGCCAAACGGGACCTGGTGGTGCCGGTACACCAGGGTCGCCGAGCGCCACGCCCGCCGCCGCGCCACGGCCGCGCTTTCGCGCATGCGATGCATGCGCCGCCGCGTCCGCCGCAGCCACACCACCAGCATGGTCGCGATCCCGAAAATCGAGCCCAGCAGCGACGCCGCGAACAGCGTGAACACCGTCAGGCTGACCCCGAGAAACGCCCCCACCATGGCCATCAGCTTCACGTCGCCGAGCCCCATGCCGGCGACCCCGCGCGCCCGCTGATAGGCGAAGCCGGCGCCGTAAAGGAACGACGCTCCCACCGCCGCCCCCAGCGCCGCCTGCCCCAGCGACATCCAGCGCCACGCCTCCAGCCCCGCCGTCGGCAGCAGCGGCGCGTGCGCCGCCCAGCCCGGCGCCAGCAGCCAGCTGAGCAGGCGCAGTGCCAGGTCGTTCACCGGCACCAGCAGGCTGAAGGCCAGCCCGCCCGCCAGCCCGGGCAGGGTCAGGGCGTCGGGCAGCAGCTTCCACTCCGCGTCGGTGAAGATGAGCCCCAGCAGCAGGAACGACAGCAGGCACAGCTTCACCGTCACGAGCGACGCTCCGAAGCGTGCGTAGCCGCCGAAGAAGAGCAGCGCCGTGGTGAGCTCGACCGCGAGGTAGCGCGGCGAAATCCGCTTCCGGCATTGCCGGCAGCGGCCGCCCAGCACCAGCCAGCTCACCAGCGGGATGTTGTCAAGGGCGCGGATCGGGGTGCGGCACTGCGGGCACGCCGAGCGCCCCGCCGCCACCGACATGCTGCGCACCTCGCGCCGCAGCCGCTCGATTTCCGGTCTCAGCACGTCCGCCGTGGGCGGGTCGGCCGCCAGCTCGCGCTCCAGTTGATCAAGGTCGTCGAGCAGGATGATGCGCCGCGGCATGCGGTAGATGCAGACGTTCAGGAAGCTCCCAAACGCCAGCCCGAAGACGAAGATCGCGACGCCGAAGAGTGGGTCCACGCGAGGCGATTATACGGGCGCACCACGAAGGCACGAAGACACGAAGTTCCTTGAGTCATCCTGGGCGGCTCTTGGAAGTCATCGTGAGCACTCTTGGATGTCATCCTGAGCGAAGCGGCGGTGCAGCCGCCGCGCAGTCGAAGGATCCCTATGGCACCCCGGCGGTGCGGGTTCAGTAGGGATCCTTCGACTCGCGCTCCCTCTCCCGCGGCGCGGGAACGGTCGCGCTCGCTCAGGATGACGTCCAGTTTGGGGAGCAGCTCTTCTCTGATAGACCTTCGTGCCTTCGTGTCTTCGTGGTGCGCTACCCCGCCGCGCGCGTCAGCGCCGCCTGCAGCTCCTCCAGGTGCCGCTGCTCGGTCAGGTAGCTGATCACCATCACGCGGATCACGCTGCGGCCCGCCACCCGCGTCTCCGAAATCCACTGCCGGCCGTCGGCAGTGACGGCTTCCACGATGGCCGCATTGCGTTCCGCAATCTCTTCTTCACTCCCGCCGCGGGCCCGCAGGTTCACGATGGTCAGCATCGGGTCGGTGAGCAGTTCGAAGTGGGGCGAGCGCCGCACCCACTCGGCAAAGCCGCGCGCCAGTTGCAGTTGGCGCTCGAAGTGCTCTTCGTAGGCCCGCATGCCGTGCACCCGCAGCGTGAGCCACAGCTTGAGCGCGTTCGCGCGCCGCGACCACTGCGTCGAAATCTGGAAGTTGTCGATTGGCGGCTGCGGCCCGCCGCGCGCCACCCGCGGCATGTACGGGGTGGCGACCGCGAACGCTGCGCGCAGCGCCTCCGGGCGCCGCGTCACGATGACCCCGGCGGCAAACGGCATGGCCAGCCATTTGTGCGGATCGATGGTCACCGAATCCGCCTGCTCGATGCCGCGCACCAGCGCGCGATGCGGCGCGCTCATCGCCGCCGCCGCTCCGTGGGCGCCGTCCACGTGCAGCCAGAGATTTTCGCGCCGGCAGACCTCGGCGACCGCGGCCATGTCGTCGACCGCGCCCGAGTTCGTCGTTCCGGCGGTGGCGACCACGCAAAACGGCCGGCGCCCGGCGGCGCGGTCGCGCTCAATCGCCTGCTCCAGCGCCCCGACCTCGAGTTGGATGCGGTCGTTGACGGCGATCCGCCGCAGCGCCCGCCGCCCTATGCCCAGCAGCCCGCACGACTTGTCCAGCGAGTGATGCCCCTCCGCCGAGCAGTAGAGCACCGGCTGCGCCCCGATGCTGGCGACACCGTGTTCGATGGCATCCGGGAAGTGATACGCCAGCGCCGCCGCCAACCCGCTGAAGTTCGCTTCGTTGCCGCCCGAGGTAAACGTTCCGTCGAATTGCTCTTGACCGACGACCGAAGGCCGACGACCGACGACGCTCTCTTGGCCGACGACCGAAGGCCGAAGACCGAAGACGCTCTCCCCGATCCAGCGCACCGTCTCCTGCTCGATCTTCGACGCCAGCTGCGAGCGCGCCATGGTCGCCAGCTGTGGGTTGAGCGCGGCGACTATCGTCTCCGCCAGCACCGCGATGTACGCCGGCGTGGGATTCATCAGCCCAAAGTAGTTGGCGCTGGGAACGTGGAAGCCTCGGGCGATCAGCTCGCCCAGCGTGTCGTCGAGGATGCGCTCGGCATCGCCGCCGATTTCGGGCAGGGGGTTGTGCAGCGGCTCGTAGCTGCGCTGCGCGGTGGGCAATTGCACTGGCCGCTCAGGCAGGGAAGCGAACCACTCGTCCAGACGGTCAATCAGCTTATGGCCGAGGCGGCGCCGCTCGGCGGAGGTGAGGGCGAACGTCGCGCGGAGGTCGTCGGTCTTCGGTCGTGGGTCGTCGGCCATGCAGATCAGGACTTGGGCGCCGGGGACTCTGCGCTCTCCGCGTCCTCGGCGGTTGGCGCCTGCGGCCGCAGCAGCGGGAAGAGAATCACGTCGCGGATGGAGCGCGAATCGGTCAGCAACATCGTCAGGCGGTCAATCCCGATGCCTTCTCCGCCGGTGGGCGGCAGGCCGTAGCTGAGGGCGCGGAGGTAGTCTTCGTCCATCTGGTGGGCCTCGGTGTCGCCGCGCTCGCGCTCGCTTCGTTGCTGCTCGAAGCGCCGCCGCTGCTCCTCGGGATCGTTCAGCTCGCTGAAGGCGTTCCCGATCTCCAGCCCGCCGGCAAACACCTCGAACCGCTCCACCCACTCTTCCGCGGCCTCCGGCTGGCGGCTGTTTTTGGCCAGCGGCGAAATGGCGAGCGGGAACTCGTAGATGATGGTCGGCTGGATGAGGTGCTCTTCCGCCACCGCCTCAAACAACGCGGCAATCGCTTTGCCCTTGGGCGCCTGGGGATCAAACGGCATGTGGGCATGCACGGCATTGAAGCGCCGCACCAGCGTCGCCACCGACTCCGCGGTGGCAAAATCCGCGGCGCTGGGCTTCGGGCCGGCATTTTCCGGCCAGTACTTGATGATGGCCTCGCGCATGGTCAGCCGCTGCCAGTTGGCGAAGTCGATCTCTTTGCCGTCGAACGTAACCTTGGTGGTGCCCTGCACCGTGCGCGCCACGTGCGCCAGCATCTCCTCGGTCAGCGCCATCATGTCGTGATAGTCGGCGTAGGCCTGGTAGAACTCCAGCATGGTGAATTCCGGGTTGTGCTGGGTCGAGATGCCTTCGTTGCGGAAGTTGCGGTTGATTTCGTAGACCCGCTCCAGCCCCCCGACCACCAGCCGCTTCAGGTAGAGCTCGGGCGCGATGCGCAGGTAGAGGTCCAGGTCGAGCGTGTTGTGGTGCGTGGTGAAGGGACGCGCGCTCGCGCCGCCATACAGCGGCTGCATCATCGGCGTTTCCACCTCGATGTACCCGCGCGCATCGAGAAAGCTGCGCACCGCCTGCACCACCTGGCTGCGCTTGACGAACACCGCGCGCACTTCCGGGTTCATCATCAGGTCGAGGTAGCGCTGCCGGTAGCGTAGCTCGACGTCCTGGAGCCCGTGCCATTTGTCGGGCAGCGGCAGCAGGTCCTTAGCCAGGAAGGTGAGTTCCGCGACGTGCACTGTGAGCTCGCCGGTGCGGGTGCGGAACAGGTAGCCGCGCGCCCCCACGTGGTCGCCGATATCGAGCAGCTTCCACAGCTCGAAGCCCTTTTCCCCGACCTCGTCTCGCTTGACGTAAATCTGCAGCCGCTGTCCGTCCTGCTGCAGATGCGCGAACCCGGCCTTGCCCATCAGGCGCATGGCCATCATCCGCCCCGCCACCCGCACCTCGACGCGCGTCGCCGCCAGCTCCTCCGCCGTCTTCTGCCCGTACTCGGCGAGGATCTGCGGCAGCGTGTGGGTGAATCCGTACTGGAAGGGATACGCCGACTGCCCGAGCTTTTCGATCTCGGCCAGCTTCTGGCGGCGCAATGCGTAGATGCTGTCTTCGAGCGACACGTATCAGTCTCGACCCTGGGAGTGAAAACGACGATTATAAAGCGCCCGCCTTCCTCACATCTGTGATTTGCGATTTCTGATTTGTGATTTGCGATTTGACGACTCAATTCACAAATCACCAATCGCAAATCGCAAATGACTAATTTGCTTCTCCCGCTGTTTCGGCGCTACAGTTTCTCACCCCGGAGGTTCCCATGCCTCTTCTCGCGGTTGCTCTCCTCATGTTTCTGGCGCTGCCGCAGGCCGCCGCGCCCGCTTCCGCCATGCCAAAGGGCTTCCAGATCATGGCGCAACTGGAGAGCGAGCTGTCGAGCCGCAAGGCCAAGGTCGGGGACACCCTGAAGCTGACATGCGTCTACGAAATCGCCTCCCAGACGGGCATCGTCTTTCTTCCTGCCGGCGCGCGGCTGACTGCGACGGTAGTGGCGGTGCAGAAGCGCAACGGCGCGCAGCCCGGGCAACTCGCGCTGCACCTGACGGCCGCCGACTGGAAGGGCGGCCACGCCGACCTCGACGCCATCCTCGCCAGCGTCGATTCGTTGCCCGCGCGCCCTGTTCCCGACGCCGATTTGCTCCAGGATCGCGGTGTCTCCCCCGCCGTCGGCGGCGGCGCCACCATGCCCACCATCGACTCCGACCAGACCATGCCCGCCTACGGCAGCCCCTCGCGTCCTCCCAGCGGCTCGGTCACCAATCCCGGCACCGGCGGCAACGTCCACGTGCGCGGCGCCTCCGAGGGCGAAAAGGGACTCGGCGACATCGATAAGAAGAGCGGTGACCGGGCGAACGCCTCCGTCCCCGCCAACTGGGAGATCACGAAGCTGGACGATGCTGTGGCCGGCACCGCCATCACCGCCACCGGCGGCGACGTTAATCTGCCCAAGGGCGCGCGCCTCATCTTCAAGACCAGATAGCGCCTATGCCTCTCCTCCTGCTGGCTCTCGCCGTCTTCCTCGCGCCCCCGCAGGCGCCGCCGCCGCCCCGGGTTCCCGCCGCCTTCCGCATCATGGGCGAGCTGGAGCGCGAGCTCTCCACCCGCAAAGCCAAGCCTGGCGACACGGTGCGGCTCGTTTGCCTGCACGACATCCAGGGGGAGAGCGGCGTGGTCTACATCCCGCGCGGCGCGCGCCTCGTCGCCGGCGTCTCCGCGGTGCAGCGCTTCGGCTCCGGACAACCCGCGCGCCTCTCGCTGCGTCTCACCGCGGCCGAGTGGAAGGGCGGCCGCACTGCACTCGACGGCATCGTCGTCACCGTCGTGGCTCTCTCCAGGGTCATCGAAACCGTCACCCCGCCCGCGGGGCCCACGGCCTCCGACAGCCCCTTCAGTCAGACCATCCCCAACGCCGCCGGCGGCACCATGCCCACCGTCGACTCTCAGCGCACCATGCCCACCTACGGCACGCCTTCGCGCCCCAACGCCGACATTCGCACCCCCACCGGCACGGTGCGGGTGCGCGACCGCTCGCCCGGCGAACGCGGCCTCGACGAACTCAACCAGCCGCAGCGCCGCGGCCTCGCCGTCCCCGGCCGCATTCCCGCCTCCTGGGGACTGGGGGCGGTCGCCGATCCCGCCATCGGCAGCGCCATCACCGCCACCAACGCCGACATCCGCCTCCCCAAAGGCTCGCAGCTCATCTTCAAAACGCGCTGAAATTCCGCAGTTCGGCAATTCCGCAGTTCGGCAATTCCGCAATTTTGATATGATGACGCGTTTGCGGGAGGCCTCGTGCCGCAGAACTACGTTCCCGTCTTCCTTTTTATTCTGGTAGCGCTCGCCGTCCCGGCCGTCACCCTGGTCATTGCCAAGCTGGTCCGCCCCGACAATCCCTTCAAGACCAAGCTCATGCCCTACGAGTGCGGCATTGACCCGGTGGACAACGCCCGCGGCCGCTATACCGTGCGCTTTTATATCGTCGCCATTCTCTTTGTGGTGTTCGACATCGAGACCGTCTTCCTCTTTCCCTGGGCGGTGCAGTTCAAGGCCCTGGGGATGTTCGGCTTCCTCGAGATGATGGTCTTCCTGGTCATCCTGATTGTCGGTTACGTGTGGATCTGGAAGAAGGGCGCGCTGGAGTGGATCTAGCCCGCGCGAATTAGAAGATGGCCACCGAAACCTTTACCGCCAGCCGCTGGACGCGCGGCAACCGCATTTTCCCCACCCGCATCGCCGTCAACCCGGAGCACGTGCTGCGCATCAAGCCCCGCTTCTTCGGTACCACCGAGGAGAGCATCGCCATCGACAAGGTGGCCGCCGTGCTCATCAGCACCGGCGTCATCTGGTCCGACATTCGCATCGATTCCAGCGGCGGCGCCGATCCCATCACCAGCCACGGCCACCGCAAGCGCGACGCCCAGCGCATCCGCGACCTCATCGAGCAATACCAGAAGCAGGCCGCCGCCATCCCTCCCCCGGCGCAGCCGTAGAACTACCTCTTTGTCATCCCGAGCGCAGCGAGGGATCTGGGTTCGCTTTTTCTGCAACTGCCAACTGGGTGGCGCAGGCCTTCAGGCCTGCATCAGAGACACCCACGGGATGTCATCCTGAGCGAGCGCGAGGAAGCGCATGCGACGGAGCGCGAGTCGAAGGATCCCTACCCAGCCGGCGCCCCGCTCTGCCGCTCGCCCTTTTTCCACCAAAGCGCTAGCGCCACACTCAATTCGGCAATTCCGCACTTCGGCAATTCGGCAATCCGCTTCTCCCGATGAGCCGATGAACCGATGTGCCGATGAGCCGATTTCTTGTCAAGAGCCAAAAACTGTCACTTTCCCGCCAACTCCCTCGAAACAAACACGAAATATTTGTGCGCGTTTTTTCCCATTTGCCCCCCTGAATTTGTCATACTGGAAGAGGTAAGCTCGACCAGCGGCCCGCCTCTCGCGGGCCGATTCTTTTTGCGCTTCTCCCCACTTATGTCCCAACTCTTCGCTTCTACCAAACGCCAAGGCGTATTCGCCGAACTGGCCTTCATGACGCGCCTCGCCCGCCTCGGCTTCACCGTCGCCCGGCCCTGGGGTGACAGCGACCGCTACGATTTTCTGGTGCCCGCCGGCCCCCACATCTGGCGCGTCCAGGTCAAGTCGGCCTCCACCCAGAAACGCGGCTTCTACATGATCAACACCGCTACCGGGCCCCACGGCGCCCGCTATTACACCCCCGACGAGATTGATTTCCTCGCCGCCCTCCTCATCCCCCTCGACACTTGGTACATCATCCCCGTCGCCGCCTTCACCCCGCTGCGCGCCCTCTACCTGCGTCCCGGCGGCGCCCCCGGCCCCGTCCACCACTTCGAACCCTACCGCGAGGCCTGGCACCTCCTCGCTCCCCCTCCGCCCTGACAACCGAGAACTGATAACCGGGAAACTCGAACCTGCCTTTGGCCGACGACCGAAGACCGACGACCGCCTTTGTTGTCATCCTGAGCGAGCGGGGGACCTGCTGGTGCCGTTCTTGCGGCCGACGACCGAAGGCCGACGACCGACGGCTGCCTTTGTTGTCGTCCCGAGCGCGCATCAGCGCGCGTAGCGCGCGGCACATCTGTAGCCCACGGCGTAAGCCGTGGGTTCGCGTGGCACCAGACCCCGAGCCCGCTTTAGCGGGCGACACCAAGGGCGCCGGAGCCGCGGCAGCAAATAGCCCCCGGCGTAAGCCCGGGGCTGGGCTTCAAGGTCAGAGGGGGAACAGAACCACGACCGACGCATCAGCGCGCGTAGCGCGCGGCATATCTGTAGCCCACGGCGTAAGCCGTGGGTCCGCGTGGCACCAGACCCCAAGCCCGCTTTAGCGGGCGACACAAACAGCGCCGGAAGCGCGGCAGACAAATAGCCCCGGGCGTAAGCCCGGGGCTGGGCTGGGTGGCGCAGACCTTCAGGCCTCCATCAGAGACACCTGCCGGTTCTCATCCTGAGCGAGCGCGAGGGAGCGCATGCGACGGAGCACAAGTCGAAGGATCTGCTGAAGAGGCAGCAACTTCCACTCCGCCATTGCAGATATGACGTAAGCTACCTCCCATGAGCGATACCAATTTCTGGCGCTGGGCTGTTTCTCTTCTCGTGCCCGCTTTGTTGGCTGGCACCGTGGCAACGCTCATAACGAACTGGCTCTCTCTGCGCCGCGAAAAGTCACAACGTCGCGATGCTTTTCGCGAACGGCAACTGCGGGAATTCTATTCGCCTTTGTTGGCCATTCGCATGGAGATCAGTGCCCGTGGCGCGTTTCAACGCAAGGTCAGCTCGATGTCGGACGATGAATGGCACAAGTTGTGCGAAAAGGCGCAGGAATCTCGAGACCCAATCTCCGCCTACCAACGGATGCAGGAAGAGAAGTGGCCAAAATTCGAAAGAGCAATCGACTACGCCAACAAGGTCTTCAGAGAAAAAACCCTGCCTGCATACACCCGCATGCTAGCAGTCTTTCGAGATAACATGTGGCTCGCGGAGCCGGAGACGCTTCCGTATTTCGAAAAGCTCTTGGAATTTGTCGACGGATGGGAGCAGTGGCTTGAAGATGCAGTGCCCTACGAGGTTCTGAAGGCTGTCGACCACGGAGAGAAGCATTTGGCTCCGTTTTATGAGCACTTACAAGAGAAACATGAGGAGCTCAGATCCAAATTGGCCGCGGGCTGATTCGGTGTTGGGTTATGCGCAAACGCGCGGAGGTACCGGCATGGTGGTGGGTTTTCTAGCCGAGATAGAAAACATTCAGTATCGCGCCTTCATCTGCCGCTTTAACGGAGCTAACCTCTACTGCTGGTGGTGGTTGCAGGACGGCGGCGGACACGTAACACATTTTGATCTTGTGAGACGAGAGCGCTGTACATTCCCCGGGCTCGCTGATGCAATCAAGGACTACCACAGCTCTTACCACGCAAGCGGTCAGCGGCAAGACAGCCTGTTATCAAATGCCGGACAAAAGGCGAAGCTGAGCTGTCGCGTCGAGCGTCCTCTGCGCGACAGAGACGACTGGCGTGTTGCTTTCACAATACCGCTCGACGACCATTATTCCCGGCAGTGCATTTCAGGCCCATGGAACGAACTAAAGAGCCCCGTCGTTCTACGGGCGTCCGATTTTGACGGTGCCGCAGGAGTCAACCTCGTGCTATCCGTTCGGCGCAGCGAGATTTCGAGAAATGTCGCTGAAGCGCATCCAAAGGGTCCTTGGATCTTTCGCGTCCGCGATCGCTGGCTCGTGATGCTCGCAGAGCCGATTCGGTAGCCTTTCAGACGTCCAGAGAACTTCGCGCCCGCGTTGCACCTCAGCACAACCGCCTGTGATCTGCGTCCTTGCTCAATCTCGTCGCGTCTCACTGTGGCGGAATTCCGCAATCCCGCATTCGGAATCCCCGCGAAAAGGCGGTTTGACTCCGCATTTTCAAGATGTTAAAACCATTGGTTCTCCCGGTATGAGCCAGCGCAACCGGTAGCCGCACCTACCCACGATGGCCGACGACAACAAGGAACCCGCCCAGCCAAAATCCCCCTTGGGCCCTGACCAGCCGAAGGGAAGCTCCTCCATTCCGGAAAAAGCCGCCGCGCCGGCTAAGCCGGCCGCCGTCATGGCCGCCCAGCCCTGGCAGGCGGACCTGGTCGCCCGCCTCCAGCCGCGCTACGGCTCGGGCATCAAGCAGGCCGCGACCTATCTCGGGCAGAACTTCCTGGTGGTCGAGCGCAGCATCGTGCACGAGGTCCTGCAACTCCTCCGCGACGACGAACAATTCGACTACTGCGTCGACGTCACCGCCGTCCACTATCCGCAGCGCGAGCGCCCCTTCGAAGTCGTCTGGATCCTCTACAGCTTCCCGCACAACGTGCGCATGCGCGTCAAAACCGAGCTGGCGGAAAACGAAGCTGCCCCCAGCGTGTGCGACCTCTGGGCCACCGCCAACTGGCTGGAGCGCGAGGTGTACGACATGTTCGGCGTCCGCTTCGACGGCCATCCCGACCTGCGCCGCATCCTCCTGCCCGACGACTGGAAGGGTTTCCCGCTGCGCAAGGACTACGGCATCATCCAGCAGGACCAGGAGTGGGTGCAGATCCACCTGGGCATCGAGTCCGGACAATGAGCGATCCCACCAACCCGGCGCGCACCGCGCACCTCGACTTGGATACTCCCGAGTCCGCGCTGCCGCCGCCACGTCCGCGTCCCCAGGAAACCGGGGAGCGCACCTTCCTCGACACCAACGAGCTCGTCCTCAACATGGGTCCGCAGCATCCTTCCACCCACGGCGTGCTGCGCGTCATCCTCAAGCTTGACGGCGAGAAGGTCCTGGGCACCGAGTGCGTCATCGGCTACCTGCATCGCGGCGTCGAAAAAATCGCCGAGAACCGCACCTACACCATGTTCAACCCCTACGTGGACCGCATGGATTACGTCGCCGCGGTCTCCAACGGGCTGGGCTACTGCGAGGCGGTCGAGAAGCTGCTCAATGTCGAGGCCCCCAAGCGCGCCCGCTACATTCGCGTCATCCTCACCGAGCTGAACCGCATCGCCAGCCACCAGCTCTGGCTCGGCACCCACGCCCTCGACATCGGCGCCATCACCCCGCTCTTCTACACCTTCCGCGACCGGGAAGAGATTCTCAAGATCTACGAAAAGTACTGCGGGGCGCGCCTCACCACCCACGCCTTCCGCATCGGCGGCTGCCTCTACGAGACCTACGACGGCTTCGAGGAAGACGTCAAAGCCTTCTGCGTCTTCGCCGCCCCGAAAATCGACGAATACGAAACCCTGCTCACCACCAACCGCATCTGGCTGGAGCGCACGCGCGGCGTCGGCTTCATCTCGGCGAAGGACGCTATCGCGCTCGGTGTCACCGGCCCGGTGCTGCGCGCCAGCGGCGTCAAGTGGGACATCCGCAAGGCCCAGCCCTACTCCGGCTACCAGGAGTTCGATTTCGAAATTCCTACCGGCCAGAACGGCGACACCTACGACCGCTACCTGGTGCGCATCGCCGAAATGCGGCAGTCGCTGCGCATTGTGCAGCAGGCGGTCGCCGGGCTGCCCGAGGGCCCCATCATGGCCAAGGTCCCCAAGGTCATCAAGCCCCCGGTGGGCGAGATTTATCACTCCATCGAGGCGCCCAAGGGCGAGCTCGGGTACTTCATCGTCAGCGACGGCTCCACGCAGCCTTACCGCCTGCGCGTCCGTCCGCCCTCGTTTGTCAATTTGCAGGCGCTCGACCTCATGGTCCGCGGGCAGCTCGTCGCCGACGTCGTCGCCGTCATCGGCACCATCGACATTGTGCTGGGAGAAGTGGACCGGTAAGAGATTGAGTAATTGGGGAATTGAAAATTGAGAAATTGAGTGATTGACGTGGCTGAAGCGCGCTCAACGCCGGAGGAGCTGCGGGATCGCACGAAGAAGTTCGCGTACCGCGTTGTTCAGCTGTATCGGGCGCTGCCGAAGACGACCGAAGCGCAGGTTGCAGGGAAGCAGCTCCTTCGCTGCGGTACTTCCGTAGCGGCAAATTACCGGGCCGTGTGCCGGGCGAGGTCGAAGGCGGAGTTCGTGGCCAAGCTGGGCACCGTCCTGGAAGAGGCTGACGAAGCGGTGTTCTGGTTGGAACTGATGCACGACAACGAAATTGTGAAGCCGAAAAGGCTGGATTCGCTGCTGAAGGAAGCGCGCGAATTGACCGCTATCTTCACGGCGTCGCAGCAGACGGCGCGCGCATGACAAAATTACTCAATTACTCAATTACCCGATTTCTCAATCTCGTAAGCGACCGATGACCGATTTCCTGAGTTATCTGAGAAACTCGAGCGTCACCCCCGGCCAGGCTGGCAACCAGCTCTGGGCGCTGATCTACATCCTCCTGGTTTTCGCCGGGGTCGCCCTCGCCGTCCTCTCCATGAACTGGCTGGAGCGCAAGATCCTGGCCCACATGCAGGTGCGCCTCGGCCCCATGCGCGTCGGCCCCCACGGCCTGCTGCAGCCCATCGCCGACGCCCTCAAGCTTCTCATCAAAGAAGACATCATGCCCGCCGAGGCCGACAAACTGATCTTCTGGGTCGCCCCGGTCATCGTCGTCATCGTCGCCTTCACCGTCTTCACCGTGGTGCCCTTCGGCCCCGCCCATGCCGTCAGCGACATGAACATCGGGCTGCTCTTTATGCTCGGGGTCTCCTCGCTCGGCGTGCTCGGCATCATCACCGCCGGCTGGGCCTCGAACTCGCACTACCCGTTGATGGGCGCGCTGCGCTCCAGCGCCCAGATGGTGAGCTACGAAATTGCCATGGGCATGGCGGTGGTCTCCGCCGTCCTCATGACCAGCCTGACCTCCGGCGTCGGCACCCTGAGCATGATCGGCATCGTGCGTGCCCAGGAGCAGCAGGGGATGTGGTTCCTCTTCAAGTTTTTCCCGCTGGGGCTGCTGGCTTTCTTCATCTTCGCCGTCGCCATGGTCGCGGAAACCAACCGCGCCCCCTTCGATCTCCCGGAAGCCGAATCCGAACTCGTCGCCGGCTTCCACACCGAGTACAGCGGCTTCCGCTGGTCGCTCTTCTTCCTGGGGGAATACACGGCGATGATTGCCGTCTCCTCCATCGCGGTCACCCTGTGGCTGGGCGGCTGGATGCGCCCCTTCGCCAGCCTGCACGGACCCGAGGTGCGCATCCCGTTCTTCTGGGAGCACCCGGCGCCGCTGGGCGCCCTGGACCTGGCGTCTTCGCTGGTCCCCGCCGCCGTGTTCTTCGTGCTCGCGGGGCTGGCCTTCCTCGGCACCGTGCGCATGCCGAAACATCCGGCGTTTAAGATCCAGACCCTCGGCCTCGGCGGCTTCGCCGCGGCGCTCGCCGCCATCGGCGTGCTGCTGCTGCTTCCGCCGGTGCGCGACCGCATTCAGGACATCTTCTGGTTCGCGGCCAAGGTCGCCGTCTTCATGTATTTCTACATCTGGTATCGGGGGACGTTTCCGCGGTATCGCTTTGACCAGCTCATGAAACTCGGTTGGAAGGTGATGATCCCGCTGGGCATCGCGGTGCTGATCCTGACGGCACTGGTGGGGGTGTGGTGGTGAACTTAGGGGAACTGGCACGCAAGGTTTTTCTGGTGGACCTGATCAAGGGACTGGCGGTGACGTTCCATTACCAGGGCCCGAAGTCGGTGTGCACCGAGCAGTATCCGCTGGAGCGGCCGCAGGTGGCGGAGCGGTACCGCGGGGCGCCGCGGCTGAACGTGAACGCGGACACGAACGAGACGCTGTGCATCGCCTGCGACCTGTGCGCGCTGGCCTGCCCCGAGCAGCTCATCGTGGTGAGCAGCGAGCGCAACCCGGCGACGCGGCGCAAGGAGCTGACCACGTTTACGTACGACCTGAGCCGCTGCATGTTCTGCGGGTTGTGCGAAGATGCGTGCCCGACCGATGCGCTGGAACTGACGCAGGACTTCGAGTTGGCGGCGTACACGCGCGAAGGCGCGATCTGGGACCGGCAGACGCTGGAACGCGGGCCGCAGCCGACGGTGTATGAGAAGTAAGCCGTTGGCCGTTGGTCGTTGGCCGTTGGCAAAGGCAAGAGCAAACACGAAGGACACGAAGGGCACGAGGGGACACAAAGAAAAAGCGGCAACCAATATCTGGCAACTGGTAACTGGCAACTGACAACCGAATGAATCCTGTAGCCACACCGTTCTTCTTTTACTTTTTGTCGGCGGTCGCGATCGTGGGCGCGCTGGCGACGATCACGCGCAAGAACCCGGTGCACTCGGCGCTGGCGCTGATCGTGACGCTGCTCGCGGTGGCGGGGCTCTACCTCATGCTGTACGCGCCGTTCGTGGCCGGCGTGCAAATCATCCTGTATGCGGGCGGCATCATGGTGCTGTTCCTGTTCGTCATCATGCTGGTGTCGATCGAGCAGGCACAGCGCGAGCACCGCTTCAACAAGCAGTGGCTGGTGGGAACGCTGGCGACGCTGGCGCTGGGCGCGCTGTTCGTTTTCGTTTACGTGAAAGGGCAGGGCATCTTCCCGCAGCAGGCGCTGCTGCTGAAGGAAGAAACCAACACGCAGCAGGTGGCGCTGGAGCTTTACGGCCGCTACCTGCTGCCCTTCGAGATCGCCTCGCTGCTGTTGCTGGTGGCCATTATCGGAGCGGTGGTGATGGCGAAGAAGAGAATCTAGAGGAATCGGGAGATCGGGAGATCGGGAGATCTGAAGGTTTTCGGATGAGTGAAATCACAACCCTGCATTACCTGGTGGTGGCGGCGGCGCTGTTTGTGATCGGCGTGGTGGGGGTGCTGACGCGCCGCAACGTGGTCATCATCCTGATGTCGATCGAGCTGATCCTGAACGCGGTGAACCTGAACCTGGTGGCGTTCTCGCGGCTGTACGGGCTGCAGGGGCAGGTGTTCTCGATCTTCGTCACTACCGACGCGGCGGCGGAAGCGGCCGTGGGGCTGGGGATCCTGATCGCGTTCTTCCGCAACAAAGAGACGGTGAACATGGACGAGGTGGATTTGCTGAAGTGGTAGGCAATTGCGGAAAAAGCAAAAGCGAACCACAAAGGACACGAAGGACGCACGAAGGACACACGGGAAAGCGGCATTTACAACGGGAGGGAGCAGTACCTCAGCGGCTAAAGCCGCTCGGGTTTAGCGGCGTTATCGGCACGGCTGAAGCCGTGCCCCTCCGAAACATAGACATGTGCCCTTCCGAAACATGAGCGCGGAAAACAGCAATCGATTGAGAACTGGCTGCGCTGGAACGGAAAGCTGAGAGCTGATGGCTAACGGCTTCTTTTTGGAAAACATCTGGGTGGTGGTGCTGCTGCCCCTGCTGGGGGCGGCGGTGATGTTCTTCTTCGGGCGCGGGCGCTGGCTGGCAGCGCCGGCGGCGGGCGGCCACGACGCGCACGGCGCAGAGGCGCACCTCGACGCGCACCAGGACGCGCGCGCGGCGCAGGGGCATGACGTGCATCCGGCCGAATACCTGCCGCAATCGTTCGTGAACGCGGTGTGCGTGGGCGTGATCGTGATCGCGTTCTTGTGGTCGTGCCTGGCGGTGTGGCAGTACACCGGCTACGCACAGGCCAACCACGGCAAGCCGTTCGAGAAGGTGATGTACACCTGGCTGGGCAGCGACACCGGGCACCTGAACTACGCCACACGTGACGGCAAGGCGGCGGAATTCAAGGCCGAGGTCGGTTTTCTGGTTGACCCGCTCTCCTCCATCTGGCTGCTGTTCGTGACCGGCGTGGGGTTGCTGATCCACATTTATTCGACCGGGTACATGGCGCACGAAGGCGGCTACTACCGCTTCATGGGCTACATGAACCTGTTCATGTTCTCGATGCTGACGCTGGTGCTGGGCAACAACTACGCCATGATGTTCATCGGGTGGGAGGGCGTGGGGCTGTGTTCGTACCTGCTGATCGGTTTTTATTTCCTGCGCCATTCGGCTTCGACCGCGGCCAACAAGGCCTTCATCATGAACCGCGTGGGCGACACCGGGATGGTGCTGGGGATGTTCACCCTGGCCTGGTACTTCGGGTCGCTGCGCTACACCACCATCACGGAACTGGCGCGCAGCGGGCAGTTCCACGTGGGAGACCCGGTCATCACCTTCGCCACCCTGATGCTGTTCCTCGGGGCGTGCGGGAAGAGCGCGCAGGTGCCGCTTTACACCTGGCTGCCGGACGCGATGGAAGGCCCGACACCGGTGTCGGCGCTGATCCACGCGGCCACCATGGTGACCGCCGGGGTGTACATGGTGGCGCGCTCGAATGCGCTGTACGCGCTGGCGCCGACCTCGATGAAGACGGTGGCCATCGTGGGGGCGGTGACGGCCATCTTCGCCGCCTCGATCGGGCTGGTGCAAAACGACATCAAGCGGGTGCTGGCGTACTCCACCGTCTCGCAGCTCGGATACATGTTCCTGGCGCTGGGAGTGGGAGCGTGGTCGGCGGGCGTGTTTCACGTCTTCACCCACGCGTTCTTCAAGGCGCTGTTGTTCCTGGGGTCGGGCTCGGTGATCCACGCGCTCTCCGGCGAGCAGGACCTGCGCAAGATGGGCGGGCTGGAACAAAAAATCCCGACCACCTACGGGACGATGCTGATCGCCACCTGGGCCATTGCCGGAATCCCGCCGTTTGCCGGCTTCTTCTCGAAGGACGAGATCCTGTGGCAGGCGTGGGCGAGCGCCGGGGGCGCCTACCGAGTGCTGTGGGGCGTTGGGTACGCGACCGCGCTGATGACGGCGTTCTACATGTTCCGGCTGATCTACCTGACGTTCTACAGCCCGAGCCGCGTGGCCCCCGAGGCGGCGCACCACGTGCACGAGTCGCCGCGCTCGATGACGGTGCCGCTCATCATCCTGGCGATTGGCTCGATCACCGCCGGATGGCTGGGCTGGCCGCACAGCCTGGGCGGGTCGAACCGCTTCGAGAAGTTCCTGGAGCCGGTGTTCGCGGCGGAGGCGCAGGCGCCGCGGGCGGCGGGCGAAGCCGTGCAGGTGGCGGCAGGGAAGCCGGAAGCCGCGGCCACCGACCCGGCCGAATACGCCCTGATGCTGCTCTCCATTGGCGCGGCGGCGGCGGGCTGGTTCCTGGCAAAGCGCGCCTACGCGAACGCGCAGGAGGGTTTCCGCGAGCCGATCGCGGCCGCGGCGCCGCCGGTGTACACCACGCTGCTGAACAAGTGGTACGTGGATGAGGCGTACGACTACGTCTTTACCGGGCGCCGCCCGATAGCCGGCGAGACGCGGCTGGGGGCGATGGGGCTGGGCACGGCCTTCTGGAGCTTCGACGACAACGTGATTGACGGCGGCGTGAACGGCGCGGGCTGGATCACGCGCCTGAGCGGCACGATTTCCGACTGGTGGGACCGGTGGATCATCGACGGCCTGCTGGTGAACGGGATCGCCATTGCGACGCGGCTGACGTCGTACCCGGTGCGCATCCTGCAATGGGGCCTGGTGCAGTTCTACGCGCTGGTGATGGTGGCGGGACTATTAGGGTTCGTTGCGTATTACGTGTGGAGGTAACCGCCATCCGCTGTCCGCTCTCCGCTAGACCGAGAGCGAAGCGGAGAGCGGAGAGCGGAAAGCGGATAGCGAATCACCATGGCAAATCACATACTTTCGATCATTCTGTTCACGCCGCTGGTGGGCGCGATTCTCCTGTTGTTCATGCCGCGGGAGAACAAGGACGCCATCCGCTGGGTGGCCAACATCTTCGCCTTTGCCGGCTTCGCCGTGTCGGTGCCGCTGGTGCCGATGTTCTGGGCGGTGAAGGAGGCGCCGGGATTCAAGTTCCTGGAAGGCGCGCCGCAGAACTGGATTCCCTCGATCGGCGCCGGGTATTACCTGGGGATCGACGGCATCTCGCTTTCTGCTGATCATGCTGACCACGCTGCTGGGCGTGGATCTCCATCCTGTCGTCGTGGACCGCGATTGAAGACCGGGTGAAGGAATACTACATCTGGTTCCTGGTGCTGCAGACGGGCATGCTGGGCGTCTTCATGGCGCTGGACTTCTTCCTGTTCTACGTGTTCTGGGAAGTGATGCTGGTGCCGATGTACTTCCTGATCGGCATCTGGGGCGGGCCGCGGAAGCTGTACGCGGCCATCAAGTTCTTCCTGTACACCCTGGTGGGCTCGGTGCTGATGCTGCTGGGCATCCTGTTCGCTGTACTTCCACCACCAGCAGCTGCACGGGCGGTGTACACCTTCAGCATCGTGGACATCTGACCGCACGGCGCCGCAAATCGGAGCGCCGTATGCGATCTGGCTGTTCGTGGCGTTCTTCATGGCGTTTGCCATCAAGGTGCCGATGTTCCCGTTCCACACCTGGTTGCCGGATGCGCACGTGGAGGCGCCCACGGCCGGCTCCGTCATCCTGGCGGGCGTCCTGCTGAAGATGGGGACGTACGGGTTCATGCGCTTCTCGCTGCCGCTGCTTCCCCAGGCGCCGATCGACCCATCGCATGCGTGACGCTGCGATGATCGTGCTTTCGCTGGTCGGCATCATTTACGGCGCGCTGGTTTCGCTGATGCAGAAGGACATGAAGAAGCTGGTGGCCTATTCGCTCGGTCAGCCACCTGGGCTTCTGCACGCTGGGCATTTTCGCGCTCAACCCGCACGGACTGACCGGCAGCGTGATCCAGCAGATCAACCACGGGATCTCGACCGGCGCGCTGTTCTTGATCGTCGGCATGCTGTACGAGCGGCGGCACACGCGCGAGATCTCCGAGTTCGGCGGGCATCTCGAACGTCATGCCGGTGTTCGCCACGATTACATGATCATGTTCATGTCGTCGCTCGGCCTGCCGCTGCTGAACGGCTTCATCGGCGAATTCACCATCCTGCAGGGCGCGTTCATGGTGAGCAAGCTGTGGGCGGCGGCTGGCGGTGTTGCGGCATCATGCTGGGCGCAGCGTACCTGCTGTGGCTGTACCAGCGCACTATGTTCGGGCCGGTGACCAACCCGAAGAACGAGCACCTGCCTGACCTGAAGTCGCGCGAGCATGGCTGACCTTCGTGCCGCTGGTGCTGCTGGCGTTCTGGATCGGCGTGTATCCCAAGCCGCTGTTCCAGATCCTGGAGCAGCCGGTGAACGAGATAGTGCGGACGGTGCGGCCGGATTATCCGGGCTTGCCGCCGGTGGTGGCGACACAGGCAAGAACGCGGGCGAGTCGCCCGCGTCCACCAAGGCGGAAGCCGGCGGGACGCCGGCACTCCCAGGAGCGACGCGGTGATCAGCACCACGCAGTTCTTCACCAGCACCGACTACCTGCTGTCGCTGCCGGTGATCATGCTCACGCTGTTCGCGCTGGGCGTGTTGCTGGTGGACCTGCTGCTGCCGGCGGAGTGGAAGGTAATCAACGCGTGGACGGCGTTTGGGGGACTGGCCTTCTCGGCGGCGGCGCTGTTCAAGGTGCAGACCGCATATCGGATCGCCGAGGCCAGCGGCCGGGTGCCGGTGCAAGCGGCTTCATGGGCGCGTGGTTGATGGACCCGTTCGCCATTTTCTTCTGCTACCTGTTCCTGGCCGGAGCGGCGCATCGCCATCCTGATGTCGGTGCGCTACCTGGACATCGAGCGCGAGCAGCACGGCGAGTATTACGCGCTCATCCTGTTTGCGGTGATTGGCATGATGTGCATGGCCGCGGGCTACGACCTGGTGCTGCTGTTCATCGGGCTGGAGCTGATGGCCCTCTCGACCTACGTGCTGGTCGGCTTCCTGCGGCGCGACAAACGCTCCAACGAGGCGGCGCTGAAGTACCTGCTGCTGGGCGCGTTTTCGTCGGGCATCTTCGCCTATGGACTCTCGCTGCTCTACGGGCTGAGCGGCAGCACCAACCTGGCGCAGGTCGCGATGCATTTGCAGGCGGTGCTGCGGCGCAACCCGAACGATCCGATTGCGATGCTGGCGCTGGTGACGACCGCCGCCGGACTCTTCTTCAAGATTGCGGCCGTGCCCTTCCACCAGTGGGCGCCGGATGCGTATGAAGGCGCGCCCACGGCCATTACCGGGTTCATGTCGGTGGCGGGGAAGGCGGCGGCGTGGGCGCTGCTGCTGCGCATCTTCCTGCATGGGCTGAATCCGCTGCGCCCGCTGTACCTGCCGCTGGTGATTTTCGTGGCCATCGCGACCATGACCGGCGGCAACCTGGCGGCGATCACGCAGTCGAACCTGAAGCGCCTCTTCGCCTACAGCTCGATTGCGCACGTGGGCTACATGCTGCTGGGCCTGGTGGCGGGCACGGCCACGCAGCCCAGCCTCACCGGCATCAAGGGCATCGTGATGTACCTGCTGGTGTACACGTTCATGAACCTGGGGGTGTTTGCGGTGATCACGTCGCTGCGGCGGCGCGACATCATCGGCGACGAAATCGACGACATCAGCGGGCTCTTCTTCAAGGCGCCCACCGAGGCGGTCCTGATGCTGCTTTTCCTGCTGTCGCTGGCGGGGATTCCGCCGCTGGCCGGCTTCTACGGGAAATACTTCATCTTCCTGTCACTGATCGAGACTGGGCACTACGCGCTGGCGGCGCTGGCGGTGCTGTACGTCGCGGTGTCGCTCTACTACTACCTGCGCGTGGCCAATGCCATGTTCATGCACGAAGCGCTCGACGCCGAGCCGGTCCACATCGCGCCGGGGGTGAGCGTGGCCCTGACCATCACCGCGCTGGCGACGGTGTACATTGGGCTCTTCCCCGAGTGGTTCATCCGCGCCGTAAACTGGACGCTGCAGGTGCCGCCGGGCGCCGCGTCGCTGACGCAGCAGGCGCCGCTGTGGATAAGCCTGCTGCGGTGAGGAAGAATCGGCGCGTCCGCCGATGACCCAAGCTCCCGATCCCGACGGTCGCAGCTTTTGGCTGGCGATTGCGCGCTACAGCGAGCTGGCATTCGTGTTTCCGGCGGCGGTGGTGGTGGGGTGGCTGGGCGGGGCGGCGCTCGACCAATGGCTGCACACCACGTGGCTGTACCTGGCGGGGATCCTGCTGGGCATCGCGGCCGGGTTTGTGCAGCTGATCCGCAGCGTGCTGAAAGGCGAGAAGGAAGGGGATTGAGCAAGGCTGAACTGCCTCACGAAGCGACGACCGCAGCGGCTGCGGCGCGCGACCCCGAGGACTTTTACGACGGCGCGCTGCGGCGCATCCGCAACGTCATGCGGGTGATGGCGGCGCCGGTGGCGGTGCTGGCGGGGTGGCGCTACGGCGTGCAGTTTGGGCTGGGATTCGCGCTGGGGGCGGGGATCGCGTACCTCAACTTCCACTGGCTGCAACGCGGGGTGACGACGCTGGCGGAGGGGATCACGCAGCCGGGGGCGCGCGTCACGTCGCGCGGCGTGGTGCTGCGCTTCCTGCTGCGCTACGTCCTGATCGCGGCGGCGGCGTATGTTATAGTCAAAAGTTCTCCCGGCAGTCTCTATGGCCTCTTTGCGGGGCTATTTTTGCCGGTGGCCGCGATCCTGTGCGAGGCGCTGTACGAGGCGGCGGTCGCGCTGCGGCGCGGGGTTTGAGGATTCGAATTCTGACCACTGGTCCCTGAGCATGGAACAGCTTCCCGTTACAGCCCTGCTGAACCGCGTCTTTGGCGGCGCGGCCAACGCGCTGCTCGACGCGCTGCGCATCCAGCATGACGCGGCGGCGCCCATCAGCAACGCGGTGGCGATGCAGCTGCTGGTATTCACCATCCTGGTGCTGGTGTTCATCTACCTGCGGGCGCGGATTTCGGTGGAGAACCCCGGCGGGCTGCAGCACATCTTCGAAGGGCTGCACGGGTTCATCAAGAACCAGAGCCAGGAGATCATCGGGCCGCACAGCGAGGGGTTTACGGCGTTCCTGGCGACGCTGGGGATGTATGTCCTGATGTCGAACCTCATCGGGCTGGTCCCGAGCCTGGAATCGCCAACGGCGACGCCGACGGTGCCGCTGGGCTGCGCGCTGGTCGCCTTTGCCTATTACCACACGCAAGGCGTGCGGCGGCAGGGTCCGCTGCACTACGCGGCGCACTTTGCCGGGCCGCTGCCGGCGCTGGCGCCGCTGATGATCCCGATTGAGCTGATCTCGCACCTGGCGCGCGTGCTCTCGCTCACCATCCGTCTGTTCGCCAACATGTTCGCGGGCGACATGGTGACGCTGGTGTTTTTCTCGCTGGTGCCGATCGGGGTGCCGATCGCGTTTCTGCTGCTGCACATCGGCGTCTCGTTCCTGCAGGCGTACATCTTCGTCCTGCTGACGACGGTGTACCTGGCGGGCGCCGTGGCCCAGGAGCATTGAAGAACAGTAGTCAGTTCTCAGTTGTCAGTTCTCAGTTTGTTGTTAACCGATACGGGCTGCTGCTCGTATATCAGAATAGAGACTGAGAACTGAGAACCGGGAACTGAGAACTCGCCGCAAGCGTGAGGGCGTCTGCACGAGGATGACGTCAACCACCCCCTGGCGGCACTTTGATAGAGGAGAACGCATATGCGCAGAATGATGTACTTCTTCCTGGGTGCGGCCGCGCTGCTGCTGGCCACGCCCGTATTCGCCCAGACGGAGCCCGCGGCGGCGGCCGCAGCGGGTCCGAACTGGGTGGCGATCACGGCCGGCTTCTCGATGGCCATTGCCTCGGCCGTCTGCGGCCTGGCGCAGGCCAAGGCCACCGCGGCCGCAGCGGAAGGCCTGGCGCGCAACCCCGCGGCGCGCCCCGGCATCCAGCTGTCGCTGATCCTGGGCCTGGCGCTGATCGAATCGTTGGCGCTCTACACCCTGGTGATCATCTTCGCGAAGGTAAAGTAGCGCGCCGTTGGCGCGAACCGAGAGCCCGGCCGGAAACGGCCGGGCTTGGTGTTTTCCGCGCTAACGCAGGAGGTCGCGGGCGCTAGCGGCAGCGCAGGCGAGGACGCGGCCGGGAAGCACGCCGAGGTAGATGGTGACCGCGACGCTGACCGCGACGGCCACCGCCATGGCGGGTCCGAGGGGGGCGACCGGCGCGTCTTCCGTGGGCTCGCGCATGTACATCACGACAATCACGCGCAGGTAGTAATACGCGGCGATGGCGCTGTTGAGCACGCCGATGATGGTCAGGCCGACGAGATTGCGGTTCAGCGCGGCGGCAAAGACGTAGAACTTGGCGAAGAAGCCGCCGGTGGCGGGAATGCCGATGAGGGAGAGCAAGAGCACGGTCAGGGCGGCGGCGAGCACGGGGGCGCGGCGGCCCAGGCCGGCATAGTCGTCGATAGCGACGCGGCGCTCGCCGTAGCTGGCGAAGTGGGTGACGATGGCGAAGGCGCCGACGTTCATGATGGCGTAGGAGGCGGCATAGAAGATCGCCGCCGGCACGCCGAAGTCGAGGGCGGCGAAGGCGCAGAGCAGGTAGCCGGCGTGGGCGATGGAGCTGTAGGCCAGCATGCGCTTGACGTTGGTCTGGACCAGCGCGCCGAGGTTGCCCAGGGTCATGGAGAGCACCGCCGAGACCCACACCAGCCAGAACCAGCCGGGCAGCGCCGCGCCCGAAGAGGATGCGCAGCAAGACCGCAAAGGCCGCCGCTTTCGGCCCCGTGGACATGAGCGCCACCACGGGGGCAGGCGCGCCTTCGTAGACGTCGGGGGTCCAGATGTGAAAGGGCGCGGCCGCGACCTTGAAGCCGATGCCGACGAACATCAGGGCCACCGCCAGGAAGGCCAGCGAGCCCGGGGGGGCGCCACGCAGCACGGCGGCGATGCGGCTGACGTTGGTGGAGCCGGTGGCGCCGAAGATCATGGCCACGCCGTAGAGGAAGAAAGCGGTGGCGAAGGAGCCGAGCAGGAAGTACTTGAGCGCCGATTCGGCGCTGGTGGCCACGCGCCGCCGCATCCCGGCCAGCACGTAAGTGGAGATGGAGGAAATCTCCAGGGCGATGAAGATCAGGACCAGCTCGACCGCCGACGACATCAGCGACATGCCCACGGCGCCGAAGAGCATCAGGGCGTAATACTCGCCGCTGCGGATTTCCTGGAGTTCGAGGTAGTCCCAGGAGGCGAGGATGGCGAGGGCGGTGACGATGGCGACGATGAAGTGGAAGAAGATGCTGAAGGCGTCTACCCGCACCATGCCGAAGAACGCCTCGCCCTGAAAACTCACCTGAAGCGCCGTGGCGGCGAGGGCGGCGAGGGCGCCGAGGAAGGCGAGCATGCCGAGCGGGCGGCGGCTGGCGTGCTCGTCGAGCGCGGGCTCGATGAGCATGATGAGCATGCCGAAGAGGGTGAGGACCAGCTCCGGCAGGATGCGGACGTAGTCGGCGCTGGGAATCATCGTGCCACCACCTGGGCCGCGGTCTGCACCAGAGGTGCGACGGCGCTGCCGGCCGCGGGATCAATCGCCGCCAGCCAGAATTGCGGCGCCACGCCCATGATCAGGGCCGCCAGCACCGTGGGCCACAGCGCCAGGCGCTCGCGGACGACGGCGTCGGGCAGCGCCGCGTTCTTCGGGTTGCGGTTCTCGCCGTAGAAGACGCGCTGCACCATCCACAGCATGTAAGCGGCGCTCCGAATGACGCCGGTGGCGCCGAGCACGCCGTAGAGCGCCCGGGCGCGGAAGGCGCCGCTCAACACCAGGAACTCGCCGATGAAGCCGTTCATCAGGGGCAGCCCGATGGAAGAGAGCGTGATCAGGACGAAGAGCGTGGCGTACACCGGCATGGGGGAAGCCAGGCCGCCGAATTCGCACAGTATAGGGTTCAGGGGATTTAATGAAGAAATCTATTAGCCTGGCATTGAGTGACGAGGAGCTGATGGAGCTTCAACGCATCCTACTGGATGAAGACAGAGAGGCGGCGCTCCGGTTCCTGAAGACCCACTTAGATAAGAAAGTAAAGGCGGTTATTTCGGGAGAAGGCCACTGAAAGCCGTGGTTTGAGCTCCCGGGACGGAGTACCGATTATAAATATGATATAATTTAAAATAATAATCACCCTATCGTATTAACACATTGCATCAATAAATAACGGGAGGTTGAACATGGAAATTAGTCGTAATCGGAACGGAACCGCCGTGCATTCGCTGCCATACCACTTTCAAGCGCGCCAAGGAAGTGGCGCAGCAGTTTTCGAAGAAAATAGAGGTGAAAAAAGTCGCCATACATACCAAAGAAGCGGAAAAATACGGGAAGGTCGAAGGCGGTCACGTTATCGGTGAGGTTGGCAAGGTAAAGCCGGATATTGAGAGGATGAAGAAATTGATCGGGGAACTGGATGTATTGAAAGCTGATGAAGAAAAAAACGAGAGCCTGATTGACGCCAGGCTGAAAGAGCTGGAAAAAGTGCTTGCTCCCGTGAAAAAGAAAGCCAAGGAGCTGGGGTATCTGATGACCCCCGTTCTTGTCGTCAATGGCCAGGTTAAATCCATGGACTATGTGCCGTCTAAAGAAGAGATTAAAGCATGGATTGAAATTGAATCAAGGCGTTGAACGAGATAATATCTTCAGGGAGGTAAACATGATAGAGGTAAAAGTCTTCGGCACAACCCCGCCCTGTGCCAAGTGCAAGGAAGTAACCAAGCGGGCAACAAAGGTTGCGGAGAAGTATCCCGGTAAGATTGAGCGTGACCCATTTTGATGCTTTGTCAGCCGAGGGTGATAAGTACGGCATCATGATGACGCCGACCATCGTCATCAACGATAAGGTCGTTTCCATCGGCAAGGTGCCCAGCGAGGATGATATCGAAAAGATGATTAAGAAAGAAATGGAATAAAGCCATGACGGTGATAATGGAAGTGTTCAGCGGCGACCCTCCCTGCCTGGCCTGTAAGGATGTGCTGGCGCTGGCCGACGAGTATGCCGGGAAATACAGAGGTAAGCTGAAGGTAGTCAAGCTAATCGGCAAACAGGCCATGGCAAAGTTCGAGGAATATAAGCTGGGCTGTACGCCCGCCATTGTTATTAATGAGAAAATAAGGATTGAAGGGATATGCCCCAGCCGCGCCACCCTGGATAATGCCCTAAAGGAGGGCGGGCTGTGAGCAAGGTGAAGATAGAGGCTTTTTTCTCAACCTCTAATGACTCTAATGATGTCCGTCTTGTCTCAAGTTGCTTGAGGAAATTAAACAGGAGTTCGGTGATAAGGTGGAGATAGTCTCCTATAAAGGGCAAAACGAGCTATTTGATGAATACCGTCTGACGGCAACCCCGGCGGTAGTCATCGAAGAAATGGTTAAGATAATGGGTTTCTGCCCCAGCAAAGAGACACTGGTCTCTGCCTTGCGTGAGGCCGGAGTGGAATAAATAACAGGCAAATCTTAACATTTTTTGCCTTATTTACGTCCTAAAGATAGAAAAATAATAGGGAGCATTCTCCTCACTTCTTCTTCCGTTAGACCATTTGCTTCAAAATTCTCTCGCGATTTTTCTATTATCTCCTCAACGCTTTCGCATCTCCAATACTTCTCCAGTTTATCCTCGTATTCCCTGCCTCCCATGGACGCGTTGATTAAATTCGCAATATCTTTCAGACCAAATGAATATTCCCTTATGGACGGATAAAAATTCCTCCGGCAGATTTGACATACATTTACGAGATAATCGGCTCCGGTTTTTACGGTCTCTTCGGCCAGGGTTTTGACAAAGATGGGTGCCATTTTCTGAGCTATTTGGGGAAAGGTCAGGTGTGGTGTTCCCCCGCAGCAAACGGTTTGTGCCCTGACCACCTTGAGTCCGGGAATATTGTCCATAAGCTTTCTTAGCGATTCATTGACTCCGGCGCGCCGGGTCATACAGGACTCGTGAAAGATTACCGTTTTCCCCAGAGGTTTGGTAAAGTTTGTTTTATCCAGGTGCTCGTTAAAGAACTGAGCATAGAATTGAACCTCGAAATCCAGATCAAGGAATTTAGGATAAAACTCTGTAAACTGACGATAACAACCAGGGCAGAGAAGAATGACCCTTTTAGGAGAAAAGGCTTTCAAGGCGGCAACCAACTTCCGGGCTTTCTCTTCTGACTCCCTGACCTTACCGGCAGTAGGGTGAGAAGGGAGACCACAGCAGAGTTCCCCGCCTGACAGACGTGACAAAATCAACCCCCATTCTTTCAAGGATATCTGTAAAAGCGAATATGGTATGAGGGAAACCCGGTAGATTGCATCCCGTAAACACCACATTGTCAGTTCTTTCTGGTCGGGAGGGTACATTTCTTAGCCATCTCACCTCAGAAGGTTTCGCCTGAAGAGCATAAAGGGTTTTTGAGAAACCGGCTCTTTCCCTCAAGGAATTGAACGCTTCGGGTAGTTTCCCCAGCTTAGCCAGCCGAATTCTGGCGGCCTCAAACGCCAGCAAAACATCGATTCCCTGAGGGCAGGATTCGGTACAAATACCACAGGTGGCGCAACTGAAAGCCTTATAAAAAACCTCTTCTGAGAGAACCCCTTCCCTTAAGAAGTTTATCACCTTTTCCATAATCTCCTCGGGGGCTTTATCCTTTATCTCGGTGTGCGGAAATACGGGGCAATTCCTCACACATTCCCCGCAGAGGGTACATTCTTCGACAGCCCGGCGGGCGATATCATTATAATATTCTTCCAGTGAAGAGTATTTCAGCTCGGACATCGTTACCTCCCTAAATTCAGGGATTCTGAAACTCTTTAAACAATTCGGCTTTTACTCTTTTGTCTCGTTCCAGAAACTTTTCCCTGCCATCTGTATATGACGGCAGAACCCATTTCATTTCTTTCAGGTTTTGCGTTATGGTGGGTAACCGCTGGTAGGGGATGGATATCAGCACCCATCCCGGCGGAAATATCTCTTTGGCTTTCATGCCGAAGCTCAAACCGGTAATCGTGTAATTTACGTTGCCGGTTTGATAAGGGTAAACCAGAAGCGAGGCGCAGGCAAAGACAGGCGTTGTCTGAGTCTTCCACAAGCTCTCCGGTCTTATAGCTCATGGCCCGCAGCACGATTTCTGCCTGAGCGGGAGTAGCCATCAAGACCAGGAGGTCAGGTTCGAAGGTCAGCTTGTCCAGCGGGGCGAAGGCAACATAGTTGATAGCACCCTTCTTAATTTGCGGAAAGCTTTGCAGAACATTATATATGAGGTTAGCATTGGCACGGCCATGCTCGAAGATTTCTAATTTTTCTCCGATTCTTCCGGTCAGGGCCATGGGGCCGATTTCCTCCATGCCCAATATGCCTTTTCCGGCGCAATTCTCATTCTCTTTGCTGATGTAAAAGGGGGTTCCCCTTTGCTGTGCTTCTTTAATCATTTCACAGAAAGAAAGCTCTTTGTCCAATTGTTTAATTCCTTCCGGTTTGCTGAACAGGTACTTGATGCCGACGGGTGGCTTCTCAAAATTGAACTTTTTATAGATGGATAAATCGGTTTTAAGCGATTTCATATCAGCCTCCTGAAAAGACCCTCTGCCGTGCAGATGCCACGTAAAGATAAGGGTATTTAAGGCTCACCTCCCTGTATTTTACAATGGCGCATTCCAAGATTCCACCATAAGGAGGTGAGCCTTATCCTTGTTCCTTAAAGAACCTGAATCAAATAACTCTGCTCTTAAAGAGCCAATTCCGTATCAGATTGAGAAGCCCTAAGGACTATATTTCTTCACCAGTTCCTTCCATTTTTCCAGCAGGTTCGCCGCCACCCGGGAATCCACACCCATCGATATGGCGTTGTCTCTCCACACACGGGCTAGAGGCTCCATGGCCACTAACCACGCTGCTTTCTCTCGCGGCTGTAGGTTCGACATACTTTTTACCCGCATCCGCGAGATATTGCAGACCCTTCGCATTGCTGGCGACCATATTCTCGGCAGATATCGCAGTTGATTCAAGCCAGGTATCATTGAAAATCTTCTGGTCCTCTGGTGACATGGCGTTCCATGTT
>CAVUAF010000020.1:0-353761 GCA_963739375.1 Terriglobia bacterium
GTGGGTTGCCAGCGAGCGAGTTGGTCTCCGAGGTCAGTCCCACGCCGGGCATGATTCGCAGCAGCGATTGGAAGTTCCGACCTTGGGTCGACATGGTCGGCAGGTTCTCAATCTGGCGTGTGGTGAGATCGGTATGCACGTCGGCCTTGTCGGTCTGCAGCACGGGCGCTTCGCCGGTGACGGTGACCTGCTGTGCCGCCGCGGCGACTTTGAGTTGTGCGTTCACACGGACGACGTTATTCGCCACCACCTGCACGTTGTCGGTCACGGAGGAGGCAAACCCCGTGGCCGCAACCGTCACCTTGTAGGTGCCGGCTAACAGCGCCGCGAAACGGTAAATGCCGCTGGTGTCGGTGGTTCCCTGGCGCGTAGCCCCGGTGGCCATGTTCCGCGCTTCCACCTGCGCATTGGGCAGCACCGCGCCGGTCTGGTCGACGACGTTGCCGGTCAGCGTGCCGTACAGGACTTGCGCCTGGCTCACGCCACACAAAGCGCCCACCAGGAGCGCGATCAGGAGCACGGCGACTCCGCGCCGGCGCGGCGTGCCCACTTCATTCGCCCGGACTTGATTTGATCTCGGCATGGAATGTCTCCTTCCAAATAAAACTTTATTAGTTGTGCCGGACCTGTCCGGCAGCTACTTCCCCGCGACTCTCGTACCCGACTCGCATGTGGCCGTCCCGTCTCTCGGGAATGGTCTCTCTCAGTTCAGTCCGTACCGGACCAAAGTGTTTCTGCAGCACCAGCGCCACGGCTCCCCGCAGACGCGCCATGCTGCCTTCCGCCGGTCTGATGCGCGGCGGAGCGCCCACCAACACACCGGCCGCGACCTCGGCTTCAAGGATCGGACCAAAGCGCTGCCAAAGCCGCGTGAATTCCCCCACCACCACGATCTCTTCCGGCGCCAGGCCGGCGACGATCATGTGCATGCCGCGGCCAATCGCGTGCACCATGCGGTCCAGCGCCTTCAGCGCCAGCGCGTCCCCGGCTTCGCCCAGCGAGAGCAGATCCTGGAAGCTGGGGCCATCGGCCGCGCTGCTGGATTCGTGGTAGTAGCGCAGGGCGGCCTGATTGGAGGCGAACACCTCCCAACAGCCGCGGCCGCCACAGGCGCAGGAAGGACCGCTGGGATCCAGCGGCACGTGGCCAAACTCGCCCGCCATGCCGCTCAGGCCGCGCGCCAGCTGTCCATTCACGAACACGCCCGCACCCAGACCTTCCGAAACCGTTACCACGACCAGATCGCGGACCTTTTCCGTGTGGCCAAACCAGACCTCGGCCAGCACGCAGGCGTTGGCAGCGTTCTCCAGCTCCACCCGCATCCCCGTGGCCTTCTCGAGGCAACCCTTGAAGTCGAAGTCGGGCCACTGCAGGTTAGGGGCAAAAACGACGCGCTGCGTCACCTCGTCGAAGCGGCCCGGCAAGCTGACCCCGATCCCCTCGAACACCAGGTCCGGATGCATCTGGGTGAGCTTGTGGACCCTGGTGGCGATGGTGTGGGCGGTGGTCTCGGGATCGCGCGGCGTGGGTATGCCTTCCTGCGAGAGGAAGTGGCCGTTGACGTCGCCCAGGCCCACGGTCGTCCGCAGCGGACGCAGATCGGCGACCACAATCGCGCGCCGCTCGTTGAGCCGCAAAAACGTCGGGCGCCGGCCGCGTGGCAGACGCCCCGTCGCACCGTACACGACCCACTTTTCGCGGATGAGCTGGGCGGTAATCTGCGAGACGGTGCTGCGCTGCAGGCCGCAGACCCGCGCGAGGTCGGCGCGGGAGATGGGCTGGCGGCGGCGAATGAGATTGAGGACGACGCCGCGGTTGATGTCGCGGGCGGTTTCGCTCGAAGCGACTTGCGTGTTGGTGAAGTCAATGCGGCGCATTTAATTTGACCGTCAAACTATTTCTGCATTCGAAGCGCTGCAAAGAATGGTTTGCGGCGGAGGATCGCGCGTTTTCCCGCGATCCTCCTACATGAGCCGGGGCCTTCGACACGCCTTTAATTGGCGGCTCGAACTATATGCACAGTTGGGTGGGGGTGTCAAGCGCGGTGTGGGGGGAGAACATGGCGGGACGGATTCCGCGCCGGCGTCCGTGCCGCTCTGGAGCGCGTCGGCAGGGGGCATCGCGTGCGTCACTATTCGTCGCAGCTTTCCGGCGGTCAGCAGCAGCGCGTGGCTGTGGCCCGCGCCCTGGCCGGATCGCCGACCATCCTGCTGGCGGACGAGCCCACCGGGAACCTAGATTCGCGCAACGCGGAAGGATCCACGAGTGTCAGGGCCGTGCCATTATCTCCCGCAGAACTTTGGCCAGAGCAGCGATGTGATCTGGGGTTGTGCCACAGCAGCCACCTACTATGTTCGCGCCCGCCTGCAGCAGCGCGGGCAGGCACGAGGCCATGTATGCCGGGCTCTCCCTGAAAACGGTTCTACCGTTCTCCAGGACTGGCACCCCGGCATTTGGCTGAATCAGAATCGGTACGCCTGGGCAAGACGTGCGCATCTGCCTGGTAATCTCGATCATATCCGTGATGCCGTTACCGCAGTTTGCCCCGACTATGTCTGCCCCAGCAACGACAGCGTCTCTGGCGGCGCGGTCAGGTTTCAGTCCCATCATGGTACGGAAACCCTTGGGGCTCGCCTGAAACGTGAAAGTACAAGCCACCAGGATGTTGGTGTTCTCTTTAATAGCCTTGATGCCCTGCACGGCCTCGTGCAGCGAAGACATGGTCTCCAGGCAGATCACATCGACACCGCCCGCTGCGAGGGCGAGCACCTGCTCTTGGTACACGTCGTAAACTTCTTCGCTGCTGACGTCGCCACCCTCCTGCGTAAGAATATGTCCCGTAGGCCCGACTGAGCCGGCAACATAGCCCCTGCTTCCCATAGCTGCTTTCGCGAGTGCGACGGCAGCACGATTGAATTCCAACACTTTATCGGCGAGCCTATGCTGTCTTAGTTTCAGCGAGTTCGCCCCAAACGAGTTGGTGCCAACGATATCGGAACCGCTGGCAATGTACGCTTCCTGGACTCCCTTCACGATGTCCGGGTGTGAGATGCACCAGGACTCCGGGCACTCACCCGCTTGCAGGCCGTACTGATGAAGCATCGTCCCCATGGCCCCGTCGGAGACGAGGACTCTGCCTTGTGCTAGCCGCGCCAGTAGATTGTCATAGGCCATAATCTTCGAGTCTGACCTTGCATAGATCGATTCTTCTTCTCATCCAAGCGACAAACTCAGCCTCATCTTCCGGCAGGCTCTCGGCGCTGCGGGACAGCTTGTCGAGCCAGCGCAGTTCGTTGGCCGGAAGCACGAACGCGCTCTCGCGGTGAGCGCGCCTGAGCAGTGCCAGCGTTGCCACGGCCGCTCGGCGGGTCCGCAGGTAAGCAGTGGGCTCGCTGACGATCTCTGCGGCCAGCCCCACCACCACATCCGGGCGTAACACGTAAGCCTGCGGATCGAGGCCCGCATCCGATTGCACAAACCAGTCGCGCAGTTGGCGGGCAGCGCCAAGCCCGTCCGCGGACGCGACGTTCATGAGCCTGGTCGCATAGACGAGTTGCTCCAGGGAAACCGTGGGCGCCATAGCGCTGAGTAGCTTCACATTCTGCACCGACTCGTTGCTCCACAGATCAGCCGTAGCTCTCGCAATGTTGCCGATAGCCGAAAGATGAGCGCAGGCGGCCTCGGCTCCTTCCAGCGCAATAGGATACCCAGTGATTGCCTTCAGATACACCGACTCGTAAGCGCAGTCCTTTCCCGGCCCTATAGCTCCGCGCTCGTGAGCCACCAGGCTGCGTGCCACCGACATGACCCGGACGGTAGCCGCCCACACTTTGGGTACGTAGTGCTGGTCGGCCAGCACCATTGCGGTGTTGCCGAATGCGCATGCCGAATCCCCGGAGGGAATGGACCCGGTGCGGTGACCGATTTCCACGATGCGATCCCACAGGTATGCCATGTCCCGGCTGCCTAGCACACCGAGGGAAAACACCGATAACGGCAAATCGCCTGTCACCAGCGCTTCGTCGTGTAGCTCCTTGCCGCCAGTCGATTCAAGGGCCAGGAAATCAGCACCGGCGCGGGCACAGAGTTCGAAGCTGGCGAGCATTTTTTCCACGTACACGCCGCTGCGCAGGTGCGGCGGCCGGTCAAACTCTCGGAGGTCATTCGGTGTGACCCGCAGCGCAACCTTAACTTCATGCTCTGCCTGTAACTGATCCAGTCTTTGGCGAAGACCTTGGGCCACTTCGGCCCCCCACTCGGGGAACAGGGTGAGCGGCGGCAGTAACTCGAACTCCACAACCAATCCCGGTGCCTGAAGCTGCGCGGCCCTGCGGCAAACACCATCCATCATTTCGGCATATTGATGCCGGACCTCGGGCATCGTGTCCGCGGAGATCTCCATTGTGGGGAGTGTGAAATTCAGCTCGGGATATACTGGGCCGCCGCCAATCACCAATCCATTCTTCAAAGCCACGGGGCTTGGGGCTCTGCCGAAGACCAGATCGTCGCTGCTGGTGATTGCGAGACTCGAGAATGACTTGACCGTCATCCCGTTCTTCCTGGTTAGCAGGTGCCCTTGGGGCGGCTAGCTGGAAAGCTAGCGGTGTGCACGGGTGCGACCCTTCACCGCCGCATGTGGCATCCCACTCGATCACAGTGATCGCACGGCGCCCGCTGGCTGTTGACCGCTTCTTTCGGCCCCAATCCGACCATGCCGGAGATCGATTTCAAGGGATACATAAGGAAGGAGGGCAGGAGCTTCACCCCAATCGCGTCCGCCTCCACCATCGCGAACAACGTTCGTTGTTGAGCGATGTCCATACCACAATAACCGGGGCTGTACCTGAGCGTCAGGGCCTCCTTAGGACCAGCGTGGTGCTGAATGCACTCCATGAGGGCATCGGCCGTGGCTTCCGCCGCCCAGGAGCCAAAGGCGTCGACGGCCCACTCCATGAAAACGTCACCCCTCTGCCGGGCCTGTGCCGCGAGTTGGGAAATCCCATCGCCCACGGTCACAACAAAAATCGCGATGCGATCGGCCGTTGCTAGAAACTCACTGACGCTACCGAAGATCACAGCATCGCCGAAGGTCAACGATCCCGGTCTTCGGCGCGTCACCGCATAGAGCGAGAACGCTCCTCGTGGCTGGAGACACAACTGTGCCTCCTCCACGGCCGACCTGATCCGCTGGGCGACGCCCCCGCCCGGAATCGCTCCCTGCGTATAGCCAAGATAGCGATAGATCTCGGTCCGCGAGGGAGGCGTAAGCCTTAGATTCGCGCAGACTTCTGTCGCCGCGGGCGAAGCCAGCTCGCGGCTCGAGCTCCGGGGACTCGGTTTGGTCTCTTGGGACGCCAAGTCGTTGCCGCCTAGCCTAGCGAGTCAGAGTTTGGACCGTCGAGATCAAGGCCTCGATGTTCGCTGTCGGCGCGCCGGGCGGCATACCACCACCGCACGAAACCATCAGGCGAGTGTGCTCCTCAAAAGTATTCAGCATATGGGTGACCGACCGCACGACGTCATCCGGAGTTCCACTGGCCAGAACATCGCGTGGAGGAATGTTGCCCAGCAGCGCAACCTTATTGTTGGTCCACGCCCTCATCTCACTCAGGGTGTGCTGAACGCCGAAGTTCAGCAGATTGATGCCCGCCTCCGGTAACAGAGGCGCGCATGCCTTGCACGGAGCATCGTTGTGGAAGAACTTGACGGTGACGTCCGCGCTGAAAGCTTTTTTCAAGTATGGCAAGCCGAATGTCTCGAAGTCGCGGCGACTGATGAAGCCGACGATATCGTCCAACAGCAAGACTCCGTCGATGGAAGGAAAGCACTCGCGCTGATACCCGGTCCAGTCCACCAGGAAGTCGGTGATGAGCGTCAGCATGCGGTGCATCAGTTCCGGATCGGTCTTGAGCGCCGTCAGGAACTCGGTTGTGCCCATCAGGAATGAGGCGATGTTGAGCGGGCCGCGTGCCACCGCAAACCGTATCCTATGGCCCGCCGCTTCGATTTCGGGCTGTAGGTGTTTGAGCCGCCGGATCATGAAGGGCAGTAGTCCGTGCTTGCGCGGATCGGGCTTTTCGAGGCATTCGACCTCTTGCGGCGAGCGCAGCATCTTCTTGGCGAACGGAAATTCGTTCTCTTCCCAAACGGACACGGCTCCGAATGCGGATGGTTCGGTGCACATTCCGTACTCGGACCAGAAGCCCGGCAGGAAAATCGCCTGGGGAAAAGTGCGCATGGCCTGAAGGTTATCCGCCAGGAAAATGCGCTCGTCCGTGAAATAGTCGAGGATGGTGTGGCCGGCCCATTGGGGAAGCCACGGACTATCGATAATGAAGCCCACCGGCAAGGGGCGCAGTGGCTCTCCGCGGACAACCGAAACGAGTGTGTTCCACTCCTGGTCGTTCATCGCGTGTTCTGCCCTGTCGACACTGGCTCCCACGCACCCAGCAACCGACACGCCAGCTCCACCGATTGGGCGGCATTCTCGCCATACCCATCGGCGCCGATCGACTCAGCGTAGTTCTTCGTGACGGGTGCCCCACCCACCATGACCTTGACGCGTTCGCGAATTCCCGCACCGCGGAGAGCATCGATGACGGCCTTCATGGCTGGCATGGTCGTGGTGAGCAACGCTGAAAGACCCACAATCTGCGCTTGCTTCTGCTGCACGGCCGCGATGAATTTCTCCGGCGCAACATCGACGCCCAGGTCCGTGACTTCGAACCCACCCCCTTCGAGCATTGCCGCTACCAGATTCTTGCCAATATCATGCAGATCGCCCTGGACCGTTCCCAGCACCACGTGCCCTTTGGATTTGGTTCCCGTCTGTGCCAGCAGAGGACGAAGGATTTGAAAGATCTCCTTCGTGGCCCGCGCCGCCATCAACAGTTCTGGCACAAAATACTCGCCCGCCTCGAATAAGCGACCCACTTCCGCCATGGCCGGGTTAATGCCGTTACTCACGATGTCAACCGGGCGCGCACTTTCGGCGAGAGCTTGGCGTGCGGCAGACACTGCGCCACCCGCGTCCCCGATGAGAATTGCTTCGCGCAAACTGGTCAGGTCATGCACGAGATTCTTATTGTTGCACACTGCTGCCGATCAGTTGCCGGGAGGGCGATGACCGGCCGTCACTGGAGTTGGCGCCGCGACCGGCGCGAGTTCCAGCCCGAGGTATTGATGAGCGTTGCCAAAACAGATGTTCCGCACCAGGTCGCCCAACAGTTTCTCATCGTGCGGAAGTTCCCCGCTTTCCACGTCACGCCCGATGAGGGCGCACAAGACGCGGCGAAAATACTCGTGCCGCGGGAACGACATGAACGATCGCGAATCTGTGACCATGCCAATGAAGCGCGCCAGCAGCCCGGTGTTCGAGAGCGCATTGAGCTGTCCCTCGATTCCCTCTCTCTGATCGAGAAACCACCAAGCGCTGCCGAACTGCACCTTGCCGGCCGCCGAGCCGTCCTGGAAGGCGCCCACGGCGGCCGCAAGAACGTAGTTGTCCGCGGGATTCAGGTTGTACACCACCGTTTTGGGCAGGGCGTTCTCCTGGTTCAGCCAGTCCAGGTAACGGCACAAGGCAGCCGCTTGGTTTGGGTCGCCGATGGTGTCGAAACCGCTGTCGGGACCCGCCTCGCGCTGCGCGCGCCTATTGACGCTGCGCAAACCACCGAGATGCAACTGCTTGGTCCACCCCCTTTCGGCGTCGAGCCGGCCAAAAAACAACATCAGGAACGAGGCGAAGCGCTCCTGTTCGGCAAGCGTGGCCGCCACCCCGGCACGGGCCTGCCGGAAGATCGCGGCGGCCTCGCCTTCCGTGCACTCCGTCGCATAGCAGGCTGGCAATCCATGGTCGGAAAGACGGCAGCCCTGGGCGTGGAAAAAATCATGGCGCCGGCGCAGCGCGTCGAGAAATTCCGCCAGCGAGCCGACGTCGACGTTGCTGGCGGCTGCCAAACGATCGACCCAGGAGTTGAACGCCTCCGGCTGCTGCACCAGGAGTGCGTGGTCGGGGCGGAAGGTAGGACACATGCGGAATCCCGCACGGGAAGCCTGCAGGACCCGGTGGTAGGCGAGGTCGTCGCAGGGATCGTCGGTCGTACAGACCACCCGGACCTGGAACTTCCGCAGGATGCCCTGCGCCGTCAGGTCGGCGTCGCCGAGGCGGGCGTTCGCGCGCTCCCACACGCGTGGGGCGGTGGTCTCGTCGAGCAGCTCGCCGATGTCGAAATGCCGCTTCAGCTCGAGATGGGTCCAGTGGTACAGGGGATTGCGCAGCGTAAACGGAACCGTGCGCGCCCAGGCGAGAAACTTCTCGTAGGGCTTCGCGTCTCCCGTACAGTAGCGCTCGGCAACGCCGTTGGCGCGCATGGCGCGCCACTTGTAGTGGTCGCCTTCCAGCCAGATCTCAAACAGGTCGTGGAAACGCCGGTCGGTGGCAACGTCGTGCGGCGAAAGATGGGAATGGAAGTCGAGAATGGGCTCTGGCTTCGCGTACTCGTGGTACAGCCGCCGGGCAGTATCGGAGGACAACAGGAAATCATCGTGAATGAAGTCCATCGCATACCCCGTGCACGACCGCCCGGGCCGCGCAATTCCGATTCCGGCGGAAACTCCGCCGTGCGGTTGGGCTCCGTATCATAGCTGATTGCGTTCCCGGCGAAGGGTGCGACGGCGGGACGAGGTCATGGGCGTCTGCGCACCGGGTGCAGTTCGACGTAGTCCAGCGCCGCGTGTTCGTCGCCGTCGGGAACACCTTCGAGGCGGACCTCGTCGCCCGGCCGCAGCGCCAGCCCCGGCAGCCGGCGCCGCGTCGAGCTGTCGCCCCCCACCCGCCGCGCCGGCAAGTGGTCGTCCCCGATCCATTCATCCACCAGCTGCTCGTTCACCCACACCCGGTACCGCGAGGCCCCGGTCGGCAGATCGAAGTACTGCACCTCCACCTCGTACCAGCCCGCCGGACGATCGAACCGGAAGCGGGCCACACAACGCTCCGCCCGGCACTCCACCGCCTTCCCCCCGGAAGCCGTCTCGCGCGGCGTAATCTCCAGCGGCGTGTAGCCCTCCAGCTGCATCGCCTCCGCCTCCACCCGCTCCGGGTAGTGCCCCACCCGGCCGTGCACGTCGGCGATGCCCGAGAGCTTCAGAAACCAGTTGCACACCGCATCGCGCCACACGATGGCGTGCCCCGCCTGGTACTGCAGCCGCGCCCGCACCTGCTCATAGCGTTGTTCATCGACGTGCCCGCGCAGCGACTCCCATTGCCTGACGTAGGCGGCGGCACGCTCGGCGCCGGCGTAATGCGTGTCGTAGATGTGCTGGATCACGGTCTTGCCGGAATGCAGCACGTAGCCATAGGGCACGTGATGGAAAAACAGCAGCAGTTCGTCGGGCGTGGTGGCCAGCGATTCATACACCTTCGCCACCGCCGGCGGGTACTGCCCCACGTACCCCGTCCCTGTCGCCACCGTCCGGTCCATGCCAACCCCTTGCTGGTCGGCACGATGCCATTGTCCCCAGCCATTGCGCTCCGACGATTCGACTCCCGGGCCATAGTGCGGGCCGATAATGTCCGTCAGCGTCCCCGCGCCAAGTGGACCGGTATAGCTCTCGTAGGTGTGCCAGGAGGAGAGCAGCATGGCGGTGAGCGTTTGCCGGACCTGGGGATCATCGCCGAAGGTAAGGCGGGTCCACTCCTCGGCCAGGGCGGCGGCGGTCAGGGTGGGATCCCAGGCCAGACGGCCGAAGGCATAGAGGTTGGCCATCGCCAGGGGGTGCCCCAGCCAGTTCTCATCCATGCCCACGTTGGCGACGCCCACGAAGCCCCCCGTCGGACGATGGAAGCTGCGGCCCGCCACCAGGTCGCGGACGGGAGTGCTGCGCCCATTCGCGCGCAGGTCGAAGTCGAGCACCTCTTTCCACATCGGGGGGATGAAGACCATGTGCCGCTGCTGTCCCAGGTATTCCTGCGTGATCTGCAACTCGATTGCGGTGTTGGTGTGCTGAAGCGTGCTGAAGAGGGGCGAAGCCGGCTCGCGTACCTGGAAGTCGATCGGACCATGCTTGATCTGGATGACGACGTTGTCCTCGAATTTGCCGTCGAGCGCGGCGAAATTTTCCACCGCCGCCTTGGCGCGATCCGCCTTCGGATCGGTCCAGTCGAGATGGTGGTTGTAGACGAACGCACGATAGAAGACGACGCCCGCATGCGGCTGCAGTGCTTTCGCCAGCACGTTGGCCGCGTCCGCCGGGGTGCGGCCGTAGGTAGATGGGCCGAGCCGTCCCTCGGAGTCGGCCTTGACGACGAAGCCGCCGAAATCCGGGATGAGCCGATAGATCTCGTCTACCTTCTTCTGCCACCAGTCGGCCACCCGTGGATCGCGTGGATCGAAGGTGTCAAGGGCGCCCGTGACCTTGGGAGTGCTGAAGATCGACCGCCAAGGCCAGCTTCACGCCCCAGGGGCGGAAGACGTCGGCAACGCGCGCGACCTGCGGCAAAAAACCGCCGTCCAGCACGCGCGGGTCGGCGTTCACGTTGTTGATGGTGCAGCCGTTGATGCCGAGCGAGGCCAGCAGGCGGGCGTAAGCGGCGGCGCGCGTCAGGTCGGACCGCACGCTGCCGTTCGCAAAGAAAATGGATGGCCCCGCGTAACCACGCTCAATCGTTCCGTTGAGGTTGTCCCACTGGTCGATCCAGCGCAGCGGGGCGTACGGCTGCTGCGTTTCGTTGAGCCCGGTGACGCTCTGTTGGCGCGCGATCTTGGCGAGGACGGCAAACACGCCATAGAGCACGCCGCGGTCGCTGCCGCCGGCGATGATGAGGCACTCGAATCCGCTCAGCCGGCCCGCCGTCAGCCAGAAAGCCTCTTCGTGCAGTGCGGCGGGCGGGCGCAGTCCCGGCGCTGCGCTGCGCAGGGCCGCCAGCGTTCCCAGGGCGATGCAGCGTTCGTGGACTTGCTGGTCGGCACGCAACGTGCGACCCAGCATGCTGCGGACGCCGAAGATCAGCTCCTGGCGCGCACTCTGGAGCACCACCGAGTCGCCCACCACCACCACGCTGGCCGGCAGCGAGGCGTATGGCGCGCGCGCAATCCCCGCCAGAGGTGCATACCGCAGCCACGCGTCGTAACCGGTCTCGGCGTGCACGCAGTGCGCTCCGAGGAACAGCACCAGGAGCAGGCTGCCCGTCATCCCGCGCAGCCGGCCAGGATGGAGCAATGTAGAGTGTGTGCTCGCCAACGGTTTCACGATTCTCTTCCTTAATCGCGCCGGCGGCGCTCGGTGAGCCCACGCGATTCGTTAATATGACGCTGCGGCTTGCCGGGGCAGCGTAAATTGCTAGCGGCAAACTCTCCAGGGACAGGCACCGGCCGGCAGGCAGGCCGAAGGGATCTGCGATGAAGATCGTCGACGCGAAAGTGATTGTCTGCAGTCCGGGAAGAAACTTCGTCACCCTGAAGCTCACGACCGAAGACGGCGTCTCCGGCCTGGGCGACGCCACTTTGAACGGCCGTGAACTCGCGGTCGCGAGTTACCTCGACGATCACGTCGTGCCGCTGCTGGTTGGCCGCGATGCCCGCCGCATCGAGGACACCTGGCATTACCTGTACCAGGGCGCGTACTGGCGGCGCGGCCCGGTGACCATGACGGCGATCGCGGCGGTGGACACCGCCCTCTGGGACATCAAGGCGAAGAGCCTGGGCGTCCCGCTTTACCAGTTGCTGGGAGGCGCTGCGCGCGAGGCGGTGCTGGTTTATGGTCACGCCAGTGGCGCGGACGTCGAGGAAACGGTGCGCGCCGCGGCTCACTACCTCGCGCGCGGCTACAAGGCGGTTCGCGCGCAGGCCGGCATTCCGGGTCTGGCCGGCACCTACGGCGTGGGACACACCGGCCAGCACTACGATCCGACGGAAAAGGACCTGCCGCCCGAGAATGCTTGGTCCACCGAGCGCTACCTGGAGAGCGCGCCCCCGCTCTTTGCGCGACTGCGCAAGGAATTCGGCCCCGACGTCCACCTGCTGCACGACGCCCACCACCGCCTGACTCCGATTGAAGCCGCGCGCCTGGGCAAGGAACTTGAGCCGCATCACCTGTTCTGGCTGGAAGACCCCGTGCCCGCTGAACTGCAGGAAGGGTTCCGGCTGATCCGGCGGCACACGACCACGCCTCTCGCCGTCGGCGAAGTGTTCAACTCCATCTTCGACTGCCAGCAACTGATCCAGGAGCAGCTCATCGATTACATTCGCACGACGGTGGTCCACGCCGGCGGCATCACGCACCTGAAGCGAATCGCCCACCTGGCCGAGATGTACCAGGTGCGCACCGGATCGCACGGCGCGACCGACCTGAGCCCGGTCTGCCTGGCCGCCGCTTTGCATTTCGATCTCACCGTGCACAACTTCGGAATCCAGGAGTACATGCCGCACACGGCCGACACCGACAAGGTGTTCTCCCACCACTACCGCTTTGAGGACGGTTTGATGCATCCGGGCGAAGCCCCCGGATTGGGCGTGGACATCGACGAGCAACTGGCGGCTCGGTACCCCTACCAGCGAGCGTATCTGCCGATTAATCGCAAGCTCGATGGAACGATGCATAGCTGGTAGCACTCTCGTTCAACCCGCGATCAGGGGCGCGCCGGCGGCTGCGCCCGAGCGGGTAATCGCTGGGGATCGACGATGCCCCAGAAGGCCGGCTTGGCCTGCAGTTGTTCGTCGAACAGCAGCGGCAGGTCAGGTCGCGCGACCGGGTGCCTCTTCCGCCACGTGTGGTCATCGGCATACCCCCACACCATGACCGCACTCAGCTTCCCGTGCAGCTGCCGGAACGCCTGAAAGAAGTCGCGGTAGCGGTAGCCCTGCGCGATCAGTGCCTCCCGCGAGCCCGCCGGCGAAGTATCGGTCGCGTTGTGATACAGGCTGATGTCGAGCTCGGTGATCTGATTGTCCAGGCCGAGCGCAGCGAACATGTTCACGGTTTCAACGATGGATGCCGGCGAAGGGTTATCGAGGTTGCTGTGCAGTTGATGCCCGACGCCATCCACCGGCACGCCGCGCCGCTGGAGGTCGCGCACCAGCTCGTACAGAAACCTGCGCTTGACCGGGTCGGTGGAATCGACCTCATTGATGAACAGCCGGGCCTGCGGCGCTACTTCATGCGCCACGCGAAACGCGGTGTCGATGTAGTCGGTGCCGGTGAGCAGGAACCAGGGACTGCGGCGTAGCCCGTCCGGCTGGTTGGGATCGATTACCTCATTAACGACGTCCCACGCGTAAACATCGTCGCGGTAACGCGAAACCACGCGGCGGATGTGCTGTTCGAGCCGGCGCAGCAGCAGCGCCTTGTTTTCCGGCGTGGGCTGCAGGCCGTTGCCGCCGGCGTCCTGAAAGAGCCACGGCGGGTTCTGCTGGTGCCACACCAGGGTGTGGCCCCGCACCAGCATGTGGTTCGCCTGGGCGAAGCCGACGAGGGCGTCGGCGTTCGCAAAATCGAACGTTGCCTCGCTGGGGCGCAGCACCGACCACTTCATCGCATTTTCGGCGACGACGGCATTGAAGTGCCGCTTGAGCAGGTCGGCGTGCGGCCCGGTGATGTCGCCCCTCCAGATGGCGGTGCCAATCGGAAAGTAGCCGGCCAGGGCCTCGTGCAGCGACGGCAGGTTGAGATCCGGTTGCTGTATTCCCGACTTCGCGGCCGTCGGATTGCGGGGCGGGGGCGAAGCTTGCGCCGTTGCTGCCGCGCCCAGCACAGCGATGGAGATGGCGAGGCACACGGCTGCCGCGCCCAGCCGGCCGGCTGCGCCCGGGGAAGAGTCGCGCCTGCCATCGCCCACCATCTCACCGTACCCCCGTCAGTATGTCGACCGTGAGCTGATCCAGACGCTCATAGGGCAGGCGTTTTGTCATCATGGCGTCCTTGTCGAAGGTGTGCGCCAACAGCTTGGCCATGCCCCGCGGCGAGTACTTGCCGACCTTCGGAACGCCCCGCGGCGCCACCGAAATCTCCTCGAGGATCGCCTGGATCTCCTCGTCGGCATTCCAGCGCGCCGCTTTCTCTTTCAGGATGAGATACGTGCGCATGCAGCCCCGCGCGAAGTCCTTCACCCCCTCATAATCCTCCGTGCGGTAGGCGTGCGCGTCGAAGTGGCGCGGGCCGCTGTATCCCACGTCCTCCAGGAACTTGACCAGCCAGAACGTGGACTTGAGATTGGCGGAACCGAAGCGCAGGTCCTGGTCATACTTCCCCGGATTCTGGTCGTTCAGGTCGATGTGAAAGAGCTTGCCCGCCTCCCAGGCCTGGGCGACGCTGTGCAGGAAATTCAGCCCGGCCATTTGTTCGTGGGCGACCTCGGGATTCACGCCGACCATCTGCGGATGCTCAAGGGTGGGGATGAAACCCAGATAGTGCCCCGTGGTCGCCATGTAGATGTCGCCGCGCGGTTCGTTGGGCTTGGCCTCCAACGCGAATCGGTAGCCGTAACCGCGCTCGATGCTGTACCCGCACAGGTAGTTCACCGCCTCGCGCAGGCGCTTTACGGCTTCGTCGGGACGGCGGCAGCCATCGGTCTCCGTGCCTTCGCGACCGCCCCATAGCACGAAAATCTTGGCCCCCAGCTCGGCGCCGATGTCCATGGCCCGCAGCGTCTTTTGCACCGCGTAGGCGCGCACCTCGGGATCGTTGGCGGTAAAGGCGCCGTCGCGAAATACCGGATGGTAGAAGAGCGAAACGGTGGCCATCGGCACCACGATGCCGCTCTGCGCGCACGCGCGGCCGAACTCGCGCACAATCTTGTCGCGCGCAGCCGGAGTCGCGTCGATGGGGACCAGGTCGTTATCGTGCAGGTTCACGCCCCAGGCGCCCACCTCGCTCAGCAGCTTCACGATGTCTACCGGTGAGAGCGCGGGCCGCACGGCATCACCGAAGGGATCGCGCCCGCGGTTCCCCACCGTCCAGAGGCCAAAGGAAAACTTGTGTTCCGGTTTCGGCTGATACGCATCATGGCTCTTCTTCTTCATCGCCTTCTCCCCAACTGCTGCTTCCCCGCTAGGAATTAAAGATCGCTTTCATCGCGGGATAAATCCGTGTGTAGGCCGCGTACCCGGCCTGCATCGTGGCAACATTCTCCGCCCGCGGCGGGATGCGTTGGGCCACGCGCACGACTGACGAACACGCGGCGTCGACCGAGGGCCAGAGGCGCGCTCCGACCCCGGCTAGGATGGCGGCGCCGTACGCGGCGCCCTCCTCGGCCTCGACCACTTCGACTTCATGGCCATACACGTCGGCCTGAATCTGGCGCCACAGCGGCGAGCGCGCCCCGCCTCCGCCGAGTCGAATGCTCTTCACCGGGACATTCATCTCCCCGAAGATGGTGAACGTGTCCTTGAGGCTGAAAGCCACTCCTTCGAGGATGGCGCGGACCACGTGCGCGCGTGTGTGCGACGCCATCACGCCGGCCAGCACGCCGCGGGCGTTGGCGTCGAGGTGCGGTGTGCGCTCTCCCATCAGGTATGGCGCCCACAGCAGTCCCCCGGAACCGGCCGGCACGGTTGCGGCTTCTGCCGTCAGTTGGTCGTATGGATCGCGGCCCTCGGCGGCACTGGCCGGTCCGAACTGGTCGCGGAACCAGCGCAACGAGAGGCCGGCGGCCTGCGTCACGCCCATCACGTGCCAGCGGCCAGGGACGGCATGACAGAAAGTGTGCAGCCGGCCCCGCGGATCGAGGGCGGGGCGATCGGTCGCGGCAAACACCACACCCGAGGTGCCAATCGTGGCGCTCACCGAGCCGGGAGTGACGATCCCCATGCCGACGGCGCCCGCCGCCTGGTCGCCGGCGCCCGCTACCACGGGCGTTCCCGGCGCCAGGCCGGTCGCTGCCGCGGCGGCCGCTGACACCTGCCCGCAGACCTCCGGCGATTCGAACAGCGCCGGCAGAAGCGCGGAGTCGATCTCCGCCGCCTGCAGCATTTCTGCTGACCACTGCCGCCGCGTCACATCGAGCAGCAGGGTGCCCGAGGCGTCCGCCACATCGATGGCCCGCTCACCCGTCAGCCGGAAACGAACGTAGTCCTTGGGCAGCATCACGGAACGGACGCGCGCCCAGTTCTGCGGCTCGTTCTCCCGCACCCACAAGAACTTGGTGAGGGTGAAGTTAGGAAGCGCGGGGTTGCAGGTGAGTCGGATCAGGCGTTCCACGCCGAGGCGCGCATGCAATGCGTCACATTGCGGCTGGGTGCGGACGTCGCACCAGATCAGCGCCGGGCGGACGACCTGGGCGGCGGCATCGAGCATCACCGCGCCGTGCATCTGGCCGGAGAAGCCGATGCAGGCTATCTGCGCTCCCGCCAGCGAGCGCGCCTGCAGGGCAGTGCGCACCGCGACCTGCGCCGCGCGCCACCAGTCGTCGGGATGCTGCTCGGCCCACCCGGGGTGCGGCGAGGCAAACGGCTCGTGCTCCGCGGTGGCCGAGCTCACAATCCGTCCCTGGGGATCGACGATGACGGCCCGGGTGCCTCCCGTCCCCACGTCAATCCCTAGAACGTACATGTCCATAAAGCGCGTCCAGCCCTGGAGAACTCGGCAAAAACCCTTACCGTGTACGTTAACGGAGGTGATAGAGTACCACGCGGCTTTCAATTTGCAAGTGCCGGAGCTTGGCTCGAGGACCGCCATGAAACGCCGCGCTGCTTGTTGGTTCCTCTCCCCGTCGCTGCTCATCGCACTCCTGGCCTGCCTGTGGCCGGCTGCCGTGGTTCATGCCCAGCCGGTTCCGCCGTATCGCGATCCGCAATTGCCGGTCGACCAGCGGCTGGCGGACTTGCTGTCACGCATGACGCTGGCGGAGAAGATCGCGCAGCTCCAGGGCGCCTGGGAGAACCGTCAGTTCATCTCCGACCCGCAGGGGCTGTTCGTCAACGAGAAGGGCGAGTTCCTTCCCGACCGCGCCGCCGCGCTGTTGAAGGACGGGCTCGGCGAGATGTCGCGGCCCAGCGAAAACCGGGGTCCGCGCGCCATGGCTGAGTTCACCAACACCATGCAGAGGTGGGTCAGGCAGAACACCCGCCTGGGCATCCCGGTCCTGTTTCACGAGGAGTGCCTGCACGGCCATGCCGCTCCGGGAGGGACCTCCTATCCGCAGGCGATTGCGCTGGCGTCGACCTGGGACCCGGGACTGGTGGAAGCCGTCTTTGCGGCGACGGCGGCGGAAGTGCGCGCTCGCGGCGCCCACCAATGCCTCTCGCCGGTGCTTGACCTCGCCCGCGATCCACGCTGGGGGCGGACGGAGGAAACTTACGGCGAAGACCCCTACCTGGTTGCGCGCATCGGGGTCGCTGCCATCCGCGGCTTCCAGGGCGCCGGCCCGACCATTGGCCGCGCCCACGTGCTGGCCACCGCCAAGCACTTCGCCGTGCATGGGCAGCCGGAAGCCGGCACCAACGTCGCCCCGGGCAATTACTCTGAGCGCGTGGTGCGCGAGTATTTCCTCAAGCCGTTCCAGGCTGCCGTCCAGGAAGGCCACGTCCAGAGCGTGATGGCGTCGTACAACGAGATTGACGGTATTCCTTCGCACAGCAACAAGCATCTGCTCGACGACATTCTCCGCGGTGAGTGGGGCTTCGACGGCGTGCTGGTCTCGGACTACTTCGGGATCGCGGAGCTCATACGCGTCCACCATGTCGTGGACTCCAAACCCGAGGCCGCCAAACTGGCGCTGGAATCGGGCGTGGACGTGGAACTGCCCTTCGCCGACGCATTCCCCAGCCTGGTCGAGCAAGTGAAGCAAGGCCAGGTCGCAGAGGCGACGATTGACCGGGCCGTCTCCCGCATCCTGCGGGAAAAGTTCCTGCTCGGCCTGTTCGACGATCCGCTCGTCGATCCCGGGCAGGCAGAGAAGATCACGAACAGTCCCGAGCACCAGCAGCTGGCGCTGCAGGCGGCCCACGAGTCGATCATTCTCCTCAAGAACCAGGACCACCTGCTCCCCCTGGACAAGAACAAGTACCGGCGGATCGCGGTCATCGGTCCGAACGCCGGCGACGTGCACCTGGGCGGCTACAGCGGCGAGCCCGGGCGTGGCGTGAGCGTGCTGGACGGCATCAGGAACAAGGTGGGGGCGACACGCGTGCTCTTCGCGGAGGGCCCGAAGATCACCGAGTCGAAACCCGTCTGGGAAGCGGACGAGGTCATCCTCGGCGATCCGGTCCTGAATGCCGCCCGCATCAAGCAGGCAGCGCAGGTCGCGGGCCGGGCCGACCTGGTGGTCCTTGTGCTCGGCGGGAACGAGCAAACCTCCCGCGAAGCGTGGGCCCCCAACCATCCCGGGGACCGTGACAGCCTCGACTTGCTCGGGAATCAGGATGAACTGGTCCAGGCAGTGCTGGCGAAACGCAAGCCGACCGTGGTCGTACTGCTCCACGGGCGCCCCAACTCGATCAATTACATCGCCGAACACATCCCGGCGATTGTCGAGGGCTGGTACCTGGGCCAGGAGGGCGGGACCGCCCTGGCCGACGTGCTCTTCGGCGACCACAATCCCAGCGGCAAGCTGCCGATCACGGTGCCGCGGTCAGCCGGCCAGCTGCCCGCCTACTACTATCAGAAGCCTTCGGCGAAGCGCGAATACCTGGGCACCACGCCCTTGCCCCTCTTCCCCTTTGGCTGGGGCTTGAGCTATACGACCTTTCAGTATGCGAATCTGCGGGTCGAGCCGGGCACCATTGGCCCCGGGGGACAGGCCAAGGTTTCCGTGGAGGTGGCCAACACCGGTGCGGTGCGCGGCGACGAAGTGGTGCAGCTTTACCTGCGCGACGAGGTCAGCTCGGTGACCCGGCCCGTGAAGGAGCTGCGCGGATTCCGGCGGATCGCGCTGGAACCAGGACAAACGAAGACGGTGGACTTCACGCTGGGCCCGGACGAACTCTCGTTCCTGAATCGCGAGATGCGGCGGGTGGTGGAGCCGGGAGCGTTCACGGTGATGGTGGGCGGAAACTCCGTCGATTTGATCACGACGCAGTTGAGCGTCCGCGCGAAGTAGCGGCATGCAACGAGTGGGCATTCACCGGATCGCGGAACTGGCGCGTGTGTCGATCGGAACGGTCGATCGCGCGCTGCACGACCGCGTGGGCATCAGCGCGGCTACGCGCACAAAAGTTCTGCGTATCGCCCGCCAGCTCGACTACCAGCCGCACCCGGCGGCGCGCATCCTCTCGGTCGGCCGCTCGCAGGTCCGCATCGGCGTCTGCATCCCCGAGGAAATCCACTTTTTCTACGACCAGATGCGGGCAGGCATCTTCGACGAGGTGCGGCGCACGCACGGACTCGGCGTCGAGGTCGTCTATGATCCCGTCCCCAACCTGGGCGAGGACGAGCGCGCGCACGTTGCCCGGCTGCTGAAGCGGGACATCGGCGCCCTCATCGTCACCCCGGGGAACCCGCAAGCCGTCGGTCCCTTGATCGACAAGGCCGAGCGGCAGGACATCCGGGTCGTTTGCATCACCACGGACGCCCCACAAAGCCGCCGCAGCAGCGCCGTTTGCGTGGACCCGGAGCTCAATGGCCGGCTGGCGGCGGAGTTGATGGCAAAGTTCGTGGCGCCCGCCGCGCGGGTCGCGATGCTCACCGGAATGCTCACCACCGAAGAGCATCGCCTGAAGGCCCGCGGATTTTGCGAGGGGTTCGTTGCCGACTGTCCGGAGGGTGAAGTGGTCGCCGTGCTGGAGGCGCACGAGTCCGAGAAAGAGAGTTATCGGAAGACCTGCCGGTTGCTCGCTCGCCATGGCGACCTCGCCGGCATTTACGTGAGCACGGTGAACTGCCTGCCGGTGTGCCAGGCCTTGCAGCGCTACGGGCGCGCGGGAACGACGCAGCTCATCACCACCGACCTGTTTCCGCAGATGGTTCCTCACTTGCAGCGCGGCACCATCCGCGCCTCGATTTACCAGGACCCGTACCTGCAAGGCCAGACCGCGGTGCGCATGCTGGTCGACTACCTGCTGAACCGCACTCCCCTGCCCAGGATCCATTACCTCAATCCCGCGATCGTGCTGCGCACCAATTTGCATTTGTTTCGCGAATTCGGGACCAGCAGCCGCCGTCCCGGAAAGCGCGGGCGAAAACCATGAAGGCCGCGCGAGTTTGCGCTCTCCTGGGTGTCATCGTCTGGTGTCTTCACGCCGGGGCGCAAGCGCCGCCCGCCAACTAACCCCGACGGCCATCAGAATTCTCGGAACCAAATGGAACCAGGGGCGGGAATCGGAACTGTGTAACTGCTTGAGAAGTGGTGGCCAGGGACGGACTCGAACCGCCGACGCCGGCCTTTTCAGGGCCGCGCTCTACCAACTGAGCTACCTGGCCACGCGGGAGACGCGTTACGCCCGGAAAGGAGCGCGGCTCGTCTGGCGCCGCGCAGTGGAGAACAACTGTCGATTATACAGGCGGGCGGAAGTGCCGTCGAGGCGGCGGCGCGTTCCTTCGCCACACTTCCGGGGTTCGTAAGCAATACGAAAGGCGGCCGCGAACGGCCGCCTCGCCAAATGCTGGGTTGGGTGGGAACGCCGGTTACAGAACCTGCACGTTCTCTGCCTGCCAGCCCTTCGGGCCCTTTACGACGTTGAACTGGACCTGCTGGCCTTCCTGCAGGCTACGGAAGCCATTGGCCTGGATGGCGGAGAAGTGAACGAACACATCCTCGCCGTTCTGACGGGTGATGAAACCATAACCCTTCGCGTCGTTGAACCACTTCACAATTCCCTGTTCCATTTTGTTGCTTTGTTCCTTGTTTTGGATTTGCTGCTGGAGCTTCGGAGATTGCTGGAGGCAGGAAACGCTTTGCGCGGGCTGCAGCTCGGAAATCTTCGACTAACCAACCGCGGAAATATTGTAGCGCAAGCCGAGCGGCAAACACAAGCCGGCCGCAAACACCCTGGATAAGTGCAAATATAAGAGTAACTTGCGGACGGGTGCAGCGAGAGGTCGGATCGAGGAGAGAGGCTGATTGCACCGCAGATGGTTCAAACGCAGCTGCCGGCTCCACCCTTACTGGTGCTTTTGGAGGAACTTCAGGCGGCGCTGGGGGGCTACGTCGGCGTGAACATCGTCGTACTTGAGGACGCTGATTGAGCCATCCACCTCGAGTACGCCGAGGGAGACGTCCTTGATGGCCTCGATGCCGTGTTCCCGCAAGGCGCGGTGGATCTCGTCGAGGGTGATGTGCTCCCGCGCCATGTGGGCGGGGATCACGGTGCCGTTGTGAATGAGCAGAGTGGGAGAACCCTCGATGAGGCGGCGGAAACGGCGGTTAAAGCCGGAGAGTTCGGCAAAAACGTAGTTCAGCAGCAGCAGCGTGAGGGCCGCCACCAGGCCGCCGAGGAGCGACGTGTCGGGGCCGGTCATGGCGTTCTGCACGGAGTTGGAGAGCAGCAGCAGGAGCGTGAGGTCGAAGGGCGTCATCTGCCCGACCTCGCGTTTGCCGGTGACGCGTACGCCGATCAGGATGAACAGGTAGATCGTGATCGTGCGCAGCGCAATGTTGATGAGGGTAGCCGCCACAGCCGGACACTAGCACCACCCGCCGCGACCCCGTAAGTGACGACTCTGTTTCTCCGGGCGCCAGACCGCCAGCGCAAATTGTTCCACGTGGAACAATTTTGCTCGCGCGCGGCCAACCGGGCGGCAAGACGGGGGCCGCGATAAGATGTTGCACACTAGGCAGTTCTGCAGACCAGCGCGTCCGAAACCGGACAGTGGATTTCGAATCCGAACACCGGAAGCCGAGCTGCGTTGCTCACGGGGCGTGGTTCAGCACGTCTTTTCAGTAACTTGGCAGCCGGACGGCGTTGGCAACGGACATGCCCGAGCACTCCCCCCCGAGCGTGGAAGGCGGGATGCCTCGCTGGAAATCGCCGGCGCCGTGCAAAGCGCGCGCCTAAATGCAAAGCCCCGGCGCTCACGCCGGGGCTCATGTTTGATTCAGGAAACGCGGTCAGGACTTCCTTTTCCGCCAGCGCCGCCACATCAGCGCGCTGCCGCCCGCCAACAGGGCCATCGACGAAGGCTCCGGCGTGTTGGTCTGGAACGTGAGGGTCACGGGATTGCCGTTGGCGTCCACCCAATGTCCTGTGCCGCCAGGATTGGTGTTATTGCTGTTGTCGTTGAGGTTGACGGTCAAGATCTGGTTGTTGAGCCAGCCGCAGGGCCCGTTGTGGTCGTCGGCGTCGTTGTCTCCATCGAAATCGGTGCAGGAAACTCCGAAGAAGGAAATAAACAGCGTTCCGCCGCTGGAGGAAATGTTGCAGTTGACGAAGGCGTTGGTGAGGCAGGTGACGTTTCCAGGCACCACCTGGCCGCCGAGCGGCGCCTCAAACAGAATCGAGGTGATGGTGACGCCGGTGAAGTTCGTAAACTGCTCGTAACCGCCACCGGAGGGGTTGACCGATATCGGGATTGTCGACGTCAGTGTGAAGATAGGATGCGGGCACAGCAGCGGATGGAAGGGCGAGCATCCCGGCGGATCGCTGAGATCAATCACCGGGTCCACCAGCGGAACGGTGTCGGCGTGCACCAGGCCGACACCCATGAACAGCAACACCAGAACCAACAGCAGCTTAGGAGCTACACGCATAGCTATCCTCACCGTGCAAAACACCTGTGTCACGCGCAATTCTTCCTCCAAATGTCCACTTCTAGAAAGCCATAAGAATCAAATAGATAGACAGATTTCTATGGCTCGACCCCACTTCATGCCGCAATTACTTGCAGCCTTTGTGTCAGTCCTTTCATGTGACGGGCTTCGTCCGGCCCCGGCAAACACCCCTAGCCATCTGCCGCAAGATGCCCCGCCCCATGGTGCCGCCAGTATACGTAGCCCGGCAGTCCAATGGCCAGCAAAATGAGGCACCACACCGCCTCCCGGGGCCGCTCGATGACCGTGTTCACCAGCCAGCCGCCAATCAGCAGCATGTAGAGTGCCGGCAGCCAGGGATAGCCAAAGCACCGGTACGGGCGCGTCGCGTCCGGACGCGTGCGCCGCAGCACAAACAGCGCCGCGGTGGTGGCCACGTAGGACAGCACCATGCCGAACACGGTGAAGGTGAACAACTGGTCGTAGGTGCCGGTAAGCGCGATGGCGCATGCCAGGGCTCCTTGCGCCAGCAGTGCAAACATCGGCGTGCGATGCCGTGGATGCACTTCCCCCATGCGGCGAAAGAACACGCCATCCCGGCCCATGGCGTACACCACCCGCGCCCCGGCCAGGATGTTGCTGGAACAGGCGCCGAAGCACGACACCGCGATCACCCCCGCAATCCAGAAACCGACCGCGGGCGAGAATAAAGTGTTGGCCGCGGCTTGCGCGATGGTCGGCTGGCGCGCGATTTCGCTCGTCGGCAGCGCGTACAGGTAGACCGCGTTCATCACTACGTACAGCACCATCACGCCCACTACGCCGGCGATCATCGAACGCGGCACGTTGCGCTCCGGACGCCGGATCTCCCCCGCCGTCCACGCGGCGTACACCCATCCCTCATAGGCCCAGAAGACGGCGATAAACGCCACCCCGAGCACCGACATGAAACCGTAGAACCCGCCAGCGAATGCCGTCTGCACTCCCTCCAGCCGGAAGTGCGACCAACTGCCTTTGCCGGCGGCGAAGCCGAGGACCACGAACACGGCCAGCACGCCGTACTTCAGCCAGGTGGCCGTGTTCTGCAACAGCACTGCCGGACGCAGGCCCGCCACGTTGATGATGGTCAGGCCGGCAATGGCGCCCACCGCCACCAGGTCTCCCTGCGTGATGCTCCAGGGAGAGCGCACGAGGTGCCCGGCGTGCCACTGCCAGCCCGCCAGCGTCAGCAGCGGGACGTCGGCGCGCAGCACCGGTGCCGCCTGCCCGAGGTATTCGGCGAAGGCCACCGCGATCGTCGCAATCCCGCCGGTGGACCCCGCGACGAACATCAGCCAGCCGTAGAGAAACGCCGCCAGTTCGCCAAAGGCTTCGCGCAGGTAGACGTACTGGCCGCCCGCCTCGGGAAACATGGCGCCGAGTTCCGCGAAGGCGATGGCGCCCATCAGCGAAACTACTCCCCCGGCCACCCAGACCAGCAGAAACAGCGGCGGCGAAGGCAGCGCCTGGGCCACGTCCCTGGGTGTCAGAAAGATGGCACTGCCCACCACGCCGCCTGCCACCAGCAGCGTGGCATCGAGGAGTGAGAGTCTACGCACCAGGCCGAGCGCGCCGCCGCCAGCCTTGGCTTCGCCCGGCGTTGGGGCTGCGCTTTCTTCCGGTGACATGGGGACGCGGGCGATCTTTCGCTCTTTCTATAATCAGGGGTGCTGGAGGCTATCTGATATGACGCATAGCGTCAACCGCGGCGCCGCGGCCACGCGTCCACTTTTCGCCGCCCCCGGGGTCACGCCAGCGCTCGAACCGACCCCGCCGCTCACCTCAGGTATTGGCGATGCGGCGGTTACGAGTTAGTATCTCCAAACTCCCAGGGGGGTTGTAGCCGTGAAGTCTCCTCTCCGTGTCTCTGGTCGTCTCTTAGGCATTTCCCTGTTCGCGGGTCTCGTGGCCGGCGTGCCCATCGCAGCCGCGCCGCTTCCGGCAGCGGAACCCGCGAGTGCTCCCGCGTCTTCCGCCGCCATTCCGGGGCCACTCCGTTCTTTCCTGCGTATGGCGGCCATCAGCCAGAAGGTTTCTCCCGAGGAAGTACTGCCGTTCCTGGCACGCAATGTCGTAATCAACGGGTACAACGGTTCGCAGGAGGCCGCCGGCCGGCCGACCGAGTACCTGGTGTTGCTCCAGCGGTATGTGCAACAAGCCCGGGAGCTCGTTGCCCTGGCCGGTCCCGGCGGCGTGATTCGCGTGACCGACTGTGCCGCGGCGAAGCCGCTGCTGGCGGTCATTGGTTACCGCTTGCGTCAACCCTGCGGAAAGGACGCGGCGCTGGAAACCGCCAACTCCGACCGCGCTTTTCTGACGCTCGATTCCGGCTTTCCGCTGGCGGCGCTCGAGGAAACCCTGCGCGGTGGCAACGCTTTCGAGTATTCCTACCCCGTTACCCAAGTCCCCGTGCTGTTCACCGGCGCCGACTGGACCGCAATCGCGACCGGAGACAGGAAAGCCGACGTTGTGGAGTCGCTGCTGTATGAGCCCATGTTGGCGCGGCTTTATTGGGGAATGGCGCACTTGGACGACGAATCCAGGCTGGCTCTGCGGCAATCTCCGGGATTGTCCAGGTTGCTCCGCCTTGCTCCCGTGCTCAATTTCTACGGCAGCGAGATTTGCATCCGCGGCGGCCGGGTAATCGTCCCTGGCGGCGCCGCGGCGGAGCCAGCTTGGAAGACCCTCGTCGGCGCCGACCCGGGCTCGCCCGGCGATTTCGTGCTCCAGCTGCTCGCCAAAGACGAAGGCTGGCTGGCCGCCTATTTCGATGCCCTGTCGCGTGTCCCGCAGAGCCGCCAGGCCTACTTCACCGAGCCGCGTCGCTTGCCGCGCTTCTATGCCGCGCTGCGCGGCCATCGCCTGACCCCCGGCGCCGCCCGCCCCGTCCTCCGGCCCGCTCCCGGCCTGCTGCTGCTCATCTTCCGTCTCCGCTTTGGACCCGACGGCACACCCAGCCTGCCCGGCAATCTGCGCGTATGGAAAGAAATTCTTCACCACGGCAGTGATTCCGGCCTCGTCCGCGAGTGGGACAAGCGCGCCACCCACTGGGATCACCCGGATGACGTGGTGGAAGCGATGTTCGCGCTTTCCCGGATCGATGCTGCCAGGGGGCCGGTGCCGATTTTTCTGGCGCTCAACGAGATTGACCGCGGACGCGCCCCGGAACAACGCCTGAGCCCGCAAAACATCCGCCTGCTGGCCGACAAGTTCTCGCGTTTCAGCAGCCAGTACTCCACCTTCGCGGAATTTCACGCTCTGAACAACGCTTCCATTGCGCGTTTTCTGGCGGTGGCCGCGGCGCTGGACAGGATTTCCGACCCCGCGGTGCGGGCCAACACCGTGGGTCTCTTCCAGGCCGTGGTGGGGTTGTGGCAGATTCTGGCCCGCCAGAATGAGATCGCGGACGCCCGTAGCAACGATTCCTGGCAACAGGCTCTGAGTCCCTTTGCCACCGTCCGCTCGTCCGCCCAGGTCTTCGACGCCGGCCGCGCCTCGCTGCGCGCGTTGCTGCAGGCCACGACGGGAAAACCCGCCATTTACCAGGATGAACTCCTCCGCCTCCTGGCGGGCCCGGAGCTGCCCGCCGCCGAAGCGCAGCAGATGCGGCAAGAGCTGGCCAATCGCATGCGCTCCGTTCTGCAAGGTCAGCGCCTGGTCTCGCTCGACACGCTCTTCGCCCTGGCGGACGGTTTGGACCGCGTGGCCGACGGCAAAGCGGCGGCCGTCACCTTGCTGCCTTTGGCGGCAGAGCTGCGAGATTTCGAGTTGCCACGTCCGCTCTTCAGCAATCGCGAACGCACCGAATGGGCAGCCGGCGGGAACATCGCCACCGATAATCCGCATACCGCACTGCAGGCGCGCACCGACTGGACCCGGCTGCTTAACTCGGCGCCCGCACCCAAACAGCTGGCGGAAGCCCGCGGCCAGCTGGCCGCCTTCCTGCGCGACACGCTGGTCGGCCTCGACTACGCCTACTACGAGCCGCCGGGCGCGCAGATGCTGCACAACAATCCCCTCTTCGTGCGCTCCCACGATTTCTCGGGACGCATGACCATGACCGGTGAAGCCTCGTGGCAGACGCCACGCCTGTTGGGCGCGGGGGTGGCCGCGGGTCGTGGCGGGCACCTGGTCGGCTCGCTGGCCGACTTGCCTTACGTCCTCTCCCAGGTCGAACAGGACTTCATCGTGCCCGAGAACGTGCAGGCCCTCATCTGGGATGAAACCGTCCCCACCCTGGTGACCAGTGCCATCCTGCCGCGCTGGTGGCGCGTGACCCGCAATGAGCTGCACGCGGTCACGCTTTACCAGCTTGCGGGCGAGGAACTTCTGACCGCCGCCGCGGACGACGAACAGGTGCGCGAGCGGGTTACGAATATCTTCTCGGATCGCATGCTGCCGCGCCGCCTGGAGCAGCTGGCCAACGCCCTGCGCGCCGGGCGCCTGGATCCGGCCAACGGCATCACGCCGGCGGACAGTCTCTACCTCGCGGCCGAATTCCGCCGCCGGTTCCCGGAACAGGATGAGCGTTGGGGCCCCGCCAGCAGCGAGTTGACTACTCTCGCGCGCCAATACCCCGCCGAGGTCAGCTGGGAGCGGCTGTCCGGGGATTTCGGGGTGCCGCATCCCGCGATGGCGCAGACCTATGGCCGCGAATTGCTCAACGTGAAGCCTTTCCCGGCGCTGAGTGGTTACGGCAGCCGGTTGCTGGCCGAGTCCTGGGATTCGACCAATCTGTACTGGGCCCGCTTGGCCGACGAGCGGGGTTATCCCCCGGTGATGCTGCATCGGCTGGTGCCGGATCTCACGCGCCGCATGGTGGAGAAGATTTTTGCTACCGACCTGGAAGACTGGCCGGCATTAGCTCGCGCCCTGCGCGAGACCGGGGACGAGTTTCGCCGCGGCAAGATGGAAGCGCCGCGGGTAGCCAGCTCAGGCTTCCAGCCTTAGCGCAGAAAGGTGTGCATGCTCAGACGACGCTTGGCCGTATTGCTGGTCCTGTCGTGCTTCTCCGCGGGAGCGGCCCAGGAGCCCACGTCGAACATTCGCGTCGACGTGAACATGGTGCAGTTGAATGTGGCGGTGACCGACAGCAAGGGGAACTATGTGACCGGCCTCCGGCCTTCGGACTTCGTGATTATGGAGGATGGCATCCGCCAGAAGGTTGCCATCTTCGGCGAAGGCAACGCCCCCACCGGGACCTTGGGCGAACCCGGGCCGGACGGCGACCAGCCTGACTCCGCGGCAGCGCGCGCGGCCGCCGGCGGCTCCTCCACCCTGGCCTCGCTCTTGGCGGGAGCGAATGTTTTCATCCTGTTCGACAAAAGCAACTACATGTACCACGGCTTCGTCTTCGCCCAGGACGCCATCGCCGATTTCGTGCGCTCGCTGGAGGGACCGGATCGCATCGCGTTCTATTCCTACAGCCGCGACCTCTCGCGCGATGCCCTGCTCACCGCCGAACGCGCCCAGGTGTTGCGGGGCGTGCGGGCTTCCGTCGCCGGCGACAATGCCGCCCTCTACAACGCGCTCCTGCTCACTCTCAAGGATGCCCACCAGTTTTCGGGCAGAAAAGTGGTCGTCGTCTTCTCCAACGGCCCCGACAACATCAGCATGGTCGCTCCGGAAGATGTCGGCGAACTGGCGCAGTCAGAAGGCATCCCCATTTACATGATCAGCACCCGGGAAGCCAAGCAGGACCCCATTTCCAGCGCGGTCTTCGAGCGCATGAGCGCCGCGACGGGCGGCAAGGCTTACTTTGCCAGGAACTGGAAGGACCAGCGGGAGGCCTTTGCTTCCATCCGCGATGATCTGGCGCACCTCTATTCCATCAGCTACTACCCGCAGGCCAATCCGAACCGCGGGTGGCGCGGGATTACGGTGAAACTCGCGGGCGAGCATCTGCAGAAACACCACATCCGCACTCGCAGCGGCTATCGTCCACTGCCGAATCGGAGTTCCACCGCCGGCGGCGGCCAGTAGCCCCGGGCGCCGCGCGGAATCAGACCGAGGACAAGCGCTCCAGCGCCTGCCGGACCCGCGCGGGCGTCATCGGCAGTTGCAGCAGCCGCACTCCCACCGCGTCGTAGATGGCGTTGGCGATGACCGCCCCCATGGTGATAATGGCCGGCTCGCCGCATCCCTGCGGCGGCAGCTCAGGGTTCTCGACCAGGATGGTTTCGAGCTGCGGCACCCACGAGAAACGTGGGATGGCGTAGGTATCGAAGTTGCGGTCCAGCACCCGCCCATCCTGGAAGCGCACCTCTTCCCCGAGGGCGTAGCCCAACCCCATGGTGATGCAACCTTCGATCTGCTGCCGCGAGCCATCGGGATTCACGATCGCGCCTTCGTCCTGGGCGCAGACCACGCGCTTCACCTGCACCTTGCCGGAGCTCTTGTCCACGGCCACTTCGGCCAGGGTCGCGACGTAGGATCCCGAATCGATGCCGCACGCCACCCCGAAGCCCCGGCCCGAGGGCGTCTTCCCCGGCTTCCAGCCGAACTGTTTCGCGGCTGTCTGCAACACGCGTCGCATGCGTGGGTCGGCCAGGTTGTTCAGACGGAACTCCACCGGGTCGGCGCCGATCTTGCCGGCCAGTTGATCGATCTGCGACTCGCGGGCGAAGGTGTTGGTGTTGACCGAGGGCGCGCGCCACGGCCCCACCGCAAATGGATGCATGCCCGCCGGGTTGCCGCCTTGCCACCCGCCCGCTGACGTGGTGCGCTGGTGGGGCACGTCGTAGAACTGCCGCGCCTCGCGCTCCCCGGCGGCGATTATGTTGAACTCCCACAGCACCATCTTGCCCGCTCCATTCACTCCAGCCCGCACCTTGACCACGGCGGCCGGGCGGAACGTGTCATAGAAAAATTCCTCGGCACGGTCCCACACCACCTGCACCGGCTTGCCGGTGAGCTTGGCCAGGCGCGCCGCTTCCACCGCCTGCCGGCCGGCGCTCTTGCCGCCGAAGCCGCCACCCACGTACGGCGTGATGATCCGCACCGCTTCCACCGGCATCCCCAGCGCTTGCGCCACCTGGTTGCGCAGTGGGAACGGGGTCTGCGTACTCGCCCAGACCGTAGCTTTGCCGCCTTCGATTTGTGCGGTGGCGGAATGGGTTTCGATGGGGGAGTGCGCCACGTAGCTGTTGACGTACGTCTGTTCCAGCAGCGTCGTGGCCAGCTTCTCGCCTTCCGCGAGGCTGCCACTCTCATGCACCACGCGCGGACGCGGCGCCAGCTTCACCAGGTGGTCGAAGATGGTCTGGTCGTTGACGCTGGGCGCGGGCGGCTGGAATCGGGCCTTGACCAGCGCCAGCGCGCCGTCGGCGACGTCGCGCCGCTCGTGCAGTACGGCCAGGAGGTCGCCGTCGCGGATCACCCGCACCCCGGCGACCTTCTCCGCCGCCGCGGTGTCGGCGTCCTGGAACTCCGCGCCGTGCGCCGGGGGACGCAAAACCCGCGCCTGCAGCAGGCCGGGCAGCCGGATGTCGCCGGCGAACAGCGCTTTGCCCGTGACTTTCTCCAGCGCGTCCTTGCGCGCCGGCGATTGTCCCACGACCGTCTGCAACGCCGCCGGCTTCAACTGCGCTTTCTCCACGTGCCGCTCGATGCGCTTGCCCTGCACCAGTTCGGCGTAGGAAACGTGCGTGGCCTGCTGCGGATCGGTCACCACCCCTGATTTCACCTGCAGCCGCTCCACCGGCGCTTGCAGCCGCTCCGCGGCGAGTTGCAGCAGGACCGCCCGCGCTTCGGCGGCCGCCGCGCGCAGCACCGGGCCAAACTGCCGCGTGCTCAGCGAGCCGAACGTGCCCATGTCCCAGGGGCAGCGGTCGGTGTCGCCCATGACCATGTCCACGGTGTCGAACCCGACCTCCAGTTCCTCCGCCAGCATTTGCGCCAGCGAGGTCATGATGCCTTGCCCCATCTCGATCTTGCCCACCAGGCAGGTGACGCGCCCTTCCGGGCCAATCCGCAGGTAGGCATTGAAGTCGGTGGGATACCCCTGCCGCGGGCGCTCCGGCGCCTGCACCGCCGCCAGCGGGTCGGCGACGGCGAAGACAAACAGCCCGGAACCCAGGGCGATAAATTCGCGGCGGCTGAGTTCGAGCCGGGGACTCTCATCGCTCGTGCGATCCAGCTCTTCGGGTGTCATTACGCGCCCCCTTTCATGGCCGCGGCCGCTTCCTGGATGGCGGCCACGATGCGCACGTGCGCGCCGCAGCGGCACAAGTTGTCGTCCATCCCCTGCACAATCTCCGCCGCCGTGGGCCGCGGCGTCTTCAGCAGCAGCGCGTAGGCGTTCATGATCATGCCCGGCGTGCAATAGCCGCACTGGAAGGCAAGATGCTTCGCAAACGCCTGCTGGATCGGGTGCAGCCGCCCGGCGTCGCTCAGCCCTTCGATGGTCACCACGCGCTTGCCGGCCACGCTCTTCATCGGCGCCGCACACGCTCGCACCGCCTGCCTCTCGACCATCACGGTGCACGCGCCGCAATGCGCCTCGCCGCAGCCAAACTTGGTGCCGGTGAGCCCCAGGTCGTCCCGCAGGACCCACAGCAGCGGGCGTTCGTCGTCCACCGTCACGCGGGTGGCCTTGCCGTTGAGGGTGAAAGCTATCGTTCTCTGCATTGACACACCTCGCCTGTGCCGCCGACGCGGCGGCAAACACATCCCAAGATGTGTAATCGAAGGCCCGGGAGGATGGCTGTGACGTAGCCAACCAAGGCTTGTGACGGCGGGAAAGGAGGTTGACGCTCCCGGCTAGTAAACAGCCTGCCATCACCCGCGGCATTAACATGGCCACGCATTGCGTGCACCAGAGGCATACGTCCGGTGGATTAACCAGCACCTCGGGTTCAACCCAAGGTCACAGGCGAACTCGAACGCCCTTTGCGATTTCGTGATCGCTGATTTACATCAGTCGTGTCCTGCCATCGCCGACGACCTAGATGCCAAGCACTTGGTGCCAACCAAGAACACCGACGTGGAAACACGCGTAGCGTCGCGCAATGTTGATCTGGTCTTTCTGGAGCACGGCTCCACGCTGGTAAGGACCGCCGTCGAGAACAAGACCATAATGACGGCGCATGGCAAGGCGAGATGGAACCGCTACGGCGACCTGATCGCCTACTGCAACCACATCCACAACCATCGACCTGATTGCATTGCGGCAGCCATCGTGATTGTCAACTGCTCCCCCGCTTACGAGAACCCGGATGCGTTCGCCAAAGGGCTGCAGCGGCCACGCTTTGACATGAGTAAGGTTGTAAAAGACACGGTGAAGATATTTGCCGACGTGCCCCTCCGCACGTCGCGGGACGAGCCGAACGATCAGCCAGAGGCCTTGACGGTCATCGTGGTGGACTACGACGGCCGGCATCCCGCCAAACTGGTGACGGGCGCGTTATCCCCCAAACGAGGAAGCCCAATTCAGTACGAGAGTTTCATCGCTCGGATCTGCGACCTGTACCGGGTGAGGTTTGGAGCAGATCGCAGCTAGTTGTCCGAAATCATACCGCGGGCGGCGTCTTGTATTTCTTCGACGTGGAGGTTTTACCGCGAAAATGCGTGTTGACCTGCACAGCGCCGAACAGCCGGTTGGTGCTGTTGGCCAGCCGCGAAACGGCCATGTCGAAGTAGTGCTTATCCACTTCGATGCCGATGCTGTTGCGGCCCCACAACGCGGCAGCGACACTGGTCGTGCCAGTACCGAGAAACGGGTCAAGCACGGTGTCCCCCACGAAGCTGAACATCCTGACAAGCCTCTTCGCCAGTTCCAGTGGGAACGGTGCGGGGTGGTGCTTGGTCGAGGCCCCGGTCACGTCCGACCATATCTGCTGAAACCACTTCTGATGGTTCTCAGCGGAAATCAGGCTCAGGATGCGCGTGCTGACCGACGGTTTCCTGTAACCGCCCCCCTTACGCTCCATCACGATGTATTCCACGTCGTTCTTGACGACGGCGTTCGGCTCGTAGGGTTTGCCGAGAAATCCAGCGGAGCCGTTCTCCACTTCATGCTTGGCGTTAGCGATCTTGTACCAGAAGATTGGGGCGAGGTTGTCGAACCCGATGCTGCGGCAGTGCTCCTGAATCGAGGCGTGCAGCGGCACGACCATATGCCGCCCGCCGTTGCTACGGCGGGAAAGGCAAACGTCTCCGACTACGACAATGAGCCGACCACCGGGAATGAGGACGCGCCAGCACTCCTGCCAGACTTTGTCGAGTTCGAGTAGGAACCTCTCGTAGTCGGCAATGAAGCCGAGTTGCCCTTCGGACTTGCGGTACTCCTTGAGCGTCCAATACGGAGGCGATGTGACCACCAAATGCACGCTGTCGGAGGGCAGATCGGCCGTCCGACGCCGCGCGTCGGCGAGGTGCAGATCGTGAATCGTGGGGACATGGACGACAGCAGACTCAATGAGGCCCGTAAGCCTCGGGTCTTTGGCGATACGCGGCAGATCGGTCTGTGGGTTTGCAAGGCTCCGCAGCTCAGGCGGGATGAACTGGTCGTGAGCAGCGACCGCAGCCATACCTGTGCCGCAGAGGGATGTCGCTGTCCTAGGCATCGTCACGGAGTCCCTGAGCTACTTTATCATCCTTCGGCCCACACCATCTTGCAGTGCTCTTGCAGAAAAGAATGGCTCCTCAGGTAGGACTCGAACCTACAACCCTCCGGTGCTCGCCAACGATTTCACGATTTCATTCCCTGATCGCGCCCCCCAAACGTGCCTCTGCCCACGATGGAAGGCTGGTCGGCGGCCATTTGACAACCGTATTGCCTGCCACATACAAGGGAGTGGTTCAGGCTTCCGGCTAGCCCGCGAGGCCACCGGACGCTTCCGCGCGACGTGCAAGACGGAATTCGTGCCCCGCGCTGACGACGCCCGGGATTCATACCCATTCATGGGGAGGACTTATGAAGAAGATTCGCGTTATTCAGTACGGAGTCGGGCCCATCGGCGCCGGCATGGTACGGCTGATGCTGCAAAAGCCGGAGCTGAAGATCGTGGGCGCCATTGATGTGGACCCCAAGAAGGCAGGCCAGGACCTGGGCCTGGTGGCGGGAGCGGAGAAGGAGATCGGGGTGAAGGTCAGCTCCGACGCGCGGGCCGTGCTCAAGAAAGGCGCCGACGTAGTGGTGCACACCACGGGGTCGTACCTGACCGATGTTGCCGAGCAGTTCAGGGAGTGCCTCCAGGCGGGGCTGCACGTGGTTTCGACTTGCGAGGAGCTGTCGTATCCCTTCCGCAAGCACCCCAAGCTCAGCCGGGAACTCGACCGACTGGCCCGCAAGCATAAGGTGGCGCTGCTGGGCACGGGGGTGAATCCGGGCTTCGCCATGGATAAGCTGATCCTGACGCTGGCGACAGCATGCCAGAAGGTCACCAAGGCCAGCGCCCACCGCATCGTCAACGCCTCCAAACGGCGCCAGCCGCTGCAGAAGAAGATCGGCTCGGGAATGACGGTGGAGGAGTTCCATGCCCAGGTGAAGGCGGGGGTGATCAAGCACCACGGGCTGCCGGAATCGGTGGGCCTGGTGGCCGACTCACTCGGGCTGAAGGTGGACAAGATCGAGGAAGTCATCGAGCCGGTGGTGGCCCAGGAGCGGGTGAAGACCGACTACTTCGACGTGCCCGCGGGCAGGGTGGTAGGCGTGCGGCAGGTAGCGCGCGGTACCGCCAAGGGCGAGGAGAATGTCACCCTCAAGCTGGAAATGTATCTGGGGGCGCCCGACTCGGTGGACACGGCCAGCATCAAAGGCACACCGGACCTGACGCTCACCGTTCCGGGCGGCATTCACGGCGACCTAGCGACGGCGGCCATCACGGTGAACTGCATCCCGGCGCTGTTTGAAGTCCCGCCGGGGCTGCGGACGTCCAAGGACATTCCGATGTGCTTCTTCCCTTGAATGGGAGAGTCTATTAAAGCCGGATTGTGATCCGTATTCGAAAACGATCTATCGTCACCGAGCAAGTCAGCGGTGAGGGGGCGGCTGTCAGCAACTCGCAGAAAAGAATGGCTCCTCAGGTAGGACTCGAACCTACAACCCTCCGGTTAACAGCCGGATGCTCTACCATTGAGCTACTGAGGAGTGGCGGCGCGCCCTTGCGGGCGGCGTGCGTATTGTCAATTTCCTTTATATACCAGTTTTTATCGGCTGGTCAAAGACGGGACTTCAGCCCGCTCGGCATGAATTCGCATCGCCCGGCGGCCCGCGCTGGCGCTCAGGACTCGGTGAAGAACTGCGCCATGCGGCGGAACTTGTCGTAGCGCGCGGCCAGCAACTGCTCCGCTGGCAGGCCGCGCAGCGCGGCTAGTTCGCGCGTCAGCGCGGCGTCAAGCAGACGCGCCGCCCCCTCGTGGTCGGCGTGCGCCCCGCCCTCGGGCTCGGGAATGATGCCGTCAATGATGCCCATGCGCTCGAGGTCGTCGGCGGTGATGCGCAAGGCCTCGGCCGCGAGGTCTTTCTTGCTCGGGTCGCGCCACATGATGGAAGCGCAGCCCTCGGGCGAGATGACCGAGTAGATGGTGTTCTGCAGCATCAGGACGCGATCGGCGACCGCGATGGCCAGCGCGCCGCCGCTGCCGCCTTCGCCGGTCACCACGGCCACGATCGGCACCGCCAGGCGCGCCATCTCGCGCAGGTTGCGGGCGATGGCTTCCGCCTGCCCGCGTTCTTCCGCGCCCAGCCCGGGATACGCGCCGGGCGTGTCGATCAGGGTGATGACCGGGCGGCCGAATTTTTCCGCCAGCTTCATGGCCCGCAGCGCCTTGCGGTAGCCCTCCGGGTTGGCCTGCCCGAAGTTGCGATAGACCCGCTGCTTGGTGTCGCGCCCCTTCTGATGGCCGATCACCATGACTTCTTCCCCGTGGAAGCGCGCCAGGCCGCAGACCAGGGCGTGGTCGTCGGCGAAGGTGCGGTCGCCGTGGATCTCGCTCCAGTCGGTGAACAGGCGCTCGACGTAATCCAGCGTGTACGGGCGCTGCGGGTGGCGCGCCAGCTCGGTGACCCGCCAGGCGTGCAGGTGGGCGTAGATCTGCTGCCGCAGCTCCTCGACCTGCTCGTGCAGCTTCTGCAGCTGCCGCCGCGCGTCCTGGTTGGGACCAGCCACGGCTTCCAGCTGCTCGATCTGCTTCCCGATCCGCTCCAGTTCCTGCTGTGCCTTGCTTGAAGATTCCATCGCTTCGCTGTTGTGGTCCGCGGCGGCATGCCAGATGGCGTGGGCCTGCGACGCAAGCATACCCACTACGTAGCGGACGCCGGAGACAATCGCGGCTTCCGATCCTGCTTCCCGGCGGGGCGCACGCGCCGCTGCGACTGCTGGATGCACGGAATTGGGAAACTGCCGGTCAGTCCACAATGCGGACGCTGCCGCGCCCGCACAGTTCCTCGACGCGCGCAATGAACGCGCGGTCGGGATGAACATTATAGCCTTCCGCCTCCATCACCACCATGAAGTCGCCGGCGCGTTCCACGTCGAACAACACGCGTGCCTCGCCGCGGCGGGCGGCGCAGAGCGCGTGCAGTTCGTCGACCGTGCCCACCCCGGCGCTCTCCAGCGGAATGCGGATGCGCAGCGACCGCGGCAGCTTGGGCGTCGCTTCCTCCAGCGGCGTGATGTCGCCCACCGTGAGCTTGTTGCCGGCGCCTTCTTCCACGCGCAGCCCCGCCCGCACCAGCACCGGCACCGTCAGCTTCAGCTTCTCCGCCAGCCGCCGGTAGGGCTCGGAAAAGACCACGAAATCAATCTTCCCGGTGGTGTCCTCCAGCGTGCCTTGGGCGTACAGCTCGCCCCGCTTCGACTTCTGCACCCGCAGATTGCTGAGCACGCCGCCGAGCAGCAGCTCGTCCTTGCCGGTGGAGAGCTTCATGGCGCCCACCTCTGCGAGGCTGCGCGCGCCGAAGTCGAGCAGTTTGTCGCGGTACTTTTCCAGCGGATGCCCGGTGATAAAGAAGCCGAGCATTTCCTTCTCCCCGCTCAGGCGGGTGTGCTCGTCCCAGTCGGGGACCTCGGGCAGCTGGTCGTTGGCGGCCGCCGGCGCCGCGTCGTCGCTGAACACCCCGAACAACCCGTGCTGCCCGGAGTCGCGGTCACGCGCCGCCTTCTGGGCGCGCTCCATCGCTTTGTCGAGCACGGCCGCGAGTTGCGCCCGCCGCCCCAGCGAATCCATGGCCCCGCCCTTGATCAGCGACTCCAGCACCCGCCTGTTCAGCAGCCGCAGGTCGACCTTCTCGCAGAACTCGAACAGCGAGGTGAAGCGCCCGACTTCTTGCCGCGCCGCCACGATGGCGTCGATGGCGTTCGCGCCCGACGTTCTTCACCGCCGCCAGACCGAAGCGGATGGCCGGCGCCGTGCGGGGTGAAGTTGGCGTCGCTGACGTTCACGTCCGGCGGCAGCACCGTGATCCCCATTTCGCGGCATTCGTTGATGTACTTCACCACCTTGTCGGTGTTGCCGGTGTTCCGAGGTCAGCAGCGCCGCCATGAACTCCACCGGGTAGTGCGCCTTCAGGTAGGCGGTCTGGTAGGTGAGGAGCGCGTAGGCGGCGGAGTGCGACTTGTTGAAGCCGTAGCCGGCGAACTTCTCCATCAGGTCGAAGATCGCGCTCGACCTTGCGCTGTCGTGAAGCCGCGCTTCACCGCGCCCTCGACGAAGCTTGTCGCGCTGCTCCGCCATCTCCTCCGGCTCCTTCTTGCCCATGGCGCGGCGCAGCATGTCGGCGCTCGCCGAGCGAGTAGCCGGCGAGCCGTTGGCGATCTGCATCACCTGCTCCTGGTAGACGATCACGCCGTAGGTCTCGTCGCAGGATCTCCTCCAGCTCGGGCAGCTCGTACTCGACCGTCGTCGCGGCCCTGCTTGCCGCGTCGATGAAGTCGTCGATCATGCCGCCCTGGATCGGGCCGGGGCGGTAGAGCGCGATCAGCGCGATGAGGTCGTCGATGCGTGTCGGGCTGGTAGCGGCGCAGAGCGTCCTGCATGCCGCCGGATTCGAACTGGAACACGCCGGTGGTGCGCCGCGTGTTGAAGCAGCGGCGAAGGTCTGCGGGTCGTCGAGCGGGATCGTGTCGAGGTCGAGCTTCCGCGCCGCGGTGCTGCGCGATCAGCTTGCACGGCGTCGTGCGATGACGGTGAGCGTGTCAGGCCGAGGAAATCCATCTTCAGCAGGCCGAGCTTGCTCCACCGCGTTCATGTCGTACTGCACGGTGACGATTCGTCGTTCTTGGCAGGGTGAGCGGCACGAGCTCGTCGAGCGGCTGTCGGCGATGACGATGCCGGCGGCGTGCATTGCCGGTGTTGCGCACCATGCCCTCCAGGACGCGGCCTGCTCGACGATCTGCTTGCGCGACTGCGGATCCGTTCTCGTACGCCTGCGCAGCTCGGCGGTCTTGGCGATGGCGCTCGTCGAGCGTGATGTTGAGCTCGTCGGGAATCATCTTGGCGAGGCGGTCGGCTTCGGCGTAGGGCAGGTCCGTGCACGCGCGCCGACGTCGCGGATGACCGTCTTGGCGCCGAGGGTGCCGAAGGTGATGATCTTGGCCACGCAGTCGTGGCCGTATTTGCGGCGCACGTAGTCGATGACCTCGCCGCGGCGGCGCATGCAGAAGTCGATGTCGAAGTCGGGCGGCGAGACGCGCTCGGGGTTGAGGAAGCGCTCGAACAGCAGCTCGAAGCTGAGCGGGTCGAGGTCGGTGATGCCGAGCAGCGTAGGCGACGATGCGAGCCGGCGCCCGAGCCGCGCCCCGGGCCCACCGGGATGCCCTGCTCCTTGGCCCAGTGGATGAAATCCCAGACGACGAGGAAGTAGCCGCTGAAACTTCATCTGCTGGATGATCGCGAGTTCCCGCGCCAGCCGCTGCTCGTAATCGCCGAGGGCGTGCTTCAGCCGCCCCGCCTCGGCCTGCGGGCGCAGCGCTTCCTGCCGCCGCGCGAAGCCCTCGCGCGTCACGTGCTCGAAGTAGCTGTCCAGCGTGTACCCCGGCGGGACCTGGAATTCGGGGAACGGGTCGGCAATCTTTTCCAGCTTGAGGTGGCAGCGCTCGGCGATCGCCAGCGTGCGGCTCAGCACCTGCGGCGCGTCCGCGGAAGACGCGCGCCATCTCCTCGCCGCTCTTCACGTAGAACTGGTCGGTCTGGAACTTGATGCGCTTGTTCGTCGCTCAGCGACTTGCCGGTCTGGACGCACAGCAGCACGTCCTGCGCCTGCGCGTCGTCTTCGCAGATGTAGTGGCGAATCGTTGGTGGCGACCAGCGGGATCCCCAGTTCCTTCTCCAGGCGAAACAGGTCGGCGCGGATCTTGTGCTCCTGCTCCAGCCCCTGGTCCTGGATCTCGAGGAAGAAATTCTCCGCGCCGAACAGCTCGCGGTAAAACCCGGCCGCCTGCCGCGCCGCGGCGTAATTCCCCTCCATCAGCCGCTCGGCGACTTCACCTTTCAGGCAACCGGAAAGCCCGATCAGCCCTTGCGCGTGTTTCGCCAGGAAGGCCTTGCTCACCCGCGGCTTGTAGTAAAAGCCGCGCAGCGACGCCTCGCTGGTGATCTTCACCAGGTTGCGGTAGCCCGCTTCATTCTGCGCCAGCACCAGCAGGTGGTTGTAATTGTCGCCCTCGGGCGCGGAGCGCTCGGTGTGGTCCTCGCTCTTGCAGATGTAGAGCTCGCAGCCGAGGATGGGCTTGATCCCGCGCTGCTTCGCCTCGTTGTAGAAGTTGACCGCGGCGAAGATGTTGCCGTGATCGGTGCAGGCCACGGCCGGCATCTTGAGCTCGGCCACCCGCAGCATCAGCTTCTCGATGTCGCACGCGCCGTCCAGCAGCGAGTAATCGGTATGCAGGTGCAGGTGGACGAAGTCAGGCATGGATGATGGATTAAGGAGACGCTCCCGGTCATTGTAGCGACAGCCACTGTGGAAATGCGGGGCGGAATTCACAATCGCCGAATTGTCACGCCGATTTCTGCAGTTCCGCAGTCGCACGCACCGCGGTACGTCCGCGCCCCGCTCGGCGCGCGCACAAAAAAGCGCGGAACTGACGCTCCGCGCTCCGCTGCGAGAATCGGTGGTACTACTTTTTCTTCGCCGCGCCTTTCTTGGTGGCCACCGGAGGGCGCTTGGCGGGCGTAGTCGTTTTCGGCGTCACCAGTTGCCCCTCCCCCATGTGCACCATGAACGGGCTGGCGTCATACGTTGCAGGTTTGCCTTGGATAGGCACCATCGCGCCCTCCGCCGGCATCATCTTGGCCGGGATGGGCGCCACCATGGTCAGCTCGATGTCGGCCTTGTTGGCCTCGACATCGTCGGCGCTCCCCGCCACCATCAGCTTGCTGGCGCTGCCGGTAATCAGCTTCGCTTGCAGCGCGATGGGCTGCCCCTTGATCGCGGTCCATACCTGGTCCGCCACCTGCTGGTTGCCCGAGGTGAGGATCAGCTGGATCTCGTCAAAGGACATGTCCTTCACCTGCTTGCTCCCCGCAATCTGCGCCGCCAGTTCGGCGGGCGTCGGCGCCGGCGTCACCTTGAAGTCGGCGGGCGGGGTTGGCGCTGCCTTGGCCTGCGCGAGCAATTGCTCCAGCCCGTCGGCGGTGCCGTGGAAGCGGATGTACCGCGAGCGCACGTAGCGCGTGATGGCATTCGCCTGCTCCGGCGTGGCCGCCAGCGCCACCGCCCGTGCCCCGTACCAGAAGCCCATCGGGTTCATCGGCTGCTGCTCCAGGTAGGCCAGCGCCAGCGGATACACGCTGGTGATGTCGTTCGGGTTGGCCTGCACCGCGTTGCCGAGGTAGCGCTGCGCATCGGGATAATTCTTCAATTGCAGCGCGCAGAAGCCGGCCACGTTGTTGAAGATCGAGCCCATCTGCGCCTTGCGCTGTTCCCAGGCCGGCGCCGGCGTCCCTTCCGGCGGCGTCGCGGTCTGCAGCGCCTGCATGCCCTTCTGCGCGAAGTCAAGCCCCTCCTGCGCCAGTTGCGGCACCTGCTGCGCCGCCTGTCCGCTTTCGATCTTCGCCTTGGTGAAGTACGCCAGGATGGCCAGACCGGACAGGTTCCCCGGGTCCGCCTGCACCAGGCTGCGTGCGGTCGCTTCCAGCTTGGCAGCATCGCCGAGCTGCTGGTAGGTCCCCATCAGCGCCTCCAGCGCGTCGCTCTTCACCACGCTGTTCGGGTACTGTTGCAGGAAGCCTTCCAGCGCCGCGGCCTTGGCGCGCACGTCGGCGGTTTGCAGGGCGTTGATATAGGCCTGGTATTCGGGCTGGTCCTTGATCTCTTTCTTTTGCGACTGCGGTGCCGGTTGCGCCGCCTGGTCGCTGGGACCGCCGGGCTCCTGCGCCAACACCATCGTCGTTGCCAGCGTTAACGCAATTAACAGCGCCTTCTTCATTCCTGGCTCCTTTGAGCGGTGGAAGAATCGAAAAGACTACGGACGCCTCTGCACGCCACTGCTTTCGTGCGCCAGCGTCTTATGATCGAGCCCGCATCCGCGACGCTCCCGGCCCGCCGGCGAAACGCCGCCGTCCCGCCGCGTCCGGCAACTCTCTACAAAGTTACGCAGTTTACCTATTGCCATGCTCCCGAGGCAAGATGAGTCTGACGGGCGATTCTTCCCTTGCTCCTTATGGATGTCCCGCCCGCCCCGCGGGATGGTTTCCTGTTGCTGAGAACCCCCGCCAGACGCCCGCTTTCACCTCATCCCACCTCTCCCAGGCCGGCGGGGACCCCGGCTTGCCGGCGCACCACGCACCAGCCGCACCCCCTCCGGGCGCGCCTGAATTCGCCATCCCGCCGCCCCAGTGCTAACATAGAGCGTTTTCGGAATCGTACTGAGGAGGCTTCTTATGGCACGCGATGAAGGTGGCAATGGGTTCTTGTGGTTCCTGGCGGGTCTGGGCATCGGCGCCATCGTCGGGGTGCTGTACGCCCCGAAGTCGGGCGCGGAGACGCGCGAGACCCTGCGCCGCAACGCCGAAGAAGGCCGCGATTGGGCGGTGAGCACCGCCCGCCGCGCCAGCGAACAGGCCGGCGACTGGGTGGAGCGCGGCAAGGAAGCCGTCAACCAGCAGAAGGAAACCTGGAACCAGGCCATCCAGGCGGGCAAGCAAGCGTATCGCGAGGCGACCGCCAGCGAGCCGGCACCCAAAGGCTGATGTGCCGCGTTGCACCCTTGCTGGTGCGACCGTTGTGTGACCTTTGGGTCCATGGTGGTTTGGCTTTCTCGCCCCCAGGACACAAGGCGCCACGGGTCAGAGTTTCCGTTCGCTGAAAGTCCGGCGAACGGCAGATACTCGCGTCAGTAGCAAAGGATTTCGCGAGCGCATCCCATGGAGACTCTTCTCACCGTATTCATCATCGTCACCGCGGTCGCTATCGTCATCCAGATGGCGGTACTCGTCGCTCTCTACGCCAGCGTGAAGAAGACCGGCGAACGCGTACAGACGCTCGCCACTCAGTTCGAACAGCAGGGCCTTCCCACGCTCCAGATGGCGCGCGAGCTGCTCGCGGAAAATGGCCCCAAGATCAAGGCGATGGTGGAAAACGCCAACGCCACCATCACCAACGTGCGCGAGCAGGTGCATCGCCTCGACGCTACCGTGACCAACATCGTGGACCGCACCCGGCTGCAGGTGATCCGCGCCGATGAGCTGGTGACCCGCACCATCGACGCGGTCGAGGAAACAACCGACTTGGTTCAGCATACGGTGATTTCGCCGGTGCGCGCCGTCGCGGGTGTGCTGCAAGGCATCACCGTCGGCGCCGGCGCCCTCCTCGGCACCTTCCGCCGCCGCCCCCGCCCCCGCCAGGGCACCCGCGAGGAAGAAGAAGAGATGTTCATCTAGGAGCCAGTGCTGAGTCCAGACGCTGGTTTCACGCGCTCCTCGGAACTCGGTACACCTCAGGCAATCCAGCCGCCCCCCACCACCAGGTCTCCCTGATAGAAAACGACCGCCTGCCCGGGCGCGATGGCGCGCTGGGGCGCGTGGAAGGTGACCAGAACTTCGTCGTCGCCCGCAGGCTCCACCGTCGCCGGCGCCGGCGGGTGCTGGTGGCGGATCTTGGCTTCGACGGCCAGCGGCCCGGCGAGCTTCTCGATCGCAATCCAGTTCAAGCGCCGCGCCCGCAGCGTGGGCGCGTGCAACGCGGCATCCTCCCCCACCACTACCTGGTGCTGATCGCCGCGCAGTTCGACCACGTACAGCGGCGACCCGGTCGCCACCCCCAACCCCTTGCGCTGCCCCACGGTGAAGTTGTGAATCCCGGCGTGTTCACCGATGACTTCGCCGGAGGTCGTGACCAGTTCGCCCGCGGTGTCGGGCAGGCTCTCCCCCTGCTCGGCCAGATAAGCGTCGAGGAAGCGCTTGTAGTCGCCGCCGGGCACGAAGCAGATTTCCTGGGAGTCCGGCTTTTCCGCCAGCGCCAGCCCATGCTGCCGCGCCAACTCGCGCACCTCGTCCTTGCGCAATTCGCCCAGCGGAAACAGCGACCGGCTGAGTTGCTCCTGCGTCAGCCCGAAAAGGAAGTAGGTCTGGTCCTTGGCGCGGTCCGCGGGACGCAGCAGCAGCCAGCGCTGCCGCTCGTCGCTCCACGCCACCCGCGCATAGTGGCCGGTGGCGATGCGCTCGGCGCCGATTTGCCGCGCCGTGGTCAGCAACTGGTCAAACTTCAAGTGATTGTTGCAGAGTGCGCACGGAATCGGCGTGCGCCCCGAGAGATAGTCGCTCACGAACGGCCGCACCACCTCCTGCTCGAAGCGCTCTTCCTGGTTGACCACGTAGTACGGGATGCCAAGCTGCTCGGCCACCCGCCGCGCGTCATACACGTCGTCAATCGAGCAGCACCGCCCCTGCACCGATTCCGGCATGCCCTCGCGCCCCGCCAGCCGCCGCTGGTTCCAGAGCTGCAGCGTCAGCCCGACGACCGCGTGCCCCTGGGCGCGCAGCAGGGCCGCGACCGTGGAGGAGTCCACCCCCCCGGACATGGCGACGGCGATGGTGTCATTGGCAGGCATGCGAAACCAGCGCTACAGATCTGCACAGATTTTCACGGATCTTGATCAAAGTTCATCCGTGTAAATCCGTGGCCAAAACAGCACAACGGCCGCAGACAGGCGGCCGCCACGCACTGCACATCACAATTATGGCTCTATTGCCGAAGCTGGCCCACTGCATTAGCTATGCCGACGTTGGTTGCCGCAGACGCCCTCTCCAGCACGAATTTCCCATTCGGAAGAACACTCAACACCTGTTCGTCCGGCATGAAGAGCATCCACAGAGCGCTGTTTTCTAGTCCTTGCATGCCCGAATCTGGTGGGTAGGGAGAACATACTAATCGGACGGTTCCAAAAGAAAAGACTGTGGTTTGCCGCTTTGGATCCAAGCAAACTGAAGTTAGGGGATATCTTTCGAGGTTTCTGACGGCCCGCTCAATAAGATTTCGAGCGCTCTCAGAGTTCACTTTTTCTCTTTCGTTTGCGAGCAGCTTCCAATCACATTGATGAATCCAAAGATGCCAGCGACCGTATGTGTGACTGAATTTCTTGACCGCAGGCCGGCCGAAATCAAACGTCAAGAAGCTGCCCCAACCCAGACGTACACGCCAAGGTTTCTCATTCAAGACCGGCTCGAAATATCTTTCGAAAGCACGCGTACTGTTCAAAGCTACTCCAGGAAAAGGGCAAGTCCCACTTCTACAATTCCATCAAGGTCGCAACCCTGTCCGGTAATCTCGCGATGTAACCTCTGGATTTCATCGTTGTCCAGACGGCGGCCCAACATCTTCTCAACTCGCCGCACTGCCTCGTCGAACTGGCGGTTCTGATCTCGGTTCGTCATCGGCGACGCGGTCTTCGGGACGATTATACGCGGGACTCAACTCCCGCAGCCGCGCCACCGTCTCCGGCAGCAGGACGAGTGCCAGGTCCACGTCGGCGCTGGTGGTTTGTCTGCCGAGCGAAAACCGGATCGACGACCGCGCCCGGTCCGCCGAGAGTCCCATCGCGGTCAGGACGTGGGACGGCTCGACCGCGCCGGAAGAACACGCGGCGCCACTCGAAACCGCCACCCCCTTCAGGTCGAGCGCAATGACCAGCGCCTCGCCCTCGATGTAATCGAAGCGAATGTTGGTGGTGTTGGGGGTGCGCGGCGCGCCTTCGCCGTTCACGCCCGTCGCCCCGATCTGGTCGAGGATCGCCCGCTCCATGCGGTCGCGCAGCGCTGCCATGGCCTGGTTCCGGCCCGCCGCCAGCCACTCGGACGCCATCTCCGCCGCCTTGCCCAGGGCCACGATGCCGGGAACATTCTCCGTGCCTGCGCGCCGCGAGCGCTCGTGCCGCCCGCCGTAAAGCTGGGGCTGCAACTGCGTTCCCTTCTTCACAAAGAGCGCGCCAACGCCCTTGGGCGCGTGCAGCTTGTGGCCCGAGATGGTGAGCAGGTCGCAGCCCAGCTGGGCGACGTCAAGCGGTATTTTCCCGGCCGCCTGCACCGCGTCGGTGTGGAACCAGACGTCGGCCTCGGCGGCGATGCGGCCGATTTCGGCGAGCGGCTGCACCACGCCGGTCTCATTGTTGGCCGTCATGATGGTGATCAGGCGCGTACTCGGGCGCAGCGCGCGTCGCACCTCGTCCGGCGCGACCAAGCCGCGGCTGTCCACCGCCAGGTAGGTAATCGCGCAGCCCAGCTCTTCCAGCCGCTGGCACGATCTCATCACCGCCTCGTGCTCGATGGCGCTGGTGAGCACGTGGTCCCCCGGCCGCACCAGCCCGAAGAGGGCCAGGTTGTCGCCCTCGGTGCCGCCGCTGGTGAAGACGATCTCGGCGGCCCGCGCATTCACCAGCTTCGCCACCGCGTCGCGCGCGCGCTCCACCGCCGCCCGCGCATCCTGTCCAAAGCGATGCACCGACGATGCGTTCCCGTATTGCTCGAGGAAGTACGGCCGCATCGCCTCGAACACCTCGGGCAGGAGGGGCGTGGTGGCGTTGTTGTCGAGATAGACCCGCTGCATGCTCTCCCGATTCTACGACCTGGCGGTCGGCGACCCCGTTGCCGCATCCCGTCGCGCGCAGCGAGGCGGGAACCCTGCCGGGCCCGCGATGCCGGGTACGGCAGGGCGCCCTCGCTTGCGCGCGGGGTATTTCCGCTGCACTCCCGCGGTCCGCGACGCAGCCGGACCGCTACAGCCTCTCCTTCGTCCAGCGCTCGACCTTGTCGAGCGCCTTGTTGATGTTCTCGTACGAATTGGCGATGCTGAAGCGCAGGTAGCCTTCGCCGTACTCGCCGAACGCCGTCCCCGCCAGGCACGCCACGCCCGCTTCTTCCAGCAGCGCGTCCGCCAGCTGCTTCGCGGTGCGGCCGGTGCCGCTGATATTCGGGAAGCAGTAGAACGCGCCCTTGGGCGCCCGGCACGAGAACCCGGGAATGCGGTTGATGCGCTCCACGAACAGGTCGCGCCGCCGCAGGAACTCCCGCCGCATCTTCTCCACCGAATCCTGCGGGCCGCGCAGTGCCGCGATGCCGGCCATCTGCGTGAAGCTCGCGGTGCACGAGTTGCAGTTGGTCATGAGGCGCGCGATGTGCGAGGCAAAGTCCGCGCGCATCACCCCGTAGCCCATGCGCCACCCGGTCATGGCGTAGGTCTTCGAGAAGCCGTCCAGCAGGATGGTGCGGTCCTTGAAGTCGGGCTGCGCGATGATGGAGTGGTGCTCGCCCTCGAAGATCAGGCGGCTGTAGATCTCGTCGGAGAGCACGGCGATATTACGGTCGCCCACCGCGGCCGCGATGTCGCGCACGTCTTCGGCGTTCAGCATGCCTCCGGTCGGGTTCTGCGGCGAGTTCAGGATAATGAGCTTGGTGCGGTCGTTGATAAGGTCCGCCAGCTCGTTTACGTCGAGCCGGAAATCCATCTCCTCGCGCAGCCGGATGGGCACTCCGCGCGCGTTCAGGAAATGGATCATGGATTCATAAATAGGAAAGCCGGGATTGGGATAGATGACTTCGTCGCCTTCTTCCAGCAGGGCGAGCAGGGGAAAGAAGATGATCGGCTTGCCGCCGGGAACGACCACGACTTCCTCGGGCTTGACGGCAACGCCGCGGGTCTGGGAGATGTATTCGGCCACCGCTTCCCGCAACGCCGGCAGACCGGCCGAGGGGCCGTAATGCGTCCAGCCGGCGCGCAGGGCGTCGATGGCGGCTTCAACCACGTTGGACGGGGTATCGAAATCGGGTTCGCCGATCTCCAGGTGGACGATGTCGCGCCCTTTGGCTTCCAGTGCGCGCGCGCGCACCAGCACCTCGAACGCGGTCTCGGTACCCAGCCGCGCCATCCGCTCTGCCACCGGCAGAGGATGCGTCGCGCGGCCCTCAGTGATGGTGGGTGTCATGGGGTCACCTCGTTGCTCCGGAAACTCTTTATTATACGAGCGCGCTACCGGGAAGCGAGCGCAATCCACGGCGCCGCGACGCAAGCCGCGCGGCGGCCCGCGTTCCCAACTGTTATAATCGGGAGTTTCCAAGCCACTTTGGACCTTCCATTCCACACGGGGGAGCACTTCGTCTTGAAGCAAGCAGCGTTGGCCGTCATCCTGGCGGCGCTATTCACCGGATGCGGCGCCACGAGCAGCTCCTCTTCCAGCCAGGTCTCTCCCAGCACCACGCTCAAGCAGCGTGCCTTCATCAGCAATCAGCTGGCCAGCGCCGGCCTTCCCGCCGGCCAGGTCATGGTGGTGGACGCCGCCCGGGACCTGCTGGCGAACGTCATCAGCGTCGGCGGCCAGCCCAGCTTCATGGTGCTGAGCTCCGACAAGACGAAGACCTTTCTCTTCGATTCCCAGAGCAACGACCTCATCGTCCTCGACAACACCACGGAAACCTCCACTGGCGCCGTGGCGCTCAACGACATCGCCCGCAGCCTGGTGGTCCTCGGCGACAACAACACCGCGCTGGTGGCGCTGCGCAACAACGGCAGCGTGGCTTTTGTGGACACCGCCAACAGCGCTATCACCGCCACCATTGGCCTGCCGGCGGTGCGCACCCTGGTGCTCAGCCACGGCAGCAGCCGCGCCCTGGCCTTCAGCGACAACGCGCGCAACTCGCTCGCCGTCATTGACACCAGCGCCCGGACCGCGGTGGCGATCACCAGTGCCGCCTTCGATTACCCCATCTACGGCGTCTTCAGCAGCGACGACTCCAAGGCCTACATCCTGAGTTGCGGCGCGGAATGCGGCGGCGCCACCGCCAAAGTGAGCGTCCTCGATATGGCCTCCGGCGCCGTTTCCCAGACCGTCCCCGTTTCCGCCGCCACCATCGCCCTGCTCGACGGCTCCCGCCTCTATGTCGCCGGCACCCAGGGCACCAGCGGCAAGCTCGACGTCGTGGACGTCGGCACTATGACCGTGTCCAAGTCCGGCGTGGCCATCAGCGACGGCTTCCACCAGGTGATTTCCTTGGGCACCGACAACCGCCTCTTCATCGGCGCCCGCACCTGCAACAACGTCACCAGCGGCTGCCTCAGCATCTTCAACACCACTACCCAGACCGCCACCGTGGACACCCCGCATGGCGACGTCACCGGCTTGCAGCCCATCACCGGACGCAGCATCGTCTACGTCATCGAAGGCGGCGAGCTGCGCATCATCAACACCAGCACCGAGGTCGAGCAGACCTTCCCCGCGATTGACATCGTCGGCCGGGCCATTGACGTGAAGCTGGTGGAGTGATCGGGAGCGCCCAGCCCCCAGGCCCGCCATCCGGCAGTTCCTCAGTTCTGGATGACGCTTCTGCTTTGCCAAGACGGAAGTCGATCTCGCCGAAGCCTGCCGCCGGCTGCACGTCCTCACTCGCGCCGGCGCCACCCGCGCCCGCTAAAAAATCAACGCGGGCTCATCGCCCGCGTCTACTCTTCATCAATAGGAAATCGGCCCGGCACACCCCAGCCCCACTGGCTGCCGATTGCCCCCGTGGCCCTGCCGCTGGCCGCTATTGCGGACCCTGCACCAGTCCGTTGTACAGCCACATGCCGGCGATCACCAGGATCAGCAGCCCGCTGGCGGCGCCGAGCACCTGCACGAAAGGCGTCACCCGGTTAATGCGGCGCAGGTTTTCGCCCTGCTCGGTCCGCATCTGCGACTCGCGGTCGTCCAGGAACAGTTGATCGTCTTCGTGCATGGTCAAGGTGCTGCGATAGATCAGCAGCAGGATCAGAACGGTGGTCAGGGCGGCCCAGGTAATCAGCAGAATCAGCATCGAATGAGACATACGTCCCTCCGACTTCGATCGTGCCAGTCCCGCGTACTGGAGGGCCCGGTTTCCCCGGGTCGCGGTAGGGGGGCCACGGGTGATTATATGCCTTGTGGTGCCAGGAGTGGGACTCGAACCCACACGCCTTGCGGCACAGGTTCCTAAGACCTGCGCGTCTGCCAGTTCCGCCATCCTGGCGCTGCCCCCAGTATAGCCGCTCCTCCGCTGCCGCTGCCGCCCTTCCCTGGGGTTCCTGCGTGTCCTTTGAGGTGCGCTCTTGATTTTCGCCGTTCCGCAATTCCGCCGTTCGGCACTTCCGCAATTCGTTTATCCTGTCCGGCTATGTCCATGCCCGTCCAACCCGACATTAAGCTCGTCAACACTCCGGACTACCGCGAGCACTACTCCAACAGCGTGCAGATTCGCGTCAACGTCTGGGACTTTTTCCTGGTCTTCGGCACGCTGCAACCGCAGAGCGAGACCCAGGTCGAGGTGCGCAACTTCCAGGGCGTGTACCTGAGCCCGCAGCAGGCCAAGGCGCTGCTGCGCGTCCTGGAACAGAACGTGGCCCAGTACGAGAACGCCTTCGGGCAGATTAACCTCGACGCACGCACCGCGCCCGGCCCCGTTCACTGATGGCCACCCCGCCCGCGAGCCGCGATGGGTGGGAAGACGACCTTGCCCCATGTCTGTGCTTAACCTGCATTCGCGCCATCGGCTGCGGCTGGTGAAGGCCGCCGTCGCTCCCGCCGCCGCCGCGCCGAGCTGGCGTGAGACCGCGCTTGTCTTCGCCGTCATCTTCGCCGCCATCCTGGTGGCGCATGCCCCCCTGCTTTCGCTCCCTTACTTCTGGGACGAAGCTGGCTATTACATTCCCGCCGCCCATGACCTGCTGCTCACCGGCGATCCCATCCCACACTCCACCGCCGCCAATCCGCATCCCCCGCTGGTCATCGCCGGCCTCGCCCTCGCCTGGAAGATTGCCGGTTTCGCCCCGGTGGTGACGCGGCTGGTGATGCTGCTCTGGACAGCGTTTGCGCTCACCGGCCTGTACCAGCTCGCGCGCCGCGTGGCCCCGGAAGCGGTCGCGCTGGCCACGGTCGCGCTTACCGCCCTTTACCCGTCTTCTTCTCGCAAAGCGCGCTGGCCCACCTCGACCTGCCCGCCGCCGCCTTCACCTTCTGGGGGCTCTACTTCTACGTGGGGGATCGCAAGCTCGCCTGCGCCGCCGCGTTTTCGCTGGCCGGCCTCGCGAAAGAGACTGCCATCCTCGCGCCGCTCGCGCTCTTGGTCCTCGCCCTGGCTCAGCTGGCTGGGAAGGGGCGAGGCCTCAGCCGCGCCGCCGGTGCCGAAGTAGAGGAAGGGGCTTCAGCCCCGAAGGTACCCGCGCCCCGCACTTCCGCCGTTCGGCAATTCGCTGGTTCCCTTTATCTGCTCGCCCCGCTGCTCCCGCTCGGCGCCTGGTTGCTCTTTCAATACGCCCGCACCGGCCACCCGCTCGGCGATCCCGGTTTCGTGCGCTACAACCTGACTGCCACCCTCGTGCCGCCGCGCTTCTTCCTGGCCCTGTTGCAGCGGATCTGGCAACTCGGCGGACACATGAGCCTGTACGTGCTCACCGCCGCCATGCTGCTGGCCCTGTTCTTTCCGCCGCTGCCGGAAGACCTGCGCGCCTTGCGCCGCGGCCACGTGGTTGAGATGCCTTCCCCCGCCCTGCGGCAGCGCATCGCGCCGCCCACGCAGCTCGCCTTCGCCGCCGTCGTGCTCGCCTATCTGCTCGCCCTTTCGCTCGTCGGCGGTGCGGTGCTGGCGCGCTATCTCCTGCCCGTAGTGCCTCTCTTCATCCTGATCGCCGTTTCTACCCTGCGCCGACGTATCCCGGTGTGGCACTGGGTGGTAGGGATCGTCGGCGCGGCCTTCGTCATCGCCCTCTTCATCAACCCGCCCTACCGCTTTGCCCCGGAAGACAATCTCGCCTGGCGCGACTTCGTCCTCCTGCACCAGCAGGCCGCCGACGTGGTTGAGGCGCGTTATCCTGCCGCGCGCGTACTCACCGCCTGGCCCGCGTCCGACGAACTGACGCGCCCCTACCTCGGCTACGTGCGCCGTCCCCTGCGCGTCGCCCGCCTCGAGAATTTCTCGCTGGCGGAGACCGAGCACGCCGCCGCCCGCACCGACTACGATCTCGCCCTCGTCTTCTCCACCAAATACCAGCCGCCACGCGGCTCTCCCCTCGACTGGCTCCCCGCCTGGCGGCGCGCCCATGAGCGCTACTTCGACTTCCACCAGGACCTCCCGCCCGAGGTCGTCGCCGAACTGCTCCACGGCCGCCTGGTCTGGCGCGCTTCCCGCGGCGGCCAGTGGGCGGCGCTGATCGAGTTCCCGCGGGTGATAAACGCGGAACTGCGCGCCGCGGATTGACGCGGAGCAACGCGAATCAGCTTCCATTCGGCAATTCCGCATTTCCGCAGTTCGGCAATCGAGCGGGGTCCGGCTCACAGACGTTAAAATGCAGACAATGCTCCCGCCGGTCCTGCTACAGCTCCACAGTGAGGTCATCGCCTGCACGCGCTGCCCGCGTCTGGTCGAGCACTGCCGGCGCGTGGCGCGCGAGAAGCGCCGTGCCTACCGCGATCACACTTATTGGGGCAAGCCGGTGCCCGGCTGGGGCGATCACCGCGCGCGCGTCCTGATTCTCGGTCTCGCTCCCGGCGCCCACGGTTCCAACCGCACCGGACGCCCGTTCACCGGCGACGGCTCGGGCAACTTCATGTATCCGGTGCTGCACCAGACCGGCTTCGCCTTCCAGCCGCACTCCACCGCGCGCGACGACGGCATGGAGCTCCGCGACCTCTACATCACCGCCACCGTGCGCTGCGCTCCACCCGGCAACAAGCCGACGCCCGCCGAGATCGCCAACTGCGCTCCCTTCCTCGATCGCGAACTCGAATGTCTGGGAAATGTGCGCGTGGTGGTCGCGCTGGGGAAGATCGGGTTCGACGCCTACCTCGCCTACCTGCAGCGCCGCGGCTTCGCGGCGCGCAAGGCGGGCTTCAAGTTCGGCCACGCCGCGCACTACCGCATGCCCGACGGCCGCATCCTGCTGGCTTCGTACCACCCGTCGCAGCAGAACACGCTGACCGGGAAGCTTACCCGCCGGATGTTCACGCAAATCTTCCGCACCGCGCGCAAGCTGGCGGCTCAGCCCGCCGGCGCGGCCGCCACTGCACCGGCGCCCTGACCGCGCGCCTCCCGCGCCAGCACGCTGCCGACAGCCAGCCATCCCGTCACGTTCGCCGTGGTGCGGAACATGTCGGGAATCGTGTCCACCGCCAGCAGCACGGCAATGCCTTCCACCGGGATTCCCGCCACCGCCAGCACCGGGATGAGCACGATGATCGCGCCCGCGGGAATTCCCGGCACTGTGAGGCTGGTGGCGATCACGGTCGCGACCACGGTCGCTAGCTGCGTCCACGCCAGCGGCACGCCGTACAGCCGCGCCAGGAACAGCACCCCGACAATCTGCGCGATCACCGCCCCCACGCGAAACACCGAGGCCGCCAGCGGCAGGAAGAATCCGTAGGTCTCTTCCGGAATCTGTAGTTCCTGGGCGGCTTCATACGTGGCCGGCAGCGCCGCCATCGACGAGCGCGACGAGAATGCCACCGCCTGCGCCGGCAGCAGGCTCTTGACCAGCTGTCCCAGCGGGACGCGTGCCAGCGCCACCGTCGCCGGATACATCAGCAGAATGAATGCGGCCGAAATCGCCGACAGCACCACGATGTAGTACGCCAGCGCCCCCACCGCCGCCCAGCCCACCCGCGCTGCCAGCGGCATGGCCAGCGCGAAGACGCCCAGCGGCGCCCAGCGCACGATGTACGCGATGTACACCAGCAGCGCATCGGCGACGCCGTGAAAGAACTCCACCACGCGCGCCCGCCGCGGCGCTGCCACGCGGGTCACCGCCAGCCCAAATCCAATGGCACACACCACCAGCGGCAGCAGCGCGCCGTCGTTCGCCGCCTTGAACACATTGGCGGGAATCAGGTCGGTGATCCACTGCGCCAGTGTCGGTGGCGGCGCCAGGGCAGGCGACTCCACCGCCGCCTTGGCGGTGAGGTTGGCCGCAACCTGCGGATCGAGCCGCAGCCGCGCCAGCAGCGGATACCCGGCAGCGGTCGCCAGCACCGCCGCCCCCAGGAGAAACATCAGGATCAGCCCCAGCGCGCGCGCTCCCAGCCGCCCCAGGCGCCGGTGGTCGCCCTGCTCCGCGATCCCCACCACCAGGCTCGCCACCACCAGCGGAATTACCGCCACCCGGATCGCGTTTACGAACAGGATCCCGGCCGGCTCCACCCAATGCGCCGCGCGCACCAGCCACGGCCAGCCGCTCGCCGCCGCCGCTATCCCCAGCGCCAGCCCCGCCAGCAGTCCGATCAACACCCGCAGCGCGGATCCCATCCTCGCTCTCTCCCCAGATCTCACGGCTTCCGCAGCGCCACCGGTCGCAACGCCGCGGTCACTACCGCCTTGCGATTTGGACGCGCATCATACACCGTGCCTCGCCGCCCTTCCGTCCGCGTGGCCAGCCACCGTTTTTGTCCCGCGGCGCACGCCGGCTGTAGTATGCGAGGCGCATGAGCGCCGAGAATCCGCCCATCAGCGCCCCGCGCCGCGCCGTCCCGGTCTTTGTCGCCACCACGGTGATGCTCTCGTTCATCTCCTTCTGGCGCGCGGCGGCCATCGTCCTCTCCGACCTTGCCTCCTCCGCCTACTACGTCGGCGGCGACACCGAGAAGGTCATCGGCAAGAGCGCCGCCTGGTTCGTGCTGGCGGTCATGCTCTTCAGCTATGCCGTGCGCGCCGTCTACATCGAGTCCAGCTCCATGTTCGTGCGCGGCGGCGTCTATCGCGTGGTCAAGGAGGCGATGGGCGGCACCCTGGCCAAGCTCTCGGTCTCGGCGCTGCTCTTCGATTACGTCCTGACCGGACCCATCAGCGCCGTCTCCGCCGGCCTCTACATGGCCGGCCTCATCCAGGACGTCAGCGTGCACGTGGGCCATCCGCTCCACGTTCCCGCCAACGCTTTCGCCGCTGCCTTCGCCATCCTGGTCATGGCGTACTTCTGGTGGAAGAACACCCAGGGGATTCACGAGTCCAGCACCAAGGCGCTGTGGATCATGGGCATCACCACCGTGATGGTGGTGATCCTGATCGCCTGGTGCCTCCTGACCCTGGCCCGCCTCGGCATTCACCTGCCGCCGGCGCCGGTGGCGGCCAACATCACGCGCGACCACGAGTTTTTCGGCTGGCTGCACAACACCTGGTTCAGCCGCCTGACCCTGGTCATCCTGATCGCCGGCTTCGGTCACTCCGTGCTGGCCATGAGCGGCGAAGAATCCCTGGCCCAGGTCAACCGCGAGATCGAGAGTCCCAAGCTCAAGAACCTGGAGCGCGCCGGCCTGGTCATTTTTCTCTACAGCCTCTTCTTCACCTCGCTGGTTTCCTTCTTCGCGGTGATGATCATCCCCGACAATGTCCGCCCGAATTATTTCGGCAACCTGATCGGCGGCCTGGCCATGTACGTCATCGGGCCCACTCCGCTGAAGCTGCTCTTCCAGGCCTTCGTGGTGCTGGTGGGCGCCCTCATCCTCTCCGGCGCGGTCAACACCGCCATCGTCGGTTCCAACGGCGTGCTCAACCGCATCAGCGAAGACGGCGTCATGCCCCCCTGGTTCCGTCGCCCGCATCACCGCTACGGCACCAGCTATCGCCTCATCAATCTGATCGTGGGCCTCCAGGTCCTGACCATCGTGCTCAGCCGCGGCAATGTCTTCGTGCTCGCCGGGCTGTACGCCTTCGGCGTCATCTGGAGCTTCGCCTTCAAGGCGCTCGCCGTCCTCATCCTGCGCTACACCCATCCCGGCGGGCGCGAATGGAAGGTGCCGGGCAACCTGCACCTCGGCGGGAAGGAACTGCCCTGGGGTCTTTTCCTCATCACCGTCGTCCTGTTCCTCACCGCGGTGGTGAACTTCTTCACCAAGCCCGGCGCCACCATCGCCGGCGTTCTCTTCAGCTGCGTTTTCTTCAGCATCTTCGCGCTCTCCGAGCACTACACCGCGCGCCAGGCCCATACCCGCGAAAATGTGGAGCAGTTCCGCGTCTACAGCAATCCCGAGGTCAGCAGCGAACTGCTCGAGGTGCGCCCCGGCAACATCCTGGTCGGAATTCGCGATCCCCACAACCTGGCCTACCTGCGCCAGGTGCTCACCGACACCGACACCACGCAGCAGGACGTCGTGGTCATGACTGCGCGCCTCTACCACCGCGAGCACAGTTTCTCCGGCAATCGCAGCCTCGAAGCCAAAGACATTTTTGACGACTACGAGCAGCAGCTCTTCACCGCCGTGGTGAGCATCGCCGAGCGCGAAGGCAAGCACGTCTCGCTGCTGGTCGCTGCCGGCAACAACGTCTTCGACGCCATCGTCCTCACCGCCCAGTCGTTGCGCTCCACCAGGATCGTTTGCGGCCTCAGCAACAAGCTCTCCCCCGACGAGCAAGGCAAGCTCACCGGCGACGCCTGGGAGCGCCTCCCTGCGCCCCGCCCCGCCATGTCCCTGGAACTCATCGGCCGCGAGGGCGATGTGCACCGCTACGAACTCGGCCCCCACGCCCCGCACCTGCGCAGCCAGGACCTCATCCTCCTGCACGACCTGTGGCTCAAGCTCACCACCGATCCCACGCTGCGCAACCTGCACCACTACCACGTGATTTCCCTCGCCCTCCGCGAGTTGCAGCGCGAACTCCGTGGCTCGCGCCGCGCCGAGTTGCTCCGCGAGCTGCACCGCGAAACTGACCACCCTCCTCCCGACAGCTAGCCGCCCCGCTTCCCCCGTCCCCTTCAGTGTCCTTGGTAGTGCGCCCTACAGTGTCCTTTTGTGGTTTGGTTCTTACGTCTCGGTGGTGTAAGCTGGTGGTCCCTCCCCAAGAACAACGTGTGGCCGTTTCCTGCGTGGACCTGACCGATCCGCATCCGCCGTTTCCACGCCGGTCGTAATACAATGGGCGGGGGTCGAACCAACGGGACCAGGCGGCACGTCGCGCAAGCGTCCCAACCGCGTGGGGAACTAAAACCAGGAGGCTGATTGCCATGAAGAGATCGGGATACTGCCGAATGATGCAGCTGCTTGTGACCGCCGTACTGGTGGTCGTGTGTTCCGTAGCCGCGGCGGCGCGCGCCATGGCGCCGGGTTTTGCTACCACTACCCTGCCGGCCAACGACGACGAATCCACCAGCGCGATCACGCTGCCCTTCTCGATCAACTTCTTTGGCACGACGTACACCCAGGTTTATCTCAACAACAACGGCAACCTGACCTTCGGCGGGTCGCTGTCGTCGTTCACTCCGCAGGGTATTGTGACCAGCCAAATCCCCATCATCGCTCCCTTCTGGGCCGATGTTGACACCCGCGGCACCGGTTCGGGCCTCGCCGCCTACGGCACCAGCACCTTCAACGGTCGCCCCGCTTTCGGGGCCACCTGGACCAACGTCGGCTACTACGGCGAACACACCGATCTGCTCAACACCTTCCAGGTGATCCTGGTTGACCGCAGCGACCTCGGCGCCGGCAATTTTGATATCTACTTCAATTACGGCCAGATTCAGTGGGAGACGGGGGATGCCAGTGACGGAGTGTTCGGTTTCGGCGGCGAGCCGGCGCACGTCGGCTATTCCAACGGCGCGCCCAATGGCTCTTATGAGCTCCCCGGCTCCGGCATTACTCGCACCTTTGAAGACAACGCCACCGGAGCGCTCGTCCGCGTCACCAACGACGGCAACCCTGGCCAGCTGCTCTTCCCCGTGCGCAACGGGCAAATCGTGAACCCGCTGCCCGTCATCACCTCGCTCTTCCCGGGAGGCGCGGTAGCGGGCGGCGCCGCGGCCACCGTGACCGTGAACGGCACCGGCTTTGTCGCCCCCTCGGTCGTGAACGTGAATAGCGTGCCGCGCACGACCACCGTGGTTAATGGCATTAACTTGAGTTTCCCGATTACCGCCCAGGAGATCGCCAACCAGGGCACTCTGAATGTGACGGTGGTGAACCCCAGCGGCCCCGGCGGCGGTGGCGGCACCTCCAACATTGTCCCGTTCTTGATCGTGCGCGCCCTGACCGACAACCCGGGAACGGCGCCTGCGTCCGTCGACACGCGGGTGCCGGTGCAGACCAACAGTACCGGTTCGCCCAACGCCACCCTGGTGCCGAACTGCGGCTCGCACAGCGTGGCGCACGGCGTCTGGCTGCGCTACACCGCCCCCTCCGACGGCACGGTGAGCGTGGACCTCACCGGCTCCACCTACCAGATCTTGCTCAGCCTGTGGTTTTCGACGGGCCCGGGGCTGTTCCAGTCGCAGGCCTGCACGGAGGGCACCACGGGCATCTCCCGCACCGGACAACGCGTCATACTGGCGCCCAAACTCTCGTTGCCCGTCTCGGCCGGACAGGACGTATGGACGCTGGTGACCGCCACCAACGGCGACGGCGGTTCGCTGCAGGCGTCCACCACCTTCCGCTCCGCTGGGCCCGTGCCCGCCGCCACCTACACCACCATGATGCCGCACGTCGTCACCGGCGGCGGCTACGTCACCAAGCTCACCATCGTCAACATGGCCGGCGCCCAGAACGCGGTGGGGGTGAACTTCGTCGCCAACGATGGCACCGTGAACTCCTCGGTCACCCGCCAACTCGCCCCCGGCGAGACCATGCGCGTGGCCACCGACGAATCTGCCCGCAACGGCCCCATCGCCACCCAGTGGGCTTCCATCACCGCCCAGGGCCTCATCCTGGCCAACCTCTTCTTCGAGATCACCGACGGCTCGGGGACGAACAACACCATCATCAACACCGTCGGCTTCAACAACGACGCCGGCGCCGCCTCGTTCACCATCCCGGTGGAGTTCGAGCCGGGCACGCAGGCGATACCTGTCGGCCGCACGGTGGGCCTGGCGCTGTCGAATCCCAACAACGTTCCCGTGCAGGTCAACCTCCTCCTGCGCAACAACGCCGGCGCCACCCTGGGCTCCTCGGGCGTCAGCCTCCCGGCCTACGGCCACACCCAGCGCGCCCTGAACTCTGACTTCCAGGCCTCCCTGCCGGCCAGCAACTTCATTGGCGCCGTTACCGGCACCACCTCGCCGGTGCTCCCGGTCAACGTGGTGGCCCTGGGTGATGACCTCGGCCCCTTCTTCGCCACCCCGCCCATGGTTGGCAACAGTCGCCTCATCGTGCCCCACATCGTCACCGGCAAACCCGACCCCAACGGCAGCAACGGCTACGTGACCAAGCTCCTCCTGGTCAACCAGGCCAACGCGCCCAATAACGTCACCATCACCTATTACAACCAGAACGGGACTATTGCCAACCCCTTCGGCCTGCCGACGACCGGTATCTCGATCCCCGCCAACGCGTCCGTCCGCATTGCCACCCCGGAGTCGGGTCGTTTCGGCGCCCTGACGGTGCAGTGGGCGCAGATCACCTCCTCGTTGCAACTGGGCGTCAACCTGTTCTTCGAGATCCAGGACAGTGCCGCCTCGCACCAGGTCATTAACACCATCGGCTTCAACAACTCGCCGGAGCTGACCGACTTTACGGTTCCGGTGGAACTGGCGCCGGCGCCAGGGACGCCGGCCGGCGACCCCGGCCGCACCGCGGCGCTGGCCATCGCCAACGCCAACGGTGGGGTGGCGAACGTGACTCTGACCCTTCTGAACCCCGACGGTACCGTGCTGGCCACCACCCAGCACGCGGTGCCCGCGAACAACCAGTTGCTGGTCAGCCTCAACAATGAATTTCAGGCCCAGTTGCCGAGTAGCAACTTCATCGGCGCCTTGGTGGTGCACAGCAGCATACCGGTCGCGGCCATCGCCCTCGAGGACGACCACGGCCCCTTCTCCGCCATGCCCATCGTCAGTGGCCACCCATAAACCCTGGTGGTCAGCGGCCAGGTCTCAGTTCTCGGTTTTTCGACCGGGAACTGAGACCTGGCCCTTGTTTTTTCTGGCAACTGACCACTGGCAACTGCCGTTTGACCGTTCTCTCCCGCCGGCCTTACTATCAATGATTGTGCCCGCGGTGTTGTGCCTTGCCGATTAGGCCGCGAGCCCGACCGGCGCATCGCAGGCGCCTCCTTGCTCGTCGCTGCCCAGTACCGTTGAGCGGTCTTCTATGAACGACGCCCCCACCAACGCCACCCGCCGCGAAATCGCCGTCGAAATCCCCGCCGACGTCGTCGCCCGCGAGACCGAGCTGGTGCTCGAGCGCTATCGCAAGCTGGCGCGCCTTCCCGGCTTCCGCCGCGGCCGCGTCCCCTCTTCTATTCTCCGCCAGCGTTTCGCCGAAGACATCAAGACCGAGGTGGTCGAGGCGCTGGTGCCGCGTTACTTCCGCGAAGAAGCCGAGCGCCAGGGACTGCGCCCCGTCTCCCCGCCGCGCGTCACCGACCTGCACTTCCACGAGGGCGAGCCGCTGCGCTTCAAGGCCGCCTTCGAGGTGATGCCCGAGATCGAGGTCGAGGGCTACCAGGAACTCCGCCCCGAGCCTCCCGCCGTCACCGTCACCGACGACGAGGTCAACCAGGCGCTCGAACAGCTCCGCCAGCAGCACGCCACCTACACCGCCATCGCCGAGGACCGCCCGCTCAACGACGGCGACTACGCCCAGGTCGAGCTCCACGGCGCCCCTCGCGAGTCCAGCGCCACCGACGCCAAGCCCGTGCATCTGGAAGCGGTGCTGGTCGAAGTCGGCGGCGCCAACACCGTCAAGGAGTTTTCCGAAAACCTGCGTGGCGCCCGCGTCGGCGAGGCCAAGACCTTCGACGTCACCTACCCGCAAGACTTCAACGATCAACGGCTTGCCGGCCAAACCTTCACCTATACCTTGAATGTCAAGGGCAACCAGACCAAGCACCTCCCGGAGCTCACCGACGAGTTTGCGCGCGCGCTCAGCCAGGAGATGCAATCGGCCGACGACCTGCGCCGCCGCGTGCGCGAGCAGCTCGTGGCCGAGCGCCGCCATGAAGCCGAGCAGGGCGCCAAGGAAAAAATCCTCGACGGCCTTGTCGCCCGCCACGACTTCCCGGTTCCCGATTCGCTGGTCGAGCACCAGATTGACTTGCGCCTCGAGCGCGGCCTGCGCGCCCTTGCCGCCCAGGGCATGCGCACCGAGGACATGCGTAAGATGGATTTTGACCGCCTGCGCGCCGGACAGCGCGAGCAGGCCCTGCGCGAGGTCAAGACCTCGCTCATCCTGGAAAAGATCGCCGAACGCGAGAGCATCCGCGTCAGCGACGAGGAGTTGGACAAGGAAATCGGGGCCGTCGCCCTGCAGTCGCGCCAGCCGGTCGAGTCGGTGCGCGCCCGCCTGGCCAAGGACGGCGCCCTGGAGCGCATCCGTCACCGCCTGCGCAACGAGAAGACCCTCGATCTCCTCTATCGCGGTTCGGCCTAGGATTCTCGGTTGCAGCGCCGGCGTCGCGCCGGCCAGTGGCAGTACCAGGAAGGAGCACCCTCCATGCTCGTGCCCATGGTCATCGAACAGACCGCCCGTGGCGAACGCGCTTACGACATTTATTCGCGGCTGCTCCGCGACAACATCATTTTTATCGGCACGCCCATCGACGATACCGTCGCCAACCTCGTCATCGCGCAAATGCTCTTTCTGGAGGCCGAAGACCCGGACAAGGACATCCAGCTTTACATCAACTCCCCGGGCGGCTCCATCACCTCCGGCATGGCCATCTACGACACCATGCAGTTCGTGCGCCCCGACGTGCAGACCATCTGCATCGGGCAGGCGGCCTCCATGGCGGCGGTGCTGCTGGCGGCGGGGGCGGAGAAAAAACGTTTTGCCCTGCCCAACTCCCGCATCCTCATCCACCAGCCGCACATCATGGGCGGGCTCAGCGGCCAGGCCACCGACATCGACATCCACGCCCGCGAGATCCTGCGCATGCGGGAGGTGATGAATCAGATTATGGCCAAGCACACCGGGCAGAGACTTGATAAAGTAGAGAAGGACGTGGAACGCGACTTCATCATGAACGCGCAGCAGGGAAAAGAATACGGGATCATCGACGACATCATTTACGAACACCGTTGAAATACAACCGTTGGCGTCAGGGTAGGTCACGGTTTTAACCGTGACCGAGGCGCGAAGCGCCGAGTGAGCAAGGAATACGGGATCATTGACGACATCATTTACGAGCACCGGTAAGGTGCGCGCCGTTCGGAGGTCACCCATGAAATGTTCTTTCTGTGGTAAGTCGGACGCCGAAGTCGCCAAGCTGATTGCCTCTGCGCCGCGGCTGTTTCGGGTATATATCTGTGACGCCTGTGTCGCGATCTGCAATTCGATTCTTGATCGCGATGCGGCCAACGAGGGAGCACACGACGGCGCCGGATCACGCGTGACGGCTTCCGGCGACTTCGCCGGGGCCAGCTAAGCAGTATTGCGGATTTGTCTTGCCCGCAAGCAGCGGTAAAGAGGTGGTGAAGGAGCAGCATGCGATCACGGCCCGGTAACGACGAAGTGCTCAAGTGCTCGTTCTGCCACAAGTCGCAGGATGCGGTGGCGAAGCTCATCTCCTCCCCCAGCGACTACCCGCGCGCCTACATCTGCGATGAGTGCGTCGCGGTCTGCAATTCCATCCTGGAAGACGACCGTGCCGAAGCCCACACCGCCGCCGCGCCTAACCATCTGCCCAAGCCGCAGGAGGTCAAGGTCTTCCTCGATGAGTACGTGATCGGCCAGGAGCAGACCAAAAAGAAGCTGGCGGTCGCGGTTTACAACCACTACAAGCGCATCCACATGAACCGGCAGCGCGGCGAGGTGGAGCTGACCAAGAGCAACATCATGCTCATCGGCCCCACCGGCACCGGCAAAACCCTGCTGGCGCAGACGCTGGCCAAGATGCTCGACGTGCCCTTCGCCATCGTGGACGCCACCACGCTCACCGAGGCCGGCTACGTCGGCGAAGACGTCGAGAACATCATCCTCAAGCTGCTGCAGGCCGCCGATGGCGACGTGGGCCGCGCCCAGACCGGCATCATCTACATCGACGAGGTGGACAAGATCGGCCGCAAGGACGAGAACCCCTCGATCACCCGCGACGTCTCCGGCGAAGGCGTGCAGCAGGCGCTGCTCAAGATCCTGGAAGGCACCATCGCCAACGTCCCCCCGCAGGGCGGGCGCAAGCATCCGCACCAGGAGTTCACCCCGGTTGATACCACCAACATCCTGTTTGTCTGCGGCGGCGCCTTTGTCGGGCTGGAGAAGGTCATCGGGCGCCGCGTGGGCAAGAAGGCCATGGGCTTCCGCTCTGAGGAGATCAAGCCGGGCGAGGTGGCCATTACCGGCGTCAACCGCCGCGACACCGAAATGCTGCAGCAGGTGCAGCCGCAGGACCTGATCAAGTTCGGCCTCATCCCCGAGTTCGTCGGCCGCCTGCCGGTCATCGGCGTGCTCAGCGACCTCGACGAAGCGGCGCTGGTCGAAATCCTCACCCGCCCGCGCAACGCCATCGTCAAGCAGTACCAGCGCCTCTTCGAGTTCGAGAACGTGAAGCTCAAGTTCACCGAGGAGGCCATGCATGCCATCGCCCGCGAGGCCATGCACCGCAAGGTTGGCGCCCGCGGCTTGCGCATGATCCTGGAAGAGCTGATGCTCGACCTCATGTACCACCTGCCGTCGCAGAAGCGGGTCAAGGAATTCGAGGTCACCAGGGAGATGGTGGAGAAGCGCGACGTGTCCCTCAACATGATGGAAAAAGCGGGCTGACGGCCCGCTGGGCGGGCTGTTTCCGCCCTGCTCCGACCCCCTGGTTTACCGCCGCCGAGTTCCCTGGACCCCCTTCCCTGCGTCCCTACGCGACGCGCCTTGCCCCCGGCTGCTACAATGGCGGCGCTGCCCGGGCCCCTGCCCTGTCCGCTATGTGTGTTAACCGCGGCTCGATCTCGCGCTGTGTTCGCGTGTGCGTCCTGCCGATAACCATCCAACTGCGAGGTCGAGATGAAGAATATTTATGTAGGCAATCTGACGTTTGATGCTTCTGAAGAACAGGTGCGTGCGCTGTTCGAACCCTATGGCCAGGTGGAGCGAGTGAGCCTGGTAACCGACCGTTTTACCGGCAAGTCGCGCGGCTTTGCTTTCGTCGAAATGGCGGATGACGACGCCGCCGGCAAGGCCATCGCCGGGCTCAATGGCCACGACCTGGGCGGACGCGCCCTCACTGTGAACGAAGCCCGTCCCAAGACCGAGCGCCCGCGCGGCGGTGGTGGCGGCGGCGACCGCGGCGGTGGTGGCGGCCGTGGCGGCTACGGCGGCGATCGCGGCGGCGGCCGTGGCAATCGCTGGTAGGCTGACGGCGTGATGTTCTGATTTGGTGGTTTCTTGATTTGCGGCGGGCCTGGGGCCCGCCGTTTGTTTGCCGGGCGCGCGCCGGGGCGTCCGCCCCTCCCTTCTGGGGAGAACTCCCGGGCGGCGGCTATCCAGACCTCCATGGTCCCCTCAACGGCGGGCCCGTACGACGCCGGCGCCGACGGCAAGAAGTTCATCGTCAACTCGCAGAGCGGCGCTGGCAGCAATGCCCCGCTCTCCCTGGTCACCAACTGGGCCAGCGAGTTGAAGAAGTAGCCCCGCCGCTTCCCTAGTCCCCCGCCGTGTCAAGCCCGAACTCCGCTGGTCAATGCCTGCCGAGGTGCGGTGAAAAACTCCGGTAATGCGGCCCCGGGATCCCGTAGTAAGCTGCGCCTCGCCGGCGTGGTATTCTTTGAAAGGAGCGGCGGGCGCGAAGCCGCCGCGGGCCACGGGACCCAGGAGCCGAATGACCACCAGGGACAAATTCGAGACGCGGCAGCTCCCCATGATGCCCATCCGGGACGTGGTGATCTTCCCCTACATGATGACGCCGTTCGTCGTCGGGCGGGAATCGAGCGTGCGCGCGCTGGAAGAAGCGCTGGCCGCCGACAAGAAGATCTTCCTGGCCACCCAGCACGACGCCTCGGTGGACGAGCCCAAGCCCAACGAGATTTACCAGGTCGGCACCATCGTCAACATCGTGCAGTCGCTCAAGCTCCCCGACGGCAATATCAAGGTGCTGGTCGAGGGCGTGGAGCGCGCCAAGATCCTCCAGGTCACCAGCGAGGCCGGCTACCTCCAGGCCACGGTGCGCACCACCCGGCTCACGGTCGAGGTGACGCCGCAGGTGGAGGCGGCGATGCAGCGCGCCACCTCGCTCTTCGAGCAGTACGTGAAGCTCTGCCAGTCGCTGAACTACGAGACCATGATCGCCGCCGTCCGCATGGAGGACCCGGCCAAGCTCACCGACACCATCGCCTACAACCTGCAGCTCTCCATCGAGGAAAAGCAGGAGCTGCTGGAAATCTTCGACCCGGCGGAGCGGCTGACGCGCATCGGCGATGTGCTCGACATCGAGATCGAGAAGCTCAATATGGACCGCACCATCCAGTCGCGCGTGAAGCGGCAGATGGAGCGCGCCCAGAAAGAGTACTACCTCAACGAAAAGATCAAGGCCATCCAGAAGGAACTGGGGCGCGGCGAGAAGAGCGAATTCGACGAGCTCAAGAAGAAGGTGGACGCGGCGGGCATGCCCAAGGACGTCCACGAGAAGGCCCTGCAGGAGCTGAAGAAGCTGGAGGCCATGCCGCCGATGTCGGCGGAGTCCACGGTGTCGCGCAACTACCTGGACTGGCTGCTGGCGGTGCCGTGGAAGAAGCGGTCCAAGGAGATCCGCAACATCGAGCGCGCCGAGAAGACGCTGAACGAAGACCACTACGGGCTGGAAAAGATCAAGGAGCGCATCCTCGAGTTCCTGGCGGTGCGGCAGCTGGTGAAGAACCCGAAAGGGTCGATCCTGTGCTTCGTGGGGCCCCCGGGCGTGGGCAAGACCTCGCTGGGCATGTCCATCGCGCGGGCCACCGGGCGCAAGTTCGTGCGCATGTCGCTGGGCGGGGTGCGCGACGAAGCCGAAATCCGCGGCCACCGCCGCACCTACATCGGGGCACTGCCCGGGCAGATCATCCAGATGATGAAGAAGGCGGGCACCAAGAACCCGGTGTTCATGCTGGACGAGGTGGAGAAGATGAGCATGGACTTCCGCGGCGACCCCTCGGCGGCGCTGCTGGAAGTGCTCGACCCCGAGCAGAACTTCATGTTCGTGGACCACTACCTCGACGTGGAGTACGACCTGTCGCAGGTATTCTTCATCGCCACCGCCAACGTCATCCACACCATCCCGCCGGCGCTGCAGGACCGCATGGAAGTGCTGCGCCTGCACGGCTACACCGAGTACGAGAAGCTGGAGATCGCGAAACAGTTCCTGGTGCGCAAGCAGCGGCTGCAGGCCGGGCTGACGGAGCAGAACATCACCTTCACCGACGAGGCGATTCTCGCCATGATCCGCAGCTACACCCGGGAAGCCGGGGTGCGCAACCTGGAGCGCGAGATCGGGAACGTCTGCCGCAAGGTCGCTCGGCGCGTGGTCAAGGAAGGCGAGAAGTACGCCATCGCCATCACCGCGGAGAATGCCGGCGAGTTCCTGGGGGTCACCAAGTTCCGCGACACCCTGGCGCACGAGAAGAGCGAGGTCGGGCTGGTGACCGGGCTGGCGTGGACGGAGGTCGGCGGCTCCATCCTGAGCACCGAGGTCTCCATCGTCGAGGGCAAGGGCAAGCCCATCCTGACCGGCAAACTCGGCGACGTAATGCAGGAGTCGGCGCAGGCGGCCATGACCTACGTCCGCTCCCGCGGCGTGCGCCTGGGGCTGGCGCGCGATTTCTACCGCAACATCGACATCCACATCCACGTGCCCGAGGGGGCCATCCCCAAGGACGGGCCGAGCGCCGGCATCACCATGGCCACCGGCATCGCCAGCGCCTTGACCCGCATCCCGGTGCGGCGCGACGTCGCCATGACCGGCGAGATCACGCTGCGCGGCAAGGTGCTGCCCATCGGTGGGCTGAAGGAGAAGTTGCTGGCGGCGCATCGCGCCGGCATCTTCGAGGTCATCCTCCCGCACGACAACGAAAAAGACCTGGCCGACGTCCCCGAGAACCTGCGCAGCGTGATGAAGCTGCACTTCGTGGAGAACATGGACCAGGTGCTGAAACTGGCGCTGGAGAGCCCGTTGCCGGATATCCGCGAGGAAGCGACGGCGCCCATCGCCAACGTGCCGCCCCCGGCGACCGAGGGTCCGACGGCCGGCAATAGCGAGTACTCCGTTCTCAGTGGTGAAGAAGCCCCGCAAGATGCGGGGCTTTTGCTTTGTGCGCAATACGCGACCGACATGGCGGGCGGCGCCAGCCGCGAAAAGCGATATTTCCCGCAGAGAGTTTGTTGACCGGAGGCCGGGGACGTGCGTCTTGGCAGTTAACTGTGCCACCGGCGGCCACGAGAAAGAGCCGGGTGGGGCAAGAAAGGCGTGGGCATAAGCGCCCACTCCCATTACATTAGTGGGACCCAAAATGACCCCCCAGAGGAGCAGCGGGCATTGAGCTCAGAGCCGGTGCGGCAGGACGTTCCCACCACACCACCCGGCGCGACCGGGGAAACCCCCGTGAAGGTGCGCCACTTCGTGCGCCTGTGGCACGTGTGGGAGCGCACCGGGCCTTTTCTGCGGGCGACGTTCTCGCGGCACGGTCTGGGCTGCCGCGCCGGGCGGCAACTGATCGTGGGCAAATTGCGGCGCATTGCGCTGAGCATGGTGCCGCCGCTGGCGCACGCTCTGCAACGCCACTACCGCATGACCGGCGGTTGCGCGCGCTGCGGCACCAGCTGCAATCTGCTCAACCGGTGTCCGCACTGGGATGTGACCTCGCAGCTGTGCACCGTGTACGAAGACCGGCCCAACGTCTGCCGCCTGTTCCCCATTACGCCAGGCGACGTGTCGGACCGTGACCTGGTCTCGCCGCAGCATCCCTGCGGGTTCACTTTCCTGCCCAAGCCGGCAGCGGAGGCGCCGGCGCGGCGCGAGTAAACATCGGGAAAGCAGCGCGATCTTGGCAGCGGCGGAGGCCGCTGTTTTCTTTTGGCCGAGCATACGGGCCGCAGGCACGCTTACCCGGGCTCTACTCTTCCCCCTGGCAGTAGAATCAATTCGTGCTCCCACCGGTTTCCAGCCCGCCGCCGCTGACGTCGCCGGCCGGACCCTCGCGCGGCGGGTTGCTGGCGCTGAGCGTGCTGGCGTTCGTCATCGTGGTGGTGGTGCTGTTCCCCACCATGCGGGTGTTCATGGCGATCAGTGCCGCGAATCGGGGTAGTGGTGGCGGTGATTCTCCACTTCTGGAACCAGCGCCCGGTCAAGCTCAAGCCCGAAGCGAACAAGCGGCCGCTGGGGCTGGAGTGATGGCCGCCTTGCCAAACTGCGGAATTGCCAAATTGAAAGGCGCCTAGGGGCCGGCCTTGAGCTTGAGAATCCACACCCAATTCGTGACCTCGGCGGCAAGTGTGGAGCAGTTTCCGCTCACCGGACTGCCGGAGGTGGCGTTTCTGGGGCGCTCGAACGTGGGCAAATCGAGCGTGCTCAATACGCTGGTGGGGGAGAAGATTGCGCACACCAGCGGCACCCCGGGGCGCACCCGCACTATCAACTTCTTTGAAGTCCGGCGCGCCGGACAACCGCGGCCGGAGCTGACCTTTGCCGACCTCCCCGGCTACGGCTATACCCGTCTGCCACGCGAGGTCACGGCGGAGTGGCCGAAGTTCGTCGCACCATATCTGGCCGAGCGCCGCGAGCTGGCGCTGTGCGTGGCGCTGATCGACTCCAAGCTCGCCGCCCAGGCCAGCGACCGGCAGCTGCTGGAGTACCTGGCGCGCACGGGGCGGCCTTACGTGGTGGTCGCGACCAAGGCCGACCGGCTGAGCGGCAACGAACTGCGCAACTCCCTGCGGCGCCTGGGCACGGAACTCGGCGTCGAGCGCCTGCTTCCCTTTTCCGCCAAGACCGGCGCCGGGCGCGACGAATTGTGGCGCGCCATCTGGGCGGCCGCGGCGCGCCCCGTCGTCAGTTGACCGCGCCCCCCATCACCGTCTTCCAGCCGCGATTCACGCCCACCCAGTAGGCGATCTCGCGCCAGTCGCGCACGTCGAAGAGCGCCAGGTCCGCGTCCTTGCCCGGCTCGATGCTTCCCTTCCGCTCTCCCAGCCGCAGCGCGTGCGCCCCGTTGATGGTGGCGGCGCTGATGGCTTCGGCGGGCGCCATGCGCATCTGCGTGCAGGCCAGCGAGAGCACGAACGGCAGGCTGGCGGTGGGCGCGGTCCCGGGATTGAAGTCGGTGGCGAGGGCGACGGCCACGCCGGCGTCGAGGAGCTTGCGTGCCGGAGGATAGCTGCCCAGCCCGAGAAAATAGTTCGACGCCGGGACCAGCGTGACCACGGTCGGGTGGCGCGCCAGTTGCGGCAGATCGTCGTCGAGCACCTGGTCCATGTGGTCGAGCGAGGCGGGATGCAGGCGGAGCAGCGGCCACACCTGCTCGGCGCGAAACTGGCAGATGTGCATCCTCAGCCCCAGGCCGTGTTCCGCGGCGCATTCGAGAATGCGCTCCGCGTCGGCGAAGGCGAAGGCGCCGGGGTCGCAGAAAACATCGCAGAAGGCAGCCAGCCGGCGGCGCGCGATGCGCGGGATCATCTCGCGGCAGAGGAGCTGCACGTACTTCGCCGGCTGGTCCACGAACTCCGCCGGAACCACGTGCGCGCCGAGAAACGTGGGGACGACGGTGCCGGGCCAGCGTGCAGCGGCGTCGCGGATGGCCTCCAGCGACTTGATCTCCGCCGCCAGGCTGAGACCGTAGCCGGATTTCGCTTCCACGGTGGTGGTGCCGTGCGCGGCCATTTCGCGCAGCGCAGCGGCGACGTTGGCGGCGAGCTGGGCGCGGGTGGCCTTGCGCACCAGCACCGTGCTCGACCGGATGCCGCCGCCCAGTTCCGCAATTTCCTCGTAGCTGGCCCCGGCGATGCGCTGCTCGAAGTCGACGAGGCGCGGAGCGACAAACGCGGGATGCGTGTGAGAGTCCACAAACCCCGGGAGCGCGACGCGGCCGCCGCAATCGAGCTCCTGGACCTTCTTCTTGTTGCGCTGCACCCAGGGATCGCGCTCCGCCTCGCGCCGCCGCCCGGCCGCAACAATTCGTCCTCCGGCGCACAGCACCGCGGCGTCCGCAATCATCCCCAGCTCGCGCATGGCAGGACCGCGGCGCGCCCCGGGTTCGCCCCGCAGGGTCAGCAGCTGCCCGATGTTGGTGAGGAGAAGCGGCGCGGCTTTCAGGCGATTACTCCATCACTTCGGTGAAGATGAAGTCGTGCATCCAGTCCTGTTTGTGGCCCGCCTGGCGCAGCGCGGTGGCGAGTTGCGCCCAGTGGCGCAGGCTATGCAACATGGCGTGGACAAACATCTTGCGGCGGCTCGCGGTGATCCAGAAATTCCGCTCTTTGTCGCCGTACTTCAGCTTCTCGTTCCAGTCCGTCGTCTGCTGGAGCGCATGGCGGAAGTGCTGCCGCGCCGTGTCGTTCATCCCAAACAGCTCGGCGAGAGACCCATAGGGAAAATCCTTATACACGATCTTCGCGCGGGTGATCCCGCGCACCGTCTCGGCATAAATCAGCTCGACGGCAAAAATATGGCGCAGCATCTGCCGCACGTCGGGAATCTCGCCGCTGAGCGGCACTTCGAGCGCTTGCGGATGCGCGTCGAAAAACCGGCGCCAGCGCGCCGTCTCTTCCTCGTTGTGGCGCAGGAGCTCGTCGAAAGTGACGACGGGGGATGCGGGGGCGACGGTAGGCGCGACCATGGGAACAAGAGTAAGCGGCTGGTCGGAAAAGCTGCAAGCTGCAATCTTGGGCGCTGTGCCTCCGGCTCGCCCCGAACGACGACTTTGTCGCTGCGTCGCATTGTCTTTCGGAGGGGCATGGCTTTAGCCGTGCCATTCCGCCGCCTAAGCAACCGGCTTTGGCCGCCGAGGTATTGCGTCCCCCTTGAAAACTGTCTTTCGGAGGGGCATGGCTTTAGCCATGCCATTCAGCCGCCAAGGCCACCGGCTTCAGCCGCTGAGGTATTGGGTCCAGTTTGAAACGCGGATTCGCCGAACCATACGCGAATTCCGCCGGCGTCTCACACAGCCTGGCTCTCACCGGATTTATGAATCTATGTTTCGGAGGGGCATGGCTTCAGCCATGCCGTTCAGCCGCCAAGGCCACCGGCTTTAGCCGCTGAGGTATTGGGTCCAGTTTGAAACGCGGGTTCGCCGAACCATACGCGAATTCCGCCGATGTCTCACACAGCCTGGCTTTCACGGGATTCTCGTGGATATAAGCGCGATGCTGTACATAGTCGTCCCAATCACGGATCCGATGATCGGAAAAACCCTTCTGCCAAATTTCTAAACCAGCCCGACGGCTCCTGCCTACCTCTCGAGAAAACCTCCCTTTGATGAGCTGCATGGCGCGTTCGAGAGTGGCATCAAGCGGTGTGAGCATGATGTGCACATGGTTCGGCATGACAACAAACTCGTGAAGCAGAAACCTCCTTTGCGCGGCGTATGCATACAGGACGTGCAAAAACAATTGCGCGAGCTGATCTGCTTGGAATATTGATCGTCGCCCAGCAGTCTGCGACGTTACAAAGAAGGTGCCAAAATTGTGCACTCGCTCCGGGTTCAAACGATTACCTCAGCGGCTAAAGCCGCCCCCGCTCCTGAGCAATTACGGCACGGCTGAAGCCGTGCCCCTCCGAAATATCACTTCTTCATCGGAATCCTGATTTCCTTTTCTCTTGCGAAGGCAATGGCCTCCTCGTACCCGGCATCAGCATGGCGTGCCACGCCAATCCCCGGATCGTTGGTCAGGACGCGCTCGATGCGGCGCGCCATCTCTCGCGTGCCGTCGGCCACCGTCACCTGCCCGGCATGCTGCGAGTAGCCAATCCCCACCCCGCCGCCGTTGTGGATCGAAACCCACGAGGCCCCGCTGGCGGTGTTGAGCAAGGCGTTGAGCAGCGGCCAGTCGGCGACCGCATCGCTGCCGTCCTGCATGCCCTCGGTTTCGCGGTAGGGGGAGGCGACGGAGCCGGTGTCGAGGTGGTCGCGCCCGATCACGATGGGCGCCTTGATCTTCCCTTGCTTCACCAGGTGGTTGATGGCGAGGCCGAACTCGGCGCGCTCCCCATAGCCCAGCCAACAGATCCGCGCCGGTAACCCCTGGAAGCGGATGCGCTTGCGCGCCAGGTTGATCCAGCGCTCGAGGATGCGGTTCTGCGGGAAGAGCTGGAGGACCAGGTCGTCGGTGACGGCGATGTCCTGCGGCTCGCCCGAGAGCGCCACCCAGCGGAACGGCCCGCGCCCTTCGCAGAAGAGCGGCCGGATGTACGCCGGCACGAAGCCGGGAAAATCGTAGGCGTTCTTCACCCCGCGCTGGAAGGCGAAGGTGCGGATGTTGTTGCCGTAGTCGAAGGTGACCGCGCCCATCTTCTGCAGCCGCAGCATCCCTTCGACGTGGCGGGCGATGGAGTCGAGCGACTTTTCCAGATACTCGCGCACCTGCTTGCGCAGTTCGGCGGCCTGCTCCACGGTGTAGCCGCGCGGGATGTAGCCGTTGAGCGGATCGTGCGCCGAGGTCTGGTCGGTGAGGATGTCGGGCACGACGCCGCGCTCGGCGAGTTCGGGAATGATGTCGGCGCAGTTGCCGACCAGCCCCACGCTGACCGCCTCCCGCTTGCGCACGGCGTTCTTCAGGATGCGCAGGGCCTCGTCCAGCGTGGTGACCATGAAGTCGCAGTAGCCCGTCTTGAGGCGCTTCTTGATGCGCTCCGGGTCCACTTCGATGCCGAGGAACGCCGCCCCCGTCATGGTCGCGGCCAGCGGCTGCGCGCCTCCCATCCCGCCCATGCCGCCGCTGACGATCAGCTTCCCGGCGAGGTCGCCGCCAAAATGCTTCTCCCCGGCGGCCGAGAACGTCTCGAACGTGCCCTGGATGATGCCCTGCGACCCAATATAGATCCACGAGCCCGCAGTCATCTGCCCGTACATCATCAGACCGGCGCGCTCCAGTTCGTTGAACTTCTCCCAGTTCGACCAGTGCCCGACCAGGTTGCTGTTGGCAATGAGGACGCGCGGCGCGTAGTCGTGCGTCTTGAAGACGCCGACCGGCTTGCCCGACTGCACCAGCAGGGTTTCGTCGGCGGCCAGCGCACGCAGCGCGCGCACGATGGCGTGGTAGCACTCCCAGGAGCGCGCGGCGCGGCCGGTGCCGCCGTACACCACCAGGTCGCGCGGGCGCTCCCCCACCTCTTCGTCGAGGTTGTTCATGAGCATGCGCATGGCAGCTTCCTGCTGCCAGCCGCGGCAGGAAATTTCGGTGCCGCGGGGCGCGCGCACGGGGGTGTAGGTCGCGGGGGTGATTTCGGTTTCGACCGCCATGCGGGAAATGGTAGCACTGCCGAATTGTCGTTCTGCGGAATTGCGGCAACCCGGACACTCGCACCCGCCCAGGTCACTGAGGGACCGGGAGCACGGGTCGTATAATCCGCGCCAGGGAGGCAGCCATGATCCTCATCTTGATGATGGCGGCGGCGATGCTGGCAGCGCCGCAGCAGCCGCCCGCGGCGGCGACCAGCTACCGCATCCACGCGGAGCTGGCCAATCCCGTCACTACCGCCACCGCCAAGCCCGGCGACGAGGTGAGGTTCGAGGTCCTCGACGATGCCAAGGCTGCCGACGGTTCGGTGGTCATCCCCAAGAAAGCAAAGCTCACCGGCCGGGTGGCCCAGGTGGTGAAGCGCACCGACGCCATGCCGCAGGCGCAGCTCTCCATCGTGGTCGAAAAAGCGGAGTGGAAGAACAAGTCGCTCGCGCTGCACGCCTTCCCGGTGACGCTGGAATCGGTGGGCGAGGAGGCCGCCAAGCGTGCCGCCCCCGCCGAGCGCACGGACCCCATGGGTAGCACCAGCAGTCCCCGCAACCCCGGCCTCGAGCAGCCGCCCTGGATGACGAGCGGGTCCTCGTCCTCCGCCGGCCGCATTCAGGTGCCGGTGCCCAAGGATTGCGGCCTGGAAAAGGCCGACGATCCCGCGCTCGGCAGCGTGCTGGTGTGCGACCAGCAGCAGGTAGCGCTGGGCCCCGGCGCCCGGCTCATCCTGCGCGCCCAAAGCCGATAGAAGATCGTTGCGGTCTGAAAAAAACATCCCGAGCGTAGCGAGGGAGCCCTACCTTACTAGAAACGGTCGCGCGATTAGAAGCGTTCGCGCGGTCAGGCCCTCGCAGCGCTTGAGTTTCTTCTAGCCACTCAGCTCGCTGCCACCCGCCGCACTTCCCCGGTGGCCCCGTTGACTTCCACCAGTTCTCCGTCGTGCAGTTGGCGCGTGGCCTCCTTCACGCCGACGACCGCCGGAATGCCGTATTCGCGCGCCACCACCGCCCCGTGGCTCATGATGCCGCCCACCTCCATCACCAGGCCGCCGGCGGTGAGGAAGAGCGGCGTCCACCCGGGATCGGTAAACGGCGCGACCAGGATTTCGCCGGCATGGAGCTGGGCGCCGTCGGCGGGATCCAGCAGCACCCGCACCTTGCCGCGCACGCTGCCCCACGATACGGGCGTACCCCGCAGCACGTCGCCCGTGGCCACGGTGGTGACCACCGGGCGGCCGTCGCTGCGCACGATGAGTGCCGGGTTGGCGCGAAGTTGCCGCGCGAACTCGCGGCGGCGCTCCGGAATCTGCGCCGTCACCGCCGCCGGATCGCCGCGGCCGGCCGCGAACTCCTCCAGCTCCCCGAGGGTGAGGAAGTAGAAATCGTCCACCGCGGCCAGCGTGCCGCGCTCCACCAGCCGGCGCGCGACTTCAAGGTAAAGATCACGAACATGCGCCAACCCCATCATGCCATAGAACTTAGGGGCCTCGCGCAGAGGCTGGCGCGTCTCCACCATGTGCATCAGCTTGCGGAACAGCCAGCGCCGCCAGGGGCGGCGCGCGAGCCCGGCCTCGACCTGCGCCTTGAGTTCGACGCGGCCGCGTTGCAGCCCCGCGTAGTGCTCGGCCGGCGTCGGCTGGTCCGCCGGGTGGGCCAGGTAGTTGCGCAGCGTCTCGTAGACGAAGGTGGGGTCGTCGCGCCACCGCGGGCAGGCGAAGTCGAATTCGCGCGCCGCCCGGTGCCCGTGCTGCTCCAGGAATGCCTGCACGCGGGCGAGGAAGGCGCGGCCCGGGTCACTCTGCGCCAGCGCTCCGGGTACGGCAGCTATCGGCTCCGCGGCAAAGGTGCGCCGCACCTCCTCCGGCGCCGCCGCGGCCACATCCCAGAGCGCCAGCGCCGTATCCATCGTGGGGTTGCCACAACCGGCGAGCAGCCGCGCAAACGTATCGGGAAACCCCCAGCGCGGCAATGCGCGCGCGAGGTACTCCACCGCCGGCAGCGAGGACACGGCCGCGAACAGGGCTTCATTCGAGCGGGGAAGGTTTTCGTAGCAGAAGTAGCGGGCGAGGGCGAGGATGTGCTGATCAGTGAGCCGCTCGAGCGGCATCCGGCGGAACTCTTCCACCTCGCGCGCGGCATGGCGGAGCGAGCGCCACGCCTGCTCGGGGGTGCGCCGCAGCACGCGCGTGCAGGCGAAGAGGAAGCGCGCCCACATGCGCAAGCGCATGCCCAGGGGCGCGTAGATGGGCTGGAGTTCGCCGCTGGCCATGGCCTTTTTCAGGAAGTCGGCGACCTCGGTATCGACGTGCACGGTCATGGCATGAAACAGGCGCGGCGTGAACAGGCCGGCGCACACATTTAGGTTCCAGTAGATGCGCCCCTCGATCAGGTCCATGCCGGCGGGGAGCGCCTCCAGTTGGTGCATCTCGCGCGACCCATAGAAACCCATGGCCCGCAGCATCATGGGCAACAGCAGCTGCTTCCACAGCGACCAGGAGAAGGGCGTGTGCGGGTACGGCATGGTCTCGCGCACGTTGTGGTTCGACCAGAAGAGGAGGCGGCCACGGCAGGCCTCCTCGTTCCAGCGGCTGCCGAACTCGACCGCCGGACCCTGTCCGCCCACGGCGGTGACCGAGCGCGCCTGCAGCAGCCAGAGCTGCTCGGAATCGAGCGCCCACTCGATGTCGGCCGCGCGTCCCAGCATGCGCTCCGCGCGCAACCCCAGCTCGGCGAGTTCGGCGAGATGCGCGGCGGAGAGGATCTCCCCCTCGCTCTCCCCTTCCCGCTCCATCACCTCGTGGGGAGCACGGCGGCGCACGCGGTAGCGCGCCGGGGTGACGCGCGCGGAGACTACCTGGTCGCCCAGGCCGCGCGCCGCCTCCACCACCATCTCGTCGTGCGCCCCGGTCACCGGATTCACCGTGAACAGCACGCCCGCGGCCGCCGCCGGCACCATGCGCTGCACCACCACCGCCATGGCGACATCATCGTCGGCGATGTTGCGATCGCGCCGGTAGGCCACGGCGCGCTCGGTGAAGAGTGACTCCCAGCAGCGCGCCACGGCGTCCAGCACCGCCTCGCGCCCCTCCACGTTGAGGAAGGTTTCCTGCTGGCCGGCGAACGAGGCGTCGGGCAGGTCTTCGGCGGTGGCGGAAGAGCGCACCGCGACCAGGCCGGCGTCCATCGCCTCGTAGGCCGCCGCGATCTCCGCGCGGAGCGCCTCGTCGAGGCCACGACGATAGGCCGTGGTGGTGACGCAGAACCCGCCTGGCACCGGCAGGCCGGCGTGGATCAGGGCGCCAAGTTGCGCTGCCTTGCCGCCGGCGAGCGGCAGCGAGCCGAGTCCCAGTTCGTCCAGCGGGATGACGAGCGGCGCGTTCTCCGCGGCAGTGGCCACGCGCGCATTCTAGTCGTGAGGGCGAGGTTTGCAAGGCTGGTCTCGTTCTCCGGCTTCAAGCCGATGCTCCAGCGGAGGGCGCCTCTCACCACGAGCTGTAAGGGGTGCCCTCGGTGGAGGTGAGGTTGGAGCCGGAATGCACGTCGTTGATACCGGGCTGCGTCTGGTCCACGCTCAGCATGACGTCTTCATTGGCGACCTGCCAGGTGTCGGCGGTGCCGGTGAACGGGTCCTTGGGGATCTGCTTGATGTAGTTGGCCTGCACCAGGTCGTCGAGCGACTGCGGGGCGCGCTGCTTGTCGAGGGTGAACTGGTCGATGACTGAGCGCAGGGTGTAGAGGTCGTCGCGCAGCACCGCTTCCTTGGCGCGAATGATCGACTGCTGGTACATGGGCGCGGCGATGGAGAGCAGGATGAGGATGATCGAGATCACGATCATCAGCTCGATCAGCGTGAAGCCGGATTGGGTAATCGGGTAATTGCGTAATTGAGTAATTGAAAGCCGTCGGCGCGAGCGTCGCTGGCGGCCTGCTGCTGCGAGACCCACCGTCGCCGGCAAATTCCTTGTTTCACTGCACAGTTCTGGCATCGTGAATTACCCAATTGCCCAATTTCTCAATTACTCAATTCCGCCATGCCGTCACCAATCCTTGTATTTCGTCCCGTCCAGCCCGGTGCCCTCCGACTTGCTGAAAACGTCGAACACGCTCTGCCCGCCCCAGGACTCCGACTGCGGGTCGTCCTGCATGGAGCGCATGCCCCACTCCGCCCTGCCGGTCATGGGGTCCACGGGAATGCGGCGCAGGAAGCGGACTTTCTTGCCCTGCACGTCGACCCCCGTGACCAGGGTGTCGAGGTCGGGCGGGTAGCCTTCACTGCCCACCTTGATGGGAAAGGCGTTGCGGTCGGCGGCGTCCTTGTAGCGGTCGATGGCGTCGCGCATCTCCCACAGCGCGCGGCGCAACTCGACTTCCTTCTCCCGCTGGATGCGCACCCGCACGATGGGAATGGCCGCGCCGGTCAGGATCATCAGGATGGTGATGGCGACAATGAGCTCGATCAGCGTCAGCCCGCGTTGTTTCACCACGAAGACACGAAGGCGTGCATGCGACGGAAGCCCTCTTCTGCTTCGTAACTTCGTGCCTTCGTGGTGAGCCATGCTTACTTCACGTTCACCGTCGCCTGCGCGCCGACGAAGGGGACGGCCTGGTCGCTGGCGTTGCGCGCATTGGCGCGGTTGATGACCAGGCTCGAGCTGCCGCTCGCCTTAGCGAGGAAGGTGAGGGTGAAGAGCGGACCATCGCCCGAGACCCCGCCCGCGCCCGGTGGGCGCGCGGCGCTGATCTGCGCCGTCCCGGTGGCCTCGTCCTCGCGGTGGGTGAGCACCACGATCTGCCCGTCGCGGGACAAGAACGACCCGTTGGAAACGTTCAGCAGCTGCAGCCGGGCGGGATCGAAGCTCACCTGCACCGGGACCGCGGCGAGGTTCTGCGCCCCGCGCACGTTGATGTTGACGGTGAAGGTTGCGCCCGCCGCCTGGTTGACCAGCGGCGGATCGAAGCTGAGCTCGCCGCCCGCCGCGGGCGCGGTGGCGGCGGGCGCCTCCCCCGGGGGCGGCGCGGGCGTTGCCTGCGGCTGCGGCTGGACCGCCGGCCGCGGGGCGGCGGCGCCACTCGTCGCCGCCCTCGACCGCCGGCGCAGTCCGACGCTGCCGGCGCTCCCGATGTCGATGGCGCGCAGGTTCAGGTCGGTCAGCACCTGCGCCCGCACGATGTGCGGCACCAGCACGAAGATGATCTCGTTCTCGACGCGCTCCGTGCTGTTACTGCTGAACAGGTACTTGAGCAGCGGGACCTGCGACAGGCCGGGCAGGCCGGAGAGGTTCTTGATGTCCTGATCCTCGAAGATGCCGCCCAGGATGTTGACCTCGCCTTCCTTGAGGCGGATCTCGTGGTCAATCTTGCGCTGCCCGATGATGGGCTGGTCGATGCCGCCGATGTTGGTGCGCGAGGTGACGCTGGAGATTTCCAGCGACAACTTCATGCTCACCTCGCGGTTAGCGTGGACGTGCGGCGTGATGTCGATGTTGACCCCCACGTCCTGGTACTGGAACTGGGTGTTGACCAGCGGGTTGATGCCGACGCCCCCGATGCCGGGCTGGAACGAGCCCATGGCCACGGGTATCCGGTCGCCGATCTTGAGCGTCGCCTTGGCCCCGTCGGTGGCGCGAATCTGCGGGTTCTGGATGACGCGCGAGGTGCTGTCGGTGAACAGCAGGTTGGCGGTGGCGGTGGGCAGCGTGACCACGAAGTCGGTGGCGTGCAGGTTGGCCAGCTTGTTCAGGTTGATCTGGCCAGGCGTGCCGGTGGTGGTGGTGCCGGTGGTGGTGGTCCCGGTGGTGGTGCTGAGGTTGGGCTGCAGCGCGGCCGTGGCCGTCGGGGTGCTGCCGCCGACGGGATTGATCCCCAGGTTGCGCAGTTTGTCGCGGCGCACCTGCATCACCGCCACGTCAATCACCACTTCGGGGCGTGCCCTGTCGATGTCGTCAATCACCTTCTGCGCCAGCGCCACCTTGTCGGGTGAGCCCCGCACCACGATGGCGCCCTGCGACACCAGCGGCTGGTTCTGCTGCAGCTCCAGTACCGTGTTGAAGACGTTCCTCAGGTCCTGTATGTCGGTGGGCGACGACAGGTTGGAGAGGTAGAAGGTCTTCAGGACCTGCTGCTCCATCTCGCGGCGCTTGTTCGGCGTGTCGTTGACCACGAAGATGGTATTGGAGGTGACCGTGCGATAGAAGCTGCGCGACTCCAGGTTGACGATGTCGAGGGCCTCCTCGAGGGTGACGTTGTTCAGCTTCACCGTGATGCGGGAAGGCGAGGTGTAGTCGGGATCAAACAGGACGTTGATGCCGGCGATCTGGCCGATGGTCTGGTAGACCATTTTCGCGTTTTCGCTGATGCTGAGCGTGATCGGCAACTGCTGGATGGGCGCCAGCTCCGCCGGCCCGGCGGCCTGCGCCAGGCGCTGCGCAATCTCCGTGGGCGGCGTCGGCGGGGGCGGCGCCGTTGCCGCGTTGATCAGGTCCTGGGTGCGCCGTGCCTCCTGCTGCGCAATGAAGCTGGCCGGATCGATCTCCGCGGCCAGCTTGAATTCGGCGAGCGCCTCCTGCAGCTTCCCGGCGTCCCGCAGGAGCTGCCCCTGGTGCACGTGCGCCGCCCCGGCGAGGAAGCGCGAATGCTCGAAGGCGAGGCGGTAGCGGAGGTCCTTGGGCTTGAGCTGGTAGGCCTGGCGGTAGTAGTCGTAAGCCTCTTCGTACTTCTGGCGGGCGTCGGCGTCCTTGCCTTGGTCGTAGAGGGACTTGGCCTTGTCGGCCGCGGCGGGTAGCGCGGCCCCGAGCAGCAGCACGAGGGCGGCCAGGCGCAACGCTGGTCTCATCACACTCCTTGCACCGTAAAAATCGACGAGAGGACGCACCCCGGGAGAATCGGATGCGCGCTGCGCGTTAACCGCACGGGCTGAGGGCCGCTCCAACAGTTCTCCGCCCCCGACACGGAAAAACCAACGCTGCCGGGAAACCCGCCCTGCACCCGGTCTGCCAAACGGGGTATTGTATAGCATCGCGCCGTAACCAGAACGCGCGTCGCGACTGCAACTTGCGCCTGCGCCGCTGTAAAGACGTGCCCGGCGAGGATTTGTTCCGGCCGTTTCCACCAAAGCGATGACCGCACGCCAACTCCACCCCGTCAAGCCGGAGAAGCCGAAAAACGTGCGCCGCGATCCCGTCGCCTCCGGCGAACGCGACGCGGCCCAGAACCGCGCCGCCGGCCACCATTACTTCCTGCTGGAGAAGTTCGAGGCGGGCATCGTGCTCACCGGCAGCGAGGTAAAAAGCATCCGCGGCGGCCGCGCGCAACTCAAGGACGCCTACGGCCTGGTGAAAGACGGCGAGTTGTGGCTGCTCAACGCCCACATCTCGCCCTACGAACACGGCGGCTACGCCAACCACGACCCGGTGCGCTCCCGCAAGCTCCTGGTGCATCGCGAGGAGCTGCGCAAGCTGGTGGGCAAAACCCAGCAGAAGGGCCTGACCCTCATCCCCACGCGCCTCTACTTCCGCAACGGCCGGGCCAAAATCGAGCTGGCGCTGGCGCGCGGCAAGCAGACCTGGGACAAGCGCGAGACCGAGCGCCGCCGCACCGCCGAAAAGGAAGCCCGCGAGGCCATTGCCCGTTCGCGTCGCCGCTAACCGGAAGCGTTCATTGCGGCACCCCGGGCTCGCGAATCAGCATGACGTCGGAGTCGCCGCGCCCGCGCACCAACGCCAGCCACTTGCCGTCCCGCGACCAGGCGAAGCCGTTAATGCCGGTGGGCCGCAGCTCGGGCTTGAAGTCGGTCAGCTGGTGCGCCGCGCCGCCCGCCAGCGGCTTCGCCCACACATTGACGGCGCCATCCGCCAGCATCGCGTAGGCGACTTCCTTGCCGTCGGGCGTGAAACGCATTTCCGCGTTGGCACGCAGTTCGGGTTCGACACTCCCGACCTGTTGGCCGCTTTCGATGTCCACCAGCATGATGTGGCGTGTCAGGGGCTGCCCGCCGAAATACACAATCAGCACCTGCTTGCCGTCCGGCGATATGTCCACGAAGTTGCTCTGGCCGGTGAACAGCACCAGGGGCGTCCCGCCCGCCACCGGTACCCGCAGGACTTGCGAGGTCGCCTCGTCGTTGTAGACCAGCCAGCGGCCGTCCGGCGAGCAGGAGCCGACCGCCTCTTCCTTCCCCGACGTCAGTGGCTTGCGGTTGGTGCCGTCGCTGTTGGCGATCCATAGGTTGACGTCGGCAGCGCCCTCGCGCGGCTCGGCGGCAAAAATAATGTGGTCGCTGCCGCAGGCCGCGGGATTGTAGAAACTGTAGCGCTCGTCAGCGATGAGTGCGGTCGGCTGTCCTCCCTCCGCGGGCAGCCGGTAGATTTTGCCCTGGCCCGCATACAGCAGCTGCCCGTCGGCCGTCCAACGGAACCAGCCGACGGACTGCTGATCGGTCAGTTGCACCGCCTCCACGCCCGGCGGCGGGCTTCCCGGCAAGCGATAGAGGTTCGACTTCCACTGCGTCATCACCGTCCCCAGTGTCTGCCCGTCGCGCGACAACGAGAGTCGGCTGTAGCTGTTCGTGTCGTTCGTCACCCGCTTCAGTTCGCCCTTGGGGTACGTCAGGTAGCCGATCTGCAGTCCTTCGGTCTTGCGAGTGGCGTAGAGCACCAGCAGTCCCTTACCGTCGGGATACCAGGTGGGCTCCGTGGCGAGCTGGTCCTTCCAGCTGACGAAGGGGCGGAGGCGGCCGCTGGCCACGTCAATCGCCACCATGGCGGCGACCGCGCCCCCGGTGTGCGTCGTGTCGTCCGCTACGATGGTCTTGCCATCCGGCGACCAGGCCAGGGCGTGCAGGCCCGGATAGGGGCCGGAGGCCAGCACTTTGTCGTCGCTGCCGTCCAGCGCCACCGTGTGCAGGAAGTACTTGCCGTACTCGGGATTGTTGTAGCGCAGGAAGGCGAGGCGCTTGCTGTCGGGCGAGAAGGTGATGTCGCTGTCGATGTCGTCCACCACCTGCGCCGGCGTGCCGCCCAGTACCGGTGCCCGGTACAACACCCGGTGCGTGCGCTCCACATTGGTGCTGCGCACGTAGTAGATGTAATTGCCGTCGGCGGAGAACTGCACCCCGCGATACGACGTCTCCTCCGGCGGCACCACCTGGGTGTTGCTGCTGGTCGGGACGTGCCGCAGCCACAGGCTCTGTTTCCTCTGGTCAATGATGACGTAGAGGATGTACTTCGCGTCTGGCGATACCGCCACCAGGAATGCGTTCCCCGACTCCGTGACGCGGGTGATGGTCGGGTGCTGGAAGGGCGCAGGATGCTCGCGCGTGAGCAGCGAGTAAACGCCGAACCCCGCCGCCAGCACCACCAGGATGGCCGCCAGAACTCCCAGGCTCACGCCAAACTTGTGCTGCCGCGCCGCTGCCACGATCACCGAACTCGACGCGGGCGCCGGCGCCGCGGCGCCTGGATGCGCGGCGGTTGCCACCGGCACATGCCCGGAATCGGTCTCGCGTTTCAGTCGCTTCAGATCGGCCCGCAGGTCGCCCGCCGACTGGTAACGCAGGTCCCGGTCCTTCTCCAGCGCCTTGCTGAGGATGCGCTGAAACTCCGCCGGCAGCTCCGGGTTGAGCGTCGCCGGCGCTGCCGGCGCGTGATTCATGATGCGGTCGAAGATGACCGCACTGGTATTGCCGGGAAACGGATGCTTGCCGGTGGCCAGCTCGTAGAGCACGGCGCCCAGCGAGAACAAATCGGTGCGGCGGTCCAGTTCCTCGCCGCGCGCCTGCTCCGGCGACATGTAGGCGATGGTCCCCAGCGCCGTCCCGGGACTGGTGAGGTGGGCCGGCGACGTGGCCGCCGTGGCGCCCAGCGTTTCCGCTTCTTGCGCCAGCTTAGCCAGCCCGAAATCGAGCACCTTCACCTGCCCCCGCGTGGTCAGGAAGATGTTGGCCGGCTTGATGTCGCGATGGATGATGCCCTTGGCCTGCGCCGCGTCCAGCGCGTCCGCCACCTGCGTTCCGATATCGAGGACGCGGCCCGGCGGCATGGCGGCGCCGTGCAGCGTGCGCTCCAGGCTTTGCCCCTCCAGCAGCTCCATGGCGATGAACGGATGCCCCTCGGCCTCGCCAATGTCGTAGATCACGCAGATGTTGGGATGGTTGAGCGACGAAGCGGCGCGCGCCTCCCGCTGGAATCGCTCCAGCGCCGCGGCATCCTGCGCCAGGCGGTCGGGCAGAAACTTGAGCGCGACCTTGCGCCCCAGCCGTACGTCTTCCGCCTCGTAAATCACTCCCATGCCGCCGGCGCCCAGCTGCGACAGCACACGGTAATGCGAGACCTGCCGGCCGATCACCTTGCGTCCTCCCGGTGAGAGTCGGAACTCTAACGGGGCATGCCGCCAGGGTCAAGCCGCAGGGTGCCGCTGCTCCCGTCACCTGCTGGCCGCGCTATACTCACAGGTTTTGGGAACCTTATGGAAACCCTTCTGCTCGCTGCGCCTCCCGCCGACGTGGACACCGACTGCCTAGCCGCCGTGGTGGTGGATGGCGGCGACAAAGACCAACCTGCCGCCGAGGTGTTGTGCGGCGATCCCGCCGTGCGCGGCGCCGCCGCCGAACTCATCGCCAGCGGCGAAGTCACCGGCCGTCTCTTCGAAACCGTGATGCTGCACCACCCCACGGGAGTCAAGGCCCGGCGCCTGCTGCTGGTCGGCGGCGGCAAGCAGCGCGACTTCTCGGCCTACGAGCTGCGCCGGGCGGCGGGCGCGGCGGTGCGCTTCTGCAAGTCGAAGCAGATCCGCTCCCTGGCCATCATCGCCCCCGAAACCTGGGGCGAAGGCGCTCCGCACAGCACCGTCTCCTTCGGGCGCGGCGTGTTGGCGGATTCGGTCAAGGCGGTGGTCGAAGGCGCGTACGTCGCCGACTTCGATCCCGATACCTACAAGAGCGACCGCAAGGACCAGCGGCTCCAGCAATTGACGGTGGTCGCGCTGCCCACCGCCGACACCAGCCAGTTGCGGGCCGTAGCGGAGGAAGCGCGCATCATCGGCGAGTCGCAGAACTTCACCCGCGAGCTGGTCAACGAGCCCGGCAACCGCATGACCCCCACGCAGCTCGCCCAGCGCGCCACCGCCATGGTGGAGGAACTCGCGGGCGCCGCCCGGGGATGCAAGCTCACCGCCGAAGTGCTGGGGCCGAAGCAGATCCGCGAGCTCAAGATGGGCGCCTTCTGGAGCGTGGCGCAGGGATCGGAGGAGCCTCCGGCCCTGATCGTCATCCGCTATGAGCCGGAGGGCGCGCCGCCCGCGCCGGTCATCGGCCTGGTCGGCAAAGGCATCACCTTCGACTCCGGCGGCATTTCCATCAAGCCCTCCGAGGGCATGGAAAAGATGAAGTACGACATGGCGGGCGGCGCCGCCATGCTGGGCGCGATGCGCGCCATCGCCCTGCTGCGGCCTAAGGTGCGCGTCCTCTGCCTGGTGTGCGCCAGTGAGAACATGCCTTCGGGCAAGGCGCAGAAGCCGGGTGACGTGCAGATTGCCATGTCGGGCAAGTCCATCGAGATCATCAACACCGACGCCGAAGGCCGCCTGGTGCTGGCCGACGGGCTGCACTATGCGCGCCAGCTCGGCGCCACTCACCTGGTGGACGCGGCCACCCTCACCGGCGCCTGCGTGGTGGCGCTCGGCTACGTGAATGCCGGCATCTTCGCCAACGACGAGGCCATGTACGAGCGCTTCTCCGCCGCCTTCGAGCTCGCCGGCGAAAAAATGTGGCGCTTGCCCCTCGACGAGGAATACCGCGAGATGATCCGCAGCGGCATTGCCGACATCGTGAACAGCGGCGGACGCTGGGGCGGCGCCGTCACCGCCGCCATGTTCCTCAAGGAGTTCGTGGCCGACACTCCCTGGCTCCACCTCGACATCGCCGGCGTGGCCTGGATGGAAGAAAACAAACCGTGGATCGCCAAAGGGCCCAGCGGCATCGCCGTGCGCTCGCTGGTCGAATTCGTGTGCGGCTTCGCCCGGCCCGGCGCCGGCGGCCAGTAATTGCTTTTTACGCGGGCGCGTGAAAAAGTGCTGGCGTGCGCCGCCCTGCGATCACTGCGCTGGCTTTATTCGCCGGCAGCCTGGTTTTCTTCCTGGTTCGCGTCGGCGCCCCGCCCAGCTATTCCCTCGACGAGACCTTCTACGTGCCGGCGGCGCGCGACTTCCTGCACTGGACCGCAAACTCCAACCGCTTCAACCCGCCGCTGGCAAAATACCTGATCGCCCTCGGCATGCGCCTCTGGGGTGACACGCCGCTGGGCTGGCGCTTCCTGAGCGCCGTCTTCGGCGCCTTGACCGTGGTCGCCATGTACGCCTGGGGCCTGGCGCTCTTCCGCCGCCAGAACCTGGCCGTGTGGGCCGCGCTGCTCGCCCTCACCAACCAGTATCTCTACGTCATGGCGCGCACCGCCATGCTCGACGTTTTCATGTTCGGCTTCATGGCCTGGGGGATGGCGGCCTTCTGCGCCGCGTGGCGGCGCGATCTGCCGGCGCCCCGCACCCGCGCCCTGCTGCTCTTCGCCGGCGTGATGTTCGGCCTCGCTACCGCATGCAAGTGGCTGGGGGTGGTGGCCGGAGGCGTGGCGTTCGCGCTGGCGGCAGCGTTGCTGCTCGCGCGCGGGGTGCGGATGCCCTCGTCCGCGGCGTTCGCCGCCGGCGAACGCGAAGAGAGTTGGTACACGCCCGAAATTTTCCGCGGGATTGGCTGGGGCACGGTGTTGCTTGCCTTCGTCGCCGCGCCGGCGGGCGCTTATTGCGTCACGCTCGTGCCGCTGCTGTTTCTGCCCGGCGCGTCGCTCAACCAGGTCATCGCCGACCAGCTCTACATCTGGACGCAGCACACCACCTTCCACGGCGCTCCCGTGCAAACCGGCGCCTGGTGGGCGTTTCCGGTTACCACGCGGCCGCTAATGTTCTACCTGCAGGTGGCGCCGGACCGGCTCTTCGCCCGCACCGTGACGCTCTCCGGCAATCCTCTGGTGATGTGGACAGGACTTCTCGCGCTGGCGTGGTGCGCCTGGGAGTGGCTGGCGCGCGCTTCCCGCCCCGCCTTCCTGATCGTGCTCTGGTACGCGGCGCTCTACCTGTGCTGGGCGGTGATCCCCCTGCACTTCTTCTACCGCTATTACCACTTTCCCGCCGCCACCGTGCTCAGCCTGGCGCTGGCCTACTTCCCTTACCGCTATCCGCGCGCGCGCTTCCTCGGCCTGAGCGCGCATTGGGTCTTCCTCGCTGCCGCCGCGCTCGTCTTCGCGCTGATGCTGCCCTTCTCCAGCGCCATGCGGATTCCGCTGGAATGGCTGCCTTAAATCGCAAATCACAAATCGCAAATCACAAATTCACTGTCCTCGGCGGTGACCCCGCGTTTACGCGCGCAGCTTCCGTTTCAGGTCTTCCGCAATCTGCCGCCCGTGGAAGCGCCCGTTTTCGATGAAGATTTCCCCCGTCTTCAGCCCCGCCACCACCACCCCCGCCAGGTAAATACCGGCCACGTTGGTTTCCAGCGTCGTGCTGTTCACGACCGGCCGGCAGTCCGGCGGCGTCAGCTCGACGCCCAGTTGCTGCAGGAAGGCAAAGTCCGGGTGATACCCGGTGAGCGCGAGCACGAAATCGTTCTTCAGCGTGACCTCGCCCTCCGGCGTCTGCAGCACGACCGCCTCCAGCCGGATTTCGCGCACGGTGGTGTTGAAGTGCGCCTTCACTTCCCCGTTCTTGATGCGGTTCTCGATGTCGGGCTTGATCCAGTACTTCACGTTTGCGTGGATGCCGGGGCCGCGATGCACCAGCGTGACCCGCGCGCCGTGCCGCCACAGCTCGAGCGCGGCAATGGCGGCCGAGTTCTTCGCCCCCACCACCACCACGTCGCAGTCGTAGTACGGGTGGGGCTCGTCGTAGTAATGCCTCACCTTGGGCAGGTCTTCGCCGGGAATGCCCATCCGGTTCGGCAGATCATAGAAGCCGGTAGCTACCACCAGCTTGCGCGCATGCCGTGCGAGTGCCCCGCCGCGGCGATCGCGCATGTGCACGGTGAAGTCGCCGTCCTGCCCGGCCACCCGCTCCACCCGCTCGTACTGGCGGACGTCCAGCCGGTAGTGCTCCGCGACCCGGCGGTAATACTCCAGCGCCTCGCTGCGCGTCGGCTTGCGGTGGTTTTCCGTGGGAAACGGGATGTCGCCGATCTCCAGCAGCTCCGGCGTGGTGAAGAACGTCATGTTCGCCGGGTAGTGGAAGAGCGAATTGACCAGGCAGCCCTTGTCGATACTGACCGCGCGCAACCCGGCGCGCTGCGCCTCAATCGCGCATGCCAGGCCCGTGGGCCCGGCGCCAATGACCAGAACGTCGAAGGCATCCATCGCCGACAGCTTATCAGCCCGTCGGCCTGCGGAATCGCCGGTCCGGCTCCGCGCCGCCTCCTCACAACCGCCTGTGCCGTCGCGCACAGCCGGGCTGCGGCGCGGGGCTATAATTTAAGGTTCTCTTCCACCGTGTGAAGTGGGTAGTACGCCTTGCCGCCGCGCGAGGGGCAAGGCCATCTGGCGTGAGCCCTCATCAGGAGAAATCCATGGCAACGGTTGTGGAACAGGCAGCCCGCACGCGCACCGAATCCGATTCCATGGGGACCATCGAAGTCCCCGCCAACGTCTACTGGGGCGCGCAGACGCAGCGCTCGCTGATTCATTTCGCCATCGGGCCGCGACGTCATGCCCCCGGAACTCATCCGCGCCTTCGGCATCCTCAAGAAGGCGTGCGCGCTGGTGAACCAGGACCTGGGCAAGCTGCCCGCCGACAAGGCGCGCCTCATCGTGCAGGCCGCCGACGAAGTCATTGCCGGCAAGCTCGACGACCAGTTCCCGCTGCGCATCTGGCAGACCGGCAGCGGCACCCAGACCAACATGAACGTGAACGAGGTGATCGCCAACCGCGCCATCGAAATCGCCGGCGGCGCAGCTGGGCACCAAGAAGCCGATCCACCCCAACGATCACGTCAACATGTCGCAGTCGTCGAACGACACTTTCCCCGCGGCCATGCACATCGCCGCCGCCGAGCGCGTCGAGCGCGCCCTGATCCCGGCGCTGCAGCGCAGCTGCGCGACGCCATCGCCGCCAAGGCCGCGGAATTCGCTGGCGTCTCAAGATCGGCCGCACCCACCTGCAGGACGCTGTGCCCCTCACCCTGGGGCAGGAGTTCTCCGGCTGGGCCAGCCTGCTGGAGCGCGACATCTGCGCGCCTGCGGCAGGTGCTTGAAGGACTCTACGAGCTGGCCATCGGCGGCACCGCCGTCGGCACCGGCCTCAACACGCATCCGCGAGTTCGCCGAGCGCGCCGCGAAGAAGATCGCCGAGCTCACCGCGCTTCCCTTCCGCTCGCATCCCAACAAGTTCGCCGCGCTCTCCGCGCACGACGAAATCGTGTTCGCGCAGGGCGCGCTGGAGACCCTGGCCGCGTCGCTCATGAAGATCGCCAACGACATCCGCTGGCTGGCCTCCGGCCCGCGCTGCGGCCTGGGCGAGCTGACCATCCCCGAGAACGAGCCCGGCTCCTCCATCATGCCCGGCAAGGTGAACCCCACGCAGTGCGAGGCCATGACCATGGTCGGCGGCGCAGGTGCACGGCGCCACCGCCGCCGTCGGCTTCGCCGGCTCCGCAGGGCAACTTCGAGCTCAACGTCTTCAAGCCGGTCATGATTTTCAACTTCCTGCACTCGGTCACCCTCATCACCGACGCCTGCCACGGCTTCGTGGACTTCATGATTACCGGCATCGAGGTCAACCGGAGCAGCTCGCGGGCTACGTCAAGAATTCGCTGATGCTGGTAACCGCGCTCACGCCCAAGGTCGGGTACGACAAGGCGGCGCAGATTGCCCACACTGCCCACGTCGAGCACTCCAGCCTGCGCGAGGCCGCGCTCAAGCTCGGCTATTTGACCGGCGAGGAGTTCGACGCCATCGTCAAACCGGAAACCATGACGCATCCGTGAACCTGGGTTTAGGAGGGGCATGGCTTCAGCCATGCCGTCCAGACCGCAACTGACAGCGGGCTTCAGCCCCTGAGGTCTTAATTCTGGGCTCTTGCTCGAAACTCGAAACCCGAAACTCGAAACCTGTTCTTGTTGTCGGCCACTCGCTCTGCCAAGGAGCCGGCCATGAAGAAAGCCCTTGTCTGCGCAGCGTTGTTCCTGGCCCTGCAGGCCGCACTCGGACAGAAAACGAGCCCCGCGCAAAAGCCGCGCGCCGTGCCGCCGCCCACCTTGCTGGCCAACGGGCCGGGAATCGAGTTCATTTGCCGACCCTCCCTGGAGCGGAACCAATTGGCCTTCCTCGCCGCGAACGGGGAGAGGCTGGGCGCGCTCTATAAAAGGGTGACGAGTGACCCGACGCACTTTTCCAAAACCAGTGCGGAGAGTTCAATGCTGGAACAGGCCCAGGAGGCGCGGGTCCTGGACCGCGCGGTTGATTTCTGCGAGCTCTTCAAGATTTCCAAGACCGAGAATTTCGCTCCCGCCTATGAGCAATGGCGGGAAGACGTCGAGCGCGTGTGCGTGCAGGATTGGCAGCGCATGTCGATTTCCGACGCCAACGTCGTTGGCCTTCAGCGCATCGAATGGGCCCGCGACATCGACACCGCCAAGGCCTTGCGGGCTGCCGACAGCCGCATCTTCACCGGAGAAGTGGCTGCGGCCTACAAGGAACACGCCGCCCATCTGGACTCTCTCGCGCAGCGAACCTGGCATGACTCGCCAGTCGACAGCGAGCAGAAGGCAGTGCGCGACATTCAGCAGGGTTACCAGGTTGAGCTGGCTCGCGCCCTCCAGAAGTGGCAGGAACACCAGTCTGACCCCGCCTTCGCCAGGGTTTTTGCCGAAGAGGAGCAAAGGCTGAACGATCTGGCCACTTCCACGTTTGCGTCCCGCGGGGCAGCGGGTGAAGAAGCCGCGGTTTGCAGGGTCTGGAGGGTCTATCTCGACTCGCATCCGGCTTCTCCCGCCAGGGCCGGCCTGCGCGCCGCCATCCCGCCCCCGCCCCCCGCGAAGGCCCCGGCCAGGGAGGTCGTGGCTCCGGTCAAGGCCGAGAACCCGCCGGAAGCGCGCGCCTTGTTTTCCAAAGTGCTGGGCACGTTTGGGGACGAAGCCCGGCTGAAGGACATCACGTCCTTCAAATGGACGGTGAGCCGAAGTTGGAAGATCCCCGGGGGGGAGATCGCGTTCACCACTGAATTGCTGGCAGTCTTCCCCGACCAGCTCTACATGAAGATCAGCTCGCAGCTGGCCGAGTCCACCATGGTGATCTCGCCGCAGGCCACGTTCATGGCGGCGGCCGGCATGGGAGCGCGCGATGTGCCCAGCTCGTTGCGCGACGAAAACATGCGGGAGTTCAAGCAGGAGCCGCTCTACATCGTCACCCACGCCGCCGATCCTGCGATAAAGCTCGCCCTCGGCGGGAACGCGAAGCTCGGCGAGATCAATGCCCAGGTGCTGGAGATCAACTGCCAGGGCTACCCGGTACGCTGGCTCGTGGATCCCGCCTCCGGACGGCTGCTCGCCACCCGCATCCAGGAGGTCACCCCCACGGGCCCGGTGGAATTCACCATCGAGTACTCGGATTGGCGGCCGGTCCAGGGCATCAACTATCCCTTCACCCACCGGCAGCTGCGCAACGGGCAGGAGATGGCTACGTCGCAGTTGACGAGCCTGCAACTGAACCCGGCGGTCGATCCCAAGCTGTTCGAGAAGCCGCCCCAACCGTAGCGCGCTCGTTGGTTTTCTGAGAACTGAGAACTGACAACTGGGAACTGCGCCCCTACGGTTGCCGCGCCACCTGGAACTGCTCGATCTTCCCGTCCGGCATATCGCGCAGCGTAATGAGCACGCTCTTGTCCTTGAAGCGCACCACATACGCCCGGAAGCCCATGCCGCCACGGTCACTGTGCGAGGTCTGCCGGAAGTCTTCGGGTGTGCCCAGCGGCCCCAGGCTGTCGGCAAAGTCCTTGACCGCCTGCTCGCTGAAATAGCTGTTCGCGTTCGCTGTAAACAGGCTGCGATCGATCGTCCCATGCTGCAGTCCCGCGAACACCTTGCGCGCCAGTTGCAACCGCTCCTCCTGGTTGGTGTCTTGCACCGGGAAAAGCAGCGGCCGGATTCTCTGCGCGATGTCGCCCGCCGCCCCCGAGGCATCGATGTTGGTCAGCACCACAATCGCCGCCCGGTCGTCGGGAAAGACGGCATTCTGCGCCACGAACCCCGACACCTCCCCGCCGTGCGACACCACGCGGTGCCCGTTGTCCACCGTGACGTTCACTCCCAGCCCATACCGTGTCCCCGTGCCGCTGTTCAGCCGCACCTCGGTCTGCATCTCGCGGTACGACGCCGGCTTCAGCAGCTTCTGGTCCATCATCCCGATGTCCCAGCGCGCCAAATCGGACGCCGTCATGGAGAGCTCCCCGGCGGCAAACAGCCATCCTCGGCCCTCGGTGGGCGCCGGCCGCGCCGGTCCCAAGGCATACCGCAGGTATCCGACCGGCTCTCCCGCCGCTTCTTTCGCCACGTACATCGAGACTGCGCTCGGCATGTGCAGCGGCGTGAACACGCGCTGCTGCAGGAACTCCATCAGCGGCATGCCGCCGGCTTTCTCGACGATGAGCCCGGCAATGACGTAGTTGGTGTTGCTGTACTGCCATTTCGTGCCGGGATCGAAGTCCAGCGGGATGCGCGCCCAGCGGTCGAGGATTCCCTGCGCCGTAATCGGCGTCATCATGAACGGTGGCACGTAGTCCTGCGGCCAGAAGTCCTGGTAGCCCGAGGTCATCGAGAGAATCTGCCGCACCGTCACCTCGCGCGCCCGCGTCAGGTTGGGCACGAACTTGGCGACCGGGTCGTCGAGCGATACCTTTCCCTGCTCGACCAGCATCAGGACCGCGGTCGCCGTGAACTGCTTGCTGATCGAGCCGATGCAGTAGCGCATCTCCGGGCGCGCCGCCGTCTCCGGCTCCAGCCGCGCCTTCCCGTAGGCACGCGCGAACGCAATCTGCCCGTCTTTGACCACCGCTACCGAGGCGCTCGGCACCCCGCTGTTGGCCAGGCTCCGCTGGACGAGGTCGTCAATCTTCTTTTCCACCTCGGCGCCCAGGCCCGCTGGCGCCTGCCCGGCCGCCGGCAGCGCGCCCGTCATCAGGACGGCGGCGATTAGAAGAATGATGAAGGTTGGCAACGCAGAGAATTTCGAGACGCCCGCATATGAGGCCTCCTGCCAGGAATTGTGCCGCCCAGTTTTCCAGAAAAACGTGGCGCCTGCTAGATGGCCCAGCGCAGCAGCGTCGCCCCGGTCGTAAACCCCGCTCCGACCGCCGCCAGCAGCACCAGGTCGCCCCGCTTCAGCTTCCCTTCGTCGATGGCGGTCTGCATGGCCAGGGGGATGGTGCCCGCGGTGGTGTTGCCGTAGCGTTCGATGTTCACGATGACGCGTTCCGTCGGCAGGTGCAGCCGGCTGGCCGTGGCGCTGATGATGCGCAGGTTGGCCTGGTGGGCGATGAAGCAGTCGACGTCCTTGCCGCTGAAACCGTTGCGCTCCAGGATTCTCGCCGAGGCGTCGGCCATCTTGCGCACCGCGTACTTGAACACCGCCTGCCCGTCCTGCTGGACGTAGTGCATCTTCTTGTCCACCGTCTCGTGCGACGCGGGGTGCAGCGAGCCCCCGGCGGGCATGTTGAGCGCGCAGCCGCCCGAGCCGTCCACCTCGTGCAGGAAGTCGATCAGGACGTTGTCATCGGTCGCCGGCTCCAGCAGCACCGCCCCCGCTCCGTCGCCGAAAATGACGCAGGTGGCGCGGTCGGTGTAGTCGATGATCGACGACATGACGTCGGCGCCGATCACCAGCACCCGCCGATGCGCGCCCGTGGCCACGAACTGCGCTCCCGTTTGCAGCGCGTACACGAAGCCCGAGCAGGCGGCCGAAACGTCGAAGCCCCAGGCACCCTTCGCACCCAGCTTGTCCTGCACCAGGCACGCGGTCGAGGGAAAGAACATGTCGGGCGTGACCGTCCCCACGAAGATCGCCTCCACGTCCGTCGGCGCCCAGCCGCGCCGCTCCAGCGCCTGCCGTGCCGCCGCCACCGCCAGGTCCGACGTGCCCACGCCCTTCCCCACAATGTGCCGCTCTTTGATCCCGACGCGCGTCATGATCCACTCGTCGGTGGTGTCCACCATTTTTTCCAGGTCTTTATTGGTGAGCAGGCGGGGCGGAACGTAGGTGCCGAGGGCGCTGATTTTGACGGGAATAAGCGGGCGCGGGTTGCTCAATGCACTCTCCGGAGGCGAAATAACTTCTGAGTGTCGCACGAAGACGCGGTCTGCGGGAAGTGCTTCGAGGCGGCTTGGGCGGTTTCCCAAGCTGCTAGAATGAAACGGTCGGGCATCGGGTCCCGCGCGACGCATTCCCGCGAACCCCGCCAGGTCCGGAAGGAAGCAACGGTACCGGGCTCTTGCGTGCGCAGCGGGCACCCCGGTGCCTGGCTTTTTTTGGGCCGTTAGAGTTCGCGATTCCCGATTCGCTCTTGCCGATGCCCGCGGGGGCAGCAACAATACCCAGGAACGCATCCCGCATGGCGACTCTGTCCAGTCCGGCCCGGCCTCACGCGCTCTCCGCTTCGCCCATCGAGCGCTACTTCGAGCTCTCGCTCTACCTGTTGCTGGTCACCGGGTTCGCCACCCTGGCTGCAACCGGGCGCCTGGACCCGGCCTCGCTGCTCTTCGTCGCCCTCGCCTTCATCGTCCGCGGCTGGATGCTGGCGCGCGCCCGCGACCACCGCATCCCCGAGCGCTGGACCAACTACATCACCCTCCTCTACGTCGTCTTCTACGGCCTCGATTTTCTCTTTCTCTCCGGCAGCTTCGTCACCGCCACCGTCCACCTGGTCCTGTTCAGCATGGTGGTCAAGGTTTTTTCCGTGCAGCGCGACCGTGACCACATGTACCTGGCGGTCCTGGCCTTCCTCGAGGTGCTGGCGGCCGCGGTCCTGACCGTCGACAGCAGCTTCCTCTTCGCCTTGGTCATCTTCGTGCTGCTGGCCATCACCACCTTCTCCTCCATGGAGATGAAGCGCTCGGCGGCGCGCGCGGTGCAGGCCGCACCGGCGGTGAGCCGCGGCCCACGCGAACGTGAAGTGGGCTGGCGCCACCGCCTGCGCCGTCTCCCCATGGCGCTCTCGCTCACCTCGGTGGCGCTGGTGCTGGCGATTGTGCTGGTTTCGCCGCTGCTCTTCTTCCTGCTGCCGCGCATCTCCGCCGGCTACCTCGGCGCCTTCGCCCCGCGCAACGAGCTGGTCAGCGGCTTCGGCAACGACGTCAACCTCGGCGAAATCGGCGCCATCCAGCAGTCCAGCACGGTGGTGATGCACGTAACCTTCGAGGGCGACCACCCGGCGCCGGAAGCCATCAAGTGGCGCGGCACCTCGCTGCACAGCTTCGACGGCAAGCGCTGGACGGCGACCCCGTCCGCCACCCAGGTGTGGCGCACCATGGATGGCCGCATCGACGTCGCCCACGGCCTAGTGCGCGTCGGCGAGGAACGCCCGCGCGGCTACCACGCGCTGCGTTACCGCGTCCTCATGGAGCCGGTCGGCATCGACGTCTTTTTCCTCCCGCCCGTGCCCGAGGTGCTGCTCGGCAACTATCGCGCCGTCATCGTGGATGAGGGCGGCGCCGTCTTCAACAGCGACCGCGACCACCAGATCACCGCCTACGTTGGGCTCTCCAACATCGCCGTGCCGCCGCCCGACGAGTTGCGGCGCGCCACCGGCGAGCTGCCGCCGCGCATCGCCCTCCGCTACCTGCAACTCCCGCGGCTCGATCACCGCATCCCCACCCTCGCCCAACAGGTGACCGCCGCCGCCCGCTCCCCCTACGAGCAGGCTGTCGCTCTCGAGAACTACCTGCGCACCCGCTACGGCTACACCCTGCAGTTGCCCAGCGCCCCGGTGGACGATCCCCTGGCCAACTTCCTCTTCGTCCGCCGGGAGGGACACTGCGAGTACTTCGCCTCCGCCATGGCGGTGATGTTGCGCTCGCTGGGCATCCCCTCGCGCATGGTCAACGGCTTCCGCACCGGCGAGTTCAACGACGTCACCGGCAGCTACATCGTGCGCGCGCGCGACGCCCACTCCTGGGTGGAAGCTTATTTCCCCGGCCAGGGCTGGGTGGCCTTCGACCCCACCCCGGCGTCGCTGCAGCCGGTGTTCAAGAGCGGCTGGGCGCGGGTGCTCCTCTACGTGGACGCCATGCGCGAGTTCTGGCGCGAGTGGATCATCAACTACGACTTCGCCCACCAGCGCACCCTCACCACCAGCTTCGCCACCCAGACGCGCCAGTGGGTCGAGGCCCGGCGCATGGCGGTGCGCCGCCAGTACTTCCGCCTGCTGGCGGAGGCCGATCGCATCCGCAACCAGGCCGCGCGCCAGCCCGGCAAGTGGAGCTTCGTCGCCGTGTCCGGAGCGGCGCTCCTCTTGCTCCTCATCAACCTGCGCCGTTTGTACCGCGCCTGGCAGCGCCACCGCCTGGTGCGCGCTCCGGAACGTGCTCCCACGGTCGCCGCCGGGCTGTGGTATCAGCGCCTGACACGCTGGCTGGCACGCCACGGCTGGCCCAAGCTCCCCACCCAGGCCCCGCGCGAGTACCTCGCCTCGATCGAGGACCGCGACCTCCGCCGCCGCGTCGCCTCCTTCACCGATTCCTACGAGCGCGCCCGCTTCGGCGCCTCCCCGGACGCCGCCAAAGAACTCCCGGAACGCTACGCGGAGATCGTGCGCCGCTAGCGACGCGAGCCGCGTGGCGCGTTTCTCGACCCAGGGGTACCCCCCTCCCCCCGGGGGGGGGGTGATTCTTTGGAATCAATGATTTAGGGAGAAACGGGCGCTAGATTCTTGAATCCAGGGGAGTTGCGGGCAAAATATTGAAAAGAAAGGGGCGGTTCTCAGTTCTCAGTTCTCAGAAAACCAAGATCCCTCGCTGCGCTCGGGATGACAAGAGGCGGTTACCAGTGGTCAGTTGTCAGTTGCCAGAAAGAGCGAACCACAAAGGGCACGAAGGATGCACGAAGGACACAAGGGGAAACCAACGAGAATGCATAGATCCTTCGCGCGCAACCCCGGCGCGCTCAGGATGACCCCGTTTAAGGTTCAGGTGGCAGCGCTGCGCTCGCGAGCACTCTTCCTTTCCAGCGTAGCAAATTCGAGGGGGGCAATGGGAAAAGTTGCGCCGCAATATATCCGAAATTATCCCCTTCACAAACCAAGCAGAATCAGACCGTTCGGCGGGGCACGAAAAGGAACGTTGGCTTACTGCGGGCGAGTTTCGGAGTCTGCGACGGTTAAGCCTGCCTCGGACGTTGCTATCGACACTTCGAGAAGATGCGGCACGCCGTCATCCTCTTGGCGCACTGGGAAGCGCAGCGACAAGCGGACCGCGCCCTTCTCGTCGGTTCTCCGCTCGCACTGCCAACAGGGAGTTCTTGGGAAAAGCACGGATATTCCGGTGTGGATCTGATCGTCGGATGATCGTGGCTTTGGGACAAGAGTTATCCCTCTGTCATCGACCTGGATATTGGAGCCTATGGCAGTCAAGCGAACGATCCTGCTTTCGATTGACAGCCAAAGCTCGTCTAGTCCGCTTGGTCCTTGCAATCGACGAAGTTCTTTCAGGAATTCTTCCGGCTCAATGGAGAAAGAGGCTTGTCCGGTTGCTTTGTGTTCCATCAGTTCCGCCTCCGTTCGTGAAGCAACGCCAAATCGCCGCCGCCCACCCAGACTTTAGTCCGCACCTGCTCCGATCGCTATGGATATTGATGTCCAGCGAAGCAAACAGAATACAAGCGGGGTGGAAAGCAAAGCGACAGCCGGAACCGTCTTACTGAAACGGCCCCGGCTGTACGCGAGGAAGTTCTAGGCCGAACCGTTCCTTGGTTGGTGCATGGTGAGCCGCTTCGCTTCGATGGCGGTGAGCGCCAGCAGCGTGCGCTCCGCATCGGGAACTTGGCGGTGGTTGTAACGGAAGTCAAATTCGTTTAGGTACTGCTGCATGTAGCCGCGACCGATATGGTGATACGTCCCGTAAATGCCGCGTTTGATGAGGCCGAAGTACCCCTCGACCGTGTTGGTGGTGATGTGCCGCCCGTTTTCCCACCGCGAGTATTCCCTGCGGTTGTGCGTCACAATGTCATGCTGAGGGTAATCATCGCGCATGAAGTGATAAACGACGGCTTCATCGGTCTGAATCGTCGCTCCCACTTCGACGTGACCTTTCATGATCGGCTTGATGTTGTCGAGGGTGACGCGCTCCATCGGGAACGAGCGCACACGGCTTCCGGTCGCGCTACGCTCCATCAGGGACACAACGGGGCGCTTCTTGCTGCGCGCAGGATTCGGCGTGCCGGCGCCGATGCCCTTCTCCTTCGGCCCGATGTAGGTTTCGTCGATCTCCACCACCCCGCTGAGTTTGTCCATGAACGGGTGTTGTGTCATGGCGAAGCGCAGCCGGTGGAACATGAACCATGCCGTTTTGTAGCTGCACCCGAGCATCCTGAAAAGCTGGTGGGCACTGAGGCCCTTCTTGCTGGCACAAATCAGATACGCAGCCAAGAGCCACTTGTGCAGAGGAACATGGGAGTCCTCAAATACGGTTCCCACGGTCACAGAGAACTGCTCAAGGCATCCGTAGCACTTCCAGACGCCGCCGCGTACCGGGCTTTTGGACGTGGGGCGGGCGCGCAGCCTTCGTGCGTTGCCAATCTCGCCGCAGTGAGGGCACACAGCGCCAGACGGCCAGCGGTGGGCTTCAAGGAATCTGCGCGCGGATTCTTCGTCTCTGAAATGCTCGCTGATAGGCGAGAGGGTGAAGGGTTTGGAATTGCTGTTCGTGGCACTCATGGGCTTTCTCCTGTTGCGTTGGGCGGAGAAAGCCGTACAATCTTGGGTGTAGGCCAGATGCGGGCTTCGTCCGCGTTTGATCTAGCCCCGACCCGTGTTCAAGCACGGGCCGGGGCGCTAAGCGTTACGCCTTACGAATTATGGTGGCTCGACAACCAAGTCCACCAAGAGACCGCGACGGGTGAATCTGATTCTGCCGCGAATTCTCACCGTGTTTTCCTTTCCACCGCCCTGCTGCAACGGGGCGGTTTGTATTTCACCCCAAAGTCACTTTTTCTTTGGCTCCCCGGACTTTTGGAGCGCCGCCGCAACGTCGAGTTTGGCAGTCGAACGAGTCAGTGCCGTCGCAAGGAAGTCTTGTGCGATTCTCCGAAGCCTAGGCATGTCGGAAGCGGTGTAGGCCCGCTTAACGATGTACGTGGGCTTCCCATCGCGCTCAGTGATTTCGAGTTCGTCTTTGATTCTGTCCAATACGGTGTGCACCGAAATAAGCAGGTTCTTGGGCGACGTGCATTCCACATTGCGAGCGATGAGCGAATTGCGAATCTGTACGGTGGTCAGCGGCGAAGTAGTCAGTCTGAGAATGGTCCTTATTTCGTCCGTCAGTCCCTGCGGGATATATCCCGGAGGCGGCGTCAGGCCGTAGTCATCCTCGTCAGCCAGTTCAATCAGGTTTTCGATGGTGCGCAGAAGGGCGTCGCGGCGCTTCTCAAGCTGCGCAAGCTCCTCCTGTGCTTTCCGCAGCGCGTCTTTGTTCCAATCAGGGCTCACAATTGAGGTTATACAGATGTGTGTAACAACTGTAAAGAGAAATAAACACGCGGTTAAACATACTATTCAAGGCTGGGACCTTGCGATTGAGGAGGCTAGGCGGCGGTTAGCGGCAGTGGAGTCGCGGGCGCGACGCTTGCGACAGATAGCGGCGAATTTTCGGAAGATGAAAGAGGCTGGTGAGCCGTGGCCAGGCGAGCAGGGCTAGCGTTGCCGCCGCTCCGCTTGCCTGACAGCGACATACCAGAGGCCCCCAACAATGGCGGCGGCGAGGCCGTACCGTATACGCTGGCCGTCTCTGTGGAGGACGCCCAGGACAAGCCCTATGAGGCCGACGAGAAAGGTAAACAGGCCGATGCCAGTTCCGAAAACCTGACTTCGGATATTCGCAAATGGCAGTTGCTTGGCGCGTTTAGCGCGCTTGGCGATCTCGATAATTTCGCGCAAGCGCTGTTCGCGTGTCGGATCGGGTGGCATAGCGTTGGGTGATTGTATGCTTTGGAATCCAAAATGACAGAGACGGAAAAGCGCCAACAGCAGGGTATGGCTCTGCTCGAACTGAAGGAAGCAGAACGCAACTTGGCCCATCTGCGAGAGAAGGCCCGCAGGATGGCCGAGCAGACCGACAAGATGCGCGCGGCGGTTGTGGACGTGACGTATGCAAACGACAGCGAGATAGCCGAAAGCACGCTGACCCGGCTAGCCAGCGATCCAGAGATCATAGAAGCATTGGACGTCAGTGCAGGAGCGGCGCTGGCTCAGGAAATGCTGGACGCGAGGAAGGCAATCAGGGAGTGCAGTGAACGGGCGCGGAGTCTCGGAGCCCTGTAAGTTACTGATTTTCTAAGCTTGGTTTGTGAAAGGGATAATTCCGAATATATCTGCCGCCGAATCAGCAGGGTGGCAGGAAAGTGACAGTTTTTGGCTCTTGACAGGAAAAACGGCCCTAAGCTCTAAGCTCTCAAGAGCCCACGGTCGCAGCGCGCGACGCCACCGCGGTGCCTCCGGTGCCGGCACGGTTTTCGCAGTTTGCGCCGGCATTCCGCGACCATTCGCAATTGCAGCTTCAGGTGGTGCGTGCCCTGGAAGCGCAACTCCGGATCTTTTTCCAGGCAGTGGCCGACGATGCGCTCCAGCGGCCCCGGCACGTCGGCCTGGAGCGAACGCACCGGCTTGGGTTCCAGCGCCAGGATGCTGGCCACGATGCTGGCCTGCATCTTGCCCTCGAACGCGCGCGCCCCGGTCAGCACTTCATACAGCACCAGCCCGAAGGCGAAGCTGTCGCTGCGCGCATCGGCTTCGCGTCCTTCGATCTGTTCCGGCGCCATGGGTCACCGCGTGCGGCGCGCAAGACAAAAGGCACCCGGGACCCCGGGTGCCTCCGCCGACAACCGACTGCATTACTTCTTCGGTGCTTCCTTCGTGGCTGGCGCCGCGCCCTTGTCGGCCGCGGGGGCCGCCGCCGGCTTGGGTGCCCACCACTTGTCCGCCGCGATCATCTGCGGCGACGCGTAGCTCATCTTGTTGCTGAACTCAAAGACGTTGTCTTCGTATCCGGCAACCGCCTTGTCCACCAACGACATGAACTTGTCGTAGTCGCTGCCCAGCATTTCGCGCATATTGGGCCCGGACTGGTCCCACTCCGCCGCTGACTTGCTGGGATAGAAAGTCAGGTAGGTGCCCGCAGGGGCGCCGCTGATGACGTGGAAGGTCACCGCCGATTGCTTGGAACTGGCCCTTTCCAGGGCGGCGTTGATCAGCTTCCGGAGTTCGGCATAGTCAGCGTCGTGGCCGTACTTCACGCGGGTGGTGCGGACGCGGAAGTAGCGCATCTCGGCGAGGTTGAAGTTGAGCTTATAGCTGATGTCCTCGCTGAGCGTGGCGATCAGCGAGCGGCCGCCTTCCAGGAATTCGCTCTCCGCCGCACCGTATTGATTCCGCGCTGCCGTCAGAATCGGCGACTTCGCGGAGGCCCGGTTATCGTTCTCCATGCCGGCAAACGAGTCGTAACCCATGCAAAACCACACCTGCGACGGGCCGCTGAGGGCGTTCATCGCCAGGAAGGTGACCGGCCACTTGGCGCGCACAAACGCCTGCGTCCAGGCCGTCTCGGACTTTTCGTGCCCCATGCTTTTGCCGGGTTTGACGTCTTCGCGCCCGATAACGAGCACCTTGGGCGGGTGGTTCGAGTACTCGCTGGTCTGCGCCACCATGATCAAGGGCATCGCCAGCGCAAGCAACATCACAAGCGCAATTCTGCGCATATCTTCATCCTCCTGCTTTCTCTAGCTTTCTGTTTTCGATTGATTGGATAGCGCCGAGCGTCGGCGCACTGTGGGCCCAAACGGGAGACTCTGACCCCAGAGAGACAGGGAACAATACCACACAAGCCGCCGCGCGTACCTGTCCGCGGTCGGATTCGGGGTCATTTTGCCGAGGATATAGACGCTGCGTCCAAAAACCTATGCGCTGTCCGATGCCGCGTAAGCATTTAGCATTTAGCACTTAGCATTTAGCATTTAGCCATCGACGGGCATCGTGGCAACGCTTGTGGCCAAATGCCAATTGCCAAGTGCCAAATGCGATCATCCTTCCAGCGCTAACAGCAGCGGCTGTTCAAACGCTTCCGCGACCCAGCGCAGAAAGCGCGCCGCCTCGGCGCCGTCGATGATGCGGTGGTCGTAAGAGAGCGAGAGAGGCAGCCGGAGGCGGGGCACGAACTCGCCCGCGGGTACCCCGTCGTCGCCGGTTTCGCCGCGGGGCCGGAAGACCGGCTGCCATTCGGCGCGGGCGAGGCCGAGGATCGCCACCTCGGGCGCGTTGATGATGGGCGAGAAGAAGGTGCCGCCGATGCCGCCGAGGTTGGTGATGGTGAAGACGCCGCCCTCCATCTCCTCGGGCGCGAGCCTGCGGTCGCGCGCCTTCTCCGCCAGTTGCGCCAGCTCGACCGCGAGCTGCGTGATGTTCTTCTTGTCCGCGTCGCGCACCACCGGCACCACCAGGCCGCGCTCGGTGTCCACGGCGACGCCAACGTGGACGTAGCGCTTGAGGATGAACTGCTCGTTGGCCAGATCGAGGCTCGCGGCGAATTTCGGGAAAACCTTCAGGGCCGACGCAATCACCTTGAGCGCGACGGCGGTGGTAGTGAGCTTGCCGCCGGCTTTCTCGACGCGGGCGGCGTAGCGCTGGCGCAGCGCCTCCAGCGCGGTGATGTCGGCCTGGTAATTCTGGGTGACCTGCGGGATGGTCCAGGCGACCCCCATCTGGCGCGCGGTGGCGCGGCGCAGGGCGGTCATCGGCTGGCGCTCGATCGCGCCCCACTTAGTGAAATCCGGCAGCGGCGCCGAGCGGGAGGGCGGCGCCCGCAGCCGCAGGCGCGGCCCTGGTCGCGCTCGCGAGCGTGGCGCTTCACGTCGTCACGCGTGACGCGGCCGGCTGGGCCGGTGCCCGCTACCTGGGTGATGTCTACCCCGATCTCGCGCGCGAGTTGCCGGACGGAAGGAGCGGCGGGCACGTCGGCGGCCGACTTCCCTCCCGGCGCGGCGGTGGGCGACGGGGTCACGGCGAAGCGGGTGACGGGCGGGGCCTCCTTCGCGGCGGGCGGCGGCGCGGGCGCGCGCTGCGGTTCGCGACGGGCGGGGGCGGTGCGGACGGCTTCTCGGCCACGGCCTTGGCTGCTGGTTCCGGGGCGGCCGGCGCGGGTGGTCCCGCTCCATCTTCGACCACAAGAATGCCTGGCCGACGCTGACCTTGTCGCCTTCCTTGACGCGAATCTCCGTGATCCTGCCGGCGGCGGGCGACGGCACCTCGATGGTCGCCTTGTCGGTTTCCAGCTCGACCACGGGCTGGTCCTTCTGGATGGTGTCGCCGGCCTTCACCAGCATGCGCACCAGGTCGCCCGCGCTTACGTTCTCGCCGAGTTCGGGCAGCTTGATCTCAGTGCTCATCGTGCCTTCGGATCAGGTGAGGGCCGGGTTCGGTTTCTCGGGATCGATGCCGAGTTCCTGCAGGGCGCGCTGCACCACGGATTTCTCGATCTGGCCCGCGCGCGCCAGCGGTGCAGCGTGGCAAGACGACGAAGCGCGCGTCGACCTCGAAGAAGTCGCGCAGCGCGCGCGCGGCTCTCGCTGCGGCCGAAGCCGTCGGTGCCGAGGGCATGCAGGCGGCCGCGGCAGCCAGCGGGCGATCGAGTCGCGGCAGCGCCTTCAGGTAGTCGCGAGGCGGCCACGAACACGCCGGGCGCGTCCTTGCAGGCACTTGCGTGACGTAGGGCACGCGCGGCGTCTCGCCGGGATGCAGCAGGTTCCAGCGCTCGCAGGCGTGGCCGTCGCGGTAGAGCTCCTTGTAGCTGGTGACGCTCCAGACGTCGGCGGCCGACGCCGTACTTCTCTGCGAGGATCTCCTGCGCCTCGAGCGCCTCGTTCAGGATCGCGCCGCTGCCGAGCAGCTGCGCGCGCAGCTTGCGCCTTCGGCGTCGGCGGCGGCCGGCAGCCGGTACATGCCCCTGAGGATGCCGTCGCTGCGCGCCCTCCGGCATCGGCGGCATGCGCGTAGTGCTCGTTCATCACCGTGAGGTAGTAGAAGATGTCTCTCCTGGTCCTCGTACATGCGCTGGATGCCGTCCTGCGACGATGACGGCCAGCTCGTAGGCGAACGCCGGGTCGTAGGCCAGCAGGTTGGGCACGGGCAGCGCCAGCAGGTGGCTGTGGCCGTCCTGGTGCTGCAGGCCTTCGCCGGCGAGCGTGGTGCGGCCGGCGGTGCCGCCGAGCAGGAAGCCCGCGCACGCGCATGTCGGCCGCCGCCCAGATCAGGTCGCCGATGCGCTGGAAGCCGAACATCGAGTAGAAGATGAAGAACGGAATCATGTTGACGCCGTGGGTGGCGTAGGCGGTGCCGGCGGCGATGAACGAGGACATCGAGCCGGCCTCGGTGATGCCCTCTTCGAGGATCTGCCCGTCCTTGGCTTCCTTGTAGTAGAGCAGCGTGTCCGTGTCGACCGGCTCGTAGAGCTGGCCCGACGTGCGAGTAGATGCCGACCTGGCGGAACAGCGCCTCCATGCCGAAGGTGCGCGCCTCGTCGGGGACGATCGGCACGATGAGCTTGCCGATCTCCTGGTCGCGCAGCAGCTTGGCCAGCATGCGCACGAAGGCCATCGTCGTGGAGACCTCGCGGCCCTCGGTGCCCTGGTAGAATTCCTCGAACAGCGTCTCCGGAGTCGGCGCTCGAGCGGCTCGGCGCGCACCGCGCGCTGCGGCACGTAGCCGCCGCAGCGCCTGCGCGCCGCTCGTGCAGGTACTGCATCTCCGCGCTGTCCTCGGGCGGGCGGTAGAACGGCGCCTCGGCGACGTCGTCGTCGGAGATCGGGATGCCGAAGCGGGTGCGGAACGTCGCGCAGCTCCTCTTCGTTCAGCTTCTTCTGCTGGTGGGTGATGTTCTTGCCTTCGCCGGCTTCGCCGAGGCCGTAGCCCTTGATGGTCTGGGCCAGGATCACCGTCGGCGCGCCCTTGTGCTCGACGGCGCGCCTTGTAGGCGGCGTAGACCTTATCCGGATCGTGGCCGCCGAGCGCGCAGCTTCTGCAGCTGCTCGTCGGAGAGATGCTCGACCATGTTCGAGCAGCCGCGGGTCGGCGCCGAAGAAGTGCTTGCGGATGTAGGCGCCGGCCTCGACGACGATACTTCTGGTACTCGCCGTCCACGATCTCGCCCATGCGCTTGACCAGCAGGCCGTCGGTGTCCTTCGCGAGGAGCGGGTCCCAGTCGCTGCCCCAGATGCACCTTGATGACGTTCCAGCCGGCGCCGCGGAAGACGGCCTCGAGTTCCTGGATGATCTTGCCGTTGCCGCGCACCGGGCCGTCGAGCCGCTGCAGGTTGCAGTTGATGACGAAGATCAGGTTGTCGAGCTTCTCGCGCGCCGCCAGCGTGATGGCGCCCAGCGCTTCCGGCTCGTCGGTTTCGCCGTCGCCGAGGAACGCCCAGACCTTCGCGTCGGTGGTCGGCTTCAGGCCGCGGTCTTCGAGGTAGCGGTTGAAGCGCGCCTGGTAGATGGCCATGATCGGGCCCAGGCCCATCGAGACGGTGGGGAACTCCCAGAAGTCCGGCATCAGCCACGGGATGCGGATAGGAGGAGAGCCCGCCGCCGGGCTTCAGTTCGCGGCGGAAGTTCTCCAGCTGCTCTTGCGGTGAGGCGGCCTTCAGGAAGGCGCGGGCGTAGATGCCCGGGCGAGGCGTGGCCCTGGAAGTAGACGAGGTCGCCTTCAGTGCTCGTCGTCGCGTGCCGCGGAAGAAATGGTTGAAGCCGACCTCGTAGAGCGTGGCGGCCGAGGCGTAGGTGGAGATGTGGCCGCCGATGCCGCTCTTCCAGCGGTTGGCGCGGACGACCATGGCCATCGCGTTCCAGCGGATGAGGCTCTTGATGCGGCGCTCGATCTCCTGCGCCGGGAAAGGGCGGCTGCTCGGCGGCGGGGATGGTGTTGATGTAGGGGGTGTTCGCGGTAAACGGCAGCTTGACGCCGGTCTGGACCACATGCTGGCGGAGCTCCTGCAGGAGGGTGCCGGCGCGCTGCGGCCCCTGGTGCCGCAGCACGTAGTCCATGGAATCCAGCCACTCGCGAGTTTCCAGCGCTTCCAGTTCAGCGGCCGGGCGACCGTTCCCGTCTGCCATCACAGCCCTCTACCTTCCCCATTTGCGGCAGGAAAACTAGCAATCTTAGCAGATGCAAAACGCGCAGAGAGGTTCGGGTTTCACCGCGCTGGCGCTTACTTGAAGCGCAGCCACGGGAAGCGCGCGAAACGGTAGCCGACGATGAGCTTGAGCAGGAGGTGGTCGGTGGAGCGGGTGCCGCCCCAGCCGGCCCCCAGGTTGACCTCCCACTTGGGCCCCAGGTCGAGGTCGGCGGCGGCAAACACCTGTTGCTGCTGCTCGCGCAGGGGATCGAAGTTGCCGATGGGGCCCAGCCCGCCGTAATACTCCAGGCCAACCGCGGCTTTCTTGAACAGGTCGTAACCAAGCTTGGCGTTGGGGACGAATTCCCAACCCTGGTTCGCCCCCGGCCCGCGAAATGATTTTTCCAGCGCAGGATTGAAAGCCAGATACCACTTGCCCAGCTTCTTGTCGACGATAGGGCGAATCTCCCACGTCCAGGTGTCGGCGGCGTAGACCGGGCGCACGTAGCCGAATTCGGTGGAGAGGCTTAGCCCGACCGGCCACTTCCATTTCTCCGGGATACGCACCCGCGGCCGCAGGTGGCTGCCGACGAAATCCCACCCGGTGCGGGACTGGATGGAGGTGAAGACGTAGAAGCCGGTCTCGAACCAGTCGTTGAAGCCGTGCGTGATCTCCAGCGTTTCATGGACGGCGTGGTGGGTGGGGAGCACGCCGTCTTCGACTGTCTTGCGCCCCTGCACGGTGAAGTTGGTGTGAAACTCCACCATGGTGCGGTGGCGCTCGACGGTGTCGGAGGGATAGACCTGGATCTCGTAGTTCTCCTGCGCGCGGCAGGCGGGGCCGAAGGCCAGAAGAACGACGGCGCCGAACAGAGCTTGCTTGAGGATCAAACCAACTCTCCCACGACAGCCAACGATATTAGCAGTCAACTCGGCGCGAGGTGCGGCGGGAGGGATTGCCGAAATTCAGTCCTCCGGGGGGGTGGCGAGTCTGTCAACCTCGCGCCATACCCGCGCGGCGCCGCGCAGGCTACACTCGGGCTGATGACCCCGGTGGAAACGCGGCACGCGATTGGCGAATGGCGACTAGCGCGTACGCTGCTGCCGATTTATGCCGAACTCGCGCCTCCCGATCTGCCCCCGCCCTGCCCGGCCAGCGATTTACACGAGGCCCGCAGCGACGCCGCCCTGCGCCAGGTGCTGGACTGGTTCGGCGCGGTGGACGAGCGGTTGAAGCCGCAGGAGTTCCGCAGCCGGTTACGCGCGGCGGCAGGAGCGGACTTGGGTGCGGCCCTGGAACTGGTACTGGAGCGCCTGCTGACGGCGCCTGCCGCCACCGCCGAGCAGGTGCAGAAGGTGGATGAAGCCTGCTTCGATTATTTTTGCCTGTATGCGCCGCCCAGCTTTCACGCCCGCCGCGTCGCCCGCGAAGACGTGGCGGCGGTGCTGGAGCCGGCCCTCAAGCACGCGCCCCTCGGCGGCGGCTTGCCGCGCGGCATGGACGCGCTGCTGGCCCGGCTGGAGGCCCTGCCGACGCTGCCGCAGCTGGCCGCGTCCGACGTGCTGCCCCAGGCGCGCGCCCTGCGGCTGGCGGACGCGGCGGGATGCTGCGAGCGCGGCGCGCTCATTGCCTTCACCCACTTCAACTACGTGGCGCACGTCACCCGCACCCGGCTGGCGCGCGCGGATGCGGAGTACATCCTGGCGGCAGAGGCGGAACTGCGGGCCCGCCAGGTGGTAGCGCTGGATTGTGCGGGCGTTGGCGCCGAGCCGCGGGAGCAACTGCTGGCGCGGATGCGCGCGCTGCTGGCGGGCAGCGAAGCCGTGTCGGGGCAGAACTTGCGGCTGATCGCGGCGGCGCGGCTGGCGACCGAGAAACTGCTCGGAGCGGATACGGTGCAACGCGTCCCCGCGGCACCACCGGTCGAGCGCGCGGCGCTGCCGGCCGCGGTCACAGTATCCGCGATGGAGACGGCGGCGGAGGCTGCACCCGCACCACTAACGATGCCGCTGGCGGAGGAGCAGCCCGCCGTTCCGGCCGCGCCCGCACCGGTTGCAGCGCTGCCGGCCGTGCCCGCGGAAGCACCGCCGGCCGCGCCGCACATGGTTTTCGCCTACGACGTCGTGGACGAATTCTGCGCCCGCACCTACCCGTTCACGCGCAGTCACAAGGCGCCGCGGCGGCGGACCGAAGATCTGTTTGTCGTGGAACCGGGTCCCCAACGTTGACGGTCGCGCCGAGTGCCGCCCCGAGCGGCAAAGCGCGCTAGCAACAGTCCGGCGCTACTAGTGGGCGCCGTGGGAACGGCCGTTGGCGGGAGGCTGGGGCTCGTCGTCGAAACCCGCAGCCGGCGGCCGGGTTTGCAGCAGGATGGTGTGGACCTCGGTGGCGAGGGCGCGCATCTGGGCCTGCAGGTCCTGCATGCCGGCGGTCAGCAGGACGACGCTGCTGGTGAGGTCGCGGACGCGGCGCTCCATAGGGGGCAACATGGAACCCTCGACGGCTTCGCGGGAAAGCGCCAGGCGCTCGAGGATCTCGCTGGTGCTGATCTCGGCGAACGGCGGCACCTGCCACGCGGACCAGGCCTGCAGCAGCAGCTCGACCGGTTCTTCCTCCGCGGCGCCGCCGCTGCGAACCTGAATGGTGTCGTCGCCGCGTTCGTGCAGCGCGGCCAGTCCCTGTACCACGAACTGCGCGTCGGCCTTGGCGATTGCGGTGAGGCGCGCGGCCAGCCGCGCCTGGAGCCAGGTCAGCGCCACCAGCGCCAGCGGGGTGAAGTAGCGGGGACCAACCGCGGCGCGCAATTCGCGGCCGGCTTCCACCACGCGATGGTGCACCAGATCGGCGCAGGTGGCGCAGGCATCGGCGGTGGCCACCAGGAGCGGCGCAGCGGTCAGCCACTCCGGCAAATTAAGATCGCATTTTCCGACCACCGGCTCGAGCACTTCCGCAACGTCGGGGAGGGTGAGGTCGCGGCCGGCAAAGCTGGGGGGCGCCCCGAGTTCGAGATAGCGGGCGAGGAGGAAGTCGAGCTTATCGCGGTCCGCGGGTGGAGGAGCGCCCTTGAGCAGTACGCGCTGCGCCAGCGCCTGGAGTTCGCTCTCCGACTCGGCGAAGCCGGCGCGGTGGCAGCCGGCACGGAACTGCTCAGGAGTGAGCGCTGCGTCGATCTGGTCAAACCAGGCTTCGAGCTGGCCGAGGACTTGTTCCTCGCTGGAGCCGGCGTCGGTCAACGACGGCAGCGCCAGCGGGGGAACGGCCGCCGTGGCAAGATGCCGATAAATGGGATGTAGCCGCCGCGCCGAGCGCCAGCGCGCCACGAAGTTTTGCATAAGCCCGACTCGCGCGGCGACCCAGCGCCGCGTGTTACGACCGTATCACCGCTGGCCGCGCCCGCGGCTTGACTAGTGATGTACACGCCGGCTGCCAACCGGGTGCGCGTGGGAATTGCAACCGTTAACAGCGGCGCCGTTGTATTCTTTTTTGGAACCGCTCTAGACTGGCGGCGAGCAAGGCCCAACCATGCCTCCTGCGACCAATTCCGCACGCGCGGCGGAACAGTGGCGGCTTACGCGCCGCCTGTACCCCATCTATGCCGCGCTCGCCCTGCAGTTCGATCTGGGACAACCGCCGTATGGCGAAGACCTGCGCGGCGTGGAAACGAAATCCGAGCCCGAGGTGCTGGAAAGCGTGGAGCGCTGGCTGGCCCAGATGGACGAGCGCATCCAGGCGCACCAGTTCCGCCACGTGCTGCAAGGCAGCGATGTGGCCAAGACGGAGCAGAAGCTGCACGCGCTGGTGGAGCGGTATCACAGCAAGCGTAACAAGGGCGAAGCGGATCGCGACAAGCTCGACTTCCTGCTCGCGCATTACTTCTCCGCCTGTGCGCCGCCGAGTCTGCACGAGCGCGAGGTCCGGCTGGAGGACGTGGCCGACGTGCTGGAGCCGGTGCTGGGGGAGTGTTCGAGCGTGTTGCCCGGCTGGCTGGCGCCGCTGGAACAACTGGTGGAGCTGCTGCGCAGCGCGACGTCGCTGGCCGACCTGAACGAGCGGAAGATCATCCCGCGGGGCCGGCAGTTGAAGGCCGCGTGCCAGCAGATGTATTTCGGCAGCAGCGCGCTGGTGGCGTTCACGCGCTTCAATTACATCGTGAGCCGCACCCTGTTCCGGCTGATGAACTCGGACATCGCGGCCAGCGAGCGGGCGATTACGCAGCTGCGGAGCTGGAACGTACTGGCGGTGGACTGCACGGGCGCGCAACTTGACCCGGACCAGTCGCTCGCCAGCGTGGCCGAGATTCTCACTAACTACAAGACGCGCCGCGCCGGCGAGTACGGCATCGACGATTCGCTGCGGCGGGTGATACAACTGCGCGCGGCACTGGAGACGGCGGTAGCGCGGCACGGTCCGTCGCCGGTAACCGGCGGCGAGATGCGCATGCGGCGCCTGGAAGCGCAGGTACAGGAGCTGAGCAGCGAGTTACAGCGGCTGCGCGAAGCGTTGGCACACCACGCGGCCACGAGCTCCCGGGAGATCGAAGCCGCCGCGGAACAGGCGCGGCAGGCGACGCACGCGGCGCAGCAGACGGCGGCCGCGCTGGAGCGAGCGGCGGCGGCCAAAGCCAGCCAACCTGCCGCCGGCAGTGCGACACCGGTGGCTGATTCCGCAACCATGCCGGCGCCGCCAGCGACCGAGTCGGGGAAGATGAAGGCGGTACCGCCGGTGCGCGCCGAAGCCAGCGATTCGGCGAAAATGTACGCCGTTCTCGGGGCGCAACGCGTCCCCTTGAGTCCGCAGGACCGGGCGAGCGCGGAACAACCGAGCGCCTACGCGAGCATCGATGCCACTATCGCGAGCGTGACGCAAGAGCTTTCGCAATCCTCTCCGGGGACGAAGCGGCGCACGTCGGCCAGCATCCGGCTGCCCGGCACGGTGTTGCTGCTCTCGGAGGCGGAGATCAACGCCTTCCTCGACCCCACGAGCGACGAGGAAGGCGTGCTGCGCCGCTCGGTGGCGGCGCGCATCATGGTGGTGGACGCGGTGGAACGCGCGAAGCGCGGCCACATCAATGGCGGCGTGGAACACGCGGTGGAAGCGGCGCAGGCGGAACTAAAGCGGGTCGAGACCGCCATCGCCGCGCACCAGCAATCGCGGCAACTGGAAGCCGCCGGCGCGCTCAGCGCCGCGCATCGCCAGCTCTCGGTCGTCCTGCAACACGCCCTCAAAAGGCGCTAGCTGGGAGCTGCCGCGGCTCAATCCCAACCGGCAGTAACGCCGCGCCGCCGCCTGCCGTAACCGCGGCGGCTTGAATCGCACGCGCTGGTGGGCTATCGTGACGCGGTGACCAGCCGGACCCAGCGCACTACCCTTCTCTTCCGCCGGGTCCTGGAACTGCCCGCCAAAATTGCTGCCGACCCCTCGCCCAAGCGGGTGCACGACCTGCGGACGACGGTGCGCCGCGTCGAAGTGCTGCTGGCCCAATGCGGTGATGCCGCCGACGCCAAGTTCCGGCGGCGGCTGGGGAAGCTGCGTAAAGCTGCCGGCAAGGTGCGCGACCTCGACGTGCAAATCGACGCGGCGGGCGCGCTCGACGGCGGCGTGGCCGGCCGGGAAAAGGCGGCCCTGCTGCGCGCGCTGGAGAAAATCCGCGCCCGGAGACTGCGCAAGCTCAACGGCCAGATCAGCAAGCACACGGGCAAGCGCTTCGCCCGGCGGGTGCGCGAGATGCGAGCGCAGGTGGCGCGCGCCGACGACGACGAAGCGGCTACGAGTCAGCCGGACGCGCGCCGGGCGCTGGATGCGTTCGCCGCCGCCGCGCGCACGCCACTGACCGAAGCCAACCTGCATGGCTTCCGGCTCGCCTGCAAGCAGGCGCGCTACCTCGCCGAGGGCGGCGAGGACCCGCTGGCGCGGCGTGTGGTCAACGAACTGAAGGCCATCCAGGATGCGGTCGGGACGTGGCACGATTGCGTGGTGCTGAACGCCTCCGCCGAGCGGATGGTGAGCGGCCCGGGACGGGCGGCGCTGCTGGCGGTGCTGCGGGTGCGGCGGCGATCGCTGCTGGCCAATGCCCAGCGCGTGAGCAGCGACGTCCGCGACCGGCTGCTCACGCTGCGCGCGTCCCTCGACGAGAACAAGATTCCACCCTCCCGCGTCCGACCACCGGCAGCGCCGGTGGCGGTGGCGGGCTAGTCCCCTTCCCCGATGCCTACCTTTGCCGCGGTCGATATCGGCGCCAACTCAGTGCGCCTGAAGATCGCGCGCCTTACCGGCAGCCGGCTGCAGGTGGTGCATGTTGACCGCGAGGTGACGCGGCTGGGGGAAGCCGTGTTCGCCGGCGGGGCGCTGGCACCGGAGGCCATGCAGCACACCGTCGAGGTGCTGCGCCGGTTCCATCGCGCGGTGCAGCGCTACGCCGCCGAGCGGGTGCGCGTTGCCGCCACCAGCGCGCTGCGCGACGCCCGCAATGCCCCGGTATTCGCGGAGTGGGTGCGGTCGGCGACGGGCTGGCCGGTCAAAATCATCTCCGGGCTGGAGGAAGGGCGGCTCATTCATCTGGGGGTCATAGCGGCGGGCCGGATCAAGGCGGCCCGGGTGCTGCTCTTCGACCTGGGTGGGGGCAGCTGCGAGGTCACGCTCTCGAACCACGGACATATCGAATCCATGGTGAGCGTGCCGCTGGGGGCGATGCGCCTGACGCGGGTGTTTCTGGAACACGATCCGCCCAAGAAGAAGGAACTGGCGCAGATGCGCGAGTTCATCGCCAAGGAGCTGCGGCGGGTGGAGCGACGCGTACTCGCCGCCGACGTGCAGGTGGCGGTGGCTACGTCGGGGACAGCGGCGGCATTGCACGATCTCTGGGTCAAGCGGGAGAAGCGGTCGCCAGCGGAGGCCCGGGTAGTACCCACGCCGGTGGTGGCCGAGCTGGCGAAGCAACTGGCGCGGCTGCCGCTCGCCGGACGGCGAGCGCTGCCCGGGATCAACGCGCGGCGTGCGGAGATTATCGTGGCCGGGGCGCACGTTTTCGCGGAACTGCTGACACGCTGGGAACTGCCCGGCTTCCGGTATCTGCCCCTGGGTCTGCGCGACGGCATCCTGGCGGAGATGGGCGCCGTCTACGGACACGCGTCGGCGCTGCAGGAGCAGATCGCCACCGAGCGGCGCGATGCGGTGCGGGCGCTGGCGCGGCACTACGGCGTGGACCTGAAGCATGCGCTGCAGGTGCGGCACCTGGCCCAGCGGCTGTTCCGCGGGTTGCGCCCCATCCACGGGTTGCCGGCGGATTACGAAGAGTCGCTGGCGGCGGCCGCCATGTTGTACGAGGTGGGGGCCCTCGTGAACCGCGCCGGGCGGCACCGTCACGCCCACTACATCATCGCGCATTCGGAGATCCTGGGCTTTTCGGCGAGCGAGCGGCGGCGCGTGGCCGCCATCGCCCGGTACATGGGCAAGTCCTTGCCGCGCGTGGAAGACCGGGCGCTGCAGCTGGTGGCGCGCGAGGACCGGCCGCTGATTCCCAAGGCGGTGGCCCTGCTGCGGCTGGCGGTGGCGCTGGACCAGTCACGTCGGGCGAGCGTGCTGGCGGCCACCCCGCGGGTCGAGCGGGAACGGGTGCGGCTGCGGCTGAGCACGCGCGGGAGCGCCGACCTGGAGCTGTGGGCGGCGGCGCGGGAAGCGCCTTACTTCCGCGAAGTCTTCGGGCGGGAGCTCGAGCTCACCACCTCGTGAGCGACGCGCGCGATCTTCGGCGTGAGGCACCAGTGCAGCGTCCCGGAGCGGAGGTCTCCCGACTCCACCTTGGCGACCGCACCCTTCTTCAGTTCCAACGCGCCGGTGCTGGCGCCATCACTGACCAGCAGGCTGGCGAACTCGCTGAGGTTGGGGTTGTGGCCCACCACCATGATGGCGTCGCGCTTGGCGTTTTCGTCGAGCAGGCGGCGAAAGGCTTCGAACCGGGCATCCGGGCGCAGCGGCCCGGCGGTCTCGATTCTGGCTTCGTAGCCGAGCTCGTTGGCCACCAGAGCCGCGGTCTGGGTGGCGCGCTTCAGCGGGCTGGAGATGATGACGTCAACTTCCACGTCCAGACTGGCCAGGAGACGGCCCACGTAGCGGCACTGCTCGACGCCCTCGGGGTCGAGGGCGCGCTTCTCGTCGTTGGTGGAGTTTGATTTGCGCTGGCCGGCGCTGGCGTGTCGTAAGAAGTAAACGATCATAGCGACCTATAGGATTCCCTTGACGGCAGTACGGCGAGAATTGATGCGCTCGCGGCGGGGAATGGCCTCAATACCGGTCTTCCCTTCGGCGAGCTGAATAAAGAAGTCCTGGGCGGAAAAGGCGGGGCGGCGCGAGCGGCGCGGGCGGACGTACTCGCCGTCAGAGCGCAGCAGGCGGGCCTTGGCGGCGTCGGCGAGGTAGGCGTCGAGCACCTCGTAGCGGAGGCGGTCGCGCAGCGCCGGATCGCGGACGGGAAACACCAGTTCGACGCGCTCATAGAGGTTGCGGGGCATCCAGTCGGCACTGCCCAGGTAAACCTCGGGGTTGCCACCGTTGGCGAAATAGAAGATACGGCTGTGCTCCAGGAAGCGTCCCACGAGGGAACGCACGCGGATGCGGCTGCTGACGCGCCGCAAACCGGGGCGCAGGCCGCACATGCCGCGCACGATGAGATCAATCTCGACCCCACGCTGCGAGGCGCGATACAGCTCCTGCATGATGGACTTGTCCAGCAGCCCGTTCACCTTGGCAATCACCTGCGCCGGGCGGCCGGAGGAGGCGTGCTCGGCTTCGCGCGCGATCAGCGCCAGCATGCGGTCGGCGAGGTTGGTGGGCGCCACCAGGAGCGGCTCGTAGTCGGGCTGCTCGGCGTAGGCGGTAAGGAAGTTGAAGACGTCGTGGGCGGCGGCCGTCATTTCCGGCTCGGCGGTAAAGAGGCTGAAGTCGGTGTAGGCGCGCGCCGTGGCGGGATTGTAGTTGCCGGTGCCCAGATGGAGATAGCGGCGGGTGCTGCCATCCTCTTCGCGGCGCACCAGCAGGGTGAGCTTGCAGTGGGTCTTCAGGCCGACCAGGCCGTGGAAGACCTGCACTCCGGCATCTTCCAGAGCGCGGGCCCAGCGGATGTTGGGCGCCTCGTCGAAGCGCGCCTTCAGCTCCACCACCACGCTGACTTCCTTCTGCCCCGCCGCCCTCATCAGCGCCTGGATGATGGGGGAATCCTCGTTGGTGCGGTACAAGGTCTGGCGGATGGAGAGCACGGACGGATCCTCCACCGCGGTCTCCAAAAACCTGACCACCGGGGCGTAGGAATCGAAGGGGTGGTGCAGCAGGAGGTCGCGGCGGCGGAGCTCGTCGAAGATGCTGTCCGGCCGGCCGAAGGAGACCTCGCGCGGCAAGAAGGGCTTGAACTTGAGGTCGGGGCGGTCGGTGAGCTCGTAGATGTGCATGAGGCGCGAGAGGCTGACCGGGCCTTCCAGAGAGAAAACCTGCCAGGCCTCGAGGCCGAAGTTGCCGCGCAGCTGCTCGACGATCTCGGCGCTGGCCTCGGTCTCGACCTCGAGACGGACGGCGTCGCCGCGGCGGCGGTTGTGCAGCTCGGCGCGCACCGATTCCATCAGGCCGCGCGATTCTTCCTCGTGGAGATAGAGGTTACTGTTGCGAGTGATGCGAAACGCCGCTTCCGACAGGATGTCATAGCCGCGGTACATGCTGGCGGCGTGGGCGCCCACCAGATCGGCGAGGAAGACGTACTGGATGCCGTCGCTGCCGGGGACGCGCAGCAAGCGGGGCAGGGAGCGGGGGACGGTGATGACGCCGAGGAACTTGGTCACCCGGCGGCGGCGGCGCAAGAGCAGCGCCAGGCACAGCGCCTTGTTCATGACGCGCGGGAAGGGGTGGGCGGGATCGACGGTGATGGGGGTGAGGAGCGGATCGAGTTCGCGCTCGCAGAAGTCGTCGATGAACTCGCGGCCGGCGCGGTCGAACTCGGCGATATTGCGGACGAAGATGCCCGCTTGCGCCAGTTCCGGCTTCAGTTGCTGGTTCCAGCAGCGATACTGGGCTTCGACCAGGGAGTGGGTCTCGCGCGCCAGGCGCTCGGCCAGCGCCGCCGGGGTCATGCCATCCATGCCGGCTTCGGCGGAGTCGTCCTCGATCTGTTGCAGGATGCCGGCGATGCGGACTTCAAAAAACTCGTCGAGGTTCGAGGCCGTAATGGCCAGAAACTTGATCCGCTCCAGCAGCGGATTGGATTCGTCCTGCGCCTCCTCGAGCACACGCCAGTTGAACGCCAGCCACGAGAGTTCGCGGTTGATGTAGTAGGCGGGCTTGTCGAGCGATGCGGGAGGCATGGGGTGAACCCATTGTAAACGCAGCTTGTTACAAAGCGGTTAAATCTGGCGGCGGCACCCCAAAGTGGCAGTGTTTTGCACTTCTGGCTGCAGAAGTCGGGGATGCGCGGCACTTGCTTTTTCCTTGCGCCAACGGGCATTCGGCAGTACAAGTTAGCCAAGCTCCTCCCCCACAACCTGTCGAAAAGGGCATCGCGTGAACACGGGTGCGGCCGCGCTATCGTCCCTCGGCCAATTGTGTGGGCGAACGCCTGCGAGTGCTAATCGGGTACGTGGCATGTCGACCAATACAGCGAAGCGTCTCGCGCCCTTCCTCCTGGTTCTCCTCGGGTTGGCTTTTTCGGCGGCTGACGCCGCTGCCCAGTGCACGACGACGCCCATCCTGAGTGGCCAGACGTTGAGCGGGTCGCTGACGGCGGCCTGCGCCTCGGCCTACCGCGGCGGCTCCTACGCGCAGCGTTACAGCTTCACCGCCCTCGCCGGGCAGACGATCCAGTTTGCGGTCCATGACAGCCTCGACAGTTATGCCTACCTGATCGGCCCTTCCGGCACCGTGGTGGCCCAGGACGACGACTCCGGCGGCAACTTCCAGGCGCTGATCAACTACACGGCCACCGCTACCGGGACCTACACCGTAGAAGTCACTTCGTTTTCCAGCGGCACCACGGGTCCGTTCACCGTAACCCTCACGGTGGCCGGCAGTTGCGCGGCGGTGGGGATCGCGAATGGGCAGACCCTCAGCGGCCAGCTGTCGTCCGCCTGTCCGTCGGCGATTCGGCCCGGCTCGTATCAGCAGCGCTACTCGTTCAGCGCCACCGCGGGGCAAGTGATCCGGTTTGCGGTGAACCCCGGGGTCGCTAGTCCGAGCTTCGACAGCTATGCGTACCTGATCAACCCTTCCGGCACCATGGTGGCGCAGGACGATGACTCGGGCGGCTACCCGAACGCGCTGATCAGCTATACGGCGACGGCGACGGGGACCTACACGGTCGAGGTCACGAGCTATTCCGGCGGCCTGACGGGCTCGTTTATCGTCAGCTTGAACCTGGGCGCCACCAGTTGCACGCCCAGCGCGATTGCCAGCGGACAAACGCTGAGCGGGTCACTCACCGCGAGTTCCTGCGCCTCGGCGTATCGCAGCGGCAGCTACGCGAGCCGGTATACGTTCAGCGCGTCGGCAGGACAGAACATCCGGGTGGCGATCACCAACAATGCCTTCGACGCCTACGCCTACCTGATCGGGCCGTCGGGAACGATCGTGGCGCAGGATGACAACTCCGGGGGCGGCAGCAGTCCGCTGATCAACTTCGCCGCGACGGTGACGGGCACGTACACGGTCGAGGTCACGTCCTACTCTCCGGCCGCGACCGGCACGTTCAGCGTGGCGCTGACCTTCCCCTCGCCGTGCACGTCGGTGGCGATCAGCAGTGGGCAGACGCTCAGCGGCACGCTGGCCTCGACCTGTCCCTCGACGCTGCGGGCCGGCGCTTACCAGCAGCGCTACACGTTCAGCGCTACGGCGGGGCAGGTGATCCATGCCACGGTGAGCAGCAGTGCGTTCGACGCGTACGCCTACCTGCTGGCCCCAGATGGCACGACGGTTCTGGCGCAGGACAACAACTCCGCGGGCGGGACCAACGCGCTCCTCACCTACACCGCGACCACGACCGGCACCTACACGGTGGAGGCCACGTCGAACCTCACCGGGGCGGCGGGAGCGTTCAGCATCACGTTGTCGCTGACCGGCAACTGCGCGGCCACGGCGATCAGCAACGGGCAGACGCTTAGCGGGAGTCTGACGACCGCGAGTTGCGGGTCCATCCGCCGCCAGGGCAGCTATGCGCAGTTCTACACCTTCAGCGCCACGGCAGGGCAGACCCTCCGGGTGGCGCAGAACAGCGCGGCCTTCAACAGCTACGTGTACCTGGTCGGTCCCTCCGGGAGTGTGGTGGCGCAAGATGACGACTCGGGCGGCGGCGGGCTCGGGGACTCGCTCATCAGCAACTTCACGGCGCCGGCAACCGGCACCTACACCATCGAGGCCACTTCCTCCGCGACGGGAGCGACGGGCGCGTTCACGGTGGCGCTCACCATCACCTCGAACTGCAGCACGACCGCCATCGCGAATGGCCAGACGCTGAGTGGGGCGCTTTCGGGGGCGAGTTGTACCTCGGTCCTGCGCAGCGGCGCCTACGCGCAGCGGTATACGTTCAGCGCCACCACCGGACAGACCATCCGGCTCTCCGAAACCAGCACCGCTTTTGACGGGTACGCGTTCCTGCTTGACCCCTCGGGGACGGTAGTGGCGCAGGACGATGACTCGGGCGGCTACCCGAACCCGTTGATCAGCTACACCGCCGCCACGAGCGGCACGTACACCTTCGAGGCGTCGACCTACAGCGCCGGCGAGACCGGCGCTTTCAGCGTCTCGCTGACGCTGACCGGGAACTGCACGCCGGTGGCGATCAGCAGCGGGCAGACGTTAAGCGGCGCGCTCTCTACTGCGAGCTGTGGGTCGCTGCGGCGCGTCGGCAACTACGCCCAGTTCTACACGTTCAGCGCCAGCGCCGGACAGGTGATCAGCTTCGCGGTCAACGCCAGCTTTGACAGCTATGCCTACCTGGTCGGACCGTCGGGAACGTTGGTGGCGACCGACGATGATTCGGGCGGCAACCTGCAGGCGTTGATCAACTACACGGCGGCGGCCAGCGGCACCTACACCGTCGAGGTGACGTCGTTCAGTCCCGGGATCACGGGCGCGTACACGGTCACCTTGACCGTGACCACGCCGGTGGCGAATTGCTCGCCGGTGGCCATCAGCAATGGGCAGACGCTCAGCGGCACGCTGATTTCGGGTTGTCCGTCCACGGACCGGGTGGGCCGCTACCAGTCGCTGTACACGTTCAGCGCGACGGCGGGACAGATCATCCGGGTGGCGATGAACAGCGGCATCTTCGATGCGTACGCGATCCTCAAGGGCCCCGGCAACACCATCGTCGCGCAAGACGACAACTCCAACGGCGGCACCAATGCGCTGGTCACGTACACCGCCGCGGCGAGCGGTACCTACACCATCGAAGCGACGTCGAACCTGAGCGGGGCGACGGGGGCCTTCACCGTCGGGCTGACGACGACGAATGCCTGCGGGACCAGTGCCATCAGCAGCGGGCAGACGCTGAGCGGGACGCTCTCGTCGTCCAGTTGCGTCTCGCCGCATCGCTCCGGCAGCTACGCGCAGCTGTTTACGTTTACGGCGACGGCGGGGCAGACCATCCGGCTCTCCCTGACCAGCACCGCCTTCGACGGGTACGCGTTCCTGCTTGACCCCTCGGGAACAGTGGTGGCACAGGACGATGACTCGGGCGGCTACCCGAACCCCTTCATCAGCTACACCGCCGCCACCAGCGGCACGTACACCTTCGAGGCGTCGACCTACAGCGCCGGCGAGATCGGCGCGTTCAGCGTCTCGCTGACGCTGACTACCGCCGGCGGTAATACCTGCACGCCGATCGCCATCAGCAACGGGCAAACGCTTTCCGGGAGCCTGGGCACGGGCTGCACCTCGTCGCGGCGTGCGGGTTCGTACGCGCAGTTCTACACGTTCAGTGCCACGGCGGGACAGGCGATCCGCATCGCGCAGAGCAGCGTTGCCTTTGATGGCTACGCCTACCTGATCGGACCAGGCAGCACCGTGGTGGCACAGGACGACGATTCCGGCGGCAATGCGAACCCGCTGATCAACTTCACGGCGACCGCCACCGGCAACTACACCATCGAGGTCACGTCGTTCGGCAGCGGCGCGACCGGCGCCTACACGGTTTCGCTGAGCCTCACCGCCTTGTGCAACCCCGTCGCCATCAGCAGCGGACAAACGCTGACCGGCACGCTTACCACCGCGAGCTGCATTGCGCCCCACCGCAGTGGCAGCTATACCCAGCTCTACACGTTCAGCGCCAGCGCGGGCCAGGTGATCCGCGCGGCGGTCAGCGACAGCTTCGACAGCTACGCCTACCTGATCGGGCCCTCGGGCAATGTGGTGACGGAAGACGATGATTCGGGCGGCAACCTGCAGTCGCTGATCAACTACACCGCGGCCGCGAGCGGCACCTACACCTGGGAGGTGACGACCTTCAGCGGTGGGGTGACCGGCAGCTTCAGCGTCACCCTGACGATCACGGCGCCGGCTGGCAACAACTGCAATCTGGTCGCGATCAGCGGGGGACAGACGCTTTCCGGCAGCCTGGGGCAGGGGTGCAACTCGCCGCATCGTGCGGGTTCCTACGCGCAGTTCTACACGTTCACCGCCAGCGTGGGGCAGACAATCCGGGTTTCGCAGAACAGCACCGCGTTCGATGGCTACGCTTTCCTGCTGGGACCGAGCAACACCGTGGTGGCGCAGGACGACGATTCCGGCGGCAACCTGAATCCGCAGATCAATTACACGGCGGCGGCCAGCGGCACCTACACCATCGAGGCAACGTCGTACGGCAGCGGCGCGACGGGCGCTTACAGCGTCTCGCTCACGCTGGGCGCCGCGTCCAATGTCTGCAATACCGCGACCCCGATCACCAGCGGGCAGACCCTGACGGGAACGCTGTCCTCGTCGAGTTGCACCTCGCCACACGCGGCTGGCCGCTATGCGCAGCTGTACAGCTTCACGGCGACGTCGGGACAGGCGATCCGCATCGCGGTGAACTCCACGGCCTTTGACGGCTACGCTTACCTGACGGGCCCCTCGGGCACGCTGGTAACGCAGGACGACAACAGCGGCGGCAGCGGGAATCCGCTGATCAACTACACGGCAGTGTCCGGTGGGACGTACACGGTGGAGGTCACGTCAGCCACGAATAACGCGGTGGGCAACTTCAGCATTACGCTGACCATCACCACCCCGACCACGAACGCCTGCACCCCCACCGCCATTGCCGCCGGCCAGACGCTGAGCGGCAGCCTGACCTCGAACTGCCTGTCCGGGCAGCGACCGGGGCGCTACGCCCAGCTGTATACCTTCAGCGCGTCCACGGGGCAGAACATCCAGGTGGCGGTCTCCAGTGGGGCGTTTGATGGCTACGCTTACCTGATCAGCCCGGGGGGCGCGGTGGTGGCCGAAGATGATGACGCGGGCGGGAACCACAACCCGCTGATCACGTATGCCGCCGCGACCAGCGGCACCTACACTGTGGAGGTGACGTCGTATACCGCGGGCGCCACGGGGGCGTTCACCATCACGCTAGGGCTGGGGACGACGACCGGCGCCACGAATTGCACGCCCATCCCGCTGGCCAGCGGACAGACGCTGGTGGGGGTGCTGGCGTCGAGCTGCCGCTCCACCCACCGCATCGGCGCGTACGCGCAGTTCTACAGCTTTAGCGTGACCGCCGGACAGACCATCCGGGCGGTGATGAGCAGCACGGCGTTCGATGCGTTCGCCTTCCTGCTGGGACCGTCGAACAGCGTGGTGGCGGTGGACGACGATTCCGGCGGCATGCACAATGCGCTCGTCACCTACATTGCCACGGTGACCGGCACCTATACGCTGGAGGCCACCTCGTATGTACCGGCCGCGACGGGGAGCTTCAGCGTGTCGCTGGCCGTGGGCGCGGCCAGCATCAGCATCGCGAGCGTGGCGCCGCCTTCCGTGAGCCTGATTGCCGGGGGAGGCTGGCAGAGCCTGACGGTCATGCTGAACCGCACCAACTACCCGAGCGCGGTCAGCCTGGCGCTGACGGGGACGCCGGCCGGAGTGGCGGCGACGATCCTGCAGCCCCAGGCCGGTAACAGCGCCACCATCACGCTGCGCGCCAATGCGGGTACACCCAGTGCTGCCAACCAGACCATCACGGTCACGGCCGGTGGCGCGGGCGTAACTTCAGCGACGGCGACCTTCACCCTCTCGATTACGGCCCCCAACTGCACGACGACCGCCATCACCGATGGCACGATTGTCTCGGACAGCATGAACCAAAGCTGCCCGTCGACGCACCGGGTCGGCTCTTACGCCAACCTGTACAGCTTCACCGGCAACCCCGGGGACACGATCCAGGCGACGGTGCGCAGCGCGACGTTTGACTCGTTCGTTTACCTGCTGGGCCCCGCGGGCAACACGCTCACCCTCGACGATGACAGCGACGGCGGCACCAACTCGCTGTTGCGCTACACCATCGCCACGGCGGGGACTTATACCCTCGAAGTCACGTCGTTCCGCAGCAGCGAAACGGGCAGCTTCACGGTGGTGCTGGGCGTGGCCCGCATCACCGAACAGGCGCTGATCGGGGTGGAGTGGGTGAACAATTACCACGATGCCGCGCAGAACCTGCTGTTCACCCGCGCCGATGCCGAGGGGCTGGTGAATGCGATGACCGGCGGCACCAGTTGCACCAGCAGCAATGGCAACCCCCCGGGTGATCCGGCGGCGAACGCCGGCGTGACCTGCCTGTTCGGCAACGGTGATGACAATGCCCAGGAGCGTCACTGGCGCGACACTGCCGTCGCCGGCAACCCGGCCAGCCACGGCGGTTATGACCACCGCTTCATCGAGCGGGTCGACCTGGCCTACTTCTCCGGCCACGGCAACAATGAAGGCACGTCGTCCAGCAACTTTAACGGGGAGATGTTCTTCGGGACGAACAACGACGACACCGTGGCGCGGTCGCGCAACATGCGGCTGGGCAGCTACGGGAAACTGAAGTGGGTGGCGCTGAGCGCCTCCCAGGCGCTGCAGCTGCAGGACGACCGCTGGGCGTCGGCGTGGGCAGGCTCTTTCGCCGGGTTGCACATGGTGCTGAGCTTCCGCACCAGTACGCTGGCGGTTCCGAACCTGAGCGCGATCAGCACCAACGCCACGGGCAGGGTGTTCGGCGAAGAGCTGATGATCGGGCATACGGTTTCCTCGGCCTGGCTCGACGCGGGCCAGAACTGGATGACGGCCCTGCAGGCGGTGCTCAGCTCGATCGGCGGTCAGGGCGTATTGCAGAGGCCGGCCGTGATGTCGTCGGAGCCGGACCTCAACTCGACCTTCACGCTCGACAATGACCACTTTGCGGGACGCGGCTACGTGGTGCCCGGCATCGTCCGGCCCAACATCTTCCGTATCCGCTACATCGACGATAACGGCGGGGTTCAGGAGCGCGGAGCGGACCCCCAGGGGAACCAGCGGTGAGTACCGAACGAACGAGGCAGATTATGCGGCTATTTGCGAAACGTGCCCTTCCACTGCTCGCGTTGCTGGCGTTGGCCGGCAGCCTGGGCGCTGAAGATTTGCGCCACCGCGTCGAACGCCTGGCGCCGTCGCAGACCATGGTGTACGAAGTCGACACGCTCGACGTGGCCGGCAGGTTCCAGGCGCTGGCCGCCCGGCTGTTCACGCCGGAGCAGCGGGCCACGATGGCGGCGCAGCAGAATGCGGCCACCCTCGTGGGGCGCGTCAACAATCTGACGCTCGAGGTGTACACCAGCACCGGCGCCTGGCGCTGGGGCGACTTTGACCGGAAGTACTCGGGGGGCGAGCGCGCCATGACCATGGCCGCGACCCAGGCGCGGCAGATCGCCGACCGGTTCATGGGCACCTACGGCGACGCGCTGACGCAGTTGCCGGCTGACAAATACCGTTTCGAGCGCGTGCAGTACGTCAAGGACCGCGTGGTGAACACCACGACAGGAGAAGCGGCCACGCGGGTCAACACCGCAATCGTGCGCTACACGCGCATGCTCAATGACCTGCCGGTGGTGGGTTCCGGGGTCGACGTGTTCGTCGACGGCGATGGCAACGTGGTGGCGGTAGATGCGCTGTGGCCGAACCTGCGGCCCGCGCGCACGGCCACGCTGCGCTCCACCGGCGAACTGGAGGCGGAAGTAGCGCGTGTCCCGAACGATGCCGCAACGGCCGACGACGAGCGGATGGAAATCGGCTACTACGTGGAAGGCTGGATCTCCGAGCAGCGGACGGTCGAACCGATGCTGTTCGTGGCCGGCACCCAGCAGCAGCGTGGGCAAGCCGGCGGCGTGGCCCCGGCGCCCACCGTGCAGCGCATTCGCCTGGTGCAGTAGCCAGCCAAGGGTCCCGGGAGCGCTCCGGAGGGAGCGAAATGGGGGCAGGTATGAGGTTCACCGCAATCCTGTGCTTGGGTCTGCTGCTGTTGGCCGGAAGCGCCACGGCGCAGCAGGCCCAGCAGCACCGCTATGTCCCGCATATCGTGTCGGGCGGGGGGTTTGTCACCAAGATCACGATCCAGAACCAGTCGAAGAGCCCCAACGACATTACCGTAAGCTACCTGAGCCAGAACGGCCTGGTGGTGGACACCAAGAGCGCCACGCTGCCGGCGGACGGAACGCTGCGCATTCAAACTGCGGAAACCGACCGCTTCGGGCCGGTGACGATTCGCTGGGCAATCGTCGACTCCAAGGACCCGGTGGCCATTAACCTGTTCTTCGAGCTCGCCGACTCCCCGCAGACCAACCACATCATCAGCACCGTGGGCTTCAACGACGCCCCCGCCGGGCAGAGCTTTACCCTGCCGATCGAGATCGAACGCACGCCGCCGCCGGGGTACACGACCCCGCGTACGCTGGGCGTGGCGGTAGCGAATGTCGCGACCGCGAGCAACTCCATCACCATCAGCCTGGTCGATACCGCCGGCAGCGTGCTGGTGACCGAAAACCTGAACCTCGCTCCGTTGGCGCAGACGATTTTCGACGTGGCCAGCGGGTTCGCTTCCTTCAGTGCGGTGCTGCCGCAGACGAATTTCATAGGGTTCCTGCGCTTCGCCTCGTCGGCGCCGATGGTCCTGGTGGGGGTAGGTGACGACCTGGGACCGTTCTACAGCGTCCCCGCGGTGCAGCCGCCGGGCGGCACCGACACCTCGGGCAACTGGGGCGGGGTGTGGGCCAGCAACAGCGGCAGCGGAGGCGTGACCAGCTTCACGCTGACGCAAAACAACTCGAACAACAACATCACCGGCACCATCGCGTTCGGGGGCTCAAACTGCGCCGGTAACGTGACCGTCACCGGCAACATCAGCGGCGGGACGCTCACGCTTACCGGAACCGGCAGCGGCACCACGTTCACCCTTACCGGCACCGTGGATTCGGCGGGCCACTGGCTCAAAGGCACCTACGCGGGGACCGGCGGCACCTGCGGCGGCGAAATCGGCAACTGGACCGCCGTACGCTAGTGCCAAGTTTCCGCTCTTGCATGCGCACCCGCGACGCGGGTGCTACCTTCGTTTTCTGGTCCGGAGAAATCGCCCGATGCGAGCCACCCGCCGCGAGTTCCTCTATGGCGCCCAGGCTGTTGCGCTGGCCGCGGCCCTGAACCGCGCCTACGCCCGCGTCCCTGCCGCTACCGTCGCCGCCGACGAAGAATTCTGGGCGCAGGTGCGCCGCGCCTACGTCCGCGATCCTGAAATCCTCAACCTGAACAACGGCGGGGTGGCGCCCTCCCCCAGCGTGGTCCTCGACGCCGAGATCGAAGCCATCCGCTACAGCAACCTGCTGCCGGCGCACCGCATGTGGGGGGAACTGGAGCCGCGCATCGAAGAAGTGCGCAAGCTGATGGGCCGTATGTGGAATGCCGACCCGGAGTGCATTGCCATCACCCGCAATGCCAGCGAATCGCTGCAGATTGCGCAGTTTGGGCTCGACCTCAAGGCGGGCGACGAGGTCCTGACCACCAGCCAGGACTACCCGCGCATGATTACTACCTGGCAGCAGCGCGAGCGGCGCGAAGGCATCGTGCTCCAACAGCTCGACTACGCGGTCCCGGTGCGGACGCCGGCGGACCTGGTGCGGCTGTTTGCGCAGGCCATCACCCCGCGCACCCGCGTAATCCATTTTTCGCAGGTGGTGTTCATGACCGGGCAGATCTTCCCGGTGCAGGAACTCTGCACGCTGGCGCGGGCGCACGGCATCACCAGCATCGTGGACGGGGCGCACGCCTTCGCCCATGTCCCCTTCAAGTTCTCCGACTTCGACTGCGACTTCTATGGCGCCAGCCTGCACAAGTGGCTTTCCGCCCCCATCGGGACCGGCATGCTGTATGTCCGCAAGGACCGCATCGCGAAGCACTGGGCCCTGATGGCCGCGGCGGAAACGATGGACAAGAACATTCGCAAGTTCGAGGAGATCGGCACGCATCCGGCGGCGATGCACAACGGCATCATGGAAGCGCTGCGCTTCCACGCCGAGATCGGTGACGAGCGGAAGTTCGCCCGCTTGCGCTACCTGAAGCAGCGCTGGGCCGAGCGCCTGGGGCGGCTGCCGGGCGCGCGGTTGCTCATCAGCCTCGACGCCGAGCAGTCGGGCGCCTTCGGCACCATTCATTTCGACAGCGTCGAGCCCGGGAAGCTCGGGAGTGCCTTGCTCAAACAGTACAAGATCCTGGTCACGCCGATTACCGGGCCGGGTTTCGACGGCATCCGCGTCAGCCCGAACGTGTACACCTCGCTGGAAGAAATCGACCGTTTTGCCGGAGCGGTGGAGAAGATCGTGGCGGCCGGCTAACTGCGCGGCTCGGGCTTGAAGATCATGCCGCGGCCCATTTTGCCGTTCATCACGACCAGCAGCGGCGCCTCGAAACGCAGATGCCGCACGCAGCCGCGTTCCTCTGCCGCCGGTTGCTGGCCCAGCCATTCCCAATCCACGAAGCCTTCGCCGGCATCGGGATTGACGGTGAAATAGCCCACCTGGAATGCCGTCAGGTTCTGGAAGAAGTGGCTGCCTTGCGAGGGCGTCACGCGAAGATCGCGGAACCCGGCTTCGACGATGACGCGGGCGCCCGAGATCTGGTCCCACTCCACCGGAATGCCGAGCCAGGGATCATTGGATCCCCACCGGCCGACGCCGATCAGCAGGTAAGGGGTATTGCCGCCGCTCAGCTTGGCATTGAGATGCGCCACCCTCTGCGCCACCTCCTGGCTGCGGGCGCGCTCGAAACGATGGAAGTCGACCACCACCAGGTCGCGCAAATTCTGGATGCGGCCGTTGCCCAAGCACTTTCGAACTCTGGCAAACCAGCCGCGCCGGATCCACGTCCTCCATGCGCAGCTTCTTCGGCTTCGCGCGAGAGCACCAACGGGCGGATCTGAGGAAATCCGAATTCGGCCGTCTCGCCGCGCTGCCCGGGCCAGCCGCACCGCGAATTCGATCTCCACCGGCCGCCCCAACGCGTCCTCGCCGACTGCTCAGGAGCTGTCGAGAATGGCCGCCAGGGGGAAGACGTCATGCTTGAGGATCGGCGCAAAACTGACCATGCGGGGCCCCGGGCCGGCTCAGACCGTCGTAGACGGCATCGTTGTCGGCGGAATAGGTGGAGCCCAACGGTGTGCAGGGTGCCGTCGGCCTCGGCCACGTCCAGTCCGTAGTGATGCTTCCCGCAAGTCCGAGCACGGGGTCCTCGTGCCGCTCCGAGCGGCTCAAGATCCAGCGCCCAGAAGCCGTCTGCGAGTTCGTCAGCATGTCTTCGACGGCCGAGAACTGCACGCAGATGGTGCGGATACCGTGGGCAGAACATCAGGCACTTTTCGCCAGCCGATGACCGTGCGGCCCAAGCCCAGCGCGACCGCGGCGATGCCGTCTGCAGAAGCTCATCGGCGGCACGGGGTAGAAATTCCGCGAGCGAACCACGCCGGAGAAGTCCGGGTAGAACCGCGGGTACCGTGTTGCGTCCCGACGACCTGCTGCAGGATCACCGCCATCTTCTCTTCTTCCAGCCGGTAGGGCGTGGCGCGCACATACGATTTGGCATGCTGGCTGAAGGTGGACGCGTAGACGCGCTTGATCGCCTCCATCAACTGTCCCGTCCGGACCTCGAGGTCGGAGTGGCCGGTTGGCCAGCATGAAGGTTTCGTACACGCCCGGTGAAACGGCTGGTACTGCGAATCCTCCAGCAGGCTGGAAGAGCGCACCGCCAAGCGGATAGCGGATTTCTTCCAGGAAGGCTCCGCAGATCTTGGCGCGCAGCGACGGCCGGCAGCGGGCGGCCAGGAAACCGCCTCTCGATCTCGGCTTCGTCGCCGCTATTCGAAGGGCGAAATCAGCAGATTGTTCTCTTGCAGGAACTGGTCGAACAGGTCGGTGGCCAGCACCAGCGACGGCGGCACGGCGATGCGGACACCGGGGAAACGCGCTGCGCCATCGTGTGCTTGTGCAGCAGATGGCGCACAAAAGCCAGTCCGCGCGCCTTGCCGCCCAGCGAGCCGCCGCCGATGCGCAGGAAGAAGGCGTCCGTCGGCTTGAATGTGGCTCGGGCGAAGTCGCCGATCAGGACCTGGCTCTGCTCGCGGCGATACTCGGCGATGGAATCGAGCAGATTCGTGCCGCAGGTCTTCGAGGCTGGCGTAGTCGGAAATCTTGCGCGGGCTGCAGTTTCTGCGCCAGCGCAGACTCGGTCCTTGCCATCAGCCAGTGGGAAAAGTGGTTGCGCTCGGCGTGATAAGCGATGCTCTCCGCCGGCACCTCGTGCAGCAGCGCCTCCAGCGCGTTCAGGTCGCGCGCGCGCGCCACCTCGGTGCCGTCCGGCAGGCGGAACACGAAATCGCCGAAGCGAGAACTGCTCGGTCAAGAAGTCGCCGCAAATCCTCCAGCAGGGTGGGCGAGCGCTTGCGCAGAAACGAGAACCCTTCGGCGCGCGGCGCGCGCCTGAAGTGCGGTGCGGCTGGATTGCAGCACGATCGGAACGTCGGGCACCAATTCGCGGACCATGCGCGCCAGCTCGAAGCCGGCGTCGGGGCGCAGCTCGCCGGCGCGCGGAACTCCACGTCGGACAATCGATGCCGAGCAGGTAGTCCCGGTAGTGCATGCACCTGCTCGACGGCCTCTTCGTAGTCTGGAAGCAGAGCAGGATCTTGGGCCGCGCCCGCAATCGCACCAGCTTGTGGGCCACGTTCAGTCCTTCGCTGATCACCCGCCGCGATTGCGTGATCAGCTCGGTATAGATCACCGGCAGGAACGAGGAGTAATAGCGGATGTTGTCTTCCACCAGCAGCATGACCGGCACACCCATGGCTTGCGCGTGTCGTGCAGGACGTTGCGCTTGTCTTCGATGTACTTGACGATCGCGATCAGGATGCGGGCATTGCCCTGCCACAGGAAGATCCGGTCGATGTCGGTGACCGGATTGCGAGCGACGAAGGTTCTTGATCTCGCGATAATCGTAGGCGAGCACCACCACCGGCACGTCGAGGTCCGGCGCCTTCGACCTCGCGCGCCGAGTTGCGCCGCGTCCATGTCCCCCACCTGCAAGGTTGGTGACGATGAGGTTGAAGCGCGGCTGCGGAGCGCGCCAGGGCCAGCGCTTCCGCGCCGCTCGAAACATGGGTGATGCCGGGAATGTGCTGCAGATCGAGTTCGAGGGACTCGCCGATCAGCAACTCGTTGAGCCGGCCGTCTTCGCGCAGGATGAAGGAATCGTAGAGGCTGGATACCAGGAGGATGTCCTGGACCCGGAACGGCATCAGGTCCTCGAAACCCTCGAAGAGCCTTCTCCGCGTCAAGCGACCGGATCGGGCAGCGTCCGCACGCTCATAGGTAGTCCCGCCGGGAAAAAGAGCGGGGTGGAGACTGCTCCACCCCGCATGCAGTTGTACGCGTCGATAGAGCCCCTAAACCAGTCCCTGATCCAGCATCGAGTTGGCCACCTTGAGGAAGCCGGCGATATTGGCGCCGTTCACAAGATTGCCCGGGGTGCCGTACTTGTCGGCGGTCTCGAAGCAGGTCTTGTGGATGGCTGATCATGATGCTGGTGCAGCCGATTGTCCACTTCTTCGCGGGTCCAGCTGAGCCGCATGCTGTTCTGCGCCATCTCCAGGCCGGAGGTGGCCACGCCGCCGGCATTGGCCGCCTTGGCCGGCCCGTAGAGGATCTTGGCATCGAGGAACAGCTTTGTGGCGTCGAGCGTGCTCGGCATGTTGGCGCCTTCGGCCACGACCTTGACGCCGTTCTTGATGAGGTTGGCCGCGTCTTTGGCGTTGATCTCGTTCTGCGTGGCGCTGGGGAAGGCGCAGTCGGCCTTGATGTCCCACAGCGGGTTGTGGTCCAGCTTCGACATCCGTTCGGCATGTAGATTCGCCTTCTTGAAGTGGTCGGCATATTCGCGGATGCGGCCGCGCGTCACGTTCTTCAGCTCCATGACCCAGGCCAGTTTCTCGCGGTCGATGCCCTCGGGGTCGTAAATCGACGCCGTCGGAGTCGGACAGGGTGACCGGCTTGCGCGCCCAGGTCCAGCAGCTTCTCCACCGTGTACTGGGAGACGTTGCCGCTGCCGGAAACGAGACAGATCTTCCCTTCCAGCGTCTCCTTGCGGGTTTTCAGCATTTCGTCCGCGAAATAGACGCAGCCGTAGCCGGTCGCTTCCGGACGAATCAGCGAGCCGCCCCAGTTCAGGCCCTTTGCCGGTCAGCACGCCGGTGAACTCGTTCGCGCAGGCGCTTGTACTGGCCGAACAGGAAGCCGATTTCGCGTCCGCCCACGCCGATGTCGCCGGCCGGAACGTCGGTGTCCGGCCCGATGTGGCGGAACAGTTCGGTCATGAAGCTCTGGCAGAACCGCATCACCTCGTTGTCGCTCTTGCCCTTGGGATCGAAGTCCGAGCCGCCCTTGCCGCCGCCCATGGGCAGCGTGGTCAGCGAGTTCTTGAACACCTGCTCGAACGCCAGGAACTTCAGGATGCCCAGGTTGACCGAGGGATGGAAGCGCAAGCCGCCCTTGTAGGGGCCGATGGCGCTGTTCATCTCGATGCGGAAGCCGCGGTTGACCTGGATGTTGCCCTGATCGTCGATCCACGGCACGCGGAACATGATGACGCGTTCGGGTTCCACGATGCGTTCGAGGATGCGCGCCGCACCGGTATTCGGGATGCTTGTCCAGCACCAGGCGCAGGGAATCGAGAACCTCTTGCACTGCCTGGTGGAACTCCGGTTCGGCGGGGTTCTTCGCCTTCACTTGGTTCATGACTTCGTCAATATAGTCACCCGCCTTAGTCGTAGGCGGATTCAAGATGCCAGCGCTCATAACGTTTTCTCCTCCAGAGTTTTATTAAGAGGTCCTGCGCGGCCGGGGGCTTCGCCTTCGTCGCGCAAGCACAAATTGGCCCCTCCATTTAAGACCTGCCGGCGGGCAGCGGCTGTGACTGCTATCACCCGCAGCCGTGACTCGCCGGCGGGGCCGGAAACCCACGTCCGAGGCGCTCGCGGAGCGGCTGGAACGCAGGACACGTCCCCGGGGAATGGCCTTCGGACAGAGGCCCAGAACAGGTTGGGCGCGCCACGCGAACGGCGGCCCCCGCCCTACCCCACACTGCCGGGACATATACACCCAAACCGTCGGGCTGGCAAATTAGCCGTGTACCTGTGTCGCCGGTCACAGCGCCCCCCGTTGGGCTGGTGGCAGGATGAGGCGTGCACGAGCTCAGCATCGCACAAGCCATTCTTGACCGTGTGCAGCAGGAGGCGCGGCGCCATGGGAAGGCGCGTCCGTGCAAGGTAGGGGTGCGGATCGGCGAGCTTTCCGGCGTCGATCCGGAGGCGCTCACGTTCGGGTTCGAGGTACTGGTAAAAAACACCCCCTGGGAGCCGCTGGCGCTGGCGATTGATTTTCGGCGTCGGCGGCAGCGCTGTCCGCCCTGCGGGATGGAGTTCGCGGCCGAAGACATGCAAACCGCGTGTCCGCACTGCGGCAACGCTTTCACGGTGTGCGTGGCCGGCGATGAGCTGGACATCGACTACGTCGAGCTGGAGGAAGCATGACGCGGGTGCCGATACAGGAAAAAGTCCTGAATGAAAACCAGCGGCTGGCGGGCGAGCTGCGCCAGCGCTTCGCTGAGCATGGCGTCTTCTGCCTCAACCTGATCAGCTCGCCGGGGTCCGGCAAGACCTCGCTTCTGGAACGCACGTTGGAGGCGCTGCCGCGCGGCGCGCGGGTGGCCGTGCTGACCGGCGACATCCAGACCGACAACGATGCCCGCCGCCTGGCGCGCGCGGGATTCCCGGTCCAGCAAATCACCACCGGCGGTACCTGCCATCTCGACGCGCGCATGATCACGCGCGCCCTGGAGGCCTGGCGGCTCGAGACCATCGAGGTGCTGCTGATCGAAAACGTCGGCAACCTGGTGTGTCCGTCGAGCTACGACCTGGGCGAGCACGCCAAGGTGGTGTTGTTCAGCGTGACCGAAGGCGAGGACAAGCCGCTGAAGTACCCCTCGATTTTTGCCAAAGCCGAGTTGTGCGTGCTCAACAAGATCGACCTGCTGCCCTACGTCAACTTCGACATGCAGCAGGCGAAGGCCAATGTCCAGGCGGTGCATCCGGGAATGCCGGTCCTGCAGACGTCGTGCACGACGCGCGCGGGCCTGGACGACTGGATGGCGTGGCTGCAGACCCGCCGCCAGCAGGTGCTGCTGCCGGCGCCGGCAGGTCGGCCGTGATCGCCCCGCTCGCTCTGCAGCTGGCCCTGGTCTCCGCCGGGCTGCTGGGGCTGCGGCACGGCATCGATCATGATCACATCGCGGCCATCTCCGACATCGCGAGTGCGGAGGCCTGCCCGCGTTCCGCGATGCGGCTGGGACTGTTCTATGCCGCCGGGCACGCGGTCACCGTGGCCGTGCTGGGGATTAGCGTGATTGCCTTCCAGCGGTCGCTGCCGGCGGGGCTGGATGACCGGCTCGGACAGGTGGTCGGCGCCACGCTGCTCTTGTTCGGCATCTACGTCCTGGCGGCCGCCGCGCTGCGTGGGCCCGACGAACCGGCCCGGCTGCGCAGCCGCGCGCTGCTGCTACTCGACGCGATCTGCTGGCTGGAATGGCGCGTCCGGCGGGCCTTTGGGAGCCAAGCCGCGCGCCGCCGGCTGGGGAGTGAGAAGATCACCGCACGCTCGACCACGGTGCTGGGCATCGTGCACGGGATCGGCGCGGAAACGCCGAGCCAGTTGCTGCTCTTCCTGCTCGCGGCCAACCTCGGCGGGGTGGGCAAAGGGCTGCTGGGACTCGCCGCCTTCCTGGCGGGGTTGTTTGTGATGAACGCCGTGCTCTGCGCGGCGGTGGCCGGGCTCATCGGGGTGAGCGTGCATCGTCCGCGGCAGATCCGGCTGGTGGCGCACCTCAGCGCCGCCTACAGCATCGGGGTCGGGGCCTGCTTCATCGCCTTGCCGCTGCTGCACTGATCAGCAGATTCTCGGCAACTGCTCGCCGCTGTGCATGTCGAGGATGCGGTCTGTCCCGATGTGGCTCTGGAGCGTGACCAGGCCCGCCGGCTCCGCTGTGACCTCCCCGATTCGCACCGCGCCAGTCGCCGGTTCGAGGCGGCGCAGGATGGCGAGGGCGCGGTCGGCGTCGTGCGGCGCCACGATGGCCACCATGCGGCCCTCATTGGCGAGATACAGCGGGTCGAGCCCGAGGATCTCGCAGGCGCCACGCACGTTCTCCTCTACCGCGATGGCCGGTTCGGCAATGTGGATGTGGAGCTTCGCGGTCTCGGCGATTTCGATCAGCGCCGTCGCCAGGCCACCTCGGGTCAGGTCGCGCAGGCAGTGCACCTCCACCCCGGCCTCCAACAGCGCCAGCACGGGCGCATGGAGGGGCGCGCAATCGCTGGCGATGGTGGTTTCAAATTCGAGGCCCTCGCGGACCGCCATGACCGCCACCCCGTGCCGCCCCACGTCGCCGCTCAAGAGAATGGCGTCGCCGGGACAAACCTGCGCCGGGGCAATCGTCAGCGGGTGCTCGAGGATGCCGACCCCGGCGGTGTTGATGAACAAGCCGTCGCCCTTGCCGCGGTCTACAACCTTGGTGTCGCCGGTCACGATGGTCACGCCGGCGCGGGCTGCCGCCTCCTGCATGGAATTGACGACCGTGGCGAAGGTCTCCAGCGGCAGGCCTTCTTCCAGGATGAAGGCCACGCTCAGCCACTGCGGACGCGCCCCGCACATGGCCAGGTCGTTCGCCGTGCCGTATACCGCCAGGCTGCCGATGTCGCCGCCGGGAAAGATGAGGGGATGAACCACGTAGGAATCGGTGGTGAAAGCCAGGCGCGCGTTGCCCGCCGCCAGCACTGCGCCATCGTGTTGCGCATCGAGCTCGGGGCTGCGAAACGCAGGATATATCCGCTGTGCCAGCAGGTCGTGCATCAGGCGGCCGCCACCGCCGTGCGCCAGCAGCACGTGGTCCCGCACGCCAAGCGGGGCGGGACACTGCACGGCAAAACCGGTTTCCGCCATAGCTATCTCCTTATACTCCCGGGCGCGCCGTCAGGCGCCGATAGCGGTAATACGCAGCACAGGCACCCTCGTTCGAGACCATGGTCGCGCCCAGCGGGTATTCCGGCGTGCAGCGGGTGCCGAAAGCGGAGCACTCCCCCGGCTTCTTGACCCCGCGGAGGACGTCGCCGCTGATGCATTCGGGGTCCTCCTGCGCGGTGTAGGCCGCGACCTGGAAGCGCGTCTCGGCGTCGAATTCGGCGAAGGCTGCGGCCAGGGCGAGGCCGCTTTGCGGGATCTCGCCTACCCCGCGCCACTTGCGCGGGACCACGCGAAAGACCCTGGCGATCAGTTCCCGAGCGGCGGGGTTGCCCTGGCGCCGCACCGAGCGCGTGTACTGGTTTTCCACTTCGCCGCGGCCCTGCTCGAGCTGGCGCACACACATGAAGACGCCCTGCAGGATGTCGAGCGGCTCAAAGCCGGTGACCACAATCGGCACGTGGTACTTCGCGGCGATGGCGTAGTACTCCTCGTACCCCATCACGGTGCAGACGTGGCCGGCCGCCAGGAAGCCCTGGGTGCGGTTGTCGGGGGCGCTGAGCAGCGCTACCATCGCGGGCGGCACGAGCACGTGCGACACCAGCACGGAGAAGTTCAGGACGGCTTCCAGTTTTGCCTGGTACACCGCCATGGCGTTGGCCGGGGCGGTGGTTTCGAAACCGACGGCGAAGAACACCACCTGGCGCTGGGGATTTTCGCGCGCCAGTTGCGAGCGCATCGAGCGGGGAGTAAACGATGCGCACGTCGCCGCCCCGTGACTTTGACGTCGAACAAGTCACCGGCCGAGCCCGGCACGCGCAACATGTCGCCGAAGGAACAAAAGATCACTTCGGGAAGCGCCGCGATCTGCGTGGCCTTGTCGATCAGCTCCACCGGGGTGACGCACACCGGGCAGCCGGGTCCGTGCAGCAGCGTGATCTGCCGGGGAAGGAGCTCGTCGAGGCCGAACTTCACGATGGCGTGCGTTTGGCCGCCGCAGACTTCCATGATGTTCCACGGCCGCGTGGTGATGCGGGCAATCGCGCGCGCGTAGCGCTCGGCAGCGGCGCGGTCGCGGTATTCGTCGACAAACTTCATGGCTGCCCTTCCAGTTCGGCGAGTTCGCCCATCTGCTGCAGGTACTCGAAGGTGCGCAGCGCTTCCTGCTCGTCGAGCACGCTGATGGCAAAACCAACATGCACGATGACGTAGTCTCCCACGTTCGCTTCCGGCACGTAGGCGAGGCTGACCTGTTTGACGATGCCGCCGAAGCTCACCGAGCCCATGCGGAATGCTCCTTCGCCGCCGGCGGCGAGGATCTTACCGGGCACTGCGAGACACATGAGGCTCTCCCTCCGGGGCGGCGCCGATCTGCGCTGCCGCAGCCATGATCTGGCCCAGTGCAATGCCGCCGTCGTTCGGCGGAACACGCTGGTGCCAGTAAGGATGGAATCCGGCCGCACGCAACTCGCGAACATAGCGTTCGGTCAGGTACTTGTTCTGGAAACAGCCTCCGGTCAGCACGACCTTGGGCTCGCCGACGCGCCGCGCGATCTCTACGCCCATCTGCACCAGCGTGTTATGGAACCTGGCCGCCACTACACCCGGCTCCGCATCGCGGCCGGCGACGAGGGCGCGGATCATCGGCGCCCAGTCACACACCATCGCGCCATCATTCTCCTGGATGGCAAACGGATAGATGGCGTCGTCCTCGTGCCCGGCGATGGCGAACTCCAGCTCCATCGCCGCCTGTCCCTCGAAGCGGCACACCTGGCGCAAACCGACGAGGGCGGCCACGGCGTCGAACAAGCGGCCGACACTGGAGGTGACGGGGCTGTTCACCTGCCGCGTGAGCATGGACCGCAGCACCCGCAGTTCCGCCGCGGTGAAAGCGGCGAGCGGCGGCAGGTTCCACGACCAGAACTCGTCGCCGAAGGTCTCGTGCAGCACGGCCAGCGCGGCGCGCCGCGGCTCCTTGACCGCACGTTCACCGCCGGGCAGACGGAAAGTACGCAGATGGGCCACCCGCTGGTAGCCCTCCCGCGTGACGCGCAGGAATTCTCCACCCCACACCGTGTGGTCCGGGCCATAGCCGCTGCCGTCCCAGGAGATGCCCAGCACCGGCGGCTCGAGGTGGTTCTCGGCCATGCAGGAGAGCACGTGGGCGTAGTGGTGCTGCACGGCCACGACGCGCCCGCCATGGCGCCGCGCAAAGCGCGTGGAGACGTAGTCGGGATGCAGGTCGCAGGCCAGCGCGGCGGGCTCGATCTCGTACATTTCGCGCAAGGCGCCGATGACGCGCTCGAAGGCGTGGAATGCCGCCGTGGTTTCCAGGTCGCCGATGTGCTGGCTGACGAATACTTGCGCGCCCACGGAGGCCGCGATCGCATTCTTCTGGTGCGCCCCCACGGCGAGCAGGGGCGGGACGGGCGCGCTCAGGTGGATGGGGAGCGGGGCAAAGCCGCGGGCACGGCGCAACACCATCTCGCGTTCCGCCACCAGGCGCACGATGGAATCGTCCACGTGCCGCACAATCGGCCGATCGTGGACCAGGAAAAGGTCCGCGATTGCGCCCAGGCGGACCAGCGCCTCCTGCTCGTCGGTGCAAATGGGCTCTTCCGCCAGGTTGCCGCTGGTCGCCACCACCGGAAAACCGAGGTCGGCGAGCAGCAGGTGGTGCAGTGGCGTGTACGGCAACATGGCTCCGAGATAGGGATTGCGCGGGGCGATAGCGGGCGCCAGGCCGTCGGTGCGGCGGCGCAGCAGCACGATGGGCGATTCCGGAGAACGCAGCAAGCGCTCTTCGGCGGCGTGCAGCCGGCAATGCTCCGCCACCGCGGCCAGCGACGGGAACATGAGCGCCAGCGGCTTCTCTTCGCGACGTTTGCGGGCGCGTAATTCCTGCACCGCGTCGTTATTGCGCGCATCGCACAACAGGTGAAAGCCGCCCAGACCTTTCACCGCGACGATCCTGCCGGCGCGCAACGCGTCGGCCGCGGCCAGCAACGCGGGGTCGTGCTGCGCCAGCGTCGCGCCCGCCCGGTCCCAGAGCTCGAGGTGCGGGCCGCACTCCGGGCACGCATTCGGCTGCGCATGGAACCGCCGGTCGGCGGGATCGTGGTACTCCCGCGCGCAGGCGGCGCACATCGTGAACCGCTTCATCGCTGTGCGCGGGCGATCGTAGGGCAGCCCTTCGATGATCGAGAACCGCGGTCCACAGTTCGTGCAGTTGGTGAACGGGTAACGATACCGGCGGTTCGCGGCCTGGGTGATGTCCGCCAGGCAGTCGGGGCAAGTGGCAATGTCGGGCAGGATGAGCGCCGTCTTCTCGCCGCCCTCGCTCTCACGAATGACAAAGTCCTGGTAGCCGAGCGGATCGAGATACGCGGTCTCGAGGCTCTGGATGAACGCGATGGCCGGCTTTTCGCGTTCGATACGCGCGACGAATTCGCGCAGGCGCTCCTCGTCGCCTTCCACCTCGATGAACACTCCTTGGGCCGAGTTCAACACCCAGCCCGTAAGCTCCATCGCGTGTGCCAGGCGATAGACAAACGGACGAAACCCCACCCCCTGCACCGCACCATGAATCACCGCGCGGAGCCGCCGGGCTTCCGCGCGCGTGGGCACGAGGGCGAGTTGAGCGGTCACGCAGAGCCTCCGGAGACAGAACTGCGAGGCATCCCCGGCGCGTGATGCGTCGCGTCCATCAGTTTTGTGCGCCTCAGGTGGCGCACACTGTTTCCAGACCCAATTGTCTACCGCTACCGGCCCCGCGCCTGTGATGCCAGTCACACCTTCCGAGGTTCTCGAACGGTGGAAGCTTGATTGCAAGCGACGCCTGGCGATGCGTCATCACCTCCGCGCGTGACCGATGTCACCTTGCCCCTGGTTCGGCCTGCTAGAATCAGCACCACATTTGAGGCCGTTGCTCGCTGCCGGCCGCCGAATCACGAGCACTTGCGGCCCGATTCCCTCCCACATTGGAGTCGGTATGTCGGCAACTACAAGTCAACCGTGCACGTTACGCGAAGCGGTGGTGCGCCTGTGGCCCGAACTGGCATGGATCCAGAACCCGGATCTGCGCGAGCGCGTCACGCGCTGCTGGGAACGCGCCTTTGAACTGAGCCCGCTGCAGCCGAAGGACCTGACCGTTATTCCCTTTACGCTGCTGGTCCCGAACTGCCCCACGACCTTCATGGAGCACAAGCGCTGCGTGGTGCACATTGCGCGCCGCGCCGCCGAAGCGATGCGCGAGTTCATGGGCAAGGCGCTGGCCATCGACCTCGACGTAGTCATCGCGGGCGCGATCCTGGCCGATGTTGGCAAGCTGCTCGAATACGAAAACAAAGACGGCAAGACGGTGCAGAGCCGCCGCGGCGAGCTGCTGCGGCATCCCTTCACCGGCGTCGCGCTGGCGATGGAGTGCGGCCTGCCCCACGAGGTTTGCCACATCATTGCCGCCCACGCCGATGAAGGCAACCTGGTGAAGCGCACCACCGAGGCCACCATCGTGCACCACGCCGACTTCATGGCGTACTTGCCGTTCAAGAACCTGAAGTTCTGACCAACGCGGCAGCGGCCGCGTTTTTCTGGAGCCCACGTGACCACCGCCGTCGCCGGGAAACTCGCCACCCCGCAAACCCCGATCACCGCCACGCTGGCGCACTGGGCCGAGTCGCTGCGCTTCGAGCAGCTCTCGCGCGACGCCATCCACCAGGCCCAGCGCTTTCTGCTGGACTCGCTGGGCTGCGCCCTTGGCGGCTATACCCAGCCGGACGTCGCGATCGCTCTTGCCGTACTCGACGAGATCAGCGGCCCCGGCCCGGCGACCGTGATCGGCACCGGCAGCAAGATGGACGTGGTCTCCGCCGCTTTAGCGAACGCGCTGATGATCCGCTGCATGGACTACAACGACATCTACTGGAAGCAGGACCCGTCGCACCCGTCCGACATCATCCCTGCGGCGCTGGCCTGCCGCGAGCGCGAAAAGAGCGGCGGGCGGGAACTGATCGTCGGCATCGTGCTCGGGCACGAGTTCGAGATGCGGCTGTGCGAGGCGGCATTCCCGGGCATCCGCGAACGGGGCTGGCACCACGCCACCCTGACCGCGTTCGTCTCGCCCATCGTCGCCGGCGCGCATGCTGCGCCTGGCGTGGGAGCAGATCCAGCACGCCATCGGCATCTCCGCCTCGGCCACGCTGCACCCTGGGCGCGGTCACCGCCGGCAAGCTGACCATGATGAAGAACACGGTCGATCCGCTGGCCACGCAGAGCGGCGTGCTTCGCCGCCTGCTGGCCGAGAAGGGCTACACCGGCCCGGCGCACGTCATCGACGGCAAGGAGGGATTGGTGCACTGCTTTGGTCCGGAATGGAAGCTCGACCTGCTGACCGACGGGCCTCGGCGAGAACTGGCGCATCACGCAATGCGGCATGAAGTTCTTCCCCACCGAGGCGCTCACGCACGCGCCGATCTCGGCGGTGCTCGACCTGGTGCTGGCAGCACGATCTGCAGCCGGAGCAGATCGCCGGCGTGCACATCCGCTCGCTGGCGCGCGCCGCCGACATCCTGGCCGACCCCAGCAAGTACGACCCGCACAGCAAGGAAACCGCGGACCATTCGCTGCCCTACTGCATCGCGGCCGCCATCGTCGACCGGCAGGTTACGCCGGCGCAGTTCACGCGCGACCGGATCGAGGACCCGCGCATTCGCGCGCAGCTGCCCAAGGTGAAAGTGGTGGCCGACCCGGAGATCGAAAAAGTTTTCCCGGCGCTGCAGCGCGTCGTGGTCAGCATCCGCACCGAGGACGGTCGGGAATTCACCAAGCAACTCGATTTTCCCAAGGGTGACCCGCGGAATCCCCTGACCGATAGCGAGATCGAAGCTAAGTTCTGCGCGCTCGCCGGCGGCGTCTTGAGCCGTCCGCGCCAACAGCGCGTAATCGATGCCGTGTGGAACCTCGAAAACCTCTCCACCGTGACCGAGTTGCTGGAACTGCTGAAGTCAGACGCCGGAGCCGCAGCGAGCTAGGCGGCCGGAGGTGCGTATGGGGCAGACCGCTGCCGAGAAAATCGTTCAGCGCCACATGACCGAGGGCCCCCAGCGCCCGGTGCGGGCCGGCGACTTCGTCTCGCTGCGCCCCACGCACGTGATGACCCACGACAACACCTCGGCGGTCGTCAAGAAGTTCCGCACCATCGGCACCACCGCCGTTTTCGATCCGCGCCAGCCGGTGTTTGCGCTCGACCACGACATCCAGAACACGGAAGAGTCGAACCTGAAGAAGTACCGCGAAATCGAGGCCTTCGCGCGCCAGCACGGCATCGACTTCTATCCTGCCGGCACCGGCATCGGCCACCAGATCATGGTCGAGCAGGGATACGTCCTGCCCGGCTCGCTGGTGGTCGCTTCCGACTCGCACTCCAACATGTACGGCGCGCTGGGCGCGCTGGGAACCCCGGTGGTCCGCACCGACGCCGCCTGCATCTGGGCGACCGGCGAGTTCTGGTGGCAGGTGCCGCGCACGGTGCAGGTTGTACTGACCGGGCAGTTGCTGCCGGGCGTCAGCGGCAAGGACGTCATCATCACCCTCTGCGGGCTGTACAACCACGAAGAGGTGCTGAACGCGGCGGTCGAATTCGCGGGCGAGGGTGTCGGCGCCCTGAGCATCGACGAGCGGCTCGCCATCGCCAACATGACCACCGAGTGGGGCGCGCTGGCGGGCTGGTTCCCGGCCGACGCGCAAGACGTTTGCGTATCTGCGGCAACGGCACGGCGCGCTTCCCGCCGGAGGCAGGCGAAGGCTCGAGCCCGCTCGGCTGTCGGCGCTGGAGAGCGAGACGCCCGGGCCTGATCCGGATGCGGCCTACGCGGCCCGCATTGAACTCGACCTGGCGCAGGTGACGCCGCATGTCAGTGGCCCCGACACCGTGCAGGAGATGCACTCGTTGGCGGAGATGGCTCCCCGGAAGGTCGGGATCCAGAAGGCGTACCTGGTCAGCTGCGTGAACTCGCGCCTGGAAGACCTCGCGGCGGCTGCCGCGGTTCTCCGCGGTCAAGCACCATCGCGCCGGGCGTGAAGTTTTATGTCGCGGCGGCATCCGCCGAGGTACAACGGGCGGCGGAAGCCAAGGGCATCTGGGCGGACATCGTCGCCGCCGGCGCACAACCATTGCCGCCGGGTTGTGGTCCCTGCATCGGGCTCGGAACCGGCTTGCTGGAGCCGGGGGAGGTGGGGATTTCAGCCACCAACCGCAATTTCAAAGGCCGCATGGGTTCGCGCGACGCACAGTGCTACCTGGCTTCGCCGGCCGTGGTGGCGGCTTCGGCCATCGCCGGCTACATCACCGCGCCTTTTGCCGTGCCCGCCCAGGCTGCGGAGCGAAAATTCGCCGAGTTCGCTGCGCCCGCCGCGCTCGCGGAGACCGTCGCCATTCTCGCCGGCTTCCCGGCTTCCGTGCGCGGCCGCCTGGTGTTCTGCCCGGCCGACAACCTCAATACCGACGGCATCTACGGCAAGGACTACACCTACCGCGACGACATGACGCGCGCCCTGATGGCGCAGGTGGTGATGCAGAACTACGATCCGCAATTCGCCGCGCGGACCGCGGCCGGCGACATGGTGATTGGCGGCTTCAACTTCGGCACCGGGTCCAGCCGCGAGCAGGCCGTCACCGCGCTGCAGGCCAAGGGACATCCCGCTGGTCGTCGCCGGCAGCTTTTCGCAGACCTACCTGCGCAACGCCTTCAACAACGGTTTCCTGTGCGTCGAGTGCCCCGAGTTCGTACGCCACTTGCAGCAGGCGTTTGTGGCGGACCTCGGCCAGCGCACCATCATCCCCGGCGATGAAATCGCCATCGATTTCACCACCGCCACCATCACGTATCGCAGCCAAACGTTCCGGTTCCCTGCCCTGGGATCGGTGCCGCAGGCGCTGGTGGCGGCCGGGGGCGCCGAAAATCTCGTGGCACGCCGCCTGGGGTTGCAAGCGGCGGGGAAAACTTTGCAGACAGCAGCGGTTTGAGCGGAAGGAGAGCGCGATGGCGAAGTGCACGGTCGTGACCATGCCGGGCGACGGCATCGGCAAGCAGGTTTTGCCGGAAGCGGTGCGCGTGCTGCAACAGGTCGGCTTCGATGCCGAGTACGTGCCCGCCGATATCGGCTGGGATTGCTGGTGCAGCCAGGGCAATGCCCTGCCGGAGCGCACGGTGGAGTTGCTGCGCCGGCATAAGCTCGGGCTGTTCGGCGCTATCACCAGTAAGCCGAAGCGGGCTGCGGAAGCCGAGTTGCGCCCGGAACTTAAAGGAAAGGGTTACCAGTACTTCAGCCCCATCGTGTCGCTGCGGCAGCTCTTCAACCTCGACGTCTGCATGCGGCCCTGCATTGGCCTTCCGGGAAATCCCCTGAACTTCATCCGCAAGCGCGCCGGCGGCGGTTACGAAGAGCCCCAGGTCAACGCCGTCATCTTCCGCCAGAACACCGAGGGTCTGTACTGCCGGCGTCGAGTGGACGAACCCGCCGCAGCCGGTGCGCGACGCGCTGGCCACGCACCCGAAGTTCAAGCCGTTCAAGCAGGTTGCCGGAGAAGACATGGCGGTTTCGGTCCGCATCATCACCCGCGCCGCGGCCCGGCGTATCTGCACGGCGGCCTTCGAGCACGCCCGCAAGTTCGGCTACAAGAGCGTGACCATCTGCGAGAAGCCGAACGTGCTGCGCGAGACCAGCGGCATGATGGAAGAGACCGCAAAAGAGGTCGCCCGGCAGTTTCCGGGGATTGCGCTCTGGTCCACCAACATCGACGCGCAAACCATGTGGCTGACCAAGAACCCGGAAGACTACGGGGTGATCGTGGCCTCCAATCTCTTCGGCGACGTCATCAGCGACGCTTTCGCCGGGCTGGTGGGCGGGCTGGGGTTTGCCGCCTCCGGCAACATCGGCGGCGGAGGTCGCGGTCTTCGAGCCGACGCACGGCTCGGCGCCCAAGTACGCGGAGCTGGATCCGCCGATCGTGAACCCGATCGCGATGATTCTCTCGGCGGCGATGCTGCTTGACCACGTCGGGGCCACCGAAAAGGCGCGCCACATTCGCGACGCCATCGCCGCCGTGGTTGCCGCCGGCAAGGTGCGCACCTACGACATGCTGCGTCTCACCGGCGGGCCCGCGGTGCTGGCCCAGGGAGCCGCGACCACCACCCAAATGACCGACGCGATTCTGGCCAAGATGGGGGCGACCGCCGCAGTCGGCGTTGCCGCCGCCGGCTGAGCGCGCTCCGGGACGCGGGAGTAATTATGGCTTCGATGGCCGAGGCAAGTACATTGCGCCGTGCCGAGGCGGGCCGCTGCGGCGCCGAGGTCCGCTCGGACTGCAAGGTCGCGATCGAGTTGCGCGAGGCCGGCGGCATCACGCTCGGCGTGCAATCGCGCGTCGAGCCTTACTACGGCGAGGCGATTCGCACGCAACTCCGGGCGGTGCTCCAGACGCTCGGCGTGCGCCACGCCGACGTGCGGCTTGAGGACGAGGGCGCCCTGCCGTTCGTGATCGGGGCGCGCCTCGAGGCTGCCGCGCGGCGCGCGGGCTTCGCAGCCGCAACAGCCGTGGCTGCCGTCCCGCGCCCCGGAGTCTTCGCCCTCCGCCAAAGACCGGCTGCGCCGCTCGCGCCTCTACCTGCCGGGCAGCGAGCCGAAGTTGTTCATCAACGCCGGGCTGTGCGGCGCCGACGCGATCATCCTCGACCTCGAGGACTCGGTGCATCCCGCCGAGAAGGACAGCGCGCGCCTGCTGGTCCGCAACGCGCTGCGCGCGGTCGATTTTGGCGGCGCCGAGCGCATGGTGCGCATCAACCAGATTCCCCTCGGCCTGGCGGACCTGGAACAGGTCATCCCCGAGCAGCCGGACCTGGTCCTGATCCCCAAGGCGAAACCGCCGAGCAAATCTCGGCGGCGGACCGTTGCATCACCGATGTGGCGCAGCGCCACGGCATTACCCGGCCGATCTGGCTGATGCCCATCCTCGAATCGGCGCTGGGCATTGAACACGCGCTGGCCATCGCCGCCGCGTCCCCACGCGTGGTGGCGCTGACCGTCGGCCTCGAGGACTACACCGCCGACCTCGGCGTGGTGAAAACGTCGGGGGGCGAAGAGTCGCTCTACGCCCGCACCGCGCCTGGTGAATGCCGCCAGAGCCGCCGGCGTGCAGGCCATCGACTCGGTGTTCAGCGACGTGGCCGACATGGACGGCCTGCGCGCCTGGGCCGAGCACTCGCACGCGCTGGGCTTCGAAGGCATGGGCTGCATCCACCCGCGCAGATCGCGGTGGTGCACGAGGCCTTCGCGCCGACGGCCGCGGAGATCGAGAAGGCGATGCGAGATCGTGGCCGCGTTCGACGAGGCGCAGGCGCAGGGCCTCGGCGTCGTCAGCCTGGGCTCCAAGATGATCGACCCGCCGGTGGTGAATCGCGCGCTCAAGCTGGTGCACCGCGCCCGGCAGATGGGGCTCGTCGCCGGGCCCGCAACCGACGTGCCGGAGGCTGGAGCATGAGCCCGCCAGTGAAGTCCGCGGTGGAACTTGTCCGCAACGCCGCTGGGCGCCTGGTGCCGGCGGTGGTCAACGGCCGCGAGCAGGTGCCGTTCCCGGGCGTGGGCCAGCACCGGCCGCAGGGACGCAAGCGCGGCGCCGCCCATCCACTCCAACGCCGACTATCCGCGCAACGGCGACAAGCGCGTGCCGGACCTGGCCACGGCGCTTTGCCGGTGCGGCCTGCGCGACGGCATGACCATCTCCACCCACCACCACCTGCGCAACGGCGACCTGGTGGCGCTGCAGGCACTGCAGACTGCGGCCGCGCTGGGCGTCCGGGACCTGATGTGGTTCCCCAGCGCCTCCTTCCCCTGCCATGCGCCGGTGATCGATCTGATGGAGCGCGGTGTGGTCCACCACATCGAAGGCTAGCATGAACGGACCGCTGGGCGACTACTGCTCGCAAGGCAAGATGCGCGGCTGCGGCGTGCTGCGCTCGCACGGCGGCCGCTGGCAGGCCATCCAGGACGGCGAGGTGCACATCGACATCGCGGTCATCGCCGCACCGACCGCCGACTCCTTCGGCAACGCCAACGGCGTGCACGGGCCCGTCGGCCTGCGGCTCGCTCGGCTTCGCGCTGGCCGATTCGATGTACGCCGACCACGTCATCGTCGTCACCGACAACCTGGTTCCCTTCCCTTGCGTCCCCTGGCAGATCCAGGGCAACAACGTGGACTACGTGGTGGAGGTGGCCTCGATCGGCGATCCCGCGAAGATCGTCAGCGGGCACAACGCAGATCACGCGTTCGCCCGGACCGCCTGCTGTATTGCCGAGATGGCGGCGCGTTTCCTGCGCGACACCGGCATCATGCGCGACGGCTTCTCTTTCCAGGCCGGCGCCGGCGGCATCGCCCTGGCCTTCGTGGACCTTCCTCCGCCGGTACATGCGCGAGGCCGGGGTGCAAGGCGCGCTTCGTGCGCGGCGGCTCGACCCAGTACCTGGTCGAACTGCTGCAGGAAGGGCTGACCGACTACATCCTCGACGGCCAGACCTTCGACCTCGACGGCGTGCGCTCGATGGCCTCCGATCCGCGCCACGTCTCCACCTCGCCGTTCACCTCGTACAACTTCCACGGCAAGGGCAACTTCGCCTCGCTGGTGGATGCCGTCGTGCTGGGCGCCACCGAGGTCGACCTGAACTTCAACGCCAACGTCGTCACCCACTCCGACGGCCGGCTGCTGCACGGCATCGGCGGCTGGCAGAACTGCCTGTTCGCCGGCTGCACCATTCTGGCGGTGCCCTCGTTCCGCGACCGCATTCCGGTCATCGTGGACGAGGTCACCACCCTCACCGGACCCGGCGAGCTGATCGACGTGGTCGTCACCGAGCGCGGCATCGCCATCAATCCCCGCCGCCGCGATCTGCTCGCCGTGGTGCAGGGCTCGTCGCTGCCTATCCGCGAACTCGCCGACCTGCAGCGCGAAGTCGAAAACATCTGCGGTGGCAAGCCGCAGAAACTCCACCGCACCGACCAGCCGGTCGCCGTCGTCAAATGGGTCGATGGGACCGTGCTCGATACCGTCTGGAAGCTGCAGCTCTAGCCGCTTCGTCTCGCAGAGTGGATTCCGTGCCTTGAGGCATGGCAAAACAAAAGGGCCAGCGCCAGAAGCGCTGACCCGGATGATTCAGTAGGATAGCTTGGTTGCGGGGGGTGGATTTGAACCACCGACCTTTGGGTTATGAGCCCAACGAGCTACCAGGCTGCTCCACCCCGCATACTCAGCTTACCAAAGCGAAATGGTGAGGTCAAACCACGCGCGCCAGCGGTCGTGGGTCAGTTCAAGTATGTTTTGAAAGGGCGCGGCTTCAGCCGCGCCCTTTCAAACCCCTAACAACTGCGCCGCCCGGGACGTCCGGCAGTGGCTCAGTTTGAACAAACTGACCCACCACGCGAGCAAGCGGTAGCTCACGGAATCAAACGACGCGGGCGAGTCGCCCGCGCCGGAGGTCTGGCGGGGCCTGCTGCGCTCGTGCCGGAACTATTCCTTGAGCTTCCGCCGCTCACAGGCGGCCACGATCTTCGTGGGATCTACCGCTTCATTGTCCACCGACTCTTCCACGATCTTCCCGTCCTTATCGATCAGGAAGGTGGCGCGGCGCGCGGTCTTCATCGGCACGCCGGAAACCGGCCGCTCCCGCAGCAGGCCGTAGGCGTCGATGGTCTTCCCCGACTGGTCGCTGAGCAGGGGGAAGGAAACGCCGGTTTGTTGGGCGAAGGCAAAATTGGCGAACGGACTGTCGATGCTCACACCCAGGACCTGGGTGTCGGCGGCCTCCAGCTTCTGGATATTCTGCTGGAAGGCCTTCATCTCGGCGGTTCAACCACCGGTGAAGGCGAAGACGTAAAACGCCAGGGCGACGTTTTTCTTGCCCTTGAAGTCGTGCAGCGAGATGGGCGTGATGTTATGGCCATCGAAGGCCAGCAGCGTGAAATCGGGCGCGGCGTCGCCGACCTTGAGCTTCAAGGGTTCGGGCGGCCGCGGCTGCGCCTGGCCTGGAGCGGCCTGGGCATTCGCCGTCGGCAGCAACTGGCGCGAAAGTTGCCGCGGCGCCATGGCCGCGACCGCAAGCCACAACAGCGCGACCGCAAAAAGCAGGGGTTTTCTCATAGTCTCCTCGATCCTCGGAGTCGTCCGAGGAGGTTAGCTGCCCCCGAGTCCCGCCGTCAATCGGCCGGGAAGACCGCCGCCCCGATATCGCCGTTCCGAAATAGAGCGCCGGCGCCGCGTTTGGTTACGCGGCGGCCTTGCCGCGCACCATTTCGGGTGTGGCTGTGCCCGGTGGCACCAGCCGGCAATACACCGCACGTACGGCCATCCAGAGCACGTAATACACCGCGAACCCGAACGGCACCAGCAGCCAGCGCACGCCCAGCGGTAACGGTTGCCCGATCCGTCGGCCCAGCACGTCAAAAACGAAGCCGGCGCCGATGCCCGCCACGGCGCCCAGCGCCGCGCCCCACCAGGGCAGGCGTGCGGGCACCACCGTCGCGGGAGCCAGCAAACTCCAGAGTCCCCAGGCGAGCGGCACAAAACACCAGATCATCGGCAAGGGCCAGAAGATCGACATCGGCCGGAAGATCGGGACCAACAGGACTGCGGTAGCACCCAGCGCGATGACGACTCCCGCCACGGCCGTAGCGGCGACAAACTGCTGCATCCTGGTGTGCGTCATGATTGCACCTCCTTGGCACGCGGGCGGAATTCTACGCGCCCCCGTCCTGCCCGTCAGTGACGCCGCCTTTCGCCCCGCCTTTGACCGGTCACACTCCATAGTGCCGCCGGTCACGGCAGAATGCTCCGCGTGCGGCACAATAAAACGACGAGAAGGTGGGTGCATCATGCTTTCGCCTAGATTGCTGCGTCTGATCGAGACCCACGCGCACGAGTTGGCCAACAGCCTGCTGCAACAAGTCGAAAACTCGGAATTCACGCGCGACTACCACAAGGTACCCGCCAGCGAGTTACGGCAGCGCGTCTTCGAGGTTTATCACCATCTCAGCGAGTGGCTTCTGGAGCACGACGCCACGGAGGTCGAGCGCCGCTACCTCGAGATCGGGGCGCGCCGGGCGCACCAGGGCGTTCCCTTGAGCCAGCTGATGTGGGCGCTCGTGCTCACCAAGCAGAACCTCTGGCGCTTTGCCAGGAACGAGTCCGTGCTGGACCAGCCGCTGGAGATGTTCGGGGCGTTGGAGCTGCTGCAACTGCTGGAGAGCTTCTTTGACCGGGCGACGCACGCTGCGGCCCTCGGCTACGAGCGGGCCGGCGCCAAGCACGTTGAGCCGGGGACGGCCCATTCCGATTCGCTGCTGACCGCGCACGCGCGCTCCCGCTAGCCCGCCGGCAGCCAGCTGGTCCTGGGCGCCACATGGCCGTTGCGCCCGGAACCCACTCCAAGTAGAGTGTCGCTTGCCTGCGGGACGCTCCCGCCGCCCCTGCGTTGAACCAGAAGCCGCCAACCACGACGCCGGACTCCCTGCCGCACGGGCGCAGCCCGGAAAAATATCAGCGCATTCTCGACGCGGCCATCACGGTCATCGCCGAGAAAGGCTTCTTCCAGTCGCGCGTGGCGGAAATCGCCGAGCGCGCCGGGGTCGCCGACGGCACCATCTATCTCTACTTCAAGAACAAAGAGCAGATCCTGATGGCGGCGATTGATTCGGCCTTCGCCGCCTTTCTGGAGCGCGCGCGGCGCGAACTCAAGCCCGACGCCGGCCCGGGCGAAAAACTGCGGCGGCTGGCGCGTCTCCACCTGGAGACCCTGGGCGCGAACCGCGGTATCGCCATCGTGTTTCAGACGGAACTGCGGCAGAGCGCGAAATTCCTGGCGCAATTCTCGCGGCGCAACCTGGCCGAGTACTTCGACCTGATCCGCGCAGTCGTCCGCGAAGGGCAGCGCGCCGGCGTCTTCCGCGGCGAAGTGAGCGACAAAATCGCCACCAACTGCTTCTTCGGCGCGCTCGACGAAATGGTCACCTCGTGGATGCTGAGCGAGCGCGACTACCCGCTGGCCGGCGCGGCGGACGCGGTGGTGGACGTGATTCTCAGGGGATTGGAGACGCGGCGCGGCGATGGACCCGCAAAACCCGGCAACCATTAACGACATCTTCTTCCTGGTGGTGACACGCGACCACCCCAGCCCCCTGCTGCTGCGCCACGGCGAGCAGTGGTTGCCGCTTTCCGCGCGCGAGCTCTACGGCCGGGTCGTGGCCGTGGCGCGCGCGCTCGAGGCCTGGGGCCTGAAGAAAGGCGACCGCGCCGCCATCCTCGCCGAAAACCGCATCGAATGGGCCATTGCCGACTTCGCCTGCCTGGCGCTGGGCATCGCCGACGTGCCCCTCTATCCCACCCTCACCGGCGAACAGACCGCCGCCATCCTGAGCGACGCCGGCGCGCGCGTCGCCTTCGTCTCCACCCCCGAGCAGCTCAACAAGGTGCTTGCCGTCCGCCGGCGCACGCCGCTGGAGAAGATTGTCGTCATGGACGACGCGCACCTGCACGACGCCGTCCCCATGCGCGTGCTCATGCAGCAGGGACCCACGGAGCGCGACGCCACCTTCGACGCCCGCGCGCGTTCCATCACCGCCGACGATCTGGCCACCCTCATCTACACCTCGGGGACCACCGGCGCCTCCAAGGGCGTGATGCTCAGCCACGGCAACCTGGCCGCCAATGTGGCCGCTTCCATCAAGGCCTTTGGCGTGGGGGAACGCGACCTCTACGTCTCCTGCCTGCCGCTTTCGCATATCTTCGCCCGCCACATCGATTACGCCATGTTCCAGGACGGCGTCTGCATCGCCTATTGCCCCGACCTGAATGCCCTGCCGCAGATATTGCGCGAGACGCGGCCAACCTTCTTCGTCGGTGTGCCCCGCGTCTTTGAGAAGATTCGCGACACGGTCGAACTCCAGGTCGGGGGCGGCGTGAAGCGCCTGCTGTTCAACGGGGCGCTGCGCGTGGGCGCGCGGCATCGCGGGGACGTCCTGGCACGCCGCGTTCCCAAGTCGCTCGCCTGGAAGCTGGTGCAGCGCCTGGTATTCGCGAAGATCCACGCCGGCATGGGCGGCCGGGTGCAGATGATGATCTCCGGCGGCGCGCCGCTGGGCCGCGAACTGGCCGCCTGGTACCCCAGCGTGGGGCTGGCGCTCTACGAGGGTTACGGGCTGACCGAGACTTCCCCGGTCATCGCCCGCAACACCCCCGCCGACCACAAGATCGGGAGCGTGGGCAAAGTTCTGACCAACCTCGCGCTGCGCCTCGCGGAGGACGGCGAAATCCTGGTGCGCGGCCCCAGTGTCTTCTCCGGCTACTGGAACCGGCCCGATGACACCCGGGCGGCATTCGACGGCGACTGGTTCAAGACCGGCGACATCGGGCGCCTCGACGGAGACGGCTTTCTGTCGATTACCGACCGCAAGAAAGAGCTCATCAAGACGTCCGCCGGCAAGTTCATCGCGCCCGCCCCGATGGAAAACGCCCTGACCGCCAACCCGCTGGTGGCGCATGCCGTGGTCATCGGCGACCGGCGCAAGTTTGCGGCGGCGATCATCGCCCCGCACTTCCCTCTCCTGGAAGACTGGGCCCGCGCCAACCAGGTGAGCTGCGGCACGCGTGAGGAGTTGGTCGCACATCCCAAAGTGCGCGCGCTGTACGAGGGCATTGTCGACGATCTGAATTCCCGCTTCGCGCAGTTCGAGCGGCTCAAGCGCTTCCTGCTGGTGGCCGACGACTTTTCCGTCGCCGGCGGCGAACTCACCCCAACGCTGAAGCTCAAACGCCGCGCCGTCGAGGAGAGATACCAGGAGCAACTCGACGCCCTGTACCACGAGGCCGAAGCCGAGCCGACCGTGGCCCGGCCATGAGCCCGCCGGCGTATTAGAATCGTCCCATGGACACCCTGGTGATTGCCGGCCGCGCGTTTCGCTCACGGCTGATTGTGGGCACGGGCAAGTACCGCTCCGGGCAGGAGACGGCGCGCGCCCTCGCCGCCAGCGGCGCGGAGATGGTGACGGTCGCGGTGCGGCGCGTCAATCTCGACCGCTCCAAGGAATCGCTCCTCGATTTCCTGGATCCGCAAAATATATCCTGCTGCCCAACACTGCCGGTTGTTACACCGCCGACGATGCCATCCGCACCTGCAGCCTTGCCAGGGAGGTCGGGCTGTCGATTTTGTGAAAGTGGAGGTCATGGGTGACGAGAAAACACCTTTCCCGACAATGAGGAGACTATCGAGGCGACAAAGAACTGGTAAAGGAAGGGTTTACCGTTTTGCCCTATACAAGCGACGACCTGATGATTGCAAAGAGTTGGAAGACATCGGCTGTGAGGCCATCATGCCCCTTGGCGCACCCATCGGCAGCGGCATGGGCATCCAGAACCGCTCCAATATCCAGATCATGCGCGACTGCTTCCCGATGTTCCGCTCGTCATTGACGCCGGGGTGGGCACGGCCTCGGACGCGGCCATTGCCATGGAACTCGGCGCCACGGGGTCCTGATGAATACCGGCATAGCCCACGCCCAGGACCCCGTGCTCATGGCCGAAGCGATGAAGCACGCGGTCCTCGCCGGCCGCCAGGCGTATCTCGCCGGCCGCATGCCCAAGAAGCTGTACGCCACGGCGAGCTCGCCGACGGAAGGCGTGGTGCGGTAGCTCAGCTTCCTCTCGCCAAAAAAGTGAAGGGCGGCCCGCCGGGGCCGCCCCTTTTCGCGCAATCGCGAGTGCGACTAGGAGCCCTTCTTGTCCGCGGCCTTCTTGCCGCCCGCCACCATGCCGACCTTGTCCACATGAATGGCATTGTCCATCATCGAGCCGGTGATCTTCACGTGGTGCCCTTCGTGCCCCTTGATGGCGTCCACGTTATGAATCGGGGTTACCGATCCGTCCTTGTCGTCGACGAAGACGGCTTTGCCGTCGCGCTCGATGCACTTCTTGGCGCACGCCTCGTTGGTAGCGTTCTCGCCCTTGGCGCACTTTTCGTCGGTGATGATGCCGGTCCAGCTCATCCCTTTCGCCTTGTCGCCGGCAAACGCGGCCGCCGCCAGGACCAGGCACGTGATCATCAGAACTACGGCTGTTTTCCTCATTTGTCTCTCCTTGACTGGTTTTTAGAACCGCGGCACACGCCGACCCCAAGTCGCGCGGCCGAACAGGAAGGACCCCCACAACCCACTCTTCATTTCTACAGCGGCGGGACGAGCGTGGCAAGCCCGCAACGCCGACACGCCGCCGCCCCACGGAAAGAGCGCCCGCGGCGCTGCCTGGTTACAACTGAATTAACGCTTCTGGGCGGATGCGGGCGGCGCGGGCGGGGTGGGTGGCTCGGGCAGCACGTAGACGACTTCGCCGGGCCGGGTGTAGCGCAGTTGTTCGCGCGCTTCCTTTTCGATGGTGGCGCGATCCGATTTCAGCGCCTTGATGCGCTGCTGCAGGCGCTCGTTCTCGCGCGTGAACTCCTGGATCTCTTTTTGCGTCTTGCGGTACTCGGCGCGCTTCTGCGCATACACCACCATGCCGTTGGCGCCGAAGATGGTGTGGTAAGCCAGCACGCAGCCCAGCAAGGCCAGGCCGGCCGCGGCAAAGCGCCGCCGCGCCGCGTAGCACCAGTGCCGGAAATCGCCGACCTTCTTGATCACCGTCGTCAACGGAAAATCCACTCTTTCGCCGCTGCACTCAGCTGTTCCAGGTCCGCCGGCGTCCGCGCCTCGGTATAGACACGCACCACCGGCTCCGTGCCCGAAACGCGATAGCACACCCACGAACCGTCGTCGAGCACCAGTTTCAGCCCGTCGGTGCGCACCACGGCGCGCACGCTGCGGCCGCTGAAATCACGCGGTTCCGCCCGTAACTTAGTAGTGAACTGCTCTTGGGCCGCGGGGGTCAAGTGAAAGTTCTCGCGGCGGGGGTAAAAGGAACCAACTTTGGCAAACAGAGCGCGTAATTGTTCGCCCAACGAGCTTCCGCGGCGCGCCACCATCTCGGCGCAGAGCAGCCCGGCGAGGATGCCGTCTTTTTCCGGCACGTGATAACGGATGGAAAGTCCGGCGCTCTCTTCCCCGCCGATCGCGATCCGGTCCTGCTTGATCAGCTCGCCAATGTACTTGAATCCCACCGGCGTCTCGTGCAGCTCGATTCCGTAGTGCGCGGCGAGCGCGTTGACCAGGTTGGTCGTGGCCACCGACTTCGCCACGCCGTTGCGCCAGCCGCGCGTTTCCACCAGGTAATCGAAGAGCAGCGCGATGATGTAGTTGGCCTGGAGGAAGGTGCCGTCGCGATCCACGATGCCAAAGCGGTCCGCGTCGCCGTCAGTGGCGATGACGAGGTGTGCGCCGGTCTCGCGCAGCTTCTGGGCGGCCGGCGCCAGCAGCTGTCCGTTAGGCTCGGGTGCGTGGCCGCCGAAGAGCACGTCGCGCCAGTCATGCATCGTCTCCACCGCGATGCCGGCCTGGCGCAGCAGCGCGTCGGAGTAGCCGCGCGCCGCCCCCCACATCGGGTCGAAGACCACGCGCAGCCCGGCGCGCTGGATGGCGCCCAGGTCCACGATCTCGCGCAGCCGCGCCAGGTAGCGCTCACGCAAATCGATGGTTTCGGGTTGCGCGCGCGCGCCGATAGCGGCGGTTGCCCCTCCCGCCGCTTCGATCTCCTGCTCGATTTTCTTCGTCACCTCGGGCAGGGCGGGCGCCCCGTCGGGCGTCGAGAACTTGATGCCGTTGTACTCCGGCGGATTGTGCGAAGCCGTGAAGTTGATGGCGCCGTCGGCCTGGAGCCCGATGACAGCGTACGCGATGGCGGGGGTCGGCGCCGGGTCGGCCACCACCAGGGGCACAATGCCGTACCCGGCGAGAATGTCGGCGGCGAACGAGACCAGCAGTTCGCCCATGAAACGCGGGTCGCGCGCCACGATGACGCGCGCCCCTTCCCGCTTCTGCCCCACCACGTAGCGGGCAATCCCGGTGATGGCGCGGTGCACGTTGGCGAGCGTGAACTCTTCCGCCATCACCGCCCGCCAGCCGGAGGTGCCGAACTTGATCTGGGTCATGCCTGACCTCTTCGCGTCGGCGAAGGTGAAAACGCGGATGCTGGGGACTTCCCAGCTTGCGCAGCCGGGCCGCTTGCTTCCGGCGGAGCGCCGCTGCTACAGTGTGCGCCCGCCCGTCGCACTAGACAGGCGATTGTAAATGACCGAAAAACGCATTGTCCTGAGCACCGCTGGATCGAAAGACGAGGCCCAGAAGATTGCGCGCGCGCTGGTGGAGCGCCACCTGGCCGCGTGCGTCAACGTGCTGGGTCCCGTCAGCTCCACCTTCTGGTGGCGCGGCAAACTCGAGCAGGGCGAGGAGCACCTGCTGGTGATCAAAACCATGCACGACGCCCTCGACCGGGTGCACGCCGCCATCAAGGAACTGCACTCCTACGATCTGCCCGAGTTCCTCGTGCTCACCATCGACCACGGGGGGCGCGAGTACCTGCAGTGGATCGAAGGCTGCGTGCGCTGAATCTAGCGATTTGGTGATTTAGTGATTTGCGATTTGTGATTTGTGATTTCTGAGGTCCGCTGCAGCAGAGATTGATTTCAAATCACCAAATCACAAATCGCAAATCACAGATCGCCAAATCCCTAAATGGCTTCCAGCGCCTGCTCCAGGTCGGCGATGATGTCGTCCACATCCTCGATGCCGACCGAGATCCGCACCATGCCGTCGGTAATGCCGATGGCGCGGCGTCCGGCGGCGCCGAGTGCCGCGTGGGTCATGGTGGCGGGGTGCGAAATCAGCGTCTCCACGCCGCCCAGCGACTCGCCCAGCGAGCACACCCGCACCCGCGCCAGCATCTTCTTGGCATTGCGCAGCGAGCCGGTTTCGAAACTGATCATGGAGCCGAAACCGTCCATCTGGCGCTTGGCGAGCGCGTGTTGCGGGTGCTGGGGCAGGCCGGGATAGAAGACGGCCTTCACTTTCCGGTGCTGGTCGAGGTAGGCGGCCACCACGCGCCCGTTCTCGTCGTGCTTCTTCATCCGCACGGCCAGCGTCTTGACCCCGCGCAGCACCAGCCAGCACTCGAACGGCGACATGATCGCCCCCACCGACTTCTGGATGAACGCCAGTTGCTCCGCCTGGTCCGGGCGCGTGCACACGATCACCCCGCCCAGCCCATCGGAGTGCCCGTTGAGGAATTTCGTGGTCGAATGCACCACCATGTCGGCGCCCAGCGCGATCGGGTGCTGCAGGCAGGGCGAGGCAAACGTGTTGTCCACCACCAGCTCGACGCGGCGGCGGCGGCACACCTTGGCGATGGCGGCGATGTCGCTGACCGTCATCAGCGGGTTGGTCGGGGTCTCGACGTAGCAGATTTTCGTGTTCTTGCGGATGGCGCGCTCCACGGCGCTCACGTCGGAGGTGTCGACGTAGGAAAACTCCAGGCCGTAGTGGATGAGGATCTGGTTGAAGAGCCGCGGCACCCCGCCGTAAACGTTGTGCGAGCAGATGAGGTGGTCGCCGCCCTTCAACATCGTCGCCAGGGCGCTGATCGCGGCCATGCCGCTGGCAAAGACCTTGGAGTCCGTGCCACCCTCCAGCGCCGCCAGGTTCTTTTCCAGCCGGGTGCGCGTCGGGTTCGTCACGCGCGCGTATTCATACCCCTGCCGCGGCTTGCCCAGCCCGTCCTGCACGTAGGTGGACGTCGCGTAGATCGGCACGGAAACCGCGCCGGTCAAGGGCTCGGGTTCCTGGCCTTCGTGGATGGCGAGGGTGGCAAAACCAGGCTTGCGATTTTTCTTCATAGTGGGTGCAGTCTGAGACCGGCAATCTGGGATTTCTGATTTGCGATTTGTGATTGGCGATTTACCACCCAGCAATCGCGAATCAGAAATCGCAAATCACAAATCGCAAATCAGAAATGAGCCTACTTTCCCCCCGAAAATGCCTTTCGACATGTAACGTTCGGCGCCGTCGGGGATGAGGGTGACCACGCGCTTGCCGCGGCCGAGTCGCTGCGCCACCTGCAGCGCGGCAAAAACATTCGCGCCCGAACTCGAACCGCCGAGGATACCTTCTTTGCGCGCCATCTCCAGCACCATGGCGAAGGCGTCCTCGTCCTTCACCATCATGATCTCGTCGGCCAGCGCCGGGTTGAACGTCTTGGGCATGAAGCTGGCGCCGATGCCTTCCACGCGGTGCTGGCCCGGCGGCCCACCACCGAGCACCGAGCCCTGGGTCTCGACCGCCACGCAGTGGCACTGCGGCAGGCGCTCCTTGACATACCGCGCGACCCCGGTGAAGGTGCCCCCGGTCCCGGCGCCGATCACGACCGCGTCGATCCGGCCCTGCATCTGCTCGAACATCTCTTCGGCGGTGGTCTGGTAGTGGTAGTCGGGATTGGCGGGGTTTTCGAACTGCGCGGCCATGAACGCGCCGGGGTGCTGGTGCGCATACTGGGTGGCGCGCCCGATCGCGCCCTGCATGCCCTCGGCGTCGGGTGTGCGTTCCACCTCGGCGCCGAGGGCGCGCATCACCATGACCTTTTCCTCCGAAAACTTTTCCGGCACGAAGACCACCACCCGGTAGCCCTTGTTGACGCCAATCAGCGCCAGGCCGATGCCGGTGTTCCCGGCCGTGGCCTCGACGATCATGCCGCCGGGCTGGAGCTTCCCCTCGCCTTCGGCGCGCTCGATCATCCCGATGGCGGCGCGGTCTTTTACGCTGCCGCCCGGGTTCAGGTACTCCAGTTTGGCGAACACCTCGGCAGCGTCCGGCGGCGCCAGCCGCCGCAGGTGGAGCAACGGCGTCTGGCCGACCAGGTCGGTAATGCTCTCGACAACCCGCAGCGTGCCTTCTGTGATCGTCTTCATGGAGGACCCTCAAGACTAAAAGAGTGGCGGGATACGGTCAAACATCTCGTGGCGCCGCCGCCGAGCGCACCACGCGCGCCAGCAACTCCTCACGTCCGGGACCGGCGGCGGGGAGCGGGCGGGCCTTGATGGCCTCCGGGAGCAGGGCCTCGATGCGCTGCTGCAGCTCGAGATCGTTGTCGAAGACGCCGGTGCGATCAAGAAAAGCCATGCGGCGCGCCAGCTTGCGCGCAATCTCGCCATCGAAGCGGCTGAGGACGCCGGCGGCCATCACGAACAGCGGATAACAGCCGGCGCGCGATAGCGTATCCAGCGGCTCCCCGCGCCACGCGCGCAGCCGGGCCGCGTCGGTCTCGCAGGCTAGTTGAAATCGTTCTTCCGCCTCGCCGGTCGTAGCCGCGAAGTAGGCCAGCGCGGCCTCTGCGACGTCGCTGGGATGAGCCTCCAGCGCCGCCACCAGGGCGCGCGCGTGCACCAGGGCGTTGGAGAGGCCGAGGGCAAAACTCGGGTCGGTGTGGTAGAACGCGTCCGCGACGGGGACGATCCCCACCGCACAGAGGCGCCCGTCGCGTACATATCGCCGGATGGTGTTTTGCAGCGAGCCCATTGGCATCACCGGCGTGATCGGCCGCGCGAAATCGCTGCTGACCAGCGGCTCCAGCCCCGGGACCGCGCGGCAGGCGGCCACGAAGGCGCCTTCTTCCCGCAGGACCCGCAGTTCCTGGTCCCACGTGGGCACGATCAGCGCAATGGCGTAGGTGCGGTTGTCGCCGAGGAAGGTGGTGAAAGCGGCATACCCAAGATCGCCACGCGGCCCCAGCGGGCTGGCGCGGTGCCGCATCTTCACCCCGCGCAACAGTTCGTAGTAGCGGCTGTAGTAAACGCAGCCGCAGTCTCCGGAGGCGGTTTCCGGGGGCGTCGCGCCCATCGCGGCCAACCAGCCCGGCGCCGGGGTGGTGCGGCCCAGCGCGTCCACCACCAGGGCGCCGCGGAATTCTTCGCCTTCCGCCGTACCCACGCCCTCCACCCGCGGAACCGGCCCGTGCCGCCCGAGCAGCCCGGCGACGTGCCGTCCGGACGCGATGGTCGCCCGCTTCTCCTGGCGCAGCGCTTCCCGGAGCGCCCACTCAATCAAGGGGCGTCGCACCGCCAGGAAGGTGAGTTCGTGATCGTCCGGCCGCGGCTCGCCCGGAAATGACGTCGCCAGTTCTACCTCGCAGGCCCCGGCCCGCAGCAGGGCGCGGTACACGTCGGGAAAATCCTGCCGCAACAGCAGGCGGCCGCGCGGCTGGAAAGCATGCGGCTGGTGAAAATGCGGGATGCCCTTCCGTGTCCAGCCGAAGGCGCGCGCGCCGGCGCCGCGCTCGAACACGTCCCGCTCCAGCAGCAGCACCTCATGCCCGCGGCGCGACGCAGCCAGCGCCGCCGCCAGTCCCGCCACCCCTCCTCCCGCCACTACCATCCGCATGAGGGCGATTATAGGGGGCGGCGAGTTGCGCGCCGCGCGCACCAGCAGAATGGCCTCGCCGCAGCGAGGCCGTCACAGGTGATCGTTGCTGCGGGGGCTAGCGCGCCGCGCGTTGCTGCCCGGCGTAGTAGCCGCTCATGGTGCGGACTTGCAGGCTCTTGTAGCCGTTGGCGCGCGCCGTGACCTTGACGGCGCGATAGCCGGGCGCGGCGTTGGGGTCCTTCTTGTAGCCGATCGTGTATTGGTTGCGGATGTCGTGGGCGATGGTCAGGCTGATCTGGTCGACTTCCCCCACGTCCTTGGGGAAAAACGCCACGCCGCCGGTCTGCTCGCTCAACGCCTGCAGCGCGCGGCGGGCGCGCTTGCTGCGCTCCTCGCCCTGGATCCCGATGGTGTACACGGTAGGGCCGCCCTCGTCCTGCAGGCGGCGCACCGCCTGCTCCAGCGACTCGCGGCTGGAATTGTCTTCGCCGTCGGTGACCACCAGCAGCACCTTCTTGTCCAGGGTCCCGTTCTTCTTCAGGTGGTCGGCGGAGGCGATGACGGCGTCGTAGAGCGCGGTGCCGCCGCGCGATTCGATGCGCTCGAGGCCTTCCGACAGCAACTCGAGTTTGTTGGTGAAGTCCTGGTCGAGGTAGTACTCGTCGTTGAAGTTGACGATAAACACCTCGTCCTGCCGGTTGCTCGCCTTCACCAGGTTGATAGCGGCCTGGTTGACCGCCGGGCGTTTGTCACGCATCGAGCCCGAGTTGTCGATCACGATGCCGAGCGACACCGGGATGTCCTCGTGCCGGAACGAGGTAATGGTGGCCAGCTTGCCGTCCTCATAGACGGTGAAGTCGTTGCGCACCAGTGTGGTGACCAGCCGTCCCCGCTCGTCGACCACCGTCGCGTGCAGCACCACCTCTTCGACGTTTTTCTTGAAGACGAAGACGCCGTTGTTGACCGCGGCCGGCTCCTGCGGCTGCTGCGGGGCTGCTTCGGGTTTCGCAGGCGGCGGCGTGGGCGGGTTCTGCGCCGGCGGCGTCTGCGCTACCCCGGCGATGGCAGTCAAGAGCAGAAAGACGAGTGCGGGGAGCAGTCTATTCCTGGGGTGCATAGTAGCCCGTTTTGAAGTACACGTGCAGCGGCGGCAGACCTTTGGGCGGCAGCAGTTTTACCTTGATCTTGCGCCACTTGCCGTCCCGCGGAGTACTGCTGGGACGGTAGCCGAGCACGTACTGGTTGCGCAGTTCCACGCCGATCTTGGTGGCCACGTCGGCCAGCTCATTGACGTTGTCCAGAGTAAACGTCCGCCCGCCGGTCACGTCGGTGATCTCCCCCAGCAGTTGCGGTCCCAGACGCTCTTCCGGGGTCTTGAAGTCGCGATCGAAGATGCCGATGGCGTAAATCTGCACATCGGCCTCTTTCACCATCGCCTTGATTTCGCTCTCGGTATAGCGGCTGCGGTTGTCGCCGCCGTCGGAGATGATGAGCAGCGCCTTCTTCTGCTGCTGCGCGTCCTTCATTTTGGCCACGCCCATGTAGATGGCGTCGAGCAGCGCCGTGCGGCCCCTGGGCACGGTGTAGACCAGCTTGCCCTGGATGTCCTCGATCGATTTGGTGAAGTCGCTGATCAGGTCCGGGCGGTCGGCGAAGGCGATCATGAAGAACTCATCCTGTGGGTTGGCGGTCTTGAAAAACTCGACCACCGCCTCGCGGGACTTCTCGATCTTGTCGGACATGGAGCCGCTGACGTCGAAGATCACGCCCAGCGAAATGGGCGCATCCTCACTGGAGAAGTGGCGGATCTGCTGCACCTTGTCGCCGTCCATCACGTTGAAGTTCTCCTGCTCCAGGCCGGTGACCAGGCGGTTCATGGGATCGGTGACGGTGACGTTCACCAGCACCAGGTCAACGTCTTTGCGGATGGGCTTGGTGCGCGTGCTGAGCGACGGATCCGCGTCACCGCCGGGCGCCACGCGTTGCGCCGGCTCACCCGCGGGGGGACGCGGCTTGACGTGAACGTCCTGCGCCGGACCCGCCTGCCCCCACGCCCACGTGGGCACGGCAAGGCAGAGCCAGACCGCCAGACCGGCGACAACGAGACCTCGACGCCCGCGCCATTCCGCGCACATCTCTGCGTGGCTTTGTGGTATCCGCCGTGGGCGACAGGACCCGCGCCCTTGGTACCCCATGCGGGTCATACTTCCCTCTGCCAATTGCGACGATGTTAACACACGCGCCATCGCCGCGCCGTGACCGGCGTCGCATGCCGGGCGCCGCACAGAATCACGGACTGACCAGGCCATGCCCGCCCGGCAACGGTTAGAATGCGAAGTCCCCATGGCGCAGGTCTTTCCCTTCCGTGCGCTCCGCTACCACGAGGCCAGAGTCCCCATCGCCTCCGTGGTTACACAACCGTACGACAAAATCACCCCGGCGATGCAGGCCGCCTATTACGACGCCAGCCCCTACAACCTGGTACGCATCATCCTGGGGCGCGCGGAACCCGGCGACACCGACCAGAACAACGTCTACACCCGCGCCGCACAATGCTTCCGCGAGTGGCGCGAGCAGCAGGTCCTGGTTCCCGAGCCGCAGCCCGCCATCTTCCGCTACACGCAGACGTTTTCCGCTCCCGCGGGCTCCGCGCTGGCGGGCCGCGAGTTCGAGCGCCAGGGCTTCATCGCGCTTGGCCAACTCGAGGACTACCGCTCCGAGGTCGTTTTTCGCCACGAGCAGACGCACCCCGGCCCCAAGCAGGACCGCCTCCAGTTGCTGCGTGCCACTCGCGCCCACTTCGGGCAGCTCTTCATGCTGTACCGCGACCGTGAGCGCCGCGTCGAAAAGCTGCTGCCGGCGTCCGCCGCGCCGCTGGTCGAAGTGAAAGATGAGTACGGCGTCGTGCATCGCCTCTGGCGCGTGGCCGATCCGGGCATCCTCGCCGCCGTGCAGGAGGCGATGCTGGAAAAGCAACTTGTCATCGCCGACGGCCATCACCGCTACGAAACCGCGCTCGCCTACCGCAACGAACGCCGCGAGGAGGCGATCCGCTCCCTCTCCGTCGCCGTGCCGGCCGTGGGGACGGGTTCCTACATCTGGAAGGAAGAGTGGACCGCCTTCGAGCGCGCCATGATGACCTTCGTTAACCTGGACGCCCCGGGCCTGCTGGTGCTGCCCACGCATCGCGTGGTCTCCGGAATGCCGAACTTCGCGAGCGACGTCTTCCTGCAGAAGACGCGCCCGGCGTTCGATTGCCAACCGGTGCCCGGGCCGGTGGCGCCCGAAAAGCTGTTGCAGATGATTGCCGAACGCCCCCCGGGCGCCATTCGGCTGGCCGCCGTGACCCGGCTGGGCGCGTGCCTGCTGACCTTCCGCCCCGGCGACGCCCAACCCTTCATCGGCGGGCTTTCGCCGCGTCAGCAGAAGCTGGACGTGGTTGTGCTCCATCGCGTGGTCTTGCAGGAGATGCTGGGGATCGGCGAAGAGGCGGTCCGCGAGCAGCGTCATATCGGCTATCACCGCGACGCGCGCGAGGCCGTGGAGCAGGTGCGCCAGGGCGCCGACGCCGCTTTCCTGCTGAACCCCGTTTCCGTTCACCAGGTGGCCGAGGTCGCGTTGGCCGGTGAAGTCATGCCGCAGAAGTCCACCGACTTTTATCCCAAGCTCCTTAGCGGACTGGCCATTTATGCGCTGGAGTAGCGTGCACGCTTGCGCCATCACGCTCGCCGTTGTGGCGGCGAGCGCGGTCTTCTCTGCTTCCCTGCCTCCCGCCGACCCGCAGGCTCCCGCCGAGGCCCCCAAGCGCCTCTCCGTCTACACTCCCGGCGCCTCTTTTGCGGTGGCGGCGACCGACCGCAATGGCCAGCCGTATGCCGACGCCGTCGACGTGCTGGGGCCGCTCGGCCAACTCGAAATCCAGGACCAGGGAAAGAAGTGGAAGGCGCGTTTCACGCCGGCCGAGGCGCTGCATCCCGCCAAGCCCGGCGAGGCGGTCGAAGTGCGTTTCGAAGACGGCAAGAACAAGGCGCGGGTCCGCGGCCGCGACGTGCCGCTCGCCGCGCCCGTCGCGGTCGAGAACGGCCGGCCGCAGCTCCCCATCACCTCTTTGCCGGCCGTCTTTGCCGCCATGCTGAACACGCGCATCAGCCTGCATGAGAGTGCGCGGCGGCTGTTTCTCGGCGAAGTCGGCACCCGCTTCACCGCCGAAGTGAAACCCGCGCCCGAGTCGCTGGTGCTGAACTTCAGCGCTCCGGTGAATCCCACCGTCCACACCGAGCCGGGCAAGCTGCGCATGACGTTCGTGCGCGAGCCGCTGATCACCATGAACGACCGCCTCACCTTCGACAGCAAGACCATTCCCCTCGTGACCTACGGCGAGGCCAACGGCGCCGCCGAATTGACCGTGAACAGCACCACGCCGCTGCTCGCTTCCTTCAGCAACGGCGGCAGGACGATCACCCTGACGCTGGCGCCCACCCCGGCCCAGGCCGCCGCCAGGGAGAATGCCGGCACACCGGCGGCGAGCGTCGCCGCGCCGCCGGCAACCCCGGAAAAGCCGGCCGCCACCCCCGTACCGTCTCCGGGCCACGCGCGTTTTCTGGTGCTCATCGATCCGGCGCACGGCGGCGAGGAGCGCGGGGCCGTGCTGAGCGAAACAATTCTCGAGAAGGACCTCGCGTTGTCGCTGGCGCGGCGCCTGAAAACGGAATTGGCGGCGCGCGGCATCGCCGCGTCCCTGCTGCGCGATCAGGACATCACCGTGAGTCTCGATCAGCGCGCCCAGGCCGCCAATGCGGTGCGTCCCTGGCTCTACCTCGCGCTGCACGTCACCGCCAGCGGCGCCGGCGTGCGCCTCTACACGCCGCTGCTGCCGGCAGCTGCCGCGGCCGCTCCCGCGGGCCTGGTGCCCTGGGAGCGCGCGCAACAGGGCGCACTCGCGAACAGTCGCAGCCTCGGCGAGGCCCTGCTGGCACGGCTGCAGCAGCACCAGGTGGCCGCCACGCTGACGTCCGCTCCGCTGCGCCCGCTCAACAACATCACCGCCGCCGCCCTGGCCATTGAGGTCACGCCCCCCTCCGGTCCCAAGCCCCTGGAACGCCTCGCCTCCTCCGGATTTCAGCAGCAGATCGCGGCCGCTCTCGCCGTCGCCCTCGCGGAAGTTCAAAAGGAGCTGGAACCCGCGGCCGTCGAGCGGCGTGGCGTCGCGCCCCCGGGAGCCACGCCATGATTCCCCGCGCCCTGCAAATCACCATCGTGTTGCTGGTGGCCGGGGTATTTGGCATGGGCCTCTACGTGCTGCACCTGAAACAGCGCGCCGAACAGCTGGAGAGCGCTCGTCGCTCCGGCCAGCGGCCCCTGGCGCCGCCCGTCAGCGGCCCGGCCGCCCGCGTGATGATCTACTTTGCCGACGACGCCAGCGGCAGCCTGCACACGCGCTTGCTCAGTGTTCCGCTGCCGGCCGATCCCGCCGAGCGCGGCCGCGAGCTGCTGCGCGCCGTGCTCGCCGTTTATCAGGAGAAGAACTCGCCGCACGCCATCGGCGCCGGGGCCGACGTCCGCGCCGTTTACCTCGTGGGCAGCGACACCGCCGTGGTCGACCTGACCGCGCAGCTGGCCAACGACCACCCCTCCGGCGTGCTGGAAGAATCGCTGACGCTGGTTTCGCTGGTTCAGACGCTGGCCGCCAACTCGCCGGGCTTGTTGCGCGTCAAGTTCCTGGTCGACGGCCGCGAGCGCGAAACGCTTGCCGGCCACGCCGACTTGCGCGACTTCTACGACACCGCCGCCGTCGCCGCCTGGGCCGCAGACACGAAGTAGCCAGGAACCACTGACCCCGGAAGGCCGCCGCCTGACGGCTCGCTGGCCGACGACCGAAGACCGACGACCGACGACCGACGCCGCTCTCCTGCTATGATTCCGCCTCGCAGCCTCTGGCAACTGACAACCAGCAACTGGCAACTAGGTACTGACTTGATCTATCGCAGCGACCAACGCGCTCCCGACCAGATGCGTCCCGTCAACCTCGTGCCCGAATTCATCTCCACCGCCGAGGGATCGGTGCTGATCGAGGTGGGCAACACGCGCGTCATCTGCACTGCCACGGTGGAAGAAACGGTGCCGACGTTCCTGCGCAACACCGGCAAGGGCTGGGTCACCGCCGAGTACGGCATGCTGCCGCGCTCTACCCTGACGCGCACGCCGCGCGAGGCCGCGCGCGGACGCGCCAGCGGCCGCACGCTCGAGATCCAGCGCCTCATCGGCCGTTCCCTGCGCGCCGTGGTCGACCTGACGCGGCTCGGCGAGCGCACGCTCTGCGTCGACTGCGACGTCATCCAGGCCGACGGCGGCACGCGCACCGCGGCCATCACCGGCGCCTTCGTCGCGCTCGGCCTGGCGCTCGAGCAGACTGCGTCGAGGCGCGGCACGCTGCAGTGCCGCTGCCCATCCGCGACTTCGTGGCCGCCACCAGCGTGGGCATCGTGGACGGCGAGATCATGCTCGACCTCTCCTACGAGGAGGATTCGCGCGCCGACGGTGGACATGAACATCGTCGCGACCGGCGAGCGGCAGCTCGTCGAAGTGCAGGGCACCGCCGAGCTGCACCCCTTCGACGACGAGCAGCTTCGCCGCATGCTCGACCTGGCGCGCGCGGGCATCGACGCCCTCATCGCCCGCCAGAAAGCCGTCCTCACCGGCCTGCTGCTGCGGCAGTAACGGCAGCGCCCCATATTGACTTCGCCGGCTCCCGGAACTACGCTCAGGCTGGTTTCCTACAAAATTTCTCTTTCGGGGGCGCCGTCATGAGGTCCCGCTCGCTGTGCGCCGCGGTTGTCCTTCTTCTGCTGTCGGCTCTGGCCTTCGCCGCCGACGATCCCAAACAGACTCCGGCCAATACCATCAACATCAGCTTTGCGGATCTGCCCAAGCCGCAGACCTTCGCGCAGCCGATCAAGTTCTATATCGATGATGTGATTGATCGCAGCGGCAACGCCCAGCCCATGCTCGTGCTCAAGGGCCGCGGCGGCGTGTACCTCGACCAGGAGCCGGTCAAGATCATGCGCGCCGCCCTCGAGCAGGCGCTCAAGTCGGGCGACCTGCTCGCCACCGACAAAGCCGGCGCCGATTTCCTGCTCACCGCCTACGTCTTCCATTTCGGGCTGGCGGAAGGTTCCGGGTACGACTTCTACGGCAAGGTGGACCTGAACATCGTGGTCAAGAACGCCAAGAGCGGCAAGTCGCAGCAGATCACCGCCCTGGGCACCGCCATCGAGAACGCGGCCTTCCGCAAGAAGACGCTGCTGAAGAACGTCAAGGAGAACATCGAGACCGCGCTGGAGGAGGCGATGCGCAATTTCATGCGCGGCACCAAGCTGCGCGATGCCGTCCTGGCGCTCGCCGCAGCTCCTGCTCCCGCGCCCGCTCCCCCGGCGCCGCCTCAGTGAACGTTGTTCTTTATTTCGTTCACGATCTTGTTGGCCAGCAGCTTGGCCAGGAAGTTCTCTTTCATGCGCGGGTCGGTCTTGACCGTGACTTCCTTGTCGAGGAGCACCGACTGGTCGCTCTGCCGCTTGGCTGAGAACTGGGCGCGCAGGTTACGCCGCCCGACGCCGAAGCCGATGATGACCGCCTTGGCGACGCTTCCTTCTTGTACTCCAGCACGTTGCCGGCGATGATGATCGAGTTCGGCGCGTCGGCCGTATCTATCACTTCGCCTTCGCCGATCGGCTGTCCTACCAGCTTTGACTTCTTCAGGGCATTCTTGATTTCGGCGTAGAGCAGGTCGGAGAATTCGGGCGAGAGCTCGACTCCCTCGGCACGTTCAAAGTGCTTCACTTCCGCCGACTTGAACTTGGGCTCTGCCGCCCACAGCGTGCTCCCGAGGCAAACCACCAATAAGGCCGCTAACACCAATCGCAGGCGCATAGCTATCCTCCAGCTTAGGTGTCCGAGAGATGCCGGAATTATACGCGCGTCACAGCGGCATAGCGCCTTTTGTGCTAGGCTTCAGCCCTCTCCTTAAGACAAAGGTGGTGCGCCATGAGAACCCCGGCCACGACCGCGCGTAATGTCTCCGTCCTCTTCTTGTGTCTCCTGCTATTTGCAGCTCAGGCTGTCGCGGTCTCCAAGGTCAAGCTCCGCGGCTACATCACCGCGCACCCCGACCCGCAAACCATCACTATCCTCGATGACGTCATCCACCTTAGTGCCCCGTCCCCGAATCTGGAGATTGGCTTGCTAGTCGAGGTCGAGGGCACGTGGACGGGCCGCCACCAGTTCGCGGCCGAAAAAGCCACGCTCGATCTCGAGCAGTTCAGCAAGGTGGTGCACGAGAGCGCGTATCTGGACCGCGAACCCACCGAGGAGCAGCAGATCTCTGCCGGCCAGCCCGCGCGCCTCAAGGTGGATGGTGAGCTGCTCGTGCTCGACGAGAAGACGAAACGCACGTGGCCGGCCACCGTGCCCCCCGCCGGTGCTGCCGCCGCCACCCCCGGCATCGCCGCCCGCCAGGTGCGCTATGAAGGCGTGCGCCGCCCCGATGGATTGATCGTCGCTTCCGAGGTCGAGCTCGGCTCCATCGCGCAACCCGACGCCTTCAAGATGGGCGACGTGGCGATTACCCGGGCGAGCGAGGAAAAAACCGGCATCGACATCCTGGAATTCCGCAAGGGCACCAAGGTGCAGGCTCGCATGAAGCTGCTGGACATTCCCAAGGTCCAGGAGTACGTCCGCAAGCTGGGCCACTCGCTGGTCCCGCCCATGTGGGAGAAGACCAGCGCCGGCGTCGAGTTCCGTTTCTTCGTGGTCGAGGATCCCTCCATCAACGCCTCCGCCCTGCCCGACGGCACCTTGCTCATCAACACCGGCCTGCTCGGCGCGGTGGAGAGCGAAGCGCAGCTCGCCTTCGTCCTCAGCCACGAAATCGCCCACACCATGCAGATTCACTACTGGCGCCAGGTGCATGAGACCCGCACCAAGCGCATTCTCATCACCATCGCCGCCTATGCCGCCTCCGGCTACATCGGGGACGCCGCGCTCGTCCTCGGGCAGCTCGGCCTGGAAGCCGTGGTCAATGGCTACGGCCGCCGCATCGAAAACCAGGCGGACCGCATCGGCATGCAGAACATCGTGGAACGCGGCTACGACCCGCGCGAAGCCATCGGCTTCTCCAAGATGATCATCGACCGCTACGGCAGCCGCGCCACCACCAGCCGCATCTGGGACAACCACGAGGCCATGCTGCTGCGCGGCAGCTTCCTGGCCACCCAGATCCGCTGGCAGTATCCGGAAGCGAACTTCGACAACCTCCGGAAGACCACCCCGGAGTTCGAGGCCATGAAGGAAGCCCTCGGTCCGGTCAAGATCATGTGACGCGTCGGCTGGTTAAGTTCTTCGATGCCGGGCAAGGAAACTTCTTGGGCGTCCCACGCTCCTACTGCTAGCCTTATCCGTGGAAACCCAATCCATCGTCGTCCTCGACTTCGGCTCGCAATACACGCAGCTCATCGCGCGCCGCATCCGCGAGCAGAGCGTCTTCTCGGTCGTCCTTCCCTGCACCGCCGCGCTCGACGAAATCCGCGGCTACGCGCCGCTGGGCATCATCCTGAGCGGCGGCCCGTCCTCGGTGTATGACGCTGACGCGCCGCCGGCCGACGCCCGCGTCCTCGCCCTCGGCCTGCCCGTGCTCGGCATCTGCTACGGCCTGCATTTCATCGTGCATGCGTTGGGGGGCGACGTGCGCGCCGGCAAAGCGCGCGAGTACGGGCACGCGGAGATCGAGATCACGCGCCCCTCGCGCCTCTTCGCCAGCCTGCCAACGGCCATCAAGGTCTGGATGTCGCACGGCGACGAAGCCCGCGCCCTGCCCCCGGATTCCAGCTGGTAGCCCGCTCCGCCCACGCCACGGCCGCCATCGAGGACGAGCAGCGCCGCATCTGGGCGGTGCAGTTCCATCCCGAGGTCCATCACACCCCGCTGGGCGCCCAGGTCCTGCACAATTTTGTCTTCGACATCTGCGGCGCCGCACCCAACTGGACCTCGCAGCGCTTCATCGATGCCACCATCGCCCAGGTGCGCCAGCAGGTGGGCGACGGCCACGCGCTTTGTGCCCTCTCCGGCGGCGTCGATTCCGCAGTCGCGGCCACCCTGGTGCATCGCGCCATCGGCGACCGCCTCACCTGCGTCTTCGTCAACAACGGCGTGCTGCGCAAGAACGAGTTCGAGAAGGTGCAGAAGAACCTGCACCACCGCCTGGGCCTCAACCTCATCGCCGTGGACGCCAGCCAGCGCTTCCTCGCAAAGCTCGCCGGCGTCTCCGACCCGGAGCAGAAGCGCAAAATCATCGGCGCCGAGTTCATCGCCGTGTTCGACGACGAGGCCGCGAAATCGTCGCCCAGCACCGCCAGGAAGGCGGCGCCGAGTTCCTGGTGCAAGGCACGCTCTACCCCGACGTCATCGAGTCCCGCTCCGTGCGCGGCCCCTCCCAGACCATCAAGTCGCACCACAACGTCGGCGGCCTGCCGGAGAACATGAAGCTCAAGCTCATCGAGCCGCTCAAGGACCTGTTCAAGGACGAGGTGCGGCGCATCGGCCGCAACCTCGGCATGCCCGAGGAAATCGCTGCAGCGCCAGCCCTTCCCCGGACCCGGCCTCGCCGTCCGCATTCTCGGCGAGGTCACTCCCGAGCGCATTCGCCTGCTGCAGGAAGCCGACGACATCGTGGTCACGGAAATCAAGCTCGCCGGCCTGTACGCGAAAATCTGGCAGTCCTTCGCGGTGCTGCTCCCGGTGATGAGCGTGGGCGTCATGGGCGACGCCCGCACCTACGCCTACACCTGCGCCATCCGCGCCGTGCACTCGGAGGACGGCATGACCGCCGACTGTCGTCGAGCTGCCGTGGGAGGTGCTGAAGCGCATCTCCACCCGCATCGTCAACGAAGTCCGCGGCATCAACCGCGTGGTCTACGACATCACCTCGAAGCCCCCCGGCACGATTGAATGGGAGTGAGTTACGGCGCCGGCGTCGCGCTCGCGGGCTTGGCCGCGGCGGGCATCAGGAAGCCATCCACGATCGTGTACGCCAGCTCGCGGATTTTGGCGCCGCTCTCCAGCGTCTGCGCTTCGTCGAAAGTGATCACCACCGCATCGTCGGTGTGCTGCAGTGACCGGAACGTGACTTTTACCCACGCGCCCAGCCCCAGAGTCGATCCGTAATCACGCATCTCGCCCGGCCGCCGTTTCAGGCCCGCCACGAACAGGTAAATCTGGTCTCCCGGCTCCAGGCCCTTGGTATCCGGCTCTGCCAGCTTGAATCCGGCGCCCTTTTTGCTGGCGTCGAGGTAGCTCTCGAACCCGACGACCACGCCCTTCTTCGAGATCGTCTGCCCTTGGTGCACGGTCATCTTCCCGTCAGGTTCAACAAGGAAAGATTTGATCATCACTTTTTGTGCGGACGCGCTGGCCACCAGGCACCCGGCCAGCAGCAGGTTGCGCGATATCCCGGACATCGTCTGTCCTCCACTGCCATGAGTGGCGACTGCCTGCCGAGAGCGAGGCGGATTCTAGCACCGCGCCGGCGGGCCTGCCGTGACGCCGGGGCACGCCGCTTTGCAACCTCGGGTGGCGGTGCTATGCTTGCTTCCTCTCGGAGGCCCGGGATGAAGTTCCTGCCGCGGCCCTTTCCTCTCGTTGTCATCGTGGCCTTGTGCCTGCCGGCGCAGGCGCTGCAGGACAAGCCCTTGGCCTCTAACTCCCTCGGCACATCAACCGATCCCTCCGCTCGCTCGGGCACCCGCCGCGTCGAGGGCAGCATCGTGGTCGTCGGCGGCACCGCGATGGTAAAGGTCGTGCTGGCCACGCCCGGCCTGACCTACCACCAGTCCATCTACACCGACTCCGGCCGCTTTTCCTTCGGCGGCGTCCCTGCCGGCTCCTATGACATCACGCTCTCCGCCGACGGCTACCAGACCATCCACGAGACGGTGGACGTGGCGTCGCGGCAGGTCGGCGCCATCAGCCTCCAGTACATCCTCTACCGTCAGATCACTGTGAAAAAGTCCGCGGGGGGCGGCGTGGTTTCGGCGGCGGAGTTGAAGGTCCCGGAAGCCGCCCGTAAGCATTACGACGCCGGGGTGAAGGAGTTGCAGCTCCACCACGGGAGCGCCGCCCGCGCCCAGTTCCAGAAGGCGGTCGCCCGCTACCCCGCCTATCCGTACGCCTTGCAGCAGTTGGCCCGCTTCGACACGTTGGAAGGACGTCCGGAAGTGGCGCTGGCGCGCCTGCAGCTCGCGGTCAAGACCGATCCCACCTTCGCCGAAGGCTTCGCCGCGCTGGCCTACGTCCTCGACATGCTGGAGCGTGACCCCGAATGTGCCGCGGCGGCGGAGCGTGCCATCAGCCTCAATCCCAACCTCTGGCGGCCTTACTTCGAGCTGAGCCGTGCCCTGCTGGCGCTGGGCGATGTGCCCAAGGCCGAGGAGGTGATCAACCGGCTGGCGGCGCTCGATCCCGCGCTGCCGGAAACCCACCTGCTGCGCGCCGTCGTGCTCCTGAAGCGCCGCCAGTCCGAACTGGCGAAGGCGGAGTTGAACGCCTTCCTCAGTGCCGCCCCGCAGCATCCCTATGCTGCCCTGGCGCGCAACACGCTCCTGGAGATCGAGCGGAAGAACTAGCCGTCGCACTCCCGCTTACATCTGCACAACAAAAGAAGCCCGGCCGCGCGCGGCCAGGCTCTCACTAGAAACTAGAAACTCGAAACTAGAAACTGATCTTCAGCAGGTCTTTCCCCACCACAATCTCCCCCTTGAAGTTCTGCGCCGCCAGCGCGCGGATTTTGTCGCTGTCCTCGGGTGGGATGACGTGCGTCAGCACCAGTTTCTTCACCCCCGCCTGCGCCGCGATCCGGCCCACCTGCTCCGCGTCGGTGTGGTAGCGGCTGAGCCGCTGCGTTGCCTCGGCGGTGTCCCCCCGCGTCGCCTCCACCGAACGCGCCCGCGCGAAATACCCCGGCATGTACACCTCGTGCACCAGGATGTCGGCGCCGTGCGCAAACTTCACCAGGTTGTCGCTTGGCCCGGTGTCGCCGGAGATGACGATGCTCCTGCCGCCGGACTCGAACTTGTAGCCAAACGCCGGCTCGACCGGACGATGATCCACCGCAAACGCCGTCACCGTGACCTCGGCGTCCCGGTACACCACGCCTTCCCGGACGAGGTGCACGTTGATCTTCGCGCCCTCCGGCGCCAGCTTCTCGGTGAGGTCACGCCGGATGTGTATGTCCGCGGCGTAGAACTGCAGCAGCCCGTCGGCCGCCTCTTGCGTGCCCTGCGGGCCGTAGAGCTCCAGCGGCGTCTTCCGTCCCATCACCCAACTGGTGTTGAACAGGTCGGGCAGTCCGCTGGTGTGATCGGAGTGCAGGTGGGTGAGGAAGACCGCGGCAATCGGCGGCAGCGGCGCCTGCAGCGCGGCCAGGCGCAGCACCACCGCGCGCCCCACGTCCACGATGAAGTACCTGCCGTTCACGACCACCGCCGTGGACGGCCCCGCGCGGTCGGGATACGGCCGCGGATACCCGGTGCCCAGCAGCACCACCTGCATGCCGCTCGCCGGCGCGCTTTGCGCCGCGACGCCAGCCCCCAGGCACAGCACGATGAGGAGAACCACCCAGCTTCGTTTCACGGCGCCGCAGTGTAGCACTGGCACTGCAGAGTCCCTGCGGGCCGCAAAACACGAAGGCACGAAATCACTTTCGTGACTTCGTGCCTGCTTGGTGCGAATCGAAGCTAGTGCGTGACCACCGCCGCCTCGGGGGTCACCCCGTAGATCTCGTACCACGGGGTTGCGGCCTTCAGCCGCTCGTTCACGTTGTTGATGTTCTTGACGCCCTCGGTCTCCAGCCACTGCCGGAAGGCCTCGTACGCCCTGCTTGCCGTACACCGGGATGCCGTCTTTCCACGTCGCGCGGCCGCAGAGCACGCCGTTGAACTTCACGCCCGACTCCGCCGCCAGTTCCAGCCCTTCGGTGAACTCGGCATTGCTGACCCCGGCCGACAGGTAGATGAACGGCTTGGTCGCCACCGCCGCGGCGTCGCGTGAACAGCGGCATCGCTTCCTGCCTGCGTGTACGCCTTGGTCCCGGCGAAGACCTTCGCGCCCTCGACGAACTTCATGTTGATCGGCACTTCGACCTTCATCACGTCCACGCCGTAGCGCTCCTTGGTGAACTCCGCCATGCTGCCGGTGACGATCTCGCGGCTTGCGTCTTCGCGAACTCGAGCGCCCTTCTCGTCGCCGCCATCCTCGTAGCCGACGAACTCGAGGAAGAAGGGAATGTCGTTGGCGCGGCACTCGTCGCCGATGCGCTCGACCAACGCGTGCTTCTGCTCGTTGACGTCCTTCGGGTCGAACGGCGTGTAGTAGAGCAGGATCTTGATGCAGTCGGCGCCCGCTTCCTTCAGCCGCCGCACCGACCAGTACGTCGAGCAGGTCGGGCAGGCGCCCGGGTCGCGTCTTGTCGTAGCCGGTCTTCTCGTACGCCAGCAGCAGCCCGGCGTCCTTGCGCCCGCCGCTTCGACGGCCGGCAGCCCCCATTCCGGGTCGAGCAGGATGGCGCTGGCGTGCGGCGTCAGCACCTCGGTCACCAGCGGTCTTGAACTCCTCCATCATCGGCGTCGCCGACGTCGCCGCCTTTTTCCTTGGCCAGCGACTTCTTCAGCGATCCGCGCTGGTCCATGGCCGCCGCGGCGATGACCCCGCGCGCGTTCGACACCGCCTTCAAGCCGGCTAGCTTTCCTGGGGTGAGCTTCATCAGAGTCCTCCGCTTCAGACAAACTCGCTATTGTAATACGAGGTCGCGCCCTTCATCTGCGGCGGGGCAATTGGGGTAGTGGGCTTCTTCAAATCGCAAATCGCAAATCACAAATCACAAATGGCCTGGCCGCTGAGGGCTGAGTCCCCAAATCGCAAATCACAAATCGCAAATCACCAATGGTCTTCAAATCGCAAATCACAAATCGCAAATCACCAATGGCTTTAGCCCGGCGGCGCTATCACCACTTCCCCCTCGTCCTGCTGCCGGATAATCGCCGCGTACGCCGCCATCCGCGCCAGGTACAGGAAGTCGGCGAAGACGCAGTACGCCAGCGTCAGCGTCACCACCAGGGCAATCGCGAACGGCATCGCGCGGACTCCCAGCTGCGCCAGGGCGCCCAGCGAGATCAGGGTGACCGCGACCAGCGCCACCAGGCGAAAAATGCCGAAGACGGTGCTCACCTGCGCGAAGGCGGACGCCGAACGTCGCGACGCACCCAGCGCCGCGCCCACCGCCGCCATGGTGTCGCCGCCGTCGCGCGCGGCCGTGAGCGGCGCCAGCGAGAGATACCAGTTCAGCACCGACCAGCTCAGCACGATCAGCAGCAACTCCAGCAGGAGCACCGCCAGGAACCAGGCCAGCCCGCTCTCGCTGTCCGGCGTCGAGATCACCGCCGCCAGAATCGCCGCTCCCAGGTAGGCAAGGAAACCGGCCAGCGTCAGCGCCGCGCGCAGGAAACCAATCCCCAGCAGCGCCGAGAAGCGCGCCCGGCTTTCGCCCAGCAGCGGCTTCAGCGTCGCCGCCCGCCCCACCGCCGAGGCCAGCGTCCACAGCGCTCCGAGCCCCGGCACCAGCACCGCGGCAGCGCGCAGCAGCCGCGCCCCGCTCCCTTGCAGGATGTGCGCGAACGCGTCCGCCATCAGCAGCGGCATCCGGGTGCGGATCAGCAGCAGGTCGGCATTGGTGACGGGGATGGTCTTCAGGAACTGGATGGCGGTCAGCGTCAGCAGCCCCAGCGCCGCCACGCCAAACGACCAGCGCCACGCCACCTCCGCCACCACCATGCCCGGCTGGCGCCACACGGTGCGGAACCCTTCATGAGCTGGCGATGAGCGCGGCATGCGCAACGATTAAACCACGAAGCCCTGGAGCCAGGGTGCAGCAATTGCCGAACTGCCGAATTGCCGAACTGCGGAATTGAACGGCGGGACAATTCGGCCATGCCGTTCCCCTGGCAACCGACAAACTGGCAACCGACAACTTGGCAACTGACAACCGGCAACTGACAACTGCCCCGTCATCCTGAGCGAGCGCGACTGACCCTGAGCACTGCGAAGGGGAGGAAGCGCGAGTCGAAGGATCCCTACTCCGCCCGCGCCGCCCGTGCCGCTTCCCCCTTTCCCGCCCAAGCGCTCCGCGCCATCCTCAACTCGGCCATGCCGTTCCCCTGGCAACCGTCGAACTGGCAACCGACAAACTGGCAACTGACAACTGGCAACTGACAACTGCCCTGTCATCCTGAGCGAGCGCGACTGACCCTGAGCACTGCGAAGGGGAGGAAGCGCGAGTCGAAGGATCCCTACTCCGCCCGCGCCGCCGCGCCGCTTTCCCCTTTCCCACCAAAGCGCTCCGCGCCATCCTCGATTCCGCAGTTCGGCAATTCGGCAATTACTTGACGACCAGGTTGACCAGCTTGTTGGGCACGACGATGGCTTTCACCACCTCTTTGCCGTCGAGCGCGGCGCGGACCTTTTCGTTGGCCAGCGCGCGGTCGCGCAGCGTCGCTTCCGGGGTGTCGGCGGCCACCAGCAGGCGCGAGCGGATCTTCCCGTTCACCTGCACCACGATCTCGATCTCGTCTTCCTTGGCCAGCGCCGCGTCATACTCCGGCCACGGCTGCTTCAGCAGCTCCGACCTCTCCCCCAGCATCTCCCACAGCTCGTGCGCCAGGTAGGGCGCGAACGGCGCCAGCAGGAGCACCACGTCGCGTTGCACCTCCGCGACGAATCCTGCCGGCAGCGCCGCCAGTCCCTCGCCGCTCTCGCCGGCGACGCCATACAGCTCGTTGACCAGCTCCATGATCGCAGAGATGCAAGTATTGAAGTGCCACCGCCCCTCAAAGTCGTCGGTGACGCGCTTGATGGTCTGGTGCAGCTTGCGCTGAATACCGCGTGCCGCCGCGGATGCGGCCGCCCCGTCTTTCTTCCCGCCGCCGGGTTCTGACGCGTGCCGCGCCACGAACCGGTACACCCGCCCCAGGAAGCGATGGATGCCCTCGACCCCGGCGTCCTGCCAGTCGAGGTCGCGGTCGGGCGGCGCCGCGAACAGCGTGTACATGCGCGTCGCGTCCGCCCCGTAGCGCGCCACCATGTCGTCGGGCGACACCACGTTCCCCAGGTTCTTCGACATCTTCGCGCCGTCCTTGATCACCATGCCCTGGGTGAACAGGCGCGCCACCGGCTCCGCGTTGCCCACCAGCCCCAGGTCGCGCATGCACTTCGTCCAGAAGCGCGAATAGATCAGGTGCAGGATGGCGTGCTCCACCCCGCCGATGTACTGGTCGATGGGGAACCAGTACTTCACCGCCGCGCCGGCAAAGGGCGCCTGCGCATTCTTCGCGTCGGTGTAGCGATAGAAGTACCAGGACGAATCGACGAACGTGTCCATGGTGTCGGTCTCGCGCCGCGCCGCCCCGCCGCACTGCGGACACGTGGCGTGCAGAAACTCCGGCACCCGCCCCAGCGGCGACCCACCCTGCAGCGTGATGTCCACGTCCTCGCGGCAGCAGCACCGGGAGATCTTTCTCCGGCACCGGCACCACCCCGCACTGCTCGCAGTACAGCATGGGGATCGGAGTGCCCCAGTAGCGCTGGCGCGAGATGCCCCAGTCCTTCAAGCGATAGGTGACGGTCGCCTGGCCGAATTTCTTTTCTGCCGCGAACGCCGCCATCTTCTGCTGCGCCTCGCGGCACCCCAGCCCGTCGAACTCCCCGGACCCGATCAGCAGCGAGTCTTCGCCGGTGTAGGGCAGCGCCGCGGTCTCCGGCTCGCCGGCCTCGGGCGGCTCGCCTTCCCGCCGCGGCAGGATCACCACGCGGATGGGCAGGTCGTACTTCTTCGCGAACTCGTAGTCGCGCTCGTCGTGCGCCGGCACCGACATGATGGCGCCCGTGCCATAGTCCATGAGCACGTAGTTCGCCACCCAGATGGGCACCTGCTTGGCTTCGTCCGGCACCTCGAAGTGCCCGGCAAACGGGTTGGCGGCGTAGCGGCCGGTGAACACGCCGTGCTTCTCGATCGCGCCCACGTCGCCGACCTCGCGCGCCTTCGCCTGCTCGGCCTTCAGCCCCTCGACCTTGGCTTGCAGCTCCGGGTCGTCGGCCATGAGGTCAGCCACCAGCGGATGCTCGGGCGCCAGCTGCAGCGAGGTAGCCCCGAAGATGGTGTCAATGCGCGTGGTGAAGACGGTGATCCGGTCGCCGTGCTTCCCTGCCGGACCCTCCAGGCGGAAGTCGACCATGGCGCCTTCCGAGCGCCCGATCCAGTTCCGCTGCATGGTGCGGACTTTCTCCGGCCAGCCCGCCAGCTGGCTCGAGGTCGCGCAGCAACTCATCCGCATACTTGGTGATGCGCAGGAACCACTGCTCCAGTTCGCGCTGCTCCACCGGCGTGTCTTCGTGACGCCAGCAGCAGCCTCCCACCACCTGCTCGTTCGCCAGCACCGTGGCGCACGCGGGACACCAGTTCACCTTGCTCTGCTTGCGGTACGCCAGCCCCGCCTGGTAGAGCCGCAGGAAGAACCACTGGTTCCAGCGGTAGTAGTCCGGCAGCAGGTGGTGACCTCGGTGGACCAGTCGTAGGCGAAGCCCAGGCGCCGCATCTGCTGCTTCATGTGCGCGATGTTGGCCTGGGTCCACTCGCGCGGCGGCGTGTTGTTCTTGATGGCCGCGTTCTCCGCCGGCAGGCCGAAGGCGTCCCAGCCCATGGGGTGGAGTACGTTGTAGCCGCGCATCCACATGTAGCGCGCCAAGCGCGTCGCCGATGGAGTAGTTGCGCACGTGCCCCATGTGCAGCGCGCCCGAGGGATACGGCAACATCTCCAGCACGTAGTACTTGCGCCGCGGGCTGGTGGCGGGCTCGGCGCGGTACAGCTCCGGCTGCTCCTGCCAGCGCGCCGCCCACTTCAACTCGACGGCCTGCGGGTCGTAGCGCAGCTCGGGTTGGGCGCGCATCTCAGCCATGGTCAGGGAGGAAGTCTAATCCCGTGATTTTACAGGAGGGGCGGCGAAATGCCGGAGGCGCGGGCGGCGGCCACAAATTGTTCCACGTGGAACAATGGCGTTCCCTACTTCTTCATCTTCTTGTCGGCAACCAGCTTCTTCAGCGCGGCGACATTGCGGCGATCGTCGCCGGGCGCGTCGATGGGGGTCTCGGCGAGGAAGGCGGCGTGGGCGGTGCGGGGATCGTTCAGCAGGCGGCGGAAGGGCTCCAGGCCGATGGTTCCCTTCCCGATGTGCTGGTGGCGGTCGAGGTGCGAACCGCGCGGGGCCTTGGCGTCGTTGCAGTGCCAGACGGGGACGTTCTGCAAGCCGATAGTGGCGTCGGCGAGGCGCAGCGTTTCGGCGTAGCCTTCGGCGGTCACCAGGTCGTAGCCGGCGACGTGGGTGTGGCAGGTGTCGAGGCAGGCGGCGACGCGGATGAGCGGGCGGAGCTTCGCGACCAGCTCCGCCACTTGCTCGAAACTGCCGCCCAGCGAAAACTCGGAGCCGGCGGTGTTCTCGATCAGGATCGTCAGGCGCTCGTGGTGCGGGACGCTGGCAACCGCGGCGGCAATGCCGGCGGCCACGCGGTCGAGGCCTTCCTCGCGGCTGGCGCCGCGAAACGATCCGGGATGCAGCACCAGGTACTCGGCGCCCAACGCCGCTGCGCGCTGCACCTCGCCCGCGAAGGCGATGACCGACTTCTGGTAGAACTCCGCGTTGCCGCCGGCGAGGTTGACCAGGTAGTTGGCGTGGATAACCAGCGGCGCGAGGCCGTAGCGCTGGCGCAGGCGCGCCATCTCTTCGCACTGCCGGGCGCTCAGCGGGTACGGCTTCCATTGCCGGGGGCTCGAAGAAAAAATCTGGAAAGCGTTGCAGCCCAGGCGATAGGCGCGCTCGGCGGCGGTCTCGGGTCCGCCCACGGTCGAGGTGTGGATGCCGATGCGGCGCGAGGTGTGGTGCGGCGGCCGCTTGGGCGGGGGCAACTTCAGGATGTCCTGTTCCTGGGCGAGGGAGCGCGGCATTCCCTCTATTTCACCACGAAGGCTGGCGGGAAGCTGCTAGCTGCTGGCTACTAGCTGCTGGCTGTTGGCTGCTGACCAGTAGCCAGTAGCTAGCAGCCAGTAGCCAAAGGCCGGCTGCCACTGGCACGCGCTGCCGGGTCACGTTAGACTGAGAGATTCGCGGTGGTCCGGCCGCCGGGACGGTTTGAGGGTCTCATGCTGATTGTGATGCAGGCGCACGCCAGCGAAGAGCAGGTGCGCGCGGTCTGCCAGAAAATCGAGTCGTTTGGCTTGCGGGCGCACGCTATTCCCGGGGCGCAGCGCACCGCCATCGGGATTACCGGCAACAAGGGCGAAGTCGACTCCGGCGCGTTCGACGAGATGGCGGGGGTGCAGGAAGTCATCGCCGTCTCCAAGCCCTACAAGCTGGTCAGCCGCGACCTCAAGGAGGACGACACGGTGATACCGTTCGCCGCGCTCCCCAATGGCGAAGCCACGAGCATCGGCGGGCGCGAACTGGCCATCATTGCCGGACCCTGCGCGGTGGAGAGCCGCGAGCAGGCCTTCGCCATCGCCGCGCACGTGCACCGCGCCGGCGTCCACTTCTTCCGCGGCGGCGCCTACAAGCCGCGCACCTCGCCGTACTCCTTCCAGGGCCTGGGAGAAGGAAGGGCTGCAGATCCTGGCCGAGGTCCGCGCAGCAATTCGGCATGCGCATCGTGACCGAAGCGGTCGACAACGAGTCGCTGGAGCTGGTCGAGGAGTACGCCGACGTGATCCAGATCGGCGCGCGCAACATGCAGAATTTCGCGCTCCTGAAGCGCGCCGGGCGGGCCGGCAAGCCGGTGCTGCTGAAGCGCGGCATGTCGGCGACGCTCGACGAATTGCTGATGGCCGCCGAGTACGTGATGAGCGAGGGCAACTACCAGGTCATCCTGTGCGAGCGCGGCGTCCGCACCTTCGCCGACCACACGCGCAACACGCTGGACCTGAGCGTGGTGCCGGCGGTCCACCGCCTGAGCCACCTGCCGATCGTCGTGGACCCGAGCCACGGCACGGGCAAGCGCAACAAGGTGACGCCGCTGTCGCGCGCCGCGGTGGCGGTGGGGGCGGATGGGCTGATGGTCGAGGTCCACCACGACCCGGACCGCGCCCTCTCCGACGGCATGCAGTCGCTGTATCCCGAGCAGTTCGACGAGCTGATGGAAGAGGTGCGGCAGATCGCGGCGGTCCTGCATCGCTCCGCGCCCCAGCCGCGGGCGGCGCGTCCCGCCGTGGACCAGACCGCGCACGCACGTTGAAAACCTTCAACGCAGAGAACGCAAAGAGGGCGAAACCAAGACCGAGGGGGCTGGCTTTTCTTTTCTCTGCGCTCGGCGTGGCGCTCTTGCTGGGGTCCGGCGGCTGCCGGCGGGAAGCGGCGCCGCGCAGCAGCCTCGAATTCGCCTATGTCAGCAACGGGAAGAGCAACAGCGTCACGGTGATCAGCCTGGGCGACTTCCGCGCGGTGGCCACCATTGCCGTCGGGCGAGGTCCCAGCGATATCGCCGCCAGCCCCACGCGCGACGAGGTTTACGCGGTCAACAGCGAGAGCGACAACGTCAGCATCATCGACGCGACGCGCAACGTAGTGGTGGCGACCCTGGGGGTACACCACGCGCCCGCCGCCATCGCTGTCAGCCGCGACGGGCGGCGCGGCTACGTGGCGAACGCGGGTTCGGCGAACGTGAGCGTGCTCGACCTCGAGCAGCGCAAGGTGCTGGCCACGATTGGGGTCGGCGGAAAGCCCGGTCCAGTGCGGGTTTCCGCCGACGGCAAGCTGGTGGTGACGGGCAACCGCGCCGACGGCAGCGTCTCCGTCATCGACACCGAGCGACTCCAGGTGACGGCCACGATTTCCGCCTGCCGCGACCCGCAGGCAATCGCCATCCTGCCGGACGCCAGCAAGGCGTTCGTCGCCTGTGCGGGGGCGGCGCAGGTTGCGGCCATCGATCTCAAGTCCAGGCAACTGCTGGCGCTGCTGGATGTGGGGATGACGCCGGTGGACCTGGCGCTGAAGCCCGACGGCGGCGAGGTGTTCTCGGTGAACTCCGGCTCGCACAATGTCTCGATCATCGAGACCACGACCAACGAGGTGGCGAACACGTTTCTGGCGGGCACCAACCCGGCGCGCGGCGTGGTGAGCGCCGACAATGCCACACTCTACGTGAGCAACTCCGGCTCCGATGCGGTGGCGGTGTACGCCATCGACAACGGGCGCATGGCGGGCACGGTCTCGGTGGGGGGCGGGCCCAGCGCGCTCGCGCTTACCCCCGACGAGAACTTCCTGCTGGTGGTGGACGCGAAGGCCGGCGACGTGGCCGTGGTGCGTACCGCGAGGCTGCCGCAGGGGTCGAAGATCAGCGCCGAGCGTGCGCTGGTGACGCTGGTGCCGGTCGGCTTGCAGCCCAACCAGATCGCGATCAAGACGCTGAGCAAGTAGCCCGCGCTTCCAGAAACATCCCGAGGAGCGAAGCGACGAGGGAGCCCTATCCCAAGAAAGCACTTAGCACTTAGCAATTAGCACTTAGCAATTAGCACTTAGCAATTAGTCGCAAACAGTAGCGCTGGCGCGCAAACCCTAACCTACTGAATGCTGACTGCTGAGTGCTGACTGCTCATAGGGCTCCCTCGCTTCGCTGGGGATGTTTTTTGCAAGCCCTTCGTGTCTTCGTGCCTTCGTGGTGAGCTATTCCTGCCGTGACGTGCGGTAGCGGCGGATGAGCCCGATGATGACCAGCACCGCGAGGCCGCCGATGATGGCGTTGGCGCGCCCCACGTACTCCACCAGGTCGTCCCACTGGCTGCCGAAGAGGTAGCCGACGCTGGCGATCACCGTCACCCACACGGTGGCGCCCAGGAAGTTGAAGAGCAGGAAGCGCCGCCAGGGCAGGCGCAGCACGCCCGCCAGCGGGCCGGCAATAATGCGCAGCCCGAAAATGAAGCGGGCAAAGAAGACGGTGGCCGCGCCATAGCGGGCAAACACCTGCTCGGCGCGCTCGACGGCCGCGTCGCTGATGCGGAACAGGTACTTGTAGCGCTGCAGCAGCGGACGTCCGCCGCGGCGCCCCAGGGCATAGCCGAGGTTGTCGCCGAGAGTGCAAGCGGCAATGCCGAAGACGATGATGAGCGGCAGGCGCAGCTGGTGTTCCGACCAGGCCAGGAAGCTGGCGAAGAGCAACGTGGTTTCGCCGGGCACCGGCAGACCCGCGTTCTCCAGGAGCAGCACCAGCACCACCGCCCAGTAACCAAAGGTGGCAAAGAAGAGGCGCAGGTGCTCGAAGATCCAGTCGGACATGAGGGCAGTTTACGCTGCTGGCTGCTGGCTGCTGGCTGTCCGCTTTCCGCTGTCCGCTTTCCGCTTGGCGCTCATTGCTGGTCGCTGAGCGCCAGGAAGTCCAGGACCGCCGCGTTGAAGTCCGCCGGCGCCTCCTCGTAGGGCAAGTGGCCGACGCCCGGGAGCATGACCAGGCGCGCGTGCGGAAGCCGGCGCTGGAGTTCGTGGGCGGAAGCGGGCGCGACGGCACGGTCGAGTGAGCCCCAGAGCAGGAGCATCGGGACGGCGCCCAGGGACGGCAGCAATTGCTCCAGTTCTGCCAGATCGGCGCGCCAGCAGCGCAGGACGCGCAGCAGGTGGTCGACGGTGCCGGGAATGGCCAGCGGCGCGCCGTAGCCTTCGAAAGTGCCCGGGGGGATGCGGCGAGCGTCGCCGTACATGCGCCGCACGCCCAGGCGCTGCAGGGGGCGGAGCAGCCGCGGCAGCAGGAGCCGCGCACACGCCCGGCCCACGCCGCTGGCGAGTATCGCCACCCGCTTCTGTCCGAGGCACGACCAGGGGTTTACGGGCGCGACCAAGACGAGGCTGTGGATGCGGCGCGGCACGCCGCGCGCGACGGCCTCGGCATCGCGGATGGCCAGCATCATCGCCAGCGCCCCGCCGTGCGACGAGCCGATGACGTCGGCCGCGGCGATCCCGGCAACGTCCATGAAGCCGAGGAGGAGCCCCGCCAGCGCGCGCAGGCTGGCCTCGAGCGGGACGCGGTCGGAGTAGCCGAGTCCCGGCAAATCGAGGGCAAAGACGGTGCGCCGGCAGGCCAGTTCGGCCAGGTTGCGGCGCCAGGAAAATGAGTAGCCGAGCAGGCCATGCAGCAGCAGGAGGGCCGGCCCACTGCCCGCGCGCAGATAGCGAACGCGCACGCCGTTCACCACCGCAGAGTGCTCCTCAGCGCCAGTTGCGGTGTCCGGCTGACCGGGATGTGCGAGCGTCGCCACCTGGGTAGCTTCGCAATTTGTGCGGCGAAGGGCAACCTCGATGGCATGGAATCGGGAGACCCGAGGCGGATGGTTGCCTACCATAAACCACAGCCAAATTCCAAATTGCGTATCCGGCTTCGGCAAATCCATCTATAATTATGTAAACGACTACTTAATAAGCACTTATGGGCCGCATTATGGCAGTGGCGCTGGCACCTGAGTTGCAATCGAAGCGGAAGGGACTCCCTGCACCGACCGCCGTCGGGGCAAAGCCGGGCGGTTCGCCGGCTGGGCGTCGTCTGCCGTACCGGCCCATGATGAAGGAAGTTCAAGTCCGTTCCGCGGCCACCATCCTGGCGCTGGTGACACTCTCGGCGATGGTGTTTGCCTGGATCAATTTCCAGAAAGAGCGGCAGCTGCCCGTGCCCTACGACGGGGTGTGGTTCGTGGAGCGCGATGGCGGGCTGGTGGCGGCGCGGGTCGATCCCCTGGGCCCCGGGGCGCGCGCCGGTCTGAAGGCCGGCGACCTGCTGGCGGGGATCAACGGCACTGCGGTGCAGACGGCCGCCGGGGTCGAGCGCCAGCTGTGGCGCGCCGGCGTCTGGACCAAGGCCAATTACTCGCTGGTCCGCCAGGGCGTGCCGGTGGAGTCGCCGCTGATCCTCTGGCCCGCGGACAAGTCCCTGAACCAGGGACAACGTTTCATCGCCCTCATCTACCTGGGGATTGGGCTGTACGTGCTGCTGCGGCGCTGGACCGCGCCCAAAGCTGCGCACTTCTACCTCTTCTGCCTGACCTCGTTCATTCTGTATTCGTTCCACTTCACGGGGAAGCTCAACACCTTTGACTGGATCGTGTTCTGGTCGAACGTGGTGGCGGGCTACCTGCAACCGGCGCTGTTCCTGCATTTCGTCCTGGTCTTCCCGGAAGAAAGGCCGGTGATGAAGCGGCACGGCTGGCTGCGTTGGGCGGTGTATGTGCCCGGCGCGCTGCTGCTGGGGCTGCACGTGGCGGCCATCCAGTGGCTGGCGGCCAGCGAACTGCTGCGCTGGAACCTCGACCGGCTGCAGATGGGCTACCTGACGGCGCTGTTCGTGACCGCCGCCGCGCTGCTGTGGCACAGCTATCGCGAGGCGCATTCGCCCATCCTGCGGCAGCAGATGAAGTGGGTGACGCGGGGCACCACCCTGGCGATTGCCCCGTTCACCGTGTTCTACGCGGTGCCGTTCCTGGCGGGGGCGCTGCCCACGGCGCTGATGAAGCTCTCGGTGCTGTCGCTGCATCCTGCTGCCGCTCACTTTCGGCTATGCCATCTTCCGCTACCGGCTGATGGACGTAGACCTGATCTTCAAGCGCGGCATGGCGTACACGCTGGCGGCGGCGGCGATTGCGGGCCTCTACTTCGCGTTCGTGGCCGCGGCGGGCGCGCTGGTGCAGGCGCGCATTCCCAGCGCCGGCCCCTGGGGCCTGATCATCCCGGTGGTGGTGACGGCGCTCCTGTTCAACCCGGTGCGCGACTGGATCCAGGAGCAGCTCGACCGCTTCTTTTATCGCAAGCGCTACGATTACCGGCGCACCCTGCTGGAGTTCGGGCGCGAGCTGGGTTCGGAAACCGACCTGGACCGGATGCTGACGTCGCTGGTCGACCGCCTCTCGCGCACGCTTGACGTGGACCGCGCGGCGGTCTTTCTGGCCGCGCCGGAGGCTCCCGGCGGCTTCGTGCTGGCCAAAGCCGCAGGCTTCGGCAACCTCCTGGGTCTGGACCTGAGCTTCCTGGCGGCGCCGCGGCCGGAGTCGCACGCCGGGCACCTCTTCTTCGACAACACGCACCAGGCAGTGCGCGAGACCGTCTCCGCGCAGGAGACGATCGCCCGCCTGGACTTGAACTACTACATCCGCTGCGGGGTACAGGGGCGCACCATCGCGGTGCTGGGGCTGGGCAAGACCGCCGAGGGCGACTTCCTCTCCAGCGAAGACGTGGAGCTGCTGGAGACGCTGGCCGGGTACATCGGGATCGCCATCCAGAATGCGCGGCTCTTCGCCTCGCTGGAGCAGAAGGTCACCGAGTACGAGCGGCTGAAGGACTTCAACGAGAACATCGTGGAGTCCATCAGCGTGGGGGTGCTGGCGGTAGACCTGGAGGACCGCGTCGAGTTCTGGAACTCGCAGATGGAAGTGATGTACGCGCGGCCGCGCGCGGAAGCGCTGGGGCACAGGCTGGCGGAGATCTTCCCCGCCCCGTTCGTGGAAGAGTTCTACCGCATCCGGCAGAGCGCGGGCATCCACAACCTGTACAAGTTCCGCCTGGCCACCGCCAGCGGCGACCTGCGCATTGCCAACATCGCCATCGCCCCGCTGGTGACGCGGCGTTTCAGCGTCATCGGGCGGCTGATCATCGTGGATGACATCACCGAGCGCCTGGAGCTGGAGTCGCAGCTGACGCAGGCGGAAAAGCTTTCGTCCATCGGGCTCCTGGCGGCCGGGGTGGCGCACGAGGTCAACACGCCGCTCGCCGTCATCTCCAGCTACGCGCAGATGCTGGCCAAACAGCTGCAGGGGGACGGAAAGAAATCGGAGCTGCTGGAAAAAATCACCAAGCAGAGTTTCCGTGCTTCGGAGATCGTCAACAACCTGCTGAACTTCTCGCGCACCGGCGCCAGCGAGTTCGGCGCAGTCGATCTGAACAAGGTGATCGGGGACACGCTGGCGCTGCTGGAGCACCAGCTGAAGACGGCGCGCGTCGAGGTGCGCCGCGAGCTGGCCCCGGACCTGCCGCCGGTGCATGGCAACACCGGCAAGCTGCAGCAGGTGTTCCTGAACCTGTTCCTGAACGCGAAAGACGCCATGCCCGAAGGCGGCGTGCTGACGGTAGGGACGCAGAATGCGTACGGGGTGAGGGTGACGGTGCGCGACACCGGCAGCGGCATCGCCCCCGAGCACATGCACCGCATCTACGACCCGTTCTTCACCACCAAGGGGGGGGCGCGCGACGGCCAGGGCCGCGGCACCGGGCTGGGCTTGAGCGTGACCTACGGCATCATCCAGGAGCACGCCGGCAAAATCCAGGTGGAGAGCGAGCCGGGCGCGGGGACGACGTTCCACCTCGAGTTTCCGCTGATAAGGAAGGCTGTACATGTCTAGAGGAGCCATGGCAGCGCCGGCGCGCGCCCTCCCGCTGGAGCCGCGCGCCACCGCGGGTTCGATCCTGATCATCGACGACGAGCCGGTGATTCGCGAGTCGTTGCAGACGGTGCTGGAAGCGGAAGGGTACCGCGTGGACACCGCCGGCGACGGCGACGAAGGCATGGCGCGCATCGCCGCCGAGCCCTTCGACGTGGTGTTGCTCGACTACGCGCTGCCGGGACGCAACGGGCTCGACGTGCTGGCCGAAATCCGCGCCTACGATGCGCAGCTCGGGGTCATCATGGTGACCGCCTTCGGCACCGTGGAGAACGCGGTCAAGGCCATGCAGTTCGGGGCCGTGAATTTCATCCAGAAGCCGTGGGACAACGAGAAGCTGCTGGCCGACATCCAAGCGGCGGTGGCGCGGCGCCGCGCCGAAGAAGAACTGCTGCAGTACAAGCGCGCCCTGAAAGAGCGCTACAACTTCGAGAACATCATCGGCAAGAGCGAGCCGATGCTGCGGATCTTCGACTTGGTGGCGCTGGTGGCGCCCTCGCGCTCCACCGTGCTCATCGCCGGCGAGAGCGGCACCGGCAAGGAACTGATCGCCAAGGCCATCCACACCAACTCCCCGCGCAAGGACCGCCCGTTCGTCCCCGTCAATACCGGCTCCATGCCCACCGACCTGCTGGAATCGACGCTCTTCGGCCACGTCAAGGGCGCCTTCACCAGCGCCGTGGCTTCCAAGAAGGGGCTGTTCGAGATTGCCGACCGCGGCACCATCTTCCTCGATGAAATCGGCACCATGAGCCTGGAAACGCAGGCCAAGATCCTGCGCGTGCTGCAGGACCGCAAGTTCATGCACCTGGGCGGAGTGACGGAGATCCAGGTGGACGTGCGCATCATGGCCGCCACCAACGTGGAGCTGAAGCAACTGGTGAAGGAAGGCAGGTTCCGCGACGATCTCTACTATCGCCTGAACGTCATCACCGTGGACCTGCCGGCGCTGCGCAACCGCCGCGAAGACATTCCCCTGCTGGTGCACCATTTCCTGCGCAAGTTCTCGGAAGAAAACGGCAAGCCGGTGCGCGACCTCGCGCCCGAGGCGCTGCGGCCGCTGCTGGAGTACGGGTGGCCGGGCAACGTGCGCGAGCTGGAGAACGTCATCGAGCGCGCGGTGGTGCTCTCCACCGGGCCGCTGATCGGCCTGGAGCTGATTCCCGACCACATCGCCGGCCGCGGCTTCGGCCAGCAGATCATCGAGCACCGCCCCGACGCCTCGCTGTTCGACATCATGGAAGAGTGCGAGCGGCGGGTCATCGGCGACATGCTGGAGCGCTGCAACGGAAACCAGACCGAGGCCGCCGAGCGCTTCCGCGTGCCGCTCTCGACGCTCAACCAGAAGATCAAGCGCCTGAGCATCGAGATCCGCAAAAAAGCCAAGGAATAAGCGGCGCGAAAAAGACCCGGCCCGGCATGCCGCCGGGCCTTTGGCTTACGCGGGCGGGGGATCAGTAGTAGTCAACGTCCTTGGGCTTCACGATCCGGCCGCCGCGCACCACGGTGTCGATCTTCTGCGTGTTGGTGATGTCGGCCAGGGGATTGGCGTCGAGGATGACCAGGTCGGCCTTGCGCCCCACCTCGACCGTGCCCAGTTCCTTTTCCCTGCCGGCGGCGACCGCGTTGTCGCGCGTCGCTGCCTGCAACGCTTCCAGGGGGGTGAGGCCGGCCTGCACCAACAGTTCCAGTTCGCGGTGGACGGCCGCGCCGGGAAAGTTCAGCGGCGAGGGCGAGCCGCTGCCCACGATCACCCGCAGCCCGGCCGCATGCGCGCGGCGCACGTTCTCGACGGCACGGCGCGCCTGCGCCTCGAGCAGGGCACCCACCGTTATCGTCTCCGGCTTCCCGGCCGCGCCCGATGGCTCTTGCTTCCCCGGCTCCGCCGCCGGCTTGAGGAGGACCTTTTGGTCGAGCGCCTGGCGCAACTGCGCTAACGTTCCTTTGGCGCTCTCGAGGCTCTTGCGCATCACCGGCGAAAGACTCTGCTGCACGATGGCCCGCGCCAGATAGGCCTGGAGCGCTTCCGGCGCCAGCTGATGGACGAAGTCCCCCTGGTTCACCAGCATGGGCAGGAAGCTGACCTCCTTCTTCTTCATTTCCGCCAGCGTGGCGTCGCTGAGCAGGTCTTCCGTGACCCCTTCCAGCACGTCCGCGCCCGCCGCGACCGCCTGCCGGGCTTCGGCGTCGCGGCCCACCAGGCAGTAGACCTTCAGGTCGTGGTCGTGCGCCTCTTTGATGATCGTTTGCAGGGCATCGTCCGAGAGGTGCGGGAGCGGGTTCAGGTCGGAGCCCTGGTCGTAGACGACCTCAAAACTCTCCGCCCCGCCGTGGGCGACGTTGCGCGACTCGTCGCGCGCCTGCTCGTGGGTGTCGACCTCCTTGACTTCGTAGTGGCGCTGGTTGATGGCCAGGATGCTGTACTGGTTGGCCGGATTGCCGCCAAAGGCGGTGAACGCCGGACCCGCCACGATGAGTTCCGGGCCGTTGAGATAGTTCCCCTGGCGCAGCCGCTTGTAGGCCAGCAGTTCCGGGAGGTCACCCTGGGTGAGGCGAACGGTGGTGACGCCGTCCGCCAGCATGGCGTGCATCCATGCCAGCCGCTGCTCGGCGCCGGCCTCGGCCCGATACACGCGGTTGGCCGGCGACGCGTTCAGCTGCACGCGCGCGTCGATCAAGCCGGGAATGACGAACTTGCCCGCCGCATCGATTTCCTGCGCCTTGTCCGGCGGGTTGACCTTCGGTCCGATCTCCTGGATGGCGCCGTGGACGATCAGGATCTGCTGGTTGGGCTGCGGCGGCTTGCCGGTCCCGTCGATGAGGGTCGCGTTCCTGATGACCAGCGGTGGCGCGTCCAGCTGCCCGAAGACGCGGGGCGCGAGAGCGAGGATGGCAATCAAAAGCAATGGTGATCCGAGGTACTTCCGCACGATGGTTCTCTCCCAGGGGAAATTACGGCACCGGCGGTTTCGCCGGCGGTACGATTTTACTCAAATCCTTCTTCAGCATCTTCATCCGGCCCACCAGGTCCTGGGTGACGGTGAGGCTCTCGCCCATGTCGCGCGCGACGTGAGGCGTGATGAGCAGCACCAGCTCTTTGCGCGCGGTGCTGCGCGAAGTGCTGCCGAACAGCGCACCCACCCCCGGAATGTCCCCGAGGATTGGGATGCGATTCCGCGAGGTGTTCAGGCTATCGGTAATGATGCCCCCCAGCCCGAGCGTTTCGCCATCGCGCAACACCACGCTGGTCTGGAACTGTGACTTGTTGATCACCGGCGCCACGATGGCCGAGGTGCTGTTGGGCACGGCGGTCGAAACCTCCTGCGCAATCTGCAAGGTAACGATGCCGCTGGCGTTGATGCGCGGGGTCACGGACAGGATCACGCCCGTGTCCCGGAACTGGATGCTCTGGGCAAACACGTTGCTGCCGATCGCGCCGACGGGCTGGGAGGTGCCGATCGGTACCGGCACCTCGCTGCCCACCTGGATGCGGGCGGTGGTGTTGTCGGTCACCAGGATGGAGGGCGCGGAAAGCGTTTTCACGCGCGATCGGTTTTCCTGCGCGTTCAGAAAAACCTGCAACTGGTACGCGTTCGGCAGGACGGCGAAACCCGCCAGGTTCAGCCCGCCGGAGTCGAAGGTGCCGCCCTTGGTGATCGAGCCTAAGGCGCTCTGCTTGTTGAGTTTGTAACTGATGCCGAGCGAGAGGTCGCCGGTCAGGTCCACTTCGTAGATGCGCGCGTCGATGAGCACCTGGCGCGGCAGGATGTCGAGCTCGACCAGGGTGCGCTCCACGATCTCGTAATCATGGGGCGTGGCCTGCACGATGAGGGCGTTGTTGCGCTCGTCGGCCATGATGCGAAGCTCGCCCTGCACGCGCATGCCACCGGCCACACCTTCCGGCCGGAGAATTGCGCCCGGCGTGCCCGGCGGCGCGGTGGCCGGCTGCGGGGTCATGGGCGTCGTCCCCAGCGGATTCTGCGTCGCCGTCTCGCTGCTGGCAGGCGGCGGACGGTGCGACACCGTGCCGCCGTAGAGCTCGACGAGGATGTCGCGGAGGTCGGTGGCCTTGGCGTTCTGCACCTTGTAGACGAAGTTGCGCATTCCCACGTCCTGCGCCGGCTGGTCGAGCTTCTTGATCCAGCTCTCCACCTCCGGGAAAACGTCGGGCGAAGCGCTGATGGCGAGGATGGAGTTCAGGCGGTCCATGGGCAGGAACTGGATGGCGGACTGCCCGCTGGAGAGCCCATAGCCGGCAAACACACTGCGCAGCTCCCCGACCAGGTTGACGGCGAGATTGTTTTTTACCGGAAACAAGTGCACCCGTTGCCGCCCCATCACCGGATCGTCGAAGACGTTGATGATCTCCTGCAGCTGCTTGATCTTGGCCGCGCTCTCCTCGATCAGCATGATGTTGCCGCGGTCCTGCACCACTACCTGCCCGGCCGGCGACATGAAGGGCTGCAAGAGCTTGCTCATCTCCGAGGCGGAGATGAAGTGCATGGGCACCACCCACAGCGTGAACGCCTCTTCCGGCGCGGGCTTCGACTCGGCCTCCTTGGCGTAGCGGAAGTTCGCCGGCTGCTGCTTGGCGTTCCCGAGCGGCACGATGCTGTAGTAGCCGTTGGGCGCCTTCACCGCCGCCGCCCCGTTGATTTCCAGGATCATCTGCAGCAGGCCGAACAGGTCCTTGCGCGAGACGTTCCCCGAAGTGTTGATGGTGACGCTGCCCTTCACCGCGGGATCGACGACGTAGTTGATCTTCAGTTCCGCCCCGAGAATGCGCAGCACCTGGAAGAGGTCGGCGTTCTCCAGGTTGAGCGCCACCCCGCCCTCCCCCTCCTGCGGCGCTGGCGGCGTGAGGGTGACCGCCGCCGGTGGGGCGGCGGGCGTTTCGGCAGGCTTGGTGAGCGCGGGCTCGCCGGGCTTGCTTTCCGCGGGCTTCGCCGCCTGCGGTGCGGCGGGAGCCCCGGCGCCCGGAGTCGTGCCGGCAGGAGCTTGAGTGGCGGCCGCGGGAGCCGGCGCCGGAGCCTGCGTCCCGGCCGCAGGCAGCGGCGTGGTGGGCGCGGGCTCGCATACCGTGATGTCGCCAAACAGGTTGTGCTTCACCACCGGCTGCTGGCCCGGCGGGCACACCACCGGCGCCTTCGGGGTGGCCGGCGGCGCCTTCTGCTCGCCGGACTTGGCCGCGGGTGGCTGCTGCTGCGGGCCCGCACCCTGGCCGGCGGTGGCCAGCATCAGGGGGAGCGCCAACCACAGCGCCACCAGCAGCGGCCACTGCGACCATGCTGGCCGGTATTTCCGGATTGCCATTCGGTTGCGCAACGTGTGTCCTTTCTACTTGTCGTCCACCAGAATTCGCCCAAACAACGTGTCGATGTACTTCTTGCCCGGCGGTGCAGGCGGTTCGGCCCGCGTAGCGGCTGCCGCCGCGGGAGTGCCGGCGGCGCTGCTCACCGTCGTGGTGGCCGCAGCCGGCGTACCGCCGGCCGTGGTCGTCGCTGCGCCCGCGGGGGTCGGGGTTTTCACGCCCTCGCGGCGCAGCCGGGTAAGCGCGTTGTAGAACATGACCTCGTTTTTCGCGCCCTCCGCTTCCAGCACCACCGATTGCGCTTTCACTTCCGCCAGCTTGTAGCCGCCAAACATTTCGCCTTCGACGACCTTGCGCGGCTTGGGATCGGACTCGCTGGCCAGCAGCGCGAAGCGCTCCCGGCCCAGGATCATCGAGCCGAAGACCAGCGGCGGCGGGCCCAGCGCCTGCTTCGCTTCCAGCACCGACGGCGGGACTACGTCGTTGCGCTCGGGGTGAAACGGGTTCTGTTGCGCAATCATGCTGTAGTCTTTCGCCGGCGCGGCCCCCGGCACCGGCAGCGGCACGGCCGGCCGCAGCTTCAGGGCCTGGGGATCGTTGGCGGCGCGATACGCGCGCCACTCCTCGCGCAGCCGCAGGCCCAGCGCGACCGCCGCCGCCAGCAGAAACAGGATCGTGACCACCCGCAGTCGCTTCATCCCTGCACCGCCTTCCCCATCAGCGCCGAGATCACCACCGTGCAATGCACGCGCTTCTCTTTTTCCGCGCCCGTGCTGGTGACCTGGAGCTCATCGACGGCCACCATGCGGTCGCCGTGCGTGATCGCATTCATGAACCCCGCGATCTGCGTGATCGGGCCGTCCAGATCGAGCCGCACCGGCACGCGCACGTAATTTTCCGCCACCGGCGTGGCGGCGAGGAAGTCGCTGCGCTGCACTTCCAGCTTCTGCTCGGCGGCGCGCTGCACCAGCCACTGCTGCAACTGCGCCCCCGCCTGGTTGGCATCGGCGGCGGTGAGCAGCCGCTTCTCTTCCGCGTCGAGCTTCGCCTGCAGCGCCTGCACCTGCGCCTGGACCTGCGGCGCCGACGCCAGCAGCTCTTTGCGCTGCCGCAGCTTCTTTTCGGCCAGCGTCAGCTGTTGCCCCGCTTCCAGGAACTGGTCGCTCCACGGCAGCACCACCCAGTTCAACAGCGAGAACACGCCGGCGGAGACCACCGCCAACATCACCATGCGTTTTTCGCGTAGCGCCAGCTTCATCGGCTCGCCCTCAACTTCATCTGGATCTGGAAGCGCTCGCTGCCGGCGGCGTCGCGCATCAGCCCGCCGCGGAACTGCACCTCGTCGAATTCGGTGGAGGCCTTCAGCGCCGGCAACACCGCCGACGCCGACTTCGCCGTTCCGGAAATGTCCACCTGCCCCTGGCGGCAGGTGAAGCCGCTCACCCAGGCATCGGGCGGCAACTTCTGCGCGACCTCGCCCAGCGCGTCGAGCGGCTTGCGGCCCCGCTCCTGAAAGTCCGCGAGCGCCGCCAGCCGCTGCCCGATCTTCTCGGCCTTTCTGACCTGGCGATCGATCAGGGCTGCCGGCTTCTCCACGCGCGCCATCTCCTGCTCATAGCGTTGCAGGAGGACGTGCTGCTGTAGCGGGCGCCGCGCGGCCAACGCCGCGAGCAGCAGGAGGTTCAGCGCCAGCAGGACGTAAGTTGGGGTATTACGCCAGCGCCGCGTCGTGGGCCGCAGCTCTTTGGGCACCAGGTTCAGCCGGTAGGGACCGCTCCCGCCGGCCGCTTGCAGCGCGAGTGCGACCGCGCTGAGGGATTCTTCCGTGGGTTCGCCGGCGTCCGCGGCGAACGCCGCGTGTGCGTCGAGGAAGGAGGTGAGCGATTCGACGCTCCCAAAATCAGACAGCGCCGCGGCCCAGGCGTCGGAACCCTCGCCGCCGAGCACGACGGTAAAGGGCTCGCTGCGCGAACTGTGCGCGGCCGCCAGCGCCTGCCGTGCCTGCGCGGCAACCTGTTGCCCGGCACTCGCGTCCTGGGGCCGCGCGAAGCTGCGCGTCACCAGGCAGCGACCATCTTCCACCACCGCCAGGTCGGCTTCGCTGCCGCGCGCTTCCACCAGCAGCAGGCGCGCCGCCACGTGGTCGCGCCGCCCGCGCAGCGCCCAGTCGAGCACCGCCATCTGGGTCGCGGTGATGCGGGTCACGGGGAACCCGGCCTCGCGGAAGCGCGCGCATAGCTCCTCGACGCGCGCCCGCTGCAGAAAGGTCAGCGCGATCGCCAACTGCTCCGGACCGCGCGCCACAGCCGCGTCCCAGCAAAACTCCTCGTCGTCGCTGGGCTGGTAGAGGGCGAGTTGCAGACTGAGCGCGCTGGCAAGCTGTTTCTCGGCCGCGACCGGCAGCTGCAGATGGCGCACCATCAGCTCGCGCCGCGGCAGGCCGAGCGTGACCAGCGGCTCCTCGACCGGACCCACGATTTCGCGCAGGCGCTGCCGCAGCTCGTCTGCCGCCAGTTGCGGGAAATCGGCGATGCCGCCGGCAGCGGTGATCCACTGCTTCCTCAGTCCCGGTCGTACGCACGCCACGTACAACGACGTGCCGCGCAGCTCGATGCCGACCGAGACGCGGCGCAGATGCGGGCCGCCGCCGCCCGAACGGCGCTCCAGGCGCGGCCGCGACGGCTTCGGCGCCAGCGCGCCCAGCCAACGAACTTGCCGGCTACTGAACATAGGAATCATTCCACTCCAGGACCCAGAACGGCGGCCCCTGCCGCGCGGGCGTGACCACCTGGTTCTCATAAGTGAAGCCACCGGCGCCATTCGGCACGGCAACCTGCTGCGTCGTCGCCGGCGTGCTCAGGCCGGTGACCTGCACCACCGCGCGCACCCGCGCCGTGATGCCGCTCGGCATGGTGGCCGCGGCCACCAGCGTGTAGCGGCCGCTGCTGGTGGTAGTGAGCGCGCCCAGCGTCTCGCCGCCCAGCAGCACCGGGTAGTCGTGCACGAACTGCCCCACCGACTCAAACGGCTTCTTCTGCCGGCCGGCGACGATCCACCCGGCCACCCGCTCGTCCATCTGCGGCGCCGCCAGCAGCACCGGCAGCGGGGCGTAGTTGATGTTGATGGCCGACTGGTAGGCGTTGACGGTGAGGCAATCCACCAGCCCCCACCGGCGCTGCACGGCGCCGTCTTCGCCCACCACGTACTTGCCCCAGAAGAGCTCCGGGGTGACGCCGCGCACTAGGAGCAGTTCCTCCACCGAGCGGAAGTCCTCGTTGGCCGGACGATACGGCTGGGGCAGCGAGCGGTAGTACATCTCTTCGGCGCCGTTGAGCCGCGTGTCGTTATCGGCATCGCGCCAGTCGCCGATGGCCGCCCCCAGGGCGCGCGCGGCAACAACATCCATGCCCAGGTTGGTGAACAGCTTCTGCAACACCGCGTCGCGCGCGCTGTTCAGGTCAATCTTGCCGTTCTCGTCCGCGATTTCGACGCGCACGCTGACCGGTTCCTCCTGCCACGCCAGGCTGTGCTGCCCGGGCTTGAAAGGGGCATCGGCGGTCACCGGGGCGGCGGTCAGCAGCGGTACCGTCTTGTAGATAGCGCCGCGCGCGATGTAGTACGCCTGCAGGTGTTCCTTGCGTGCGCGCAATTCCTCGGTGCCGCTGCGCACCAGCGTGCTCAGCGCGAACGCCATGGCGGTGAGGACGAACACTCCCCACAGGACGGCGATCAGCACCGTTCCCCGCTGCCGTTTTGTCGCCCGCTTCGGCACCGCTAGCGCAGCTCCGGTTTCTCGCGCCACATGGGCACGGAGAAGGTCGTGGTCTGGATTTCTTTGCCGCGGGTCCACACAATGCGCAACGCGCGCGGCAGCGCGTCGTGCTTTTCCGGCGTCCACTCGCTCGTCCACTGCGCCGGCTTTTCGACGGCACCCGGGTCGAGATACTGCAACTCGATGCGGTCGGCCGCATCGCCAATCGCTTCCGCGCGCGGCCTGGCCAGGCGAGCGGGCAGGACGGCGAACGGGCCCGGGCTCAGCGCCGCGAGCATCGCCGCGCTGTCGGCCACCGGCACCTCGCTGATGGTGAGCCGCTGCGTGCGGTCGTCGTCGCTGCTCCGGACCACGCTGAGGACGGCCATGAACAGCGGCCGCGTGCGGTCCGCCTGCCACGAGCGCCGCGTCAGGAAGCGCGCTTCCTGGGCGCTGCCGCGAAAGGCGATCAGCTGCACCGGCGTGCGGTCGCGCGCATCGATCAGGGTGCGCGGCACCGCGCCCGCCACCTCGCGTTCCGCCAGCTCCAGGCCGGCGAGAAGGCGCGCGTGCTCGGCCAGCTTGGCCTCGCCCTTGCGCCACGCGTTCGCGCCCAGGCGCAGGCCGAGGAAGAGCGTCGTCAGCAGCAGCGCCATCAGCGAAGTGGCGACGACGACCTCCAGCAGGGTGAACCCCGAGTTTTTCCGGACGCGCGTCATCGCGGCTTCTCCGGCGCCAGCCGGGCCGACTGCGTGGTTTCCACCGCGTACGTGCGCGGCTCCGGCTCGCCCCACGCGATTTCCACCCGCACCTTGAACAGCGCCGGCGTCCCCGGCGCGAGCGGCGGCTCGGCGCTGAACAGCGGCGTCACCTCGAGTTGCCAGCCATAGCCGTCGTCCCAGCGTCCGGTCGTGCGCTCCAGCCGCAGCTCATCGCGCAACAGCACCTCGGTCATCTTTTCGCGCGCGTGCAGCAGCGCGGTTTCGTGCGGGCGCATGCGCTCGATGTTGCGCAGCGATTGCGACATCAGCGACACCACGGCCACGAAGACGGTCGCCATCAGCATGGAGGCGACCAGCACCTCCATCAGCGTGAAGCCGTGCTGCTGGCGCCGCGTCATGGTGCGGTCCCCGCTGCCTCGCCGGCGCGATACATTTGCGTGACGCGGGCCCGCGCGGTCAGCGGGTCGAGCTGCAGCTGCACGCGCTGTTCGCGCGCACCCCGCAGTTCCAGCTGCGCGAACTGGCTGGTGCCGTCGGCGAAGAAGTAGACGGGCGCGACTTGCTCGCTCCACTCACCGTCCGCCACCGCCGCCACCAGGCCGATGCCGGCGGGCAAGGCCACGCGCTGCGTGGTTTTCCCGTCGTCGCGCACCAGGCACAGCGTGCGCGGCGTTTCCTCGGGCGCGCTGACCACGACGCGATAACTGCGCGCTTCGTACACGGCGTGCACGCGCGCCTGCCCCAGGACGCTCTGCAGCGTGCTCGCCGCCAGATGAAGCTGCAGGTTGCCGAAGCCGTGCGCGATCGCCGGCGTCACCACCGCCGTCGCCACCGCCAGCAGCGCCAGCACGACCACCAGCTCCATGAGCGTGTAGCCCACGCCGGCTTTCATCTTCACCGTTTCGCGTTTTGGGTCGCGCGTTTCGCGCACACGGCTGCGGCCGCGCCAACGCGCGGAACCCGGAACGCGAAACTCGCAACCTATCGTCATTTCCAGCTCACGATGTCGGCGTTAAAGCCTTCTCCGCCGGGCTGCCCGTCGGCGCCGTAGCTCACGATCTCGTAGTCCCCATGCTCGCTTGGGCACTTGTAGACGTAGGGGTGTCCCCAGGGATCGGGCGGCATGTCTTTCTTCACGTATGGCCCGTCCCAGTGCTCCACGCCAGCCGGCTTGACGCGCAGCGCCTCCAGCCCCTGCTGCGTCGTGGGGTAGGCGCCGACGTCGAGCCGGTAAGTATCGAGCGCGGTCTCCAGCTCCGAAATCTGCGCCTTGGCGGTGTTGACCTTCGCTTTGTCCACGTTCTTGAACAGGCGCGGCACGACCAGCGCGGCGAGCATCGCCAGGATGGTCAGCACGACCACCAGTTCGATCAGGGTGAAGCCACGGTTTCGCTTGCGTCGTTCCATGCGGCCCTCAAAGGGGAATGTCGTTGATGCTGAAAATGGCCAGCAAAATCGAAATCACGATCGTGCCCACCACCACGCCCATGACGAGAATCATGACCGGCTCGAAGAGCGCGACCATGTTCTTGATGGCCTGCCGCGTCTCGCGCTCGTAGACGTCGGCGACGTGCAGCAGCATGGCGTCCAGCCGCCCCGTCTCCTCGCCCACGCCCACCAGGTGCAGCGAGAGCGGGGGAAACGCGCCCGTTTCCGCCAGCGGCTTGGCCAGTCCCTTGCCCTGCTTCACGCCCTGCGCCGCTTTCTGCACCGCGGCTGCCAGGCGGGTGTTGCCGGCCACCTGGCCGGCGATTTCCAGCGCCCGGATCATCGGCACGCCGCCCGCCAGCAGCGTTCCCAGGCTGCGCGCAAAGCGCGTTATCAACACGCGCTCGACCACCGAGCCGAGCTTCGGCACCCGCAGTACGAAGGCATCCCAGCGCGCGCGGCCCGCGGGCGTGCGGAGCCAGCGCTGCGCTCCCCAAACCGCCAGCGGGATCCCCACCATCCACCCCCACCACGTGGTGCGGATGAAGTTGCTGGCGAACATCAGGATCTGGGTCGGCAGCGGCAGCGCAGCGCCGGCCTGCTCAAATACCACCGCAAACTTCGGCACCACGAATTCCAGCAGCGCCAGCACCGAGACGCCGCCGACCACGGTCAGCAGCAGCGGGTAAATCAGCGCCGAGGTGACCTGCGCCCGCAGTTCGTTCACCGATTCCTGGTAGTCGGCGAGTTGCTGGAACACCGCCCCGGTGCTGCCGCTGGCCTCGCCGGCCCGCACCATGCTGACGTAGAACGAGGGGAAAATGTCGGGATGCGACTCCAGCGCCGCGCTCAGGCTCTTGCCGCCTTTCACCGCGCGCAGCACCTGTTGCAGCGTGTCGCGCAGCAGCGGCGATTCGGCCAGCTCGGCGCTCACCGTCAGCGAACGATCGAGCGGCACGCCGGCGTTCAGCATCGAGGCCAGGGTGCGCGCAAAGACCAGGCGATGCCGCGCCATGCCCTGCCTGGCGAAAACTCCGGCGAGCGTGGCGTGCAGCTTCGTGCCGCCCTCGCCCGGCACCGCGAGGTTGATCGGCAGCAGGCCGCGCTCCTGCAGGCGCGCCAGCGCGCCGGGCTTGTCGGCAGCGTCAATCGCGCCGTTCACGAGCCGCCCGTCGGGGGTGGCGGCCTGGTAGGCGAAACTCGGCACTAGGCTCCCTCCTGGGTCACGCGCAGCACTTCGTCAATCGTGGTCACGCCACCGAGCGCCTTGGCGATACCGTCCTGGCGCAGCGTCTTCATGCCGTGCTGCAGCGCCGCATCGCGCAGCACGTTGGATTCGCTGGTGCGCGCCATCAGCGACTGCATGGTCTCGTCCACTTCCATCAGCTCGAAGATGCCCAGCCGCCCGCGGTACCCGATGCTGCGGCAGGCGTCGCACCCAACCGCGCGCCACGCGGTCACCTCGTTCAGACCGGCGGGCGCGCAATCCGCCGGCAGCGCCGCGGCGGGAAGCGGCTCGGCGTGGCGGCACGCAGGACACAGCACCCGCACCAGCCGCTGCGCCAGCACCGCGATGATCGAGGACGACAGCAGGTAGGGCTGCACCCCCATGTCCACCAGGCGGGTGATGGCGCTGGGGGCGTCGTTGGTGTGCAGCGTGGAGAACACCAGGTGGCCGGTGAGCGCGGCGTGGATGGCGATCTCCGCCGTCTCCAGGTCGCGGATTTCGCCCACCATGATCACGTCCGGGTCCTGGCGCAGGATGGAGCGCAGCCCGTGAGCGAAGGTCAGGCCGATCTTCGGGTTGACCTGCATCTGGTTGATGCCCGGCATCTGGTACTCCACCGGGTCTTCGAGGGTGATGATCTTCTTGTCGGTGCCGTTGATCTGCGTCAGCGCGGCGTAGAGCGTGGTGGTCTTGCCGCTGCCGGTGGGGCCGGTGACCAGGATGATGCCGTGTGGCCGCGCCGTGATGGCCTGCATGCGCGCCAGCCCGCGCTCGCCGAAGCCCAGGCCGCCGAGGGTGATCTTCTGCGATTCGTTGCGCTCCAGGATGCGCATCACCACGCTCTCGCCCCACAGCGTGGGCAGGGTGGAGACGCGCAGGTCGATGTCCTTGCCCATCACCTTGAGGCGAATGCGCCCGTCCTGCGGCAGGCGGCGCTCGGCGATGTTGAGCTTCGCCATCATCTTCACGCGCGAGATGATGGCCGCCGCCATCTGCTTGGGGGGCGCCTCGATGGGATAAAGCACGCCGTCGATGCGGTAGCGAATGCGCAGCTCGTCTTCCAACGGCTCGATGTGGATGTCGCTGGCGCGGCTCTCCACCGCGCGCGCGATCAGGTTGTTGACCAGGCGGATCACCGGCGCTTCCAGCGCCAGGTCGCGCAGGTGCTCCACGTCCTCCGCGCTCTCGTCGAGCGTGGCCACTTCGCTCTCGCGGCCGGCGCCGTTGCCGTAGAACTTCTCCACCGCGTCGGCGACCTCGGCCTCCAGCGCCAGGTACGGGGCCGGTTCCAGGCCGGTGGCGAGGCGGATGGAAGCCAGCGTCTCGTAGTCGAGCGGGTCGGCCATGGCCACCAGCAGCTGGCCTGCGCGCAGCTCGAACGGAAAGAACTTCGCCGCCCGCATGAAGCGCGGCGCCATCTTCACCTCCGGCGCGACCGGCGGAAACTGCGCCGCTTCGATCACCGGCACGCCCAGCTGCGTGCTCAGCGCCGCCAGCAGGTCGCGCTCGGCGATGACGCCGAGATCAATCAGCAGCTTCCCCAGGCGCTCGTGGTTCTGCGCCTGCAGCTGCAGCGCGCGCTCCAGGTCGGCGGCCGAGATCTTGCCGGCCTCGACCAGCAGTTCGCCGAGCAGCCGGGGCGCGCCTGCGAATTGCGGGGCGGCGGTCATCGAGTACTCCAGCACCTCGAGGCGATGCAGGAAGGCATCGCGGTTGATGGTGTTGGCGCGCAACTGGTCAAGGTCGCGCTTCTGCGCCCGCACCACCATGGTTCCCTTCTCCAGCCCTTGCGTCGTCACCGCCGAGGTGTGGACCACGATGCTCACCGAGTCCGCCGCCGAGAGCGAGGTCAGGGTGTGGCCGAAGTCGGCCAGCACCTTCTGCGCCAGTTCCTTGGCCGCGGTGCGGCGCTGCTGCTGCTCGTCGCGGCGCGCCTTGTCGGGTGGCTGCGCTTCGAACAGGTTCGCCGGGCGCGTCAAGCTGACCTCAAAGGTGAAGATCAGGCCGTACCCCGGCAAGTAGGCGCCGCGCGCCTTGTCGAGATAGGCGAACGGGCCGGGAAAACTTTGGTTCAGGTGCTCGTTGAGCACCGATTCGAAAATCGCAATCTGCTCGCGCAGCTGCACCAGGTTCGCTTTTTCCTGCTCGGCGGTGTACGCGGCCGTGCCCAGCAGCAGCGCGAAGAGGATGATGAGGAATCGCTTCATGGTCCCTTCTTACTGGCTCAGGCCGGCCGGCCTCGCGTTGGCCGTCGTGCTGCGCCACAGGCTCTCGAGATAGATGTTGTGCTGTTGCACCGCCTGCCACAGGTTGGCCTGCGACTGCTGCAGTTGCTGCACCTGCATCGCCACCTGCACCACGCGGCCGTCCTCGGCTTTCTTCTCCGGCAGCGCGGCAGGTTGCGCGTGTGCCGCCCGCTGGTCCACCGCCGCCTGCACCAGGGCCTTGACCTGTTGTTCGCTGACCCCCGCGACCGCCGCTGTCTGCGGCGCGCGGTCGAAAGCGAACTGAATGCCGCCGCGGTCCAGGTGCACCGCCGGCCGCACCAGCACCAGCGCCAGCAGGCACGCCATTACGGTGACGGCGCTGGCGCGCGCGAACCACGTGCCCGCCACGTCGAGCCAGTTCCGGTTTCCGGCCGGCGGCAACCCCACGCTCAGCGGCATCACGTCTTCACTCGGCCAGCCGGCGCGCAGCTTCTGGCTGACGCTGCGGAACTCGGCCAGCTCGGCGCGGCACACCACGCACGACGCTTCGTGCGCGGTGCAGTTCAGTTCCTGCTCGGGCGCAAGCTCGCCGGCCAGCCGCTCGAACAGCAGTTCGCGGTATTCGTCACAACGCATGGCACACCTCGTAGTTTGGTGCGGAAAAATTTTCTGGGAAGATGACGGGGGGATGGCGGAGAAAGGGCGTTACTGCTCGCGGCGCAGCGCCGGGGCATCCAGTCCGATGCGCAACTGCTCGAACGCGGCGTACAGGCGCGATTTCACGGTGCTGACCGGGCAGTCGAGGATGTTGGCGATCTCCTCGAACTTGAAGCCCTCGTACACCTTGAGCAGCACCACTTCCCGCTGCTCCGGCGTGAGGCGTCCGAGCAGGGTGCGCACCGCCAGGCGCAACTCGCGCGAGGCGCCGCTGGGCGGCTCGTGCGCTGCCTCGTCCAGCTCGTCCGACCACGCCGCTTCCTGGGCGGCGCGGCTGCGCAGGTGCGAGCGGTGCTGGTTGACCGCGATGCGGTACAGCCAGGCGCCGAACTTCTCGTGTTCCTTCAGGTCGCGGAGCCGCGTGTAGGCGCGCAGAAAGGCTTCCTGCGCCAGGTCGCGTGCCTGTTCGCGGTCGCCGGTGAGCCGGTACAGAAAGTTGTAAAGCGAGCGCTGCCATCGCCACACGAGGAGGTTGAAGGCTTCCGTACGCCCGTCAAGGACCTGTTCGACGAGTTCCTTGTCCAGTGGTTCCGTCAACCGTCTTCACTCCTCAAGACGCCGCCGCCCGCGAAAAAGACGAAGTGCGTCCCGCTTTATTGTGCCGGGCAGGTGACCCGGAGGGTACTGCCCTATTGTCGCCAATCGCGCCCGCCGCGCGATGGGGAAAGGCACGAGGTGCCGACCCGGTAAACCTAGTCGCGGCCTACCGCCGTCGCCTGGCCGCGCTCCAGGTGCTCGTGGCCGTGGTGGATCGCCGCCAGCCACGGCGCTTTCTCCGCGGCGATGATGAACTGGTACGCCAGCAGGCGCTTGAAGGTGCGGGTCATGCGCAGCAGCACGCGGAACAGGGCGCGGAACCAGCCGCGCCGCGCCGCCCGGGGGAAGATCATCGGCAGCGGCACCGCGGTCGCCCGTAGCTCCTGGATCTCCAGCCCCGCCGCCTGGATCAGCTCGCGGAAGGTGCTGAGGGTGAAGAAGCGCAGGTGGCCGGCGTCCATGATGCCGCGCGGCTCGTAGTTGAAGCGCCCCATCAGCAGCCCGAGCCGGACATACAGGTTGGCCACGTTGGGGACGCATGCAATCACCTTGCCCCCGGGCTTCAGCGTTTCCAGGATGCGGCGCAGCGTGGCCGCGGGCGCCCGCAGGTGCTCCAGCACGTCGCCGAGGATCAGGTAGTCGAAGGTCCCCGCGTACGGCCGCAGGTCGAGCGACTCGACGTCGCCGACGATCAGCTCCCCGCAGGTGTCGCGCGCCTCTTCCGCCGCGACCGGGTCCTGCTCGATGCCGGTGACCACCAGGCCGCGGGCGGTCAGCTCGCGGTCCAGGTAGCCGCCGGCGGTGCCGACATCGAGCACGCGGCTGCCCGGCGGCGCCGCCGCCAGCAGTTCCAGGATCAGGCTGTGGCTGCTGCCGGGGTGGTCCTTCATCTCGTAGGTGGGCGAGGTGGCGTCATACAGCACCGAGCGCCACACGCCCCAGCGCGTCAGGCGGAACTTGCAGCACTCCCAGACGCAGTGCAGGGCGTAGGGAATGCCGTTCACGCGGCTGATCTCGTCGCCGTAGAAGGTGGGGATGGGGACCTCGCGAATACGCGCGCCGCGCGCCGACAGCTCCAGCAGGATCTGCGTGTCGAAGTGCCAGATCTCGCTGTTGCAGACCAGCGGCAAGCGGCGCAGCGCCGCGCAACTGTAGGCGCGATAGCCGGAGTGGAACTCGCTCAGGCGGAGTCCGGTGAGCCGCCGCTGCATGGCGGTGAGGATGCGGTTGCCGTAGTACTTGTAGCGCGGCATGCCGCCGGCACGCGGATCGCAGCCAGGCATCATGCGCGAACCCAGCACCACGTCCGCCTCCCCGTTCACCACCGGCTCCACGATCTGCCACAGGATCTCGGGGGCGTACTGGCCGTCGCCGTGGAGCAGCACCACCACGTCGAAGCCGCGGTGCAGGCAGTACTGGTAGCCGCGCTTCTGGTTGCCGCCGTAGCCGCGGTTCTGGCGGTTGCGCAGCACCTTCAGCTTCTCGATGCCGTGGCGCCGCTTGTACTCCAGGGCCGCGTCGTAACTCTGGTCGTGGCTGGCGTCGTCGAAGACCACGACTTCTTCCACCCGCTCCATGACCTCGGGCGGAATGCGGTCGAGGGTCTTCAGCAGCAGCTCGGCGGCGTTGTAGCTGACCACGAGGATGCAGACGCGCTTCACGCGTGCCTCCCGGTTGCCGTCACCAGCTCGGCCACCGCGGATGCGGGTGCAGATGTGGGTGCCCCAGACGAGCCGGTTTTGCTCGTCTGGGCTTCGGCTACTGCGATGAACCCGACGGCGAACGCCTGGTTGCGGTCCAGCTTGTCCAGGTAGTAGCAGGCCAGCGGCGCCAGGAAGCCGTACAGCGGCGCCAGCAGCAGCCAGAAGATCCACAGCACGCCACGCTCGAAGAACTGCAGGAAGTCAATGCTCAGCTTGCCCATGAGCTGGAAGTAGCCGCCGGTGGCCTCCAGGCGCAGGGTCTCGAAGCCGGCCTGGCGCAGCAGGTGCTCGAGCCCCCAGCGGGTGTAGCGGAAGTAGTCGTGCGGCGCCTGGTGCAGTTCCCAGAACTGCGGCACGGCGATGAACAGGCGGGCGCCGGGGCGCAGCACGCGGCGCATTTCCCCGAGCGCCGCCGCCGGGTCGCTGACGTGCTCCAGCACCACCGTGCTGATGGCGGCGTCGAAGCTGGCGTCGCGGAAGGGCAGCGCGGTCAGGTCGCCGCCCACCGAGAGGCGGCTGTAGTCCCAGGCCGCGTCGCCCACCGCGCTATCCACGGCCACGTATTGCACCCGGTCAAAGAGCGGGCGGAAGGGACACTCGCCGGCGCCGGCATCGAGCACGCGGGCGCCCAGCGGCAGCGCCGCGGCGAAGGCGGAGAGCGCGTCTTCGATGCGGGCGTGAAACGGGTCAAGGCGCGCGCGCAGGAAGCGAGGGAGGATTTTGCGCGCGACCTTCAGCAGCGTGGGATGGTGCAAATCTCCCTCTCGTGCGGGCGGAAGTAGCCGGTGGCCCGATTATAGCGGTGGTGCGCCAGAAAGCAGGGGTGCCGGAGTGAAGGGGTGCCCCAGACGAGCCGCCTTTGCTCGTCTGGGAGAGACTCAGAAGGGGTGCCCCCGACGAGCCGCTTCTGCTCGTCTGGGAGAGACTCAGAAGGGGTGCCCCAGACGAGCCGTTCTTGCTCGTCTGGGAAAACTCAGAAGGGGTGCCCCAGACGAGCCGGTTTTGCTCGTCTGGGATGTATCGGAGCACGGCTTGGTAGGTCAGGGCTTCAGCCCTGACTCGCGAAGCGACCGTGCTGTACCGCTCCGCTTTCTTGACTCGTCATCCTGAGCGAGCGCGAGGGACCTGAGCACAGCGAAGGAGACCGAGCGCGAGTCGAAGGATCTCTCCCCCGCCAACACCGCGGCGCCGCTCGCCCTTTCCGGTTGCGGACTGCGCCTGCGCCGGGTTTCGCCTCCCAGACGAGCAAAACCGGCTCGTCTGGGGCACCCCTGCTTGGCACTAGGAATCGCCGAACCCGGTCGCAGGACAAATTTATAACTTAAAGATTATGCCACTGATTCTAAACCCACTATAAGGCTTGACACCACTCGCGCCGGGCCCCTATCCTGTAGTTTCCGCAGGCGCTTCAAGACGCCGCGGTTGGGCCCGTAAGTCCTTTGGATTGGATACTTTGCCCGTAACCCCTTTGGACCCAAAGACCTGGCCGGATTGGCCCCATACCCCTTCCGCCTAGCTCTTTGAAAACAAACGATCGGCGTCCCCCGGAGGGGGGAGGGGGGCAGGGATCAGGCCGGGCGCTCCCGGACTAGTTGGTGGCCTTGTCTTCTCGGGCGTGGACGAGGGCGTATTCAGTGAGGGCGTTGAGCTTTTCCAGGAAGGTGAGGGGGCTGCGGGGGCCGAGCACGTGGCTGCTCTTGGTCATCTGGCGCAGCACCTGCAGCGTGCGCTCGCCCTCCTCGGAATTCTGCGAGAAGGTCTGCATGAAGAACCACAGGAAATGGCGGGTCTGGTCGACAGTGGACTTGAAGTCGCGTACGGCCTCGAGGTCCAGGTTCGGACCCCGCAGCTCACCCTGCTCCTCGTCCGCAGCCGAATCCATCAGGACCTGGTGCAGATCGCGCTGCAGCGAGCCGAGCTCTTCCATGATGCGCGACATGCGCTGCGAGAGTCCTTTCATTCGCCACACTCCGGTGGACGCTACGAGGTTCGCACGCGGCCGCGGCCGAGCGCAAATGACCGAGGTAATCTGGGGCGCTCGGCGCCATAACCGAAGTAACGAAGACTCTGCGAGTTGGTGCGCGAACTAGGCCGATTCCGAATCGGGAAGCGGCGGGGCGTGCCGGCGGGCCCACAGCCACGTGAGGATGGCGATGGCGGTGATGACCGCCAGCACCTCCGCCTCGGAGCGGCCCATACGCGCCACCAGCGCCAGGGTGAAGAGCACCCCCAGGACCGCGAAGAGCGGCCCGCCGGGAAGGCGGAAGACGATGCGCTCGGGCTGGCGGCGGCGCAACACGATCAGCGAGGCGCAGACCACGCCGTAGGTAAAGAGGCGGGCCACAGCGGAGAGCGTCAGGTTCCAGGTGAAGGTGCCAGCGGCGGCCAGTCCCCACATGGCGAGCGCGAATACCAGGATGGAAAAGTGCGGAGAGCGAAACCGCGGATGGATGGCGGCGAAGATGGGAGGAAACTCGCCGTGCTGGGCCAGCGCAAAGGTGAGGCGCGGGCCATTGAGCATCTGCGCGCTGAGGTAGCCGTAGAGCGCCACCAGGGCGGTGGCGGCAATGAAGGCGGCGCCGGCGTCGCCGAGAAAGACCTGCGCCGCCGCGGCCAAGGGCCGGTCGGCATGCGCGGCGTCGGCGAGGGTGTGGATCACGACGAACTGGGTCAAGGTGTAGAGGACGACGCAGGTCAGGAGGGCGGCGAAGAGAGCGAAGGGCGCGTCGCGGCGCGGATTGCGCGCTTCCCCGAGCGGCATCAGCGCGCCTTCGAAGCCACCGTAAGCGAAGACGAGCAGCAGCACCGCCTGCATCCAGCCTCCGATGCCGCCCGTCGGCGCCGCCTGCGTGACCACGGGATGGTGCCGCGCAATGTAAAGCAATCCCATGGCCAGCAGACCGGCCATGGGCAGCAGCTTGGCCCAGGTAAAGAGATTGCTCATCCGGGTGCCGGAGGCGACGCCGCGATAGTTCACCAGCGCCACCACGCCGATGACGAGAGCGAGGATGGCGACGCGGGCGCCGCGCGCCGTGGCGGCCGGCCAGAACTGGCCGAGGTAGGTGACCAGCAAATTGGCATTCGCGGCGGAAGCGGTGAGGCGCACCAGCCAGGCGAGCCACCCGACCAGAATGGCGATGAAGCGTCCGAAGGCCGCGTGCGCGTACAGGTAAGGTCCGCCGGCGCCGCTGAACTGCGAGGAAACTTCCGCGAAACATCCAATCACCACCGCCATGGGGAGCGCCGCGAGCAAGAAGACCAGGGGGCTCTGTGTGCCAACCAGGCCGGCGATCACGGCGGGCAGGCCGAAGATGGCGCTGCCGATGATCGAGTTGACCACCAGGGCGGCGAGGCTCCAGCGGCCGATGACGCGCACCAGTTGCGGCTGTCCGGGGTTGCCCACGCCGCGTTTGTAGCACGAGCGGCGGCTGCGGGTCACGAACCGCCGGGCTATCTTCTCAAGACGCCGAACCGGCCGCGTCGGCGGCGGAGGCGGTGCGGAAGTAGTCGAGCGAAAGTCTCAAGCCGCTGGCGAGATCAATGCGCGGCTCCCAGCCCAGCAGGGTGCGGGCGCGGGTGATGTCGGGCCGGCGCTGTTTGGGATCGTCCGGCGGCAGCGGCGCGTAGCCGATGCGGCTGGCGGAGCCGGTGAGCGCCAGCACCTGCTGCGCGCATTCGAGGATGGTGAACTCGGTGGGGTTGCCGACGTTGACCGGGAAGTGCTCGTCGCTGCGCGCCAGGCGCAGGATGCCGTCAATTTCGTCGCTGACGTAGCAGAAGCTGCGGGTCTGCGCGCCGTCGCCGTAGACGGTGAGGTCTTCACCGCGCAGCGCCTGCTTCATGAAGTTGGGGATGACGCGGCCGTCGTTGAGCTGCATGCGCGGGCCATAGGTGTTGAAGATGCGGACGATGCGGGTGTCCACCTGGTGATAGCGGTGGAACGCCATGGTGGCGGCCTCGGCGAAGCGCTTCGATTCGTCGTACACCGAGCGCGGCCCGATGGGATTCACGTTCCCCCAGTAGCTCTCCGGCTGCGGGTGCTGCAGTGGGTCGCCGTAGCATTCGGAGGTGGAAGCCAGCAGGAACTTCGCCCCGTAGCGGCGGGCGACTTCCAGCGCATTGAAGGTGCCGTAGGAACCGGCCTGCAGGGTCGCAATGCCGTGCACCATGTAGTCGACGGGGCTGGCGGGCGAGGCGAGATGAAAAACGTAGTCGACGGGACCGGCGTCGAAGGGCCGGCTGACGTCGGCCTCCAGCAGCTGGAAGCGCGGCTCGTGGTGGAGGTGGGCGAGGTTGGCGGGGCGGCCGGTGACGAAGTTGTCCACCGCCACCACGCTGTCGCCGGCGGCCAGCAGCGCATCGCAAAGATGCGAGCCCAGGAACCCGGCGCCGCCCGTGACCAGTGCCCGCACCGCTACTCCTTCCCCGCCATCGGCGACGTGGCCGCACGCGCGCGCGCCGCCAGGCTGGGCCGCCCCACGCTGATGTAGGTGAGGCCATGCTCCGCCATCACCGCCGGGGCGTAGAGGTTGCGGCCGTCGAGCACGATGGGATACTTCAGCGCCGCGCCCAGCCGCTCCAGGTCGAGGTTTGCGAACTCGTCCCAATCGGTGAGGATGAGGAGGGCGTCGGCGCCCTGCGCGGCGGCATAGGCATCGCCGGCAAAGTGCACGCCGTCCTTGGGCAGCACGGCGCGGGCGCGCTCCATGGCGGCAGGATCGAAGGCCGCGACCTCGCAACCTTCGCGCAGCAGCGTCTGCACCAGGTCGAGGGCCGGCGATTCGCGGATATCGTCGGTGCCGCCCTTGAAGGCGAGCCCCAGCACCGCCAGCCGCTTGCCTTTCAGGGTCCACAGCGTTTTGCGCACCTTGCGCAGGAAAACGTGGCGCTGCTCGTCGTTGATGCGGGTGACTTCCTCGAGCAGGCGGAAGTCATAGCCGCAGTCGCGGGCGACAGCGTGGAAGGCCTTGACGTCCTTGGGAAAACACGAGCCGCCGTAACCGATGCCGGGACGCAGGAAGCGCGCCCCGATACGCGCATCGAGGCCGATGCCGCGGCGCACCTGCTCGACGTCGGCACCCACCGCCTCGCAGATGTTGGCCACCGCGTTGATGAAGGAAATCTTCAGCGCCAGGAAGGCGTTCGAGGCGTGCTTGATGATCTCGGCGCTCTTGCTGCTGGTCAGCAATAGCGTCGCGGGCACCGCCCGGGTAGCCGTGGCGGGAGGCAGGGCGTCGGGACGACGGTAGTACTCGCCGCTGGTCAGCGGCGCGTAGACGCCGCACAGGGTGGCCGCGGCGCGCTCGCTGTCGGCGCCCACGACAATGCGGTCGGGATACAGGAAGTCCATCACCGCGCTGCCTTCGCGCAGGAATTCGGGGTTGGAGGCGACGTCGAAATCCACCGGCGCCGGCACATTCAACTGCACCACCCGGCGGATCCATTCGCAGGTGTAGACCGGGACCGTGCTCTTCTCCACCACCACGGTGTAGCCGGCGAGGCTTTGGCCGATCTCGCGGGAGACGGATTCGACGTAGGAGAGGTCGGCTTCGCCACTCTCGGCCGCGGGCGTGCCCACGGCGATGAAGACCACCTGGCTGCCCGCCACCGCTTCCGCCAGCGAGCCGGCAAAGCGCAGGCGGTGGCCGCGATGCCGGGCCAGCAGCTCCGGCAGATGGGCTTCGTGGATGGGCACTTCACCGCGCACCAGCGCCGCGACCTTGGCCGCATCGTTGTCGATGCAAACGACCTCGTGCCCCAGCTCCGCCAGACACGCTGAAGTGACCAGTCCGACGTATCCTGATCCCACGACCGCAATTCTCATGCGCTGGCTCTCATCGGCAGCCGCCGCGGCCGGAACCGCGACGAGCGTTTTAGTTTACACCGGCAACTGCGGGGCCTCGGCGATTGCCGCATACAGGCGTCCGGCGGCTGCTTTGCCGGTGACGACAAAGCCAATTCCTGCTATAACTTTGGATTCCCGAGCACTGGCTGGTCGAGGTGTTGCCCAAGAGCCTGAAACGGGGGCCGGTGGGACCTGCCGACGGGCCGACTTTCCTTGTGTCTTCTCGTGCGGATGGAGACTTCCTGGACCGCGAGCACAAGGCCTCGGGGTGCGACGCTCAATCTGATGTTCAACTATTGCTGAATTAGTAAATTGCGAATCAGTTCGGTTCGGGCCGAGTCATTTGTGCGCCGCCGGGGTTTGGCAACGACGAGAGCCACCGGCAGTCGTGGCGTGCGGCGCGCGGTGCGAAAAGTCTACGGTGAAACTTTTGGTTTCGCCTGTAAGTAGACGGATAATAAAAGGTTAGGTCACAAACGCCCTGTAAGTGACGGGGCGAAGCTGTATCCCGGGGGTGGGTGGTGAAGCGGGTGGCCACGGCAGCACGGGTCGAGCCGGTAACGGGGCTCGCGGCGCTGCACTGGTATGCCGCCTACACCTGCCCGCGGCACGAGAAGAAGGTGTACGAGCAACTGGAGCGGCGGCAGGTGGAGGCCTTCCTCCCGCTCTACGAGGCGGTGCATCGCTGGAAGGACCGCCGGGCGCGGGTGGAGCTGCCGCTGTTTCCCGGCTACATTTTTGTGCGGATTGCGCTGGCGGAACGGCTGCGAGTGCTGGAGGTGCCGAGCGTAGTGCGTCTCGTCGCCTTCAACGGACAGCCGGCCCCGCTGCCGGAACGCGAGATTGACACCCTGCGGCAGGGGCTGAGCCCGCAACTGAAGCCGGCGCCACATCCATATCTCACGGTGGGCCGGCGGGTGCGGGTGAAGCGCGGCCCCATGGCCGGCCTGGAAGGCATCGTCAAGCGGCGCCGCGACACGTTCCGCCTGGTGCTTTCGATTGACCTCATCATGCGCTCGATCTCGGTGGAGCTGGATGCCGCCGACGTCGAGCCGATCCGGTAACCCCAGAAACACGGCAATGCGGAGAGGCAGTATGCGTATTTATTGCGATGTGAATCTGCTCATGCGCACGGCGCGCCGGCTGGCGTGCCTGGCGCTGCTGGTGGCCTGCGCTTCCCTGTGGGCGCAGGACGACAAGGTGTACGGCACGCGCGACCGCTCGCAGGCGGAGAAGGAAGCCGACCGGCTGGCGACGCTGGCGCCGGAGCGGGTGATCGAGATCCTCGCCCGCGAGCCCGGGCTGCTGCTGCAGGTGAAGCGCGACCTGGTGCGCCTGGTGTACAGCGAGGGGCGCATTCTCGACGCCGACGAGTTCACCGACGAAGCGCTCTTCCGGCTGATCCGCGAAAACGTCAACGTGCGGGCCATCGCCACGCGGGAGATCGAGAACCGCAACTACATCCGGCCCAAGCCGACGCGCGAGGAGATCGAGCGCGAACGCCGCCTGCGCGAGGTGTACGGCGTGCCCACCGAACCCGCGCAGCCGGGAGCGGGCGCCACCGCCGAGACTGCGGCCGGCGCGCAGCGCACCAAGAACCAGGAAGAGGACTATTGGCGGCGGCATGAGCGCGACGCGGAGAATCCGCGCGTCCTGCCGCTGCCGCCGCGCACCGAGCAACAGAACGCGCCGCCGCGCGAGCAGCGGCCCGTCTCTCCCACCGACCGCACCCGGGAACTGAACCGCGCCGAACTGGAAGCGCAGAACCCATTCGAGCTGATGACGCCGGACCAGAGCCGCATGGCGCGCGTCAGCCCCAGCGAGATGGGGGACGTGATCAGCGCCGCGGCCGCACGCGCCGGCGCCGGCGGGCAGCTCGATGGCATGCTCAGCGACGCCGACATGGGCCAAATGCGTCCCCGCGTACCCAGCGGCGGACTGAACGCGCCCACGACGCAGCTCCCCTCGCGCGACACCACCAGCCCGCGCGACCTCTCCCGCCGCGGCACGTCCGAGACCGAAGCGCGCCTCGACCGCCGCGGCTACGAGTATCCGCGGGCCACCACCGAAGCTGCGCCCGACATCCATCCCAATCCCCTGCTGCGGCACAAGCCGAACCCGTATGCCGATGTGCCCGCGCTTTACGATCTCTACACGCAGCAGGCGCGGCGCCAGCCGGCCATGGAGCGCTTCGGCGTGAACGTCTTCGTGGAGGGCACCGGCAACTACGACGACCTGCCGATGGACATGCCGGTAGGGCCGGAATACGTGCTCGGGCCCGGCGACATGGTGAACATCGAAATCTCGGGCAGCGTGCCGCAGCGGGTGCAGCGCACGGTGGACCGCGAAGGCCGCGTGGCCCTGCCGGAAGTCGGCACGGTGCTGGTGGCAGGACGCAGCCTCGGCGACGTGCAGCACGCGGTGCAGGCGGCGCTGCGCACGCAGTTCCGCGACGCCAATGCCGACGTTTCCCTGGCCCGTCTGCGCACCGTGCGGGTGTACGTGGTGGGCGACGTGGTGCATCCCGGGCCCTATGACATCAGCGCACTCTCCACGCCGCTGGCCGCCATCTTTGCCGCCGGCGGCGTGACCGCCAAGGGCTCGATGCGCAACATCGTGCACAAACGCGGCGAGCGCATCCTCGAAAGCTTCGATGCCTACGACGTGCTGCTCCGCGGGGCCCGCGCCGACATCCGGCCGCTGGGGCCCGGCGACACCATCCTGGTGCAGCCCATCGGGCCACAAGTGACGGTGGAAGGCATGGTGCGGCGGCCCGCGATTTATGAAATCGGCGGCGAGAAGACCCTGGCGGAAGTGCTGGAGCTCGCCGGCGGCGTCATGTCCACGGGCACGCTGCGGCACCTCTCGGTGGAACGGCTGGTGGCGCACGAGGGGCGCGTGATGCAGCCCATCGACATCCCGGAAACCAACAACGATGCCGCGGTCAACAAGATCCTGAACGACTTCAAGGTGCAGGATGGCGACCGCATCCGCGTCGCCGCCATCGTCCCCTACACCGCGAAGACGCTCTACGTGGACGGGCATGTCTTCCTGCCCAACAAGTACGCCTTCAAGGACGGGATGAAGGTGAGCGACGTCATCAAGCCGGCCGACCTGCTGCCCGAGCCGTACTACAGTCACGCGGAGATCATCCGGCTGAACCCGCCGAACTTCGCGCCGCAGGTGATCTCGTTCAACCTGGGCGAGGCGCTGGCGCACCGCGACGCCGACCTGCCGCTGCAGCCGTTTGACACCATCCGCGTCTTCGGCCGCTTCGACTTCGAAGACCCGCCGGTGGTCAGCGTCACCGGCGAGGTGCGCGATCCGGGCGACCACCGCACCAACGGCGTGACCCACGTCAGCGACGCGGTGTACCTGGCCGGCGGCCTGACCACGGAAGCGGCGCCCGACGATGTGCAGGTCGTCCGCAAAATCGAAAACAACCACATCAAGATCATCAGCGTGAACCTGCGCAAGGCGCTGGCCGGTGATCCGGTGGAGAACGTGGTGCTGCAGCCGATGGACCGCGTCATCGTTCACCGGGACCTGGCGAAGACGGACCCGGCCAAGGTGGTAATCCAGGGAGAAGTAGGCACGCCCGGCCCGTACCCGCTGAGCGCCGGCATGACGGCGTCGCAACTGGTGCAACTGGCGGGGGGGTTGAAGCGCGGCGCCGACACCGAGAGCGCCGACCTGACGCGGTTTGAGACCCGGCAGGGACAAAAGCTGCAGGGTGAGCAGCAGACGGTCGAGCTGGCCAAGGCGATGGCCGGCGACGCTGCGGCCGACGTCCCGCTGCGCGACGGCGACGTGCTCAGCGTCCGGCAGCTCACCGGCTGGCAGGACCGCGGAGCTTTCATCACGGTGCAAGGCGAGGTCCTGCATCCGACCGGCTACGGCATCCGCGAGGGCGAACGGCTCAGCTCGATCCTGAAGCGGGCCGGCGGCTTCCGCGCGGGCGCCTATCCGTACGGCGCGGTGCTGGTGCGCGAGCAGGTGCGGGACTTGGAGGAGCGCAGCCGCATCGAGCTCATCCGCCGGGTGCAGGCCCAGGAGTCGGGGCTGCGCCTGTTGCCCGACAATCCGCGGGTCCCGGAGTTCACCGCGGCGCGCGACGCCGCCATCGCCCAGTGGGAGGTGACGCTCGACAAGCTCAAAACGACGCCGCCCGTGGGCCGCGTGGTGATCCACATCTCCTCCGACATCAAGCACTGGGAGAACACCACGAACGACATCGAGGTGCGCGCCGGGGACGTGCTTACGATTCCCAAGAAGCCCGGCTTCGTCATGATCACCGGAGCGGTGCAGAGCCCGAACGCGGTCAGCTACCGGCGCGGCCGCTCGGCAGCGTGGTACCTGGGCCAGGCAGGCGGCCCCAACCAGCAGGCGAACAAGAGGAGCATTTACGTCATCCGCGCCGATGGCTCGATGATCGGCAATGGCGGGCCCCTGGGTATGGGGCTCTTCGCCGGCGGCCTGCACACCATCTCGCTGCAGCCCGGCGACATGGTAGTGGTGCCGGAGAAGGCGATCGGCGGGCCGACGCCGTGGCAAACCATCTTCCAGGGCGCGCAGGCAGCCGCCTCAATCGGCATCGCCGCCAGCGTGCTAATAAAGTAGGAGGCGCGGCCGCGCAATGCGTTGGGGTGCTGTCTGGCTGAGCGCGCTGCTGCTCGCTGCCTCTACGTTCGCGCAGACCGCGGCGAAGACCGGCAGTGCCCCGCCGCGGCCACCGCACGTCCGGAAGCGCAGCCCCGAACCACGCCCGACCACGGAGGTCAACTTCCTCCGCAATCTGGCGCTGGACCAGAAGGCGATCTGGACCGCGCCGCTCAGCGTGCGGCTGCAGGACGTCACCTGGCTGGCGCCGCTGGGCGGGCTGACCGCCGGGCTGCTGCGCAGCGACGCGCAGTTCTCGCGCCACCTCGACGCCACGCCCTCGCGGTTACAGCGCAGCAACAACATCGCCAATGCCGGTGTCGGCGCGCTGGTGGCACTCCCGGCGGGGCTGTACGGCTGGGGACTCATTACCCACGACCCGCACAAGCGGGAGACCGGCCTGCTTACCGCCGAGGCCCTGACCAACACCCTGGGGCTGGTTACGCTGATGAAGTACAGCTTCGGGCGCCAGCGGCCCCTGGAAGGCGCCGGCGCCGGTGACTTCCGCAGCGGCGGGGTTTCATTTCCCTCGGAGCACGCGGCGCTGGCCTGGTCGGCGGCCACCGTGCTGGCGCACGAGTATCCGGGCCCGCTGACGCAGCTCTTCGCCTACGGCACGGCCACGGCGGTGACCGCGGCGCGCATCACCGGCCGCGAGCACTTCCCTTCCGACGTGCTGGTGGGGAGCGCGCTGGGCTGGTTCGTCGGGCGCGAGGTGTACCGGCTGCATCACCAGCCGGAGGTGGGCGGCACGGACATCGGCGAGTTCGTGCGGGAAGGGGAAGGGGCGCGGCCCGCGTCGCGCATGGCTTCGCCCTATGTTCCGCCGGATAGCTGGGTGTACGGCGTCTTCGACCGGCTGAGCGCGCTGGGCTACGTGCAGACCGGCTCGGCCGGGCAGCGGCCGTGGACGCGCCTGGAGTGCGCGCGCCTGGTGCAGGAAGCGGCCGACAACCTGGCCGGCGACGATACCGAAAACGCTGAGGGACGGCGGCTGCAGGCGGCGCTGGCACAGGAGTTCGCGCCGGAAATCGAACGCCTGGGTGGCGGCCGCAACTTCGAGGCGCGGATCGAGTCGCTGTACACGCGCGTGACCGGCATCAGCGGTACGCCGCTGCGCGACGGCTATCACTTCGGCCAGACGCTGATCAACGACTACGGCCGGCCGTACGCCGCGGGCGTGAACGTCGTCAGCGGAATTCGTACCTACGCCACGGCGGGGCCGCTCGCCTTTTACCTCAGCGGCGAGTATCAGCACGCGCCCGGCGATGCCAATCCCATCGAGCGCCCCGGCGGTAACATTCCCGCCGACGAACTGGGCTTCAGCCGGCTGCCGCCGCAATCGCCGCTCGCGGAAGTCAATCGCTTTCGCGCGCTCGATGCCTACGTCGCGCTTAACTTCGCCGGCTGGCAGGCGAGCTTCGGGCGACAGTCGCTGTGGTGGGGGCCGGGCGCCAGCGGGCCCCTGCTGTGGAGCGACAACGCCGAGCCGGTCACCATGCTGCGCTTGCGCCGCAGCACGCCGATGCGGCTGCCGTCGCTGCTGGCGTGGCTGGGGCCGACGGATGTCGATGCCGTGATCGGACGGCTTGCCGGGCAGCACTTCGTGTACACCGCGCAGCACGGACTCGTCGGGAGTTTCTCGAGCCCGCTGGCGAACCAGCCGTTCGTCAACGCGGAGAAGATCACGTTCCACCCGACGGCGAACCTGGAGTTTGGCGTTTCCCTGAGCGGCATCCTCGGCGGGCCGGACTTCCCCATCACCTGGGACCGCGTCCTGCGCCACCTGACCGCGACCGCGACCGCCAACGGCATCGGCGACGCGGGCGACCGGCGTACCGGCTTCGACTTCAGCTACCGGGTGCCCTACCTGCGCAACTGGCTGGTGCTGTACAACGACTCGATGGCGGAAGACGAGGTCTCGCCCATCGCCTACCCGCGGCGCTCGGCCATGAATCCCGGCATCTACCTGCCGCGCCTGCCGCGGCTGCCGAAGCTCGATTTCCGCGCCGAGGCGGTTTACACCGACTTGCCGGGGCTGCTGCACAAGGGGTTTTACTACTGGAACCTGCGCTATCTCGACGGCTACACCAATCGCGGCAACATCCTGGGGAGCTGGGTGGGGCGCGAAGGGCGCGGCCTGCTGCTGCAGAGCACCTACTGGCTGACGGCGCGCAACACCGTGCAGGTGGGGTTCCGGAAGCAAGGCGTGGATCCCGCGTTCTTGCAGGGCGGCACGCTGCACGACGCCTTCGCACGCGGCGAGGTCATGCTGCGCAACGACCTGCAGCTTTCCGCGCGCGTACAGTACGAGCGGTGGAATTTCCCGCTGCTGGCGCCCGGCGTCAAAAATAACGTCACCACCTCGTTCCAGCTGACCTACTCGCCGCAGTGGCGGGCCCACTGGCCCCGATGACCAGCCTCTTGCAATCCGGCGCGGTTGGACGCAAGCTGCTGGGAACACGGCCCCGGCCGCTGCCCAGGACATGCGCGTGACCACGCCCGTTCGTGAAATGCCGATCCGGAAATTCGTCGAGCACGAGTTTCCCGCCTCGCCGGTGCACTCGCTGGCGGGCCGCGACGTCGCCACCGAGCGCGATGATTTCTACATCCGCACCCCGCGGGTGGCGCGGCTGCTGGCGTTCCTGTTCGACGTGGTGTGGATCGCCGCCGCCGCCGGGGTCACGTTTGCCATCTTCGCGCTGCGCCCGCCCGCGCTGGCGCCCCTGGCGCGCCGCGATTGCGCGGGCCTGCTGGTGCTCTACTCGGTGATGGTGGTGTTCGCGCTGCGCGCGCTGCACCTCTACATCCGGCCACGGCGCACGGGAATGTTCGGCGACCTGACCACCATCACCTGGGCGCTGGCCCTGGCCACCAGCGCTGTGTTGTTCTACCTGTGGCTGGCGGATGGACGGCTGCGCGTCGCCGTGGTCCTGACGGCGGGCGCGCTCGACCTACTGGCGCTGGTGGGGTGGCGCGCGGTGCGGATGAAGGTGGTTGAACACCGCGTGGCCTCCGGCCGCGCCATGCGGCACGTACTGATCATCGGGGCGGGGCGCGTGGGCCGCGCGCTGGCCGGCTTCCTCGAACAAAACCCGCAGTTCGGCTGCGAAGTGAGGGGCTTCCTCGACCAGCACCCGGCGGACGATCCGCGCGTGCTCGGCGGGCTGGAACGTTTCCGCGGCATCGTGCGCACGCATTTTATCGACGAAATCATCATCACCATCCCGTCGGAGCGCGACCTGGTGCGCAGCCTGGTGGACGAGGCCCAGCAGTACGGCGTGCGCGTGCGGGTGATCCCGGAATTGTTCGACGGCCTGGGGCTGCAGGCGCCGATTGATTACCTGGGGCGCTTCCCCACCATGGAACTCCACCGCGAGCCTATTCCCAAGGCCGGTTTGTGGGCGAAGCGGGGGCTGGACCTGGCGGCGTCGGCCACCGGCCTCGTGCTGACGGCGCCGCTGATGGCGCTGGTCGCGCTGGCCATCAAGCTCGACTCGCGTGGCCCGGTGCTGTACCCGTCGGAGCGCGTGGGCAAGAAAGGGCGGCGCTTCACCTGCTACAAGTTCCGTTCCATGGTGGCCAATGCCGACGCGGTGAAAGAGGAACTGCGCCGCAGCCACAACTACCGCACCGGCCCGACTTTCAAGATCGAGAACGACCCGCGCATCACCCCGCTGGGGCGCTTCCTGCGCCACTACAGCCTGGACGAGCTGCCGCAACTGTTCAACGTGCTGCGCGGCGACATGAGCCTGGTGGGGCCGCGGCCGCATCCCATCGACGACTTCCAGCAGTACGACGCCGAGCACATGCCGCGGCTGCACGTGAAGCCCGGCGTGACCGGCCTGTGGCAGGTGATGGCGCGGCGGGATCCCTCGTTCGAGACCAACCTGCGGCTGGACCTGGAGTACATCGAGAACTGGACGCTGACGCTCGACTTCAAGATCCTGCTCCTGACCTTGCCCGTGGTGCTGCGCGGCAACGGGCAGTGAGCAACGCTTTGAGGAGGCAGTAGGTGGACAACCCAGGGCAGCGGTATTCGCCCGTCATCGACAACCCGCCGGAGCCGCCGTTGCGCGACGACGAGATGCTGGAGCTGCGTCTCGACCAGGTGGTCTACGACAAGCTGCGGGTGCTGTGGGCCGAGCGGCGGCTCCTGGGGCGCATCACCGTGGTCGCGTTTGTCGTGCTGTTTGTCGTTTACTTTGCGCGCATTCCCGCCATCCCATCGCTGGGCATCTCCCGCACTTACTTCCTCATTCCGGAACGCTACGAGTCCACGGTGCGGCTGATGCCGCCGCAGGGCCAGGGTAGCTTTTCCGCGCTGGCGGCCATGGCCGGCGCCCGTACCGGCAGCGACACCCTGGGCTCGCTGGCAGCCAGCATGCTGGGAGTGCAGACCAGCGGCGCGGTCATCGTGGGGATCATGTTCGACCGCACGGTGAGCGACCGCATTATCGACAAATTCGACCTGCGCAAGGAATACGGCCTGCGGTACTACGAGTACGCGCGCCTGGAGCTGGCCAAGAACGTCGCCGTCTCCGAGGACCGCAAGAGCGGCATCATCGCCATCACCGTCACCTCCCGCAGCCCGCAGGAAGCGCGCGACATGGCGCAGGCCTACGTGGATGAGATCAGCCGCGCCGTGATCGAGGTCTCCAAAGGCGCGGCCAGCCGCGAGCGCGTGGCCCTGGAGCAGCGGCTGGAGGTGATCAAGAAAGACCTCGACCAGTCGGCGGCGGCGTTTGCGCAGTTCGCGAGCACCAACACCGCCATCAACATCCCCGAGCAGGCCAAGGCCACCATGACCGCGGCCGCCCGGGTGCAGGCGGAGCTGGTCGCCGCCGAATCGGAACTCGAGGGCCTGCAGCAGATCTATACCGACAGCAACTTCCGGGTGCGGACGCTGCGCGGACGCATTGCGGAGCTGAAGCGCCAGGTGGATTCGTCGGACAGCAGCCGGGGCTCGGCTGATTCTCTCGGCCGCATCATTCACGATCTGCCGAAGCTGGGCGTGCAGTGGGCCAACCTCTTCCGCCGGGCCACCATCGACGAAGCCGTCTACGAGGCGCTCACCAAGCAGTACGAGTTTGCCAAGATACAGGAAGCCAAAGAGGTGGCCCCGGTCTCCGTGCTCGACCAGCCCGACTTGCCGGAAAGGAAATCGAGCCCGAAGCGGACCTACCTGATTCTGGGCGGCACCTTCTTCTTCTTCCTGCTGGGCTCCGCCTGGATCATCGGGAAGGACGCCTGGCGCAACCTCGATCCCGCCGACCCGCGCAAGCAGTTCGTGCTGGAGGTGTGGAGCACCGTCCCCAAGCCCGAGATGGCGCGCCTGCGCGCCTGGCGCTGGCCGTTCCGCCGGGAATGAGCGGCTATTGGCTATTCGTTATTGGTTATTCTTGTTCGTTAGCCGCTACTGCCTGCGACCTCTGCACCCGTTCGCGCTGCCACCGCGCGTCACCCCAGCCCGCCCCAAGCGCCAACCGGCAATGGCCAATAACCAATAGCTAATAGCCAATAGCTAGTAGCCAGCCGCGAATCATGAACGCCCACAGCCTCGGATATCCGCTCGCCGCTCCGCGCTCCGGCGCGCGCGCGGCCGCGGTGTGGCTGCTGCTGATCGTCATCGTCGGCGGCGTCATCGCCTTCAGCGACGGCATCTCGAAGCCGTTCAACAACGAGTGGGAGTACGTGCAGGAGGAGGCACTCACCTACGAAGCGCCGGCCGCCGCCCTCGTCTTTGCCGTGTTCATGTTGCCGCTGGTTTTCGGCTTCGCCTTACAGCAGCGCGCCAGCCTGACGGAAGCCCTGCTGCTCTGGTACGTGCTCTGTATTTCCACCTACACCAAGGACTTCGCCTACCTCCGAATTCCCGGCATCCCGCTGTTCATCACCGACTACCTGCTGCTGTTCCTGCTCATCCGGGTGTTGGTGTGGCCGCGGCTGCGGGTGCCGAACCCGCTGCGCATGCCGGCGGCGGGGGTGGTGGTGCTGCTGCTGGTCGGCGGGCTGGCCGCGGTCCGCGGTCTCGGGCGCGGCGAATCGGCGCTGCTGGTGGCGCGCGATTATGCCATGGTCGCGTACTCCCTGTTCGTCGTGGTCGCCGCCGCGTTGCTGCGTGACTGGGCGGCGGTGAAGCGCGTCCTGCTCATGGTCGGGGTAGGCTGCATGCTGCTCAGCCTCAACGCCTGGGGATGGTTCCTAAACGCGCCCGGGCAGCGCCGCTATGTTCTGTTCCCGTGCATTCTGGCCGGCGGTTTCGTGGGGCTGCTGGCGGCCACGCTGAATCGTGTGCTGCCGGCGGCGAGCGGCTGGTTGGCCACCGCCGCGGTAGGGGGTGGGCTCGTCCTGGCCAACGCCCGCAGCGAGTACGTCGCCATCCTCGCCACCGTGGGCCTGATGTTCCTGTTGCACCGGGGTTCGATTGCCGCACGGCTTAAGGTGCTCGCGGCCGTGGTCGTAATCGCGACGGTGATGACCTTCGCCGTGCTGCAGACCAAGGCTGGCTCCGAACTGGTGAGCCGCATCGTCTCCGACTTCGTCAGCGGGGTGATGAATCCGCAGGACGATCCTACCGCCCAGTTCCGCTTCCTGGCGTGGGGCGAAGCCTACAGTCGTTTCGTGCAGCAGCCGGTGTTGGGCGAGGGCTACGGCATCCCTTTCACCTTCCTGATCTGGACGCAGGATTCCCGCCCGCACAACACCTTCCTGACTTTTCTTTACAAGAGCGGCGTCGTCGGTTTCCTGGCGCTCCTCTTCTTCCTGGGCCACTTCTTCATAACCGGCGTCCGCTGGGCGCGGCGCAGCCCGCGGGAGCACGAAGGCGCGCTGCTGAACGTCATCGTGCTGAGCGTCTTTGCCGTACTCTTGACCGGCATGTTCACCCTGGTTTTCGAGAGCCCGTTCGTGGGTGCGCCGCTCTGGCTGTTCATCGGAGTCGGCTATCGCTGCGTGCGGCTTCTCGCATCGGCGCCACCAAGGCAGGCTCGATGACCGCGCCAGCTGTCGTCTTGAATGGCCCCACACCCAAAGACCGCTCACGGTTCCTGCAAGTGCTGCGCCGTTACATTGAGCAGGGTAAGGTCTCAACCGACGGAGAGGCGCTGGTGGTTGGAGCTACGGATGAAGATGCCGAAGTCTTACGCCAAGCCGGCTGGTCGCGAATGACGCTTTCGACCTTCCCGGGCGAAGCCGCCGCCCAACAAGGCACTTCGTATGACGACCGTTATCTGGTGCTGGATGTCGAGAACATGCATCTCCGCGACGAGAGCTACGATCTGGTGTTCGCTCACGAGGTGCTACACCATTGCCGGTCACCCCATCGAGCGTTGTGTGAAATGCTGCGCGTGTCTCGCCGCTATGTGCTTTTCCAGGAGCCCAACGACTGTTTCCTGAGCCGGCTGAATTGTCGGCTGGGCCTTGCTCTAACTTATGAGATTCCCGCGGTGGTAGCCCATGATTTTGTTGCCGGCGGTGTGCGCAACTCCGGCATTCCGAACTTCGTCGCGCGTTGGACGCGGCGCGAAGCTGAGAAGGTGGCCCGCTCGTTCATTCCGGAAAAGCTCCTCCATGTGCATGGGTATGGCTACTGGGAGCTGAATGCGACCGAGTACGAGCTCGGTCTGCGCAAAGGAACCACCCTCGGGCAGTTGGTCACTCTCGCCGGCGGTCCGCGCAATTTCCAGCGAGTTCTGCGCCTCGCAGAGCGGATACTGAACCTGTTGCCAATCACCCGACATCAAGGCAACAAGTTCTTTTGCTGCATCGAGAAGACGCGCGAACTGCGACCATGGTTGCGTTCCAACGGCAGCACGATTGCATTCGATCGCGCCTACCTCCACCGGCAAGGCGATTGATTCCGTCGAACCAGCGGCGCTCGTCCTCTTCTTGTCCTTTTCTCAAAGGTGCACCTGTTAAAGGTAACCGTCCGTGCCAACCACTGTAACCGCCCGCCCTGAGCCTTCGCATAAGTCTGCCGCCTCGGCGGCCCCTGCTCCGGTCTGCCCACTCTGCGGCAGTCCGGCGCGGGTGTACATGGTCTTGCCACACACCACGGTGCGCTGCTGCCGGTCGGCGGCGTGCCAGCTGCAGTTCGCTGATCCGCAGCTCGATGATGAGGTGCTGGCGCGGGCGTACGCGACGCTCTACTACCCGGACGCGGGCGCGCGGTCGGCGCTGAGTCCCACCCCGGACGAGGACCTGCGCGAATTGCTGCACATGCTGGAAGCGCGCTACGGCAGCATCGCCGGCCGCCGGGTGCTCGACTACGGCTGCGGCGCGGGTCCGCTGCTCCGCATCGCCAAAGCGCTGGGCGCCGAAGTGGTCGGAGTCGAGCAGAGCGCTAATGCGCGGGCCCTGGCGCGGCAGGACGGCACGCAGGTTTACGCCAACATCACCGAGCTCCGCCGCGCCGAGCCGGACGCGCGGTTTGACTGGATCCTGCTGAGCGTCGTCGTGGAACACTTGCGCCAGCCCTGGGATGAACTGGCGGAACTGCGGCGCCTGCTGCGGCCGGCGGGGCGCCTCACCCTGACGACGCCGAACGCGGAAAGCCTGAAAAGCCGTATCCTGGGCCGTTCCTGGGACCAGCGGAAGAACCTGACGCACTTCTATTACTTCACGCCCACGTCCCTGGCCGCCGTGTTGCGCCGTGCCGGGCTGGAACCGACGGAGTTGCCGCCCATCGCGACGCACGTGAAGCACGGACGGCTGCGACGCCTGCTGCAGGGCGGGCTGCGGGCCGTGCATCTGCAGGGCGGCCTGCTGTTCATCGGGGCAGCGCCCGCGCTCGCGGCGCGGACCTAGTGAACGAAACGCGCGCGCCGTTTGCCGACGTGCCCAGCCACTACGGCGAGGTCTGCCATCGCGCCGACGTCTATGGCGACGTGATCATCAGCGGCAGGAAAGCGAAGTAAACCGAAGAACCCATGGCCGAACTCCCCACGATACCGCAACTTGAAACGCCCGTGGGCCGGCCCGGGGCCCTGGCCAACTCGGCCCTGCTGACCGGGTATTACATCATCGATGCCGGCCTGCTGTTCGTGCTTACGCTGCTGCTGGCGCGCTACCTGGGCGTCGCCGACTTCGGCAAGATCGCCTTTGCGCTGTCCTACGGGCTGGTGCTGTACGTGTTTTCCGACCCGGGGATCAGCCTTTCGGTGACAAAGTTCGTGGCCCGCGACCCTGACCCGCGCAGCCCCTGGCTGGCGGATGGACTCTCGCTGCGCTCCCTGCTCGTAATCGTTTCGTGCACCCTCGGCCTCCTGCCGTTTCTGTTCAATCATTACCTCCGGGTCAACGCGCTGGTGCTGGTGCCGATCATCTGCTCCGAGCAGCTGCGCGGCCTGACCATCACCTTGTGCTCCATCTTCCGCGGCTTGCAGCAGATGATCTTCGAGGTCCTGACGGTAGCCTGCGAGCGGGTGGCGGTGCTGGCGGTCGCGCTCTGGGTGCTGCGGTCAGGCCATGGGGTGGAGGCAGTGGCCTGGGCGTTCCTCGGTGGCCGCCTGCTGGCGCTGGTGCTCGCGCTGGCCATCCTGCGCCTGCGCATCGGCAAGGTCGAGGTTTCCGCGCGGCCCCGCTTGGCGGGCGCCTTGTTGCGGGAGGCGTTTCCGCTGGCCATCCTCCTGTTCGCCGAACGCATCAACCTGTATTTTGCGCCGCTGGCGTTGACCGCAATCTCCGGCGAATATGCCGCCGGGCTTTTCCAGTCGGCCTTTAAGATCGTGACCTTCCCCATCCTGCTGGCGGGGGTGGTGGGCGGAAGCTTGTTCCCCGCGATGAGCGCCGCCCACGGTGACGCCGCGCGGGTGCAAAAGCTCTATAGCTTCGGCGTCCGCGCCCTCTGGCATGCGCTGTTGCCGGGCGCCGTACTCACACTGGTGTTTGCGCCGCAGGTGATGCGCATCATCTTCGGACCGCAGTTCGTGCCTGCGGCGCCGGTCCTCCAGTTGCTGACTCCCTATTACGCCGTGTACGCCATGATCACCGTGAGCTATTACCTGATGCCCGCGGTCAACGAGCAGCGCATCACCATGCAGTTATCGGTAGTGAGCCTGGGGTTGAACCTTATCGGCGGTCCCTTGTTCATGCTGGCGTGGGGCGCCCGCGGCGCGGCCATCGGGCTCATCGTCACCAACCTGGTGGTCGCGCTCAGCTACTGGTACCGCGCGCGGAAGCTGGGATACCACGTCATGCGGCTGCGGGAAGATTTTCTGCAAGTGGCTGGCTTTGCGCTGACGCTCGGCGCCGGATTCCTCCTGCAGCACTTTTTGCCGGTGCAACGTTGGTACCAACTGCTGTTTGCCGCCCTTGCCATTACCCTGTTTTACGGTGCCACTCTCCTGGTGACCCGCAGCCTGCTGCCGGAAGAGTTGCAGCTGGTAGCTGACATCAGGGAACGGTTCCGGCGCTGACATGACTGTCACGCTCTAGGGTCGCCCCGTGAATCCCTTGCGGCAACTCAAACGTCGACTGTCCCTCTGGAGTTACGAACTCAGCTGCAAGTCTAGGCAGAAGAAGTTCGACCTCTTCTGGGAGGTGATTCGGCCTGCCCCGGGGAGCCTGATGCTGAATCTCGGCGCCGTCCCGCCGATTCTGGGGAAGAAACATTACGGTCAGGACAGCACCGGCGTCGAGCAGCCGGAGCAGGACGAACGCTTCCGCACGCTGCGCATTGTGGCCTGTGATCTGCTTCCGAAGAACATGCGGGGCTACGAATCGTGCTACCGCGAACTGGGATGGCACGGTTTCGTCGCTGACGGCTGTCAGCTTCCGTTCCCCGACAAGAGCATTGACATCGTCTTTTCCAACGCTGTCATCGAGCACGTATCCCGGCGTGACCAGCAGCGCATGGCGAGCGAGATCATGCGCGTCGGTAGGAGCTGGTTTGTGACCACGCCGAATTACTGGTATCCGCTGGAGCTGCATCGCAAGCTGCCGGGGTTCCACTATCTGCCGGGCGGGGGACAGCGCTGGCTCGACCGCCGGTTCGACCTGCTGCCGGATGGCGAACTGATTATTAATCTTCTGTCGGCGCGCTCGTTTCTAAAGCTGTTCCCGGGAAGTGGTCTGCGTCGGGTGCGCGTTACTTTCTGGCCGGAAACACTGGTTGTCTACGGACCGCGCGGGGCGCAGAGCTTGAAGAGCCACTGAGTATCAGCTGCCGCAACCCGAACGGCTCAATTGCTCAATTACCCAATTACTCAATCACCAAATCGCCAAATCCCCATGCGCCTTCTGCTGTCAAGCTCTAGGATCGCCCCATGAATCCATTGCGGCAACTTAAGCGAGCTCTGGCGGCGCTACGGGAGCAACTGGCGCAGAGATGAGTAGCTGGCGATCAAAAGTCCGGCCCGCTGTCGTCGGCGCACATCGGGTGCTGTCGAGATTTGGCATCCAGTTTGTTCCTCGGCATTACTACTCTTGCGTGGCCGACCTCAACGCTCTGGAGCGGTCGCCCGAAGTGTGGGCGAAGGCTTCGAGCATGCCGGGCGTGAAGATTTCATTGTCCGCGCAGACAGAGCTCCTGGCCGCGATTTCCAGCTACTTTGCGGAGTTGGAGCAGCGGGAATTGGAGCTGTTGCTAAGTAGCGGACTCGGGCCTGGATTCTCGCGCTCGGATGCACTTGTTCTGTACGCGATGCTGCGCCACCTCCAGCCTTCCCGCATTATCGAGGTTGGCGGCGGAACCAGCACCGCGATCATTGCCAAGGCAATCGCACGCAACGGGGCGACGAGTCACACCGTAATCGAGCCCTTTCCCTCGCGCTCTCTCGGCAAGCTTGAAAGTGTCCAGTTAATAAAGAAACCTGTCCAGCTCGTGCCGCTGGAGGTCTTCTCAGAGCTCGGCGCCAAGGATTTCCTTTTCGTCGATTCCACCCATACGGTCAAGCCGGGCAGTGACGTGAATTACATCGTTCTGGAGGTCCTTCCCCGTCTGGCCGCAGGGGTGGTGGTGCACTTCCACGACATCAACTTTCCTTTCGACCATCAGCCCGACCTGTTTCAGACGGTTTATCAGTGGTCGGAGGGTTCTTTGCTGCGCGCGTTCCTGACCAACAATTGCCGCGCGGAAGTCATGCTATCCATGTCTTATCTCAGCCACCACGCGGCCGAAACCCTGACCCGCACTATCCCCGGCTACTGTCCTGCACCGACCAGGAACGGCGTTTTTTTGCGTCCCGTCAATGAGATCCGATCGGGCAGGTGGGACTATGGTGTATCCACCTATGTCCGCGTCTGAGCGAATGGAAAAGCCAATTGAGTAATCTGGTGATTTAGTGATTGGGCGATTTCATTCGCCGCTACCGCACCCCGGTTGATCCCGACCACCACCCCACAATCACCCAATCACCCAATCGCCAAATCCCCATGCGGCTTCTGCTGGTCCACAACTACTACCAGATTCCCGGCGGCGAGGATGAGCTCTTCGAATCCACGCGCGCGCTGCTGCGCGCCCACGGGCACGAGGTCAGCGTCTACGTCCGCCGCAACGACGAGATCCGCGCTTCCTCGCTGGCGAAGAAGCTGACGCTCCCCCTACGCACCACCTGGGCCTGGGACACGCGCCGCGAGTTCGTGCGCGTGCTGCGCGAGACGCGGCCTGTCCTCGTCCAGTTTTTCAACACCTTCCCGCTGATCTCGCCGGCGGTGTACGGCGCGTGCCGCGAGGCCGGAGCGGTGGTGGTGCAGTCGCTCGACAACCCACGGCTCATTTGCCCCGTCGGCAGTTTTTTTCGCGCCGGCAAGTTCTGCCAGGAGTGTTCCGGACGCACCCCGTGGCCGGCCGTGCTGCACGCGTGCTACCGCAACTCGCGCCCGCAGTCGGCCGCCGTCGCCGCCATGATCGTGACCCACCGCGCGCTCGGCACCTGGCAAACCGCAGTGGACGCTTACGTGGTCGCCACCGAGTTCTATATTCGCAAATTCGTGGCGGCGGGCCTTCCAGCCGACAAGATGCACCTGCGGCGGCATTTCATCGAGCCCGATCCCGGCCTCGGCCCGGGACGCGGCGACTACGCGTTGTTCATGGGGCGCCTGGCGCCGGAGAAAGGCGTCACCACCCTGCTGGAAGCCTGGCAGGAGCTCGCGATTCCGTTGAAAATTCGCGGCGCCGGACCGCTGGAGAACGAAGTCCGCGCCTTCGCCGCCACCCACCCGCAGGTCGAACTCCTGCCGCGGCTCGCCCGCGACGAAAAGATCAGCCTCATCAAGGGCGCCCGCTTTCTGGTCTGGCCTTCGCAGGGCTGGTATGAGACCTTTGGGCTGGTGGTAGCGGAAGCGTTCGCGTGCGGCGTTCCTGTCATTGCCTCCAACGCCGGCATCGCCGGCGAGATGGTCGCGGAAAACCGCACCGGGCTCTTCTTTGCCGCGGGCGACGCTGCCGAGCTTGCCGCCCAGGTGCGCTGGGCCTGGGAGCATCCGGACGAGACGGCGGCGATGGGCCGCCACGCTCGCGCCGACTTCGAAGCTCGTTTCACGGCCGCCGCCGGATATCGCGCCCTGATGGCGGCCTACCAGGCGGCGCTGGCGTTGCCGCCCACCGCCGAGGCTCCCGCCGTCCCGGCCGCCTCCGCGCGCCGGGGCGCATAATTAAGAGATCAAGCTGGACGGCGGCTGCTTTGCGCACCACCAGTTAAACGAACTCCACCAACGAGCGGACCCCATGAAACGAATTGCTCTGATCAGCGGCATCACCGGGCAGGACGGCTCGTACCTCGCCGAATTGCTCCTCGGCAAAGGGTACGAAGTGCACGGCCTGGTGCGGCGCGTCGCCATCGAGGACCCGGAGCACCGGCTGTATCGCATCCGGCACCTGTTGGGCCGGTTGGAGCTGCACTCCGCCTCGCTGGAGAGCTATCCCAGCGTCTACCGGGTGGTGGAAAAGGTGCAGCCCCACGAGATCTACCATCTCGCGGCGCAGAGCTTCGTCAGCTACTCCTTCGAGGACGAGTTCTCCACCCTCAACACCAACATCAACGGCACGCACTACATGCTGGCGGCCATGCGCGACGTGGCGCAGCGCGCCCGCTTCTATTTCGCCGGTTCCAGCGAAATGTTCGGCGAGCCGGGCGTCTCGCCGCAGCACGAAGACACGCCGCTGCACCCGCGCTCCGCCTATGGCATTTCCAAGGTCGGCGGCTTCCACCTGACGCGCAACTACCGCGAGGCCTACGGGCTGCACGCCTCCACCGGCATCCTGTTCAACCACGAAAGCCCGCGCCGCGGCTTCGAGTTCGTGACCCGCAAGATCTCGTCGCACGTGGCCAAGATCAAGTTCGGGCTGGCCACCGAGCTGCGCCTCGGGAACCTCGATGCCCTGCGCGACTGGGGCCACGCCCGCGAGTATGTTGGCGCCATGTGGACCATGCTGCAGCAGGAGCGTCCCGGCGACTTCGTGATCGGCACCGGCGAGAACCACACCGTGCGCGAGTTCCTCGAGCTGGCTTTCGGCCACGTCGGGCTCGACTACAACCAGTACGTCGTGGTCGATCCCGAGCTCTACCGCCCGGCCGAGGTCACCTGCCTGCGCGCGGATTGCAGCAAGGCGCGCGAGCACCTGGGGTGGAACTACCGCGTCACCTTTGCGCAACTGGTGACCGAGATGGTGGATTCCGATCTCGCCTACTACTCGACAAAAGTGCACGGCACGCCGCTGGCGCAAGCCGTCGGCGGCGGAACACACTAATGGTGGTCCATCCCGACTGCTACCTGGTGCTCGGCGTGCGCGTCGATGCCGTTCAGATCGACGACGCCATCGCCACCCTGGAGACTTGGATTGCGGAGCGGCGCGGTTGCCGCTACGTGGCCGTCACCGGCATGCATGGCATCAGCGAAGCCCGCCGCGATCCTGGTTTCCGGGCCGCGCTGAACGAAGCGGGACTGGTGGTGGCCGATGGCATGCCGCTGGTGTGGCTGGGCCGGCTACGCGGCAAGAAGAACATGCGGCGCCGCGTTTATGGCCCCGAGTTGATGATCGAGTTTTGCCGGCGTACGGCGCCGCGCGGCTACCGTCATTTTTTTTATGGCGGCAAACCCGGGGTGGCGGAAGAACTCGCTGCCCACCTGCGCCAGCGCTGTCCCGGCCTCAACATCGTGGGTACGTACACGCCTCCCTTCCGCGCCTTGACCGCCGAGGAGCAGCGCGCCTTCGCGGCCGTCCTGCAACGTTCCGCGCCCGACGTTCTCTGGGTCGGGCTCAGCACGCCGAAGCAAGAGCGCTGGATGCAGGAGGCGTCCCGCCGGCTGGACGTGCCGGTGCTTCTGGGGGTCGGGGCGGCGTTTGATATCCTAAGCGGGCGCTCGCGCCAGGCTCCGCGCTGGATGCGCGAACATGGCCTGGAATGGCTGTTTCGCCTGGGGCAGGAGCCGCGCCGCTTGTGGCGGCGCTATTTACTCCATGGACCCGTGTTTGTTGCCAGTGTCTTGATAGAGGAATTACGCTTGCGATTCGCTGCGAGCAGAACGCCTTCGAAATGAACTCTTATCGGCTTTCCATCCTGGGCTTGGGCAAGTTGGGCGCGTGCATGGCTGCGGCCATGGCGCACCAGGGCGCGAGCGTGGTGGGAGTGGACGTCAACTCCCGCTTCGTGGACGCCATCAACCAGGGGCGCGCGCCCGTCGTCGAGCCTGGCCTGCAGGAGATGATCGCGGCCAATCGCGAACGCCTGCGCGCCACCACCAGCTTTGAGGACGCTGTCGCCGCGTCCGACATCAGCTTCATTATCGTGCCTACGCCGTCGGACGATACCGGGGGCTTCTCCATCCGCTATGCGGCGCAGGCGGCCCGCGAGATCGGCCGCGCCCTGCAGCGCAAGACCAGCTACCACCTGGTGGCGCTTACCAGCACGGTGCTGCCGGGCTCGACCGAGCACGGCATTCTCCCCGTCCTCGAGCAGGAATCGGGCAAGCGCTGCGGGCGCGACTTCGGCCTGTGCTACAACCCCGAGTTCATCGCCCTGGGCAGCGTCATCCACGACCTGCTCAATCCCGACTTCATCCTCATCGGCGAGTCCGATGCGCGCGCCGGCGCTACGCTGGAGCAGTACTACGCCGGCTTCAGCGAGAACGACGCCGCCCGTCGCCCGCATGAACATCGTCAACGCCGAGCTCACGAAGATTTCGCTCAACACCTACGTCACCATGAAGATCACCTTCGCCAACATGCTGGCGGCAATCTGCGAGGAACTGCCCGGCGCCGACGTGGACGTGGTCAGCGACGCACTCGGCCACGATACGCCGCATCGGGCGGCGGTATCTCACCGGCGGACTCGGCTACGGCGGCCCCTGCTTCCCGCGCGACAACCTGGCGCTCGCCTTCATGGCGCAGACCCTCGGGGCCCCCGCCCTGCTGGCGGAAACCACCGACCGCATGAACCACACCCTGCTGCGCCGCCAGATCGAGAAGCTGCAGGCGCTGCTCAAGCCGGGCATGACGGTCGGGGTGCTGGGACTCGCCTACAAGCCGCAGACCGGCGTGGTCGAAGAATCGCAGGGCCTGATGCTGGCGCAGGCGCTGATCGAGAACGGCAACTGCGTCGCCGTGTACGACCCGCTGGCGATGGAGAACGCGCGCGTCCTGCTCAAGGACAGCGTGCAGTACTTCAGTTCCGCGCGCGAGTGCATCCGCGGCTCCGACGCCGTGATCATCGCCACCCCGCTGGCCGAGCTGAGCGAGCTGGCCGCGGAGGATTTTCCGGTGCGCGAGCAGCGCACCATCGTGCTCGACTGCTGGCGCCTGCTGGGGCCAAAACTGCGGGACTGCGCCTGGGTCGAGTACCTGCCCATCGGGATCGGGCGTTCCGACGTAGCCGTGGCGCGGGCGCTGGCGCGCTCCGCCGCGGGCTCCAAAGCGTAACCATGCCGCCGTTTGTTGAGCCGCGCTGCAACATCCTCGGCGTTGGCGTGAGTCCCATCGACCTCACGGACCTGCTGCGCGCCTGCGAACAGTGGATCACGCGCCGCGAGCCCAACTACATCTGCGTGACCAACACCCACCTGGTCATGATGTGCCAGCATGACGAGGAACTGCGCCGCATCCACAACCAGGCGGGCCTGTGCACCCCCGACGGCACCCCGCTGTTCTGGCTCACGCGCCGGATGGGCCACGCGAACACCGCGCGCGTCTGCGGACCCGACATCATGCTCGCCTGCTTCGCGCATGGCATCACCCGCGGCTGGCGGCACTTCTTCTACGGCGCCCTGCCCGGCGTCGCCGAGAAGCTGGCGGAGCGCATGCAACAGCGCTTCCCCGGACTGCAGGTGGCGGGCGCGTGGGGTCCGCCGTTTCGCCCGCTCACCCCCGCGGAAGACGCGCAGGTGGTCGCGAGGGTGAACGCGGCGCGCGCCGATTTCCTCTGGATCGCGATCGGCCCCGGGGCCATGGAAAAGTTCATGGCCGAGCACGTCAGCCGCATGAACGTGCCGGTGATGGCGGGCGTCGGCGCCGCTTTCGACTTCCTGAGCGGCAACAAGCCGCAGGCGCCAAAGTGGCTGGCGGCCATCGGGCTGGAGTGGTTCTTCCGCATGTGCACCGAGCCGCGCCGCCTCTTCCTGCGCTACCTTACCAATAACCCTGCCTTCCTTTATCGCATCCTGCTGCAGGGCCTGGGCAAGAGACCCGCGGCGCTCTAATCCCGTGTCCACCCCCCTCACTGCCGGCCGCCGCCATCTCGCCGCCGTGTCCCCGGACGGCGCCCCGCCTCCGCGCCCACTCGCGTGGCGCACTGCGCTGCTCGTGACCTTCGTCCTCTGGTTCGCCTACCTCGCCAACTTCCGCTACATCTCCACCGGCGACACCAACGCGGTCCGCTATCTGCCTTTCAGCATCCTGATGCGCGGCTCGCTGAACGTGGACGGCTACGTCGAGCCCTACTTCAAGCCCTTCCTCGACGGCACCTTTAACTACGGCATCTACTTTGCCAGCCAGAGCCGCGGCCACTGGATGCCGAATTACCCGGTGCTCACGCCGGTGGTGGTCACGCCGCTGTACATCCCCGCGGCGCTGTGGCTCGCGCATCGCCACGTCGCCCCTGCCGCCGAGACCATGAAGTTCTGGGCCGGCGCCATGGAAAAGCTCAGCGCCGCGCTGCTGGCGGCGCTCGCGGTCACCATCCTGTATGGCGCATTGCGCCGCGTCCTGGCGGAGCGCGCCGCGCTCCTGCTCGCCCTCGTTTATGCCTTTGCCTCGCTGCATTGGAGCACGTCGGCGCAGGCGCTCTGGCTGCACGGCATGACCGAGCTGAGCCTGGCCCTGCTGCTCTGGGCGCTGGTCGCCGACCGCGGCGACCGGCGTTCCGCGGCCTGGATCGGGCTGGCGCTGGCGCTGGCCGTCGCCAACAAGCTCACCAACGGCGTCGTCGCGCTCCCCATCATCGTGTGGTTCGTGGCGCGCTCTTTCCGGCAGCCCCAGGCGGAACCGGCCGCGCGGCGCCTGCTCGCGTTCTGCGCGCCGCAGGTCGTGCTCGGACTGCTGGTCCTTGCCTACAACCTGCATTACTTCGGCAGCCCCTTCGGCGCTTACGAAACCGCCTTCAAGACGCTCGGCTACGGCGGAATCAGCGGCGGCTTCCACGGCAACCTGGCCGAGGCGATGGCCGGCAACCTCGTCAGCCCCAGCCGCGGCCTGTTTTTCTTTGTCCCGTGGACGCTGTTCGCCCTGTGGGGGGCGGCGCGCGCGTGGCGGCAGTGGAGTTGGGCGCCGTGGCTCATCGCCGGCGCGTTTCTCCACTTCCTGATTTATGCGAAGCTGGAGCGCTGGTGGGCCGGCTGGTCGTACGGCCCGCGTTATCTGACCGACCTGATGCCGCTGCTGGTCTTTTTCCTGGTCCCGCTCTGCCCCGATCTCGCCCGCCGCCGCTGGCTGAAACCCGCGCTGGTCGCCACTTTTGCGCTCGCCTTCGGCGTGCAGCTGATCGGCGTCTACTGCTATCCCAACGGCGACTGGAACTCAAAGCCCACCAACATCGACTACCAGCCGTCGCGGGTGTGGGACTGGCGCGACCCGCAGATTCTCCGCACCTTGCGCGCCGGGCCTGCGCCGACCCGATTCGGCGAGCGCTTGCACGCCCTGGAACTCACGCGCTGACGCGCTGACTCGCCGTCCACCGCCGCTCCCTCGCGGCGCTCGCGCTGACCCACTGCACAAAGAAGGCCCGGAGAGATCCGGGCCTTTCTTATCTGCAGGGCGTAAAAAACCACCGGCAATTCGAAGGGCGCCTATTTCTCCTGCAAGGCCGCGCTCTCGTTGGGCTTGGCGGCGCCGGACCCCTCGCCGTTGCGGTGATAGGCATTCGCCACGTACTGCTGCAGCATGCGCTGAGTGTTGAAGAAGGAGCCATTGAGCGCGATCGCCCAGCGCATCACCTCGGTGTAGCGCTGCGGCCGCCCGTAGAACATGGGCACCACCTCGCGCTCCAGCTTGTCGTAGAGCGACGCGGCCTCGACGGTGGCATCGCGCGCGACCTCCTGGTCGCCGATGGCCCAGCCGGTCAGGCCTTCCAGATGTCCCTCCACCCACCAGCCATCCAGCACGCTCAGGCTGGGCACGCCATTCAACGCCGCCTTCATGCCGCTGGTCCCCGACGCCTCCTGCGGGCGCAGCGGCGTGTTCAGCCAGACGTCCACCCCGCTGGTGATGAGCCGCCCCCACTGCAGGTCGTAATTCTCGACGTACACCGTGCGGATGGCCGCGGCCACCGCCGCCGCGCCGCCAAAGACGTTGCGGATGATGTCCTTCCCGCCTTCATCGCGCGGGTGCGCCTTCCCGGCATACACCAGCTGGATGGGGCCGGCCTGGCGGGCAATGCGCAGCAGCCGCTCGGGATCGGTGAACAGCAGCCCGGCGCGCTTGTAGGCGGAAGCGCGGCGCGCGAAGCCGATAGTGAACACGTTGGGATCCAGCGCCACCCCGGTGCTGCGCTCCACCTCCGCCAGCAACTGCTGTTTGGCGCGCAGGTGCGCCTGCCGCACCTGCTCCAGGGGAATGCTGATGGCGTACCGCAGGTAGTTGTTGTCGGTGCGCCACCCGGCAATGTACTTGTCGTAGAGCTCGCGCAGCACCGGCGACGTCCAAGTGACCGCATGCACGCCGTTGGTGATGGCGTTGATGGCGTAGGTGGGGAACATGCCGCGCGACACCTCGCCGTGGCGCATGGCCACCCCGTTCACGTAGCCGCAGAAGCGCAGCGCCAGGTAGGTCATGTTGAGCATGCCATCGTGCCAGGCGTGCGTTTCTTCCAGCAGCGCGGCGCGATCTTCGCCCAGCACCTGCTCGGCCAGCGCGCGCGGAAACTGGTCATGCCCCGCGGGAACGGGCGTGTGGGTGGTGAAGATGCACATGCGGCGCACCCCGTCCACGTCGAGCTTGCGCACGCGCGCGGCGAAACTTTGCGCCAGGCGCCGCTCCAGCAGCCCCAGCACCAGCAGCGCCGAGTGCCCTTCGTTCAGGTGGTAGGTCTCCAGATCGGTGTAGCCGAGGCGGCGCAGCAACTCCAGCCCCCCCAGCCCCAGCACCACCTCCTGGCACAGCCGGTAGTGATCGTCGCCGCCGTATAGATGATTGGTGAGTTCGCGGTCTGGGGCCGCGTTCTCCGGCAGGTCGGTATCGAGCAAGAGGACGGGGACACTCTCCCCGGTCACGCCCTGCACCGTATAGCGCCACGCCCGCACCGCCACCCGCCGGCCCTCGATGCTGACCTCGGTGCGCTCCGGCACCTCTTCCAGCGTGTCTTCCGGACGCCAGGCCTGTGGCTCCTCGGTCTGGTTGCCGTCGCGATCGAGCCGCTGCCGGAAGGAGCCCTTGCGGTGCACCAGCGTCACCGCCACCAGCGGCACTCCGAGGTCGGCGGCGGAACGCAGCGTGTCGCCCGCCAGCACCCCCAAGCCGCCACTGTAGGTCGGCATGGCCGGGTCAAGCGCGATTTCCATCGAAAAGTAAGCGATGCGCAGCAGGTTCGGTCGGGTCTTCATGCGCCGGTTGGGCTCAGCTCCGGGAAGGGCAAGGGCCAGCTTACGCCCAGAGTGTAAAGGATTCCGGCCGGCAACTCCCCGCTAAATGCAAGAATGTTTACCCACGCCGCGCCGGGTCCCTGAGTGTCGTCACTGACAGCGAGAACCTCGGTCTGCTATAGGTGGCTCGCCGTTTGTGCTCCCGCCACCATAGCCCACCGGAAACGAGGCTCCCACTATGGCCACGTTCGAGAAGGAAATCGTAAAGCAGTACGGATCGCTCGAAAAATTTGCTCAAGCGGACGGTTGTTATCGCATCTACGAGAGCGATACCAACTACCATGTCGTGCGCCAGCCCGCGGACGAGATGGGAATTCTCACCAGCCCTTATGTTCAAAATCCGCGCATCGTCTGGCAGGCTCCCACCGCCCCGCCGCCGCTCCACGTCCGGCGCCAGTAGAGCGGGCCCACTGCCTGCCGGGGAGGAGGACGACCAATGCATATGTCACAATTCGCCGCCGACCTGAGATGTCAACATTGCGCCGCGCACCACACCACCCGGGAATGGCCGCTGCACGGCGACATGGTTCCTTTCTACTTCCAGAAAGAGCCGGGCACCTACACGCTGGAAGTCGCCTGCCCGCAGTGCGGAAAGAAGTGGTACGTCGTCTGGGACGACAATCCGGGCCCGATTCGCCCCCTCGACTTGTAAGCGACCCCGCCGCCGAAGATGTCGAGGTCGGTCCGCCTGCCTGCGCTCTGACCGGAAGCAGCGTTGCTCGCCGGCCCGCCAATGCAGAGGCGTGCGAAAGGAGCCTGCCATGCGTTCTCGAGTTGCCGTCGTCGTGGTCGCGGCGCTTGTCCTCCTGGCGATCGGCTGCCACAAGAAGCAGGCCTACCAGGGCGTGCAACTGAGTGTGCTCGGGGTTCAGCACGCCAAAGAACTGCGTTCCGGAGGCCCAATCGCCTCGGTCAGGCCGCCGGAGGGTCGGGAGTTTGCCATCGTTCGCCTGGAGATCACTTGGTCCGCTGCCCAACAGGAGTTGGCCGTAGACCGCATGCAGGTTCAACTGACGGATGCTCAGGGCGAGAAGTACCAGCCTGCCGTCTGGATCCTGGACCCGCTCTCCTCCGGCGGCAAGGCCACAACCATCGATGAGATCTCCTTCTCGGTGCCGCCGGGCAGGCAGTTGAAGACGTTCTGCGTGCGCCAGACCTGCTTCGACCTCTAGCGCTTCCTTGAACGGACGCGCCGGACCGTGACCTTGCGTGTGTCCACTACGCCGTGGCGGCAGCGACCACGGCCTGCAGCGGCACTTGGTGCCGCCGCGCATGAATGCGCTTCACTCCATACGTTGTGCGCCTCGGCGGAGTCAGGCTGCTGCGCCAGCGCCTCGCGAAACAGGGGCAGCGCGCGCCCCAGGTCGCCCATCTCGCCCAAGGCACGGCCCAGCCCCACCCGCGCGTCCACACTTTCAGGCTCGAGGTGAAGCGCTTCGTTGTACTCGCGCGCCGCGGCCCCCCAGTTTTTCTGGTCGCTCAGCTCGTCACCCCGCTTGAGGTGCGCGTTGGTGACCGGCAGCGGCCCGGGCTGGGGGTTCGTCCCGGGTTGTGCGGCGGCCTCCGCAGGCAGCGCCAGAGCCAGCAGGACCAGGGCCCAAGAGCCGGCGCCTCGGCGCGAAATCTTGCCGCAGTTCATGCTTGAGGGTCCTCACCTGCGCGGTTCGCAACCCTCCGCGCAAACCTCTGAGCCATGGGAGACCAGGGGAGAGTTCGCTGACCATAGTCCGGAAGCGAAACCAAGTCAACCAAGGTCCGCCTTGCGGAGCGGGTCAGCTTGCACCATGCCAGGGGAGCGCCCGTCGTGTGCGATTTTGTCGGCTGCTGGTGCCTGGCTGGCCCTCACAACCCCATCGGCGACAGCGTCGGGCTAGGCAGCCGAAATCCAATTGCGGCGCTCGACAAAAGTGGGGGGTTCGTACGTGCGTCCTGACGCCAGCCGGTTTTCCTCGCGGCGGGTGGACCACAGCAGGATAGGGCCCAGCGAGACCGCCGTCAGGCGCGCGATGACCGGGAATTCCCTCTCGACTTCGCGGCGCAGATTGTGAATCCGCTCACTCACGCGGCGATTGACTTTCTTGAATTCCCGCTCCATCACCCAGAGCGCCGCATTGTAACCGCCGCTGAGCTTCTTCACTTGCCGCGTAAACCGCTCCCGCACGCGTGGATCGGGGTAGTCCTTGTAGCGTTGCCAGCCCTGGAGCAGGGTCTGGCACATGCGATACAGACTCGGCCCATTGCGCTCGAAATCGCGCCAGAACGCCCAATCCAGGAACCGCTTGGAATCCTCGCGCGAGATGGCGCCGTGCCGGAAGTTGAATTTGTACTGCCCATGGATATCGGCAAGGCCAACGTCCGTCAGCAAACGGCCCTGCTCGGCCATGGCCTGGTAAAGCGGCGTGCCGGGAACCGGGGTGTAGAGCATGAACTGGTGGAAGTCGGCTTGACAGCCGATCGCCGATTCGATCTCCTCGACGATATTGTCGGGCGTGTGGTGCTCTAATCCGATGATCGTCGAGCCCTGCACGCGTATGCCGTGTGCGCGCAGTTCCCGCGTGAGTTGCCGAACGTCCGTACCCTGCAGCTTGCCATAGCTGGACTGGGGGGATTCCAAACCCATCCACACCCAGGAAATGCCCAGCTCGACCAGTTCCAGCATGGTGTACTTTCGAATCGCATTGGCGGAAGCAAAGACCGAAAGCTCCCAGCTCTTGCCGGCCTGCTTCATGCGCTCCAGCAAGCGCAGGGCACGTACGCGGTGCAGCAGAAAGTTCTCGTCCATCACAAAGAAGGAATGTACCTTGAGCTCAGATTCGATCCCGCACATCACCTCAAACAGTTCATCGCCCGTCTCGTAAAAGTTGACAAATTTTCCTTTGCCGCCAAAAAAAGCGGACGTGCTGCAGAAATTACACCCCAGGGGGCAGCCCACCGACGGGATGATGGTGGCTGCCGTGCCGCCCTTCCGCTGCGGCAGCAGCACTCCCAGGATGCGGGTCCGCAGGCCGGAAACGATGGCGGGATGGCGGATGGGTGCGTGCTCGTCCTCTCCCAGGTACCGGCGCATCCAGGAAATCCCTTCGCCGCGCACGATGTGGTCGGCGTCGATCATGGCCTCCACCCCGGGAATGGCCGCCACATGCCCGCCTACCACGATCACCGAAGCCGGCGATAGCTCCCGCACCATGCGGCACATCTCCCGGACCTTCAAAACGTTCACGATGATGGAAGAGATACCCACAATGTCGTAGTGGCTGGCGGTTAACTCGCGGGCAAAGGCCTCGCGCGTGGGAAAATCCAGCACGCTGCAGGGTGCCGAAATATTTGCCTGAATCAGCATGATGCCCCAGGAACGATGGAACATGCGCAGCGAGAAACTGCCTTGCGCGCGGGTCACCTGGTTGTGATAGAGCTCCATGGGATTAATCGCCCGGCTGCCGAATTCGTCGTCTTGCGCATAAGGCCCGAACACCGAACTCAGCAGGATGCGGGCGCGACTTCCCTTGGGGTGAGTTTCCATAAATTCCCTGCCTGGAGGAGGATAGTGCGCGGCAGAGTTCTTTGCGGTGATCTCGGAAACACATTACACAACTATTACAGGCTGCGACCAAAACAGGCCGCACGGTTTTCTGGCTTGGGGACGAATGGCCGGTTCACACGATTTTCTGCACTTGCTGGCCGGCGCCGCCGCCTACCCAGGCACGTCACGCCACGGCCGGCGATCGCGAGCGCCAGGATGTCCACCGAGCAGTGTTTTTGACCTCGTACACGCCTAATCATTGTTAGGCGGATCAGATAGGACAACCACCATGCTGTTACTGCTCTGTCGAAACCGCGTCGCGGACTTCCCCAGGTGGAAGCAGGTCTTCGATTCTCACGCCCAGGCACACCGCGCCGCCGGCCTGCACCTCCGAGACCTCTGGCACGCGCTCGACCAGCCCAACGACGTTTTCTTCCTGTTTGAGGTCACGGACCTGGTCAAGGCACGGGCCTTCATCAACGCTCCGGAGGCGGCGGACGCCGGGCGGAGGTCGGGTGTTCTGGACGGCGAGTACCACTTTCTCAAGCGTGGAGCGGGGTTCTGACCGCCTGACCCGTGCCGGCAACCACCACGCTAACCAACGCGGTCTGGTCGCGCTGGCCATCGCCCGCCACTCGACCCATCACCAAAGAAGGTGTCCATGGTCACTGCTTGCCCACAGGCTGGCGTGTAGCCTGTCGCCGGCTCGGTCGGCGAGCCTCCTGCCGTTCGCCCGCACGCAATCGTGGAGGTGCCTGCCCTTAGGCCTTCCGCCATGGCGGTTCAGGCAGGTCGGCCTCAGCGGGAGTTCGGCAAGAGACACAACAGAAAGGAAGATCCCTATGGACCAAGGCGCAGACAGAACGATCACTTCCTCCTGCACGTTGAAGGGGGCAGCCACTACTCTGTCGTTTGATCCGTCGGAAGTGGTTGAAGAGCTCAAGAAGACGCTGGAAAAGAAACTGATGAAGAAGCGCGTTGCGTTGCGTTGGACCGATGAGTCGGTCACGTCTGAAGTCCTCGTCCGCGTAGTCGAGATCGATCAGGGCAATCAGTTTCTGCGCTATCTCTTGCCGTTTATTGCCCCGGCCCTTCTTGAAGTGGAAGGACAGGTTGCCGTCACGGGATCAAGCCCCCGGCCTTTTCACTATGTGCAGAAGGCGCAGGTAGGCCTTTTCGGCGGCTCCGCAAAAGGCATGCTGAAGACATGCGCAGAGCGCGTGGCTGGCAAGATTGCAGGAGAGGTCCTGGGGGCCTTGCAGCGGTGAATGGAGAGGGCTGATGGATGCATCGGGTACGTTGGACCGCAGCAGACGCCAATGGGAGGCTCTGGCAAAGGCCCGGCTGCGCAAAGGCGAACCCGGCAGCGCCATAGAGTCCGGGTTCATCGAGGAGGGCCTCGCTCCGCAGATTGCCAAGGAGCTGGTTGAGGAAGCAATCCGCAATGCTCGTGCCAGTGCAAAAAAACTGCTGATTGGCAGCTCCTTGTTCGCAGCCCTCGGCTTGTTCGTCACCGTGGCGTCATATTCCGCTGCGACCTCGAGTCCGAGCGACGATATATACCTGATTTGGTTCGGGCCGATCGTCTGTGGAGGGATTGTGGCGCTCGTGGCTCTGGCGCGGTTGATGAACATTCGGCGGTAGTTTAGTCGTGCCACAGCCTGCAACCACTTGCCCGTGTAGTCGGCTAACTGGAGACTGCGGGCACGGTTGGGGCTGGCGCCGACATGACGTCGAGGCGATGGTCGCGCTCCGCTTCTTCCAGCTCAGGGATGGCCTGGTCGCGCTGGCCGTCGCCCGCCACTCGACCCATCACCAAAGAAGGTGTCCATGGTCACTGCTTGCCCACTGGCTGGCGTGTAGCCTGCCGCCGGTTCGGTCGGCGAGCCTCCTGCCGTTCGCCTGAACGCCGGGGGAAGGTTGTGGGCCAGGAGAAGGGATCATGGCGATAAGGCGCTGTTGGTTGGAGATTCTTTTGTTGGTTGCGGCTGTCGGAGGCCTGTTCGCGTCCAATGGCGTGGTCCGTGGCCGCGCGCTCGACCCGCAGGGGCGACCGCTCCCGGGCGTGTCGGTAAGCACGCCGGCCAACGCGGCGACTGCCGTGTCGAACGGCGCGGGCGAATTCGTGTTGCCGGCGTCCGCGGCCACGGGACCGATACACCTGCACTTTGAATTGCCTGGCTACTACGCCGAAACCGTTGCCGTGGAAGGCGGCAACCCGGCGGCATTCGACGTGGTGCTGACCCCGCGGGTGATTGTCAAGCAAGAGGTCAAGGTCGTAGCGCCGCGCCTCGATATCCCCGTGGCCGTGAATCCTGCCGCCACCTCCCTGGTCGGGGCTGATTCCCTTGCGGCCATGCCCCGCGCCATTGCGGTTGAGGAAGCGCTGATGAGCGTTCCCGGAGTGAAGGTCGACAACCAGGCCGACGGCGAGCGCGTCCATATGTCGATTCGCGGGCAGGGCATCCTGAGCGAGCGCGGCATCCGCGGCATCCAGGTGCTGCTCGAGGGACTGCCGCTGAACGACCCGTCGGGATTCGTGCCCGACCTGTTCGACGTGGATTGGAACGGCGTCCAGGAGGTTGAAGTCATCCGCGGTCCGGTGGCCTTCCTTTACGGAGGCGGTTCGGCCGGAGGCGTGGTGGACATTCGCTTGCGCCAGGCCGAAGACACTACGCACGCTGGGTTCTGGGCGGAGGGCGGCTCCGGCAATTTCTACAAGACGCGCGCCGAAGCCTCGGGAATGCTCGGACGCATGGCCTACGTGGTGTCGGGATCACGCAACGCGGGCGACGGCTATCGCCAGCACACCGCGTTCTGGGGCGATAATCTGTACGCCAAGCTGACCTTCAAGCCCGCGCCACGCCTGCGCCTCCAGGCCATCCTGTTGGGCACCGGATTCTTCAACCAGAACGCCGAAGGCTTGAACCTCGCCTGGCTGCAGCAGGACCGGCGCATGGCTAATCCCGACGCGCTCACCTACAACGAGTTTCAGAAGACGGTACGCTTTACGGGGGGGCTCACCGGACAGTGGAACGCCTCCGAGCGGCAGCGCGTATCGTTCACGTTCTTCGCGCGACACACGCAGTACGACGAGCCTGTGCCCTCCTCCGTCGACCACCGAACCCTCGGCGCGCCCGGCGGCTCCTTGCAGTACGACGTGGAATGGGGGAAGGGCCGGGTGAAACATCGGTTCAGCGCGGGTGTGGATCTCGACAGCCAGTTTATCGACGAACACCGCCATCCCAACCTGGGCAATGCCGTGGAAGGGGCGGACCTGCTGGCCAATCAATCCATCACGCAGACCCGCGTGGCGGGCTACGCGAGCGAGCGGCTGGCGCTCGGTCCGCGCTGGACATTGGTGCTGGGCGGCCACCTCGATCGCATGGGCAACCGGCTGGAGGATCGCCTGCGCGCCAGCGCCCTCGACCTTTCCGGAAGCCGCGACTTCACCCGCGGAACGGGCCGGGTAGGGGTCAGTTGGAACGGGCGCAAGGAATTCAACCTCTACTCCTCGTGGGGACAGGGATTCCTGCCGCCGGCAACGGAGGAGCTGGATGCGAATCCTGCCGCGCTGGGCGGATTCAATCGCGCGCTGGTGCCCGCCACCTCCTCCGGCTTCGAAGCCGGGGCGCGGGGCAGCCTGGGAAGCCGCGTCTCCTATGACGCCGCCGTATTTCGGCTGGATACGAAGAACGACTTTGAACGCTACCGGATGACGAACCGTCCGCTGGAGACGTTTTATCGCAACGCGGGGCAGAGCCGCCGCTACGGGCTGGAAACGTCGGCGCGCTGGCTGCCCATGAACCGGCTGATCGTTTCCGGGGCCTACACTTACTCCCACTTCGTTTACACGCGGTACGACAGCCTTACGTACCCGGGAGATCTCACGGGCAACCGGCTACCGAATTCGCCCGCCCACCAGTTCTTCGCGGATGCTTTTTGCGAATTGCCTGCGGGTTTCACCGTCGGGATGGGGGCGCAGACTTTTTCCCGGGCGTACGTCGATGCCACCAACCGCACCTGGATCGGCACGTACGGTCTGCTGAACGCCCGCGTCAGCAAGAGCTGGCAGCGCGGCAAGACCTACAGCACGCTGTCGCTGAACGGGCGCAACCTGACCGGCACGGACTACATCGCCTTCACGGAACCGGACCCGGATGGCAATTCCTACCAGCCCGGCCCGGGACGCGAAGTGTTTGCCGCCCTCCAGATCCGTTTCTGAGCGGCCGCGGCGGTGAGCCAGCGCCTGACAGGAGCCTAGCCACAGGCGCGGCTGCGGCTCTGTCCAGGCAATGCTCACATCACGCGGTTACTGCGGTCCGCTGGTGCGTTCGTTACCGGCGACCCGCCGCGTCGCGACGGTCATCTGGTAGTCCTTGTACTCAATCGTGAAGTCGGCGTGTCCGCCGAGCCGGACCGCGGTAACGCTGTGATTGCGCGCGGGAAGCCAGAACTCGTTGACCTTGCCGTACACCTGTTCGATCTGCGTCTGCCGGATCCAGAATGACGGGTTCTTGGCCGGCTCCGCCGCGATCCGGGCCACCGCGAAATCGTCGGCATCGACCCAGATCTTTCCGCGGTAGAGGAATTTGCTTTTCGCCTTCGGCTCGACCGCCAGCACGTACCTCAGACCCTCCGGCGCGCTCTCGCAGCCCAGCAGCGTAAAGACGTAATTATCGTTGCTGAGCGCGGTGCGCCTCTGGTTCTCTGCTTCGAACGCCTCTTGCTCTCCCGCCAGAAGTTTCTTGAATACCCGGTCAATGATCAGCTTGGACCCGATCTCGGAGCGAATGGCAAAATCCTTCGTGCTGGGCGGTTCGTACTTCACGTCCACCACCATTTCTGCGCTGCGCGAGAGGAAGCCGTGATATTCAGCGCGATAAGTTCGCGTTGAACGATAACCGGGCAGGGCTTGGGCGCGTTCGAGATTCATCCGGACCAGGTTGTCTACGACTTGTTCCGCAGACAGCTGCGGGCAGGCAGGAGCCGGGGCTGGTTGTGCTGTTCCAGAGAGCGTCAGCGCCGTGCAGGCCAGAAGCAGCAGGCTCACGGAACTCAATGGCAGGCGCATCGCATTCTTTCCGGGAGAGCTAATCGTGAAGGACGACGTTGAGCAGCGAGCTGTGGACCTTTATCGGGCCGTCATACTCGATGAATCCCATTTTGCGGAAGCGGTTCATGAAAAAGCTCACCCGCGACCGGGTGGTGCCGACCATCTCCGCCAGGGATTCCTGGCTGATCTTGGGAATCACAACCTCGGGCTTGCCTTCTTTGCCAAACTGGGCCAGCAGCAGGAGAACCCGGGCCAGACGCTTTTCGCTGGAATTGAAAAGCTGGTCAATCAAGTCCTCTTGAATGCGGGCATTGCGGGCCAGAAGGAAGGAAACGAAAACATCCGAGAAGGCGTGTTCCCGGCTGAGCACGCGGACCATTTCCTGCTTGCCGATTCTGAGCAACACGCACTCGGTCAACGCCGTCGCCGTGACCAACCGCAAAGGGTGCGTGGTGGCGATGCAATCTTCCCCCACAAATTCACCGACGCCCAGTACCGCAACCGTCGCTTCCTTGCCTTGCGAGGAGACGACGGCGATCTTGACCTTGCCCTTCTGAATGTAAAAGACAGCGTCGGCAGCATCGCCTTGGGAAAAAATCGTAGCGTTCTTGGGATAGCCCACAATCACCTTACACAACCCTGCCTTCGCCAGAAAGTCGGCGGCATGGAAGCCCATGTGGCGGGCGTGGCCGTTCCGCCTTGGCGAGGCAGGCTGGTTAACGGCGATGATTGCTGCCGCGGGGTGCGCCTGAGCGCTGCCGTTCCCGCGGGCTGCCCCGTTGCCGTTGCCGTGGTGGGTCGCGGTTTGCGTGCCGCCAGTTTGCATGGGTTGGGTCCTCTCCAGGCCTCTGCTCACAAAACTACACTTTAGTTGAAAACATCCGCGGGGCGCTGTCTGGTCAATATTGACCACGCCGGAGCAGGCGACAACCGGAACCTTCGTCGAGAGGCCCTTGGAGGCCCGAACATGGCGTGAGCGGTTTTGACCAGACAGGCCGGAGGCTTGGACTTAGGCTGGTCGTGCCTAGGGTGAAACGCCAATACGTTTATGGAAGAGAATAGCACCCCCAATTTCAGCTCGAACGGACTCTCGAAGAAGCTCGCCTCGCAAGCCATCCGCCGGCACTATGCGAAGGGGCAAGTCATCTATGCGCAGGGAGATGTGGCCGACGCGATGTTCCGCATCGAGCACGGCAACGTGAAGCTCGCGGTGGCATCGAACGGAAGCAAGAAGACTGCGATCACCATCCTGCGCGCGGGCGACTGTTTTGGCGAAGGCTGCCTCGTCGGCAGCGCTCGCCGCCGGTGCACCGCAACTTCGATGCAGCAGTCCACCATCGGCCGGATCAGCAAGCGGGACATGATCCGCCGCCTCCACGACGAGCCCGCGTTCGCCAAACTCTTTATCTCCCATCTGTTGCTGCGTATCGGCCGCGTGGAAGACAATCTCGTCGACCAGCTCGTGAATTCCAGCGAAAGACGGCTGGCCCGGCTCCTGTTGCAGCTCTCCGACTTCGGCAAGCTGAATGGGCGCGCTCCTGCGGTCGCGAGCGTTGACCAGGGGACCCTCGCCCAGGTGGTGGGCACCACCCGCTCCCGCGTGAGCCACTTCATGAATCAGTTCAGGAAGAAAGGCTTCATCAATTACAACGGCAGCGGCAGCCTGCGGGTGCACCCCGCGCTCCTCACCTTCCTGCTGCGCGAACCCGTGCCGGCGCAGGCCCCGGCCAGCGAGGACCGTGTATGTTCTACGCCTTCTGGAACTCCGTTGCGTGGGTGATCTTTACTTGCCTGGGATTTCCACTTCTGCCCCAACAGAGGAGGCATCTCGCCCAACCGTTGGCCAGGACCGGATGCATGTGAGTCCGCCGCCGCGACCATGCCTTTCAACCGCGGTGTAGGTGAGTGCAGTGAGCAGATTCCTCCGGCGCGCTATCGGCACAGGGATGATTCTGGTGCTGTGGATCTGCACCTTTTGCCAGACGTGCGCGAGCTATTCCGTGCTGACGCACGAACAGATTATTGACCTGCTGTGGGCGGACCAGATCACCCCGCTCCTGCTGCAGAAGTATCCCGGCACCTCCGCCGCGGACCTGCGCACCGCCCACGCCTACGCCTACGGCGGCTGCCTGATTCAGGACATGGGTTACTACCCGTTCGGCAACCGGTTCTTCAGCGATCTGGTGCACTACGTCCGCAGTGGTGATTTTGTCGCGGCGCTGCTCTCGGAAGCGACCGATGTCAACGAGTATGCGTTCGCGCTGGGGGCGCTGTCGCACTACGCCTCTGACATCGCCGGTCATCCGTTCGTGAATACCGCGGTCGCGCAGGAGTTTCCCAAGCTGCGGAAGAAATATGGACGCGCCGTCACCTTTGACCAGGATCCAAGAGCCCACATTCGCACCGAGTTCGGCTTTGATGTCGTCCAGGTTGCGAAGCAGCGCTACACCTCGGACTCGTACCACGATTTCATCGGCTTCCAGGTGGCGAAACCACTCCTGGAGCGGGCGTTCCGCAAGACCTACGGGGTTGAGCTTAAAGATATTATCCTCAATATGGATCTGTCGATCGGCAGCTTTCGCTGGTCCATCAGCAGCGTCATCCCGGAGATGACGCGGGTGGCGCTTCTCCTCAAGGAAGATGAGCTGGTCAAAGAGAACCCGACCGCCAGCAGGAAGAAGTTCCTTTACAACCTGAAGCGCAGTGACTACGAGCACGAGTGGGGAAAGGGCTACCAGAAACCGGGGATCGGAGCGCGGATCTTCGCCGTACTGTTCAGGCTTATGCCCAAGGTGGGCCCCTTCAAGGCATTGAAATTCCAGATGCCAAGCCCGGACACTGAGACCTTATATCTGAAGAGCGTTAACGTCACCGTGGACCAATATCGGGCTTACCTCCAGGACCTGGCGGCCCAAAGGCTGGCCCTGCTGAATACGGATTTCGATACCGGCAAGCCCACGCGGGCCGGGGAATACCGGTTGACAGATTCCGCCTACGCCAAGCTGCTGGGCAAGCTGGCGGACGCGAAGTTCGCACAAATGCCGGAGTCACTGCGGCAGAACATCCTGGAATTCTATAAAGATCCGAACGCCGTCATTTCCGCGAAACGCAAAGTTGAAGAGTGGAACAAAACACTCAGGAATATTCAGCAGCTGAAGTCAATCCCGGCCGAAGCGCCGCCGGGCTCCCCCTAGCAGAACCCCTTCCGTCGCCCTGGCGGTGATCATTTCCTGCTCTTGCCCGCGATCATCATGCCGGCCCCGCCTAGAATCATCACGGCACTGATGAGCGGCGACACCCTTTCGCTGTGCTGGGTTTGAATCCCCACCGACATGCCACCCGCTGAGAATCCGGCGCGCTCGCTGTGCGGGATCGGGACCACGAGCGACGCGAAGCCCAGCACCAGCACGGCGAGGCCGATCCAAAACAGGATCTTCATGGGAAAAACTCCCGCGGGCGGAAGTCCGCCATCTTCCAGCCCCTGCGGCCGCGCGCCGGCACGACGATACGGTGATTGGGACACCCTTCGTCTTCCATGCGCCAGGCGGCCTCTTGGTCACGCGGGCAGGCGTCGGTCGCTCGCTGCTCTTCGGAATTGCCCCATGAACTCCGCTTCATCCGAGGGCCCGACGCCCGCTCAGCAGGTTGAAAACCACCACCACGAGGGCCACCACCAGCAGAACGTGGACCAGGCCTCCCGCAACGTGGAAGCTGAAGCCCAGAAGCCACAGAATCAGAAGAATCGCTACGATGGTCCACAGCATGTTTATCTCCTCTGCTCGCACGCGGGCACGACCGGGTGCATTCTGTACGGCGGCGGCCAAACCGCCGGTGCCTGGCCGGTTCTCCCTTGCACAGGAGGCGGCCAGGCGCGTCGGCGATAGCTCTGCCCGATGAGTTCGGCTACTTCTTCTCCGCAGCGCGGGAGAGACTGCTACCGTTTCTCACCGCGGTCATGAACGACGCTGCCACCTCCGGCGTTGCCACCGACCCGCTGAGGATGGCCCGCTGGCCGATCAGCTTGTTGTAAATGGCGCGGGTGGAATCGTTATCCTGCTGCACTACCGCACCCGTCAGCGAGATACCGGCAAACAGCCCCTTGGCTCGCGAATAGGTGAGAATCTCGCTGTCGGCTTTCCAGTCGGTGCCGGCAGAGGCGTGGCGTCCCACCGGCCCCGCCACCGCGGCGGCGTCGGCGCCCACTTGGAACTTGTTGGACAGCATGCGCTGCATGCCCTGGTCATTCATCACGGTCATGACCAGGTCGATTTCCTGCGCCCCAATCTGCAGGCCCCAGCTCCCCCCACCTACGGAAATGAACGCCGGCGCGCTCCAGCCCGAAGCGGTACGGCAGGTGGCGACGCCGCGGCCGTGCTTGCCGCCGAAGATGAGCGCCCCCTTGACCATGTTGGGCACGATGGCGATGCACTTGGCACTCTCGAACACTTCCTGGGGGATGCCTTTGTCGGGTGTGGCCATGACTTCGTCCAGCACTTTGCCCGCCTTGGTCAGACGGTCCACGGCGTCCTGGCGCCCTTCTCCTGCCCACGACAAACTACCCAGGCTCAACAAGACCGCTAGCAACAGTAACTTTTTCATCTTTTTACAGCCTCCACGGCTGTGCGTCTTGCGGTGCGCCGCCGCTGCTCGGGCGGCGTTGTAGTTCTCGCAGGGTCACTACCCTGCCGATCGAATGCCTTCAATATTTAAGGTCAAAACGAGATGCTGATCGCAATCCCGACGTTGGGATGTCTGCGGTTGAACAGGTAATAGCCGTTGTCGACGTAGGTGACGTAGACGTCGTCGGTGTCATACCAGTTGTCCGCCCAGTATTCCGGCCAGGGGTCCACCAGACTGATCCAATAGCCGCGGTATTGGAAGCGGGGATACCCGCCCATAACCTGGAAGGGGAGGCCGTGGATTCGGAACCCATGCTCCGGCCCAAAGTATCCACGGAACCGGTCGTCAGGGATGCGGTAGCCCTGGTAGCCGCCACGTTGTTGCCAGGTGCGGTGGTCGGACTCCCAGCTGCGTGCGCGATGCTGTTGCCAGGCGCTCGGCTGAGCGTGCTGCGGTTGTTCATTGCCCCGCGGTTGCTGCGCGTGCTGTGGCTGCTGCCGGCCTCGGTCTGACGGCGGCGGCTGCTGGGCGCGCTGTGGCTGCTTGTTCTGCTCCTGCCGCTGCGGTTGCTGTTGCTGGGCGCGCTGTTCGGGCTTGGCTTGCCCTTGCTTGCCCTGCTTGTTCTTGGGTTTGGCTTGCTTATCGGCCTGGCCTTGCTTTCCAGGCTCTTGCTGCTTTTCGCCTTGCTGCCCCTGCTGCGCGTACACGGGAGCAGCGATTCCGAGAAGCAAAGACAGAATGGCTGTGCTGGTGATTCCCATTACTTTCATAGCTAGCCTCCACCGCTGTGCGTCTTACGGTTCGCCGCCGCTGCTCTGGTGGCGTTGTAGTTCTCGCAGGGGCGCGACCCTGCCTTTCGCATGCGTGCGACGGTTAGATCCTGCCTAATAGGATCAGAACCAACACGATCAGCAAGACAGCTCCCAGGCCGCCGCTCGGGAAGTACCCCCACTCTCGGCTGTGATTCCATCGCGGAAGAGCTCCGACGAGCATCAGCAGTACGACGACGATTACGATCGTTGCCAGCATGACGTTTCTCCTTATCAACTGCTTCTTCTGCCGCCGAAGCAGCGGCGGCCTGCCGCGGTACGGTTCATTGCAGCTGCTTCGCTGTAACCGCACCACGCTACCAGTGCCGCTGGCGCGCGTCTGTTCACAAGTGCTCACCCGCAAAAGAGCCAGCCTGATGCGGCAGGCGCGAACGACATCGCCATGGCACCGCTCCCCTCCCGATGCCGGGCACAGGTCGCGTGGCCTCCCCACCTGAAAATGTCGGCGTGTGTTCCCTTGTGACCAGACAGGTCGCGCATCGCGGTCCGACACTCCTTGTTGCAATGGAAACAGAGGTGAGCGCCATGTTGATTGACCGCGCCATTCCGCAGCCGCGTTTCCTTTCCCCTCCCACTGGATCGCAAAGCCTTGCGCTTGCTTTGCTGCTGAGCTTCTTTATGGTCGCTTGCGGTTCCCACACCCACCCCGGCGCCATGCCTACATTGGCCTCCCTCAGCGTGAACAGCGGCGTGCAGGGGCAGGTCGTCTCGGTTACGTTAACGGGAACCGATTTCGGACCTGGGTCCAGCGTGGCCTTAAGCGGGGGCGGAATTACGGTCACGAACATCACGGTAGTAAGCGCCACGCAGATCACTGCCTCCTTTGTCATCTCAGCGACTGCGACGCCTGGCGCTCAGAATGTCACCGTGACCAATTCGGTTGGAACCAGCAGCGGGCTATCCTTCACCGTGGCCGCAGCGCCGCCAACGCTAAGCTCCCTGAGCGTGAATAGCGGCGGCCAAGGACAAAACGCCCTCGTCACGTTGGCGGGAACGTTCTTCGCAGCTGGCACTACCGTGGCCGTCAGCGGCACGGGGGTTACGGTCAGCAACCTGACCGTTGTCAGCAGCACGCAGATCACGGCTACATTCGTCATCGCCGCCGGCGCAACCGCCGGCGCTCACAATGTGACGGTGACGAATGCGGGGGGCACCAGCAGTGCGCAGACCTTTACCGTAACTGCCATCGGTCCCGCGGTGAGTTCCACGAACCCTGCCAACGGCGCCACCGGTGTGCCCCTCAACCGGGTGATCACGGCCGCCTTCAACAAAGCGATGGATCGCACGACGATCAATGCGGCGAGCTTCTTCATCTCCGGCACCACCTCTGGGACCGTCACGTTCGATGCGGCCACCAACATCGCGATCTTCACACCGCTAGGGAATCTCGCAGCCAATGCGACCATTACCGCCACGCTTACCAGCTCGGTGAGGGACACCGCGGGTAATCCATTGGCAAGTAACTTCGTGTGGAGCTTCACCACAGGTGCGGCCGCGGACACCACCTCGCCCACCCTGAGCGCTACGGCGCCCGCGAACGCCGCCACCTCGGTGCCGACTAATCAGAGAATCACCGCGGCCTTCAGCGAGGCGATGGACTCCCAAACGATCACCGCGGCAACCTTCACTCTGACCGGGCCAGGCACGACTCCGGTCAGTGGCACCGTCACCTACGCGGGCAACGCCGGCTCCATCGCGACCTTTGCCCCGGCAAGCGCTCTCGCAGCCAACACCACCTTTACCGCCGTGGTTACCTCCGGGGCCAGGGACCTCGCCGGCAATGGGCTCGCAGGGGGCGGGTTGGCGCCCAATCCGTGGACCTTCACCACCGGTGCCAGCTCGAGCACGACCGCACCGACGGTGACTTCCACCGTCCCCCTTAACGCCGCCACCGGGGTACCGATCAACCAGGCGATCAACGCAACCTTCAGTACGGCGATGGATGCCGCAACCATCACCTCCACCACCTTTACCCTGGAAGGCCCGGGCACGGTCCCCGTTACCGGAACGGTCGCGTACAACGTATCCAGCCGCGTTGCCACCTTCCTGCCGGCGAGCCCTCTCGCAACCAATGCCACCTTTACTGCCAGGCTTACGACCGCGGTGAAAGACGTGGCGGGAAATGCGCTGGCGAGTAACTTTGCCTGGAGCTTTACCACCGGAACGGGGGTGGCCCAGGCCCCGGTCAACCTTGGATCACTCTCCACCTTCGCGGCCGTGGCCGGCGCCGGGCTGACTAATTCCAACTCCGGTGGCCAAACCACGATCAATGGGGACGTCGGGTTAAGCCCGACGGCTACGTGCCTGGGCGACGGCATCCCGTGTTCAGCTCTCAATCCGAAGATCAACGGGACGCTCTATGCCAACGATCCGGCAGGCGTTGCCGCCGCGGCCAAAGCCGATTTGACCTCTGCCTACAACGACGCCGCCGGCCGGCCGCCGGGAACCACCGTCAACGACCTGTCGGGAATGGTCCTGGCTCCGGGTGTTTATACCTCCGGGTCCACGATGAGCATCGCGGTAGGAGGCACGCTGACTCTCGACGCCAGAGGCGACGCCAATGCTGTCTGGATCTTCCAGGTGGGATCTTCGCTCACCGTGAACAACAACGCTCAGGTCCTGCTGATTAACGGCGCCAAAGCAGGCAACGTTTACTGGGCAATCTTCGCCTCTTCAACCCTTGGAACCAACGTGAGCTTCAAGGGAAATGTATTGGCCGGCGCATCCAATTCACTGGGCACAGGCTCGACGGTAGAAGGAAGAATGCTATGCAGGACCGGCGCCATAACCCTGCTGGCCAATACCGTGACCGTACCTGCCCCATAACCGTGGCCCAGATTTCCGGGCTACGCCCGTTTGAAGTTCGGAGCGGCATGGAATGCCTGGACCGCTCCGAGCTTCACCAGGGTGCTGCCCCGGCGGCCTTGACCCGCCAGTTTCACTGCGGCGCGCCCGCCGCCGCACAAACAGCTCGGTTCGGTCAATTGTGACCAGTATTCCGTAAGCGGGTGGCCGATATTAATAAGTGCAAGTCTCCGCACGCTCGTTGCCTGCGCGGAGTCAACCGGTGGTAGTTCTCAGCGTTCCCCGCCCCGCATTCCGCGCGGCCGTTAACCAAGCTCTTAGAAAGCAGGTAGTAAATGAAACACTTCACCAGCTTTTTCATCATCGTTTGCGTGTTCGCGGTCTGCTTGTTCGTGTCGCCGGGCGCATCGGCTGACGAGTGGAACAGGAAGACCGTGGTCACATTCAGCGCGCCGGTCGAAGTTCCCGGCGTGGGCGCTCAGGTCTTGCCGGCGGGCACCTACGTCTTCAAGATCCTGGATTCACTCTCCGACCGCCACATCGTCCAGATCTTCAATAAAGCCGAAGACCATGTGTTTACGACCATCCTTGCCATCCCGAACTATCGTTTGCGCTCTACCAATAAGACCGTCATGACGTTCAGAGAGCGGGCGCAAGGCCAACCGGAAGCCCTCCGGGCGTGGTTCTATCCTGGCCGTCAATGGGGCGAGGAGTTTGTGTATGCGAAGTCGAAGGCCATCGAGCTGGCAAAGATCGTCAACGAGCCGGTGCTTTTCACGCCGGTCGAGGTGGCAGCTATAGAAGACCTCAAGACGGCGCCGGTCGAAGCTGTGAAACCAACCGGAGAAGCGGTGCCCCTGGCTGAGGTCGTTCAGCCTCCTCCGATGGCAGCAGCCCAGGCGGAAGTAGCCAAGGCGGAAGTAGCCAAGACCCTGCCGCACACGGCGAGCTATTTGCCGCTGCTGGCATGCCTCGGGCTGCTCTCGTTGGGCGCAGCCGGTGTCATGACCAAATACTCCGCATAAAGCGGGGGCGGGTGTGAGGTCCGCCGCGGGAGCGGGGGATTCGCTGACCGAGGCTGTGCGTGTCCGGAAAACCAGCCGGCGCGTACAGCCGCGTTGTCACCATCGCGACTCGCGCTGGCGGCCAGATTGCTTGCGGACAGGCTGAGGTAACATGTTCATCATCCGTCAATACGCCGCCTGCGTGCTCCTGGTGTTCATGCTGGCGGCGCTGCTGCTGGCAGCTTGCGGAATCGGCTGCCTGCTGCCTGCAACCGGTAACATGTTCGCACGGGCGTTCCAGGCAGTGGCCTGCCGCACGCCCACCCTACAACGTGGGGCGACGAGATTCAGCACTCGGAACGTCATGGCCGTCGCGGCAGAGCCGAGGGCGATCGCGGATGGTCCGTCATGAGCACACGCACGGTTCGGATCCAGCCCCCGGCGCCCTCGCCGGCGGGATATTTATTCGCGATTATTTCCCTTCTGCTGCTGCCCGCGGTTGCCCGCTCCCAGCAAGCCACGCCCTCTCCGCCTCCTGACGCTCCCTACACCATCAATGTGAGCGTGAATGAAGTCCTCTTGCATGCGACCGTGCGGAACCGCAGAGGCACGCCCGTGGCCGGACTGGGCAAAGACAACTTTCAGGTTTTTGAAGACCGGGTCCTGCAGCCGATCAAGCATTTCAGCCATGAGGACATCCCGGTGACGGTGGGACTGGTCCTCGATAACAGCGGCAGCATGCGCCCCAAGCGAGAGGAGGTCATTGCCGCTGCCCTGGCCTTCGCCGCCTCCAGCAACCCGCAGGACCAGATGTTTCTGGTCAACTTCAACGAGCGCGTTTCTTTCGGCCTTCCCCGCAACACCCTCTTCACCGACCAGTCGGATCAACTGCAGGCTGCCATGGGCACCGTCCTCGCCAACGGCGAGACCGCGTTGTACGACGCCGTGGCCGTCGCCCTCGAGCACTTGAAGAAGGGGGACCGCGACAAAAGAGTGCTGATCGTGGTGAGCGATGGCGCCGATAATGCCAGTGCGCACACCAAAGCGCAGATCCTGGCCCTGGCCACGCAATCCGACGCCATCATTTATGGCCTGGGGATTTACGAGCCGGATGACCCTGAGAACCGGCATCCCGAGGTCCTGCGCGAGCTCGCCAACGCCAGCGGGGGCGAGGCGTTCTTCCCGGAGTCGTTGCGCGAAGTGCGGCCCCTCTGCGAACGCATCGCGCATGAGATTCGCAACCAGTACACCCTTTCCTACATTCCCACCAACCAAAAGCTGGATGGCACGTATCGCGCCATCCAGGTGCGGGCGGAATCGCCTAAGGGCGGCGGCTTGGCCGTGACTACGCGCGCTGGCTACGTAGCGCCATCGAAGCCCGCAACCGCTCGTGCAACCAAGCCGGAAGCGCGGAACTAACATGCCTCCCTTGCCTCCTCGCCGGAAGCGGCCGGTTTTGCGCTGGGCCCGCTGGCTCTTGCTGGCGCTGGGTGTCGCCGCGCTGGGATATGTCGGCTATTCGCAGCTGGACGCGCAGCTGTTCCAGGCGTACGAAAACTGGCGATTGAACCAGGCGGTGAAGAACTCACGCCCGTCGTCCGCGGTAGCTCTGCCCGCTTCGTCAGCGTCGCGCGCCGCGGTCCCCCGCACGCCGGTGGCTCTCGGCTCCACCCTTGGACGGATCGAGATCAGCAGGATCGGCGTCGCCGCCATCATCGTGGAAGGCACCAACGGAAGGACCCTGCAACGCGCAGTCGGTCACATTACCGGTACGGCATTGCCCGGCGAGCCGGGGAACGTCGCGATTGCGGGGCACCGCGACACCTTTTTCCGAGCCCTGCGCAATGTCCGCCAGGACGATGAAGTCACCTTGACGACGCTCACCGGATTCTATCGCTATCGCGTGGACTCGATGCAGGTGGTGGCCGCGGAAGACACTGCGGTGCTGAACGACTCCGGCGAATCGCTCCTCACCTTGGTGACCTGCTATCCCTTCTATTTTGTGGGCCCGGCGCCGAAGCGGTTCGTGGTGCGCGCGCACCGAATCTGAGCCCCGCCGGTGCTTGCTTTCAAGAATCCCCCCGCAATCTGGAGGCCTTGCCGAACGACTTGCTGTTCTCCGCTGGCCGGTGCTAGCCTTAGAAAAGGTCGGAGGCCTACTGGGCAGGGTTGCGCCGAAAGGAGGATTGCCATGAACAAACGAAACGGCGGAGCCGCCCGGCGCTTGAGCACGGGAATCGCCTTGCTGGAGCGCAAGATCGTACCTGCGGGCTTTGATCCGGCGGACTTTCTCGCCCACGCCGGCGTGGGTAGAACGCTCCTCAACCTGAGGAAAAGGCAGGTCCTGTTCTCGCAAGGCGACCCGGCTGACGACATCTTCTTTATCGAGGAAGGCCGGGTGAAACTCACCGTCGTTTCCAAGACTGGCAAGGAGGCAACCGTCGCCTTGCTCGGCTCCGGGGAATTCGTCGGCGAGGATTGCGTAGCCGCGGCCCATTCCGTGCGCCTGGCGACTGCGGTCGCGCTTACGGAATGCGCCGTGCTCAGGATCCAGCGACAAGAAATGCTGCGGGCGCTCCATCAGGAACACGAACTCTCCGATGTGTTTCGCTCTTTTCTTCTTGCCCGCAATGCTCGCATCCAGGAAGACCTGGTCGATCAACTGTTCAATTCGAGCGAAAAGCGGCTGGCCCGCGTGCTTCTGCTGCTGGCCCAATTCGGCAAGACGAGCAAACCGGAGAAGGTGATTCCCAATCTCAGCCAGCAGATGCTCGCGCAAATGGTCGGCACCACCCGCTCCCGGGTCAGTTTCTTTATGAACCGCTTTCGGAAACTGGGTTTCATCAAGTACAACGGGGAAATGCAGGTCCACAGTTCGCTGCTCAATGTCATCCTGCACGACTAGGGACAGGAATCACGCGGTGGGGGCGGAACTCGCCGCGCGTCGTACGCAGTAAAGCCCATATCCGCGGCCACCTTCCTCGGCTAAGACCACGCCGCCGCGTAATATCGCTTGTAGCAACTCCGGCAGCGGAAAGCGCGCAGGAAAAGCAAATAGACCAGCACATCGAGGAGGGTGAGCTTGTTGGAAGAGCGGACCTCGGTGCTGTGACACCACGGACATGGACTCATGCAAGAACCTCCACGCACGCCGGAGCGGACGATGGAAACGTCCCACTCAACCGGTATCACGCTTGCGGCGGCCGCTGTTCGCCATTGAACGCTTCCCCAGCCCTGCCTTCTGGTCAATTCTGACCAGTATCGGAAAGCCCGAGGCCCGATACTGAGTGGTTGCGGGCGTAGCTCGGTCCCCTTGTGGGAGGGGTTGAGCAGGAGGAATTTGTGTCTGAAATGCTTCAGCTGCAAGACTCTGCAGGTGCCTATAAAAAGTTGTCGCGTGGGAGCAACGTGTCCGAGCGAAACGGCGATAAAGCCAGGGTTCATCGGGAGCGGCGCAAAAACACCCTGCAGCAGAAGTCAAACCGGGAATCGCGGAGACCAAACGCCGGCAAGGCGATCCGGTAAGCGGCGGTTCTTCCCAACTGAACCAAAAGGAATGATGCCGGGATACGCACAACCGAAGCCCTTCTCCCCCACGCGGGTCGCCGTAATTGGAAACTATCTTCCGCGCCAATGTGGCATCGCCACCTTTACCACGGACCTTTGCGACGCGCTGGCGGCGGAAGACGCCGCCGCGACCTTGTTCGCGGTCGCCGTCAATGACGCGGATGCGGAGTACAGCTATCCCGAACGGGTTCGCTTTGAGCTCCGCGAAGGCGATCTCTCGACCTACCGAAGCGCTGCGGAATTCCTTAACTTCAACAACGTGGACTTGGTTTGCCTGCAACACGAGTACGGGATTTTTGGCGGCGAGGCCGGCAGCCACATCTTGTGGTTGCTGCGCTCCCTCAAAATGCCGATCGTGACCACGCTCCACACCGTCCTGCGCGATCCCAACCCCGCGCAGCGCCAGGTGATGGACGATCTCGCCGTCCTCTCCGACCGCCTCATTGTGATGAGCGAACATTCCTCCCGCTTCCTGCAGGACATTTACCATGTGCCGGCCGGCAAGATCGATTTCATCCCCCACGGTGTTCCCGACCTTCCCTTCGTCGATCCCAATTTCTACAAGGCTTGCGTAGACGCCGAAGGAAAGTCCGTCCTCCTCACCTTCGGCCTGCTCTCGCCCAACAAGGGAGTCGAGAATGTGATTCAAGCCATGCCGCGCATCCTCGCGCGCCACCAGAATGTCGTGTACCTCGTGACCGGCGCGACCCATCCGCACATCCGGCGGCGCGAGGGCGATCGCTATCGCGAGTCCCTGCAGGCGTTGGCGCGCAAGCTCGGAGTGGAAACGAATGTAATGTTCCACAACCGCTTTGTCAGCCCGGCCGAACTCGTGGAATTCCTCGGCTCCGCCGACATCTACATCACGCCCTACCGATCGGAAGGGCAGGTCGTTTCCGGAACCTTGTCGTACGCCCTGAGCGCTGGCAAGGCAATCATTTCGACTCCTTACCTGCATGCGCGCGAACTTCTCGCCGAAGGCCGCGGAATCCTGGTGCCGTTCGATAATCCGAGTGCGATCGCCGATACGGCAGTTGATCTTCTGGACCAGGAAGCGGCGCGCCACGCCATGCGCAAGCGCGCCTACCTGCATGCCCGCGAGATGACCTGGAAGAAGGTCGCCCACAAGTACCGCCAGGCGTTTGCCCAGGCCCACGCCGATCGGACGCGAGTGCCGCGCCCCACGTTTTCGGCGCCGCTGGCCGAGCCGTCGTTCCAGCGGCTGCCCGCCATCAAGCTGGATCACCTGCTGCGCCTTACCGATGACACCGGCTTGCTTCAGCACGCGCTGTTTACGGTGCCCAATCTCGCCGAAGGCTACACCACCGACGACAATGCGCGCGCCCTGGTCGTTACCGTCTTACTGGAGCAACTGGGCGCCCACGGCCTGCCGGACACGGCCCACCTCGCCGCCAGGTACCTGGGCTTCCTGAAGCTGGCCTTTCATGCCGAGACCGGCAGGTTCAGGAATTGCCTGAGCTACCAGCGGGATTGGCTCGACGCCGGCTCCGAGGATTGTCATGGGCACGCCCTATGGGCCTTGGGAACGGTCCTGGGCCGGTCCAAAGATCCCGGACTAAGAGGGGCGGCCGGACACCTTTTCGAACTCGCGCTGCCCGCCCTGCCGGCTCTCACCAGTCCGCGCGCCTGGGCGTTCGCGTTGCTGGGAGTTCAGGAGTATCTCGAGGGGTTTCCCGGCGATCGCGATGCCCTCGGCATCCGTGGCCAGCTGACCCAACGCTTGCTGACTCGCTACGCCGATGCCCACTCTCCGGGATGGAACTGGTTTGAAGACTCCGTCGCCTATGCCAACGCGCGGCTGCCCCAGGCCCTGCTGGCCGTTCCCGCGGTTGATTCCGCCGCTCTTGCCCTGTCGACCGGCCTCGAATCGTTGGACTGGCTGGCCACGATTCAGCGTTCCAGCCCTGCCGGCCACTTCATTCCCATCGGATCCGACGGCTTCTATCCCAAGGGCGGCGAACGGGCGCGCTTCGATCAGCAGCCCATCGAGGCCGGCGCCATGGTTTCCGCTTGCCTGCAAGCGCTCCGCGTGACGGGCGATCCGCGCTGGCGCCAGGAGGCCTGGTCGGCATTCAACTGGTTCCTGGGCCAGAATGACCGCCAATTGCCGCTTTACGATTCTTCCACCGGCGGCTGCCGCGACGGGCTGCATCCCAACCGCGCCAACGAGAACCAGGGCGCGGAGTCTACGCTTTCATTCCTGATGGCGCTTCTGGAGCTCCGCCTGCTGGAACAATCGGAACTGCGGCAAGCGCAGCTTGCTGAAGAAGACCCCGTCCCGGCGATTCCACCGGAGCCGCGCGTCGTTGGCGAAGTGCCTCGATGAGTTCGCCGATTATGCGTGATACCCTTATGCCGGTGGCGACGAACCGTTACGGAACCCTGTTTACGCGGCATTCCGGCAACCCCATCCTGACGGCCGACCATTGGCCGTATCCCATCCACAGTGTGTTCAACGCCGGCGCCACGGTCTTGGCGGATGGTGTGACCCTGCTGCTTTGCCGCGTCGAGGACCGCCGCGGCCTTTCTCACCTGTGCGCCGCGCGCTCCGCCAACGGCGTGGATGGATGGCAGATTGACCCTGAGCCCACGCTTCTTCCCGATACCACGAAACATCCGGAAGAACTTTGGGGCATCGAGGACCCGCGCATCACCTATGTTCCCGAATTAGGTCAGTACGTGGTCACCTACACCTCGTTCTCGCGCGGCGGGCCGGGCGTCTCTCTCGCTTTGACCAAGGACTTTCATATTTTCGAGCGCTACGGCGTGATCATGTCTCCGGAGGACAAAGACGCGGCGCTGCTGCCCCGCCGCATCGGCGGGCTATGGGCGCTGATTCACCGTCCCATGACCACCCTCGGCGTCCACATGTGGATTTCGTATTCCCACGACCTGCGCTATTGGGGGGACCACAAGCTCATGCTGGAAGCCCGCCGCGGCGCCTGGTGGGATGCCAATAAGATCGGCCTGTCGCCGCCGCCGATCGAAACGGCGAGGGGCTGGCTAGTGCTTTACCACGGCGTTCGCCACACCGCTTCGGGAGCCCTCTACCGGCTGGGCGTGGCGTTGTTTGACATTGAGAAACCGGACAAATGCCTGCTGCGAGGCGAGTCGTGGATTTTTGGTCCGGAAGCCGACTACGAACACGGCGGAGATGTTCGCGATGCCGTCTTCCCCTGCGGATACACCCTGGGCCCCGATGGCGACGCCATCAATCTGTATTACGGCGCCGCCGATTCCTGCATCGCACTCGCCCGGGGCAGCGTGCAGTCGCTTCTGCGCTGGCTCGACGTCAACGGCCGTTTCGAACGCCGGCAGGAGTGGCTGAGTGAACGTTGACGGTGGCAAGGAAGGCCACCGTCGCGATCAGGTAGGCGCCGACCCCCGTCCAGAACGACGCTGTGATCCCCGCGGCCAGCGAGACGATCACCGCCAGGACGGAAGCACACACCGAAGTGGCGCCGTTGAGTCCCCACAGCCAGGGTGTGATCGCGGCCGAGCGCCTGGCCGCAACTCTCATGCCGAGCGGGAACGCCATACCCATGAGATATCCGATCGGAGCCAGGATCATCACCGCCAACAATATGCGGACCGGGGTCTCGGCGCTGCTGCACCGGGCGACGATGGCCGGGGTGGCCCCACCAAACCCGACGAGGCTCAGCAGCAACAGCGCCAGCGTCACCAGGGACTGCCCGCGCGTCCGGACCCGGTTGCTGGCGAGGCTGCCCAGGCCGCTGAACGTGAGCAGCGAGAAGAGCACGACCGACAGGGCGTAGGTAGGATGGCCCAGGAAAACGATCAGCCGCTGCATCTGTGAAATCTCCACCATCATGAAGCCGATTCCGATGCCGCCGAAGTAAATGAACAGCGGCGTGGATCCGCGCAACGCGCTGCGCTCGGCGGTGAGACCGAGCGGAACCAGGATGCATCCCACCGTCAGGAGCGTGACCACCAGCGCCAGACCGAGCAGGGTGGACACCACATCCACATTGGCCTTGAGTAAGACCCGGGAGCGTTCCGGGTGCAGGAGGTCCCGCAGGCGCAGCATGTCGAAGAAGAACGGCCGATCGTCCGTCGGCGGGGTAACATCGACGGCGAACGTGCGGGTGAACTTCGGAACGTCATCACTGGAGGCGATCCGGCCGAACACCTCGTCCACGGCGAACGTCGGGGTCAGGACCACGTCGAATCCCATCTGCTGGGCGAAGTCCTGCATCCCGGCAATGTCCGCAGCCGAGAACGGCTGCTTGCTGACCAGAATCGTTCCGATTCCCGAATGCACACTCGTGGCTCGCAGAATGATGATGTTCTGGCGGGGCTTCTGGACGCCGCTCTCCCGCAGCGCCTCGGCGGCTAACGCGGTGAGGCGATACATCTCCCACGGTGATTCCGGCTTGTACCAGCGCGAGAAGGTGACCACCCCGCGGTCCGTGAGCTTCGCCAGGAACATCTTCCAGGCCTGGGTGGTGTACAGCGAGTTCTCGGTCAGCACGAACGCCCCCGCCGAACTCGCCGCCCAGGTATCCACCAGCGAGGCCTGGATGATGTCGAACTGGGCGGACTGCCGCGCCACATAGCTGCGCGCTTCGTCATTGACGAAATGTACGCGCGGGTCCCGATCGAGGTGGCCGGAGAAATCTCCGTAGCGCTCGTTGACGGCTTGGAGAATGTCGCCATTGATCTCCACGGCGACCACGGATTTCTGGTGGAAAACCAGCGCCGAGAGCACGTCGCGTCCCCCGCCGGCGCCGATGACCAGGACGTTGGACTCAGGCCGCAGATAGTGCGCGGCATTGATGATGTCGTATTTCAGGAACTGCAGGTTCGCGTCGTCGGCCGGGTAATTCGTGATGGGGGTGGCGGCGATGGAATCGATGAACAGCGCCAGCTCCTGCTGCGGAGCACGCTGCGCTTTGAACTTCGCACTCAGGCCCCAGCCAAACGGCGGCGGCCCCAGCGGCGCGCGGGAAACGGTCACGCGCGAAAAATGGTTCCACTTCTCGTAGATTTTGTCACCCCCCGCGCTCCGCAGCTCGGCGAAGGAGAATCGGGTGCCCTGCAGCAGGACGCTGGCCGCGGCCACGCCTCCCACCACCAGCACCGCTCGATAACTCAAAGACCGCACCTGCGGCGAACCTGCCCGGGAGAACATGACGCCTGCCAGCGCACCCGCGGTGGCAATGACCAGGACTGCGCTCGGGCCGCTGAACAGCCGCAACAGGCCGATCATGGCCAGGCATCCGCACGCCGCGCCCAGCAGGTCCGCGGCATACAGTTTCGCCGTTCGCGCGGGATACCGGGTGAGCGCCAGGCAGACGCACACCCCGCTGCACGTGAAGGGCGCTGCCGTAATGATGTAGATCCAGGAAAGTGACCGTACCGTCCAACGTGCATCGTTGGCCAGCAGGTCCTGGCAGAGGCTGCACAGGACCATGGTGACGGCGAACCCTAGCGCGCTGTACGCCAGGTGGTCCTCGGTTCGCTCCACCCGGAAGAAGCCGGGCAACACATAAACCAGCACTGCGCCAACGCTCATTCCGAACATGGCCACGGATACCGCGACAAAGGCGAAGTGGTACCACATGATCACGCTGAAAATGCGGGTCAACAGCACTTCATACGTTACCGTGGCCAGCGTAACCAGAAACAGTCCGGCGTAGGTCCAGCGCGACGGATGAGTCACTCCAGGTCCTTTCCGGGGGTGCCGCGCGGAACGCAGCACCCGTCTCGGCGTCAGCAACCTCCGCAGGATTGGGTACCGCTCCCACCTCTCCTCGGTTTAGCTTCTTGGCCGAGTCACGCGCCCTGACAACGGCCCTAGTGGTGGCCGCCGCCCGCCAATTCGCGCAGGATGTCTCCCACAAACGACTTGGCATCCCCGAACAGCATCAGGGTCCGGTCGAGATAGTAGAGCGGATTATCAATCCCGGCGAAGCCCGGACTCATGCTGCGCTTGATCACCATCACGGTGCGGGCCTTGTCCACGTCCAGGATCGGCATGCCGTAGATCGGGCTGCTGGCCTCGGTGCGGGCGGCGGGATTGGTGACGTCGTTGGCGCCGATCACCAGCGCCACATCCGTCTGCGGCATCTCCGGGTTGGCTTCGTCCAAATCCTGCAGCTTGTCGTAGGGGATGTCGGCCTCTGCCAGCAGCACGTTCATGTGTCCGGGCATGCGGCCGGCCACCGGGTGGATCCCGAACCGCACGTCCACGCCGCGCTTGGTGAGGGCGTCGTACAGTTCCCGCACCTTGTGTTGCGCCTGGGCCACCGCCATGCCATAGCCCGGAACGATCATCACCTTGCTGGCGCTCGCCAGGATCCCCGCGGCCTCCTCGGCCGTGGCGCTGCGCACCGTCCGGGCTTCGTCCGCCCCTGCCTTGCTCGCCTGCACCTGGCCGAAGGCCCCGAACACGACATTCGTGAACGAGCGGTTCATGGCCTTCGACATGATGACCGAGAGGATGAATCCCGAGGAACCGTCCAGCGCTCCGGCGATGATCAGCAGCTTGTTGTCCAGCACGAATCCCATGGCCGCGGCCGACAGGCCCGCGTACGAGTTGAGCAGCGAGATCACCGTCGGCATGTCGGCGCCGCCAATGGGAATGATCATCATCACCCCCAACACCAGGGGGACCGCCACGATCACCGGAAACAGGAGCCGCTGCTCGGGATGCATCACCAGCAGTGCCGCCACCACGATCGTCCCCGCCAGCAGCGCCAGGTTGACGAAGTTCTGTCCCCGGTACGTCAGGGGGCGTTGCGGCAGCACCTCCTGCAGCTTGCCGGCCGCCATCAGGCTCCCGGTGAAGGTCAGGGAGCCGAGGATGACCTCCGCGCACAGCACTCCCAGGGTGAAGTGCGGAATCTGCGGCGCCTGCAGGTAATACTCAGCCGTTCCCACCAGGGTGACGCAGAGGGCCCCGAAAGCGTGACTGAGGGCCGTCCGCTGCGGGACCGCGGTCATCTGCACCAGTCCCAGCGGCACCCCGATGCCGCTCCCCACCACCAGGCCGACGGCGATCCACCGGTAATCCACGATGCCGTGGTGCAGCAGGGTCCCGGCAATGGCCAGCGCCATGCCGATTTCCCCCGCCCACACTCCGCGGCGCGCCGTCTTGGGCGTGTTCATCCACTTCAGCGCCAGGATGAACAGCGCCGTGGCGACCAGATAGATGAGCTGGATGATCGTGCTGTTGGCGGCCATGGTCATGGTTTCTGGGGACGGCTGGTCTTGAACATCCGCAGCATGCGGTCGGTAATCAGGAAGCCGCCCACGATGTTGCTGGTGGCGGCGATGACCGCGATCGTGCCCAGCACCGTGGCCAGCGGGCCCTTGGCCTCGCCCACCAGCACGATGGCGCCCACCACCGCGATCGCATCCAGGGCGTTGGTCAGCGACATCAGCGGCGTGTGCAGCAACGGCGAGATCCGCCGGATGACTTCAAATCCGATGAATCCCGCCAGCATGAAAACGAAGAGACTGTTGGTGAGGTCTGGCATGGTGCCGGGCTCGTCCTTTCGACCGCTGCTCCTACTGCATCGATTTCTGCCGCGCCTGCTCGCGCCGCGGGCCTGTGCCGATACTAGGCGCCCTTCGCCACCAGCGCCGGCAGCGAGAAAAACTGCCGCACCCGCTCGTTGACGATTTCCCCGCCCCGCGTCAGCAGGGTTTCGCGGGTGATTTCATCTTCTCGATTGCACTGCAGTTTCCCTTCTTTCGTCATGTGGAGAATGAATGCACTCACATTGCGCGCGTACATCTGGCTGGCGTGGTACGGCAAACTGCTCGCCAGATTGATGTCCCCGATGATGGTCACCCCGTGTTCCACCGCCCGCTCCTCCGGCTGCGTCAACTCGCAGTTCCCTCCGCGCTCCGCGGCCAGGTCCACAATCACCGAGCCCGGGGCCATGTTCTGCACCATCTCCCGGGTGACCAGCACCGGAGGTTTCTTGCCGGGCACCACGGCCGCCGTGATGACCACGTCGCTTTCCGCCACCACGCGGCCCAGCAATTCGCGCTGCCGCACGTAGAAGGAATCATCCTGGGCACGCGCATACCCGCGCGCGTCCTCGGCATCCCGGGCTTCGAGGGGCAGTTCCACAAATCTTCCGCCCACGCTCAGCACCTGCTCCTTGGCCGCCGCCCGCAGGTCATAGGCGGAGACCACTGCGCCCAGCCGGCGCGCCGTGGCGATGGCCTGCAGTCCGGCCACCCCGGCGCCGATCACCAGCACCCGCGCCGGCGTAATCGTCCCCGCGGCCGTGGTCAGCATGGGAAACAGCCGCGGCAGGGTGCTGGCGGCGAGCAGCGCCGCCTTGTAGCCGCCTATTGTGGCCATGGCAGAGAGGGCATCCATGCTCTGCGCCCGCGTGCTGCGCGGCATCAGTTCCACCGCGAACGACGTCACCCCGGTGGCGGCGATCTCGTTCAGCACCTCCAGCGAACCCAGCGGCCGCAGGAACCCGATCAGCACCTGGTCGCGGCGCAGCAGCGGGAGATCGGCCTTGCCCGTCCGGTCGTTGGAGCCGTAGCACAGCACCTGCACCATCACGTCGGCGCTCCCGAAGACCGCGGCCCGGTCGGGAAGGAGCTTCGCGCCGCGCGCGGCGTACTCGGCATCGGGATAACCGCTCTCCACCCCCGCTCCCGCCTCGGCCACCACCTCCCATCCCGCCTTGATCAGGCTGGGGATCGCCTTCGGGACCAGCGCCACGCGCCGCTCGCCGGGAAAACTCTCTTTCGTTACTCCGATGATCACGCGAACTCCTGCCCGCCGGACCCTTCCACCCAGGCCGGGCTGCCTAGCTTCGCAGAATTGGCCAAGCCGGGCAACCCCCTTGGCGCCGGTAATCCCGCAGTTCGCCTCCGCGAGCTGCGAGAACGGGCCGAGCATCGCGGCTGGCGAATCGCTCGCCAGTAGTGGGAACTGGCAACTGGCAACTGCCAACTGCCACTGATAACTGGGTTTTCTGGCGTCCCCAGCGGGATTTGAACCCGCGTTACCGCCGTGAAAGGGCGATGTCCTAGGCCGGGCTAGACGATGGGGACGCGGCGCAAAAGGCGGGAATACACGCCGCTCGGCGCGGCAAATTCATCGTAGCAGCGCCGCGGAATCGGTGTCAAAGCGCGCCCCCGGCGCTCACGTCACAGCCACAGCCAGCACCCTGCGCTATACTCCGCCGTTCTCCCGCGCCATGCTCTTTAAGACGCTCAGTGCGGCGGTCTTTGGCATTGATGCCTCTATCATCGAGGTCGAGGTCGACGTCAGCCCCATCCGCACCCTGGAGGACAAGTTCAACACCGTCGGCCTGCCCGATGCGGCGGTGCGCGAGAGCCGCGAGCGCGTCCGCGCCGCGCTCAAAAACTGCGGCTACGACATTCCCCCCACCCACACCACCATCAACCTCGCGCCCGCCGACGTGAAGAAAGAAGGCTCGGGCTTCGACCTGCCCATGGCGGTGGGCATCCTCGGCGCCTTTGGCGGCATCACCAAGAAGGACCTCAGCGACTTCGTCTTCGTCGGCGAGCTCTCGCTCGACGGCAGCGTGCGCGGCGTGCGCGGCGCGCTGCCCATCGCCATCGAGGTGCGCGCGCGCAAGATCCCGCGCCTCATCGTCCCCGAGGTCAACGCCAAGGAAGCCGCGGTGGTGAGCGGCGTCGACGTCTACCCCGTCCGCTCCCTGCTCGACGTCGTGAACCTGCTGAACCGCGGCGACGGCATCCTCGCCGCTGCGCGTGGATACCGCCGAGCTGCTGGCGCAAACGCAGCATCTCGGCGTCGACTTCAAGGACGTGCGCGGCCAGCAGACGGCGAAGCGCGCCCTCGAAGTCGCCGGCGCCGGCGGCCACAACATCCTCATGATCGGGCCGCCCGGGCTCGGGCAAGACCATGCTCGCCAAGCGCGTCCCCACCATCCTCCCGCCCCTGACCTTCGAGGAAGCGCTGGAGACCACCAAGATCCACAGCGTCGCCGGGGTGCTCGACAGCAGCGCCGGCCTGGTCGGCACGCGCCCCTTCCGCTCGCCGCACCACACCATCAGCGACGCCGGCCTGATCGGCGGCGGCGCCATCCCGCGTCCCGGCGAAGTCTCGCCTGGCGCACAACGGCGTGCTCTTCCTCGACGAGCTGCCCGAGTTCCACCGCAACGTGCTGGAAGTGATGCGCCAGCCGCTGGAAGACGGCACGGTCACGCATCGCGCGCGCCGCCATGTCGCTCACCTTCCCCGCGCGCTTCATGCTGGCGGCCGCCATGAATCCCTGCCCCTGCGGCTACCTGAACGACGCCAACGCGCGAGTGCCACTGCACCGCAGCCGATGATCCAGCGCTACCTCGCCAAGATCTGCGGCCCGCTGCTCGACCGCATCGACATCCACATCGACGTGCCCGCGGTGAACTACAAGGAGCTGCGCGGCGCGGCGGCGGGCGAGGGCTCGGCGGACATCCGCGCCCGGGTGCTGCGCGCGCGCGAACATCCAGCTCGACCGCTTTGCCGCCGCCGGTGAGCGCATCTACGCCAACGCCCAGATGGGCTCGCGTCAGATCCGCACCTTCTGCGACCTTTCCACCGACAGTCGAGCGCCTGCTGGAACGCGCCATGCTGCAGCAGGGCCTCAGCGCCCGCGCCCACGACCGCATCCTCAAGGTCGCCCGCACCATCGCCGACCTGGAAGGCGTCCCCGACCTCCTGCCCAAACACCTCGCCGAAGCCATCCAGTACCGCACCCTCGACCGGACCTATTGGGCGTGAGGGGAGGTCGCCACAACGTGCGGCGTCTATGGGCGGTCGCAGCCCTGGCCTTCGCTATTGTTCCAGGGCCTTGCGCCGGGGAGACACTTCGCGACACGCTTCGCGAGCACAGTGTGCCACTCGCCGGCCGGCTGGCGAGCGAACTGGACCGGCGCATCACCAGCTACGCCGTCTTGGATTCGCCCGCGGATTTCGCCATTGCGTATTACGTCAATGACGGCTCCGGATTGTTGCGGCCGCCCTTGCTGGTGCTGCATTACGAACGAGTGCCGCAGCGGTGGCACAGCACTGCCATCCGTAAGGTGAGTATCCTTCCACGGCCCGGCTTGGACGGGCTGTGCCTGGGTTCGGCTTTGCGCATCGAGCGGCAGGGTGGATTCTGGTTTGTCGATACGCACATCAACCCCTCAGCCGGCTGCCTGCTTGTGCTTTCGCCCCGGTTGGAGTTGAAGAAGGCGCTGTACGGATGGGCGGTGGGCTGGTTCCGTTCGGGCCGGGTCATTATGCACCACAGCGAAGTTCACTTTGCTCCGACGCACCCGATGGAGCTTTCCATCTACGATCCGCGCACCGGCGCCTTGACCAAAATCTACCCGCCCCAGCGCGACCCGTTGCGCGCCGAGTTTGCCGGACGGATCGCAGCGGTCTTGGACGAAAACTGGTGCCGGGAACACAATCACCACTGCGATCCTCGACTCTTCGACAGCGATTGCAGGGAGCTGGTTGTCAGCGACCGGTCGCAGGCTTTCGCCTTCGCGGCCTATTTCGACGCATCGAGCTATGGTCCCAAGGCCGATGAGACGATCGGCACCCTGGATGTGGTCTACGTGTACCGCCTGGGGCCGCACGGGATTGAACACCGCGCGTTCGAGGTAAGCGAGGACGAAGGACGCAACGCAAAGCAGATGCTGCAGAAGCTGGTCGAGCCGCAGAGCCTGCGACAGTTATTTGGCTCGAGGTGAGGCGCACCATCCGCGCGAACCAGGGGAAAGGGTACGACGGTGCAGAGTGCGCTCGCCCCTGCTCGCCTCTTGCGCCTGCCCCTTCTGGTGACTACTTGGAGAGCTCCCGCCGGTGCCGGGGACAAATTTCTGTCCCTCCCGTGCAAGTTTCCGCACCTTCGCCGTTCTTATCCCAAGCCGCTGAAAACGCTACACTTAGGTTTGTATCGCGGCGCTTTCCGGCGGCGCGTTTGGGGGTTGACCGGAAGAACGGTTTGTCGCTAAGCTAATGAACCGCAATTCAGTTTCGGCCGGGGGTCGGGCCGGACGGAGTCAGCCAGGCGCCACACCGTCGCCGTAAACGCCGGGCGCTATATTGCCGTCATTAATACTATTAAGGATAGGCAGGCGGGCGAAATTCGCCAGCAGGTTTGAGAAAAATACCTGCAACTCCACAAGGCGATTTGGCATCTATCGCGTTACGAGTTGCAGCCCCGAGCCGCCAAGGTTTCGAAATCGGCCCCGGTTCGGCTGGCTAACAGATTGATAGGAGAGGAAATACCAACCATGCGTTCGCAACTGATCTACCACGCCCTGAAGACCGTGCCCAACCGCTTCTTGCTCTGCCAGGCGGCGGCGAAGGCCACGCGCCGCTTCCATCGTACGAGCACACGGGTGGAAGAGACGACCAACCAGGTCCTGGGGCGGATTGCCTCCGCCAACGGCAACGGCGTCCTGGCCGCGGAACAAATCGCTGTTGCGGATTCACAGCGCCAAGCGGCATAATAGGACTTCGCCGCGCTTCCTGGTGACCCCAGCGCCTCCGCTCAGGACCCGCACTGGGGACCGGAACGCCCGAACTGGGCATCATTCCCCCGGCTCTTCTACGAAAACCTCCTCTTTCTGATTTCTCAACTATCCCCGTAGGTGACCATGACCATCGCCGAACTCAAAGAAAAGAACATTACCGAACTCACCAAGATCGCCCGCACCCTCGACCTCCCGGGCGCCAGCGGCATGCGCAAGCAGGACCTCATCTTCAAGATCCTGCAGGCGCAGAGCGAAAAGGACGGCCTCATCTTCGCGCGAAGGGGTCCTGGAGATCCTGCCCGACGGCTTCGGCTTCCTGCGCTCGCCCGACTACAACTACCTGCCGGGCCCCGACGACATCTATGTCTCGCCCTCGCAGATCCGCAAGTTCGACCTCAAGACCGGCGACACCATCACCGGCCAGGTGCGCCCGCCCAAGGAAGGCGAGAAGTATTTCGCCCTGCTCAAGGTCGAGGCCGTCAACTTCGAGTCCCCCGAGGAAGCGCGCAACAAGATCCTCTTCGACAACCTGACGCCGCTGTATCCGCAGGAGCGCCTCAAGCTGGAGACCGACCACGGAGAACATCGACGACGCGCGTCATGGACCTGCTGACCCCCATCGGCAAGGGGCAGCGCGGCCTGATCGTCTCCCCGCCCCGCACCGGCAAGACCATGATCCTGCAGAACATCGCCAACTCCATCACCACCAACCATCCCGAGGTCGTACTCTGATCGTGCTGCTGATCGACGAGCGCCCGGAAGAAGTCACCGACATGCAGCGCTCGGTGAAGGGCGAGGTCATCAGCTCCACCTTCGACGAGCCGGCCGACCGCCACGTGCAGGTGGCCGAGATGGTGATCGAGAAGGCCAAGCGCCTGGTCGAGCACAAGCGCGACGTGGTCATCCTGCTCGACTCCATCACCCGCCTGGCCCGCGCCTACAACACCGTCGTCCCGCCCTCGGGCAAGGTGCTCTCCGGCGGCGTCGACTCCAACGCCCTGCAGCGCCCCAAGCGCTTCTTCGGCGCCGCCCGCAACATCGAGGAAGGCGGCTCGCTCACCATCATCGCCACCGCCCTGGTCGACACCGGCAGCCGCATGGACGACGTCATCTTCGAGGAGTTCAAGGGCACCGGCAACATGGAGGTCATCCTCGACCGCAAGCTCTCCGACAAGCGCATCTTCCCGGCCATCGACATTCAACGCTCGGGCACCCGCAAGGAAGAGCTGCTCATTCCCAAGGACGACCTGGACCGCATCTGGGTGCTGCGCAAGGTGCTCAACCCGCTCTCCCCGGTGGAGGCCATGGAGCTGCTGCTCGACAAGCTCAGCAAGACCCCCTCCAACGGCCAGTTCCTCGCCAACATGAGCTCGCTGTAACCACGCCGGCGCCTCGGTCCCTTTCGTCGCATTTGTCGATGGCTTGCCAAGCGCGTAAGCCCTTTGTGTTGAGCCTTTACGTTTTGCCGGCAGCGGGACCCAGCCGTGATGCGTGCTGCCACCGAACAGCGCGCGTAGCGCGCGACACATCGGTAGCCCACGGCGTAAGCCGTGGGTAAGGCGTGGCGCCAGTCCGCAAGCCCGCTTTAGCGGGCGACACTCAGGTGCCGACGACCGAAGGCCGACGACCGACGACCGGCTCCCGGCCGACGACCGCCGACTCTTTTTCTGCCGATGACCGACGACGCAGCCAGCAGCGACTTCTCGTCAAGCCCCGCAGGGGCGACCGAAGGTAGCCCGGCGTTTCAACGCCGGGTAGGCTCGCAAAAAAGTAAAGGGAGCCCCTTAAGGGGCGGCACGAAACGCCCCCGGCGGGCGCAGGCCTTTTAGGCCTGCGCCACGGGAGCCGCCAACCGAACAGCGTGCGTAGCGGCGCGGCACATCTGTAGCCCACGGCGTAAGCCGTGGGTAGGGCTCAGGTGCCGACGACCGAAGGCCGACGACCGACGACTCTTTTTCTGCCGACGACCGACGACGCAGCCAGCGGCTTCCCTATGCCTCCCCTCTGCATTAGAATCACCGTTTGGGCCCTAAGTCCCGGCGCCACCTGCTTTCCCGCGCTATTTGTTTCCCCAGGCGGCCTGCATGCCTCTGAAGCAGTCTGAGGCCCTCGTGTTGCGCAGCTATCCGCTGCGCGAGGCGGACCTGCTGGTGACGTTTTTCACGCGCCAGGAGGGCAAGGTGCGGGGCGTGGCGCGCTCGGCCAAGAAGTCGAAGCGCCGCTTCGGCGGCGCGCTCGAGCCGCTGACGTACGTGCGGCTCTACTGGGACGACCGCGAAGGGCAGGAGTTGGCGCGCATCGACTCCTGCGAGGTGCTGGAGTCGCCGCTCTCCAGCACCATTGATTATCCGCGCGCGGTGGGACTGGGTCACGTTGCCGAGGTCCTCGACGAGTTGCTGCCCGACCGCGAGGCCAACGACGCGCTGTTTCGTCTGGCGGTGGCCACGCTGGGCGCGCTGCACGCCGGCTCGGTGTGGATGCCGGTCACGTACTTCGACCTCTGGGTCGCGCGCCTGACCGGGTTGCTGCCCGAGCTCAACGCCTGCATCGTCTGCGGCGAGGAGCTCGACGCAGAGGGAGGAAAACGGGCTTGGTTTCATCCGCTGGCCGACGGCCTGATGTGCGCCGCCGACAAGCGGCTGGCCGCGATGGAGATGGCGGGGGAATCGCGCCGCTTGGCGGCGGCGATGTTCCGCGCCCCCATCGAGAGCTTTAACGGTGCTCCCTGGCCGCGCACGCGCGCTGCGGATTTGCGCAGGTTCGTGCTCGGCCTCATCGAGCGCCACCTCGAGAAGAAGCTGGTCACGGCCACGATGCTCGACAGATTGGAATAAGGCTCGAGGTGTTCGTTGTGAGCTTTGTGTATCCTTTGTGTCCTTTGTGGTGAGGCTTTAGGTTTGTGATGGGCCCGCTTCAGCCAGCGACACAACGCCGAAGACCGAAGACCGACGACCGACGACCGAACTAAGAGGAAACCACGACGCCACGCAAAGCCAAACCGGCCGCAGACCGACGACCGAAGACCGACGACCGGCCTCCGGCCGACGACCGACGACCGAAGGCCGACGACCGGCCTCCGGCCGACGACCGACGACCGAAGACCGACGACCGCCCCTACCAGGACGTCATTCTCGCCCTGCAGCGTTTCTGGGCCGAGCGCGGCTGCGTCCTGCAACAACCCCACGACGTCGAGGTGGGCGCCGGCACCATGACCCCGGAGACGTTTCTCGGCGTGCTCGGCCCGCGCCCCTGCAAGGTCGCCTACGTGCAGCCTTCGCGCCGCCCCGCCGACGGCCGCTACGGCGAGAATCCCAACCGCCTGTACAAGCACACCCAGCTCCAGGTCATCCTCAAGCCGCCGCCCGAAGACGTGCAGGAGCTCTACCTGGAGTCGCTGACCGCGCTCGGCATTGATCTCCGCCAGCACGACATCCGCTTCGAGGAAGACAACTGGGAATCGCCCACGCTGGGCGCCTGGGGCATTGGCTGGCAGGTCATGCTCGACGGCCTCGAGATCACCCAGTTCACTTACTTTCAGCAGTGCGGCGGCCTCGACCTTGACCCCATCGCCGTCGAATTGACCTACGGCATGGAGCGCATCACCGCCTTCCTGCAGGACGTGGATTCGATTTACGACATCGTGTGGGCGCGCGATCCCGCCACCCGTGCGGTCACCACCTACGGCGACGTGCGCCACGCCGAGGAGTTGCAGCTCTCCGTCTACAACTTCGAGCAGGCCGACGTCGAGAAGACCTGGAAGCACTTCGAGCTCTACGAGCAGGAGTGCCAGGCGCTCCTCGAGGCCTACCACGCGCAGGCGCAGCGCGAGGGCGAAGACATGCGCCGCGCCCCCCTGCTGGCAGCGTTGGACCTTTGCCTGAAGTGTTCGCACCTGTTCAACCTGCTCGACGCGCGCGGCGCCATCAGCGTCACCGAGCGCGTCGCCGTTATCGCCCGCGTGCGCCAGCTCGCCGTCGGCCTCGCCAAGGCCTGGACCGACCAGCAGGCCCGCGGTGCTCCCTCCTCCGCCGCCAAGGTCAAGGCGGACTAGGGAGAGGTTTCGAGTTTCGGGTTTCGGGTTTCGGGTTTCGGGTTTCGCGTTTCGAGGTTCGAGGTTCGAGGTTCGAATTGCGAGGTTCGACGTTTCGAGGTTCGATGTTTCGAGGTTCGACGTTTCCGCAGCGCGCGTAGCGCGCGGCACATTTGTAGCCCACGGCGTAAGCCGTGGGTAAGGCCGCAAAAAGAAATCCGAGCCCGCTTTAGCGGGCGACACAAGGCCGACGACCGAAGACCGACGACCGAACTTATGCCTGACTTCCTGCTCGAACTCGGCACCGAAGAAATTCCCGCGCGGATGCTCGCCGCCGCCGCCGCAGAACTCGCCACGCGCGTCACCCAACTGGTTGCGCGCGAGCGCCTCGGCACGCCGCAAGCCCGCGCCTTCTCCACCCCGCGCCGCCTCTCGCTCCTGCTCGAAAATGTCGCCGCCGCCCAGGCCGACGTCACCGAGCAGGTCACCGGCCCCGCCCTCAAGGTCGCCTACAAGGACGGCAAGCCCACCGCCGCCGCCGAGGCGTTCGCCAGGAAGGTCGGCCTTCCCGTCGCCAAGCTCGAAAAAACCACCACCCCGAAAGGTGAATACCTCGCCGCGCGTATCACGAAGAAGGGCCGCTCGGCCGCCGCGATTCTCGCAGAAGCCCTGCCCCGCGAGATTGCCGGCCTCTACTGGCCCAGGAACATGTACTGGCGCGCCGGCAAGCCTGAGCGCTTTGTCCGCCCGGTGCGTTGGCTCGTCGCGCTCCTGGACGATGCCATTGTGCCGCTGGAATTCGCCGGCATCCGCGCCGGCAAAGATTCGCGTGGGCACCGCATCCTCGCCCCGGGCAGCGTGGCCATCAAGTCGCCTTCACAGTATGCCGCCGCGCTGGAGAAGGCTTCCGTCGTCGTTGATCCCGCCGCGCGCCGCCGCCGCATCGAGGACGGCCTCGCCCAGGCGCTGCCAGCGAAGCAGCTCCGCCTCCGCCCCGATCCTGCCTTGCTGGCTACCGTCGTCAACCTCACCGAGTTCCCTTCCGTGCTCCTGGGCAGCTTCGATGCCGAATACCTCGCGCTGCCGGAAGAGGTCCTGGTCACGGTGATGCGCGACCACCAGAAGTATTTCGCGGTCGAGACCGCCGACGGCAAACTGGCCCCGCACTTCCTCGCCGTGCTCAACACCGGCGGCGATCCCGGCGGCATCATTCGCCACGGCAACGAGCGCGTCTTGCGCGCCCGCTTCAACGACGCCCGCTTCTTCTGGCAGACCGACCAGAAGCTCCCCTTGCGCCAGCGCATCCAGATGCTGAAGGCGGTCACCTTCCAGAAGGACCTCGGCAGCTACTACGAAAAATCGCACCGCATCGCCGCCCTCGCCACCGCGCTGGCCCACCAGCTCTCCGCCGCCAACTGCGCCGTGGATGGCCGCGTAGTGCAGAGCGCCGCCACCCTGGCCAAGACCGACCTCACCACCGAGCTGGTGAAGGAATTCACCGAGTTGCAGGGCATCGTCGGCGGCCTCTACGCGCGCGCCCAGGGTCTCGGCGAGAACGTCGCCCAGGCCATCTACGATCACTACCAGCCGGAATCCATCGAGCACGCCGTGCCCCGCACCCGCGAAGGCGCCATTGTCGCCCTCGCCGACAAGGCCGATTCCATCGCCGGCATGTTCGCCCTCGGCCTGGTGCCCAGCGGCTCCAAGGACCCCTTCGCGCTGCGCCGCGCCGCCAACGGGATCGTGAAAATCGTCGCCGAACACCAGCTCCCCCTCTCCCTCGCGCAGTTGCTGGGGGCGGCGCTCGACGGCTACCACGGCGCCGAAGCGCAAAAGAAATTCCGCCGCCCCGAGGAGACGCGCCAGTCGCTCGCCGCCTTTTTCCGCGAACGCCTCGAGTTCTACCTCCGCGACGTACGCGGCCTCGCTTACGACGTGGTCAACGCCGTCCTCGCCATCTCCGCCGACGACCTGGTGGATGCGCTGGCGCGCGCCGTCGCCGTCAGCCAGGTGCGGCCCTCGCCCGACTTTGAATCCATTTCCATCGCCTTCAAGCGCATGAAGAACATCCTGCGCCAGGCGCGCGAGGCGGGGAAAATGCCCACCGGCGGCGGCGGCAGCATGGCCCGCATGCAGGATGCCGAGATGGCGCTGCTCGACCAGAGCCGCGAGGTCGCCAACCGCGTCCGCACCCTCCGGGCGGAACGCAATTACCAGCAGGCGCTGCTGGAGATCTCGCGCCTGCGTCCGGCTGTGGACAGCTTCTTTGACCACGTCATGGTCATGGTGGACGACGAGAGCCTGCGCGGCATGCGCCTGACTCTCCTCGATCGCCTGGTCACCGAGTTCTCCACCATCGCCGATTTTTCCGAGATCGTCACCGAGGGGAAAGGTTAATCCGCCATCATGAGCACACCGACGGTCGAACCACTCGACGAGCAGCAGGCACAACCGCAAACCGCAAAGTACGTTTACTTCTTCGGCGGCGGCAAGGCCGAAGGCAGCGGCGCCATGAAGGACGTCCTCGGCGGCAAGGGCGCCGGCCTCGCCGAAATGACCAACGCCGGCCTTCCCGTTCCTCCCGGCTTCACCATCCAGACCGAAGCCTGCCGCGAGTGGATGCACACCGGCGAAGTTTCTCCCCTGGTCGGCCGCCAGATGGACGAGGCCCTGCGCCGCCTGCAACAGCTCCAGGGCCAGAAGCTCGGCCTCGGCGACAATCCCCTCCTGGTCAGCGTCCGCTCCGGCGCCAAGTTCTCCATGCCCGGCATGATGGACACTGTGTTAAACCTCGGGTTGACGGATGCCAGCGTGCAAGCGCTGGCGAAGCGGAGCAACAACCCGCGCTTCGCGTACGACAGCTACCGGCGGCTGATCCAGATGTTCGGCAACGTGGTGCTGGAGACTCCCAAGCCCGCGTTCGACGAAGTGTTCGAGGGGATCAAGAAGAAGAAAAAAGCGAAGCTGGACACCGACCTGGACGCGAAGGGGCTGCAGGAAGTCATCGCCGAATACAAGAAGGTGGTGAAGAAGCACGCCCAGCGGGACTTTCCGCAGGACCCGTACGAGCAGCTGGTGCTGGCGCGCGACGCGGTGTTCCGCTCCTGGGACAACGACCGCGCCAAGCACTACCGGCGCATCAACAACATCAGCGACGAACTGGGAACCGCGGTGAACGTGCAGGCCATGGTGTTCGGCAACCTGGGGGAAAGCAGCGGGACGGGGGTGGGGTTCACGCGCAATCCCGCCACCGGGGACAAGGAATTTTACGGCGAGTTCCTGATGAACGCGCAGGGGGAAGACGTGGTGGCGGGCATCCGCACGCCCATCCCCATCGCCGAGCTGAACAAGATCAACCCGCAGGTGTACCAACAGCTGCGCGACATCACCACGCGCCTGGAGCAGCACTATCGCGATGTACAGGACTTCGAATTCACTATCCAGGAAGGCCGGCTGTACATGCTGCAAACGCGCAACGGGAAGCGCACCGGGCGCGCGGCGGTGCGGGTGGCCATCCAGATGGTCGACGAGGGGCTCATCAGCAAGGAAGAAGCGATCTTTCGCGTCGAACCCAGCGGCCTGTACGAGTTCCTGGTCCGGCAACTGGACGAAAAGGACGTCAAGCCAGACGACGTCCTGACGGCCAAGGGCCTGCCGGCATCGCCGGGGGCGGCGGTCGGCCAAATCGTCTTCACGGCCGACGATGCCGTGGAGTGGGTCACGCGGGATGCGAAAGCCAGCGTGATTCTGGTGCGCGCCGAGACCACGCCCGAGGACATCCACGGGATGGAAGTGGCGGCGGGCATCCTGACCTCGCGCGGCGGCATGACGTCGCACGCGGCGGTGGTGACGCGAGGCATGGGCAAGTGCTGCGTGGCGGGCGCGGGTGAGGTCGAGGTCGACGAGCGTGCTCGTGAGATGCGGGTGAAGGGCAAGGTCCTCCGCGAGGGCGACTGGATTACGCTGGACGGTTCCACCGGACGCGTCATCCACGGCAGGAAGAACACGCTGCCTCCGATATGGCCCGACCCGGAGGCGGAAAAACTGCTGGCCTGGGCCGAGCCGTTTCGCACCATGGGAGTGCGGGCGAACGCCGACATTCCGCGGGACGCCATCCAGGCGCGGGCGTTCGGGGCGGAGGGCATCGGGCTGTGCCGCACCGAACACATGTTTTTTGGTCCGAACCGCCTGCCCCACGTGCGGGCGATGATCCTGGCGAAGGAAGAAAGACACCGGCGGGCGGCGCTGAAGAAGCTGCTGCCCATGCAGCGCTCGGACTTCATCGGCGTGTTCCGCGCCATGGACGGCTTGCCGGTGACCATCCGCACCCTGGACCCGCCGCTGCACGAGTTCCTGCCCAGCCGCGAAGAGCTGATGGTGCAGGTCGGGGTGCTGGAGGCGACCAAGCCGAAGTCGCCGAAGCTGAAAGAGCTGCGCTCGCTGCTGCGCCGGGTGAACGAGCTGCACGAGTCGAACCCGATGCTGGGGCACCGCGGGTGCCGCCTGGGCATCACCTACCCGGAGATCACCGAAATGCAGGCGCGCGCCATCTTCGAGGCCGCGGTGGCGGTGAAGAAGGACGGCGTGAAGGTGCTGCCGGAGATCATGATCCCACTGACCGGGTCGGTGAAGGAGATGGCGAACCAGGGAGCGATCGTGCGGCGGGTGGCGGAGGAGGTGTTCCAGGAGAAGGAAACGCGGGTCGAGTACCTGGTGGGCACCATGATCGAGCTGCCGCGGGCGGCCCTGGTGGCGGACGAGATCGCGGCCGAGGCGGAATTCTTCTCCTTCGGCACCAACGACCTGACGCAGACCACCTACGGCTTTTCGCGCGACGACATCAACAAGTTCCTCCCCGCGTACATCGAAGAAGGCATCCTGAAGCAGGACCCGTTCGCGGTGCTCGACCGCGAAGGGGTGGGGCAGCTGATCCGCATCGCCTGCGTGAAGGGAAGGAGAACGCGGCCGAAGCTGAAGCTGGGGATTTGCGGCGAGCATGGCGGCGAGCCCTCGAGCGTGGAATTCTGCTACCAGAACGGCTTCAACTACGTTTCCTGTTCCCCGTTCCGCGTGCTGACGGCGCGGCTGGCAGCGGCCCAGGCGGCGGCGGGCGAGAAGCTGAAATTGGAGGGCGGGAGGACAAAATGATCCACCGCCGAGACCGCCGAGGACGCAGAGGGATCGGGTGATCGGGTGATCGGGTCATCGGGTCATCGGGGTCGGAAAAAGCGAACCACAATGGACACGAAGGCCGCACGAGGGACACGAGGGAGATCGGGTCATCGGCTCATCGGAAAGGCAGACCTCAGATTCGGGAGATCGGGTGATCGGGGTTGCAGGTTTTTGATTCCTTAAGAGAAAGGTGGAACATGCGCATTCGCAGCACACTCGCAATCGTCATGGTGGCACTGCTGGCCGGGGTGGCCGGCGCCCAGAAACCGGCAACCAAGGACGCGCCGAAGGCGGCGCAGAAAGCGGAGACTCCCAAGGTGAACACCAACGCGCCGACGCCGGTGACCGGCGAGCCGGTGACCACGAAGTCGGGACTGAAGTACTGGGACATCAAGGTGGGGACGGGGTTTGTCGCCACCAGCGGCAAGACGGTGAAGGTGCATTACACCGGGTGGCTGGCGAACGGGCAGAAGTTCGACAGCTCGGTGGACCGCAAAGAGCCGTTCTCGTTCCGCCTGGGCGCGGGCGAAGTGATTCGCGGCTGGGATGAAGGGGTGGAAGGGATGCACGTGGGCGGCAAGCGGCAACTGCGCATTCCTCCGGAGCTGGGCTACGGCAACCGCGGCACCGGCGGCGGCCTCATCCCCCCGGGCGCCACGCTGGTATTCGACGTGGAGTTGCTGGGCGTGCAGTAGGCCGGGATTTCACCACGAAGGCACGAAGGGCGCGGAGACAATCCGTGCCCTCTTCTTTTTTTCGCGGAGTTTCGAGTTTCGAGTTTCGAGTCAAGACTGGCCGGAAAAAGCGAACCACAAAGGACACGAAGGAGAGCATTGCGGAATTGCCGAAGTGCGGAATTGCCGAATTGCGCGTGGCGCACGGCGCTTTGGTGGAAAGGGGCGAACGGCAGGGCGGCGCCGGCGGAGTGGGGATCCTTCGGGCGCAAAAGCGGCGCCCTCAGGATGACAGCGTCCCTGGGGGGAACGCGTCATCGGGGGATCGGGTCATCGGCTCATCGGTTCATCGGGTCATCGGAAAAGCAGACTGCAGGTCGGGAGAGCGGACGATCGGGAGATCGGGGGAGCGAAAAGCGCAACACCGAGCGGGGAGAAAAGTTGCGGTCACGAAAGGCCACGCACGACCCGGTTGCCAACGGCGAAACTTTTCCCGGTGAAAGTGGTTCTAACTGGCGAGCAGAGCCACGGCGCACTTGGAGTATCACTCGGCCGCACATCGCTCGTGTGCGGCTTTTTTCTTGTCAATTCACCTTCTGCAGGCGGGCGATGAGCTTCTGGGCGAGGTTTTCTTCCGATTCGGACCAGAGGACGCGGCCAGCGAGGCCACAGTTTTTTTCCAGGGCGGTGGTGAAGCCGACGAGCTTCTGCACGTTGGCGCGGACGCACAGTTCGGTGGCGTCGGTGAGGTCCATCTCCTCGTGCAGGAAGGGGAGGTCGGGCCCGAGGTCCACCAGGATGTGCCCTTGCTCCTGGTAGATGCCGCCATCGAAGCCGGGGCCGTGGACGGTGAAGCGCACGGACGCGGGGGCGAGGACCCACTCGCCTTCGTCTTCCTCCGGCGGCGTCCAGAGGTCCCACAGCGCCTCGAATTCGTAGGCGTAGTCGTCGTGGAGGAACTCGCCGACGAGCTGGGTGGCGCGCTCGGGGTCGGTGCGGAAATCGAAGGCCTGGGAGTAAAGGGGCGGCTCGTTCCACGAGATGGGATGGACCGCGACGTAACCAATGCCGGGGCGCGCCGCCGAGAACGGGAAGTGATGCATCACGGCGAGCGCCCGCGGCAACATCTCGCGCTCGCTGAAGCTGGGGAACCAGAGACTGAGGTAGAGAGAGTCGGCCATGATGAGCTGCGCGCACTGCGTTACGAGTTGCGCGTTGAGCGGCACATGATACCGCAGGAGCGCAAGCCCTTCCCTGACGAACGAAAGCCCGGCCGGGGGCGGCCGGGCTACATGGGGCCGGCCGGGCTCCACGATGGCGGCGACGTTTAGATGCGCTCGACCGCCATGGCGACGGAGTTGCCGCCGCCCAGGCAGAGGGCGGCGATGCCGCGCTGCGCGTTGCGGCGGATGAGTTCGTAGATCAGGGTGGTGAGGACGCGGGCGCCGCTGGCGCCGATGGGATGCCCCAGCGCCACCGCCCCGCCGTTCACGTTGACGCGCTCGGGGTCGAGCCCGAGCTCGCGCACCACGGCGAGCGCCTGCGCGCTGAAGGCTTCGTTGAGTTCGTAGAGATCGACGTCGCCGGGCTTCCAGCCGGTCTTCTGCCAGATTTTGCGGACGCCGCTGACCGGCGCCATCATGACCCACTCCGGCGCGATGCCGCTGGTGGCCTGGGCGACGATGCGCACCAGCGGCTGCACGCCGAGTTCCTGGGCGCGGCGTGCGCTGGTGACCACGAGGGCGGCGGCGCCGTCGTTCATGCCGGGGGCGTTGCCGGCGGTCACGGTGCCGTCCTTCTTGAAGACCGGCTTCAGGGCACGCAGCGATTCGACGCTGGTGTCTTCGCGCGGCGACTCGTCCTTCTCGAACCGGACCTTCTCCCCTTCTTCTTGCCGGGAACCTCGACGGGAATGACCTGCGAGGTGAAGCGACCCTCCTTCCACGCGGCGATGGCCTTGCGATGCGAGTTCACCGCGAACTCGTCCTGGTCGGCGCGCGCGACGCCGTACTTTTCGGCGACGGCCTCGGCGGTCATGCCCATGTGGTAGTCGTGGTAGATGTCCCAGAGTCCGTCGTGGACCATGGAATCGAGGATGGAGCGTGCCCGAGGCGATAGCCCTTGCGCGCCTGCGGCAGCAGGTAGGGCGCGTTGGTCATGCTCTCCATGCCGCCGGCGACGACGAGGTCGCTGTTGCCGGTCTGGATGGCCTGCGCGGCGAGCGCTACCGCCTTCAGCCCGGAGCCGCACACCTTGTTGATGGTCAGGGCGCCGACCTCGGGAGCGAGTCCGCCCTTGAGCGCGGCCTGGCGCGCCGGGTTCTGCCCCAGCCCGGCGGCGAGGACGTTGCCCATGATGCATTCGTCGACCAGTTTGGGGTCGAGGTGGGCGCGCTGCACGGCCTCGCGCACCACGATGGCGCCGAGTTCCGGCGCGCTGATTTCGGAGAGCGCTCCCTGGAACTTGCCGATGGGAGTGCGGACCGCGGAGAGGATGACTGCGTCGTCCATGAGGGTGCTCCTGGGGCGCCCGCCTATGCACCACCGCCGTCCCGGGGGCGGGCACGAGCGCTCATTATAAGATGAGTGGGGAGCGGCGCTGTGACGCAGCGCACGCTCGCGGGAGGCAGGATGGAAGGCAACACGGCGGGGCCGGTGGTGACGGAGCGACCGCGGTTGGCGCCGGTGGCGCCGATGGCGCACCTGGTGGTGCTGATCGTAGCGATCGTGGGGGTGTCGCTGCTGAGCGCGAATTCGCAGCACACTTTCGCGGAACGCAGCGGGCGCGTCGTGCTGTATGCCGCGACCTTCGCGTGGGAGTGGCTGCTGTTCGGCTTCGTACTGTGGGGGCTGCGCAAGCAGGGCGTGCGGCTGCGCGAGGTCATCAACGCGCGCTGGAGCTCGCCGGAGATAGCGCTGCTCGACCTGGCGCTGGCGGCCGGGTTCTGGATCGTGGCCGCGCTGACGCTGGCGGGCCTGGGGTACACGATGGGGTTCGCGGAGAAAGGCAACCTGGAGACGGCGCGCAAGGCGCTGGGCTTCATGATTCCGGGGACCCGGCTGGAGCTGACGATGTGGGTGGGGCTGAGCGCGACCGCGGGCTTCTGCGAAGAAGTGATCTTCCGCGGCTACCTGCAGCGGCAGTTCGCGGCGCTGACGCAGAACGCGTACGGGGGGATCCTGCTGTCGGCGGTGGTATTCGGCTGCGGGCACGGCTACGAAGGGCCGAAGCGCATGGTGCTGATCGCGGTGTACGGCGCGATGTTCGGGGTGCTGGCGCATTATCGCAAGAGCCTGGTGCCGGGCATGATCGCGCACGCGTGGCACGACGGCTTCAGCGGCATCGTGCTGCACGTGATGCGGCTCAACGGCGGATGAGGGCGCGCTCCGCGGCGCGGATTCTTTCCGCGGGGCCGCGCGGCGGCGGCGGGAGGCGAGGACGGCGGGAGGCGGCGAGTGATTTTCTGCTTGACATCGTTTTTCAATCACTCTATACAATCAAAAGAATCGCAACAGAGCAACGTTGCTGAATCCATGATGAATGGAAGGGAGAATAGTTCAAATGGCAACCAAAAAGGGTGGAAAGAAAGCTAAGAAGGGCGCCAAGAAGCACTAGGCCGCCTGTGAACGCACTAGGGGACGCGTCAAGCGTCCCCTGAATTTTTTGCGGGCCGCGGGAGCCGCAGGTCCCGCGCTGCACTCGGGCTGACGACTTCCGGCGAACTCCGGCGCGGCGCAGTTTTTCGCACCCGCACGGCCGCGGCTGCTCTAAACTGAAGGGCACAGCAGCGGGCGCGCTCGGCGCCTGCGGCGCCGCATGGCCATCCACGAAGAAGAAGTCCTGGGCAAAGCGTACGACAGCCGGCTGATGAAACGGCTGCTGGGCTACCTGCGTCCCTACACCGGGCACGTGGTGGTGGCGCTGGCGGCGATCGTGCTCAAGGCCGCCGCCGACGTGCTGGGGCCCTACCTGACCAAGATCGCGGTCGACAAGTACCTGGCCCCGACCAGCGAAGGGGCGACGCATTCCTTCCTCGATCCGCTGCTGAGCGCGCATCCCCTGGTGGGGATTGCGCAGGTGGCGGGGCTCTTCATCGGCACCCTGGTGCTGAGCTTCGGGCTGGAATTCCTGCAGACCTATTACATGCAGTGGACGGGGCAGGCGGTGATGTACGACCTGCGCAGCCAGATCTACCGACACCTGCAGCGCATGCACCTGGCGTTCTTCGACCGCAACCCGGTGGGGCGGCTGGTGACGCGGGTGACGACCGACGTGGACGCGCTGAACGAAATGTTCACCGCGGGCGTGGTGTCGATCTTCGAAGACGTGTTCGTGCTGGCGGGCATCATCGCCATCATGCTGAGCATGCAGTGGTGGCTGGCGCTGATCACCTTCGCGGTGCTGCCGCTGATCTTCGTGGCCACCATGATCTTCCGCGCCAAGGTGCGCGACTCCTACCGGCGGATCCGGGTGGCCATCGCGCGCATCAACGCCTACCTGCAGGAGCACGTGAGCGGGATCGTGGTGCTGCAACTGTTCAACCGCGAGCGGCGGGCGTTCGAAAAATTCCAGACCATCAACGCGACCCACATGGAGGCGTTCAAGGACGCCATCATGGCGCACGCCGTGTACTACCCGGTGGTGGAAGTGCTGTCGGCGATCGCCATCGCCGGCGTGATCTGGTTCGGCGGCGGGCAGGTGCTGCGGCAGGCGGTGTCGCTGGGCGTCCTGGTGGCCTTCATCCAGTATGCGCAGCGCTTTTTCCGGCCCATCCAGGACCTGAGCGAAAAGTACAACATCCTGCAGTCGGCGATGGCCGCGAGCGAGCGCGTGTTCAAGCTGCTGGACACGGCGGCGGAGGTCACCTCACCGGCCCAGCCGCAGCGCGCGGCGGGACGCGGGCGGATCGAGTGCGACGGCGTGTGGTTCGCGTATCGCGCCGCGCCGGCGGCGGAGAAGCCAGAGAATGGGAACGGGAACGGCGCCGCGGCGCCCGAGCACGCGGTGGGCGAACACGCTGCGCCCCCCGGGGCCGGCGGCGACGTGCGGCTGCCGTCCGACGGCCACGCCCCGTCGCCGGGCGAAATGGACTGGGTGCTGCGCGACGTGAACCTGGTGATCGAGCCGGGCGAGACGATCGCCGTGGTCGGGCACACCGGCGCGGGCAAGACCACGCTCATTTCCCTGCTGCTGCGCTTCTACGACGTGCAGCGCGGCGCCATCCGCATCGACGGCGTGGACCTGCGCCAGCTCGACCTCGCCGAGCTGCGGCGGCGCTTCGGCGTGGTGTTGCAGGACCCGTTCCTGTTCAGCGGCACCATCGCCGACAACCTCAGCCTGGGGACGCCGGGGATAACGCGGGCGGCGGTGGAGCGCGCGGCGGAAGACGTGAACGTCGCCGACTTTATTCGCTCGCTGCCGCACGGCTTCGACGAGCCGGTGCGGGAGCGCGGTTCGACGCTCTCCACCGGGCAGAAACAGCTCATCTCGTTTGCGCGCGCGCTGGCGCACAACCCGCAGATCCTCATCCTCGACGAGGCCACCTCGAGCGTGGACACGGAGACGGAGTTTCGCGTGCGCGAGGCGCTGAGCCGCCTGGTCACGAACCGGACGTCGGTCATCATTGCCCACCGGCTTTCCACCATCCAGCGCGCCGACCGCATCGTGGTCATGCACAAGGGGCAGGTGCGCGAGGTCGGGTCGCACCAGGAGCTGTTGGCGCAACGCGGGATTTATTGGAAGCTCTACCAGCTCCAGTACAAGGACCAGGAAGTCGGCGCGCGCGAACCGGTGGGCGCAGACGATTGAGCGCGCCGCGCTTGCGCGCACCCGGCGAACGGCGATAGCATCCGCAGCGGTGCCGGAGGTATCCCATGAGACGCGCTCTGCTGTGCCTGGCGCTGACCCTGCTGCTGGCCCTTCCCTGCGCCTCCCAGATCGCGCAACTGGCCCTTTCCGCCGGGAGTCCCGAGGACAATGCGCTGCAGACGGCGCTGAATGAAACCGATGCCGCCAAGCGCATCGCGCTGCTGACCGAGTTCGTACAGAAGTTCGCGGCCAACCCGGTGGCGGCAGCCTACGGGAACCTGCAACTGGCGCAGCAGTACCAGGGAGCGGGCGACCTGAAGAACGCCATGACCGCGGCGGAGAATGCCTACCAGGCGGTGCCCAACAACCTGGAGATCCTGGTAGCGGCGGCTTCCATCGCGCAGGCGGCCAAGGACAACGGCAAGGCGGTGCAATACGCGGTGAAGGGCGCGGCGCTGATCAATGGCCTGGAAAAGCAGCCGCGGCCGGAGGGAATCGACGAGGCGGCGTGGGCGCAGCAGCTGGCGACCCAACGCAGCAACGCGCAATCGTCCTACGAGTTCCTGGAAGCAGCGGCGTACAACGCCATCGCGCAGGAGCAGGATGCCAGGCTGCGCATGGGCTACATCGACCAGTTCTCGCCGGCGTTTCCCAAGTCGCGCTACGCCGAGGCGGTTTCGCAGCACGGCATCTACTCGCTGCAGCAGATGAACGATACCGCGCGGCTCGCCGAGTACGGGGAGAAGGCGCTGGCCGCCGATCCCAACAACGTCGGCACCCTGGTCATGCTGGCCAACGCGTTTGCCGAAGAGCAGAGCATGGCGCACGCCGAGAAGGCCCTGCAGTATGCCCGGCGGGCGCTGGAGCTGGCGAAGGGCGAAGACCCCGGCGCCGCGCAGAAGGACGTGCTGGCCGCCGGCGTGGCCCATTCGGCGATAGGCTGGGTGCTGATGAAGCAGGAGAAGACGCCCGCGGCCATCAGCGAACTGCAGCAGGCTGCCAGGATGCTCAAGCGCGACGCGACCTCCTATGCCATGGTGCTCTACCGCCTGGCCTACGCCTACGCCAAGACCGGCAAGCTGCCCGAGGCGCGCACCACGCTGAACGAGCTGCTGGCCATGAACTCGCCCTACCAGGCGGCGGCGCGGGAGCTGCTGCAGAAGGTGAACGCGCCACGTCCGGGGCCACGGGCGAAATAAGCGGCGTTTGCGCAAGACATCCCCAGCGAGAGGGCCCGCGACTTCCGGTTCCCCGGGACGCCGGTGGAGGTGCGCCGTGGCCCTGGGCGCCGTTCTCGCATGGACGGCGGCGGCCGCACAGGAGACGCCGATCAAGGTCGAGGTCGAGCTGGTGCGGCTCTCCTGCTCCGCCACCGACCACGGTGTGCCGGTGCCGGGTCTGCGGCAGGACGATTTCATGGTGCGCGAGGACGGCGTGCCGCAGCCGGTGCGCTACTTCTGGCAGGAAGCGGACCTGCCGCTGATGGTGGGACTGATCGTGGACGTCAGTGTCAGCCAGGCGGGGCTGGTGGGAAAGCACAAGGAGACCCTGACACAGTTTTTCCGCCAAGTGCTGCGCCCGCAGGACCGCGCCCTGATTATCACGGTGGGGCCGCAGGCGCGGCTGCTCACCGACTTTACCGCGTCGCAGGAGGCGCTGGCCGAGGGGATCGAGCGGCTGCAGACCGGCGGAGGCGCGGGTACGGTGCTGGGAGAACCGTGCCGCAGCCAGCATGCCCACAAGGACGACGCTAGTGTGGCGCTGGGGCGGGGGCCGCGCGCGCAAGCCGCACGGCGGCGGGTCTTCGCTCCCTGCGGCGGGACGGCGCTGTGGAACGCCATCTTCTGGGCCGCGCGGCTGAAGATGAAGGAAACCAGCGGGCGCAAGGCGCTCATCGTCCTCTCCGACGGCTGGGACACCGGCAGCCAGCACGGTCTGGAGGACGCGATCGAGGCGGCCCAGGCGGCGGAGACGCCGGTCTACACCATCAAGTTCGTGGGACCGCTGGTGGCGGCGCTCTTTCCGCCCATCGCCCTCAGGCACAGCATGCAGAAACTGAGCGAAGCGACCGGCGGCGTCGGGTACGGCATGCTGCACGGGGACCTGGGCGACGTCTTTCGCCGCATCGAACAGGAGCTGCGCAACCAGTACGTGCTGGCTTACACCCCCGCGAACCGCGCGCGCGACGGCAAGTTCCGCAAGGTGGAGGTCAGCACCACGCGCAAGGACGTAAAGGTCAGGACGCGGACGGGCTACCGGGCAGGCGAGCGTTGACTTCGTCCTGGTAGATTTTGCCGGGACCAGCCAGGAGAGGGCGCGGGCTAACTCTCCTGAGTCCGGGGCGAAGCGGTTTCGGCTCGGCGGTGATTGGATTATCATTATGGGTTTGGTAGCCGGGTGTCTCCGGCAGTGGCTGCCCGCCGCCGTTTGGGGGCGGCCGGTTCCAGGATCCTCAACCTCATCCTTACTAATCGGCCCCGCAGTTTAGTTTCGAAGATTCCGGAGGCTGGACGATATGGGAAAGCTTGGAGCGCGCATTTATTCCACCTTGGTGCCGGGTATGGTCGCGGTGCTGCTGGCGGCAACGCTGGTGGCGCAACAGGCGCCGCCGCGAGCCGAGATCTACGGCGGCTATAACTGGGAGAATCCCGGCGGCAAGTTCGGGACCACCAACGTCGGCGGCATGGGGAAGGGGTTCGACATCCAGAGCACGTTCAACTTCACCCGCTACTTCGGCTTCACGATCGACACCGCCGCCAATTTCAAGCATAACTTCGCCAACGTCAACACCATCATGTTCGGCCCCACGCTGCACAGCCGCAACGAGAAGGCCCAGCCGTTCGTGCACGCCCTGTTCGGGTGGCAGCGGGTGCAGCCGTCGATTACGCTGCCTGGAGGCGGGCAATCCGACAGTGGGTTCGGCACGCTGCTGGGCGGCGGCCTCGACATTCCTTTCTCGCGGTATTTTTCCTGGCGCGCCATCCAGGGCGACTACCTGCTGCAAAAGCACGACTACCCGACCGCCATCAGCCCGCACAACTGGAACGGCGGGCGGCTGGGCTCGGGCATCGTGGTGCGCCTGGGTAGCTTGCAGGCGGCAGCGGCGCTGGTGCCGGCCGCAGTCTGCGCGGCACAGCCGGCGGAGATCCTGGCGGGCGAGCCGGTGACGGTGACCGCGACGCCCTCCGGATTCAAGGAGAAGTCGACCCTCACCTACAGCTGGTCAGCAACTGGCGGGAAGGTGGGCGGAAACCAGAACACCACGCAGGTGGACACCGCGGGCCTGGCGCCCGGCGCCTACTCGGTGACCGCCAGCCTCAGCAGCAACAAGAAGCAGACGGCCGGCTGCTCGGCTAGCTTCACGGTGAAGGAGAAGCCGGCGCCCCCGCCGCAGCACCCGCCGACGATTTCGTGTTCCGCGAACCCGGCGACGGTGCGCTCCGGCGAGCCTTCGCTCATCAGTTGCAACGTCGGCAGCCCCGACAACCGGCCGGTGACCACGTCGTTCCGGACGTCGGGTGGCAGGCTGACGCCCAGCGGGAACCAGGCCACGCTCGATACCGCGGGCGCGCCCACGGGTCCAATCACCGTCGCGGCCACGGCCACCGACGATCGCGGACTCACGGCCAGCACCAGCACCGGCGTGAACGTGGAGGTTCCGCCGCCGCCACCGCAGGCGGCGCGCGCCAACGAGATTACGTTTAAGGACAAGCGGCGGCCGGCGCGCGTCGACAACGAAGCCAAGGCCATTCTGGACGACATTGCGCTGCGCCTGCAGCGCGACGCCGACGCCAAGGCCGTGGTCGTGGGCTACGCCGCGGCCAAGACCAGGAACCGCGTGCCCTTGGCAGCGCAGCGCGCGGTCAACACCAAGGACTACCTGACGCGCGAGAAAGGCATCGATCCGGCGCGCGTGCAGGTCATGACCGGCGGCGAAGACCGCGATGCCGCCGCCATCTTCCTGGTGCCGCCGGGGGCGACGTTCAACGAGCCCAACACCCAGCCGGTGGACGAGAAGAAGGTGAAAGCGCAACCGCGGACGACCGCACGGGCCGGCGGCGCCAAGGCCGCAGCCCCGGCCGGAGCCAAGAAGAAGCCGGCGAAGTAAGGTAGGGGCCGGACGCGACGCGGTCGCGTCCGGCCTTTTTCCGGCGCGGTTGACCGCGTACCTAAGTCACCGAAGTAACCGGCCAGAGCGGCCTTTCCCACTTGGAGCCGGGCCGAAGTTGTGGCAATCTGCGGGGTAGCAACACGGCATCGCAGCGCCTGCGGCAACTCCCCCTGGTCTCCCCTGGAGCGGGTAGATGTCTGGTCCGAAGCGGACAGCGGTCACATTCATCGGCAGATTGTTTTTCGTCGTCGCCCTCGCGGCGGCGGCGTGTGCGCAGACGTCCGCGTGGACGCCGGTGGGTCCCGACGGCGGGGACGCGCGCAGCCTGGCGGGCGACCCGGCGGATCCGGAGCACATCTTCCTCGGCACCAGCGCCGGGCAGTTGTTCGTCTCCCACGATGGCGGCGCCAGGTGGTCCCTGCTGGCGCACCTCGGGCCCGGTGACGACTACGTCCTCGACCACATCCTGATCAGCCCGGCCGACGGCGCGATCTACGTGGCGGCGTGGAGCGTGGAGGACGGCGGCGGCGACATCTTCCGCAGCACCGACGGCGGCCTCACCTGGCACCCCCTCCCCGGCATCCACGGCCGGAGCGTGCGCGCGCTGGCGATGGCGCCCAGCGATCCCCGGGTGCTGGTGGCGGGCGCCCTCGAGGGCGTCTACCGCTCGCGCGACGCCGGGCAAACCTGGCAGCGCATCTCGCCCGCGGGCCATGCGGAGATCAAGAACATCGCGTCGCTGGCCATTGACCCCCGTGACCCGGAGGTGATCTACGCCGGCACCTGGCACCTGCCGTGGAAGACCACCGACGGCGGCGGCGCGTGGCGTTCCATCAAGCAGGGCATCATCGACGACTCCGACGTCTTCTCCCTCATCATCGACCGCAGCGACCCCGCCGTGGTGTACGCCAGCGCCTGCTCCGGCATTTACAGGAGCCAGAGCGCCGGCGAGAGCTTCCGCAAGGTGCAGGGCATTCCCTACTCCGCGCGGCGTACCCGCGCGTTGCGCCAAGACCCGCTGCAGCAAGACGTCATTTACGCCGGCACCACCGAAGGCCTCTGGAAGACCGGCGACGCGGGCGCGACCTGGACGCGGGTCACCCGGAAGAACCTCATCGTGAACGATGTCCTGCTCGATGCCCGCCGGCCGGGGCGCGTGCTGGTGGCCACCGATCACGGCGGAGTGCTCGCCAGCCGCAATGCCGGCGCGACGTTTGCCGCGTCGAACCGCGGCTTTACCCATCGCCAGGTGCAGGCGCTCATCGCCGACCGCGACATTCCCGCCGTGCTCTACGCCGGCTTGATCAACGACAAGGAGTTTGGCGGCGTCTTCGTCTCCCGCGATGCCGGGTCCAGTTGGCGGCAGATGAGCGAGGGTCTGGGCGCACGCGACGTCTTCGTGCTGCGGCAGCTGCCGTCCGGTACGCTGCTGGCCGGCACCAACAGCGGCCTGCTGGCACGCCCGCGCAAGGCGCGTTCCTGGCAGGCCCTGGAAACGCTCGCCGGCGATGAAATGAAAGCGCGCGTCTACGACCTGGAGATCGATGGGGTGCGCCTGTGGGCGGCCACCAGCGAAGGTCTCTACGCCAGCGACGACGACGGCGCCACCTGGCACGGCGGCGCCCTCTTCGGCTTCTACGACTTCATCGCGGTGCGCGCCGCGCGCAACCTGCTGGCGGCGCTCACCCCGCAGCAGCTGCTGCTCTCCACCGATCACGGGCAAAGCTGGTCGCCGGCGGCCCTGCCGGAGTACGTCACCACCTTGAATGGCGTCGAAATCGCCCCCGGCTCGGTGTGGCTGGCCACCCGCGAAGGCGCGGTGCGCAGCTTCGACAACGGCGAAACCTGGGACCACGTGCTGAGCGGACTTCCCCACCACAACCTGCTCTCGGTGGTCTACGACGAAGCCGGCCGGCGCCTGCTGGCGACGGCGGCGGGTGCGCACGAGGTCTTCGAGAGCGCCGACAACGGCCGCTCCTGGTACGCGCTGCCCGCCGGCTGGCGGGTCCGCGCCGTGCTGCCCGTCGGCGGACGCGTCCTCGCCCGCACCGCGTACGACGGCATCGTGGCCCAGCCCGTCGGCGCCACTGCAGTGAGTGCCGGCGGCAGCGGCGGACAGCGGTAGAGGCGCTGCTGGCTGTCCGCTGTCCGCTGTCCGCTATCTGCTTTCCGCACTAGCCCAGGGCGTGCGACGTGGGATGGTCTCAGCGGAAAGCGGAGAGCGGAGAGCGCCCCTCTTCACTCTTGCCCGTCTCCCTTCGCTCCCGTTTTGGAACCGGTCACACCTTCCGCCAACGATTGCCGTTTCAGGAAGTTTGCGGCGCGAGTGCCGAGCCGCTGGCGGGATTGGTTCCATTTCGGGAATCCGCCGCCCGGAACTGCTGCCCGGCCGATTCTCTATAGAGCTTATTTTCAGTAGCTTACAAGCATTCCCTGAGTGGAACTCGGTTTGCATGTGGAACCAGCAGACTGCTCCCACGTCACAGAATTTGCCGAACGGGAAGCGTACTATGCGGGCCGCTATGGAAACCCCCGAGGTCACCGCCGCGCCGCCGCTGGCGGCCAGGCTGCACATTCTTACTGCCGACCCGGTGCTGGCGGAGGCCTACACCGACCTGGCCAGCCGCTGCGGGTTTGCCGTCGCGCACGCGACGCGGGCGGCCCAACTGCTGGAGGCAGCCGAGGCCGGCGCCTTCGATGCCGTGTTGCTCGATGTCGGGACCCAGGGAGAGGCGCTGCTGGAGGTGGTGCGCGAGCTCCGGCTGCGGCGGCCGCGCGCGCACATCGTCATCATGAGCGCGTCGAGTTCGGTCCCCACCGCGGTGGAAGCGATGAAGCTGGGCGCCTTCGATTACGTGGTGAAACCCTACGGGGTCGAGGAACTGACCACGTTGTTCGAGCGCCTGGCGTCGCACCTGCGGATGGCGGGAGAGTCGCGGCAGCTGCGCGATGCCGCCCGCTCCCGCGCCGGCTGGGGGAACCTGGTCGGCACCTCGCCGGAGATGGAAAAGCTCTACCGCATGATTTCGAAGGCGGCGTACAGCGTGCACCCGGTGCTGATTCTCGGGGAAAGCGGCACCGGCAAGGAGCTGGTGGCGCGCGCCATCCATTATTCCGGGCCCCACCGCGACCAGCCGTTTATCCCGGTGGACTGCGGCTCGCTGGTCCCCACCCTGATCGAGAGCGAGCTGTTCGGCTACGTGCGCGGCGCCTTCACCGGCGCCAACCACGCCAAGGAAGGGCTGCTGGCCATCGCGCAGGGCGGCACGGTGTTTCTCGACGAGGTCGCCGAGCTGCCGGTAGAGTTGCAGGCCAAGCTGCTGCGCGCGTTGCAGGAGAAGGAAATCCGCCCGGTGGGCGGAACCCAGCCGGTGAAGATCGACGTGCGCATCCTCGCTGCCACTAATCGCGACCTGGAACTCGCGGTGGAGGCCGGCCACTTCCGCAAAGACCTGTTCTACCGGCTGAACGTGCTCGCCTTGCGCATTCCCGCCGCTGCGCGAGCGCCGCCAGGACATTCCCCTGCTGGTGGAGCATTGCCTGGAAAAGCTGACGCGGGCGGGCACCGGGGTGCGCGAGGTGACCGAGGAAGCCATGCAGATGCTGATGCAGTACGACTGGCCGGGCAACGTGCGCGAGTTGGAAAACTGCCTGGAACGCGCCACCGCCATGAGTTCCGGGCCGGTGCTGCATGCCGGCGACCTGGCCTCGCAAGTGCGCAATGCGCGGGAGGCGCAGGCGGCGGCCGCGCTGGAGTCGGGCAGCATCGTTCCCATTGCGGAACTGGAGAAACGCGCCATCCTCTCCACCATCGAGCAGCTCCACGGCGACAAATTGCTGGCGGCGCGCATGCTCGGCATCGGGAAGACGACGTTGTATCGCAAGCTGAAGGAGTACGGCCTTGGCCAGTAGTGCGCAAAGCGAACGGCGGCTCCCGCTTCGGGACGCTGCGCCCTACGGGGAGCACGCTAAGCGGTTGAGACACAAGGCACAGGCGGTTGGCACGCCAGATGCTCTGGGAAAAGGCATGATCCTCCTGGTAAGTGCCATGCGCGGCGCCGAGAGCTGTGCCGCTGCCCTGCGCGAAGCGCTGAACGAGACGGTGGTGCTGGTGGCGAGCGCCCGCGCCGCGGTGGCCGCGCTGCGGCAGCACAGCTTCAGCGCCCTGGTGGTCGAGCAGGGGCTGCTGGAAGCGGATGCGGGAGCGGTGGATGCCCTGCTGCTGCACGCGCCGATGGCGGTCCCGGTCTTCGTCAACCTGGGCATCGAAAACGCCGACCGCGTAGTGCGCGAGGTGCGTGCGGCGCTGACGCGCAGCCGGCGCGAGCAGCTCGATGCCTTCCGCGCCGCGGTCGCTTCCCTGCGCAGCCAGTTGAAGGACGATGCCACCGGCATCCTGCTGTCGTCGCAACTCGCCCTGGCCACCCCCGCCCTGCCCCCCGCCGCGCAGGCGCGCCTCAAGTCCGTCTGCACCCTCGCGGAACGTCTCTGCGGGCGTCTGGCGGGATAGATTTCCCCTGCCTGAAGGCAGACCGGCCTACTCGGCGTGGAGCGGCGTAGAGTGCTACCCACGGCTTCCGGCCACTTCCAGCACGATCTCCGCGGCCAGTTCTGCGGGCGATGTGCCGGGCGCTGCCAATGTCGCCAGCTTCTGCCGCACTTCCGCCAATCCTGCGACCATGGCGGCGCGCTCCGCGCCTTCAGGAATGATGCGGCGCAGCTCGGCAACGACGCGCGCGGCGGTGAACTCGCCCTGCACCAGCTCGGGGACAACGCGGCGGCCGGCAATCAGGTTGGGCATGGCGAAGTGCGGCACGCGCACCAGGCGGCGTCCCGCGAGCCACGAGAGCGGCGAGACGCGGTAGACCATGCAGAAGGGCGTGCCCAGCACCGCCGCCTCGACCGTGGCCGTGCCGCTGGCCACCACCGCGGCCCGCGCCAGGACCAACGTGGCGCGCGCATCGCGGGTGATGTGCAGGGCAGGCGAAACGCCATCGCGGCGCTGCCTCTGGGCCAAGGATAGTGTCAGCGTCTGCGCCAGGTCGTGCTCGCTGAGCGTCGAAGCCAGCGGCACGACGTATTCGAATTCGCCGCCCAGCAGCGCGGCGGTTTCCACCAGCGTGGGCGCAATCATCGCCACCTCGCGCCGGCGGCTGCCGGGCAGCAGCGCGATCCACGGCTTGGCCGGATCGAGGCCATGCTGGCGGGCGAACTCTTCGCGACCGACCGCTGGCGGCGCCAGCGCGGCCAGCGGATGTCCGACGAACACCGCATCCACGCCGCGCGTCCGGTACCACTCTTCCTCAAACGGAAAGATGACCAGCATCTTGCGCACGTAGCGGCGTACTTGGGCGACGCGCCCGGCACGCCACGCCCAGAGCTGCGGGCTGACGTAGTACACCACGGGAATCCCGCGCCGGTGGAGTTGCCGGGCGAGGCGCAGGTTGAAGTCGGGAGAGTCGATCAGGACGGCGACGTCGGGGCGGCGCGCGTCGAGGGCGCGCAGCAGCCGCTGGTAGCGGCTCCAGATGCGCGGCAGGTGGGTGACGACCTCGGCGAGTCCCACCACCGAAATTTCGCGCGCGTCCACCACTAGGTCCGCGCCCGCGCTGCGCATGGCTTCCCCGCCCATGCCGAAGACTTCGAGCGCCGGGTCGCGGCGGCGCAGCGCCGCGATGAGGGCCGCGCCGTACATTTCGCTCGAAGCTTCGCCGGCCGAGACCAGGACGCGCATGCTACTTCCGGCCTTCGCGTTTCTGCGCCACCACCAGGCCGCGCGGCGTGGGCAGCAGGATGACGGAGAGCAGGCCTTCGCGCTCCAGTTGGAGCGCAGCTTCGCGCACGGTCTGGAGGTGCGAGCTGGCGTCGTGCATCAGGATGAGGCCGTGCGGGCTCATCTGCGGCAGGAAGCGGCGCACCTCCTGCGCGCGCACCGTCAGGTCGCTGTCGCTGAAGAGCAGGTCAATGGTGCCCGCCACCTGCATCTCCAGGCTGGATTCGTTGCGCAGCTCGATCCAGTCGCGCAGGGGCGAGCCCGCAATGCGCTCCTGCGCCTTGGCGAAGACCAGCGGGTCGTACTCGCAGCTGATGACGCGCCCCGCGCCGTTCTGCTGCAGGCCTTCGGCGATCCACAGCGTGCTGATCCCCATGAAGCTGCCGGTTTCGACGACCAGGCGCGGCTTGAGCGTGGTGACCGTGGTGCGCAGGAACTCCAGCACCTCGACTTCGGCGGTCATGGAATCGAACATGCTCCAGCGCTGCGGCTCGGGACACTCGGGCGTGGCCCGGTGATACTCCGGCTGCAGCACGTCCCCGGTGCGCTCCCAGCGCCGGAGGATGCGGTGCTCGTTTTTCTCTTTTTTGCCGAACAACTCGCGCAGCTTCAAGGTGAAGAGATTCTAACGGAGGAGGGCGCTGGCGCCGCCATGTCTTCGTGGGCACCGCCTCCGGCGGGCCGGGCGGGGGCGCCGATTCGCTATACTGGAAAGCAGATCCCTTCGGCGTCCCGGCCCGTCGCCGGGACGCCGTCCCACACAACCATGCGCACCATCCTTCGCCAGCGGCCCTTGCGGCTGGTCTTCGCGGCCAATCTCATCTCCATGCTGGGGAGCGGGATGAACTCCGCCGCGGTGACCTGGTACATCCTGCAGGCGACGCACAACGAGATGGCGCTGGGGACGCTGGTCATGCTGGCCACGCTGCCCGCCATCCTCATGCTGCCCTTTACCGGCGTGGTCATCGACCGCGAAGACCGGCGGCGCCTGGTCATGCTGCTCGACGCCGGCCGCGGCCTCATCATCCTGGTGGTTGCGGTCCTCGCCCTGCACCACCGCGTGCAGGTGTGGCAGCTCTACCTGATGAACACGCTGGTGGCGGCGGGCTTCTGGATGTTCTGGCCCACCATCAACGCGCTTATCCAGGAGCTGACGCCGGAATCGGAGTTCCTGCACTCCAACACCTTCCTGATGGCGGGATTGCAGGGCGGATGGCTGCTCGCCGGCGCTTTGGTGGGGTTCGTGTACAACCAGATTGGCCTGGCGGGCGTGCTGTTCATCGACTGCGCGACCTACCTGGTGTCGTTCTCCTGCTACCTGCTGGTGCGGCGCGGGCGGCACGTGGTGGCGCGGCCCGCGCACCACATCGCCGACGACCTGCATGCCGCCGAGACTGCGGTGGCCCGCTTCTGGCGCGAGCTGCGCGATGGCGTGCTCTACGTCCACCACCACCGCTACCTGCGGCTGGTGGGCGCCAGTTGGGCCCTCTTCCTGGGCGCGATGATTACCCAGGGGGTGCTCACGGCGCCGCTCAGCGACCGCGTGCTGCGCACCGGTGCAGTCGGATACGGCTGGCTGAACGCCGCCTGGGGCATTGGCGCCTTCCTCAGTGCGTTGTACGCCCCGCGGTTCATCCGCGGCACGGCGCCGCGGCGCGCCATCGCCATCTGCATGGCCGTGCTCGCCGCCTCGCTCTACGGGCTCCCGGTGTCCCACTGGCTTTGGGTGGCGGCGGTGCTGTACTGGATCATGGGCTCGGCGCGCGGCCTGGGCGGCGTCGCCCTCTCCACCACCATCATGGAAATCGTGCCCCCGCACCTGATGGGACGCGTGCAGAATACTTTTCTCTTCGCCGGCACCATCCTGCAGGTAGTGCTCGCCGGCGCGGTGGGGGCCATGGCGCACAACGTGGCGCTGAGCGCGGGCTTCCTGATCGTGGGCTCCATGTACCTTGCGGCCGCCTTCACCGCCTTCATTCCCGCGACCGCGCCTGCCGCGGCGGCGGCCGTATCCACGGCCCCGGCGGACTGAACCTGCCGCCCGCCCGGCGCGCTGCGCTCCGGCGTAGTGAATTCGCTGCCGGTGCTGCTATCCTGTCGGATTCGGAGACAATGGATGATCAATCTCTCGGGGCGCACGGCGGTGGTTTTTGGGGTTGCGAACAAGCGCAGCATCGCCTGGGCCATCGCGCAGAAGCTGCAGGAGGCCGGGGCGCGCCTCGCCATCACCTATCAGAACGAGCGCCTCGAGCTGGAGGCGAAAGAGCTGATTGCGGCCCTGCCCGGGGCGGAAGCCTTTCGCTGCGACGTCTCCCAGGACGCCGAGATCGCCCAGCTCTTCGCGCAGCTGCGCGAGCGCTACGGCGTCATCCATACCCTGGTGCACAGCATCGCCTACGCCCCCGCCGACGAGCTGAAGAACGACTTCGTGCTCACCACGCGCGAAGGCTTTCGCATCGCCCAGGACGTGAGCGTCTATTCGCTGATCGCGCTGGCGCGCGCCGCCGCCCCGCTCATGACCGAAGGCGGCAGCATCATGACCCTGACCTACTACGGCTCGCAGAAGGTGGTGCCGCGCTACAACGTGATGGGGGTGGCCAAGGCGGCGCTGGAAGCCAGCGTCCGCTACCTGGCCGCGGATCTCGGCAAGCAGAACGTGCGCGTGAACGCGATTTCGGCGGGGCCCATCAAGACCCTGGCGGCGCGCGGCATCTCCGGCCTCAACGAGATGCTGAAAGCGCACGCCGAGCGCGCCCCGCTGCAGCGCAACGTGGACGTGGCCGAGGTCGGCGGCGCCGCCCTCTTCCTCGCCTCCGACCTCTCCACCGGCATCACCGGCGAGACCCTCTACGTGGATTGCGGCTACAACATCATGGGGTTCTGAGGAAATTGGGTCATTGAGTAATTGAGAAATTGGGGAATTGAGAAATTGGGTAATTGGGGAATTGCTGGCACGGCGGTTTTCAATTACTCAATTACTCAATGACCGTGATTCGCCGCTCGTTCTCCCCGGTGCGTTCGAGCGCAATTTCCACGTCGCGCTCCCGGACAAAGCGCGGAAACTTTTCGCCCCACTCGATCACCACCACCGCCGTCTCTTCACGCAGCAGCTCGTCGATCCCCAGCGTCGCCAGCTCGCGCTCCGTCTCGATGCGGTAGAGATCCACGTGGTAAACCGTGACCGCGGGGCCGCGGTAGCTGTGGATCAGGGTGAACGTGGGGCTGGTGACGTCTTCCTGCTCGGCGGCGCCGAAGCCCGCGGCAATGCCCTTCACCAGCGTGGTCTTGCCCGCCCCCAGTTCGCCGCGCAGCAGCACCAGGCGCGGCGGCGGCAGGTCGCGCGCTAGTTCGCGCCCCAGCGCGATGGTCTCGTCGGCGGAGCTGGTGGTAAGGGTGCGGCGCGCCATGGTCAACAATTCGGGCGCGCCGGGCGGCGACTCACCCAGCGCCACTTCTCGCCGCGGATCGCCGGCAGCCGGCAGATGGCGGCGGGAATGAAGCGCAGCAAATCGCTCGCGGTCATGCCGTGTTCCCCGACCTCGTCGGCTGCCAGGTCGCCGGCCAGCCCGTGCAGATAGACCGCGGTGATGATGCGATAGACCAGGAGGCGGTTCCTTACTCGATCGAGGTCGGCCTCATCCATCGCATCCGCCGGCACCCTGGCCCAACCCGCAATCATGCCCGCGATCATGCCGGTGAGGACGTCGCCGGTGCCGCCAGAGGCCATGCCGGGGTTGCCGGTCGGGTTGAGCCACACTTCGCCGCCGGGCGTGGCGATGACGGTACGATGCCCCTTGAGGACCACCAGGCAATTCTGGTCCTGCGCGAATTTGCGCGCCGCCCCCACCCGGTCCGCCTGGACATCGGCGACGGAAACGCCCGCCAGACGCGCCATTTCGCCGGGATGTGGGGTGAGGACGAGGGGCACGCCGCTGCCGTCGAGCCGCTCGGCGCGGTCGTCGAAGGCATTCAGGCCGTCGGCGTCGAGCACCACCGGCACCCGCCGCCGGTGCACCAGGGTGCGCACAAACTCCGCCGACTCGGGATGCCGCGAGATGCCGGGGCCCAGGGCGATCACCGTCTTGCCCTCGGCGAGGGCGTCAATCCGCCCGTACTCCAGGGCACGCAGCGAAATCGTTCCCGCTTCCGTCTCCGCCAGGTTCTCGGTCATCAGCTCCGGGGCAAAACCAGCCACGACGTTCTGCACGCCCTGGGCGGTCGCCACCGTGCACAATCCCGCTCCCACCCGCAGCGCCGCCATGCCCGCCAGCGCCGCCGCGCCGGCTTTCCCGCGCGCGCCGCCCACCACCAGTACATGACCGTAATCGCCTTTGTTGGATTCGGCGTCGCGGGGAGCGACCATGACCACGTCGTCCACGCCGCTGAAGGAGGCGGACGTGTACTCGCGCCCGGGGGTGGCGAGGTTGAGATTGAGGGCGCTGCGCATCGCTTCCGCCGGCGAGCCGATCTCCACCACCACGACCGGAACCGCCAGCAGCGCCAGCGCAGGCTTGAGCGCGGTGAACGTCACCACCTGGGAGGCGAAGACGACCGGCCCGGCGGCGCTGCCGCTGTCGGCGTCGAGCCCGGAGGGAAGGTCCACCGCCACGATGGGGGGCACCGCATCCTGGAGCAGCTCGATCGCGCTGGCATAGATGCCCGTGACCGGCGGCTGGAAGCCGGTGCCGAGGATGGCATCCACCAGCAGGTCGGCGGCAAAGATCGCTTGCGCCGCCTCGCTCTTCAGCTCGTCATCGGTGCGCGCCACCACCGGCGGGAAGGGCAGGCGCTGGAGCATCGCGGCCGCGTCGCCCTTCACTTCCGCGGGGTCGGCGAGCAGCAGGACGCGCACTTCCCTGCCCACCTCGTGCAGGCGGCGCGCAGCCACGAAGCCGTCGCCGCCGTTGTTCCCCTTGCCGCAGACAATGCCGATGCGCTGCGCCTCGGGATACTGCTCCCGGCAGAACTCGGCCACCGCGCTGCCTGCGTTCTCCATCAGGGTGAGCGAGGGCACGTCGAACTCCTCAACCGTGCGGCGGTCGATCTCGCGCATCTCGGCGGCAGTGACGATCTTCATCGGGTCCTTGCCCAATCCCGCAATTATTCAACGAGATTATTTACTTGACACAAGCCTAACCTAGTTTCTCTTGTCTGAATGATTCAAATCTCAAAGTACGACCATAATGGTCAAAGATCATATCCTGCCAAGTGCGAAAATAAAGGTCGTCGAAATCATGATAAATAAGGCTGATAGAGATTTTGTACTCGCGCTCATATTCCGATCTCGTCTGACACCAGTAACCATGTGCCCGCTCAAGGTGTGGCATTAGAGCCCGTCGCCCAAATGGGCCGAGGTCAGTGCCATCCGATTCAACAAGAATAGGAATGAATCCCTCTCCCCCCTTTTCGACAGTCGTAGCCCTCATTCCCTGTCCCCACTTTTGTGGCTCACCGTTAATCAGGAATCTGTCGAGTTTTACGTCTAATGCCTTGCGACCAGAGTTGGTTACATAAAACCCCTCGGAATCCGACCACTTACCTTCTTCCTGTTCTTTCTGTGTACCCCATTTTGCGATCATCACTTGCGGCCTATCGGGAGGCCATGTCAACTGCTCAATTTTATCTTTGGCTGATTTGATCTCGGCCTCAAGCAGTTCCTTTGTTGCAGAAGTCGCCGCTTCCAATTCGGCCCTCTTCGTCGCCCACCCCTCCTTTGCTGCGTCCATCTCGCCTTGTCGGTCGTCGTCCAGCAGCCATGGGGCGCGAAACGCCAGATACAGCACGAATATGAAAAGCGCTGCACTGTACGTCAGGACGGCTCCTACAACATTCCGAAAGCCCTCCTGAAGATGGATGAATCCGAGACCAAGGCTAACGAGCGTGGCCAGCACTACCAGCACCAGCGCTACCACGATCTGATCTCTCGCCCATTCGCGCCCCTCCTCCCAAATCTTACGGGCGATACGTTTGTAGTAGTGTCTACAACGCTCTTTTCGCTGTTTACGCATGGCGGGGATTCAGCACCATTCCTTGCGTGAGATATATAGTCCAGTTATTCAATTACTCAATTACCCAATTACCCAATCTACTCCGCTCCCGCCGCGGAAGCTTCCAGGCGCTTGAGCGCCTCGGGCTCGCCCAGCGCGATCAGGCAATCCCCGGCGCGCAGCGTTTCTTCGGGCGCGGGGTTGAAGTGCATGCCTTCCTGGCGATGGATAGCGAGCACCATCACCCCGGTATCCTGGCGAATGCGCGAGTTCTCCAGCGTCTTGCCCGCGTACGCCGACTGCGCTCCCACCCGCACTTCCTCGATCTCCAGGCCGGGCTGGCCGCGGCGCGCGGTAGTGATGTCGATGAAGTCGAGCACGTTGGGCCGCAGGAAGGTTTGCGCGATGCGGTGGCCGGCGAACAGGTAGGGCGAGATGACCGAATCCGCGCCCGCGGTGAGCAGGTATTTTTCTGCCCCCTCCTCGCTGGCGCGCGCGATGATCTTCAGCTTGGGGTTCATCCCGCGGGCGGTGAGCACGATGTAGATGTTGGTGGCATCGTTGGTGGCCGCCGCCACCAGCCCCGCGGCGCGCTCGATTCCCGCCTGGCGCAGCACCTCTTCCTGGGTGGCGTCGCCGATCAGGGTGAGGAATTCGTTCTCGAAGCGCACCGCCTTGTCGACACTGTTCTCGATGACCACGAAGTCCGCCGGCTTGTGCGCCAGTTCGCGCGCGGCACTGCGCCCCACGCGGCCTGCGCCGCAGATGATGTAGTGGCCCTCGAGACGCGCAATCTCGCGCTGCATTTTCCGCCTGCCAAAGAAGTTGGTGAGCTCGAATTCTAGCAAAGCCTGGGTCAGGCTCCCGATTCCCAGCGCCACCAGCGTGCCGCCGCTGATGATCAGCCCCAGGTTGAACATGCGCCCGGTGCGGCTCAGCTCGTGCACTTCGCCGTAGCCGATGGTGGTGAAGGTGATCACCACCATGTACAGCGCGTCGAACCACGGCCAGCCTTCCAGGTAGTGAAAGCCGGCCGCACCCACCGCGGTCAGGGCCGCCAGCGCCGCTCCGATGTGCTTCAGGTTGCGCAGTGCTTTCATCTTCCCGAACTCCGCCGCGCTCGCACCCGCAGCTCTGCGTAGTATCCCACCGCGTACGTCACGCCGGCGCTAACAATGAAAAAGCCCTCCGTGGCTTCACGGGGGGCCGGGTGGACGCGAGGTCCGTCATTTCGTGATCGGCTCGGGGGCCGGGCCCGCCAGTTTGGCGCGCTGCACTTTGCTGTGGGTGCGGCCGTAGCTGAAGTAGATCACCAGGCCGATGGCCAGCCAGACCACCAGCCGGATCCAGGTGTCCGCGGGAAGCGTGGCCATGAGCCCCAGGCAGCAGACGATTCCCATGATCGGCACGAAGGGGACAAACGGTGTCTTGAACGGGCGTGGCAGGTCGGGGCGTGTCTTGCGCAGCACCAGCACGCCCATGCAGACCAGCACGAATGCCAGCAGCGTGCCGATGTTCACCAGTTGCCCCAGCAACTGCAGCGGCAGGATGCCCGTCGCCATCCCGACGGCGATGCCGGTGAAGATGGTGGACAGGTAGGGAGTGCGGAATTTCGGGTGTACCTGGGCCGCCCAGCGTCCCAGCAGGCCGTCCCGCGACATCGAGTAGAAGACGCGCGACTGCCCCAGCAGCATTACCAGGATGACCGAGCCCAGCCCCAGCACCGCGCCCACGTCCACCGAAATCCGTATCCAGCGCGGCGCATGGATCTGTTCCATCGCGTAGGCCATGGGGGCCGGCAGGTTGAGTTGCGCGTAAGGCACCATGCCGGTCAGCACGGCCGACACCACCACGTACAGCACGGTGCAGATGGCCAGCGAGCCGAGAATCCCGATGGGCAGGTCGCGCTGCGGATTGCGCGCTTCCTGCGCCGCGGTGGAGACGGCATCGAACCCGATGTAGGCGAAAAACACCAGCCCCGCCCCGCGCAGTATCCCCGAGAATCCGTAGGTGCCCCATTCCCCGGTGTTGGGGGGGATGAAGGGCCGCCAGTTGGCGGGGTTGATGTGCCCCAGCCCCACCGCCACGATCAGCAGGATGATCGCGACCTTCAGGATCACGATGAAGTTGTTGACGTTGGCCGATTCCTTGATCCCGATGACCAGGATGGTGGACATCAGCGCCACGATGAACACGGCGGGGAGGTTGACGATCGCTCCCGTCAGGTTCAGCCCGCTGTGCGCGCATCCTGGTACCGCGTTACTCACCTCGGTCAACGTGCACCACTGGGTAGGAGCGTTGGTCAGGTGCGGCGGCAGCTGCAGGCCGAACAGGCCCAGCAGGCTCACAAAATGCCCGGACCAGCCCACCCCCACCGTGGCCGCGCCCGCGGCGTATTCCAGGACCAGGTCCCAGCCGATGATCCACGCCACCAGTTCGCCCATGGTCGCGTAGGAGTAGGTGTAAGCGCTGCCCGCGACCGGGACGGTGCTCGCCATTTCCGCGTAGCAAAGCCCCGCAAAGGCGCAGGCGATGCCCACCAGGATCATGGAAATCGGCACCGCCGGCCCGGCATGCAGCGCCGCGGCCTGCCCGGTCAGCACGAAGATGCCGGCGCCAATGATGGCGCCGATGCCCAGGGTCACCAGGTTCAGGGGGCCCAGGGCGCGGCGCAGGCTGTGCTCCCCGGACTCCTTGGCTTCGTCCATGAGCACGTGCATCGGTTTTATCGCGAACAGATCAGCCATGCAGTATTGTTCTCCCGGTCAGGCAGGATTTTTGGCCGCGGTGCGCGACCACAACAGGTACACCGGTATTCCCAGCAGCACGATGATGAGTCCCGGCCACGTGTACTGTGGCTTGTAGAGCAATAATACCCCGTCGATAAACAGCGCGACCACAATATAGACGGCCGGCAGTACCGGATATCCGAGGGCGCGATACGGCCGCTCCGCCTGCGGCCGCTTCACCCGCAGCACGAACAGCCCGAGGATGGTCAGGATGTAGAACACCAGCACGGCGAAGATGATGTAGTCGAGCAGCTGCCCGTACGACCCGGAAAGCGTCAGCACACACGTCCACACCGCCTGCAGCAGCAGCGAGACCACCGGGGTGTGGTAGCGCGGGTGCACCTCGGCCACCTTGCGGAAGAAGAGGCCGTCTTTGGCCATCGCGTAGTAGACGCGCGCCCCCGCCAGGATCAGCCCATTGCAGCAGCCGAAGGTGGAAACCAGGATGGCGACCGCCATCAGCCCGGCGCCCGTCGCGCCGAACATCTGCTGCATCACCGCCGTGCCCACGCGGTCTTCCGCCGCGTACTTGATGCCGCGCGCCATCACCGTGACGCCGCCCGGACTTCCATCCAGCGGCAGCACGTTCAGGTAAACGAAGTTCGACGCCAGGTAGAGCGCGATCACCACCCCCGTGCCCAAAGCCAGCGAGAGCGGCAGGTTGCGGCTCGGGTTCTTCACTTCCCCGGCGGTAAAGGTGACGTTGTTCCAGGCATCGGCCGAGAACAGCGACCCCACCTGCGCCACCGCCACCGCGGTAATCACCCCCAGCAGGCCGCTGACGCCGATCTGCGGAAAAACGGCGCTGGACCCGGCATTGCGCCAGAAATGCGTGAAGTTGGCGGCAATCGCCTCGGCGTTGCGCCCGATCGCCAGCCCCACCAGCACCAGTCCCAGCAGCGCCGAAGTCTTGGCGATGGTGAAGATGTTCTGCACCATGGCGCCGGTCTTGATCCCCAGGATGTTGATGCCCGTCAGCACCAGCACAACAACGATGGCCACCAGGTTCTGCGCGTTCAGCCCCACGTCCATGTTGCCCAGGACCATGGGCCCGATGTGGATGGGCGGCACATGCCACATGTGCCAGATCCAGGCGGTCGCGGAGATGGCGGGGAAAAAATAGCCGAGGAACTTCCCGAACGCCACGCCCACGGCGGCGATGGTGCCGGTCTGGATCACCAGAAACAGCGTCCAGCCGTACAGGAAGCCCCACAGCGGTCCCAGCGCCTCGCGCAGGTAGACGTACTGCCCGCCGGCGTGGGGCATCATGGCGGCGAGTTCCCCGTAGCTGAGTGCGCCCACGATGGTGAGGAAGCCGGTCAGCGCCCAGGCCGCGAGGAGCAGCGCCGGCGAATCGGTGAGGCGGGCAATGTCGGCGGAAACGATGAAGATGCCCGAACCGATCATCGACCCCATGACCAGGGTGGTGGCGCTCACCGCCCCCAGCCCCTTCACCAGGCCGACCGCTTCGTCCTGCGCCGCCGGGGCGGTTCTCGCGTCGGTGCTCACGCCGTGTGCTTACCTCGCGTCGCGTAAAGTCCCGCCACGATAGCACACTTCTGTGTAGCCCGGCCGCCCCCGGCCGGGCCTATGCGACCTCGCTGGCAACTGATAACTGGCAACTGCCGCAATCCCCGCTACAATGATGTGACCGCCACAGAATCAGCACCTCGTTGGGGAGGCACCCGATGAAGAGAATCCTCTGGCCTGTTCTGATCTCCGGACTCCTGCTCGCGGGATGCGCCCAGCTCCTCGGGATGCAGTCTCCCGGGGGGACGCAGCAGCCCGAACTCACGGTTGTCAAAGCGGATTTCATGCCCGGGGAAAAGACCATCTTCTATGACGACTTCACCGACATGGCCGCCGGCGACGCCCCGTCTCACTTCAAGGTTCGCGGCGCGGCGCCGGAACTGCGGGCCGGAGGCGGCATACGCCAACTGACCTTCTTGCAGAACGGGTCACTCTTCCCCAACCTGACCAGCCTCCCGAAGAACTTCACCTACGAAGCGGAGGTCCAGTTCGAGAACCTCCGCAACGCACGTACGGCTCTGATTCTCTACGCCAACGAGAAGGAAGCTCTCATCTGGTGGATCTACGCGGGCCCGCAGCAGACACAACTCGTGGTGGCCGTGAAGAACCACACGGAGGAACTGGCGCGCAAGCCTGTCCAGATCAATTGGAGCCAGCCGGCGAAGATCGCCCTGTGGGTCCAGAACGGACGCGTCCGCGCGTTCATCAACGGGGAGAAGCACGTCGACGCCAACCAGGTGGAACTGCCGGCGATCAACAAGGTCGAGATCCTGAGCTCCATCGCCGGCGCGGGTCAGTCGGTCGGTTACCGCAGCGTGCGCTTCGCCGAGTCCACTCCCGACTTCAGCCAGGTCATCTCCGCCTCCGGCCGTTACGTCTCGCACGGCATCCTTTTTGACACCGGCAGCGACCGCCTGAAGCCGGAATCGGCAGCGGTCATTCAATCCATCGCTCGCGGCCTGGAGACGAACCCGAGTCTGAAGCTGCGCATCGAGGGCCACACCGATTCGGTCGGCAACGCCGCCCAAAACCTGGATCTCTCCCGGCGCCGCGCCGAAGCCGTCAGAACCGTTTTGGTCTCCCAATTCAAGGTGGACGCCTCCCGGCTCACCACTGCCGGTCTCGGCGCCACCAAACCGCTCGACTCCAACGACACCCCGCAGGGCCGCAACCAAAACCGCCGGGTGGAGTTCGTGAAGCAGTAGCACGGGAGCCCCTGCGGAAGCGTGGGGTTTGCCTTTTCCAATTCCGCAATTCCGCAGTTCGGCAATTCCGCAATTCCCGCTATAATCCCCTCACTTATGTCTCTCGTACCCGGGGTAAAGCTCGGTCCCTACGAAATCGAGGTTGAGGCGTTTTGCGGGCGTGAGCGAGGCCTGAGCGCAGCGAAGGCCGAAGCGGGAGCCCGCAGCCGAAATCCTGAGCGCAGCGAAGGATCTCTATGCTGACCGTCGGCACCAAGCTCGGGCCTTACGAAATCGAGGTTCAGCTGGGCGCCGGCGGCATGGGCGAGGTTTATCGCGCGCGCGACACCCGCCTCGACCGCACCGTTGCCATCAAGGTCCTGCCCTCGCATCTCTCGCAGAATGAGGAATCGAAGCAGCGCTTCGAGCGCGAGGCGCGGGCCATCTCCTCGCTCTCGCATCCCAACATCTGCGCCCTCTACGACGTCGGCGTGCAGGACGGCGCCGCCTATCTCGTCATGGAATATCTCGAGGGCGAGACGCTGGCCGACCGTCTGCGCCAGGGCCCACTGCCCCCGCCCGAGCTCACCAGCGTCGCCATCGAGGTGGGCGACGCGCTCGACAAGGCGCACCGCCAGGGCATCGTGCATCGCGACCTCAAGCCCGGCAACATCATGCTCACCAAGTCCGGCTCCAAGCTGATGGACTTCGGGCTGGCCAAGGGACACGGCGCCTTCGCTGCCGCCGGAGGTCTCTCCGGCGCTGCCACTCTCACTACGCCGCTCACCACCCAGGGCAACATCGTGGGCACCTTTCATTACATGTCGCCGGAGCAGGTGGAGGGGCGCGACGCCGACCCGCGCAGCGACATCTTCGCCATGGGCGCTGTCCTCTACGAGATGGCGACCGGACGCCGCGCCTTCGAGGGCAAGAGCCAGATCGCCATCGCCGGCTCGATTCTGGAAAAGGATCCGGAGCCCGTCAGCCAGCTGCAGCCGACGATTTCCCCGGAGCTCGAGCGCGTCATCAGCCGCTGCCTGGCCAAGGACCCCGACGAGCGCTGGCAGACGGCGCGCGACCTCACCATCGAGCTGAAGTACGCCGCCGGCTTGAGCACCAGTACCGCCCGCGCCCTGCCCGCCCCGCCGAAACCAGCGTCCCGCGCTGCTTTTCGCCTGCTTCCCTGGGCCGCCGCCGGGCTGCTCCTGGTTTCAACCCTGGGATTCGCGTGGCTCTACCTGGCGCTCCGCGCCCAGCCCCTGCCGGTGGTCCGCTCCTACATCCAGGCGCCCGAGAAGGTGAATTTCAGCCTGCCGAGCACGGCGCTCTCCCCCGACGGCCGCTTGCTGGCCTTTGTGGCCAACCAGCCCAATGGCGGCCTCGTGCTATGGGTCCGGCCGCTCAGCTCCCTCACCGCCCAGCCGCTGGCCGGCACCGAGGGTGCAAACTTTCCTTTCTGGTCGCCTGACAGCCGCCGCATTGGATACTTTGCCAACGGCAAACTGCGCAAGGTGGATGCCGCCGGGGGCCCGCCGCAAACGCTCTGCGATGCGACCGCCGGCCGCGGCGGGACGTGGAATGAAGACGACGTCATCCTCTTCTCCCCCGGTGTCACCCACGAGCTGCAACGCGTCCCTGCCGCCGGCGGTACTCCCAGCGTAGCCGTGCCCTTCGATGCGCAACTCGGCGATAACGGCCATCGCTGGCCGCAGTTCCTGCCCGACGGCCGGCATTTCATCTTCTGGGTGCGCAGCACTCACGGCGCCGATTCCACCGGCATCTACCTGGGGACGCTGGGCGCCAAGGAACACCGCCTGCTCGTCCGCAACGATTCCGGCGCGGCCTACGCCAGCGGCCACCTGCTCTACGTGCGCGAGCAGACCCTGGTGGCCCAGCCCTTCGACCCACGCAAACTCCAGCTTACCGGCGAGGCTGTGCCCCTGGCCGAGGGCGTCGGGGTCAACGGCGGCATCTACCGCGGGATGTTTTCCGCCTCTCAGACCGGGGTCCTCTCATATTTCGCCGGGGAATCCGTGGCCGGCTGGCCACTGGCCATCTTCGACCGCAACGGCAAGCCCGGCGGCCCCATCTTCCCGGAAAGCCAGCGCTACACCTGGCCGCGCTTTTCCCCCGAGGGCAAACGCCTGGCCGTCGCCATGATCGAGGGCAGCGGCGCCAACAAGGACATCTGGGTGATTGACCTGCAGCGCGGCACGCGCACCCGCCTCACCTTCGAACCCAGCGCCGAGGACTACCCGATGTGGGCGCCCGATGGCGCCCGGATCTATTACGGCTCCAACCGCAAAGGCCAGTTCCACATTTATTCCCGCGCCACCAACAACCTCGGCGGCGAGACCACGGTGCTGGAGACCTCGGGCGTCGAGGAAATCGTGATGTCAATCTCCCGCGATGGCCGTTACCTGGCCTATCATCGCGCCGAGAATGGCAAAAAATACGAGGTCTGGATTCTCCCCCTCTTCGGCGACCCCAAGCCCTTTCCGCTGGTGCAGACGCAGTTCACCTCCGTGGTCCCCCAGTTCTCACCCGACGGCAAGTGGGTCGCCTACATGAGCGATGAGACCGGCACGTTCGAGGTTTACCTGACCCCCTTCCCCGGCGGCGGCGGGAAATTCCAGGTCTCCACCCATTCCGGGACCAACCCCGTCTGGGCGCCCGACGGCAAGCGCCTCTACTTCCTCGACAACACCAATCACGTCATGGCGGTGGACGCGCGCGAGGCCGGCAGCTCCGTGGAACTCGGCACCCCCACGACGCTCTTTACCCACAGCTCCCCTCTCCCCGGTACCGCTGGCCCCCTGGAAGTCGCCCCCGACGGCCGCATCCTCATCAACGGCTCCAGCGACCAGACCTCCGCCAACCGCCCCATGACCCTGGTCGTCAACTGGCCGGCGGAACTGAAGAAATAGCGGAGAGAATCTGCAGATCTCCCGACCGCGGGTGCCCCAGACGAAAGGGTGCCCCAGACGAGCCGCCTTTGCTCGTCTGGGATAAAGGACCTCCCCGTCCTGAGCGCAGCGAAGGACCTACTCCGTGGCCGCCAACGCGCACCCATACCGCCCGCGCTGGCTTCTGACTCGAAACTCGAAACCCGAAACTCGAAACTTCACTTCCCCGACTGGCAACTGCTCCGGGGATGTGGCAGGATGTCGCCATGCCCAAAGACCGCAAGAAGACCTACTCCGATCACCAGTCCGAGGCCTCCCGGCAAAAGCGCGTCGCCCAGGAAAAGAAACCTGCCCCCGCCACGAACCCGCCCGCTCCTGCGCCCGCCCGCAAGCCGACCGAACCGAGCCGCTGACGGAATCTCCCGGTCTGGCGATCCCCCGATCCCCCGATCTCCCGATCTCCTTCGTGTCCCTCGTGCAACCTCTGTGTCCTTTGTGGTTGGCTTTCCCCGACCACTGACTACTGACAACTGGGAACTCTCCCCGATCGCCGATCTCCCGCTCTCCCGATCCCCCGATCCCCCCGGGCGCCTTTTCCCGCAGTACACTTTCCTGGGGTCGGGGGCAACGCGAAAGGCGGCCTCCATGAACACCGGATTGCGCGACAAGGTGGTCCTGGTAACCGGGGCGCAGCACGGCATCGGAGCCGCCACCGCCAGGGCCTTCGCCGCCGAAGGCGCTGCCGTCTTCCTTCACTACTTCCGCACCCGCTTCCAGGTGGACCGGACCGACAAGCCCGAGGCGCCCAGCCTCAACTTGTTCCTGCAGCGGCAGAGCCTGCCGGCCGACGCGGTGGTCCAGGAAATTTGCGCTTCCGGGGGCCGCGCCGCGGCTTGGGAGTGCGACTTGGCGCTGCCCGACAACGTCCCGCTCCTGTTCGAAAAAGCGGAGGCGGCGTGGGGTCCGGTGGAAGTGCTGGTCAACAACGCCGCGTATTGGGAAGACGACAGCTTTCTTCCCCCGGCAATCCAGCCCGCCAATCCGTTCGTCGAAAGCTGGAAGGACCGGCCGCGCGCCCTCACGCCCCAATCTCACGACCGCCACTTCGCAGTGAACACCCGGGCGGTGGCGTTGCTGATGGCCGAGTACTTTCGTCGCCACGTCGCCCGCGGCGCCCACTGGGGACGTGTCATCAACATCAGCACGGAAGGTGCGCACTGTTTCCCGGGCGAGATTTCCTATGGCGCCAGCAAGGCGGCCATGGACGCCTATACCCGTTCCGCGGCCTGCGAGTTCGCCAAATTCGGCATCACCGCCAACATCGTCGCTCCCGGCGCCACTCAGACCGGATGGATCACGCCGGAACTGGAGCAGCAGGTGCTGCCCCTCATTCCTGCTGGCCGCCTGGGCACCCCCCAGGACCTCGCCGACGCCATCGTGCTGCTCGCTTCCGAGCCGGCGCGCTGGATCACCGGCCAGTTGCTGAATGTGGGTGGGGGAAGCAGGATGTAGGTCGGGCGCGTGGGAACCGCGGGGCCCAACGTCGGCGTCCCTGTTCCCTGATCGCCCGACCTCCCGATCTCTAGATGTCCAATTCCCCAATTTCTCAATTACCCAATTTCTCAATTCCGCAATGACCCAATGACTCAATCACTCAATTTCTTGTCAATAGCCACAAACTGTCACTTTCCCCCTAACTCCTTCATCCTGCACCGGAAATAAAAGTACACACTTTTTCCCATTGCCCCCCTCGAATTTGCTAGTCTGGATGTGTAGGCTTCGCCCAGCGATGGGCGCTGCTTCCTGACCTCACCGCCCACCCGCCGTGGGCTTTTCTTTTAGCTATGCCCCATCCCTTCCGCTCCCCGCGCCATCTTGGCGACTGGGCCGAGCTCCTCTTCCTGGTGAAGGCGGTCGCGCTCGGCCTCGACGTTTCCATCCCGTTCGGCGTGAAGCGCTACGACGTGCTCGTCCACACCCAGCGCCGCACCCTGCGCGTCCAGGTAAAATGCGTCGGCACGCGCAGCTCCCGCGGCAGTGCCTACCATGTCCCCATCGCGCATCGCCGCCCGTACACCGCCGACGACATTGACCTTCTCGCCGCCTACCTCTACCCGCACGCCACCTGGTATCTCTTCCCTGTCGCCCGGCTCCCCGCCGGCTCGTCGCTGGCGGTCCGCCCCGACGACCCACACGACGTCTGGGCGCGCTACCGCGAGGCTTGGCACCTGCTGCGCCGCCCAGCGGCCACCTCGGCCCTGGACCTCGACGCCTGCGCCGCCTCACCCCAGTCTTGGCGTTGACTCCACGGGGGACGGAGAGTAGAACTCATTCCGGACCGCTTCCCTGGAGAGGTTGGGACACCGGCCCCTCGCGAGATGTAGGCACTGCAAGCTGAGAGAGCTAGCCGGATAGCTCAGATCAGCCACCGGGGGTGCAACATGAGAGTAAGAGTACCTCTCCTGGTAAGTCTGGGACTCCTGGCGGCGGTGGCGCTTCTCCAAGCGCCGTCGCGCCGCGTCCAACCGAAGGTTGACGCCAGGCAGTTCGCTCAGCAGCAAACCCTTCCTTCGCTTCCTCAGGGCCGCGCCGCTCCCGGCCTGAAGACACCCCGGCAGGCCGCCACCGCCTACGGCCATCTGCCCCTGGGCTTCGAGGCCAACCGCGGCCAGACCGACCCGCAGGTGGCATTCCTCGCGCGCGGTCGCGGCTCCACGCTCTTCCTGACGGCGACCGAGGCCGTGCTGGCTCTGCGCCGCTCGCCATCTGCGCCCCCGCAACGCTCCCGGGTTGCCATGCCCACCCGCGCGTCCGGGGTTACTTCCTCCGTGGTGCGGCTGCGCCTGCTCGGCGCCAACCCCGCACCGCGCCTCACCGCGGTGGACCCGCTGCCGGGCAGGAGCAACTACTTCCTCGGCAACAACCCGAAGGAGTGGCGCACCAACCTCCCGCAGTACCGCCGCGTGCGCTATGAAAACGTCTACCCGGGAATTGACCTGGTGTTCTACGGGAACCAGGGACAACTGGAATACGATTTCATCGTCGCTCCCGGCGCCGATCCTCGCGTCATTCGTCTCCAGTTCGACGGCCCCGACGACCTCCGCCTCGACTCCCACGGCAACCTCATCGCCCGGCTGGGACAAGCAGAGAGCGAGCTGCAGATGCTCAAGCCGCGTATCTACCAGCCAACCGGGGACAACTTGGACGGAGTGCCGGCCACGTCGCCGGTGGAGGGCAGCTTGCTCCTCCAAGGGGACCATGAAGTTGGCTTCGCGGTTGGCGCCTACGACTCCAGCCGCCCGCTGGTCATCGACCCCGCCCTCGCCTACTCCACCTACCTCGGCGGCAGCGGCAACGACGAAGGTCACGGCATCGCGGTGGATGCAGCCGGCAGCGCGTACGTTATCGGCAGGACCCCTTCGGCCAACTTTCCCACCGCCAGTCCCCTCCAGGGCGCCAACGCCGGCGGTTCTGATGTTTTCGTCCTCAAGTTGAACCCCGCGGGCAGCGCCCTCGTCTACTCGACGTATCTGGGCGGCAGTGCTGATGACTTCGGCGCCGCGATTGCCGTCGACGCCGCGGGCAACGCTTATCTCACCGGCAACACGCTATCCAACAACTTCCCCGCCGTGAACGCGGTCCAGGCATCGCCGGGTGGCGGAAGTGACGCCTTCGTGGCCAAGTTAAGTGCCACCGGCTCCGCCCTCCTGTACTCCACCTACCTGGGCGGCAGCGGCGCCGATAGTGGCAACGCGATCGCCGTCGGCGGCGGCAACGCCTACGTCATCGGCAACACCGCCTCGACCAATTTCCCCACGGCTGGCCCCCTGCAGTCCTTTGGCGGCGTCCAGGATGCCTTTGTGACGAAGTTGAACCCCGCCGGCAATGCCCTCGTCTACTCCACGTACCTGGGTGGCGCTGCCAGTGACTTCGGCGCCGCGATTGCCGTTGACGCCGCGGGCAACGCTTATCTCGCCGGCTACACCTTATCCTTCAACTTCCCCCTGCAGAACCCCCTGCAGTCCACCCGGCGCACCTCTAACGACGGCTTCGTGAGCAAGCTGAATCCCGCGGGCTCCGCCCTCGTTTACTCCACCTACCTCGGCGGCAACGACGACGACTACATCGACGGCATCGCGCTCGACGCTGCCGGCAATGCCGTCGTCACCGGCGAGACCCGTTCCACCACCTTCCCCACCCAGAATGCCTTCGACACCGACATTGGCTACGGGAGTTGCGGCTTCACCATCCCCGGCTTCTCTTCCTGGTGGCAATGTTCCGACGCATTCGTAAGCAAGTTGAATGCCGCCGGCTCTGCCCTGCTCTTCTCCACCTATCTGGGCGGCAGCGCCAACTATGTAGGTCCCAACAGCGCGGGCAACTTCAGCGGCGAGGATTTCGGCACGGGTGTCGCCGTGGATTCGCTGGGCAACATCTACGTCACCGGGACCACGCAATCCACCAGTGACTTCCCCATCGCTAATTCTTTCCAGTCGGTTTACGGCGGCAGTGTCGATAGCTACGTCGCCAAGTTCACTCCCGATGGCGCGCTCATGTACTCCAGTTATCTCGGCGGCAGTGGCGACGACTCGGCCAACAGCATCGCCGTCGACTCCGCTGGCAGCGCCTACGTGACGGGTTATACGGAATCACCGAATTTCCCCACCCTGAATCCCCTGCAGCCGGCTTGCAACGCCTGCACCAGTTCCTCCGCGGACGCTTTCGTCACCAAGATCAGTGAACCGCAGGGCGCCAACCCGGTGCCACACATTCTTTCGCTCAGTCCCACCGATGTCTTGCCGGGCGGCCCCGGCTTTACCCTCACCGTGGACGGCCTCGGCTTTGTCCCGGCCTCCGTGGTGCGCTGGAACAACTCCGACCGGTTCACCACCTTCGTGAGCAGCACCCGGCTCACCGCCGCTATCCTCGCCGGCGACCTCCCCAACTACGCCGCGGTCCCGGTCAGCGTCTTCAGTCCCTCACCGGGCGGTGGCCTCACCGTAGCGTACTTCCGGGTCACCAATCCTGTTCCCACGCTGGCCTCGCTTTCCCCCACCAGCGCCCTTCCCGGTTCGCCCGACTTGACCCTTACCGTTAACGGCACGGGCTTTCGTACGGGTTCCGTGGTGCGAATGAACGCGATGGACCGCCCCACCACGTTTGTGAGCGACACTCGCCTGACCGCTACCATTACCAGCAACTTCCTGTCTTTCCCGGCCTCCCAATCGGTGACGGTTTTCAACCCCTCACCGGGTGGTGGCCTGTCCAGCGCCCTGACCTTCACCGTCACCGACTATCCTGTCCCGGTCCTTACCTCGCTCTCGCCGGGCGTGGTCGCCCCCGGTTCCCCGGGATTTATTCTGACCGTGACCGGCACCGGCTTCGTCTCCACCTCTCTCGTGCGCTGGAACGGCTCCAGCCGTGCCACCACCTTCGTCTCCAGCACGCAGTTGACCGCCGCGATTACTGCCGCCGACATCGCAACCGCGGGCTCGGCGCTGGTGAACGTGCGCACCGGCACAATGACGAGCGGCACCTCCAACAGCGTGACCTTCTACATCACCGCGGGCAACACCCTGCCCCTGGCGCAGGCGCGCTACTGGCCGCACATCGTGAGCGGCGGCGGCTACGTCACCAAGATGACCATCACCAACCTGGTGGCCACGCCGAACAACGTGCTGGTCTACTACGTCGATCCGCAAGCCGGCACCACGCTCTACACGCGGGCCTTCACGCTCCCCCCGGCGGGCACGGTGCGCTACGATACCGGGGAAGCCAACCGCAACGGCAATATGGCGTGGCGGTGGGCGCTGTGCAACACCCAGGCAAACGTGGCCATCAACCTTTTCTTTGAGGTGATGGACGGCAACGGCAACGTGATCAACACCGTGGGCTTCAACGAAGCGCCGCCGCTCAGCGACTTCACCGTGCCGGTGGAGCTGGAGCCGGCGACGGTGAACTCCCCCATCGGCCGGACGGTCGGGGTGGCGCTGGCCAACCCCAACAACACCGCCGCCACGGTGACGCTCAAGCTCATCGATTCCGGCGGCACGGTCCTGGCCACCACCACCCTCAACATCCCGGCTATGGCACAGACCATTGCCAGCTTGCAGGTGATTCCGGCCTTCGCCGCGGTCCTGCCCAATGGGAACTTTGTCGGCAGCGTCGCCTTTTCGTCGAATGTGCCGATTACAGCCATTTCCCTGATGGATGACCTGGGATTGTTCTCCGCCATGCCGCCCACGGCCGGGAGGGCGCGGTAGCGCGAGCCCGCGCAGCGGGCGCCCTTGGTTTGAGCCCCGGGCGTGAGCCCGGGGGCAGTGCCCTTTTCGGGGGGCGAGCCGGCTTTAGCCGGCGACACCCGCATCGAGCACCGCGAGAAATTCTTCCACCGCCCGCCGCGGATCGGCGAGCAGGTCGTTGATGACGGCGACCGCGTCCGCCCCCGCCTCGATGACCGCCTGGCAGTTCGCGCGCGTGATGCCGCCGATGGCGACCAGCGGCTTGCGCGTCAGCTCCCGCGCCCGCCGCACTCCCGCCAGCCCGATCACCGGGTCGGGATGCTGCTTGCTGGCGGTAGCGAAGACCGGGCCGACGGCGAGGTAGTCCACCGGCTCGCCGTCGGCGGTGGCGACCTGCTCCGGGTTGTGGGTGGAGAGCCCGATGATCGCGCCCGCCCCCAGCAGGCGCCGCGCCGCTCCCGGCGACAGGTCCTCCTGCCCCAGGTGGACTCCGCCGAAAGCCGCTCCCAGAGCCAGGTCTGAGCGGTCGTTGAAAATCAGAATAAGTCGTTGGCCGTTGGCCGTTGGCCGTTGGCTCTCTTGTTTGTCATCCCGAGCGTAGCGAGGGACCTGCTTTTCCTGAGCTTTTGCTCGAAACTCGAAACTCGAAACTCGAAACTTCTTCTTGTTGTCATCCCGAGCGTAGCGAGGGACCTGCTTTTCCTGAGCTTTTGCTCGAAACTCGAAACTCGAAACTCGAAACTCCTCCTGGGTTTCGCTCTCTCTGGCAACTGGCAACTGACAACTGGCAACTACCGCCCGCGCCTGCGCGAGCATCACGCCCGCGCCGTCCACCTTGTTCCGGTACTGAATGAGGCGCGCGCCGCCGCGCATGAGTTCGCGCGTGAAGTTCAGGATCGCCGCCGTGGGATCAGGCTCGCCGGCGAAGCCGCCGGCATCCACGATGCAGTAGAGGCGGGGGAGAGTGATTCGATTGGTCATCCTCCGTGCCTCCGTGGGGCATCAGCCCTTGGCCTGGCCGCCCGCCGCCAGGAAGCGCTCCATGTATTTGGTGTCGAAACGCCCGGCGCGGAAATCGGCGTCGGCCATGATGCGCCGGTGCAGCGGAATGGAGGTGTGGATGCCCTCCACGATGAACATCTCCAGCGCCCGCTGCATGCGCGAGATGGCTTCCGCCCGGTCGCGGCCGCGCGTGATCAGCTTGGCGATGAGCGAGTCGTAGTACGGCGGAATGACCGCCTCGGCGTAGGATGCCGTGTCCACCCGCACCCCGGTCCCGCCGGGAATGTTGAACACCGTGATCTTCCCCGCCGAGGGAGTGAACTTTTCCGGGTGCTCGGCGTTGATGCGGCATTCCAGGGCGTGGCCGCGCGCCTCGACCTCGCCTTCGATGATGTTCTCCAGGCGCTCGCCGGCGGCGATCAGGATCTGGCTCTTCACCAGGTCGATGTTGGTCACCATCTCGGTCACCGGGTGCTCCACCTGGATGCGGGTGTTCATCTCGATGAAGTAAAGCTTGCGGTCTTCGTCCATCAGGAACTCGACCGTGCCCGCATTGACGTAGCCGATGCCGGCGAGGGTGTGGACCAGGCGCTCGCCGATGTCGCGGCGCAGCTCGGGCGTGACCTGGAGCGACGGCGATTCCTCCAGCAGCTTCTGGTGGCGGCGCTGGATGGAGCATTCGCGCTCCCCGAGGAGCATGACGTTGCCGTGCGGTCGGCCAGCACCTGGAACTCGATGTGCCGCGGCCGCTCGATGAATTTCTCCATGTACACGTCGGCGTTGCCGAAGGCCGCTGCCGCCTCGCTCTGCGCCGCGCTGAAACGGGTTGGGCAGCTTCGTCTTCGGCGCGGACGACGCGCATCCCGCGCCCGCCGCCTCCCGCCGACGGCCTTGACGATCACCGGAAAACCGATCCTGCCGCGCCCACGCCAGCGCGTCCGCTTCGTCCGCCACCACGCCCTCGGAGCCCGGCAGGATCGGCACGCCGGCCTTCTGCATCTTCCGCCGCGCGTTTTCTTTTTCGCCCATCAGCCGGATGACCTCCGGGGGAGGGCCGATGAAGGTGAGGTGCGAGGCTTCGCAGACCTCGGCGAAGTTGGCGTTTTCGCAGAGGAAGCCGTAGCCGGGATGGATGGCGTCCACGTTGGTGATTTCCGCGGCGCTGATGACGTGCGGGAATGTTCAGGTAGCTGTCGCTGAGCTCGCGGCGGGCCGATGCAAACGGCTTCATCGGCAAAGCGCACATGCAGCGAGTTGCGGTCGGCTTCGCTATAGACGGCGACCGTGCGGATGCCCAGCTCCTTGCAGGCGCAGATCACCCGCAGCGCGATTTCCCCGCGATTGGCGATAAGGATTTTGCGGAACATACTTCAGGAACGCGATGTACTTCTTGCGCGTGGGCGGATAGCGAAGGCGGCTGGCCGTACTCCACCGGCTGGCCGTTGTCGACGAAGCGTGCGGCAGATGTCGCCCGCCAGTGTCGGATTCGATCTCGTTCATCAGCTTCATGGCTTCGATGATGCACAGCACCTGGCCGGCGCTGACCTCGTCGCCGACCTTGACGAAGGGCGGCGCGCCCGGCGAAGGCGCTTCGTAGAAGGTGCCGACGATGGGCGAGGTGATCATGTGCAGCCCTTCTTCGGTTTCGGCGGCGCGCCCGCCCGCGGCCAGCGCCGCCGCCACTCCCGCGGCTGCCGCCGGCTGCACCGCCGGCCCCACCACCGGGGCCGCCATCGTCACCGGGGCCACCGCCGCCAGCGGCGCGTACTGCACCGCCGCGCCGCGCTTGATGCGCACCTTCACATCGCCGCGTTCGATTTCGAACTCGGCGATGTCTTTCTCGATGATGAACTCGATGAGTTCCCGCAGTTCTTTTTGGTTCATCCAGAGTACCGAGTTGCGCGCACCGCGTCGCGAGCTGGGCGCAGCTCGCAGCTGTGGGAAGTCACCCTCGCAGACGCCGCCCGCGATCGCGGGCCTAAATCGTGATCAGGTCCTTGCTCGTGGGCGTCAACAGCTCGCAGCCGCGCGCGGTGACGGCCACCATGTCTTCGATCCTCACGCCCCCGCGCCCGGGCACATAGGCGCCGGGCTCCAGGGTGATGACCATGCCCGGCTGCAATTCCGTGGTCTGCCCCCGTGCCACCCGCGGGGCCTCGTGGATTTCCAGCCCCACTCCGTGTCCGGTCGAGTGCGTGAAGTAGCGGCCCAGCCGGGCCCGCTGCAGCACCCGGCGCGCGGCCGCGTCCACCGCGCCCGCAGTCACCCCGGCGCGCACCGCGTCCATCGCCGCCTGCTGCGCCTCGCGCACCGCCTCGTACAGCCGCCGCGCCTCCGCCCCGGGCTTCCCCAGGTGCACGGTGCGGCTCATGTCCGAGCAATAACCGCCTAATATAACACCGTAATCCAGCACCACGAAGCCGCGGCGCGGCAGGCGGGCGGCGGAGGCGCGTCCGTGCGGCAGCGCCGAGCGCACGCCTCCGGCCACGATAGTCTCGAACGCCATGCCCTCCGCCCCGGCGCGGCGCGCAGCGTATTCCAGCGCGCCCGCCACTTGCGTCTCGGCGACTCCCGGCTGGAGCGCGTGCAGGGCGGCGCGGAAGAGGCTGGAGCCCAGTTGCACGGCGCGGCGCAGGCGCCCGAGTTCCTCCGCGTCTTTGATGAGGCGCAGTTGCTCCACCAGGTCGCTCGTGGACTTGAGCCGCACTGCCTTCCCTAAGCACCGGCGCAGCGCGTCCCGCGCCTGCACCGTGGTGTGCTCAGCCTCGAAGCCCAGAAGTCCCCGGCGGACGCGCTGGGCGACCGCAGCCGCCGGCGCGCCTCGCGCGATGACGACCCGCACCGTTTGCACTTCCTCGCGCGCCTGCACCGTGTAGCGGCCGTCGGTGATGAGCGTGGGCCGCCCGGAGGCGGGCACCAGCAGCCACGCGGCGCTCCCGGTAAAGCCGCACAGGTAGCGGATGTTCGGGAGATGTGCCACCAGCAGGGCGTCGAGCGCCGCTGCTTGCAGTTCCGCCTGCAGCCTCCGTTGCCGCTCCCCGCCCGTCATGGCCCGAGTCTCGCCTCCGTAAGGCTGCCCAATCACAAATCACAAATCGCAAATCGCAAATCACAAATGAACAAGCCCCCGCTTGCGCGGGGGCTTAGCCCGGAACCCATTCTCCCCCAGGGATCGGCCGAAAAGCGACTACGTAATGATCTTCGGGGTGATGAAGAAGATCAGTTCCTGCGTCGAGGTGGACACGGCGCGGCGCTTGAACAGGTTGCCGAGTACCGGGATACTCCCCAGCAACGGCACCTGGCTCACGGTGACCGAGTTCTGCGTCTGGATGACGCCGCCGATCATGACCGTGCCCCCGTCCTGCACCAGCACCGCGGTCTGCTCCTGTTGCGTCGTCATGCTGGGGTTGCCGGCTATCGAGCGCCCAAAGTCCGGCGTCGTGTTCTCCACGTCGAGGTTCATGAAGATGGTGCGTTCCGCGGTGATCTGCGGCGTCACGGTGAGCCGCAGGAAGGCCTCAAAAAAGCTGACCGTAGGCGGGCCGCCGAGTTGCGCGGCGGTCACCACCGGCACTTTCACCCCTTGCTTCACCATCGCCTGCATGTTGTTCTGCGTCACCACGCGCGGCCGCGAGAGGACTTTCAGCAAGCCGCGCGACTCCGCCATGGTGAGGATGAAGTCCAGGCGGTAGTTGTTGCTGGCGTTCAGCACGCTGATGCCGCTGGTCGCACCCACCGCCGACTGGTTCGAGAACAGCGGGATCTGGTTGCCGAGCACGATGTACTTCGGCGTCAGTCCCAGGAACTGGAGGGGGCTGGTGCCGACGGCGCCGGCGCCGCCCACCGCGCTGGGGCCGTTGCCCCAGCCGAAGCCCAGCTGGGTGCCGATGTCGCGGGCGAAGCTGCGCGTGGCGGCAACCACGCGCGCCTCGATCTCCACCTGCTCGCTCTTCTTGTCCAGTTGCACCAGGAGCCGCTGCACCTCGGGAATGGTGCTGGGAATGTCGGTGATGACCAGCGAGTTGGTGCGGTCGTCGGCCACCACGTCCCCGCGCTCGGAGAGGAACTTCTTGATCGTGGGCATTACTTCCTTGGCGTGCGCATAGCTGAAGTAATGGGTGTAGTTCACCTTGGGCACCGCCAGGGCCTCCGCCACGTCGCGGGCGTGGACGGCTTCGGCCTCCTTCTTCAGGGTGTCGATGGTGGCGATGCGCAGCACGTTGCCTTCGACCTGCTTGTCGAGACCGTTGTTCTGCAGCACGATGTCGAGCGCCTGGTCCCACGGCACATCGTCGAGCACCAGGGTCACGCTGCCGTGCACGGTGGGATCGAGCACGATGTTCAGCGCGCTGATCTCGTGGATCAGGCGGAAGAAGTCTTTCAGGTCAACGTCTTTCAGGTTGACGGAAATGGGCTCGCCCGTGTAGCGGGGGCGGCCGGCGGCCGCGGGCGCGTTCTGCGCCGCCGGCTGCGGCATGGCGGCTTGCGCCATGGCGGGCTGGGGCTGCAGCGCGGCAGCGGGTTGCGGGACCAGGTTGGAGGTCGGGACCTCGACATTCTGCGTGAAGCGCGCCACCGCCCTCTCGGCCCGCGAAACTGGGGCCGGCCCGGCTACGCGTTCTTTGTAAGCCGCCGTTTCCACGCGCGGCAACGAGCGCAGGTTCGCGCTCCCTACGCGCGGCGCCGCCACGTTGCCCGGTGTCGCGTTCTGCGCCAGCACCAGCGGTGCGGGCGCCGCCTGGGCATCCAGCGTGGCCTCCGCCTTCGGCAGCGCAGCCGGCGCCACCGTCGCCCCGGCCTGGACCCTGAAAATCAGCTTGTGCCCGCTGGGCACGATGTCAAAGGCACGCTCCGCGGCCAGGTCCACCACCACCCGGGTGATGGGCGGGTCCTGCTGGAAGCGGCCGATGCGCACGGTGCGGATGCCGCCGCGGTTGACGGCGATTTCCCGCGTCCGGTGCGCCGGCACGGCATTGAGCACGTCAATGACGACGCGGTCCGGCGAGGTCAGCTGGCTGGCTCTGTGGGTCAGCGCCGCGCTGCCCACGATCTCGATCTGGACGCCGTTCTTGCCGCGCACCACCGCCACGTTCTGGATGGTGACGCGGCGCGCCGGCATCGCCAGCGGCGCCGCTTTGGCCGCGGAAGCCGCCGCGGCCGGGGGCACGGGGGCCGGCGTTTCCGCCGCCGCAGCGCCTTTGCCGGTCAGCCGCACCGCCACCCCGCCTTCGATCTCGGCGATCTTGGCTTGCGTGCCCGACGGCAGCGCCAGTTCCAGGCGCGTCACCTCCGCGCCATTCACGCCCTTGTATTCCAGCACCCGATACGAAGCCACGCCCGGAGCCTTCAGTTCCTTGGCCCCGCCCGCCAGCTTCGCCGGCGACACCCCGGCCAGATCAACCAGCAGCAGGTTGTCGGTCGGTCGGTATTCGTTGTGCGTGAAGACGCCGTTCACGCTGACGGTCAGCGTGGTTACGTTCCCCGTGGTGGCAACGTTCAGTCCCGTCAGTTGTGACCCGGCAAACGCGGGCGTGCAGCTCAGTAGCAGCACCAGACCCAGCACTAGCTTCAGCCTCATCTCGTTTCTCCCGACGCGGCCACGCGGCCCCAGCGCTCCGGCGCCGCTGTCGCGCTCCGCATCCGCGGCTGCGAAATGGGGCGCGCCCTAGCGCGCGCTCAACCAGGCCCACTCGCCCGCCTAAGAATTAGCCCCCCAACCGGCGCTGACAAGTTCCTTGCAGGGAACGTCCTGCGCCCGCTGGGCCCTGCCCCTTGGGTTCGGCCCCACTACTCCTGCTTGGGGCTCTGGGCCGCTGGTTGGCGGCCGGGAGCCGACTGCTGTCCCAATCTCATCCCCGTCTCGCGGGCCGCCCTTGCGGCAGTTCCGCAAGGCGGCAATTGCCCCCTGCCCTCACGTCGTCGGCGCGAGCTTCTTCTCCACGTCTTTCGAGCTGGGGTTCCCTAAACTGTCCACCATGCTCTCGCGGAACGTCACCGAGTCGGCCGTGATGTGGGTGACGAAGCCATTGAACACCGGGTCCTTCTCGCGCAGGAAGTAGGTCTTGTGCTGCGGGTTCTCGACCACGGCGATCATGCCGGTTTGTGAGCGCACCACCCCGCGCAGGGTCATTTCGCTCGCCACCAGGCATTTCTTGCCGCTGGTGCAGGCCACTCCCGGGCCCCCCGGGCCGCCGCCGCTTACCCGTACCACGGGGCTGACGAAGGGATCGCGCTTGCCGCCTTTTCTCGGCGCTGCACTGGCCATGCCCGCTGCCGCCGCGGCTTTGCCGCCAGCCGGCCGGGCCGGCCGGCTGGCGGTCTTCGGCGCCGCTGTCTTGGACTTGGGGGCCGCCTGGGCGGCGGCGGAAGCGCCGAACGGCGACTTCTGGGCCGCCGCCTTCGGCGCCGCTGCCTTGGGCGCCGCCGCCTTGGGGGCCGCTGCCTTCGCCGCCTTGGCCTTGGCTTCGCCCTTCACCGCCTGCGACGGCGGGGCCGCGGGCTGGGCCTGCGCGGCGGCGATCCCCGCCGCCATCATCACCATTGCCAGCGTGCTGTTGAGGACCTTCATGGCGGCTCCTACTTGCTGGGCGCAGCCGCCGGCGTGCCCGGCTGCGCGAAGTTTTCCTTGCTGTAGAACGTGGTCGCGGTGCAGGTGGCGACCACGCTCTCTCCCGCCGCGTACTGGTATTTGTGCCGCACCCCCGCGTCGCCCCCCCGCTGCAGGTTGGCCACCTTGAGCCCGCTGACGTTCACGATGCGCTCCAGGTGCGCTACCTTGTCGAAAAAGCTGAGCATGGAGTAGTACGGCCCGTCGACCTCCACCTCGTAGGGCGCCTCGGTGTAGAACTCGCGCGAGGCCGTGTTCTTCGCGGTGTAGCGCCGGATCTCGATCCCCGCGGACGCGGCCGTGTCCTGCAGCTGGCGCATGAACTGGTCGGGCAGCTTCTCGTCCGGCATGATCTTCTTCATGTTCTCGAGCTGCTGTTTCAGCGACTCGATGCGCTGGTTCACTTCCGTCAGCTTGGGTTCGAGTTCCTGGAGCTTCTTGTTCTGGTCGACCAGTTGCTGCACCTGCGCGGCCTTGGTCTTGTTCTCGTCTTCCATCGCCTTGTAAATGAAAAAGTAGGCGGCGGCGGAGAGACCGATGACTACGCCGGCGACGGCCAGCATCTGCACTCTCGGCGACATGTCTCTTAAACTCGGCATAGCCATCCCCTGCCTAGGATTTCTTCTCGCACACCAGCGTGAACTGGAAGGCCTGCATCTCCTTCACGCTGTCATCCTGGAACGTTTCCTTGATCTCCACCGACTTGAAGTACTTGGTGTTCTTGAGGTTGGCGATCAGGTTGGCCACCGCGTTGGCGCTCAGCGCCGTGCCTTCGAGATTGATGGTGTTGCCCTCTTCCTTCATGGTGCTCAGCCACACCTGCTCGGTGCTGTTCACCGTGTCTCCCACCGTGGTCAGCAGGTTCACCGGACCGCTCTGGTTCTTCTTGAGCTGGTCAATCTCGTCGCTGCGCTTGCGGAAAAAGGCTTCGTTGCGCTGCGCCTCGTCGTACCTGGCTTTGACCCGCGCCAGCCGAAGGTTTTCCGCCTCCGCCTCCGTCTGCGCCTTGGCCAGCCGGTCCCGTTCGCTGGTCTGCTTCCAGTACCACCAGCCGTTACCCGCCAGGCCGATGACCACCAGCAGCACCATCATGATGACCGGGCTTGGGCCTTCGCCGCCCATGCTGGGGACGGCCGCCGCCGTCCGCTTGCCGTGCTTGGGCCTGGGAACACCGAGCAGGTTGATGCGGATCATAAGTCAAAACTCCTGAGCGCCAATCCCACCGCAATCGCCAGTTGCCCCGCGTTGCGCGCGATGGCGTCGGTATTGGGCATCGACTCCGAGTAGCCGATCTTCTGGAACGGGTTCATCACTTCCACCGGCAGACTGAACTCCTGGCGCAGGGCCTCGATCAGCCCCGGCACCTGCGAGGAGCCGCCCGCCAGGTAGATGCGCTCGATGTGCTCGCCGGCCGCGCTGGCGCGGAAAAAGTCGAACGTCTTCTGGATCTCCAGCACGATCAGTTCCGTGGTCTGCTGCAGGATGGGGAGCTTGGCGTCTTCGCTGATGGTGCCCACCTGCTTGCCCAGCTTCAGCGCTTCGGCATCGTCGAAGCTCAGGTCCAGCTCCTTCTGCAGCGAGTCGGTGTACTGGTTGCCCCCCACGCTGACATCGCGCGTGAACAGCGGCACGATCCCCTTCACGATGTTGATGTTCATCACGCTGGCGCCCACGTTCAGCAGCGCCACCGTGGTGTTGGGCGCCGGCTCGTAATTGTATTCGTAGCAGGTCTGCAGCGCGAAGGCGTCAATGTCCACCACCGCCGGCGTCTTGCCCGCCAGCGACAGCACATGGGTGTAGTTCAGGATCTTGTCCTTCTTCACCGCCACCAGCAGCACGTCCATCTGCGGCCCGCTCAGGTCCTCGCTCAGAATCTGGTAGTCGATGTTCACGTCGGTGATGTCGAAGGGGATGTACTGCGCCGCTTCCGTCTGGATGCTCTCCCCCAGCTCCTGCTCGCTCATGGTGGGGAGCGAGATCTTCTTCACGATCACCGAGTGCCCGCTGACGCTGGTGGCCACCGCCTTGGACTTGATGCTGTTCTCGGTGAAGATCTTGGAGATCGCGCTGGAGACGCTGCCCAAGTCGACGATCATGGAATCGACCACGATGTCGGAGGCCAGGGGCTCCACCCCCAGGTGCGACAGCTCAATGCCGCCGCGCCCCTTCTTCAGCTCGACTGCCTTGATGCAGCTGGAGCCGATGTCCAGCCCTACGATGCTTTTGCTGCCGCCGAATCCGAACATTGCTGTTCTCTCTTTTGCGCCCGTCACGCCACCCCGGGGGCGGCGCCGCGCGCTGGCTCAGTGTCCTGCTACTGCCGCCCTCGCCGACTTGGGCCGCTTCCGGCTGTTACGCCCTTCCCCCATGCTGCTCTTCCGCTCCATCCAGGAATCGAGAATCGTCTTCTTGAATTTCCAGCGATTCCCCAGTTTGAAGGCCGGGATCCGCTCCTCCGACACGTACTTGTAAAGCGTGTCCGGGCTGATCCCCAGATACTGGGAGGCTTGCCGGATGTTCATCACTTCTGGCGAATCGGCCATAGGATTCATAGCCCTTTCCACAGCATAAACCGCCCGCGCTCAGCAGGAGCCGGTGGGTAGCTGGTCGAGGAAATTTCCTCGTTTCTCGGGGGGACGACTAAGTGCAGCGAGTTATACCAGTGTCACTGCGGGTTGTGTCAAGGGAATCTTTATGGTTTTGTCGGTTTTCTTCTGATTCTTATGGGGGTAGGTGCATGGTCGAAGGTCACAGGCGGCAGATATCGGGTGATTTCCGCGGGCAACCACTAGTAATAGTGGTGTTAATGCGAAAGTGACAAAGTTGCCGTTGGATTAGGAGACACGGATTGGGCCGCAGCGCGGCACTTGGGGCCGACAAAGCGCTCGGGATGACAAAAGGGCAGTTCCCAGTCGTCCGCCGTTGGCCAAAGAAACGGGCGCGGCGGGGAGGAAACCGCGCCGCGCCCTATGAGGCTACTGAATGTCGAACTGCTCCTGGTGGAGCATGGCGTCGCTCTTGACGATGATGTTGCGCCCGGTGAGCTCTTCCATCTCTTGAATCCAGCGGCCGCCGTTGGCCTTGAGGGCCTTGGCCACTTCCGGGTGGACGCGCAGCATGACGTCGGGATGATCGAAGTGGCGCGCCATCTTGCGCATCTCCACCCAGATTTCGTTGGTCAAGGTGGTGGCCGACTTGGTGAAGCCGGTGCCGGTGCAATAGGGGCAGGGGGTGCCGAGGGTGCGCTCCAGCGACTGCTTGACGCGCTTGCGGGTGAGGGCCACCAGGCCGAAATCGTTGAACTGGAGCGTTTTGGAGGGGGCGCGATCGTTTTTGAGCGCTTCTTCCAGCGCCTGCATGACCTTTTGCCGGTTGCGGCGCTCGTCCATGTCGATGAAGTCAATGATGATGATGCCGCCGAGGTCGCGCAGGCGGATCTGGCGCACGATCTCGCGGATGGCATCGACGTTGGTCTTGACGATGGTGTCTTCCAGGCGCTGCGTCTTGCCGACGTACTTGCCGGTGTTGACGTCAATGGCCACCAGCGCCTCGGTCTGGTTGATGACGATGTAGCCGCCGGACTTGAGCCACACCTTCGACTTGAGCGCCTTGTTGATCTCTTCCTGGATGTTGAACTGCTCGAAGAGGGGGGTCTGCTTGGTGTAGAGCTTGACGCGCTTCACCAGGGCGGGCTGGAAGCGATTGACGAAGCGGATGAGGCGCTCGTAGTCGCTCTCGGTGTCGACCCAGATGGCGGTGAAGTTCTCGTTGACCTGGTCGCGGAGGATGCGCTCCACCAGGCTGAGGTCGTGGTAGATGAGGGCCGGCGGCTTGGAGGTCTCGCTGCGCTGCTTGATTTCGTGCCACAGGTGCTTGAGGAAGCGGATGTCGGCGCGCAACTCCTCTTCCGGAGCGCGGTCGGCGGCGGTGCGCACGATGAAGCCGCCGTGGCCGTCTTCGCGCTCGCTAGTCACAATGCGCTTCAGCCGCTGGCGCTCCTCCTCGGAGGAAATCTTGCGCGACACGCCGATATGGTTCACGGTCGGCATGTAGACGAGGAAGCGGCCGGGCAGCGCGATGTGGCTGGTGATGCGCGCGCCCTTCTTGCCGATGGGCTCCTTGGCGATCTGCACCAGGATTTCCTGGCCTTCCTTGAGCAGCTCGGAGATCATCTGGGTGCGCGGCGGCTCGCGGCGGATGCCACGGCGGCCGCGGCCGCTGCGCAGGCGCCGGCGGTCGAACTGCGGCCGCGGGGTGCGCTGAAAACCGGCGGTATCGGCGGGAGCGCGCATCTCGGCGCGGCCGGCGTCTTCCAGCTCCCGCTCGGCGAGTTCCTGCGCCTCGTCGGCTTCATCGAACTCTTCTTCGCCTTCTTCGCCTTCCTCGCCTTGGTCGGCGGCGTCGCCGGCCTCGGCGTGTGGCTCGACGGCGGACGCGGCGGGGAATTCAGCGTCCGCGCCGGTGTCGGCATGGTGCTCGGCGGCATGGTGCTCGGCGGCGTGGTCCTCGGGAGCGGCCGGCGTGGCCGCACCGGCGGCGCGTTCCAGCGTCTCCTCTTCGAGTTCTTCGAAAGCGATGTCGTCGGGCTCGGTGGGAGGCGCCGCGAGCTCGGCCTCTTCCTCGTCAATCACTTCTTCCTCGACGTGCCCGGCGCCGGGCGCGAAGGCGGCGCCGCCCGGGGCGTCGTGCTCGCCCGCTTCCAGCGGCGGAATTTCGACGGAGGCCGGCGGCGGCGCGGCGCTCTCCTCGGCCGCCAATGCATGGCGGATTTCGTCCGGCTCCGGCTCGGCCTCGGAAGCGGCCTGGCCGCCGCCAAAGACCGCCGCGACATTCATCTGCTCGAAGCGCCGCTGGTCGGCCCGGGCATCGGCGAGGGGGGCGTGGGGAGTCTCTTCGGGGTCGCGCGTGTCGCCGAAGAATTCAGGACCGGGGCCGGGCTGGAACTCCGGCGCGGGCGCGACGACTTCAGCCGCGGCAGCCGTCACGTTGAGATCGTCGTCGGCCGCGGGCGGCGCTGCGGCCAGGGCCTCCGGCACCACTTCCGGCGGCGGCGCCGGGGGCTCGGGTGCGCGTTCGGCGCGCGGCCGGGGCTGGGCAGGCGCCGCGGACTGCAAATGCTGATACTTCGAGATGGACTCGCCGGGCAGGATGATGGGCTGGTAGCCGGGGGGCGGGCCGTAGTCTTGGCGCGCGCGGGGGGCGCGGGTCTCGCGGGTTTCGCGGGGGGCGCGGGTTTCGCGGGGCTCGCGGGTCTCGCGGGGCTGGGGTTCACGGGGCTCGCGGGTTTCGCGGGGCTCGCTTACTTCGCGCGGCTCGGGCTCGCGGCCCTCGTGGGAGAATTTGGCTTCCGGGAAGCCGCGGCCGCCGCGGCGGCTGCGGCCACGACGTCGCCTTCCGCGCCAGCGCCGCGCGCCCTCTTCGCCGCCGGCGTCGCCGGCGGCGGGAGCTTCGCCCGCCGCCCCGGCTTCGTCCTCTTCGTCGAGATCGTCGGCGCCGCCTTCAAACACGATGGGGACGGGTGCGGGCGGCGGTGCGATCAGGTGCGGCTGCACTTCCTCGCCCTGCCCTCGCGGCGCCGGCTGCGCACGCTCAAAGCTGCGCTCCGGCGCCCGCGGTTCGCGCGGGGCCGGGAGGCTGACCGGCTCGATTTCTTCCTGTTCGTCCTGCTCTTCCAGGAAATCGGTGACGTAGAGGAAGGCGTCGCGCTCCAACCCAACGTCGACGAATGCCGACTGCATGCCGGGAAGCACGCGGGTGACACGGCCTTTGTAGATGGAGCCGGCGAGGGTGTACTCGTTCTCGCGCTCGTAGTGAAGCTCCACCAGCAGATCGTCCTCGACCACCGCAACCTTGGTTTCATGCGGGGTGGACGAGATAAACAGTTCCTTGTTCATTGCCTCTCCGGGCGCGCTCCTTCAGGAGCGGCGCATTACCGGCAGGGAGAGGACGCAGACGAGGAAGGACTGGGCGGAGGAGGCAACACCAAAGGCAAACGGCAGCCCGCGTAGGGGACCGCGCAACAGTTTCCTTTGACGTTCTTCGAAATCTTTGCACCCACCGCGCGCAGGGTTTGTGACCGCACTGCCGAAGGCCGCCGCACCACGAGTGCGGAACCGGTTCCGGCGGGGCCGTTACCCGCCCTGCCACGCTCTCTTCCCGCGCCTGAGGCGCCGGGAAGCGCGAAATCTCAATCCTGTCGTCCGGCCATTCCGGGCCGGTTTGGCCCCTGTGGGGCCGGTAAAACACAAACTTCTCTGCCGCGCCCTCCGCGCGGCCCGCAGCAAACCTGCGGGTGTACTCCGGCAACGGCGTCAGTTCACGAAACGGCGCATGCGGATATTGTTGACGATACCCAGCGCCAGGAACATGGACAGCACCGACGAGCCGCCATAACTCATCAGCGGCAGCGGGATCCCGGTGACCGGCATAAAACCGACCACCATGCCGACGTTGATTGTGATGTGGAAAAGCAAGACCGCTACCACACCCATCACCACGAACGTGCCGGCGCGGTTAGGCGCCGTCTGTGCGTTGTGGATCAACCGCATCAGCACCAGAAAGTATAGCAGCAGGAGGGTGACCGCGCCCACAAATCCGCGTTCCTCGCTGAAGGCGGCGAAAATGAAGTCGTTGTGGGGCTCGGGGATGAACGATCCCTGGGTCTGGGTGCCCTTGGTGAAGCCCCGCCCGAGGAGGCCGCCGGAACCGACGGCGATGAGCGACTGCTGCACCTGGTAGCCGGTGCCCTGGGAATCGGCTTCCGGGTGCAGGAAGCTGGTGAGGCGGTCGCGCTGATACGGCTTCATGTGCTTCCAGCCAAAGGGGGCGACCAGGGCCACGGCCAGAAGAATGACGAGGGCGTGCCGGGCGCGCATCCCGCCCAGGAACAGGGCCATGAAGGCGACGGGGACATAGGTGAGGGCGGTGCCCAGGTCGGGCTGCGCCAGCACCATGAGGAAGGGGAGGCCGGCGATCAGGCCTACCTTCACCACGTCGCCCGGGGTCGCCTCGCCGTGGCGTGACTCCTGGAAATACTTGGCCAGGGCGAGAATCAGGATGAGCTTGACCCACTCCGAGGGCTGGAAGTGCGTGGTGCCGCTGATGCGAATCCAGCGCCGCGCCCCCAGGTACTTTTCGCCCACCACAAACACCGCCAGGAGCATGCCGATGGAAACCAGGTACAGCCAGTGAACCTGGTCGAGCAGCACCTCGTAGTTGACGAGGCTGGCCAGGAACATCAGCGCCACCCCGAACAGCACCCAGTAAATCTGGCTGAGGTGGAGATGCCGGCTGGCGAACCTGGTGCTGAAGGTGGCGCTGTAGATTTCCACCACGCCAAGGACGCAGATGAGCATCACCAGCAGGAACAGGAACCAGTCGAAATCGCGGAAGCGTATGTAGCGAGCCATTGAAAAACAGTTTCTAGTTTCTAGTTTCGAGTTTCGAGTTTCTAGTTTCGAGCTTCTGGCTTCTGGCTGCTGGCTTGTAGCTTGTAGCTTGTAGCTTGCAGCTTGTAGCTTCTTTTGATGTCGAGCGCGGCGCTGGGCTTGGGCGCGGGCTTGGCCTCATTCGGCTTGGGAGCCGCCGGGGCGAAAGCCCCGCTTTTTTGTGCGGGCGGGTTCGCAGGGCTCAAGCCCTGCGCTTCCACCGGCACCGAGCTGCGCTCGGCGTGCCCGGCCGGGGCGGCGGCGGGCGGCACGAGGGTCACACCCGGCGGCGCGCCCGGCGGCAGCTCGGCTGACTTCTGCAGGCGCGTCGCCTCCTGCACGCGTTTCTTGTCCACGAAGGCCTTGATGACCTGCGCCGCCATGCGGCCGGCAAACTGGCCGTGCTCGCCGCCTTCGAAGAGCACTCCCACCACCACGTCGGGATTGCGCCGCGGGGTGAAGCCGACGAACCACGAGTTGTCGTTGAACTGACGCCCCTGGAGCAGCTTGCGCGCTTCCTTGCTGACCACCTGCGCGCTGCCGGTCTTGCCGGCGAAGTCGATTCCCGGCAGGGCCGCGCTGGGCGCGGTGCCGACGGGCGTGGGGACCTGCGACAGGGCGTCGGTGACGCGCTCCAGTTCTGGGGATCGATGGGCACCTGGGTGGAAGCGGGATAAGTGGCGGCGACGCGCTCCAGTTGCGGCGGGGGCACCTCGTCGTCAAAAACCAGGTGCGGGCGGCGCAGCATACCGCCCATGGCAATGCCGCCGATGGCGCGCATCAACTGCACCGGGGTGACCGCCAGGGCGCCCTGGCCGATGCCGACGGAGATAGTCTCGCCCGCATACCACTTCTGCTTGAAGTTCCTGATCTTCCACTCTTCGCTCGGCATCACGCCGCTGACTTCACCGGGAAGATCGATGCCGGTCTTCTTGCCGATGCCGAAGGCGGAGGCGTAGCGGGCGATGCGCCCGATGCCCAGGCGTTCCGCCAGAGTGTAGAAGAAGACGTCGCAGGACTGGTAGATGCCGCGGGTCAGCTCGACGGCGCCGTGGCCGGACTTCAGGTGGCAGGCGAAGCGGCGGCCGTAGAAGACGGCGCCGCCGTTGCAGAACACGTGCATGTCCTGCGCGATTCCCTCCTGCAGTCCCGCCACCGCCTCGATGACCTTGAAGGTGGAACCGGGGGCCAATTGCGCCTGGATGGCCTTGTTCATCAGCGGATGCTCGTCATCGTTGACCAGGCGCGTCCATTCCTGGCGGGAGATGCGGACGGCGAAGGCGTTGGGGTCGAAGGTGGGGCGGGAGACCAGGGCCAGGATCTCGCCGCTGTGCGGGTCCATGGCGACGATGGCGCCGTTGCGGTCGCCGAGCGCCTGCTCGGCGGCGATTTGCAGGTCGAGATCGATGGTCAGCTTGAGCTGCTTGCCGGGAACGGCTTGGGTCTCGCTCAGGCGCTCCATCTCCTTGCCCTTGCTGTTGACCACCACGCGGCGCTCGCCGTCTTTGCCCATCAGCACGTCGTTGTACTGCTGCTCGACGCCCGACTGCCCCACGATCATGCCCGGCTCGTAGAGCTCGAAGCGCGGGTTGTTGAGCATGTCTTCGCTGACCTCGCCGACGTAGCCGATGACGTGCGCCAGAAAGCCGTTCCGCGGGTACAGCCGGCGGTGCACCATGATGGTTTCCAGCTCGGGGAGTTCGATTTTGTGGGCTTCGATGAAGGCCAGCTCGTCGGGGGTGATGTCGTCCTTGAGCACGATGGGCTGGTAGCCGGGGGCGGAGGCGGCGCGGCGCAAGCGCTCGCGGATGTCGGCGGCGGGCATGTTGAGGCCGGTGGCAATGGTGTCGAGGTCGGCGTCGAGCAGCTTCCCCTGGTCGCGCAGCAGCAGCACGGAAAACGAGGGGTAGTTGTCGACCAGGATGCGGCCTTCGCGGTCGAGGATTTTGCCGCGCGGGGCGAGAATAGGAACCGTGCGGACACGGTTCTTTTCGGCCATCACTTCGTAGCGGTCGTTGCCTACCACCTGGAGGCGCCACAGCCCGTAGGCCAGCACCAGGAAGATGGCCAGGATGGCGTACTGGACCACCGTCAACTTGAACGGCGGGACTTTTTCGTCACGACCTGACTGCATGGCGTTTCGCCGGCACGCACCCACGCGCGCGTGATGGGAATCAGAACGGCTGGCCGGTGCGGCTTATTCTAACGCCGTTCCGGGGGTTGAACGAAGAGTAAATAGCGGGCGGAGGCAGTAGCACGTTGGCTTCTGGTCACGCCGCGCCCAGGGCGACGAAACGGGCGAAGACCTCGTTGGAGAGCAGGCGGCCGCGCGGCGTGAGCCGCAGGACGCCGTCGGCGAGCGTGGCCAGCTCGTCGCGCACGATCTCGGCCATCACCTCGCGCAACCCGGCCAGTGGCGCGGCGCCGAATTCCGCTTCCACGTCGGCGAGGCGCACGCCGCGCGTGAGCCGCAGGCCGAGAAAGAAGCGCTCTTCCAGGGCCGCGGTCGGGGAGATGACCTCGCTCGCCGGGAAGGCGTCGCGGCGCAGGAATTCTTCGAGCGAGTCCGGCTGCGCGAAGCGGACTGCGTTCGCGCCGGCGCGCCGCAGGTCGGCGTCCGGCGGCAGCATGGAGTGCGCGTCCACGCCGAAACCGAGGTAAGGCTGGCGCGTCCAGTACTTCAGGTTGTGCCGCGATTCGCTGCCCGGCCGCGCGAAGTTCGAGATTTCGTATTGCGCCACACCCGCCGCCGCGAGGCGCGCGCAGGCCAGCTCGTAGAGTTCGGCGGTGGTCTCCTCGTCAGGGACAAAGTGGGCGTGGTAGCGGGTGCCCCCGGCCAGCAACTCGGTGCCGAGGCGCGAGTCGGCGTCGACTTCGAGCATGTAGACGCTGACGTGCGGCACGCCGAGGGCGAGCACATCGTCGAGCGAGCGGCGCCACGAATCGCGCGTCTGGTGCGGCAAGCCGGCGATGAGGTCGATGTTGATGTCGGCGATGCCGGCGGCCCGCAGGCGTGCGACCTCTTCCAGCACGACCGCGCGAGTGTGCAGGCGGCCGACCGCGCGCGCTTCTTCGTCGGCGAACGACTGCACCCCGAGGCTGACGCGATTCACGCCGCAGCGCAGGAGAAGATCAATGGTGGACGGAGCGAGCGTGCCGGGGGCGCATTCGACGGTGACTTCCGCTGCGGGCGCGATGCGAAACGCTTCCCGGGCGCCGGCGAAGAGGCGCTCCAGTTGCGCCGCGGCCAGCACCGTCGGAGTGCCGCCGCCGAGGTAGAGGGTGTCGACGTCGCGCACGAACGACGCCCGCGCCGCCGCCGCGATTGCTTCGGCGCGCGCCATGTCGGCGCACACGCGCGCCACGTACTCGTCATACTTCGCCGCCGCAAAGACATCCGAGGCGAAGTTGCAGTAGCTGCACTTGGTGCGGCAAAACGGCACCGAGATGTAGAGGCCGAGGGGCATGCGCAACCGGCGTAACGAAGCGGGTTTCCGGACAATCCATTATATTGGGCGTATCTGCAGCCGCTTACCCGGCTGCATGCAGGCTGACGTCCGGAGGTGGGGAAGATGAGGGATCCGCGCTACGCGCCGTGGGCCGCCGTGTTGCTGCTGGTGGCCGCGTCCGGCGTGCTCGCCCAGGAACATCAGCACGCGTCCGGGGGCGGCGAAAAGCTGGGCACGGTGAACTTCGCAACGTCGTGCAGCGCCGCGGCCCAGCCGCAGTTCAATCGCGCGGTGGCATTGCTGCATTCCTTCCAGTTCGGGGCGGCGATCGAGGGCTTCAACGCCACGCTGGCGACCGATGCGTCGTGCGGCATCGCGTCCTGGGGCATCGCCCTGAGTCACTGGGGCAATCCGATGGCGGCCGGCCTGAAACCGACGGGACAGCTCGAAAAAGGGCGCGACACCGTCGCCCGGGGCCGCGCGACCGGCGCCCGGACGGCCCGCGAGCGCGCTTACCTCGAGGCCGCGGCGCGCCTCTACCAGGATTTCGAGAAAACCGAGCAGCGCGCGCGTGTGCTCGCCTACGAAAGCGCGATGGCGCAGGTTGCGGCCGCGTATCCGGACGACACCGAGGCGCAGATCTTCTATGCGCTGGCGCTCGCGGCTGCCGCCGATCCGGCGGACAAGACCTACGCGCGGCAGCTCAAGGCGGGCGCCATCCTGGAGAAGATGTTCGCGCAACAGCCCGAGCATCCCGGCTTGGCGCACTACATCATCCACGCCTACGACGTGCCGCCGCTGGCGGGACGCGCCCTGGCCGCGGCCCGCCGCTACGCGCAGATTGCGCCGTCAGCGCCGCACGCGCTGCACATGCCGTCGCACACTTTCACCCGCGTGGGCTCCTGGCAGGAATCGATCGACACCAACATCGCGGCGGCGGCCGCGGCGCGGCGCGAAGGCCAGACCGGCGAAGAACTCCACGCCAGCGACTACCAGGCTTACGCTTACCTGCAAAGCGGGCAGGACGAGGCGGCGCGGCGGCTGCTGGCGTCGCTGCCAGAGATCGCCGCGCGCCTGGGAGCCCCCGCGGCCGGCAGCGGCGCTGCCTCGGCGCCCGCCGCATTCTTCGCGCTGGCGGCGATTCCCGCGCGCTACGCGCTGGAGCGCGGAGCGTGGGCCGACGCGGCGAGGCTGGAGCCGCGTCCCAGCGCGTTTCCCTACACCGAGGCGATCACCTGGTTCGCGCGCGGCCTGGGCGCGGCGCACAACGGCGACCCTGCCGGCGCCCGCGCGGCAGCGGCGGCGCTTGCCCAACTGCGCGACCGCCTGACGCAGGCGAACGAGACGTACTGGGCGCTCCAGGTCGAAATTCAGCGCCGCGACGTTGCTGCCTGGATGGCGCTGGCCGAGGGCCATAACGAAGACGCGCTGCGCGAGATGCGGGCGGCGGCGGAACTCGAGGACAGCACGGAGAAGAGTGCGGTCACCCCCGGACCGATCGCGCCCGCGCGCGAGCTGCTGGGCGAGATGTTGCTGCAAAGGAGGCAGCCGGCCGAGGCGCGGCGCGAGTTTGAGGCGACGCTCACCAAGGAACCCAACCGCTTCCGCGCGCTCTACGGCGCGGCGCGGGCGGCGAAGCAGGCCGGCGAGAGCGCCGTGGCGCAGAAGTATTTCGGCGAACTGCTGAGCGTCTGCGCCCGCGGCGACAATCCCGGCCGGCCGGAACTCGCGGCAGCGCGCCGCGAGCGGCCAGTGGCCGCCGCCCCATGAGCGCAGCGCGCGTCGTCATCACCGGGATGGGCGTGGTCAGCCCCAACGGCATCGGCAACCGGGCATTCTGCGGCGCGGTGCTCGCGGGACGCAGCGGGGTAGCGCGCATCACGCGCTTCGATCCCTCCGACCTGCCGGTGCAAATTGCCGGCGAGGTGCGCGACTTCGACGAGCTGGCGTGGATCGACCGCCACGAGCGGAAGCACGTGTCGCGCGCCGTGCCCATGACGATCGCGGCGTCGGCGGAGGCGCTGAGCGACGCCGGCCTCGACCCCGCGGGCATGTCGCTCGGGGGCAAGCGCGAGATCGGGGTGCTGCTGGGCAGCGGCGGCGGGGCGCAGGAGTTCAGCGAAGAGCAATACCGGCTGTGGCTGAGCGGGCGCGTGAAGCGGTTTCGCTGTTCAGCATTCCCAGCGGCACCATGGGGACGCTGGCGAGCGAGGTCAGCATGCGCTTCGGGTTCCGCGGCCCGAGCCACGTGGTCACCACCGGCTGCACGTCGTCCACCGACGCGCTCGCCTACGCCTACCGCGAAATCCAGCGCGGCGCGCTGCCGCTGATGCTGGCCGGCGGGGTGGATGTCCCCGATCGCCCCCGGCATCGTCAAGGGCTTCACCCTGATGAAGATCCTGACCGCGCGCGTGGAACCACGCGCCGGAGCGCGCCTCGCGGCCGTTTTCCGCCGACCGCGACGGCTTCGTGCTGGCCGAAGGGGCGTGGATGTTCATCCTGGAAGACTACGAACACGCACGCGCCCGCGGCGCCCGCATCTACGCGGAGGTGGCCGGGTACGGCTCGACCTGCGAGGCCTTTCACCGGGTGCGGCTGGAGGAAGGCGGCGAGGAACCGGCGCGCGCCATCGCGCTGGCCATGGCGGAAGCGCGCATCGCCGCGAGCGACGTGGGCTACGTCAACCTGCACGGCACTTCAACGCAACTCAACGACCGCATCGAGACGCGCGCGCTCAAGCTGGCGCTCGGAGAGCAGGCGCGCCGCGTGCCCATGTCGTCGCTGAAATCGCAGATCGGGCACCCGCAGGGGGCGTGCGGCGCCGCCGGCGTGGCTGCGACGCTGGTCGCGATGCAGCACGGGCAGCTCCCGCCCACCATCAACCTCGAACAGCCCGACCCGGAGTGCGATCTCGACTACGTCCCCGCAGCCGGACGGCGGGCGGCCATTGAGCATGCAGTATGCAACTGCATCGCCTTTGGCTCGAAGAATTCAGCGCTGGTGCTGAGGCGCTGCTAGCTGCTGGCTGCTGGCTGCTGGCTTCAGTTCGCGGCGTAGTTCTGCTCTTCGGTGGCCGGGCAGAGCGGGCGGTAGCCGCAGAAGCGGCAATGGAATCCCGGCTTGGGGTCGAACTCGCCAGCGGCGATCTGGGCCGCGACCTCCGCCACCTTCGCTTCCAGGGCGGCGAGGTCGGAGGGGTCACGCACCGTGACCACCGCCTCATTGTTCTCCAGGTTGTGCAGCACCAGCCGCTCCGGGACGAATCCCAGGTGGCGGGCGGCGAGGGCGTAGAGCCCGAGCTGGGTGCTGGCGTCGGCTTCCTTCTGATCGCGCGGCGAGCCGGTCTTGTAATCGACGACGGCCACGGCCTTGTCGTGGAGGCGGTCGAGCCGGTCGATGCGCCCGCGCAGGGTGACGCCGCCGAGCTTCAATTCGAAGGTCTGCTCGGTGGCGATGACTGCGGGGAGGGGTGCGGCGCGGGTGGCGGCGGCGAAGGCGCGCAGTTCCGCCTCGCCCTGCTTGAGGTAGAGCGACGCCTGGTGCGGGTCCTCGATGGGCAACGCCGCCAGCGCGTCGCGGAAGACGCCGAGCAGGCGCTCGACGGCGAGCGGGCGGCCTTGCCGGATGCCGTCGAAGTACGCTTTGAGCGCGTCGTGCACCGCCTTGCCGTAGCGCAGCGCCGCCGGGGTGTCGGTGGGGAGCTGCCAATCGCGCTCCAGCTTGAATTGCAGCGGGCAGCGCTGGTAACGGTCGATGGCGGTGGCGCTGAGCGGCGCGCGCACCAGCGACGCTGCCGGCGCCAGCGACACCCACTCGCCGATGGGCGCCAGCGCCGCCGCGGCTGCAATGGTGCCGAGCGTCTGGGCGTGCTGCACGCGCAGCACCGGTTCCAGCCCCGGCTTGCCGATGAGATCGCGGAGGTAGCCGTCGGGACGCGGATCGCGCTTGCCGCGGCCAGCGCGGGCGCAGATGGTGAGCGCATCGCGGGCGCGCGTCATGGCGACGTAGAAGAGGCGCCGCTCTTCCTGGCCATGCAGTTCCCGGCCGTCGTCGGCCGCCGCCATGCGGGAGCGCAATTCCGCCGGCAGGTCAAACAGCGGCTGATGGTATTGCGTCGGAAACGACTGCCGGTTGGCGCGCAGCACGAATACCGCGGTGAATTCCAGGCCCTTGGCGGTGTGCGCCGTCAGCAGCCGCACCGCGTCGGGCGCGGCGGCATCGGCGTCGCGCGCTTCCGGCAGCTGGATTTCCTTGTCCTGCTCCTCCAGCCAGCGCAGGTAGTCGAGAAATTCGGCCAGGCTGCCAGTGCGGGTGATCGCCTTCTCCTGCCACCGGCGGACATATTCGCGCAGCACGGCCAGCGGCGTACTCTCCGGCAGCGCGAACACCTCTTGCACCGTTTGCAGCGCCGCCGGCGCGGGCGTCGTCTCCGGCTGGATGCGGCGGCGCGCCGTCGCCAGCGCCGCCAGCACCGCGGCGCCGCCCGGCACCTTTTCCAGCGCCGCGGTGAGCGACGGGTCGGAGCGCCGCAGTCCCAGTTCGTCGCGCAGGGCCGCCGGAGCGAGGCCAAACTGCGGCAGCGCCGCCACGCGCAAGACGCTGACCGCGTCCCCCGGCGCCGCGACCGCGCGCAGCGCGGCCAGCGCGTCGCGCCCTTCGCGCGTGTCGCGCACCCCCATGCCCTTCACCACGAAGGGGACGTGGCGCGCCGCGAGTTCGCGCGCCACCTGCGTGCGATGCGCGTGCTGGCGGTAGAGCACGGCGAAGTTGCACCAGCCGAATTCGTGCGGGCGTCCCGGACAGCGGCAGGCCAGCGACGCCTGGCGCTGCACCATCGCCTCCGCCACGTGCACGGCCTCGGTCTCGGCGCCGATGGTGATGACGGCGTCCACCTGCACCGGGAGCAGCCGGCGGCCTTGCTTCGCGGCCTCGTCCTCGCGCGCGGAGCGCAGCTGGTGGCGCTTGAGCTTCAGCGCCGGCGACGCCTGCTCGCTCACCGGGGATGGATTGTGGCTGATCACTTCCCACGCGCAATCGAGGATGGCCTGGCGCGAGCGGCGGTTCTCAAACAGGTGGGCGGTCGCGGCCTGCGGGAAGCGGCGCACAAACTCGTCGAAGGCCGCGCTGCACGCGCCGCGGAAGCGGTAGATGGCCTGGTCGGGATCGCCGACGGCGAAGATGTTCTGCGCCTCGCCGGCGAGCAGCGCCGCCAGCTCGATCTGCGCCACGTTGGCATCCTGAAATTCGTCGATCAACAGGAAGCGCGCCCGCTGCCGCTCCGCGGCGAGCACGGCCGGCTCGCGGCGCAGCAACTCGACCGCGCCCAGGATCATGTGTCCGAAGGTGCCCAGCCCGTCCTGCGCCAGCATGCGCTCGACGGTGCGGAAGACGGCCGCGATCTCGCGGCAGCGCGCGATGACTTCCTCGCGCGGCAGCTCCTCGTCCGCCTTGCCGACGCGCGGCAGCGAGCGGCGACCGGCGGCGAGTTCCGCGACATATTGCTCGTAGGCGGCCGCATCCACCAGCTCGTCGTGGCAGCGCGCGAAGAAGCGCAGCAGGTCGTGCAGGAACTGGGCCGGTGAAGCGGCGCGGACAAAGCGCTCGAGCGGCAGCTCGCGCTGTGCCAGGCGGCGCCGCAGGTAGATCCACAGGTCAACCTCGTCCACCACGTCAAAACCGCGCCCATGGTCTTTTATCAGCTGGTAGCACCATGCGTGGAAGGTGCCGGCGCGCACCTGGCCGGCCCAGAGCGGCCCGACCAACTCGCTGAGCTGCGTGCGCATGCGCGCGGCGGCGTTCTCGGTGTAGGTGACGAGTTGGATTTCGTCGGGGCGGGCGTGGCCGCCGTCAATCAACGCCGCGACGCGCCGCACCAGCACCGTGGTCTTGCCCGTGCCCGCGCCCGCCACCACCAGCATGGGGCCGCGCACGTGCGCGATGGCGCGCTGCTGCTCGGGACTCGGGAGAAATTTGGGCATGAGGCAGTTCTCAGTTCTCAGTTCTCAGTTCTCAGTTCTCAGTTCTCAGTTCTCAGTTCTCAGTACCCGGAACCTAGTGCCCAGTGGCCAGAGCTGAGTACTGGGTACTGGTGAAACCAGAACCTAGGCGCGCGTGAGCGCTTGCAGCACGGCCAGCGCGGCGACCGCGGCGGTCTCGGTGCGCAGGATGGTGGGGCCGAGCGACGCCGCCAGCCATCCGGCGGCGGCGAAGCGCGCCACCTCATCGTGCGTCCAGCCACCCTCGGGGCCGATCGCCAGCGTCCATGATGCGGCGTCGCGATGAGCCTGCAACACGTCGGCGAGCGCGGCGTCGTGCTCGCTCTCCGCGAGCACGACGCGGGTCTCCCCACCGGGTGCCAGCGCCGCCTGGAGCTTGATGGGAGCGGCAATCTCGGGGGCCGCGGTGCGGCGCGACTGTTCGGCCGCTTCGCGCGCGACGCGGCGCCAGCGCTCCACTCGCTTCCCCGCGGCTGCGGCAAGGTGGGCGTCGGTGCGGGCGGCGACGAGCGGCACGATGCGGGCGACGCCCAGCTCGGTCAGCTTTTCCACCGCCCACTCGAAGCGATCGAACTTGATGACCGCCAGCACCACGGTGACAGGCGCCAGCCGCGGCGCCGGCACGTCTTCGCCGAGTGCGAATTCCACCCGCTCGTCGGTGACGCGGGTGACGCGCCCGCGGCGCACGCGCTCGCCGGCCGCGATGTCGAACTCCTGCCCCACCCGCGCGCGCAGCACCCGCGCCAGGTGCGCGGCGTGCGCCCCGGTCAGGGCGGCGCGCTGGGCATCGAATTCGTCGGCAATCCAGCGGCGGCGCATGGGAGCAGTTTCTAGTTTCGAGTTTCTAGTTTCGAGTGTCAGCTGACCGACGACGTGACAAATGATACCAGTGTACGCAAGTGCAAGGCGGTGCCTCGTTACCGAGGCCGCTGAAAACTAGAGACTAGAGACTAGAAACTAGAAACTAGAAACCAGAAACTAGAAACTCGAAACTGCCCTTACGAGAACATGTCTTTCATCTTGCCCAGCAGCGAGCGGCGCTGCGGCTTGTTCTCGATGGGGTGGGCCGCTTCCAGTTCCTGCAACAGCTCGCGCTGCCGCTTGCTGAGCTTGTGCGGCGTCTGCACCCGGACTTCGACGTACAGGTCGCCCCTGCCGTGTCCGTTCAGGACCGGGATGCCCTTGTTGCGGACCTTGAAGACGGTGTGGGTCTGGGTGCCTTCGGGCAGCTTGAGGGTGTGCTCGCCATCGAGCGTCGGCACCTTGATCTCCGCGCCCAGCGCCGCCTGCGCATACGAAATCGGGATGCTGCAATACAGGTCCTTGCCCTCGCGCTCGAAGAAGGGATGCTCCTTCACATTGAAGACGACGTAGAGATCGCCCGGCGGTCCGCCCTGCACGCCCGCGTCCCCGTGGCCGCCGAAGCGCATGCGGGTGCCGTCCTCGACGCCCGGCGGCACCTTGACCGGGAGGGTGCGCTGGCGCACCACGCGGCCTTCGCCGCGGCAGGAGGCACACGGGTCGGTGATGACCTGCCCCACACCCTGGCACGTCGGGCAGGTGCGGGCCACGGTGAGGAAGCCAGTCTGGTACCGGACTTGTCCGCGGCCGCCGCAGGTGCGACATGCCGAGGGCGCCTTGCCGGCCGCCGCGCCCGAACCGTGGCAGGCTTCGCAGGTTTCATGACGGCGGGTGACGACTTCGGTCGCGGCGCCGAAGGCCGCTTCCTCGAAGGTGAGTGCCAGGTCTTCCCGCAGGTCGGCGCCGCGTTGCGCGCGAGTGCGCCGCCGGCCGCCGGCGCCGAAAGCGTCGCCGAAACCGAACAGGTCGCTGAAGATGTCGCTGAAATCGGCGAAGATGCTGGGATCGAAGCCGGCGGGCCCCGTCCCGCCGCCTACCGCGGCGTGCCCGAAGCGGTCATACTGCGCGCGCTTCTGCGGGTCGGCGAGCACGGCGTAGGCCTCGCTGGCTTCCTTGAACTTCTCCTCCGCGTCAGGGTGGTCGGGATTACGGTCCGGATGGAACTGCAGCGCCAGCTTGCGGTAGGCGCTCTTGATCTCCTGGTCGTTCGCGGCGCGGGCCACGCCCAGGACCTGGTAGTAATCGCGTTTGGTGTTGGTCGGCAAACTTTAGTTCTCAGTTCTCGGTTCTCAGTTCTCAGTTCTCAGTTCTCATACTAGGACAGGACCGGCCCACTGAGAACTGGGAACTGAGAACTAGCTTTTCTGGTTCCTGGCCACCCGCACCATCGCCGGGCGCAGCAGGCGTTCCTTGATCTTGTAGCCGCGCTGCATCTCTTCGACGACGTGATGATCGGGCACCGCGGTGGTCTCCACCATCTCCACCGCCTGGTGCAGCGCAGGATCAAACGGCTGCCCCTGGGCGGCCAGCGGCTGCACCCCGAGCTTCCCCAGGGCATCGAGAAGCTGCCGGTAGATGAGTTCCACGCCGCTGCGGAATTCCCCGCCGCGCGCGTGTTGCAGGGCGAGCTCCAGCGAATCAAGCACCGGCAGGAAGAGGCGGGCGGCGTCGGTGACGGCGTACTCGCGAAACTCGGCCTGCTCGCGCGTGGCGCGCTTGCGATAGTTGTCGAACTCCGCCTGCAGCCGGGCCAAGCGGTCGTAGAGCATCTCCCGCTCGTCCTGCAGCCTTTGCAGCTCCTCCGGCAGCACCGCGGCGGCGGGCCCGGCGTCGTCTTCCGCGGGCGGCAGCTCATGCGCCGCGTCGAGAATCGCTTCGGCTTCCGGCTCGGTCTTTCCGTTCTTCCGTGCCATGGTGGCTTCGCTTCCGGGGACAACTTACTCCGCTTCGTTCAGGATGCGGTCAAAGAGCCGCGCGATGTATTGCACGGCGGTGATGGTGTGCTCGTAATCGATGCGCGTCGGGCCCAGCACGGCGAGCGATCCCATCACCTCGTTGCCGACGCGCGCCGGCGCCCCGATGAGCGCCAGGTTGCGCATTCCCGGCAGCGTGTCCTCGAGCCCGATGACCACCCGCACCGCTTCCTGCCGGGCGTCGAGATACGCGGCCAGCAGGTCGGCCACGCGCTGCTTCTCTTCCAGCGTGTGCAACAGCTCGCGCAACCGCTCCTGGTCTTCTTCGCTCCCAATCAGGTTGGCCGCGCCGCCGATGTACACCGCTTCGCCGGCCGGGTCGGGCGCCAGCGCGCCCTGCTGATAGAGCTGCGCAATCGACTGCGCCAGGCGGTCGTACTCGCCGCGCTCCTGCTCGATGAGCTGGGCGATCTCGGCGCGCACCGCGTCCATGGTCCAGCCGCGGAAGTTGTCGTTGATGTAGCGCGCCGCCAGGTCCAGGTCCGCCTGCGGCAGGTCGCGCTCGACGCGCAGCACGCGGTCGCGTACCACGCCCGCGTGCGTCACCACCACCGCCAGCACCTTGTGCTCGGCGAGCCGCGAAAAATACACGTGATCGAGCGCGTTTTTCGGCCCGGTGAGCGACACCGCGACGCCGACGCCGTGCGACACCAGCGAGAGCACCTGCGAGGTGCGCTCCAGGAACTCCTGCACATCCGAGATCCCGTGGAGCTGCTGCTGGATGACGCTCTCATCGGCCGGGGAAAGCCGCGCCTTCCCGGTGAGCTGGTCGACGTAGAAGCGGTAGGCGGCGGCGGTGGGGACGCGCCCCGCCGAAGTGTGCGGCTGCTGCAGGTAGCCGGCGTCGGCGAGGTCGGCCATGACGTTGCGAATGGTCGCCGCGCTCAGCCCTTGCGCTTTGCCGCGCGCCAGCGTGCGCGAGCCCACCGGCTCGCCGGAGGCGATGTAGGTGTCCACGATCGCGGTCAGAATTTCGCGCTCGCGCTCGCCGATTTGTCCGGTGGGTGCCATGGAGATATGCTGCGGCCGGCCGCCTGCGGCCCTGCCGCTCTGCCTAACCACTTTAGATGCAGTAAGTTAGGCGAGGACTCACAAGCTGCTGACGGCTGCCCTGATTGTAGGAAGGTGGGGAGTCGGCGTCAAGCGCGACGCGGGACATGCAAGCAGTCGGGACTTCGCTCAGCACGACCTCGGCGAGAGTGTCGAGGGGCACTCTCTACGGTTCAGGGACGTAGATCTCGGCGGTGGTGGTCCCGCCGAACAGCAGCGCCGTGCCATCGGGAAGGACGGTGAGGGATGGGACCCGACGCAGGTATTCACTACCACCGGTGGAAGCGAACGAGCGTGACGCGGGGCTGTAGAGTTCGGCCGAGCGATCGCCGCTACCACCGACCAGCAATACCTTGCCGTTGGGCAGCAGCGCCGCGGCGTGGCGGGTGCGCGCCACGCTCATCGACCCGGCGATGGTGAACGTGTTGCTGACCGGGTCATAGATCTCGCTGGTCGCCAGGGCGGTACCGCTGCTGGTCGTGCCGCCGGCAAACAGGATGGTGTGGTCCGGCAGCACCGTGGCCGTCGCGCCGATGCGTTCGGTCGTCATCGCAGGTCCGGCAGCAAAGGTGGCGGTCGACGGATCATAAAGCTCGGTGGCAGTGGTGGCAGCGCCTCCCGCAATCAACACCCTGCCGTTCGGCAGGAGCGTCGCCGTATGCTGGCTACGAGCGACGGCCATGCTGCCCGTGGGCGAAAATACGCCGGTCGCGGGGTCGTACAACTCCGCCGTGGCCAGAGAAGTCGACAGGGTATCTGAGCCGCCGGTGATCAGCACTTTGCCGGTGGGCAGCAGCGTTGCGCTATGGAAACCGCGCCTGCTGTTCATGTCGCCGGTCGGCGTGAATGTGCCCAAGACCGGGTCGTACAGCACGGCGGTCTTGGACAAGGCGGCGCCGGATCCCGCCAGACAGCAAATGATGTCGGCAAAACCGCCGGCGAGCAGCACGCGGCCATCAGGCAGCAGCGTCGCCGTGTGTTCAGAGCGATATGAGCTCGAAACGGCCGAAACGGCCGACAGGGTGCCGCTGCCAGGGTCGTAGATCTGCGAGAAGCCGAGGGTGTCCGAATACCCGCCGAGCAGGAACACCAGCCCAGCAGGAAGCAACGTGGCCGTCGTCGTATCGACTGCGGAAATGTTCGCCACGGCACCGCGTGGCACGAAGTAACCGGCGTCGGCAACCGTAACCGTCGCGGCGGCGGTCAGCGCCGGCAACGCCGTGCTCACGGTCACCCTGTACGTCCCCGGCGTTGCCGGCGCGGTGAACACGCCGTTCTCGTCGATGCTGCCGCCGGGGGCGGTCCAGTTCACGGCCAGCGGCAGTTGACGCGTGAAGTTCCCGAATGTGGCGGTAACGGTGGCGGTAAACGTACGCTTCTCGCCGCGCGCCAGGACCTCGTTCGTCGGCGACAAAGGAATCGCCGTGAGCGCCGTTACATTTACGGTCCACGTTGCGCTCTTCGTCGGGTCACCCACCGACGTCGCCACAACGTTGTACGTCCCCGGCGGCACTGCGGCTGTGTAGGTGTAGGGATACGTCTGGCATCCCAGCAGCGAGTCCGGATGGCCGGGCGCTATCAACGGGGTGTTCCAGGTGACGCGCTGGTCCGCGACACCCACAATCGTGACGTTCGCACAAATGCCCTGGACGATGGCCTGCTGCGGCATCGATGTCGGCAAAGAGCTGGCGATGGAAACGTTGTTCGAGGCGCTGGTCGGCGCACCCAGGGCCGTGACGAGCATGGTGGCGCTCTTCGACGGGTCTTGCACGCTGGTGGCCGTCACATGGAAGGTGCCGGATGCGACCGAACAGGTGAAGAGCCCGTCGGGAGTGATACTGCCGCCCGATGTTTCCTGAACCGACCACGTCACCGCCGTGTTCACCGTGCCGTAAACCCCAGCGGCGAGCGCGAGGGCCCCGCCCAGGCAGTACATCGCCTGGTCCCCTCTGCCACTCACTGCGACCTCCGGCACATTCACCGTGGTGGTCGCGCTCAATGCCGGCGACGCCTGCGACGTGGCTACGATGTGAAACGTTCCCGCATGGTTCGGAGCGGTATAGAGGCCCGCCGCATCAATCGCGCCGCCGGTCGGCCCTTCCTGCACCGACCAGATAACGGGAACGGGTCCGCCAGCGTTGGCGCCTTGCAGCACGGCGGTGAAGCGGCGTGTGCCCCCTTGTGGAATGGCGGCCGTGGAGTAGGCCGATATCTGGACCGCGGCATCGAGCACGGTGACGGTGGCGACCGACACCCGCGCCGGATTTACCTGGCTCGCCGCGACGATGTGGTATGTCCCCACCGCATTCGGCGCGGTGTACTGTCCGCTCGAACTGATGGCGCCGCCGGTGCTGCCCTCCTGCACCGACCAGGAGACGTTGTGGTTGACGGTACCGGTGACGGCGGCGCTGAAACTCTGTGTCTGGCCGCGCAATAGCGCCGCGGTATCCGGTGCGACCGAGACCGCCACATCGGGCACCGTAACTGCCACGCTCGCCGCTCGCGCGGGATTCCCCTGGCTGGTAGCAACCACGTGGAAAGAACCAGCGACGTTCGGGGCGACATATATCCCGGCGGCACTGATGGTCCCGCCCGTGCTCTCCTGCACCGACCAGGTCACGCCGGGGTTGACGTGTCCGGCGACCGTCGCGCTGAATGTTTGGGTCGCGCCCTGGTCCAGCGCCATCGGTCCCGGCGCAACCGTTACCGTCACGTCCGGGATCATGACTGCTACATTGGCCGACCGCGTGGGATTCCCTTGGCTGGTGGCGACCACGTGAAAGGTTCCGGCGACGTTCGGGGCGGTGTACAGACCCGCACTGGTGATGCTGCCGCCCGCGCTCTCCTGCACCGACCAAGTGACGCCGGAATTGACGTGTCCGGTGACCGTCGCGCTGAAGGTTTGGCTCGCGCCCTGATTTACAGCCGTCGGCCCCGGCGAAACCACCACGCTCACGTCCGGCACCGTTACGCTCGCAACCGCGGTCTTCGAGCCATCGGCAACGCTGGTGGCTACGACATGAAATGTGCCGACAGCGTTCGGCGCCGTGTAGCGGCCGCCGGTGTCGATCGTGCCGCCGGCTGCGCCCTCCTGTACCGACCACGTCACTGCCGTGTTGCTGGTGTTGCTGACGGCCGCGGTGAACGTCTGTGTGGCACCCTGCAGCAGGTTCACCGTCGTCGGAGCGACGGATATAGAGACTGGGGGCGGCGCGGGCTGAGGTGGCGAACCGCCACCGCAACCTGCCAGCACCAATAAGCAGCCGATGACAACAGCGACGAGACCAGGACGCAGCGGCCGCACGGGCAGCCTGTACACAGCGGCGGCAGTAGTCAGGGTCGTCATGGCAATGCTCCGGCCAGACAGATTCATTGTAACCGTGCTCCGTCACGTCCGGCGGGACTATGACGCTGCGCACAGACGCCTGTGATGGGCAGCTAAGTCAAGGCCTTGCACGACTATCAGGTTGCGCGGACTGCAGACTGAACGCAACTAAGGCGCGCGCGCTGGTCATTCCTCGATGAGGTAGTTCTCGTCAAGGGGCGGGGCGTCGAGGATGGCGAGCGCATCTTCCGCGTCACTTTTGCGAACTTGCAGGGCAGTACCTTCTGCGGCCCCGGACCGGTGCAGACCCGAGGAGATGCGCATGGCGTGCTCGTCGCGCGCAAAGCACTCGATGTCGGCGGATTCCAGGAGCGCGCGGGCCAGCAGGTATTCGGCATGGCTGGCGAAGACACGAATGGTCACCAGTTCGTCGGCCGGCGGTTCGGGCTCGAAGCTCCAACGGGTCATGGGTCCGGGACTTTCGCCTCGGGAAAGGCAACCAGTTTACGCCCGTGCGCCATAGGCCGCCATCCAGTGGGGATTTGTGATTTGTGATTTGCGATTTGTGATTTGCGATTTGTGATTGGTGATTGGTGATTTGTTATTGGGCGTTTTTTTCTAGCGCCACCGCGGCGATGGCCCCGTTTCCGGGAAATGCCCAGCCGGCTTCCGCTGCGGGCGTACAATCCTGCTCACATTCCACCCAGGGAGGGCGCCATGAAGGGTCCTTTCGCTATCTGTCCGCTTGGCAATTTTTCCACCGCTATCCCGCTTCGCGTAACCGTCAGGACCGTGCTGGCGACCATGGCTTTGGTGTGGCTTGCGGCCTTGCCGGTGGCGGGGCAAGCGAAGGCGCCGGCGACAGCGCCATCCGGCACGCCGCCGAGAGTGCTGGTCGCGGTCTTCCTGCACTCGCCGGATTTTCAGATGACGACCTCCGGCATGTTTCGCGGGCAGAAAGAGGTCATCCCGCTGGTGGATTACGACTTCGGCGCGGCGCTGGTGGACGAGGTCGTAGCACAACTCGCCAGCGACAAGCGCGCGACTTTTCGCGCCGCTACTGCCGAGGAAATCCGACTGCTCATACCCCAGCTGGGGAGCAAACAGCCCAGCGGATGGCCCGACGCGGTGGCCGCCGAGCGGATCATGGTCATCAGCGTGGCCGATTTTGGAGGCTTCTACCGTCCTGGGCTGCCGCGCAAACTCAATGTCACGGCAGGGGTTGTTCTCTATGACCGGCCGAGTGGGGGAAAGTTGTGGGACAAGGGGTACTACGAACAGCTGGGGATGCCCTCCTCGATCGCGGTGGCACAGCGCGACTCGCAGGCGGGCCTCAAGGAAGGATTGAACAAACTCATCGAGAAACTCGCCGACAAAATCAAGAAGCGGGTGGCGGAATCCACCATTTGAGGCAAGGCGTATGAAGCGCTTCGGGATGCTCCCGCTGGCGACGTTAGCGCTCGCCGCGCTCATCACGGCGCAAGACCTTGGAACTTTCCGGCTGAAGACCGATGTCACCGCAGTGACGGTTCTGATCGACGGCAAAGAGGTGGGCAGGACGCCGCTCACGTTGCCCAACCTCGCCGCCGGAGCGCACCAGGTGACGCTCTCCAAGGACGGCTACGAGACCCAGCAGAAGGCGATCCAGATCGATGCGGGCGGCACCACGCGACTGTTTGTCGTGATGCGGCCCATGGCGTCGGCGCCGATGGCTGCGCCGGTGACGTTCCGCGGGGCGCATCAGCACGTGAGCGGTCACTGTATCGGTACCCTGCTCGTCACCCGCGACGCGGTGGAATTCAAGGCCGATGACGGCAAGGATGTGTTCTCCATCCCCATCGCCTCGATACGCAATATCAGCCGCTCCAGCGGCGAACGTATGGAGCGCATGCGCATCGAACATCCCGGGGACGAAGAACGCAAACCGCTGGCCTGTCGCCTGGAAACCGCCGCGCGGGCCTATGGATTCTGGGCTTACGAAGGCGACGCCTCGGCCGCGGTTGATCCGCGGCAGGAACAGGATGTCATCCAGTACCACATAGGCGCAAAAACGAGGGAACTGTTCACCCTGGTTTATAAACTGTGGTCCAACCGACACTGAACGTGACCGCGCCCAGCTCCGCACGCCCCCGCCGGTGGCCCGGCCCGGGCATCGCCCGTTTGTATAGCTAATCCCGTCAAGCTAAGGCCGGGGTGAGCTACGGCTGAGGTCCAATAGGGGTCCTTCGACTACGCGGCGGTTCCGCGCGCGGAATCGCCGCTCCGCTCAGGATGACACCGCTCTTTGGACTGAATGCTGAGTGCTGAATGCTGATTGCTGCTACGTGATCTCCACCACGTCATCGGTCGCGGCCTGGATGGCGGCGACGCGCTCAATGACGCGCTGCGCCAGCTCGTAGAACGCCTGGGCGTGCGTGCCTTCGTGGCCGGCGATGGCGACCGGTTTGCCGGCATCGCCGCCTTCGCGAATGTCGGGATCGAGCGCCACGCTCCCCAGGAAGGGCACGCTGAACTGCTGCGCGGTGCGCTCGGCGCCGCCCTTGGAGAAGATGTCAACTTCGTGCTGGCAGTGCGGGCAGATGAAGTAGCTCATGTTCTCGACGATGCCCAGCAGGTCGACGCGCACCTGGCGGAACATCTCGATGGCCTTGCGCGCATCCTGCAGCGCCACGTCGGAGGGGGTCGAGACCACGATGGCGCCGGTGAGCGGCACGGTCTGGACGAGCGAGAGCGCCACGTCGCCCGTGCCCGGCGGCAGATCGACCACCAGGTAATCCAGCTTCCCCCAGTCCACCTGGTGCAGGAACTGGCGGATCATGGAGTGCAGCATGGGGCCGCGCCAGATGAGCGGGCGGTCGCCCGGGTTGATCAGGCCCACGGAAATCATGCGCACGCCATAGGCCTCGACGGGAACGATGCGGTTCTCGCCGCCCACCACGCGCGGGGTCTCGCTGGCGTTCATCATCAGCGGGACGTTGGGGCCGTAGACGTCGGCGTCGAGCAGCCCGACCGCGTGCCCCATGCGGGCGAGCGCGATGGCCAGGTTCACCGCGATGGTGGTCTTGCCGACCCCGCCTTTTCCCGAACCGACGGCCACGATGGCGCCGACTCCGGGCAGCGGTTGCGGGTTGTTCGTCTGCGGACCAGGGGGATGCGCGTGACTCACGGGAACCTCGGCGGGAATGAGATGAAACCTTGATTATAGCGGGTGCCCGCCAGCGGCGGCTACGGACGCTCCGTGAGAGCAATACGGAATTTCGGTGAGAGCGGGCGAGAATCAGATGAGAGTAAGAACCATGACCCCTGGGAGCAGGCACACCAAATCGCTAGCGTACGAGTACGCCGCGCGAGATGCCGGCACCGTTCGCTAGATTAAGAGTGGCGACCACGTTGTGGCAGACAGCCACCCGCGCAGAAACTGGGCGATTCTGATGTAGACTTCTTCCGCGCGTGCTAGGAGAGAGTCGTATGAGTGACGGTGAACTGGCCTCGTTGCGCTCCCGGATCAAGCTAATGGAAGACAAACTTGGAACAATACTCACGGCTAGCGAGCGGGCTCTACTTGTCACAGAGTTAAGTGAACTGAAGGAACGAGTGGCGCTCATAGGTCGTCCCTTGGAGCGCGGTGCGGTTGGCAATCCTGCAAAGGGAGCCGTCGAGTTTCATGGCGACGGCCGCGCGACCATCCACTTGGGGGAGAAGGCAGATTTTTCTACGTTGATCCACGAATCAGCGCACATTTTTCGACGGCACTTAGGCCCAGAAGACCTCCGACTCGCGGAAGCAGCGCTTGGTGTTACTGGCGGTTGGTGGGAGCGGCGGCACGAGGAGAGATTCGCGCGTGGCTTCGAGCGATACATGTGGGAAGGAGTTGCACCCAGCTCGGAACTTTCAGCCGGTGTTTTCACGCGCCAGGACTTGGCTCAGGGAGACATATCCCACGCTGGAGCGAAGCCCTATCGATGTTGATCTCCCGCAAGACCTCCGCATCGTCTACTCACATCTTCTCAACGGGACGAAGCGGGAAAAGCCGTCCCTGAACGAACAAAGCTTGATGAGGCTGCTCGGGTTATCGAGCCTAGAAGACCTGAATCGGGTCTTGAGCGAACCAGACGACACAAATCAATCGAGCTCCAACGAGTTTGCCTGCCAAGAGCCAGAGGTAGCGCAGCACGAGGGACTCAGCAGCGAACCGCTTAGCAAGTCTGACGGATTGATACATGAGCGCCGCCCAATCGACCACTGGAACCCTTGGGCGGATGCGCTTCTTGTTCTGACACTGATCTCGACGGGTCTTGTGCTCCTAGGAATCGGTCGATGGCCCTACGGGTTCTACGTGTTTCTGCGACTGATCCTATGTCTCACGGCCGCAGTAGGCCTCTCAAGGGCTTTCGTTGAGAAAAGGGCGTTCTGGCTGTGGTTTTGTGGGGTCGCCGTAGTTTTGTACAACCCGATTCTGCCCGTCAAACTCGGTGACAAGGATCTCTGGATGCTCCTCAACGCTCTGACGTCAACATTCATGTGGATTGCGGCAGTAAGCACAACAAGAGGGCTTCGTCACGCTTTGCACAACAAGCGAAGTTGATCTCCACCTTGACGAGGCGCATTTCCCAGCCGCCGAAAGTAGATCATTAGGCCCACGGGGGATGGCCAGGGCGCGAGCGCCCGATGACGCCCGGGGCGCCATGTATCATCGTGCCTTCGCCGTGCGCGCCGTAACGCCGAGTCCCGCGCGGCATCTAAGGTCGTGGAGGAACGATGCCCGAAACCAAGATCACTGTCCGCCGCAATGGCCCCTACCGCGTGGAAGCCGCGCTTGGCAGCGTCAAGCTGGTGGACGCCGACGGCCACGAGTGGGACCTGAGCGCCAAGCTCAAAGACGGCATGACCGCGTTCTCGCTCTGCCGCTGCGGGGCCAGCGCCAACAAGCCTTTCTGCGACGGCGCCCACAACAAGATTGGCTTCCAGGCCGCTGAAACCGCGGTCCCACCGGCCGGTGGTGGCCCCGGCTCTACGCCGACCGGCGGCGGCCCGCCGACGAGCTAGGCGGAGAGCGGACATCGCATCGCCATGAGCAGCGCGCCGGCGCCAGCGGTCGAGTCGTCGCGCGAGCAGCATTCGTGGCTCGCGCACGGCATGCTGCTGGTGCTGGCCATCGCCGCGGCCAAGCTGGCGCTGCACTGCGTCTTCAACAACCGCTATGGATACTTTCGCGACGAATTCGATTACCTGTCGTGCGCGGCGCATCCGGCGTGGGGCTACGTCGACCAGCCGCCGCTGATTCCCTTTCTGGCGCGGATTTCGCGCGCGCTGCTCGGCGATTCGCTCCGCGCCATACGCTTTCTGCCCGCGCTCGCCAGTTCCGCGCTGGTGGTCCTGACGGCGTGCCTGGCGCGGCAACTCGGCGGGCGGCGGTACGCGCTCGGGCTGAGCGCCGTCGCCATCCTGATTGCCCCCATCTACCTCTCCGGCGGCAGCCTGCTCACCACGAATTGCCTGGAGCCGCTGCTGTGGTCCGGGTGCCTCTACTTTGCGATGCTCGCCAGCCAGCGCAATGACCCGCGGTACTGGCTGGGGTTTGGGATCGTCGCCGGCATCGGCATGGAGGAGAAATACTCGATCGCAGTGCTGGGCTTTGCGGTCGTCATCGGACTGCTGTTGACGCCGGAGCGCCGCTTCCTCGCCAACCGGTGGATATGGCTGGGCGGCGCCGCCGCCGCCCTGATTTTCCTGCCCAACCTCATTTGGAACATGCAGCACGACTGGCCGTTCGTGGAACTGATGCGCAACATCAAGGCCAGCGGGCGCGATGTCCGGCTCTCGGCGGGGGAATACTTCGCGCAACAACTGCTGCTGATACATCCGCTGAGCGGGCCCATCTGGATCGCCGGACTGTTCGCGCTGCTCTTCTCGCGGCGCTTCCGGCCTTACCGCATGATCGGCTGGTGCTACCTCGTGGCCTTCACCGTGTTCGTGGTCTTGCGGGGCAAGAACTACTACCTGGCGCCGATCTACCCGGTGCTACTGGCCGCGGGTGCGGTGGTGGTCGAGAGCGGGATTGCGCGTTCGCGCCAGGCGTGGCTCAAGCCCGCCCTGGTGGTGGTGCTGCTGGCGTCGGGCGCCTGGCTGGCGCCGATCGTGGTGCCGGTGCTGCCGGTCGAGCGCTTCCTCGCCTACATGGACCATCTGCCCTTCAAGATTCCGCGCTCTGAGCGCAGCCATGCGCGCGCGCTGCTGCCGCAGCACTACGCCGACCAGTTTGGCTGGATCGAGATGGTGGAGAAGACCGCGGAAGCCTGGTCGCGGCTCACGCCCGCGGAGCGGCGCGAGTGCGGCATCTTCGCCCAGGACTACGGCCAGGCAGGCGCCATTGATTTCTTCGGCCCGCGCTACGGCCTGCCGCCCGCGCTCAGCGGGCATCAGAGTTACTGGCTCTGGGGACCGCACGGATACACCGGAAGCTGCCTCATCGTGCTCGACGATCGCCAGGAGGTGCTGGAAAGCGAATTCGAGCGCGTGGAGTTCGTCGGCACCTCCCGCGACAACCCCTACGCCCTGGAGCGCCAGATCACCGTCTTCATCGTCCACGGCCCGAAGTTCGGCTCCCTGGAGAAGATCTGGCCGCAGTTGAAGCGCTGGCGCTAGACCTCAGTGGATAGTCTTCATCTTCCGGCTCATGTAATCCATCAGCAGGTACTGTCCCAAGGTATAGGGCGTAGTGAAGTAGGCTTTGCCGCGGCACATCGCGGTGACCTTCTGCACGAACTGCACCAAGCCGTAGTCGCTGGCCAGCATGAAGGTGTTGATGAGGATGCCCGCGCGCTTGCACTTGGCCACTTCTTCCAGCGTCTGGCTGACGACCAGGGGATCGAGGCCGAAGGCGTTTTTGTAGATGCGGCCGTCCTCCAGGGTGAGCGCCGAGGGCTTGCCGTCGGTGATCATCACAATCTGCTTCATGTCCTTGCGCTGCCGGTTCAGGACGCGCTGCGCCAGCCGCAGTCCTTCGCGCGTGTTGGTGTAGTACGGCCCGACCTTCACCCGCGCCAGTTGTCCCAGCGGCACCTCTTCCGCGGAATCGTGGAAGAGGATGAGCGAGAGCGAGTCCCCGGGATATTGCGTGCGGATGAGGTGCGAGAGCGCCATGGCGACCTTCTTCGCCGGGGTAAAGCGGTCTTCGCCGTAGAGGATCATGGAGTGCGAGCAGTCGAGCATGAGCACCGTGGCGCACGACGACTGGTACTCGCACTGGTGGACTTGCAGGTCGGGGTATTCGAGGTTGAGGGGCAGCGCCAGCCCTTCGCGCGCGATGGCGCTGGCCAGCGTGGCCTGATGTCGAGGTTCAGCGTGTCGCCGAACTCGTAGGGCTTGGACGACCCCGAGGCCTCGATGCCGGTGGCCAGGTCGCGCGTGTCGTGCCGCCCGAAGCTCGACTTGCCCAGCGAGCCCAGCAAATTCCGCAGCGCCTTGAAGCCGAGGAAGTCGAGCGCCTTGTCGGTGACCTCGAAGCGCGCCGGCGCCTGGTTTTCGCCCACCTGCCCGCCCGCGCCCGCCTGCCGCGCCGGGTCGTGCGGCTGGTCGATGGTGACGTAGTCCTCGCGCTGCATGCGCTCCACGAGTC
>CAVUAF010000021.1:0-68719 GCA_963739375.1 Terriglobia bacterium
AAAATAATCTTATCGTAGAGTTTCTTTTTCTAAAACTCCCGCTTCATAAAGGTTGTTTAAGAAAGGTTCAACCTTGATGCCTCGCTAACTATTGTTTCTACTACTGGATAACGATAACCAGCTTCTGAATCGTAAACGGGTTCAAGAGTTTTAATTTCGCCGCTTAGAAAATTGCTTAGCAAAATCTGCACATCATGGTCTCTGTAGAGTTCAAGAGGTTCTTTTTTTCCTGCTTGTTTCATTTTTCTCCGAACGGCTCTTCTATTATTAGATAGATTCCTCATTTGGCGTAGTAAATTTTAATACTTCATTTTATAGGCGTTAAATTTGCAACTATTATTCTGCGTAGGTATGTTTAAGCATTTCGAGGTGGTTTGCTCTGCAATTGCCACTTTACATATTCAGCTCCGCCGCTTGGTTTTATGTTGCATAACCGCCATTACGCCTTTTGAACAAACAATTGACAAGAATAAAGAAGTTAAGTCTTAACAATTCAGATGCCTCTACGCCGATGCAGGCGCCCGAGTCATCGGTGCGGATATGAACCCTAAGGTTGTCGAACGGGTAAGCAAAGGGGACCCACCAATCGATGAGACAGGCCTCCCAGTTATGTTGAAGAAAGCGACGAGGTCTGGCAAATTTACGGCGACTACCAGCACAGAAGAAGCCGCGGCCGACTCGGACATTCTATTCATCGTCGTTCCAACAATGATCGACAGACAGAAACGGGCAGATTACTCCGCCGTCGAAGACGCCTGCGTAAGCATTGGGAAGGGGTTGAGGAACGGTAGCCTAGTGATATTCATGAGCACTTGTCGGCCCGGTGTAACCGAACGTGTAGTAAAGGCGACAATCGAGAAGTATTCCGGACTCGTCGCAGGCCAAGGCTTCGGTCTAGCCTATAGTCCGATTCGTGCCATGGGCGGAAGAGCGCTCCAAGACATGCAGGGCTATAGCAAAATTGTTGGAGCCGTTGACAAGAAAAGCCTTGAAGCAGCTTGCGCCGCAATCTCAGTAATAGTGAAAGGTGAACTAATCCCGTCCGAGACATTAGGACTGCAGAATTATCAAAACTCTTTGAGACGATCTACAGAGACGTTAACATTGCACTCGCCAACGAGTTCGCACTTCTCTGCGAGGAAGTGGGTGTGGACTACCTGGAGACTATGAAAACCGCCAACAGTCAACCCTACTCTCATCTTCATTCAACCGGCGTTGGCGTGGGAGGCCACTGCTTACCAGTCTACCCATACTTACTCACAGCGAAACTTACGCTCTCGACGCTCGGCTCAGGTTAGTCCTAGAGGGGCGGAAGATAAACGACCTCATGCCCCGCCACGTCACCAAGCTTGCCTCCGATGGCATGCGGGTTTCAGGCAAATCACTCAAAAGAGCAAAGGTGGTTGTCCTCGGAATTAGTTACCGGCCCAACGTGGTTTTGTTTTGTAGCCGCTTCAACCATCGTATTGCTCATGGCGGTGTAGGCATGAGTGGGGTCGGTGGGGTCAAACACCACCGAGAAGGGAATAACGCCGCCGGCGGCGAGCACCTGGGTCCAGTTCTGTCCGCCGTCGGAGGTGCGATAGATGCCCGACGCCGAGAAGCTGCCGCCCGCAAACGTCGACTTCATCACCCCGGCCAGCACTACGTTGGGGTTGGTGGGGCTCACCGCGATGCCGCCAATTTCGGCGCCGCCGTCCCCGTTGGACTGCGTTGGTCCGAAAGGCCCGACAAACGGCCCCGCCAGTTGGGTCCAGGTGGCACCTGCGTCGGTGGACTTCAGCACCCCGGCCCCGTAGTAGCTGTCGGAAAAGTTTTCCTCCCCCGTGCCGACGTAGATGACGTCGGGATTCGAGGGCGCCAGGGCGATGGAGCCGATTGCCAGCGAGGCCTGGGTGTCGGTCAGCGGGGTCCAGGAGGTGCCGCCGTCAGTTGTCTTCCAGACGCCGCCCTCGGCGCCGCCGGCGTACACCACGTTGTTGTTGCGGGGATCGATGGCCAGCGCCGAGACGCGTCCGCTGGCGTTGGGCCAGCCGCCGCTGGGATCGCCGGCGGGCAGCGTCGGCTGCGGTCCAATCGGCACCCACGCTCCGGTCGGCGGGGGCAACTGCCCTCCGCCCGACAATCGCGGCAGGGCACTGCGCGTCTGCGCGCTGTCGCGCACCATGCGCTCGAACTGCCGCAGCGCCCGCAACCGCGCGCCCGCGGGAACCTGCCCGGTCGCGTCCTTGCGCCGGTTGTAAAACCACGCATTGCGGCGCTCCAGCGTGTCTTCCTGTTCCCGGCTCTCCTGCCGCAGCGCCCGGGGTCCCGGCGCGCTCGGCCGGGCCTCCTGGGCGACGCCAGGGGCGCACAGCAGGAGGAGCGCCAGAGACGCATACATACTACGCAAGGTTGGGATCATGACAGACCACGGCCTCGTCAACGCGCGGTTACGGAGGAGTAACCCCAACTCTAGCGCCGGGTTGCGGTGAAGTCAACGCGAATGCCGTGCCTGCCGCAGCCATTGGTACAGCCCGTGGAAGTGGTCTATGTGGTCCGGCGCCGAGTTACCCGCGAAGCCCAGGACCAGCAATCCCCGGGCGCGGGTGGCGCTCAACTGCTGCATGCCTCCCGGTCCCCAGCGCAGCCCGTTGTGACGCTCCAAGTGCAGCGCTTTCAGCAGGTAATCGGTGCATTCCGTGGTGCTGGCGAAGGTCCCCGGAAAAATCTCCGAGTGAGTAATCACGAAGCGCTTCTTGCCGGTTACTGCTTCGCGCGCGAAGTCCAGGAACGGTTCCAGGCCGGCGCCATCGAGCGGGCCCGGCGAGCCTTCGGGAACGTAGCTGGTATGCAGGCCGTCGGCCAGCACCACCGCGTCGAGCCGCGCCCAGTTTTCGTGGTTGCGCAGGATTTCCCGCACCGCTCCATACCCCGCGCTGAACCCCGAAATCACCAGCGGATGAAAGCGTGGCGGGTGCTCCGCCGCCAGCGTGTGCGCCGCTTCTTCCAGCAGCCGCGCGAACTGCTGCGGATCGGCGAAAGCGCGGGTGTAGACGCCCGAGCCCGCGCCCAGTTGCACGCTCAGCACCGCGGCGTGCCGGTCCACTCGGTGGGCGCTCCACTCCGCCAGCCAGCCGGCGCCGTGGAAATGCACGAACAGCGGCACGGTCGGCCCTACCTTCGCGTCTTCCGGCAGGAACAGCGTCCCCAACGACAGCTTCCAGCGCTGCCCGCGCAGTTCGGTCTGCGGGATGCGCCGGTGCGCCCGCGTCGTGTCCATCATCGGTGAAGGGTTTTGTGCCGCCGGCGCTGGGGCGGAAGGCGCCGGAACCGGCGGCGGCGCTTGCGCCACCCCGGCAGGGAAGAGCAGTGCCGTCAGCAACCCGAAAATCAGCAGCCGCCACATTGCCGGAACTTTACACCCGGGGGTCGCGTCTTGAGTTCAGTTCCCATCGCCGTGCCCTTGGTGTTTCCTGCATGTTCTTTGTGGTTCGCTTTTTGTAAACTCCTTCGTCACCTATGAAGCGTCTTGCGATTCCCATTTTCCTCCTGCTGCCGACGCTGGCCGTTGCCCAACCGGCGCCCACGCTGCGCGCCGCGGTGCGCCAATACCGGCAGCAGCACGAGCCGCAGATTGTGCGCGACTTCGCCGCCCTGCTGGCCCTCCCGAACCTCGCTTCCGACCGCGCCAACATCCAGCTCAACGCCGAGCGCATTGCCGAGCTGCTGCGCGCCCGCGGGGTGGAGACGCGCCTGCTCCCCGGCGCCGGAGGGCCGCCCATCGTTTTCGGCGAACTTCGCGTGCCCGGCGCCCGCCGCACCCTCATCTTCTACGCCCATTACGACGGCCAGCCCGTCGATCCCGCGCAGTGGTCGTCGCCGCCCTGGCAGCCAACGCTGCGCCGCGGCCCGGTCGAGGAGGCGCGCAACACCGTCGGCCTGGAGACGCTGCCGCCCACCGTGCCGCCCGAATCGCGGCTCTACGCGCGCTCTTCCGGCGACGACAAGGCGCCCATCCAGGCGCTGCTGACCGCGCTCGACGCGCTGCGCGCCGCCGGCCGTGCTCCCACCGTCAACGTGAAGTTTTTCTTCGAAGGCGAAGAGGAGGCCGGCTCGCCGCATCTGGCCGCCGCCATCCAGCAGCATGGGTCGCTGCTCGCCGCCGACGCCTGGATCCTGTGCGACGGCCCGGTGCACCAGTCGCGCCGCATGCAGGTCTACTTCGGCGCCCGCGGCATCACCGACCTCGAGCTCACGCTCTACGGCCCGGCGCGCACGCTCCACAGCGGCCACTATGGCAACTGGGCGCCCAACCCGGCGGCGCAGCTCGCCAACCTGCTTGCCAGCCTGCGCGACCGCGACGGGCGCATCCTCATCCCCGGCTTCTACGACGATGTCCGCCGCCTGAGCCCCTCCGAACAGGCCGCCCTGCGCGCCGCTCCCGACGTCGACCGCCAGCTCCGCGATGAACTCCAGCTCGCCTGGACGGAAAGTCCCGGCCAGCCGCTCCTGCTTGCCATCACGCAACCGGCGTTGAACGTCCGCGGCCTCGAGGCCGGGCATGTCGGCAGCAAGGCGCAGAATGCCATCGCCACCGAGGCCCGCGCTTCCATGGATTTCCGCCTCGTTCCCGACCAGCAGCCGCAGCGCGTCCGCGAGCGCGTGGAAGCGTTTCTCAAAGAGCAGGGATACACGCTCGTGGACCATCCGCCCGACCCGCAGACGCGCCGCACTCAGCCCCGCCTGGTCGAGCTGCACTGGGGCCCCGGCTATCCCGCGGCGCGTACCTCGATGGAGCTGCCCATCGTCCGCGCCGTCGTCGGCGCCATCGAGCAGACGCTCGGCTCGCCCATCGTCAAGCTGCCCATGCTCGGCGGCAGCGTCCCCATGTACCTGTTTACCGACGTGCTCCACACCCCGGTGATCGGCGTGCCCATCGCCAACCATGACGACAACCAGCACGCCGCCAACGAAAATTTGCGCATCCAGAACCTGTGGGACGGGATCGAAATATTCGCGGGGATTTTGACGGGGGTGCAGTGAAGGCGCTTTCCGCTCTCCGCCTTCTGCTCTCCGCTCAGGATGACAACGCGACGTAATCGCATGGGACGGACAGCGGAGAGCAGAACGCGGACAGCGCCTTTGCCAGCAGCGAGCAGCTAGCAGCCATCAGCCAACACCAACGACTGAGGAGACAACATGCCACAACTCGCCACCTTTGCCGCCGGGTGCTTTTGGGGGGTAGAGGCCGATTTCCGCGAGCTGCCGGGCGTGCTCGACGCGGCCGCCGGCTACATGGGCGGCACGCTCGACAACCCAACCTACAAAGACGTCTGCACCGACCGCACCGGCCACGCCGAGGTCGTGCAGGTGACCTTCGACCCCGCCAAGGTCGGTTACGAGCACCTGGTGGAGGCCTTCTATAAGCTGCACGATCCCACGCAACTCAACCGCCAGGGGCCGGACCACGGCACGCAGTACCGCAGCGTCATCTTCTTCCACACGCCGGAGCAGGAGACGGCCGCGCGCGCCGCGAAAGAAAAGCTCGAACAGTCAAAGCGCTTCCCACGCCCCATCGTGACGCAAATCGTTCCCGCCGCCGCCTTCTGGCGCGCCGAGGACTACCACCAGCGCTACCTGGAAAAGCGCGGCCTCCGCCACTGCCACATCTAAGGCAAGAGTAATAAGGCAAGAGTCAGGCTGACCTCCTGCCCGTGTTTTCTTACTTCGCCGTTGCCGCCACGTCCCGATACGCCGCCACATCGCGTCCCTGCAGCCATTTGTCCATCCAGGAGACGATGTGCTGGAGCCGCTCGATGCGGTGCCACGGCTGCCCCGAGCGCGAGAGTTCGTGCGATTCGCCGGGGAAGCGCACCATCACGGTGGGCCGCTTCAGGTACTTCAGCGCGCGAAACATCATCTCGCCGCCCGCGCCCGGCGGCGTGCGGTAGTCCGCCTCGCCCAGCACGAACATGATCGGCGTCTTGACGTTGCGGATGTAGGTGATCGGTGAGCGCGCCTTGAAGTCGGCTTCCTGGTCGAAGGGCGCGCCCCGGAACCACGAGGGCTGGAACTGCGAGAAGTCGGCGGTGTACCACCAATCCGCCCAGTCGGCGATGTCGCGCTGCGCCACCGCTGCCGCAAACCGGTCGGTGTGCCCCACCACCCAGTTGGTCAGCAGCCCGCCGCCCGAGCCGCCCGTCACTCCCAGCTTGGCGGGATCGATGTATCCCTTCTTCACGACCTCGTCCACGCCCAGCATCAGGTCTTTGAAGTCGTCGCCGGGATAGTGGTACTGGATGATGTTCCCGAACTCCTGCCCGTAGCTGGTCGAGCCGCGCGGGTTCGGATACAGCACCACGTAGCCCTTCGCCGCCATCCACTGGAACTCGTGGTCGAAGACGTAGCCGTAGGCCGAGTGCGGCCCGCCGTGAATGTCGAGGATGAGCGGGTACTTCTTCGCCGGATCGAAGTCCGGCGGCTTCTGCACCCACGCCTGGATCTTCTTGGCGTCGAAGCTGGGGTACCAGATCTCTTCCGGCTCGGTGAGGTTGAGCTGCGCCAGCAGCTTTTCGTTGATGTTGGTGAGGCGGCGCGCCTCGCCGTGTCCGAAGACGAAGAGGTCGCCAATGAGCGTGGGGGTGGAGAGCGTCACCACGAAGCGGCCGTCGCCGGCGCTGCGGAACTGCTCGATGGCGTGATTCCCCTGCGTGTATTGGCGGAGGAGGTGGGCGATTTCGGTGGCGGCGCCGGTCGCGGCGTCGAACTGGTAGAGGTTGGCGCGCCCCTCCTTCGCCACCACGTCAATGATGGCTCGCCCATCGCTCGTCCAGATGGGCCGCGACTGGCCTCCGGCGCGCGGCGGCCCATTGTCGCCGCCCACACCCGAGCCCACGTCGTAGTCGAAATTTGCGGTCAGGTTCTTCGGCGTGCCGCCGTTGACATCCATGACCCACAGATCGGGCTCGGTGTACGACTGCACCTGCGGCCCGCGGGCGGCGCCGCGGAACGCCAGTCTCGTGCCGTCGGGACTGAGCGTCAGCCCATTGGCCCCGAAGTCGAGTTGCGTGACCTTGCGCGCTTCGCCGCCGCTTGCCGGAACCGACCAGATCGTCGTCGTCGGCAGCTCGTAGTACGGCTCGTCCACGTGCGTCGAGGTGAAGTAAATCTGGCTGCCGTCGCGCGCCCACAGCGGCTGCCCGTCCTCAAACTTGCCGCTGGTGAGCTGCTTCGGCGTGGGCGGATCGTCGAATACCTCGGGCACGCTCACCACCCAGAGGTGGTTGGGATGCGTGGGATCGAGATACCCGCCGCCGTTGGTGCGATACACCGCGCGCGTGATCACGCGCACGTCGCTCTCGTGTTCCGGGTTGAACGCGGAAGTTTCGCCGCCGGCCTCTTCCTCGCGCGCCGCCGGCGCTCCCGCGCCGCGCGGTCCGCTCGCCGCCTGGGCTGCCCGCCGCTGCCGCCGCTGGTCGTCGGCCGTGGTGTCGCTCTGGAAGACAATCCGCGTCCCCTCCGGCGACCACACCGGGTTGCCCGCGCCTCGCGCCAGGTTGGTCAGTGCCTGGGCCTCGCCACCCGCCAGCGACAACACGTAAATCTGCGCGCGCGGGCCGCCACGGCCGGCGGCCTCACCCGGCTGGCCAGGCTGCGCCTCGGGGGCGCGCACGAAGGCCAGGCGCTTGCCGTCGGGCGACCAGCGCGGCGTCGCATCCCGCTTGCTGCTCGTCAGCCGTTGCGGCTCGCCGCCGCTCGTGGACACCATCCACAGCGAGGTGTCGTAGTTGTCCTTGCGGTCATTGACCGTGATCCGCACGAAGACCACGCGCGACCCGTCGGGCGACACCTGTGGATCGCCGATCCAGTTGAACTGGAAGAGGTCTTTTTCCGTGATCGCGCGTTTGCCCCCCGGCGCGGCTTGCGCGAAGGCGAAAAGGAACGAGGCCAGGACGGCGAGCGGGACCACGAGAGCAGCACGCTTGCGCAACATCGGCACCTCCGAGAGTCGCCCTTTATAGCAGGGAAGCGCATGGGGTGAGAAGTTTCAGCGGCAAAAGCATCCCGAGCGCAGCCAGGGATCGCCTCGCTACGCTCGGGATTGTCTTGGTGATCCGGCTATCGGTTTCCCGCCGCGCCGCCGCTTGCCGCGGCCTCGGAGCTCCGCTCCTGCGCGCTGGCCCCCACCATGATTGCGTTCTGGATCTGCGCGAAGAAGTCGGGCATGGCGCCGGGCGAGTGCGGCAGCAGGATAGTGTTGCTGCGCGCCTGCGCCCCGATCTCTTTCAGCGTGTCGAAGTACTGCGTCATCAGCACCAGCGCCATGACGTCGCGCGCCGAAGCGCCTTCCACACTCTCCTTGAAGGCTTCCACCGACTCGCGCAGCCCGCTGATGATGGCCTTACGCTGGTCGGCGATGCCCTTGCCCTGCAGGGCCTTGCTCTCGGCTTCCGCCTCGGCCTGCTTCACTTTCAGGATTTTCTCGGCCTCGCCCCGTGCCGTCGCCGCCACCTGCTCGCGCTGCGCCGCGTTGATGTCATTCATCGCCGACTTCACCTTGTCGTCGGGCATGACGTCGATCACCAGCGCCTTGATGATGGTGTAACCGAAGTCGGTCATCACCGTCGCCAGCTCCTGCTTCACCGCGTTGGCGATGTTGTCCTTCTGTTCGAACACCTCGTCCACCAGCAGCTTCGGCACCTGCGAGCGCACCGAGTCGAAGACGTAGCTGGTGATCTGCTCCTGCGGGTTCTGCAGCCGGTAGAACGCCGCGTACACCTTCTCCGCCAGCACCTGGTACTGCACCGAGACCAGCACCTTGACGAAGACGTTGTCCTTGGTCTTGGTCTCGACCTCGACGCGGAACTGCTGCACCTTCATGTTCAGCTTGCCCGCGACCTTTTCTATCCACGGCAGTTTGAAGTTCAGGCCCGGCCCGGCCACGCGCGCAAACTTCCCCAGCCGCTGGATGACCGCCATCTCCGCCTGCGTCACCGTGAAGAACCCGCCAAAAAACGTGAAGATGCCGAACAGCACCACCAGGATGACAAACCAGAAGCCGATCATTTCTCGCCTCCTCCGCGCCTGCACCCGCAAGCGCCTCTCTGACGCCGCTTTGAGCGTGCCGATTATCTACTGAGAGGAAAAAAGTGCAAGCGGATTTCGCGAGATTGCCGCACTGCTGAACTGCGGAATTGCAGAATTGCAGATGCCGCGCGCCCGCGGCTATTCCGGCAGTTCCGCAGTTCGGCAATCCGGCAATTGTTGCGGGGTCTCGGCTGCGAACTACGCCGGGCGCACGATCAGGCTCCGCCCGGTCATCTCTTTTGGTTGGCCGATGGACAGCAGATCCAGCATCGTCGGCGCGATGTCCCGCAGCGCGCCGTCGGGGCGCAGGCGGAACGTCTTGGCGTCCTCGCTGGCCACGATCAGGGGCACGGGATTGGTGGTGTGGGCGGTGTGGGGCCCGCCGGTTGCGGGATCGATCATCATCTCGGCATTGCCGTGGTCGGCGGTCACCAGCAGCGCGCCGCCGTGTTGCCGCACCGCATCGTAGATGCGCTGCAGGCACGCGTCCACCGTCTCCACTGCCTTGATGGTCGGCGGAATTTTGCCCGAGTGCCCCACCATGTCCGCGTTGGCAAAGTTCACGATCACCACGTCAAATGCCGTGTCGTTCACCGCTTTGGTCACCGCCTCGGCGATGCCCGCGGCGCTCATCTCCGGCTGCAGATCGTAGGTCGCGACCTTGGGCGAGGGCACCAGCACCCGCTCTTCGCCGGGGAAAGGCTGCTCCACGCCACCGTTGAAGAAGTAGGTGACGTGCGCATACTTCTCCGTCTCCGCCACCCGCAGGTTGCGCATCTGCTGCTGCCCCATAATATTCGCCAGGATGTTCTCCAGCGCCTCCGGCGGCACCACGTGCGGCAGCGTGAACTGCTTGTCGTAACGCGTCATGCAGACGTAGCTCAGGTGGCGCGGCACGCGCTCGCGCGGCAGGATCGCGTCCAGGCCCGCGGCGTCCGGCAGTTCGCGCCCACCCTGCGGCGAAAGTCCCGACTCGCGCGCCAGCGCCCGCGTGATCTGCCGTGCCCGGTCGGCGCGGAAATTGAAATTGATGACCGAATCGTCGTCGCGAACCGTCGCCACCGCCTGCCCGTTCGCCTCCGTCACCACGAACGGCACGATGAACTCGTCCGTCACCTCTCGGTTGTACGATTCCTTGATGCCCGCTACCGGGTCGGTGAAGCGCGCGGCCTCGCCATTGCCCCCTACCATCACGTTGAACGCTTTGGCAATCCGCTCCCAGCGCCGGTCGCGGTCCATGGCGTAGTAGCGGCCGCTCACCGACGCCACCCGCCCCACGTTCACTTCCCGCATCTTCTGCTGCAGTTGCTGCATGTACCCGGCGCCGTTGGTGGGCAGGGTGTCGCGCCCGTCCATGAACGCATGCACGAAGACGCGCTCCACGCCCTGCTCCCGCGCCATGCGCAGCAACGCGTACAAGTGGTTCTGCTGCGAGTGCACGCCTCCGTCGCTCAGCAGGCCGCAGAGGTGCAGCCGCCGCCCGCCGCTGCGCGCGTTCTGCATGGCGGCCAGCAGCACCGGGTGGCGGAAGAACTCGCCGTTCTCGATCATCAGGTCGAGCCGCGTGATGTCCATGTACACCACGCGCCCGGCGCCGATGTTCAGGTGCCCGACTTCGCTGTTGCCCATCTGCCCCTCGGGCAGCCCGACGTAGCGCCCGCTGGTGTGGATCAGGGTGTTGGGCCACTCCGCCAGCAGGCGGTCGAAGGTGGGCTTACGCGCCAGCGAGATGGCGTTGGCATGCGACGGCGGTGCGTACCCCCAGCCGTCCAGGATGATCAGCACGAGAGGCTTCGGACGTGGCATAGCGAACCCGCGATTCTAAACGATTGCCGAACAGCCGCACCGCGGAACTCGTTCCCCGCTATAATGCTCGCACGTTATGTCTCTCGCCTCGGGGTCAAGACTCGGTCCGTATGAGATTCTCGGTGCGCTCGGCGCGGGCGGCATGGGCGAGGTTTATCGCGCCCGCGACACGCGGCTCGACCGCACCGTGGCCATCAAGGTCCTCTCTTCCGCGCTGACGTCCAACGCCGACGTCAAAGCGCGCTTCGAGCGCGAGGCTCGCGCCATCTCCCAGCTGCAGCATCCGCACATCTGCACCCTGCACGATGTGGGGCGCACGGAGATCGCGGGCGGGTCGCCCGCGTCCACCCAGGAAATTGATTACCTGGTAATGGAGTTTCTCGAGGGCGAGACGCTGGCGGAACGACTACGCAAAGGCGCGCTGCCGCTCGAGCAGGTGCTGAAGATCGGGATCGAAATCGCCGACGCGCTCGACAAAGCGCATCGCGCGGGCATCGTCCACCGCGATCTGAAGCCCGGCAACATCATGCTGACGAAGAGCGGCGCGAAGCTGCTGGATTTTGGGCTGGCCAAGCCGCTGAGCGCCATCGCTGCTGCCAGCGGCAGCGCCTCGGCGCCTCTGCTCTCTGCCGCGGTCACCCTGACCAGTCCCAGCCCGGCGCATTCGCCCCTGACCAGCGCCGGCATGATCGTGGGCACGATTCAGTACATGTCGCCGGAGCAGATCGAGGGCAAGGACGCCGACGCGCGCTCCGACATTTTCGCCTTCGGCGCCGTGCTCTACGAGATGGCGACGGGCAAGCGCGCTTTTGAAGGCAAATCGCAGCTCACCGTGGCCAGCGCGATTCTCGAAAAAGATCCGGAACCGATTTCCAAGGTCCACCCGCTCCTGCCCGCCGAACTCGACCGCGTGGCCGCCACCTGCCTGGCGAAAAACCCCGACGATCGCTTCGCCAGCGCCCACGACCTCAAGCTCGAGCTCGGCTGGGTCGCCGCCGCGCCGCGCCTGGCTGCCCCGGCGGAGAGCGCCGCGCCACGCTCCCGGTTCCCGCTGGCCTTACAACTCGCTGCTGCGGCCCTCCTGCTGGCGGTCGGCTTCCTGGCGAACTACGCGCTGCGCGGCAACCCGCAGCCGCAGGTGATCCACGCCGTCATTCCGACCACGGAAAAAATGGTGCTGGAGGCGACCGGCGACTTCGCCGGCCCGGTGGTGATTTCGCCCGACGGCACGCGCATCGCCTATGTCGCGCACGGCCAGGACAGCCCCAAGGCCATCTGGGTGCGCAGTCTCGATGCCGACACGCCGCAGCGCCTCGAGGGTACCGAAGGTGCGGCCTTCCCGTTCTGGTCGCCCGACAGCCGGTATCTCGCCTTTTTCGCCAACGAGAGGCTCAACAAGATCCCGGCGAGCGGCGGCCCGATCATCACCCTCGCCCCGGCGCCGCAGCCGCGCGGCGGTTCCTGGGGAAGGGACAACATCATCGTCTATGCTCCCGATTTCCAGGGAGCGCTCAGCCGCGTCAGTGCGCAGGGGGGACCGGCCGTACCGGTCACCAGGCTCGACACCTCCAAGCACACCACCCACCGCTGGCCGTGGTTCCTGCCCGACGGCAAGCACTTCCTCTATCTCGCCACCAACCACAATGGGGGGGGGCACGAACAGAACGGCATCTACTTCGCCTCGCTCGATGGCCAGACCAATTCGCTCATTCTCCCCAGCGACTCCGCCGCGCAGTACGCTTCCGGCTATCTGCTGTTTCACGCGCAGAGCGCGCTGATGGCTCAGCCCTTCGATCCTGGCAGCGGCAGGCTCACGGGCGAACCCGCCGTCATCGCCAGCCATGTTCGCTACGACGGCGGAGTGTGGCGCACGGTGGCTTCCGCGTCGGAGACCGGCGTGCTGGCCTTCCAGGCCGGCTCCGCTGCCGCCGGGACCCGCCTCTATTGGTACGACCGCGCCGGCAAGCTCCTCGGCCAACTGGGCAACCAGACCGCCTATCAGGATCCGCGCATCTCGCCTGACGGCCGCCGCGTTGCGGTCTCGGTCGGCGATCCGAACTCCGACATCTGGGTGTATGACCTGCAACGCAATGTCAGTACTCGCCTCACCTTTGACGCCAACGGCAACTTTGTTGCGCCCGCGTGGTCGCCCGACGGCAAGCGCATCGCCTACGGTTCCGGCTTTGCTGGTTCCGGTAAGGCAGGAACTCCGATCTATGTGCGCGCCAGTGACGGCAGCGGCGAAACCATCACCCTGGGCGGGGAAAGCGGCGTCGGCGCCAACTATCCGGCGTGGTCCCCCGATGGGGCCACCATCTATTACCAGCGCCTCTTCGGCCCCGTCGGCTGGAGCGTCTATGCCGTGCCGGTGAACGGCAGCGCCAAGCCGCACGTGGTGCTCGCGCCTCCCTCGCCGCAGGCCAACATCCAGTTCTATCGCATCTCGCCCGACGGACGCTGGGTGGCTTATCAGTCCAATGAATCGGGCCGCGCCGAGGTTTATGTCGCCCCCCTCGCCGGCGGCGGCGGCAAGTGGCAACTCTCCAACGGCGGCGGCAATTGGGTGGCGTGGCGCCGCGACTCGCGGGAAATCTTTTTCCTCGGTCCCGACCTCAAGATCTGTTCGGTCGCCTTCGACGGCCAGGGGGCGCAGCCGGTCATCGGCGCTCCCCAGCCCCTCTTCACGATCGACAATTCGGTGCTCCTCGGCAGCCTCTTCGATGTCTCGCCCGATGGCCAGCGCATCCTGCTCAACGCCGTCCCACCGGAAGCCCCGTCACCCATCGAGCTGGTCGTCAACTGGCCCGCCGAACTGAAGAAAAAATAACCATCCTTGGTTGTCATCCCGCGCGCCGCGAGGGATCTGCTGCTTAGTTCCGCGCTTTCGCCATCCGGCGCTTGCGCAATCAAATAACGCCGCACGGACGTGACCTGGGGAGGCGGGCAAGTCGCCCGCGTCCCCGTGCTAAACTCGCGCAACTTCTCTGCGAGCCAAAACGGTGCTGGTCGAGCTACGGGTCGAGAACTACGCGGTCATCGACAGTCTGGCGATCGAATTTGGCGCCGGCCTGAACCTGCTCAGCGGCGAGACCGGCGCCGGCAAGTCGCTGCTGGTCGACGCCCTGGCGCTGCTGCTGGGCGAGAAGGCCTCGCCCGAGGTGATCCGCCACGGCGCCGAGCGCGCCACCCTCACCGCCGTCTTCGCGCCTGAAAGTCCGCGCGCCGCCGCCATCCTGGAAGCGAACGGCATCACCTGCGACGCCGGCGACGAGCCTATCATCGTGCGCCGCGAGATTGCCGCCGGGGGCAAGGGGCGCGTCTTCCTCAACGCGCAACCCGCCACCGTCGCGGTGTTGCGCCGGCTGGGGCCGGAGCTGGCCGCCATCCACTCGCAGCGCGAAGCCCTCGTCGCCTTCGACGCCGCCACCCGCCTCGAACTTCTCGACCAGTTCGCCGCCGCCGAGCGCACGCCGGTGGCGGAGGCGTTTGCCGCGTGGAACACCATCCGCTCCCGCCTCGCCGAGTTGGAGCGCGACGAGCAGGACCGCCTGCGCCTCGTCGACCTCTGGTCGTTTCAGAAGAAAGAGATCGAAGCGGCGCACGTCGAGCCCGGCGAAGACGAGCGCCTCGCGTCCCAGAAGCGCGTCCTCGCCAACGCGGAGAAGATTTACGGCGCCGCCATGAGCGCCTACGACACGCTCTACGATGGCGCCGGGTCAGCCGCCGCCTCCATTCGCAGCGCCGCGCGGCAGCTGGAAGAGGTGGCGCGCTTCGACCCGCGCTTCCAGGAATCGCTGGCTGCGCTCGACGCCGCGCGCATCACCGTCGAAGACCTGGGCGCTACGTTGCGCGACTACGCCGCCGGCATCGAGGCCTCCCCCGAGCGCCTGGCCGCCATCGAGGACCGCCTGGCGCTTCTCGACCGCCTGAAGCGCAAGTACGGCGCCACGCTTGCCGACGTTGCCGCCTTCGGCGCGGACGTCGCCCGCAAACTGGACGAGATCGAGAACCGCGACGAGATCCTGCGCCAACTCCGCGGCGAGCTGGCCGCCGCCGCCGAGCGCTACCTGGCGGCCGCACGCGCTCTCTCGCGCCAGCGTTCTACTGCCGCCAAACAGCTGGAGAAGCTGGTGGAGGCGGAGGTCAGCGAACTGGCCATGCGCGCCACCTTCCGCGTCCAGGTCAGCGGCGGCGACGAGGCAGGGAACTGGACTGCCGCCGGCTTCGATGCCGCCGACTACCGCATCACCACCAACCCCGGGGAGCCGCTGCGTCCCCTGGAGCAGATCGCCTCCGGGGGCGAGCTCTCCCGGGTGATGCTGGCGCTCAAAGTCTGTGTGCAAGGCAGCGCTGCGTCGAAAGCGAATGGCCGCCGGCTGGCGAGCAACGGCCAGCGGGGGACGACGCTGGTCTTCGACGAGATCGACGTCGGCATCGGCGGCCGCGCCGCCGAAGCCGTGGGGCGCAAGCTGAAGGCGCTGGCGCGGCACCACCAGGTGCTGTGCGTCACCCACCTGCCGCAGATTGCCAGCTTCGCCGACCACCACTTCGCCATCGAGAAGCGGGAGCACGCGGGCCGCACCCGCACCACCGTCCGCGCCCTCGACGTCGCGGCGCGCACCCGCGAACTCGCCCGCATGCTCTCCGGCGCCAAGCTCACCGATGCCTCCCTCAAGCACGCCGAGCAAATGCTGAAGGCCAACGCCTGAGGCCCCTCCCCCCTGTTAAACACACAGCCACCAGATTGGGCCGCCTTGGGAAAACATCCGAACGAAGTGAGGGAACCCTACCTCACCCATGCGGCATAGGTGCTATAGGGCTCCCTCGTCGCTTTGCTCCTCGGGATGTATTCGTATAGCTAAGGCAACACCCGCGCGTATAATGCGCCCGCCAATCGCCGCAGCCCATGAGTACCCCTACTTACACCACGTCGAACTGGCCTTCGTCGTCCACCCCGCCGCCGCCGTCGCCGGAGGAGAAGCAGCGACGAATCAACGAGCGGCTGAGATGGCTGGTGCCGCTGGTGGCCGGCGGCATCGCCGTCCTCTTCCTGTTGTTCGTCGGCGGCGTCTTTTTCTTGGTTGAGGGCTCCTTCCGCAACTCCGACGTGTACAGGATGGCGCTGGAGAAGGCGCAGAACAGTCCGGAGGTAGTGGTGGCGCTGGGAACGCCGCTCAAGGGAGGCTGGCTGATCACCGGCTCCATGAGCAACGACGGCGCCAGCGGCAGCGCCGACCTCACCGTGCCGGTCTCCGGGCCGCAGGGGAAAGGCAAGCTCTACCTCGACGGCGTGAAGGAAGCGGGCCAGTGGCACTTCCGGCGGCTGTTCCTCGAGGTGGACGGGCACGCCGGCCGCATCTACCTGGTGGCGCCACCGCCCGGCGAGCCGGGAACCGAGCAGTAGCGGCGTGGGGGCACGGGCTGATGCCCGCGCACGGTGGTGTCGCCCCTAAAGGGGCTGGGGATCCTGCATCGCACCTGACCCAGGACTTCGTCCTGGGCTGCCTTCAATCGCCCGCGGTGCGGGCTGCCGCGTGCGCAGGATGACAATCTGTTTGCGGGGTGGAGAATGCAGGCCGGAAGGCCTGCGCCACCCAAGGTTGTGTCGTCCGCTAAAGCGGACTCTGGTTTTTGCTTGCTGCCAACCCAGGACTTCGTCCTGGGCTACCTTCAATCGCCCGCTGCGCGGGCTTGCGAAGCTGATTCCCGTTCCCGCCGGTTTCCCGCCGTTCGCTGCTAATTATCGCGGTTTCAGCGGCTTACGTTGACCTCCGCGGCACCCGCCGGTTAGCTTGCTCTTCCCGACCTGCGGGTTAGCATCTATACTGAACAGCAACGATGACCTCCTCCAGCAACGCTTTTGCCGGGTCCCCGGACCGGGGTAGGAATGGGGACGAAAAGACCATCCTGCTGCTGAAGCCGCGCGGCTTCTGCGCGGGCGTGGTGCGCGCCATCGACATTGTGCGCATCGCCCTCGACGCTTTTGGCCCGCCCATCTACGTGCGCAAGGAGATCGTGCACAACCGCTACGTGGTGGAAGAGCTGGCGGCCAAGGGCGCTATCTTCGTGGACAGCGTGGAGGAAGTGCCGGCGGGGGAGCGCGTCATCTACAGCGCCCACGGGGTCTCGCCCGAGGTGCGGGACGCCAGCCACCTGCGGCGGCTGCGCGTCATTGACGCCACCTGCCCGCTGGTCACCAAGGTGCACATCGAGGCGGTGAAGTTCGCCCGCGAGGGTTACTCCCTCATCCTCATCGGCCACCGCGATCACGACGAGATCATCGGGACGCTCGGGGAAGCCCCGGCCGCCACCCAGGTGGTCACCTCGCCCAAAGAGGTCGCCACGCTCAGCGTCCCCGACCCTAACCGGGTCGCCTACCTGACCCAGACCACGCTCTCGCTCGACGAGGCATGCCACACCATCGAGGCGCTGAAGCGCAAGTACCCCAACATCAAGGGGCCGGCCGCACAGGACATCTGCTACGCCACCGAGAACCGGCAGGTGGCGGTCAAGGAGGTGGCGCACGATGCCGACCTGGTGCTGGTGGTGGGCTCCGACAACAGCTCCAACTCCAATCGCCTGGTCGAAGTGGCGCGGAATCTGGGCACCGCTTCGTACCTGATCGAAAACGGGCGCGCCGTGCAAGCCGAGTGGCTGGTCGGCGTCAAGACCATCGCCCTCACCGCCGGCGCCTCGGCCCCCGAGTGCCTGGTGGAGGACGTGCTCGCCTTTCTGAAGCAGGCCGGCTTTACCCGGCTGCGCGAGGTTGAGGTCATGCCCGAAAACGTGCGCTTCGGACTCCCCCCGGAGATCGTGGAAGCGATCGCGGCGGCGCCGGCCGCAGCGGCCGCGGAGTAAGCCATGGACGCGGGCAGCCGCCGTCCGGCGGACATCCTGTTCGGCAAGATCGACGACATGCGCAGCCGCGTGGCCGCCGCCATCGACGCGGCGCGCAAGCACCTGCTCGCCAGCCAGCACGAAGACGGCTACTGGTGCGGCGAACTGGAAGCCGACACCACCCTCGATTCCGACTACATCCTGCTGCACGCGCTGCTGGGCACGGGACGGCCGGAGCGCATCCAGAAGGCCGCCGCCTGGATCCTGGCCCACCAGAACCAGGACGGCGGGTGGGGCATCCACCCGGGCGCGGCGGCCAGCGTCAGCGCCTCGGTGAAGGCCTACTTCGGGCTCAAGCTGGCCGGCTACCCGGCCGAGCATCCGGCGCTGGTGCGGGCGCGCCAGAAGATTCTCGAACTCGGCGGCGTCACCCAGGTCAACACCTTCACCAAGATCAATCTCTGCTTCTTCGGGCAGTACGATTACGAAACCGTTCCCGCGGTGCCGCCGGAGATCGTGCTCTTCCCCAACTGGTTCTGGTTCAACATTTACGAGATATCGTCGTGGTCGCGCGGCATCCTGGTGCCGCTCTCCATCGCCTACGCCAAGAAGCCGTTCAAGAAGATTCCCGACGAGATGGGAGTGCAGGAGCTTTTCCTGCCCGGGACGCGCACGCGCCGCGGCATGCGCCTGAAGTGGGACAAGCAGAATAAGCTGGGGTGGCGCAACTTCTTCCTGGTGCTGAATGCCATGACCCACTGGTTCGAGCGGGTGCACGTGCGCCCGCTGCGATCGCTGGCGCTGCAGCGCGCGGAAAAATGGATGCTGGCGCGCTTCGAGATGTCCGACGGCCTGGCCGCGATTTATCCCGCGGTGATGAATTCCATCATCGCCATGCGCTGCCTCGGGTATTCGCTCGACGATCCGCAGATGATTCGCGCCCTCGACGAATTCGAGGCGCTGGGCATCGAGGAAGAGACCACCTTCCGCATGCAGCCCTGCCAGTCGCCGGTGTGGGACACCGCCTACGCCGCCTTCGCGCTGGCGGAAAGCGGGGTCGCGCCCGGCGATCCCCGCCTCATCGCCGCCGCCGACTGGCTGCTGAGCAAGGAAGTGCGGCACAAGGGCGACTGGGCGGTCAAGGTGCGCCACACCGAGCCCGGAGGCTGGTACTTCGAGTTCAACAACGAGTTCTATCCCGACGTGGACGATATCGGCCATGGTGCTGCTGGCGCTCAACCGCATCGAGAACCCGCGCGAGCGCTATCAGCACGAGGTGGCGCAGCGCGCCATCGCCTGGATCTGCGCCATGCAGTGCCGGGAAGGGGGCTGGGCCTCCTTCGACCGCGACAACACCAAGATGGTCTTCCAGTACATCCCCTTCGCCGACCACAACGCCATGCTCGACCCGCCCACCGTGGACGTCACCGGGCGGGTGCTGGAAATGCTGGCCAGCGCCGGCTGCGGCAAGGACGAGCCGTTCGTCCGCAAGGCCATCGCCTTTATCCGCAAGCACCAGGAGGCGGATGGCTCCTGGTTCGGCCGCTGGGGCGTGAACTACATCTACGGCACCTGGCAGGTGCTGCGCGGCCTGCGAAGCGATCGGGGTGGACCACCACGAGCCCTACGTGCAGCAGGCGGCGGAGTGGCTGCGCATGATGCAGAACCCCGACGGCGGCTGGGGCGAAACCTGCGGCTCCTACGACGATCCCAACAGCCGGGGCGTGGGGCCCAGCACGCCCTCGCAGACCGCGTGGGCGGTCCTGGGACTGCTCTCCGCCGCCGACACCCGCAGCGACTCGGTAGCGCGCGGCGTCGCTTACCTGCTGAAGAACCAGCGCAAGGACGGCGGCTGGACCTGCCCCCACTACACGGGCACCGGTTTCCCGCGCGTCTTTTATTTGAAGTATCACCTGTACGAAAGCTATTTTCCGCTGCTGGCCCTGACCACGTACGCCAAGGCCTGCGGCCCGCAGTCGGAAGCGGACACGCGCAACTCGTAACCCGGTACTCGAAAAATGCCCGTACCTGTTTCCCAAATGTGGACGGTCGCCTCCTACGTCCTCAGCCAGAAGCTGCGCAGGACGCAAGCGCTACCCGCTCGTGCTGATGCTCGAGCCGCTGTTCCGCTGCAACCTGGCCTGCGCCGGCTGCGGCAAGATCCAGTACCCCGCGCACATCCTCAAGAAGCAGCTCACCCCCGAAGAATGCTTCCGCGCCGTCGAGGAATGCGGCGCGCCCGATGGTCAGCATCCCCGGCGGCGAGCCGCTGCTGCACCCGCAGATCGCCGAGATCGTCGACGGCCTGGTCGCGCGCAAGAAATACGTCTACCTGTGCACCAACGCGCTGCTGCTCAAGCAGAAGACTCGACCTCTTCCAGCCCAGCAAGTACCTGACGCTTCAGCGTCCACCTCGACGGGCAGCGGGAACACCACGATCTCTCCGTCTGCCGGAAGGCGGATACGAGACGGCGGTGGAGGGCGATCAAGGATGCGCCGTGCAGCGCGGCTTCCGCGTCACCACCAACACCACGCTCTTCGACGGCGCCGACCCCGACCAGCGTCCGCGCGTTCTTCGACGAGATGATGCAGCTGGGCGTCGAGGGCATGATGCTCTCGCCCGGCTACTCCTACGAGAAAGCCCCCGACCAGCAGCACTTCCTCGGCCGCGCCCGCACCCGCCGCCTGTTCCGCGCCATGCTCGCCAACCGCAAGAAACGCTGGCGCTTCAACCAGTCGCCGCTCTTCCTCGAGTTCCTCATGGGCAAGCGCGAGTACGAGTGCACGCCCTGGGGCATGCCCGACCTACAACGTCTTCGGCTGGCAGAAGCCCTGCTACCTGCTGCAGGACGGCTATGCGGAGACCTTCGCCGAGCTGATGGAAGCCACCGAATGGCAGAATTACGGGCACGAGTCGCGGCAATCCGAAGTGCGCGAATTGCATGGTGCACAGCGGCTACGAAGCCAGCGCCGTAAATCACACCTTCAGCTCGCTGGGCGGCTTCTGGGCCACGGTGCGCGCCACCTTCGCCAGCTACCGCGACGAGGAGGCGCTCAAGCTGCTCAACGAGCCGGTGCATCCCGTCCACGCCCACAACCCGCTGGTGCAGATCGCCGCCGATTCCTCCCGCGTGGAGCAGACGCCGGCCTGAATCGCTGGCCCCTGGGCCACTGGAAACCGGATATGACTGGCCGCGAAGCTTCCGACCTGCACGAGCACCCTGACGGCCTCGAAGTCGTCCCCGGCCGCGAGCGCCAGGTCCTGGAAGGGTGGGTGCCGGAACTGGCCGGCGAAGAAGAGGTGCGCCAGGCGCTGGAGCACGCCTTTGACTACCGCGGCGACGTTTCGCTCACCCTGAAAGACGGCCGCAAGGTCGAGGGCTACATTTTCGACCGCCGCACCGGCCGCAGCCTCGCCGACTCCTGCGTGCGCCTCATTCCCAAGGACTCGACGCAGAAACTCTCTGTCGCCTACGCCGACATCGCCGCCCTCGCCTTCAGCGGCCGCGACATGGCCGCCGGCAAGCAGTGGGAGAGCTGGGTGCGCCAGTATTGGCAACGCAAAGCCGCCGGCGAGAAGAACATCGCCCTGCAACCGGAATCGCTGGACGAGTGACGCCGGCCGCCGAGGACGAAACCCAGATTCCTCGCTTGGCTCGGAATGACAAGTTTCTTTTCGTTCTCCGTGGTAATACCCCTTGCCCCCACGCGCTAGAAACTAGAAACTAGAAACCAGAAACTACCAACGAGAAACGCTCTTGAAGGTCTTCGTCACCGGGGCCACCGGCTTTGTCGGCTCGCACGTGGCTCGTCTGCTGCACGAGCAGGGCGCCGAGCTGCGCTTGCTGGTGCGCTCCACCAGCCGCACCGACCTCATTGATGCGCTTCCCGGCGACCGCGTCACCGGCGACCTCGGCGACGCCAGCGCGCTGCGGCACGTCATCCAGGGCTGCGATTACGTCTTTCACGTGGCCGCCGACTACCGGCTCTGGGCGCGCGATTCCGCCGCCATGTATCGCACCAACGTGGAAGGCACGCGGGCCATCATCCAGGCCGCGCAGCAGGCGGGGGTGCGCCGCGTGGTCTACACCTCGAGCGTCGCCACCATCGGCTTCCTCAAAGACGGCGGGCTGGCCGACGAAGAGTCGCCCGTCGCGCTCGCCGACATGATCGGCCACTACAAGCGCTCCAAGTTCCTGGCGGAGCAGGTGGCGCTGGCGGCAGGGAAGGCGGGCGCCCCGGTGGTGATGGTGAATCCCACCGCGCCCGTCGGCGAACAGGACATCAAGCCCACCCCCACCGGGCGCATCCTCCTCGACTTCCTGCAGCGCAAGTTCCCGGCCTACGTCGAGACCGGCCTGAACCTGGTGGACGTGCGCGAAGTGGCACGCGGCCACCTCGCCGCCATGGAGCGCGCGCGTCCGGGGGAGCGCTACGTCCTGGGGGGCGAGAACCTCACCCTCAAGCAGATACTCGACCAGCTCGCCGCCATCACCGGGCTGCCCGCGCCGCGGGTCAAGCTGCCCTACGGTGTGGCGCTGGTCTCCGGGGCCGCTGACACGTTCATCACCGGCCTGCTGCTGCGCCGCGAGCCGCGCGTCACCCTCGACGCGGTGCGCATGGGGCGCAAGAAGATGTGGGCGTCCTCCGCCAAGGCCGAGCGCGAACTCGGGTGGCGCATCGTGCCCGTGCACGACGCCCTGCGCCGCGCCTGCGAGTGGTTCGTCGCCCGCGGCTACGCGCCCGCCCCGCCTGGGCTGGAGCGGGCCGTTGCGGGTGTGCCGGCGTGATCGGGCTGGTGGCCGCCCTGCCGCGCGAGCTGGCGCCGCTGGTGCGCGGCTGGCGCCATACCCGGCAGGAGGGCGTTGACCTTTTTACCTCGGAGCGCGCGCTCGCGGCCTGTGCCGGCATGGGCGCTGATTATGTGACCCACGCCGCCGAAGCCGTGGCGCAGCGCGGCGCCACGGTGCTGGTTTCCGTCGGCTGGGCCGGCGGCGTCAGCGCCGCCGCCCACGGCGGGCAGCTCTTCATTCCGGCGACGGTCATCGACGCCGCCACCGGCGAGCGCTTCGCCACCGGGATTGGCCAAGGGACGCTGGCTTCCGTCAATTTGGTAGCCGGCGCCGGCGCCAAGCGCGACCTGGCGTCGCGCTTTGCCGCCGACCTGGTCGACATGGAGGCTGCCGCGGTGGCGCGGCACGCGGCGCGGCGCGGCCTGCCGTTCTACGCGGTGAAAGCGATTTCTGACCCGCACGACGCGCGCCTCCCCGACCTGAACCGCTTCACCCGCCGCGGGCAGTTTGGAGCCAGCCGCTTCCTGGCGCACGTGGCGCTGCGTCCCTGGCTGTGGCCCGCGGTCGCCCGCATGGGGCGTGACTCGCATCGCGCCGTCCTCGCCCTGGCGCAGGAACTGGAGCAGTGGATTGCCGCCGGCGGCCCCCCGCCACACGTCCCCCGCACGTCCAGCGGCCAAACGGTTTAGACTGGGAGGCGCGGTGCAGTGCACCGGCGCCCGGCCGGGGCTAAAGCCCCGACCATCTTCGTTCCGGATTCACCGGGCTAAAGCCCGGTGCTTCCACCTGCCCGGCCGAGGGGCGGCCGGGCTATGCCGTTTTCCAGGCCGAAACACATGGTGAGTTTGACCCAACCCGTTCCGCAAAGTCTCGCCCCCGTTCCCCGTACCATGCTGGCCGCCGTCTATCGCGGCGTGAATGACGTGCGCGTGGAAGAGGTCCCGACGCCGGAGATCGGACCCGGGGAGCTGCTGCTTCGCGTGCATACCTGCGGCATCTGCGGCACCGACCTCAAGAAGATAGCCACCGGTTCGCATGCTGCGCCGCGCATCTTCGGTCACGAAACCGCCGGCACGGTGGCGGCTTGCGGAGAAGGCGTGGCCGCCTTCCAGCCCGGCGACCGGGTCATGGTCTTCCACCACATCCCCTGCGGCCACTGCTACTACTGCCGCGCCAAGACCTTCGCCCAGTGCCCGACCTACAAGCAGGTAGGGGTCACGGCCGGCTTCGAGCCCGCCGGCGGCGGCTTTGCCGAGTATGTGCGCGTCCTCAACTGGATCGTCGGCGGCCCGGAGTCTGGGGTCGCCAAGACCGGGGTGGTGAAGATCCCTGCCGGCGTCAGCTTCGCGCAGGCGGCCTTCGTCGAGCCGGTCAACACCGTCCTGAAAGCGGTGCAGACCCTGCGTCTCCAGCCCGGCGAAACCGTGCTGGTCATCGGCCAGGGGCCGATTGGCATCATGCTGGCCCTGCTGGCCCGGCGTGCCGGCGCCCAGCTGGTGACTTCCGATTTGTTCGCCCCCCGGCTTACAATGGCTAAGTCCTTCGGTATCACCGAGACGCTGGATGCTTCGCGCTTGGACATCAAGGCGGAAGTGGGCGCGCGGACCGAAGGCAGGGGCGCCGACGCAACGATTCTCGCGGTCGGCGGCAACCAGCTGATTCCGCTGGCGATGGACGCAACCCGGCCCGGTGGGCGGGTGCTTCTGTTTGCCCAGACGCAGCACGGCGAGGCGACGTTCGACCCGGCCGCGGTTTGTGTCGACGAAAAGGCGCTGTTGGGGGCCTATAGCGCGTCGGTGGATTTGCAGGACGAGACCACGCGGCTGGTATTCGGCGGGGAGATCGCCTTTGAGCGGCTCATCTCGCACCGCTTCCCGCTGCGCCGCGCCGTCGAGGCCCTGCACCTGGCTGCCAACCCGCAGCCGGATTCGATGAAGGTCGTGATTGAGCCCGGAGGCGCCGCCGACGGGCGTTAGCGACCAGGGCCGGAAGCTTCGCAGCACCGAGGTTGCAGCCTGCGTGGCGGGAGCATAGATTAGCCCCCGGGCGTAAGCCCTGGGCAGGTTGAGGAGAAATGCGACACCATGGGCGCAGGATGTGAGTCCTGGGCCGTCGCACGGGAAACGCCGTTGAGCAAGAAAATGACCGCCGCCGTCCTCTACGGCAAAGAGGACCTCAAGATCGAGCAGGTGCCGATCCCGCAGCTCGAGGAGGGTGAGGTCCTCATCAAGGTGGAGACCGCCCTGACCTGCGGCACCGATCTCAAGGTCTACCAGCGCGGCTACCACGCCCGCATGATCGTCCCGCCGGCGCTCTTTGGGCACGAGCTCGCCGGGGTCATCGCCGAGATTGGCCCGGGGGTGCGCAACTTCCGCAAAGGGGAGCGCGTGGTTGCCCTCAATTCCGCGCCCTGCGGCCTCTGCTATTTCTGCGGCCGCCACCAGGAAAACCTCTGCCACGACCTGCTGTTCAACAACGGCGCTTACGCGGAGTACATCCGCATCCCCCGCCGCATTGTCGAGAAGAACATGCTGGCCATCCCGCCGAGTGTGAGCTTCGAAGAAGCGGCGATGACCGAGCCGCTGGCCTGCGTGGTGCGCGGCCTGCACGAGATGCAGCCGGAAATCGGCGACACCGTCGCCGTCATCGGCGCCGGCCCCATCGGCCTCATGATGATGCAGGTGGCCCGCCTGAGCGGCTGCAACGTCATCGGGGTGGTGAAGCACGACTCGCAGGTGGCCGCCGCCCGCCGCATGGGGGCACACGAGGTGGTGCAGATCGCCCGCGTCGACGACCCGGTCGCCGCCGCCCGCTCCCTCACCCTGGAGCGCCGCGGCCCCGACATCGTGATCGAGGCCGTCGGCCGACCCCAGACATGGCAGTGGGCCGTGGACATCGTGCGCAAGGGCGGGCGGGTGAATTTCTTCGGCGGCTGTGCTGCCGGCACCACCGTCGCCATCGACACCGACCGCTTGCACTATTCCGAGATCACCCTCAAGGCCACCTTCCACCACACGCCCGACACCGTGCGCAAGGCCTTTGCCTTGATCGCGGAAAAGAAAATCAGCAGTGCCGACTACATCACCGGCGAGGCCCCGCTCTCGCGCCTTCAGCAGGTCCTGCAGGCCATGCTCAAGCGCACCGGGGAAATCAAGACCGCCATCATTCCCGGGCATTGAGACCAGTTTCTAGTTTCTGGTTTCTTGTTCCTAATTCTCGGCTTCTTCAGGCGCGGGACCTGCCAAGAAGCTCAAAACTAGAAACTAGAAACTAGAAACTGGAAACTGGTTTCCTGAATGCTGCCAGATCCCATGTCCACGCTTTCCACCCCTGGCGGGAACGCGCCCCGGGGCCTGCGGCTGTTCCCGCTAAGGACGCCTGCATGACGCGGGCCGCGCGGCTCCAGTTGGCGACGGCCTACGCGGTCTGCCGCGGCATCACCCGCAGCAACGCGCGCAACTTCTACTACGCCTTCCTGGTGCTGCCGCGCGCCAAGCGGGACGCGCTCGCGGCCGTCTATGCCTTCATGCGGCATTCCGACGACCTCGCCGACGACCCCGCGCTCTCGCCGGCGGAAAAGGCGACGCGGCTGGAAGCTTGGCGCCAGGAAATGCATCGCGTGCTCGCCGGCGGCGCTACCGACGACCCCGTGCTCTTCGCCCTGGCCGACGCCCAGCGCCGCTTTGCCGTCCCCGTCGAGTTGCTCGATCACCTCGTCACCGGCACCGAGATGGACGCGGCCCAGCCGCCGCAGAAGGGCGCCGCGCCGGCGGTGCTGTATCGCGATTTTGAGGGCCTGCGGCGCTACTGCTACCACGTGGCCTCGGTGGTCGGTCTCATCACCATCCGCATCTTCGGCTATTGTGATCGTCGCGCCGAGCCCCTCGCCGAAGATACCGGCGTCGCTTTCCAACTCACCAACATCATCCGCGACGTGAAGGAAGACGCGTTGCTGGGCCGCGTTTACCTGCCGGCCGAGGACTTGGCGCGTTTCGGCCGCAGCGCCGAAGAGCTTGCCCCCGCGCGGCTGGCCAACGGATTCGACGCGGCGCGCTTCCGCCCGTTGCTGGAGTTCGAAGCCGCGCGGGCGCGGCAGTTCTACGCTTCCGCCGACCGCCTGCTGCCGTTCATTGACGCCGACTGCCGCGCCGCGCTTTGGGCGCTGGTCGAAATCTATCGCCGCCTGCTCGCGCGCATCGCCCAGCGCAACTTCGAAGTCTTTGGCGACAAAATACGGCTTTCCTCGCGCGAGAAGACGCTGCTCCTGGCCCGCGGCATCTGGCTGCGGATCATGCAGTCCAATCCTCCGCGGAACGCGGCCCCGGGAACATGACGTCAGTGTCACATGACTTGCTCCGTGCCACTTCGCGCTCGTTTTACCTGACGCTGCGCGTGTTGCCGGGCGCCGTCCGTCCGCAAATCAGTTTGGCGTACCTGCTGGCGCGCACCGCCGACACCATCGCCGACACCGAACTCGTGCCGCTCGACCAGCGGCTGGCGGCCTTGCAGCAATTGCGGTCACGCCTTCTCGGTCAAAGTGCCGCCCCGCTGAACATCCGCGAGTTCAGCGACCGGCAGCCGTTGCCCACAGAAAAGTTGCTGCTGCAAAGGGCCGAAGACACGCTGGCTGCGCTCGCGGAGTTTCCCGCCCAGGATCAGGCGTTGCTACGCGAGGTCCTCGCGGTCATCACCAGCGGGCAGGAGCTCGACTTGCAACGCTTCCGCGCGCCAGGCCCGGGAATCGTCGCCCTTGAAACCGATGCTGAGCTGGACGATTACACGTATCGTGTGGCCGGCTGCGTGGGTGAATTCTGGACCCGGCTTTGCCGCGCCCGCCTGTTTCCCCGCGCCCGGATCGATGACCAGCAATTGCTCGCGGACGGCATTCGCTTCGGCAAGGGCCTGCAATTGGTGAACATTCTGCGCGATCTGCCCGTCGATTTGCGCCACGGCCGCTGCTACCTGCCGCGGGAGCGACTCGCGGCCGCCGGTTTGCAACCGGAAACGCTGCTCTCGCCGCAAAGCGAACCGGTATTCCTGTCTCTTTACCGTCGCTACCTCGATCAGGCGGAGTCACACCTGCACGCCGGCTGGCGTTACACGAACACGCTGCCTTTTTCGCAAGTTCGTGTGCGGCTGGCGTGCGCCTGGCCGATTTTGATTGGGGCGAGGACGATCACCAAACTGCGCGCCGCCGACGTGCGGCAATTGCAGCAGCGCGTGAAAATCTCGCGGCCTGAGGTTCGCGCCATCATTTTCCGCTCGCTGCTGGCGTCTGCTTTGCCGTTCGCTTGGCGGAAACTCCTTTCGCCGCCGCCGAGAACCTGACCGGAATCAACTTTCGCGAGCCTCGCCGCCGCTGCTTCTTCTGGCTCGAAGCGGCGGGAGAGCCGGGCTGCACCTTAGTGTGGAGATTCGCGACTGGCCACTGCCAGCTGCGCTACTGCGCCAGCAGCGCCACGCCGCCGGCCACGCAGACGGCCGCAAACCAGCGGCGCCGGTCCACGCGCTCATGCAGGAAGAGGCGGGCGGCGATGGCATTGGTGACAAAGGTGAGGGAAGCGGAGGCGGGCTGCACCAGGCTGACGTCGGCCCACGACAGGGCAATCAGCAGGCTGAAGAACCCGATGGCCATGAAGCAAATGCCGAGCCAGAAGAGCGGCGCGGTCATGACCGCGCGGGCCGCGCCCCCGAGTCCCGCGGTGCGGCGCAATTGCCCCATGTCGCCGATGCGCAGCATGGCGCGCGCGATCAGCACCTCGCCCGCGGTGGAGGCCAGCACGATGACCGCGATCGACGCCCAGGTGTACAGGCCACGGAGGTCCATGGCTTATCTACGCTCCTGGCGCACCGGGGCGGCAGTCTCTCGCGCTGCGATCCGGGCGCGCTCGTGGTGCGAGGTGAACGAGGGTCCCCCGGCGACAAAGCCCACGCCCGCGGTCACCAGCAGGATGCCGACCCAGCGCGTCGCCGTGACGTGTTCTCCAAGGAACCAGACCGAGAGCAGCGCCACCAGCACGTACCCCAGCGCCGTCGCCGGCAGCACGTAGGTCAGGTCCGCCCAGGAAAGCGCCGAGGTATACCCGGCCAGGAAGCCGACCAGCAGCAGCGTTCCTGCCGCCACCCAGGGGTTGAACAGGGCGGTGATGACGTGGCTCCAGTGGTGCAGGGAGATGGCGCCCAGGTCCTTCATGCCGCGCGAGAGCAACACATCACCCACCGCGCCCAGCACCGTGATAGCGCCCAGGACCAGGTATTTCCGTGGGGTCACAAGCTCTCAGCGACCGGCTCGCTGGCACCCGCCTCCAGCTCGCTCGCCGCCTGCTGGGACGCCGCGACGGCAGCCGCGTTGTTCAGCACGCGCAGCTCGGGATGCGTTCCCGGCGCCGCCGGGGTCGCCGCCTGCGCGCTGCCGGCGTGCGGCCCGCTCACTCCATCCGCAGCCGCCAGGGCTGCGGCCGTGTCCGCGCGCCGCTCCGCCACGTACTTCTTGCGCTCCGCCCGCAGCTTCAAGAACGCCTTGGCTTCCTTGTACAGCCGCTTGCGCTCGACGGAGTCGAAGACGGCTTTGCGCACGATGCGGAAGATCGCCTTGGGCCGGAAATAGTACTCGTCGTAGAAGCGGTGGACCGCCTCCAGCGCCTCTTCCCGCGGCAGGCCGGGGTACTCGATGTGCGCCAGCTGGTGGCCGCCGTCGTCCACCATCTGCTGCTCGTTGGCGATGAACCCGTTGGCCTTGGCGAAGTCGTAGAACTCGGTGCCCGGGTAGGCGTGCGCCAGCGATACCTGGATGGTCTCGCAGTCCAGCTCCTTGGCGAAGTCGATGGTGCTGCGGATGCTCTCGCGGGTCTCGCCCGGCAGCCCGACGATGAAGTCGCCGTGGATCACCAGGCCCAGCTTCTTGCAGTCGCGGGTAAAGCGCGCGCCCGCTCGACCGTCGCGCCCTTCTTGATGTTCTTCAGGATCTGCGGGTCGCCCGATCTCGTAGCCCACGATCAGCAGCCGGCAGCCGGCATCGCGCATGCGCCTTCAGCGTCTCGTAATCGGTGGTCACCCGCGAGGTGCAGGACCAGGTCAACTTCAGCGGCTTCAGCTTCGCGCACAGCTCGACGGTGCGCGCCTTCTGGATAGTTGAAGGTGTCGTCGTCGAAGAAAAATTCCTTGACGTAGGGCCAGTATTCCCTGGCCTGGGCCATCTCCCGCGCCACCGCGTCGCTCGAACGCTTCCGCCACGGATGCCCGCTCAGCGTCTGCGGCCACAGGCAGAAAGTGCACTGCGCCGGGCAGCCCCGCGTGGTGTACAGCGAGACGAACGGATACAGCAGGAAGGGCACGCTGTAGCGCCGCACGTCCAGGTCGCGGCGATAGACGTCGGTGACGTTGGGCAGTGCGTCCAGGTCTTCCACCGCCGGCCGGTCGGGGTTATGCACCACCCGCCCGTCCTGGAGGTACGACGCTCCCAGGATGTCGGCCAGCGGCTTGCCCTGGGCAAACTCCACCGTCGCGTAATCGAACTCGCGCCGCACCACGAAGTCGATCGCCGCGCAGTCCTCCAGCGACTTCTGCGGCAGGGTGGTGACGTGCGGCCCCACGAACGCGATCTTCACCCGCGGGTTCACCGCCTTCATCGCCTCCGCCAGCTTGCAGTCCCCCTTGAACCCGGGGGTGCTGGTGAACAGGACGACGAACTCGTACTCCTTGGTCAGGTTGATGGTCTCTTGCACCGAGACATAATGCGGCGCCGCGTCCAGCAGACGCGACCCCTCCAGCATCCCCGCCGGGTAGGCCAGCCATACCGGGTACCAGTACGACTCGATCTCCCGCGTTGCCGGCCAACGCGAACCGGCCCCGCCGTCAAAGTTCTCGAACGAGGGTGGATTCAGAAAAAGTGTTTTCAGCGGCATCGTGTGAAACGCTTATCCTATCATCCCAGCCCGGATTTCCAACAGTTCCCGCCAGCGTAAACCCTGTCACCTGAATCTGATGCACCCGCGCCAGCGAGCGGCGCATTTTCGCCTCTTGCTGCCCTTATCCTGCATCCGGCGGCGTCCCCGCCGGAATGCCTTTCCGGGTTCTCCCAAACCGGGTTCGGGTTTCGAGTTGCACCGCTTTTCGGATTAACCGCGGGCGTCCTGGCGTACAACCCCGAGAACGAGCCTGTTCTCCGGCCTTGCGCCGCCCTGAGCCAGCATAACCATCATCCCGGCGCCACAGTTCCGGCTTCGAGGACCAGCACTCCCCCTTCGGACCGCTGCATCTTTCCGACTTGGACTTTCCGGCTGCTGCTCGTGACCCGGTTGTTTCGGTTGCGGGCACAGCAACACCCAGATCCCTCGCTCTGTCACCCCATCAAGCCAAACCCGGGCTCGATGGGGACCCCGGCGCGCTCGGGATGACAACAGCCAACTTGGCCAGCCGCGCCAATCTAGACTTGTCTGTGCAGAACTCAGCAACCCGCCCCGCGCTCCCGTCCCACGCGGCAAGCGCGGCGCCCCAAATGTGAGTCACTTTCGCTCAACCTCGGTCTTGACAAGCCGAGCCCCACCGTGTACCTTAGCACTCGTCGTACCGGAGTGCTAACAGGGCCAGAACTCCACTACTTTCAGCACTTCGGTTCCGGTTACGAATAAATCAAGGCAGTGCTAAACACCATTCTGAAAGGAGTTTCGTGATGACGAAGTTGACCCCATTGCATGACCGCATCCTGCTCCGTCGGGTCGCGGAAGCGGAGAGCACGCGTGGCGGCATTATCATCCCCGACACCGCAAAAGACAAACCCCAGGAAGGCGAAGTCATCGCGGTCGGCAAAGGCAAGTCGAACGACGAAGGCAAAGTGTTCCCGCTGGCGGTGAAGGCGGGGGACCGCATCCTGTTCGGCAAGTATGCCGGCACCGAAATCAAGATTGATGGCGAAGAGTTCGTGATCATGCGCGAGGAAGAAGTGCTTGGCATTCTGGAAGGCCACGGCAAGGCGGTGAAGAAGGCCAGTTAGGGCGCGCCGCGGAAGGCGCTGTCCGCCGGCCGCTATCAGCTTTCCGCTACCTCGTAGCGAAGCGAAAGACGTTAGCGGAAGGTGGCGAGCGGAAAGCGACGAACGAAATCGCGTCGGCGCAGCCGCCGACGGTTGCTAAGAGTTTTGCAAAGGAGAAGGAAGCATGGCAAAGCAGATTATTCACGGGGAAGAGTCGCGGCAGGCCATTTTGCGCGGAGTCAACATACTGGCCGACGCGGTCAAGGTCACCCTGGGCCCCAAGGGGCGCAACGTGGTGATCGAAAAGAAATTCGGTTCGCCGACCATCACCAAGGACGGCGTGACCGTGGCCAAGGAAATCGAGCTCCAGGACCCGATGGAGAACATGGGGGCGCAGATGGTGCGCGAAGTGGCCTCCAAGACCAGCGACGTGGCGGGTGACGGCACCACCACCGCGACCGTGCTGGCGCAGTCCATCTTCCGCGAGGGCGTGAAGACGGTGGCCGCCGGGGCCAACCCGATGGCGCTGAAGCGCGGCATCGAAAAGGCCATCGAGACCATCTGCGGCAAGCTGAACAACGAAGGGGTGCGCTCCAAGGGCGCGCTCGACGAGTATTCCAAGCCGGTCTCGGGCGAAATGATCGCCCAGGTGGGCACCATCAGCGCCAACAACGACGAGACCATCGGCCGCATCATTGCCGAGGCCATGAAGAAGGTCGGCAAGGACGGGGTCATCACGGTGGAAGAGTCGCGCACCATGGAGACGCAGCTGGAAGTGGTCGAAGGCATGCAGTTCGACCGCGGCTACCTCTCCCCCTACTTCGTCACCGACCCGGAGCGCATGGAAGCGGTGCTGGAGAACGCCTACATCCTGATCCACGAGAAGAAGATCTCGTCGATGAAGGACCTGCTGCCGCTGCTGGAGCAGATCGCCAAGAGCAGCCGTCCGCTGGTCATCATTGCCGAGGACGTGGAAGGCGAGGCGCTGGCCACCCTGGTGGTCAACAAGCTGCGCGGCACGTTGCAGGTCTGCGCCGTCAAGGCGCCGGGCTTCGGCGACCGCCGCAAGGCCATGCTGCAGGACATCGCCACCCTCACCGGCGGCAAGGCCATTACCGAAGACCTCGGGATCAAGCTGGAGAGCGTCACCACCCAGGACCTGGGAGTGGTCAAGAAGGTGACCATCGACAAGGACAACACCACCCTGGTGGAGGGCAAGGGCAAGACCAGCGAGATCGAGGGGCGGGTGAAGGAAATCCGCAGCCAGATCGACAAGACCACCAGCGACTACGACCGCGAGAAGCTCCAGGAGCGCCTGGCAAAGCTGGTGGGCGGAGTGGCGGTGATCAAGGTGGGAGCGGCCACCGAGACGGAGATGAAAGAGAAGAAGGCGCGTGTCGAAGACGCCATGCACGCCACCCGCGCAGCCGTGGAAGAGGGCATCGTGCCCGGCGGCGGCGTGGCCCTGATGCGTTGCGCGACCGCCGTCGACAAGCTGAAGCTGGAAGGCGATGAGGCCATCGGCGGCAACATCGTCAAGCGCGCCCTGGAAGAGCCGCTGCGGCAGATTGTGGAGAACGCGGGCGAGGAGGGCGCGATCGTGGTCGGCAAGATCCGCGAGACCACCGATAAGCCCGCCTTCGGCTTCAACGCGCAGACCGGGAAGTTCGAGGACCTGGTGAAGGCTGGCGTCCTCGACCCGACCAAGGTCACCCGCACTGCCCTGCAGAACGCGGGCTCGATTGCCAGCCTCATGCTGACAACCGAAGCCCTCGTAGTGGAGATTCCGGAGAAGAAGGAAGCTCAGGCAGGCGGCGGACATGGGCACGGCGGCATGGAAGGCATGTACTAAGGCAGTCGTCGGCCGGCGGTCGTTGGTCGTCGGCCAGAAGCGAGGCCCCGCAGAAGTGCGGGGCCTTTTTTGTTGACATCCAATGGCATTCGCTTTATCTTTGCTTTCGCTACCTATTCGCCTTGGAGGGTTGTATGCCTGATGACCGAAGCCAGGTGGGGAAGCCTGATCGCATTCGCGTTAACATCCACGAACCGTATGAACTGGTGTATTGGGCAGGTCGGTTCGGCGTGAGCCAGCAGGCCGTTATTACTGCTGTAAATGCCGTCGGTGTCATGGTTAGCGACGTCGAGCAGTATTTGCGGAACCAAAACCGCCGGTGAAAGCTCTGGGCGTGCTTGATCAAGGTCGCCGAGTGTTCCACAGGGCTAACTTTATTCGTACTAGCGAATTCGCGAAAAAGCGCTTATAGAGACACTGATCCCCGAAAGCCCGGAGAACTCGTGGCGACTCTGCTGGGAATCGCTTCGGATGTCACCAAAAACGGCAATCGCAACAAGCTAGACGCTGGCGATCGCCGGGCGCATGGCTGGTATCGGTTTGTCCTTTCTTTCCCTCCCCATTTGGTCCGCGATTACCTGAAGAAGCTCAAGGCAGGACCGGGCTGCCTGGTGTTAGATCCTTTCTGTGGTACAGGTACCACGCCCGTCGAGTGCAAAATGAACGGCGTTCGTTCTGTCGGTGTGGAAGCCGCGCCAATGGCGGCGTTCGCTTCCAGAGTGAAAACGGATTGGAGTCCCGACCCAGAATGACCTGCTAGAGCAGGCCGAAGATGTTGCACGCCGAACCCGCAGAAGGCTTCGTGCGCAAGGCATCGAGGATGACGAACTCAGTGCAACGGCAGGAGTAGCGCTGAGGGGATTGCCGTCCGAAGCTGACAAGCTGCTTCTGACCAGCTCGATATCGAAGCTTCCACTGCACAAGACGCTGGTGCTGCTCGATGCAATTTCCGCGCTGAAATCGTCCTTCTACGTTGATCATTTGAAGCTGGCATTAGCGAAGGCTCTGATCGCGGATATCGGCAACCTGCATTTCGGGCCAGAGGTCGGCGTCGCGAAACCTAAGAAGGACGTGCGAGTCGTTGAAAGCTGGCTGGCTCGCGTTCGTGTAATAGCTGACGATCTAAGAGAGCTCAACGATCTCCACATTACGCCCGCGAGGATCGTGAACGAGGATTCCCGGGGCGACTTGACCGAACATCTTCTGCCTCGATCTGTTGACGTGGTGATTACGTCACCGCCTTATCCCAACGAGAAGGATTACACCCGCACCACGAGGCTCGAATCGGTCATTCTTGGGCTCGTGCGAACGAAGGCCGAACTACAGCAGCAGAAGCGTACGCTCGTGCGGTCGAACACCAGGAGCGTTTACGTCTCGGATGACGACCATAGGTGGGTCGAGAAGTTCCCTGAGATTGGCGAAATCGCGGATGCGATCGAAAAACGTCGGCTGGAGCTGGGGAAAACGAGTGGGTTCGAGAGAATGTATCCCCGCGTGACCAAGCTGTACTTCGGCGGTATGGCTCGTCACTTTGCGAATCTGCGGAAGGTGCTCAAGCGCGGAGCCCGGCTCGCGTATGTAGTCGGTGACCAGGCGTCATATCTGCGAGTGATGATTAGGACCGGACAGCTGCTTGGGACCATCGCGGAAGACCTGGGATACCGCGTCGACGGGATCGACCTCTTCCGTACCCGTCTAGCGACGGCTACAAAAGAGCAATTGAGGGAGGAAGTTCTCCGTCTAACGTGGGTGGGGAATGTATGAGTAGTGCCGAGTCTGCTAAGACGAGGATCATCGAGAGGATATTCCGGTCACGCTGGAACGCGAGCACGAGAAAGCTCTCAGACGCGCTGGTGACGCTTCGGCAAGTGTCAGACGCGATCCGTGAGGACAGGAAGGCAGGCGGCAAACTCAGCGATAGAAACCCTGCCAATTTCTTCAAAGACTTCATCCGGAACCGCCGGCGTGCGAACGAAAATTGGCCGAAATACGTCCTGAAGGCCGGCCATACCGGGCGACAGCGAACCGGTAAAGGTCGCTGTTTCGAATTCGTCCCCCTTGCTCCTGGGCAGGTGCTGCCGTTTTCTTTGGATCTCATCCCGGACCCAGACGATAGCGTCCTAGTGATTGAGATTCCCACCGTAAACATACCCATCGCTTCGCGAAGGCTCGGACGTCCAGATGAGGCTTGGCTCGTTCAGGTTCTTGTGCGTCTGAGGGTGATTGAGACCCACCTCGCCCTTGTGTCAAAGGCAAACATCCTGCAACTGGAACATCTCCAGACCAACATAAAGCTCTCCGCTGCTGAGGTGGACGCGCTGTTTTTGGCAGTGGAAGGGCGCAACGGGGATACGAACGAGTTCATGATTACGCTCGAAGCGAAAGGGCGAAATGATGACATTCTTGAAGGGCAGATTCTGGATCAGGTGCGCGCCACGTTCAGAATCGTGGACCATGACCTGATCCTCCCGATGGCGGCGAAGGCATTCGCTCCCTCCAAGATACATGTGGTCGAATTCAATAAGATCACCCGGCGGGATGCCGACGCCGCAGAACGGCTTGGGATCGCCTCGCGTGCCGTTTATCGCCTAAAACCCAGTATTCCGGGGATCGGCGAACGTGGTCGTCGGCCGAAGTCCTATCGGAGCCACGGCGGACTCCCTCGGCCTCGTTCGGGATGACAAGAAGCGGCTGGCTGCTAGCTGCTGGCTGCTGGCAGAGAAGCAGATCCCTCGCTGCGCTCGGGTGACAACAAGAGAGGTGCGGCGGTATAGCTTTGAGCATGTCAAGAGGCACGAAGGTGTGGTTTCCGGCGCAAGCGACTGAGGGCGTGGGAGAAATAAAGAGGCACGAGATTTCCCATTCGGCCCCGGCAAAATGCCATACTGGAGGCGGAGGAAAATTGAGAAATTGAGAAATTGAGAAATTGAGGAGTTGAAGCGCCTGGGCGGGAGTGCCCGGGCGGTCGTGTTTTTGGAGGCATTTGTGGCGTACAGGACGAGAACGCAGATTATCGAGATACCGTTCCGGGCACTGGACCGGGCAGAGGCGGGTTCACCACGGAGACACGGAGACACAGAGAAACAGTCATCGGCCGTCGGTCGTTGGTCGTCGGCCAAAAGCGAAAGCAGATCCCTCGCTGGCACTCGGGATGACAAGAAAAGAAGTTTCGAGTTTCGAGCAAAACCTCAGCGGGGCTTGGGAGGCGCGAGCGGGGCGGCGGGCGGAGCGCTGAGGCGGGCGAGGGCGTGGCGGGCGTCGTCGGCGAGCGGCCCGCGGGGCAGGATCTGCAGATACTGCTGGTAGTAGCGGCGCGCGTCGCCGGGCTGGCCGAGCTTCTCGTTGGTTTCGGCGAGGCGGAAGGTGGCGATGGCGTCGTTGGCCTTCCATTCCAGCGCTTCCTGGTAGCGGCTGAGTGCCGCCGGATAGTTGCCGCGCTTGAAGTAGTAGTCGCCGACCTCGACATTCTTGGCGGCGCGATGTGGGTCCCACTTGGTCAGCTCGGAGACATCGCTGAAGGGGTCGGGCTCGCGATTGCGGTCGGCAGGCGGCGGCGAGAGATCGATGATGCTGGAGCGGCTGGAGCTTTCGCCGGCGGCGCTGGGCGCCTGATCGGCGGGCGCGGACGGCGGCTCGGGGCGCCTGGTGGCGTCCGGCTTCTGCTCGGTCCTGGACTTGGCTGGCGCGGGCGGGGCGGCGGGCGCGTTCTGTGCCCAGGCCGGCACGCCGAGCAAAAGCGCGAGTGTCAGAAGCCGCCGCATGTCCTTATTCTAGAACGGACGCAGCGGGAGCGCTTGCGGTAGAGGCGCAACGCAGAGGACGCAAAGAAACACATAAGGACACGAAAAGGCCAGACCTAGGACACATCCAAGGCGGCGACTCAGGGGCTTGCGGCGTCAGGGTTGTGCCATGGCGCGGTACTGCTGGTCGGCGCCGGTGGCGAGCAGCACCCACAGGGTATAAATGCCGAGCGCCGTGCCCAGCGGCGGATGCAGGAGCACCAGCACGCCCATCACGATGGCGACGGTGCGTCCCCAGGTGCGCAGCTTGAGCAGTCCCCAGCCGGCGGCGAAGGTGGCGGCGGTGAACAGCGCGACCACGCAAGCGATGCCGTAGAACAAGGCGAAGACGGGACCGAAGATGCGCGCCGCGGGCGGCACGTTGGCGGAGTGGGCCACGGTGGCGCCGACGACGGTGCCGGCGATCACGAGGATGATCACGGGAATCAGGGTGATGGCGGCCAGCACCAGCCAGAGCACGGCCAGCGTGTTCACGTGCTGCTGCACGCGATTGCCGGCGGGAACCACCGGGGCCGCCGCCGATTGCGCCACCCCACAGGCGGCACACATGGTCGCGCCCGGAGCCAGTTGGGCACCACACCGATTGCAGAACATGGAAACCTCGCTGCCCTTGGGATGAGGGATGGTAGCAGGAGCAGTTGCCAGTTGTCAGTTCTCAGTTGCCAGTCAAGAGCGGCCACCGCGTCGCCCTAACTGGCAACTGGCACTGCCCACTGCGCACGCGCTTGCTATACTCGCGTTCTCTTCCTGCGATTCCAAATCCGTCAGGTGATGCGATGAAACTGCGTGTGATGAGCGTGGCCGCGCTGGCAATGGCGGCAAGCGTTGGTTCTGGTGGTCGGCGCGCGTGGGCGCAAGAGGCCGCCACGATATCGGTGAGCGCGAGGTTCGGGAGCGGCGTGGCGGCGAGCGCGCTGCCCCCGCCCGTGGCCCAGGCGGCGCCGGCCGAGCCGCTGCTGTTCCGGCGGGCGGTGGAGCTGGCGGTGCAGCACAGTGGGACGATGGCGACCGCGGTCCTGGACCAGACGCGCGCCCACGCCGGCTACCTGGAAGCGCGCAGCGCGTATGTCCCGCAGGTCGTGGTGGGCTCGGGAATCGCGTACACGCGCGGCTTCCCCATGAGCATCGAAGGCTCGGCGCCGTCGGTGCTGAACGTGAACGCGCAGAGCCTGCTGCTGAACCCGGCGCAGCGCGAGTTCGTGAAGGCGGCGAAGATCGACTGGTCGGCGGCGTCGCTGAGCGCGGAAGACAAGCGCGCGGCGGTGGTGCTGGATGCGGCCGCCAGCTACCTCGAGCTGGACAAGATCGCCAGCGAGCTGCGGCTGGTGGCGCAGCAGGCGGGGAACGCGGCCAAGCAGGAAGAAGTGGTGCGGCAGCGAGTGGAGGCGGGGATCGACAGCGCGGTGGAGCTGACCAAGGCGCGGCTGGCCGCGGCGCGGGTGCGCATGCGCGCGGCCGAACTGGAAACGGGCGCGGCGGCGCTGCGCGCGCACCTGGCCGACCTGACCGGGCTGCCGGCGGAGCAGATCCAGACCGACCCGGAATCCATTCCCGAGCTGCCGCGCGAGCGGCCGGCGCCCAAGCCGCTGAACGACAATCTGCTGGTGCGGCTGGCGGACGAGCAGGCGCGCGCCAAGGAACAGCGCGCCAAGGGCGAGCACAAGCAGTGGTATCCGGCGGTCGACCTGGTCGGGCAGTACGGGCTGTTCGCGAAGTTCAACCACTATGACCAGTTCTTCCAGCGCTTCGAGCGGCACAACGTGACGTTTGGCGTCGCCATCCGGTTCCCGTTCTTCAACCTCTCGCAGCGGGCACGGGCGGAGGGCGCGGACGCAGAGGCGGTCAAGGCGAAGCGGCAGGCGGAAGGCGTGCGGAAGCAGGTGAGCGCGGAGACGGCGCGGCTGGAGGGCACGGTGCGGCAACTGGCGGCAGCGCGCGACGTGGCGCGCCTGGAGTATGACCTGGCGCGGGCAGAGACGGAGGCGGCACAGGCGAAGGTGCAGACGGGCACGGCCAACGTGAAAGAGCAGGAGGCGGCGCGGATCAACGAGATCGGGCGCTACGAGACGCTGCTCGATACCACCTTCGAGTGGCAGAGAGCGCAGCTCTACCTGCTGCGCGCGACCGGCGAGCTGGCAGGTTGGGTGGGAGTGAAGTGAGCGGCGCAAGCTATAAGCTATAAGCGGTAAGCTATAAGCTAAGAGAACAGCCCGCAAACGGATTGCGGTACACTCGCGGCATGCGACGAGCAATGACCCGGCGGTGCGGGCGGCTGCTGGCGGCGGCGTGGCTAGCGTCCTGCGTGATGGCGGCGGAAGGGCCGCGGGGCGCGGCTTCCCCGGGCGTGAAGAAGACGCCGCCGGCGCGGATCACCACCCTGATGTACCTGGTCCGGCGTCCCGACGCGCTGGCCAGCTTCCGCGAGCATGCGCGCGACATTTCGATTGTGGCGCCGCAGGTCTTCACCATGGACGCCGAGGGGTTTGTCGGCGGGGAGGTCCCGGCGGAGGTGCTGGAGGTCGCGCGCCGGCAGCACGTCGCGGTAATGCCGCTGGTCACCAACCTGCGTTTCAACCAGCCCCTGATGCACACGGTGCTCGACAGCGCGACGGCGCGGCAGCGGGCGATCCGCTATCTCTTGTATTACGCGCTGCGCGACGGGTACCTCGGGTTCCAGTTCGACTTCGAGAACATTCACTTCACCTACCAGGACCGGTTCAGCGCGTTCTTCCGCGAGGCGGCGCAGGCGTTTCACCGGCAGGGGCTGCGGCTGACGCTGGCGGTGGTGGGCAAGTACGCCGACGATCGCAACGCCGTGTCGCCCGGCGGATTCGACAACTGGAGCGGGGTGTACGACTACCGCGCCCTGGGGGCGGACGCGGACTTCGTGAGCATCATGGCGTACCCGCAGCACGGCGGCTTCAGCGGGCCGGGGCCGCTGGCGGGGATTCCGTGGGTGACGAAGGTGGTGCAGTACACCACCGAGCGCATGCCGGCGAAGAAGGTGTCGCTGGGCGTGCCGCTGTACGGCTTCAAGTGGACGGAACTCAAAGCCGGCGAGGGCCAGCCGCCGCCCGCGTTCGTGCAGGACGCGCCCCCACCACAACCCAGGTCCGGGGTTGCCGGGGACCCCGGTGCAGGACCAGCCGTCAGAAGGTGGCGGGCGCAGAGCCAGAAGTTTGCGGACGTGCGGCTGCGGCTGGCGGGGGGCGCGGCGCCGGAGTGGGACGAGAAGGAGCGCGCGCCGTATCTCCGCGTTACCGAGCAGGACGTGGCGGCGGAGCTGTGGTGGGAGGATGCGCGCAGCCTGGGCGCGAAACTGGAGTTGGCGGCGGCACAGAAGCTGGCCGGGATTTCAGGCTGGGTGCTGGGCAGCGAAGATCCGGCATTCTGGGAGGTGGTGCGGCAGTATCGCGTGCAGCGGCCGCGGTCGCACCTGGCGACGGGGCCGGTGGAGAAGCGGGCGAAGGCGGCGGCGCGAAAACTGGAAAGCAGCTATAAGCCGTAAGCTCTAAGCCGTAAGCTCGTGAAATCTCGCGGCACTCGCCGCCCGGCGGAATTGAAGCGGGTTCCGGGAGCGGACTAGAATAGCGGCAGACTTCCATGAAACGTTTTCTGCTGGTCATCGTGATGGCGGCGCTGGCGGCGCCGATGGCGTTCGGCGGCGACGCGAAGAAGAGCGCGGACATGCGCTTCCTGGTCGTGCGGGAGACGAATGGGAAGCCGGTACGCAACGCGGCGGTCATCCTGCACCCGGTGGGCAGTGACGGGAAGCAGAAATCGGGCGGGCTGGAGCTGAAGACCGATCCTGAGGGCAGGGCGAAGTTCGACGGCATTCCCTACGGCAAGCTGCGGGTACAGGTAATCGCGCCGGGCTTCCGCACCTTTGGCGAGGACTTCGAGATCGCGCAGCCGACGCACGAGATCACCATCAAGCTACAGCGGCCGAAAGAGCAGTACTCGATTTACAAGTGAACGCTCTTTCTTGAGGGCTCCGCAACGCTTCGCGGCTTCGCCCTCGCGACCGCCGGCAAGTTCCCGAAAGATTGGGCGTGGCTGGTGTGCGCCGCGCCCGGATTCCTGTTTCTGCTGGCGTCGGGCGTCGCCGCCGGACAACAAGAAAAGGCAGCGAACGGCGTACCGCCCCGCCGCTGATCGCCAAACCCATTAGACTGGCCGGGACACACAGGCACGGCAAGGGGGCCGCGTGAACGACCGCCAGTTTCTCTGGGGCCTGTCCAACGGGGTGACCGTGTTCGCGCTCGCGGGAGCGTTCTGGCTCGGTCTGGGGATCGGGACCATGGCGAGCAAAGTCGGGTGTGGGTGGCTGGTCTGCGCACCGTTGACCGTTCTCCAGGTCGGCGTGTGCGCGGGATTGCTCTGGGCCGGCTTCCGGCTGCGGCGAAGGTCCGGATTCCGGCGGTCAGAGTTGCGGCAGGGGGATGGGCGCCGCACGCCGGAGGCGCAGCGCATTCTCGTCGGATTCGGTTGGACGGTGGCGGGGCAGACAGGACTCATCGGGCTGGCCGTGTGGGCGTGCGTGCAGGCGGGCGCAGAGCAGATGATCTGGCCGGCCATTGCGCTGGTCGTCAGTCTTCATTTCGTTCCGCTGGCGCGGCTCTTCCACGTGCGCGCGTACTACGTCACGGCTGCGGCCGGCAGCAGCGTCGCGCTCGTGGGCTTGGCGATGGGGACGCACAGGTACGCCGTGCCTTCGCTTGCGGGTGCGATGGCGATCGTGATGTGGGTCTCGGCGGTATATCTTCTCGGGAACGCGGACAAGATTGCCGCGCGTGGTGTCGGCGAACGGTGGGCCTGACGAACGGCGGCCGCGGTTTGGTCCTGGTGACCAGGAGGGGTCTTATGGATTAGGAGGGACCAGATGGCAAAGCGCAAGAAAAACGACGAAGCGAGTGTGGTGTTTACAAAATTGACTCTCGATGATGCATGGGAGCGCTGCAACAACGTAGCAGCAGCCCTGGGCCTGGTGCCCGACCGCAATATTCCTAAGCAAGAATTTCACTTTGACCTGAGCCGCGAACGGCCCGCCCTGTTCTGGCTCGGGGTGGTACTTGGATTCCTCCTCTATATCCTGCCCGGGCTATACCTGCTTTGGTACTACCGGAAAATCCAGCTGGCCGTGAGATTCAGCGCTACTTCGGCGGGGACGCTGGTCGCGGGGAGGGCGACAGCGAGGTCCAGGGAGGCCTGGCTGGTGTTCGATCAGTTTCGTCACTGCCTGGCGGACAACCGCATGACCGTAGAGCAGGCCCATCCGCAACCCGTCCGCGCCGGGTGAGAACGTCCGGTGTGCGGCGGCGGGGCGTTTACCTCAGCGGCTAAAGCCGGTTTTTCGGGAGGCATCTTACGGCACGGCTGAAGCCGTGCCCTGATACAAAGCGCGTAAACCCAGATCCCTCGCTTTGTCACTCCATCGAGCCAAACCCAGGCTCGATGGGGACCCCGGCGCGCTCGGGATGACAACAAAGGTAGTCGTCGGCCGTCGGTCTTCGGTCGTCGGCTTGTTCACCACGGAGACACGGAGGCACGGAGAGGAAGAGGGGCGGGATCAAAGCAGGTCGCGCAGGTTGCGGCGAAGGATTTTGCCGGAGGGGTTGCGCGGGATGGTGGGGACGAAGCGGATTTCGCGCGGCTGCTTGTAGCCGGTGAGGCGCTCGGCGACCCAGGCGCAGAGCTCGGCGGCGGTGGCGGGCGCGGCGGCCGGCGGGGTCGCGGTAGAGGCGGGTACGCACGCTAACTAATTATCACGGACGGGGAACAGAAGGGAAAAAGTATAACCCACCCTTCGCTGCGCTCAGGGTGGGGCACCCCTCGACGGTTTATGATCCCGGCGCCCAGGCGAGCAACATCGGCTCGTCTGGGGTACCCGGCACCCGACATTAACCCACCCTTCGCTGCGCTCAGGGTGGGGCACCCCTCGACGGTTTATGATCCCGGCGCCCAGGCGAGCAACATCGGCTCGTCTGGGGTACCCGGCACCCGACATTAACCCACCCTTCGCTGCGCTCAGGATGGGGCACCCTGGCTAGGCATTCTCCAGGCGGCGGAGAAACTCGCGCTCGTCGAGGCGGTACTTGAAGGCCTTGCGACCGTTGATGAAGACGACGGGGACTTCGTCGTTGAACTGGCGGCGGAGAGCATCGTCGGCGTCGACGTCAACCTCGCGCCAGGTGAAGCCGCCGTGGCGGGCGAGCTTGGCGAGCGATTCCTTCACCACCTCGCAGAGATGGCAGCCACGCCGGGAATATACGACGACTTCGGGCATCCGGGCGGCAGCCTACCACAGGCGGGAACGGGCGGGGTTGAGGCCGCGCCCGTCAGCGGGTCTTGACGCGCTTGACGAAGAGGAAGTCGTAGAAGCGGTGGTCGCAGTTATGGCAGCGGTAGGGACGGCGCAGCAACACCAGGGAGAGGTATTCGCCGATGGTGCGGCGGCGGCTGCGATGTACGCGGGGACTCAGGCACTTCGGGCACAGCAGGGCTTGCACGGGCGCATGGTAGCGGCGGCGAGAGGCGAGGGTCAAGGAGGATTGCGGAAGGACACAAAGGCAAGGCAGGGCGGCAGTCCGGCGGTTGTGGAAAAGGGCGCCGCCGAGGGCGCGCTTTGGTATTTCGGCGATCCGGGGCGGCTGATAGAATCCCTAAAATCCGAACCCGGGAGCGGAGATGCAGGCAATCCTTGCGCTGGAAGACGGCCGGGTCTTCCGCGGCAAAGGTCACGGCGCGCGTGGCGAATGCCAAGGCGAAGTCGTTTTCAATACTTCTCTGACCGGCTACCAGGAAATCTTCACCGATCCCAGCTACACGGGGCAGATTGTTGTCCTGACCAACCCGGAGATCGGGAACTACGGCACCAATCCGCAGGATGACGAGGCGGCGCGGCCCTGCATCGAGGGGCTGGTGGTGCGGGAGTTTTCGCGCGTCAGCTCGAACTGGCGCTCGCAACAGGTGACCGAGGAATACCTGGAGCGGTTCAGTGTGCCAGTGATCGCCGACATCGACACCCGGGCGCTGGTGCGCCACCTGCGGGATCACGGCTGCAAGCGGGGCGTGATTTCCACCGCCGAGGGCGACGCGGAGAAGCTGATCGCCAAAGCGCGCGCGCTCCCCAGCATGGTGGGGACGGACCTGGCGCGCGTGGTCACGACCCAGGAGAAGTATGAATGGACGGCGCTGCCGGTGGAGATTGCGACGGCAACTTCCGGCCGGCGAGACGCCGGCGCTCCGGCGCCGAGACCTGTGGCCGAGCCGAAATTCCGCGTGGTGGCCTACGACTACGGGATCAAGCACAACATCCTGCGCATGCTGGCGGGCGCGGATTGCCGGGTGACGGTGGTCCCGGCGCAGATGTCGGCGAAAGACGTGCTGGCGATGAAGCCGGACGGCGTCTTCCTGTCGAATGGGCCGGGCGATCCCGAGCCATGTACCTACGCGGTGGAGAGCATTCGAGGGCTGGCGGGGCGGGTGCCGGTGTTTGGGATTTGCCTGGGGCACCAGTTGATGGGGCTGGCGCTGGGCGGCAAGACCTACAAGCTGAAGTTCGGGCACCACGGCGGGAACCATCCGGTGAAGCAGTTGCGGACGGGGAAGATCGAGATCACGGCGCACAACCACAACTTTGCCGTCGATCCGGAGTCGCTCAAGGCGAGCGAGGTCGAGCTGACCCACATCGACCTGAACGACCAGACGCTCGAAGGGCTCCGGCACCGCACGATGCCGCTGTTCAGCGTGCAGTACCACCCGGAAGCCAGCCCCGGTCCGCATGATTCGCATTACCTGTTCCAGGATTTCATCGCGATGATGGAGGAGTGGAAACGGTGAGGCTCGCAGCGCTGCTGTTTCTGACCTTACCGGCGCTGGCGGCGACGCCGAAGCTGAATATCAAGACCGCGCACGGCGAGCCGCGGGAGGAGCAGCGCAAGCAGCAGATGGAGCGGCTGGCGCAGCAGTACGACCTGAAGAAGTACACGCGCACGCGCGACATCCTGATCGAGCGCGGTGCGGTGAACCACTCGATGCCGGTGCTCACGCTGAATTTGCGGTTCCTCGACAATGACGACCTGGCGCTCTCGGCGTATGTCCATGAGCAGGGGCATTGGGTGCTGAGCGAGCATCGGGGGGAGCTGCCGGATTTGTATGCCGACCTAAAGCGTCTGGTGCCGAACCTCGCGACCGAACCTCCCGAGGGCTCGGGCGGCGAGCGCGATTCGTACTTTCACCTGGTGGTGAACATGCTCGAGTGGCAGGCGATGGAGGAGTTGGCCGGGGCGGCGCGCGCGCGCCAGGTGATTGACTGGAAGAAGGGGGACCACTACACCGCGATCTACGCAGCCGACATCACGTACCGCGAGCAGATTGAAAAACTCATGCAGCGGTACGGGATCAAGTTCTGAATGCCCAAGCGCACCGACATCACGAAGATCATGATTATCGGCTCCGGGCCGATCGTCATTGGGCAGTCGGCGGAGTTCGACTACTCGGGGACGCAGGCGTGCAAGGCGCTGCGCGCCGAAGGCTACGAGCTGGTGCTGGTGAACTCGAACCCGGCCACCATCATGACCGATCCGGAGATGGCCGACCGGACGTACATCGAGCCGCTCACGCGCGAGTACCTGGAAGAAATCATCCGCCGCGAGTCGGAAATGCTGGGCGGCGCGCACTGGGCGATCCTGCCGACCGTGGGTGGCCAGACGGCGCTGAACCTGGCGGTGGAGCTGGCGGACAGCGGCGTGCTGGAGCGCTACAACGTGGAGCTGATCGGCGCCAAGCTGCCGGCCATCAAGAAGGCGGAAGACCGGCTGCTGTTCAAGGACGCGATCTTCCGCATCGGGCTCGACGTGCCGCGCTCGGCGCTGGTCAACAACCTGCGCGACGGGCTGGAGTTCAGCGGGAAACTCGGCTTCCCGGTGATTATCCGGCCGTCGTTCACGCTGGGCGGAACGGGCGGCGGCATTGCCTACAACCGCGAGGAGCTGGTGGACACTTTGTCGCGCGGGCTCGACCTGTCGCCGGTGCACGAAGTGCTGATCGAGGAAAGCGTGCTGGGGTGGAAAGAGTTCGAGCTGGAGGTGATGCGCGACCTCGCCGACAACGTCATCATCATCTGCTCCATCGAGAATTTCGACCCCATGGGCGTGCATACCGGGGATTCCATCACGGTGGCGCCGGCGCAGACGCTCACCGACCGCGAATACCAGGCAATGCGCGACGCGGCCATCAAGATCATCCGCGAGATCGGAGTGGAGACGGGCGGGTCGAACATCCAGTTTGCGGTCCACCCGGCGACCGGGCGGATGGTGGTGATCGAGATGAACCCGCGGGTGTCGCGGTCGTCGGCGCTGGCGTCGAAGGCGACGGGGTTCCCGATTGCGAAGATCGCGGCCAAGCTGGCGGTGGGGTACACGCTCGACGAGATCCCCAACGACATCACGCGCAAGACCCCGGCGTGCTTCGAGCCGACGCTCGACTACGTGGTGGTGAAGATCCCGAAATGGCAGTTCGAGAAATTTCCCGGCGCCGACGAGGGCCTGGGCCCGCAGATGAAAAGCGTAGGCGAAGCGATGGCCATCGGGCGGACGTTCAAGGAGGCGCTGCTCAAGGGGGTGCGCTCGCTGGAAACGGGGAGGCGGCTGGGGGCGGAGAAGATCGAGCCGCGGCGGCTGACGCAGCGGCTGGTGACGCCGCATCCGGAGCGCCTCGCCTACCTGCGCTACGCGCTGCAACACGGGCAGAGCGTGAAGCAGGTGGCGCGGCTCACCGGGATCGATCCGTGGTTCCTGCACCAACTGAAGGAAATCACCGACTTCCAGGCAGAGCTGGCGGCGGGAGGTCTGGAGGGCGCGTCGCCGGAACTGCTGCGGGAAGCAAAGCGCTTCGGCTTCAGCGACGAGCGGCTGGCCAACGACTGGCAGCTCGGCGACGGGCGGGGCGCGGCCGAGCAGGTTCGCAAGCTGCGCGGGCAGCACCGCCTGGCGCCGGTCTACAAGCGCGTGGACACGTGCGCCGCGGAGTTCGAGAGCTACACGCCCTATCTCTATTCCACCTACGAGGACGAAGACGAAGCGGCGCCGACGGCGAAGAAGAAGATCATCATCCTGGGCAGCGGGCCCAACCGCATCGGGCAGGGGATCGAATTCGACTACTGCTGCTGCCACGCCGCCTTCGCGCTGCGCGACGACGGCTACGAAACCATCATGGTGAACTGCAACCCGGAGACGGTCTCGACCGACTACGACACCAGCGACCGCCTCTACTTCGAGCCGCTCACCCTGGAAGACGTGCTGGCGGTGTACGAACACGAGGCGTCCGTCGATCCCACCCTTCGCTCCCAAAACCGGGGAGCGAAGGATGGGGCACCCACAGCGCCAGTGGGGATGATCGTACAGTTCGGCGGACAGACGCCGCTGAATCTGGCGCTGCCGCTCAAGGCCGCCGGGGTGCCGATCATCGGGACGTCGCCGGAATCGATTGATCTGGCGGAAGACCGCAAGCGCTTTGGGAAGCTGCTGGAGGAACTCGACATCCCGCAGCCGCCGGGAGCGATCGCGACCAGCATCGAAGAGGCGGTGGCGGGCGCCAACCGCGTGACCTATCCGGTGCTGGTGCGGCCGTCGTACGTGCTGGGCGGGCGCGCCATGGTGATTGCCTACGACGACGAGAGCGTGGTGCGTTACATGACCGAGGCGGTGGAATACTCGCAGGAACGCCCGGTGCTGGTCGATCACTTCCTGGAAGACGCGACGGAAGTGGACGTGGACGCGCTGAGCGACGGCGAAGACGTGGTGATCGGCGGGATCATGCAGCACATCGAGGAGGCGGGGATCCACTCGGGCGATTCGTCGTGCGTGCTGCCGGCGGTGGACCTGAGCGCGCCGACGCTGGCCACCATCCGCGAATACACCTTCCGGCTGGCGCGGGCGCTGCAGGTGGTGGGGCTGATGAACGTGCAGTACGCGATCCAGCGCGACAAAGTGTTCGTGATCGAGGTGAACCCGCGGGCGTCGCGCACCGTGCCGTTCGTTTCGAAAGCGACCGGGGTGCCGCTGGCGAAGATCGCGGCGCGGCTCATGACCGGGCGGAAGCTGCGCGAATTTCTGCCGGAAAACGTGGAGCGGGCTACCGACTTGGGGACGGGGAACTGCTACTTCGTGAAGTCGCCAGTGTTCCCGTGGTCGAAGTTTCCCGGGGTGGACACGGTGCTGGGGCCGGAAATGAAGTCGACGGGCGAGGTCATGGGGGTGGCCGACAACTTCGGCGAAGCGTTTGCCAAGGCGCAACTCGCCGCCGGACAGGAGCTGCCGACCAGCGGCAGCGCCTTCCTCAGCGTGAACGACCGCGACAAGCGGCATATCGTGGAAATCGCGCGGCAGTTTCTCGACCGCGGCTTCCACCTGGTGGCTACGCACGGCACCGCCGAGGTGCTGGAGCAGGCAGGGCTGGCGGTGGAGCGCGTGTACAAAGTCAAAGAAGGCCGGCCGAACGTGGTGGATTACGTCAAGGGCGACAAGATACAGATCATCGTGAACACGCCGCAGGGCGCCGACCCGTTTTTCGACGACAAGGCCATCCGGCGCGCGGCGGTGGCGCGGCGTATCCCCTGCCTGACCACGCTGAGCGGGGCGCGCGCGGCGGTGGACGGGATTGCGGCGCGGCAGCAGGGCGAGATCACGGTGCGGGCGCTGCAGCAGCTGCACGCGGAGCACGGCGTCAACGCCTGACCGGCGGCAAAGCTCACCACAAAAGGCGCGAGGGCAGCACCCGGGACACCCCAGGAAACGCGGGTGGCGCGGGCTGGCGGGTTCCAGTAGAATGCGGCGCTCGCGTGGGCGGCATGAATCGTTGCGGTTGCGGGGACATCTAAACAAGGTTGTTTCCCGGCTGAGCGGCAAGGTTTTCATCCGTCATCAAGGAGTGTCATGGTCGAAGAATACCGGGTAGTTCCGACGCAGGGCGAGAGCATGCCGGTGCTGCCGGTGCGCGACACGGTGCTGTTTCCGCACGCGGTGCTGCCGCTGACGGTGGGGCGCGAGAGCTCAGTGCAGCTCATCAACTCGCTGGGCGAGGACAAGACGATCATCGTGGTGGCGCAGCGGGAGGCGCGGGTGGACGCGCCGCAGCCGACCGACCTGTTCACGGTGGGGACGCTGGCGACGGTGCACAAAGTGGTGAAGATGCCGAACCAGAGCCTGTTCGTCTTCGCCGAGGGCCTGGAGCGCGTGCAGCTGAAGGATTTCGCGCAACAGCATCCGTTCATGCGCGCCGACTACCAGGTGGTGGGGGAAGAAGAAGGCACCAAGACGGCCGAGGTGGAAGCGCTGCAGCGCAACGTGCTGACGCTGTTCCAGCAGATCGTGGCGGGCTCGCCGACGCTGAGCGACGAGCTGGCGACGGTGGCCAGCAACATCGACGAGCCGGGGCGGGTGGTGGACTTCATCGCGTCGTCGCTGCCCTCGCTGGCCACGCGCGACAAACAGGACATTCTGGAAACGCTCGCCATCAAGTCGCGGCTCGACAAGATCAACCAGCACCTGGCCAAGGAGCTGGAAGTCCAGCAGCTGCGCAACAAAATCCAGAGCGAAGTGCAGGACCGGGTGCAGCAGACGCAGCGCGAGTACTACCTGCGCGAGCAGATGAAAGCGATCCAGAAGGAGCTGGGCGAGCAGGACGAGACGCAGCGCGACGTCGAGGACCTGCGGCAGAAAATCGAAGCCGCGGGCATGCCGGAAGAAGTCAAGAAAGAGGCGATGAAGGAGCTGACGCGGCTGCAGCGCATGTCGCCGATGGCGGCCGACTACTCGGTGACCCGCAACTACGTGGAGTGGCTGGCGGTGCTGCCGTGGTCGAAGTCGAGCGGGGTGGAGGTGGACATCCTGAAGGCGAAGGAAATCCTCGACACCGACCACTACGACCTGCAGAAGGTGAAAGACCGCATCCTCGATTACCTTTCGGTGCGGCGGCTGAAGCCGAGCATGAAAGGGCCGATCCTGTGCTTTGTGGGGCCGCCGGGGGTGGGCAAGACGTCGCTGGGACGCTCGATTGCGCGCGCCCTGGGGCGGAAGTTCGTGCGCCTGTCGCTGGGCGGCGTGCACGATGAGGCGGAAGTGCGCGGCCACCGCCGGACGTACATCGGGGCGCTGCCGGGGCAGATCATGCAGGGCATTCGCCGGGCGGAAACCAACGACCCGGTGTTCATGCTGGATGAAATCGACAAGGTGGGGAAAGACTTCCGCGGCGATCCCGGAGCGGCGCTGCTGGAGGCGCTCGATCCAGAGCAGAACTTCAGCTTCCGCGACAACTACCTCGACGTGCCGTTCGACCTGTCGAAGGTGCTGTTCATCACCACGGCGAACATGCTCGATCCCGTGGCCGACGCGCTGCGCGACCGCATGGAGATCATCGAGCTCCAGGGATACACCGAGGAAGAGAAGGTGCACATCGCGTATCGCTACCTGATCCCGCGGCAGATCGACGAGAACGGCATTCCCAAGGAGCTGATCGAGCTGCCGGAAGACTCGGTGCAGTTCATCATCCGGCACTACACGCGCGAGGCGGGCGTGCGCAACCTGGAGCGGCTGATCGGCACGGTGTGCCGCAAGCAGGCGCGGCGCATCGCCGAAGGCAGGGCCGAGAAGCTGGTGGTGACGCGCGAAGTGGTGCAGGAATTCCTCGGGGGCATCAAGATCCGGGTGGACACGGAGATTGCGGAGCGCACCCAGCGGCCCGGGGTGGTGGTGGGGCTGGCGTGGACGCCGACCGGCGGCGACATCCTCTTCATCGAAGTCAACAAGATGAAGGGGAAGGGGGAGCTCAAGATCACCGGACAAATCCAGGAGATCATGCGCGAGTCCATGCAGGCGGCCCATAGCTGGGTGCGCGCCAATGCCGCCCGGCTGGGGATTGACGACGAGGTGTTCACCAAGTTCGACCTGCACATCCACGTGCCGGCGGCGGCCATCCCGAAAGACGGGCCCAGCGCCGGCATCGCCATCACCACCGCGCTGGTCTCGCTGCTGACCGACCGGCGGGTGAAGGAGCTGACGGCGATGACGGGCGAGGTGACGCTCACCGGACACGTGCTGCCCATCGGCGGAGTGAAGGAGAAAGTGCTGGCGGCCAGGCGCGCCAGCGTGCAGACCGTGATCCTGCCGGCGGACAACCAGATGAATGTGGAGGAAGACCTGGCGCCGGAGCAGCTCGAAGGGCTGGACGTCCGTTACGTGCGGCACGTCGAAGAGGTACTGGAGATCGCGCTGCCGAAGGGCGAAGGGGAAGAAACCCAGGAGGCGGCGGAGAAGGAAAAGGTCGTCGTCGCCGCCGATCCGGTGGCGGCGGTGTAAGCGGGCGCCGAGTAACGAGTGCCAAATTGCGAGTGAGGCGCGGCGAGAGCCGCGCCTTTGATTCTTGGGCGGAAGGCGACGCGGGCGCAATCGTCAATTTCTCGAAAAGCTCGCGACAGCGTGGCGGAGGGGAGGGAGCAGGGATTCTCCGCCCGCGCTCTAAGGCGCGATTTCCATCGTAGCGGGCAATTCCTTAACAGCAGCAACGTAGGGCAGATTGCCACACGGTGAGGTCGTGTCGTACACGTACGGTCCCCTACGGTTAGCGTCCTCAACCGCATCGCGACAGGTCACTGCAACTGTCCTTGGCGTTCGCGGAAGCAGGTCAGTAACCTTGGCCATCCATTCTTACTTTGCCCTTGAACATGCGAAATACGAAGACAAAATAGGCCAGCGCCAGCACCAACGCCGGGACCCACCATCCCAGGCCTACGATGAGCCCGTGACGGCCGGCGGCGGTGTTGTAGATGGTCAGGCTGTACGTGGGATTGGTCGAAGCCGGGAGCACCGTCGGATACAGCGCGAAAGCTGCTCCCAGCAGCATGCCGGCGAGGTAGAGCCCCGAGGAAGCAAACGCCAGCTTCTCTTTTCTGTTGGTAGTGGCCCAGTACAGCACGCCCAAGCAACTGAATACAACCAGGGGTACCAGGATGCCCGCGGGATGAACCCGGTAACTGTCCAGCACCGCCGGGCGGACAGAACAGGTTGCAATCAGGCTCGCAACCGTAAGGACCAGTAAGATCGGCCACACCCGCACCGCAATAGAACGTGCACGCTGGCTCAGATCGCCTTCGGTCTTGACCGCCAGATAGAGCGCCCCGTGCACGGTCAGGGCGGCCAGAGCCACCAGACCGGTCAGAACGGTGTACCAGTCGAGGATGCCGGGCTGCGGTCCCACGCGCCAATTCGTCCACAGCGGTTCGAAGAAATACCCATCGGGAGCGAGCGGCACGCCGCGGATTACATTGCCAAGGGCGACGCCCAAGAAGGTTGCCAGCAGGGCGCTGGCCATGAAAAAGGTCGCGTCGAAGAAGCTTTTCCATACCGCGTTGGAGATGTGCCCACGGAACTCAATGCCAATGGCGCGCAGCATGAGCAACCACAAGACCATCATCAGCGGAAGATAAAATCCACTGCAGCTGGAGGCGTAGAGCTGCGGGAAGGCAAAGCAAAGCGTCCCGCCGGCGGCGAGCAGCCAGACCTCGTTGCCGTCCCACACGGGTCCGATCGCGCGCAGCACTGCCCGGCGTTCGACCTCGCTCTTGGCCGCCATCAGATAGATGATGCCAGCCCCGAGGTCGAAGCCATCCAGCACCACGTAAGCCGTGAGCATGAGAGCAACGACCATGAACCAAAATGTTTCCATCACCAGACCTCAGGGGTGAATGGCAGGAACCAGTTCGGCGGGCCCATGCTCAATTTCACGTCGAACCAGGAACACAAACAACAGCCCCAACACGGTGTACATTCCCATGAACCCAATCAACGTGAACAGGCCATTCCCGGCAGAGACATTTTTGGAGTAGCCGTCCGCTGTCCGGAGCAGACCGTAAACCAGCCAAGGCTGACGCCCCACTTCTGCCGTGATCCAACCCGCGGTGTTGGCAATGTAGGGAAATGGCAGACTGAGTAGGAGAATCCACAACATCCAGCCTGAGTCAAACAGCCGGCCACGCCACAGCAGAAATGCCGCGACCACCGTGATCGCAAGGAAGATTGTCCCCAGGCCAACCATGATGTGATAGCAGTAATAGAGCAGTGGAATGTTGGAAGGCCAGGCCTGCTCCGGAAACGCATCCAGACCTGCCACCTGAGCTCTCCAGCGCTGATAGGTGAGGAAACTGAGCATTCTTGGAACGATGATTGGATTGTCGATCCGACGCTTCTCCATGTCGGGCTGCCCAATCAGCACCAGGGGCGCGCCGGCTTGGCTCTTGAATAGGGCCTCCATGGCGGCCAGCGTTGCGGGTTGGCCGTCGGCAACCATCTTGCCTTGGCGGTCACCAGTGGGAAAGATCTGCAAAACGGAGAAGATGAGGCCGGCCACCACACCCGTCTTGACGAAGATGCGTCCGTGCTCTACGCCCTGCTTCGCCAGCAGGTAAAAGGCGCCGATCGAGGCCATGACAAATGAGCCGGTGATCATCGCCCCGCTCATATTGTGCGCGTATTGCCACCAGGCCCATGGATTCAGGATCAACTGCCAGAAGCTACTGAGTTGGAAGGTGCCGTCGGGCATGCGCGAGTACCCAACGGGGTGCTGCATCCAGGCGTCCGTAGCGATGATGAAGAAACCGGACAGCCACGACCCGAGGAGGACCGCCACGGCCGACCACCAGTGCGCTCGCGGGCCGAGTCGCTTTTCGCCATACAGGAACAACCCCAGAAAAGCCGATTCCAGAAAGAAGGCGACCATGCCTTCCATAGCGAGGGTCTGGCCGATCACGCCGCCGGTGAATTTCGAGAAGTATGACCAGTTAGTGCCGAACTCGAATTCCAGTGGTATGCCGGTGATCACACCAAGCACAAAATTGATGCCAAAAATACGGGCCCAGAAGCGCGCGGCCTGGTTATAAATCTCGTCGTTGCGACGCAGCGCGATTGTCTTCAACCAAACGATCAAGGGCGCAAGGCCCATGGTCAGTTGTGGGAACAGGTAATGGAAAGTCACCGTGAAAGCGAAGTGCAGTCGATGTACCTGCAGCGCACTGTCCATGGCAAACCTAGCGCCTCGTCAACAGCGCCATTATGGACCACCGCCTCCTAAGGCCAGTTGTCATTTGCCAGTGGTCAGTTGTCGGTTCGCGGCTGGCAACGGCGATTGCTCGCGGCCCGCGCGCCGGCACGCCAAGAGCCCGGCCGGAAGTGGCCGGGCTTCCGTTGAGCTAAGTGCTTACTGGCTAAGCCCAAACTGCCAGAGCATAAAGGAATAGGTGAAGGCAAGTTCGCGCTTTGCATCGTAGCGGCCGGAAGAGCCGCCGTGGCCCGCGCCCAGGTTCACCTTGAGCAGCAGCGGGTTCTTGTCGGTCTTGTTATCGCGCAGCTTGGCCACAAACTTGGCGCCTTCCCAGTAGGGCACCTGGCTGTCGTTGAGCGAGACCAGGGCCAGCATCGCCGGGTAGTTCTGCGGCTTAACGTTGTCGTAGGGCGAGTACTTGATCATGTAATCGAAGGCCGGCTTCTCGTTGGGGTTGCCCCACTCCAGGTATTCGTTGGTGGTGAGGGGCAAGGAGGGGTCGAGCATGGTGTTGATGACGTCGACGAAGGGCACCTGCGCCACCACTGCCTTGAAGAGGTCGGGGCGCATGTTGGTGACCGCGCCCATCAGGAGGCCGCCGGCGCTGCCGCCCTGGATGACCAGGCGGTCGGGCGAGGTGTAGTGCTGCTGGACGAGGTAGGCGGCGCAATCGATGAAATCGTAAAAGGTGTTGAGCTTTTTCATCATGCGGCCCTGTTCGCGCCAGTCTTCGCCGAGCTCGCCACCGCCGCGGATGTGGGCCAGGGCGTACACCACGCCCCGGTCGAGCAGGCTGAGGCGGTCGGAAGAAAACGTGGGCGCCATGGAGGAGCCGTAGGAGCCGTAGGCGTAGAGCAGCATGGGAGCCTTGCCGTCGAGCTTGAGACCCTGCTTGTAAACCAGGGAGACCGGGACGCGGGCGCCGTCGCGGGCGACGGCCCAGATGCGCGCCGCCTCGTATTTTTTGGGATCGTATCCGCCCAGCACTTCCTGGCGCTTGAGCAGCGCGCGCTGCCGCGTCTCCATGTTGTAGTCGTACACCGAGGACGGGGTGACCATGGACTGGTAATTGAAGCGCACGGTGGTGGTGTTGAACTCGGGATTGCCGGCGAGGTTGATGGCGTAGTCGGGCTCGTCGGTGGTGACGCGGTGCGCTTGCTGGGTGCGCATGTCGATGACGCGCAGGTATTCGAGGCCGCCTTCCTTCTCCGCGACCACCAGGTGATTGGCGAAGAAGGTGAGGTTGTCAATCTTCACCTTAGGATCGTGGGCGACGAAGTTCTTCCAGTTTTTCTCGGCAGGATCGCTGATGGGGGCGGTGACGACGCGGAAGTTCTTCGCGTCCTTGTTGGTCAGGATATAAAACTGGCCCTGGTAGTGCTCGACGCGGTATTCGTGGTCGGGCACGCGCGGCAGGATCACCCGGAAGCTGCCGGTGGGATTATCGGCCGGCAGATAGCGGTTCTCGCTGGAGGTCTTGGCGAAGGAGCGCAGGAAGATCATCTGCTTGTCGTGGGAGCGGCCGACGCCGAGGTCGAACTTCTCGTCTTTTTCTTCGTAGACCAGGTCGCTTTTGTCGCTGCCCACGGCGTGGCGCCAGAGCTTGTCGGAGCGCTTGGAGACGGGGTCCTCGGTGACGTAGAAGAGGGTCTTGTTGTCGGCAGCCCAGGTGACGGAATCGACGCGCTCGATGTTCTCGGCCAGGGTCTGGCCGCTGCGCAGGTCCTTGACGTGCAGCGTGTACTGGCGGTAGCCGGTGGAGTCGGTGGAGTAGGCGAGGAGATGGGTGTCGTCGCTCACCACGTTCGCGCCCAGCGCCATGAAGGTGTGGCCTTCGGCCAGCTGGTTGAGGTCGAGCATGAGCTCTTCGGGCGCGTCCATGCTGCCTTTCTTGCGGCAGATGTACGGGTACTGCTTGCCCTCCTGGGTGCGGGAATAGTAGAGGTAGCCGTTGTTGGGAGTGGGGACGCTGAGGTCGGTCTGCTTGATGCGGCCGACCATCTCCTGGTAAAGCGTCTCCTGGAGCGGCTTCAGGGGCGCCATCATGTGCTCGGTGTAGGCGTTCTCGGCCTCGAGATGCTTGAGGACCTCGGGGTTCTTTTTGTCGCGCAGCCAGAAATAGTTGTCCACCAGCTTGTAGCCGTGGATTTCGCGGACGTGGGGCTGCTTGGCGGGCATAGGCGGGGCAGGAGGATTATCGTCCCCCCTCGAACGCTTGGGCATAAGGACGGTGATGACGAGCAACAGCAGAAGAGTGGCAAGGATTTTCATGGCTTCCTCCCGGCGCCGGCCGGCGAGATCGAGATGAGAGCAAGAGCAGTAACGCTAGCACAAGGCGGCGGGTTGCGGAACTCGCTACATGCACCTCCAGCCCTGAGACGCGCCGTTCAGTTATCATTTCTTCCGGTCGCAACTTCCATGCGCGTGCGCGTTCTCTTTTTCGGAGTGCTGAAAGAGCTGCTGGGACGGGCCAGTGACGAGGTGTCGCTGCCCGCGGGAGCGACGGTGGGGGATGTGGTGGCGCATTACGAAGCGCAGGCACCCAAGCTGCGGGAGTGGGCGAGATCGGTGGCGCTGGCGGTGAACCAGGAATACGCGTCGCCGGCGACGCCGCTGCACGACGGCGACGAAGTCGGGCTGCTGCCGCCGGTGAGCGGCGGCAAAGCGTCGGCGGATAAGGACGAGTCCCTGGTCCGCGTCGTGCACCAGCGCATCGTGCCGCACGACATTGTGCCGCCGCTGGAGCGCCCGGAAGACGGCGCCATCGTGCTGTTCGACGGCATCGTGCGCAACCACAGCCGCGGGCGGCCGACGCTGTTCCTGGAATACGAAGCTTACGAAGAGATGGCGCTGAAGGAGATGCGGGCGCTGGCCGCCGAGGCGCGCCAGCGTTTTGCTATCCGCAACCTGGCGCTGGTGCACCGGCTGGGCAGGCTGGAAATCGGCGAGAGCAGCGTGCTCATCGCCGTATTCGCGGCGCACCGCGCGGCGGCGTTCGAGGCCTGCCGATGGCTGATCGATACCCTGAAGAAAAAGGTCCCCATCTGGAAACGTGAGCACTTCGCCGACGGCGCAGTGTGGGCCGACGGCGAGCCCTTCCCCGGCGAAATCAAGACGGTGGGCACGGCGCCGGGGAGCGGCGACGCATGAGGCGCGCCTTTCTCCTGCTGGCCCTGGTGGCGCTGGGCGCGCCCGCGCTCGCGCAGCCACCGCCGGAGCCCGCCACCAGGCTCACGGTCAACGTCAAGCTGGTCAACGTGTTCGTCAGCGTGGTGGACCAGAACGGGGCGCCGGTGGGAGCGCTGGGCCGGGACAACTTCCAGATCTTCGAAGACGGGCTGAAACAGAACATCTCCGTGTTCGGGCGGGAGTCGGAGATGCCGCTCTCCATCGTGCTGGCCATCGACACCAGCCTGAGCACCAAGAAGGACATCAAGCTGGAGCTGGAGTCGGCGCGCGGCTTTGTGCACTCCATCCTGCGGCCGGTGGACCATCTCTCGCTCTACCAGTTTGACGAGATCGTGCAGGAGGTGGTGCCGTTTACCAGCCGGCTCGACGCCATTGACCACGGCATTGACCGCATCCGGGTGGGCTCGGCGACCGCGCTGTATGACGCCGTGTACCTGGGGGCCGGCGCGCTGAGCAAGCGCCAGGACCGCAAGGTCATGGTGGTGATCACCGACGGCGGCGATACCGCCAGCCGCACCAGCTATCAGGAGGCGCTGCGCGCGGCGCTGGAGGCGGAGGCGATCCTGTACAGCGTCATCATCGTGCCCATCGAGTCGAGCGCCGGACGCAACACCGGCGGCGAGCACGCGCTGATCCAGATGTCGCACGATACCGGCGGCAAGTATTTCTACGCCGGCACGGCGACGCAGCTGGAGCGCGTGTTCCGGCAGATCAGCGAAGAGCTGCGCACGCAGTACCTGCTGGCCTACTACCCCAAGCAGCGGCGGGCGGATTCCGAGTTCCGGCGCATCGAGGTCACGGTGACGCCGCCGCCCGGCGCCGCGCCGCCGCTGAACGCGCGCCATCGCACGGGGTATTACACGATGCCGGGGAAGTGACCGCGGCCGTCCTTGCTACAATGTCGGGCATGAAGCTGCGCGCCGTGCCGCCTGCGTCCCCGCTAAAAAAGAAGACCCCGCCGCCGGAAGACACGCGCCAGGAAGCCGAATACCTGAAGGCGCTGGGCGAGCAGCAGACGCCGGTGGTGATCAAGCTGCTCGACGGCGAAGAGGTGCGCGGCTGGATCGAGTACTACGATCGCGACATGGTGCGGCTGACGCGCGAAGGCGCGCCCAATCTGTTCATCTACAAGAACGAAATCGCCTACCTCGCGGAAGAAGGGCCACGGCGTGCCGCCAGCCCAGGACGGCGGTAGCGCGAGCCTTGTCCCAGCCACTTGAATTCGTCCCGGGCATCGCGGAGATTGCGCGCGAGGCGGGAGCGTTGCTGCGCGAGCTCTTCGCGCGCCGCGTCACCATCGAGTACAAGGGCGAAGTGGACCTGGTGACGGAGGCCGACCGGCGCAGCGAAGCGCTGGTGGTGGGGCGCATCCGCGAGCGCTGGCCGGGACACGACATTCTCGGGGAAGAGGGAACGCGGTCGGATTCGGGCAGCGAGTGGCGCTGGTATGTCGATCCGCTGGACGGCACCACGAATTTCGCGCACGGCTTTCCGGTGTTTTGCGTCTCGATTGCGGTGGAACATCGCGGCGAGCTGGCGGCCGGCGTGCTTTACGACCCGATGCGCGACGAGCTGTTTGCCGCCGAGCGCGGCAGCGGCGCCACGCTGAATGGGAAGCCGATCCAAGTTTCCGCGACGGAGAAGCTGAACGAGTCGCTAGTGGCCACCGGCTTCCCCAGCTTCAAGCGACACAAGAACCCCAACATCCACTTCTATCACCAGATCACGCTGCGCACGCACGGAGTGCGGCGCGCGGGGTCGGCAGCGCTGGACCTGGCGTGCGTCGCGGCAGGACGCTTCGACGGCTTCTGGGAGTTCAACCTGAATTCCTGGGACGTGGCCGCGGGCGCGCTGCTGGTGCGGGAGGCTGGGGGCGTGGTGACCGACCTAGGCGGCGGCGCCTTCGATCATCGCCAGCCGCGCGAGACCCTCGCCAGCAACGGGCGCATCCAGGGCGCGCTGGTGGCGGAATTCCAGGCAATCATCGGTGGGCGCGGCCTGGAACCGTTGCCTTCGCCGGTGGAGTACGGGCGCGAGCGCGGCCGCTGAGGATCTCACTTGCACGCGGCGCCGCCCTCCGTTATGTTCCCGCTTTCCGGAGAAGATCATGTCTGCGGCTGATCCTGCCGTTGATTACCAGCACGCCATCCTCGACGTGTGGGCCACGAATGACCGGCTGAACCAGATGCTGATCACGAGCATCGACGAGGGCGCCTGGCGCGCGAGCCCGCCGGGGCGGATGCGGCGCACGCCGGCGTCGCTCTTTGCGCATATTCACAACAGCCGCCTGATGTGGCTGAAGCAGGTCGCGCGCCACAAGAAGCTGCCGGCGAAACTCGACGGCGCGAAATGCAGCCGCCGGCAGGCAGGCGCGACGCTGGCGCGCAGCGCGACCGCCGTCGGGGAAGTGCTGGCCGCGGCGCTGGCCCAACCCGGAGGGCGCATCGCGCAGTTCGGGGCGCCCTTCGCCTTCTTCAATTATCTGGCATGGCATGAGGCGCACCACCGCGGCCAGATCCTCACCCTGGCGCGGCTGGCGGGATACGCCCTGCCAGAGGATGCGACCTACGGTATCTGGATTACGCTGCGCCAGCGCGGACTGGCGGCGTCGCGGTGAAATCTTCGCAACCGATGAGGGAGGACTTCATGTCACGCGAGAAGAAGCTTTGCTGCCAAGGCACCACGCTGCTGACACTCCTCTGCCTGCTGGTGGCGCCGCTACGGGGAGCGGAGCCCGCGGGGAAGGTTGATGCCGCGTATGTCGCCGAGATCCAGAAGTTCCGCGCCGCGCGCGTCAACAGCGACAAGATGAACTGGGCGACGCTGGCCGGGCTCTTCTGGCTGAAGCCCGGCGCGCACACCTTCGGCGCAGGCCCGGACAACGAGTTCGTGCTGCCCAAAGGGTCGGCGCCCGCCAAGTGCGGCGTCTTCGAGTTGAACAACGGGGAAGTGACGGTGAAGCTGGAGCGCGACGTCCCTGGGCGCATTGACGGCAAGGCCACCACGGCGGCCAAACTGCAGTCGGATGCCGAGGGCGAGCGGCAGCCGACGATTCTCGAGATCAACCGGCTGCAGATGAAGGTGATCCAACGGAACCAGCGCATCGGTGTCCGCCTAAAGGACCTGGCGAGCCCCAACCTGCGCAACTTCCATGCGGCGGAGTGGTATCCCATCGATCCCGCCTACCGCGTGGTGGCGAACTGGGAGCCCTCCGACGGCACCCGGAAGATCATCGTGCCCAACATCCTCGGAGACGCCGTGCCGGTCACCATTCCCGGGGTGGCGCGGTTCACGCTGCAGGGCCAGCAATTCACGCTGACTCCCGTCGAGGGCGACCCCAAGGACAGCATGGAGTTCGTCTTCGCCGACGGCACCACCAAGACGGAAACGTATCCCGCGGGACGCATGGTGGATGCCGGCCCGGTCAAGGACGGCAAGCTGATCATCGACTTCAACCAGGCCTACAACCCGCCGTGCGCGGTGACGCCGTATGCCACGTGTCCGCTGCCGCCAAAGGAGAACCGGCTTGCGGTGGCGGTGCGGGCGGGAGAAAAGTACGGGGCCAAGGAACGCGCCGCCCACCAGACTCCGGCGCTGCCTTAGCTGCCCGCGGCAATGTCGAATTGGGGAGTTTTGTTAGGATGAAGAAGTGACCATCTCCCCGCTCGCGCGCGAAGTCCACAAGCGCCCTGACCGCGTGAAACTCCCGGGCCGCGTCCTGTTCCTCACCGAAGATCCGGAGCTGATCCGGCGGCAACTGGCGGGCGAAGACCTGCCCTGGGACACGAAGCATCCAGCGGCCAATCCCAAGCTGCGCGACGACATCTCCACCGACGAAATCACCCCGGCGCACATCTGCTTCTTCTTCGACGAGACGCTGGGCGAGTTCCCGTACACCGGGCTGAAGTGCGGCGCCGAGGTGCCCATCAAGCGCGGCGACGTGAAGCGCGGCGGCTTTGTGGCGGCGGTCAGCGGGAAGCGGCGCGGCAAGGGGTCGAGCCGCGAGCAGTCGCCCTACGCCGAGCGCTGCGCCGGCATCCAGCTGGTGATCGCGGAAAACATCGAGCGCATCTACCAGCAGAATTGCCAGAACCTCGGCGTCCTGACCTCGACCGACTTCAGCCTCATTGACTGCATCCGGCGTGGGGAGGAAATCCCGTTGCGCGTCTTCACCGCCGGCGAAGACGAGATCACCCGGCAGGTGATCGAGTACGGCGGGCTGTTCCCGTTCAACGTGGCACGCCTGCAGAAGAAAGTCTTCCTGCCGGCCATCACGACCGCGCCGCGGCCGATGACCATCGCCGAGAAGATTTTTGCGCGCCACATGCTGGATTACTCAGAGGTGGCGACGGGCGACCCCGCGCGTCTTGACGCGGGCGAGTCGCCCGCGTCCACCCAAGTTAAAGTTGGGGTGCCGGCCGTCAAACCCGGCGACACCGGTTTCGCGCGCACCGACCTGCGCTTCAGCCACGAGTACGTCACCCCCATGGCGGCCATCTTCTTCGAGCACTACCTGGGAAAAGAGGCGAAGGTCAACGATCCGGGAAGCATCCTCTTCTTCCGCGACCACCTGACGTTTCTCGACGAGGTGATCTCGGAAGAGAAGAAGAAGATGGGGCTGCTGGACCTGGCCACGCAACTCAAGCTCAAGCAGGAAGAGTTTGGCCAGCGGCAGGGCATCAAGCTGCACGGCGAGCTGCGCGACCGCAAAGGCTCGGAGGGAATCTGCCACTCGGTGGTGGCGGAAAGCTACGCGCTGCCGGGGCAGCTGAACGTCGGGTCGGATTCGCATACCCCGCACGTTGGGGCGGTGGGATGCGTGGCCTTCGGGATCGGCACCACCGACGTCTTCAATTCCTGGATCACGAAGGACATGCGGGTGCGGGTGCCGGAGTCGGTGAAGGTGGTCATTCACGGGCGGCGCAGGCCGAACGTCACTGCCAAGGACTTCATCCTGAAGATTCTGGCGCTCGACTACGTGCGCAGCGGCAAGGCGCTGGCCAAGGTCATGGAGTATGCCGGCGAGGCGATCGCGGAGCTCGACGTGGACGAGCGCGCCACCATGACCAACATGGCGGCGGAGATCGGCGGATTTACCGGCATCGTGGCCCCGGACCAGCAGCGTCGTGGAATTCCTCCGGGAACGGCGCGGCGAGGCCTGGATGCCGATGTGGGCACAGCTCGTCGAAGGCCTGCACAGCGATCCCGGCGCCGAGTACGCGCACGTCATCGAACTGAACGCGGACGAGATTTATCCCATGGTGGCGACGCCCGGCGACCCAGGCAACGGCAGGGAGGTGCGCGCGCTGCACACCCCGGTGCCGGTGGAGATCGCGTATGGCGGCACCTGCACCGCCGGCAAGAATGCCGACATGGACATGTACGCGCGGGTGCTCGCGGCGGCGCTGGGCCAGGGGCGGCGCGTGGCCGACGCGGTGAAGTTCTACATCCAGTTCGGCTCACAGGAGACGCGCGAATACTGCGTGCGCAAAGGCTACGTCGAGGTGTTCCGGCAGGCGGGGGCGATCCTCCTCGAGCCCAGCTGCGGGGCGTGCATCAATGCCGGGCCGGGAGTGAGCACGCGTCCCGACCAGGTGGTGATCAGCGCGCAGAACCGCAACTTCCCGGGCCGCAGTGGTCCCGGGCAGATGTACCTGGCCTCGCCGCTGACGGTGGCCGCGAGCGCGGTGGCGGGATACATCTGCGAGTACGAGCCGGCGGTCGCGCAGTAAGGCCGCGCTCGCACCCCGCCGGGGCTGCTCGCCCCGGCTTTTTCCTGGGCCGGCTTGCGGCATGGCGTGCTCTCAATCGCCGAGATCGCCGGCATCGGCGCCGGCGCGGCTACGAACCTACGTAGCGGGCGTAGAGGGAGCGGGCGACGGCGGTGTCGGTGGTGCCCTTGATGATGGCGCGGCCGTCGGGGAAGAGCGTGAGCTCGTAGGGGTCGCGGAAGAATTTCAGGACGAATTCATTGTGGCGGACCGGGCCGTGCGGAGCGAGGCGGCGCTCCAGTTCGGCGAAGTCTACCGGGCGCTGGCGCTCGTGGATCTGGACGGAGTTGCGGCCGCACAGAGTGATGTGCGGGCGGCTCGCGCCGGCCAGGTGGACGAAATCCCGCTGGCCGCAGCAGCGGCAATCGGCGCGCGGGGTAGCGGCGGCGATGGCGACGTGCTCGTTGCGCCACACGTCGAGCGAGAGCAGGGTGCGGCGCAGCACGCTCTCGGCGCCGACCAGGAGTTTGAAGGCTTCGGTGGCGGCCAGGGAGGCGATGGCATTGGCCGCGCTGTTCAGGATGCCGCGTGGTATCGCAGGTCTCGACCATGCCGGTGGGCGGCTCGGGGAAGACGCAGGCGAGGCAGGCGGTGCGCCCGGGGAGCACGTTCATGGTCACGCCATAGCTGCCCACGGCGGCGGTGTAGATCCAGGGGACGTTTTCGCGCACCGCAAAATCGTTCAGCAGGTAGCGGGTCTCGAAGTTGTCGGTGCCATCGAGGATGAGCGGCACGCCCGCCAGCAGCGTCTCCGCGTTCTGGGGAGTGAGGTCGGCGACGATGGGCTCCACCTGCACCTCGGAATTGCAGGCGGCGAGGCGGCGGGCGGCGGCGATCGCCTTGGGCAGCGATTGCTGCGCGTCGGCTTCCTCGAACAGCGACTGGCGCTGCAGGTTGCTGAGCTCGACGTAGTCGCGGTCCACAATGCGGAGGTGGCCGACGCCGGCGCGGGCCAGCAGGGAAGCCAGCACCGAGCCGGTGGCGCCGCACCCGACCAGGACGACGCTTGCGGCCCGCAGGCGCTCCTGGCCCTCCCGCCCGATGGGGGCGAACAAGACCTGCCGGGAGTAGCGTTCCTCAGGTGTCACGGGCATGCGCGAAAGGCAGGTTTATTATAGGTCGCGGATGCAGGCGGCGGCCGGCCGGACGAGGTAAGGGGCTGGCCGCGCAAGAGTTGCGGCCCCGGGACGGGCGTCGCTGGGGACCACCGGCGGCGCCGCGAGCGACATCGAAGGAAGCGTCCTGTTCGGCTGAGAGACGAAGTGGAAGCGCGTTCCGGCACGGCGTGCGGGAACGCTTTTGGGGCCGATTTGCTGCCGAATCACCTGCGCAAACTCATGATGGTCGCAGCGCTGCTCTTGCCGGCCGCGGTGACGCTGGCGCTGGCGCAGTCCCCCCCGCCCCCGCCCCTGATCCTGCCGGAATCGTCTGGCCGGCGGGAGGCAATCCCTACCAGGGAGTGCGCGTGGCCAGCCTGGAACTGCGCAGCGTGGTGCCGCTGCCCCCCGGGAAGTTCGAGCAGCTGGTGGCGCAGAAGGCCGGCGAACCGCTGGACCGGAGCAAGCTCCGGCAGAGCATCGTCGCGCTCTACGCGACGGGGAAATTCGCCGACGTCGAGGTACAGGCGGAGCGGACGCCGGGCAACGAGGTCCGGCTGGTCTTTGTGGGGCGCGAGAACTATTTCGTCGGCACCCTGACCATCACCGGCGCAGCGCGGCCGCCGGGCGCCGAGCCGCTCCTCAACGCCGGCAAGCTGCAGCTCGGGGAACTCTTCGCGCCGGAAAAACTCCAGGCCGCGTACGCGCGCATGCAGCGCACGCTGGAAGAGAACGGCTACTACCAGTCCAGCGTCACCGCCACTACCGAGCCGCATGCCGACACCCAGCAGATCGACATCCACTTCCACGTGGATCCCGGGCCGCTGGCGCGGGTCGGCGAGCTCACGGTGCAGGGGCAGGCCGGCTACACCCTGGCCGAGGTCGAGAACATCGCCCACCTGCACCCCGGCGACCAGGTCTCGGTGAAGCGGGTCAACGGCGCGCTGCAACGGTTGCGGAAGAGGTACAACCAGCAGAACCGCCTGGAAGCGCAGGTGGCGATCGCGGCGCGCACCTATCGCCCGGAAAGCAACCGGCTCGACTATACCCTGCAACTGGCGCGCGGGCCCAGCATCGACGTCCACGTGGAAGGCGCCCGGATCAGCCGGCGCAAGCTGAAAAAGTACGTCCCGGTGTACGAGGAGTACGCGGTGGACGAGGACCTGCTGAACGAGGGCCGCCGCAACCTGCGCGACTATTTCCAGACCCGGGGCTACTTCGACGCCAGCGTCGGCGTCCAGCAGGAGTACGACCCCCGGGAGGAGCATCGCCGCATCGTGTACGCGATCACGCTGGGCGAAAAGCACAAGTTGTCGGCGGTCCGCCTCGAGGGCAACAGGTACTTCGACGCCTACACCCTGCGCGAGCGCATGCTGATGCAGCCGGCCAGCGGGCTGCTGCGGGAGGGGCGATTCAGCGAATCCATCCTGGCGCGCGACCAGGAGTCAATCGCGAACCTCTACCGCGCCAACGGCTTCCAGAACGTGAAAGTGGCGACGCGGGTGGAAGACGACTACCGCGGCAAGCATGGCAATATGCAGGTAATCTTCCGGATCGACGAACAGCCGCAGTCGCTGGTCAACGCCATCAACATCGTCGGCAACCACAGCGTCCCCGAGGCGGAGCTGGCGGAATACATCAACACCCGGGCGGGGCAGCCTTTCAGCGAGTTCAACCTGGCCAGCGACCGCGACGCCATCATGAGCTACTACCTCAACCACGGCTTTCCCGACGTGAAGCTGGAATACGCCGCCCAGCCGCTGGCCGCCGACAAGCTGCGCCTGAATGTCACCTACACCATCGAGGAGGGGCGGCGGGTGTTTGTGGATCGGGTGCTGATTGCCGGGCTGCAGAAGACGACGTTGCACGTGGTGCGCCGCGAGTTCCAGTTGTGGAACGGCGATCCCCTGAGCCAGGCGCGCGCACTCGATACGCAGCGGCGCCTGTACGACCTCGGCATCTTCAGCGCGGTCAACATGGCGATGCAGAACCCCGAAGGCAACGCCGAAGCCAAGAACCTGCTGGTGCACGTCGACGAAGCGCGGCGCTGGACGTTCAACTACGGCTTCGGCCTCGAGGCGCAGGCCGGCAGCGGCGTGGATTCCTGCCCCGGCGACCCCAGCTCGCCGCAGGTGCAGCACTGCAAGGACCTGCGCAACCAGGCGGAAAAGGCGGGCCTGAGCCCGCGCGTATCGTTCGACATCACCCGCCTGAACTTTCGCGGGCGCGACCAGACGCTGGTCTTCAAGAGCCACTACGGTCGGCTGCAAAAGCGCGCCCTGCTCAGCTTCGAGGCGCCCCGCTGGTTCGATACCGAGAACCTGAAGTTCACCCTGACGGCGCTCTTCGACAAGTCCGCCGACGTGCGCACCTTCACCGCTGAGCGCCTGGAGGGCTCGGCGCAGATCGAGCAGACCGTCAGCCGCTTCACCACCCTGCTCTATCGGTTTTCGTACCGGCGGGTCCAGGTGGACCAGGCGACGCTGGCCATCAGCCAGCAGCTCATCCCGCTGCTGTCGCAGCCGGTGCGCGTCGGGATGCCGAGCTTCACCTTCATTCGCGACCAACGCGACAACGCCATCGACAGCCACCGCGGCAACTACACCACGGCCGACTTCGGAATCGCGGGCGGTTTCTTCGGCTCGGAATCCAACTTCGGCCGCGTGCTCATCCAGAACAACAGCTACCTGCCGTTCAAGGTCGGCAAGAAGGAGGGCGGGAAGCCCGATTGGGTGTTCGCGCGCTCCACCCGGCTGGGCATCGCGGAACTGTTCGGGAAGTCCACGTTTATCCCGCTGCCGGAGCGCTTCTTCGAAGGCGGCGGCAATACCCACCGCGGCTTTGCGCTGAACCAGGCCGGGCCGCGCGACCCGACCACGGGCGCGCCCCTGGGCGGCGGCGCGGTCTTCCTCAACAACCTGGAACTGCGCACGCCGGCGGTGGCCTTCCCCTTCGTGGGTGAAAACCTGAGCTTCGTGATGTTCGAGGATGCGGGCAACGTGTTTAACGCGCCCGCCGACATCTTCCACAGCCTGGCCAAGATCGCGCAGCCGCACCAGGACCAGTGCCGGGCGGCCGCCAACAACAGCGCGTTGGCCTGCAACTTCAATTACCTGTCGCACGCGGTCGGCACCGGTATCCGCTACCAGACGCCCATCGGGCCGGTGCGCGTGGACTTCGGCTACAACCTGAATCCCCCGATTTATTCGCTCAACGACCCGCTGTCGAACACCCACTTGGTGCGGCAGGCAGGCCGCTTCAACTTCTTTTTCAGCATCGGGCAGACCTTCTGATGAAGCGCGCGCTCCAGATCGGGCTGGTGGCGATGACGCTGGCAGGCGCCGTGCCGGCGGCCGAGATCATCGACCGCATCGTCGCCACGGTGAACCGCGAACCCATCCTGCTTTCGGACTGGGAAGACGCGGCGCGCTTCGAGGCGCTGCTGGACGGCCGCTCGCCGGCGGCGATCACAGCCGCCGAGCGCCAAGGGGCGCTGGAGCGGCTGATTGACCAGACGCTGCATCGAGCAGCAGTTGCGCGCGGTGAATTTTGCCCGCGTCAGCGATGCCGAGGTGGCGCAGCGCGTCGCCGAGGTCCGCCGTCAGCACCCGGCGGGGAAGGCGGACGAGGGGGAGTGGTGCGGGCCCTGGCTGCCGCCGGGCTGGGCGAAGCCGAGTTTGCGGCGCGGGTGCGGGCGCAACTCGACGAGTTGCGCTTCATCGAGGCCCGGCTGCGGCCGTCGGTGCGCCTCAACGACGCGGAAATCGAGCGCTATTACCACGAGCAGTACCTGCCGGAACTGCGGCGCGCCGGCGGGGCCGAGAAGCCGCTGACCGAAGTGCGGCCGCAGATCGAGCAGCTCCTCACCGAGCAGCGGGTAAATTCGCTGCTGGGCGCGTGGATTGAGAGCCTGCGCGCGGAGGCCAGCATTCGCATCCAGAGCGAGCCGCCGCCGGCTGCTGCCGCTCGCGGCAAAGAGCGCGGCGGCATATCTCGCAACCCTAGCCATGGCAGACGGACCCACCAATTCGGCCCCGTGGAAGATCCGGATCGCGCTGCCGCTCGGCCTCGGCGCGGTGCTGCTGGTGATGACCCTCGCCGGGGTGTGGTACCTCGCCAGCGGGGAGTTGCAGGAACTGATGCGGACGCGGGTGGTGGCGGCACTCGAGCAAGCCACCGGGGGGCACGCCCGGGTCGGCGCCATGCGGTGGGACCTCGCGCAGCTGGAATTTGAACTCCGCGATATCACCATTCACGGCAACGAACCCGAGGGCGAGATACCCTTCGTTCACATCGACCGCCTGCTGCTGCGCGCCAAGCTCGTTGCCTTCCTGGGCGGCCCCCTCGGGCTGCGCTATCTCGAAGCCTACCGGCCCACCGTGCACCTCATCACCTATCGCGACGGCACTACCAACCTGCCGCACCCGAGGAAGAAAACCA
>CAVUAF010000022.1:0-89407 GCA_963739375.1 Terriglobia bacterium
CATCGGCGGTGCGCGCGATGGCGCTCTGAATGGTGGGCGTGGTGGTGGTGGGCGGGTGCGTGCCGGTGCGCGTGATCTCGATGGCGCAGCCGCTGCGCTGCGCAATCTCCCGCGCGCGGGCGCGCACCATCTCCCCGATACGGGCGATCTTCTCGGCGTCCAGATCGCGCACGTCAAGGCTGAGCTTCACCACCCCGGGAATGACGTTGGGCGCTCCCGGGGTGACCGCCAGCTGGCCGACCGTCCCCACCTGGCGTCCGGGCATGCTGGTGACGATTTCGCGCACCGCCAGCACCAGCTGCGACGCGGCCACCAGCGCGTCCTGGCGCTGCGCCATGGGCGTGGTGCCGGCGTGGTTGGCAAAGCCGCGGACCGTGACCGCGTAGTCGTCGATGCCGACAATCCCCTCGACCACGCCCACCGGAATGCCGGCGGCGGCGAGCGTCCCTCCCTGTTCGATGTGCAACTCCAGGTAGGCGGTGAACGAGCCGGGCGCGCGGCGGGCAGTCGCGATGCGCTCGGGAGCGCCGCCGATTTTGCGGATAGCGTCGGCTTTCCTGACGCCGTCCTGCACGCGGTCGAGTTCCCCGGCGTCGAGCGCGCCGGCGGCGGCGCGGCTGCCGCTCAACCCGGAGCCGTAGTTGGACTCCTCCGCCGACCAGATCACCACCTCCAGCGGATGGCGCGTGCGCACTCCGCGCTCGTGCAGCGTCTGGACGACTTCGATGGCGGAGAGCGAGCCGACGTCGCCATCGAAGTTGCCGCCGTTGCTCACCGAGTCGATGTGCGAGCCGAACAGGATGGGCGGGAGGCTTGCATCCGTGCCGGAACGCAGGGCGAGGATGTTGCCGGCGGGATCGATGCGCGGTTCCAGCCCGGCGTCCCGCATGAGTTGCATGACGTAGCCGCGGCCGGCAACGTCAGCGTCAGAGTAGGCGGTGCGGGAAACGCCGTCGGCGAAGGTGCCGCCCGCGGGACGGCCATATTGGCTCAGGCCCTCGAGGCGGGCGCGCAAACGCTCGAGATTGACGCGCAGCGGCGCCGCCTGGGCCCGCAGCGGTGGCGGCAGCGCGGCCAGCGCCGCGCGCAAGCTGCCCCGCTCAGAAAGTCGCGTCGCTTCAGCATGCTCACCCCTTCGCCGCGTAAGTGGTGGGGAAACGCGGGCCGATGATTTGGTTAATGTGGTGCTTGAGGTGTTCCACGTAATCGCTTGCTATGAAGGCAAGTGTCACGGAAGGCGACGCGTCGAGCACGACCGGCGCCTCGGCCGCCCCGCGGGGCAATTGCGCCATCAGGTGGGCGAGATACCGGTTGTACTGCGTCCAGAAGGCAACCAGGTCGCGCCACGGAATTCCTTCCGGACGTTCGAGCGCGATCCAGCGGTCCTGCTCGTAGCCCGGCGCCTCCAGGCGGCCGTAGAGGGCCGCGCGCACAAAGCGCTGGTGGTTGTTGGCGGCCGAATCCAGCAGGTGTCCGAGAATCTGTTTCACCGACCACCTGGCGGTGTCCGAAGTGGGCGTCGCCGGCGGCCGGTTGGCTTCCTGCTCGGTGATGCGCTGCAGCTCCGGCACGGTCGTACCAATCACCTCATAGAGCGCATCGGCGCTCGCGCGAAACGTGCGTTCGACCATAGCACCCTCCCCTCTCCAACTTTCACTCGATCCCGTACTCCTTCCAGCGCTTCTCGACCAGGGCCTTGATCTCGGCGGACATGGTGATCTCGTCGGGCCAGGGGCGGGTAAAGCCCTCGGTGGGCCACTTGCGCGTGGCGTCGACGCCCATCTTGGAGCCGTAGTTGGCCAGGCGCGCAGCGTGGTCGAGCGAATCCACCGGCCCCAGGGTGAACTGGATGTCGCGCTCGGGGTCGATGTGATTGAAGGCCTTGAGCGCGACCTCGCGCAGGTCCTGCACGTTCACATCTTCGTCCACCACCACGATGCACTTGGTGAACATGGCCTGCCCCAGCGACCAGATGCCGTGCATCACCTTGCGCGCGTGGCCGGGATACGACTTACGGATGCTCACGAGCATGAGGTTGTGGAAAATGCCCTCGACCGGCAGGTTGATGTCCACGATCTCGGGCAGCGTGAGCCGCATCAGCGGCAGGAAGATGCGTTCCACGGCCTTGCCCATCCAGGCGTCTTCCATGGGCGGCTTGCCGACGATGGTGGTCGAGTATATGGGGTCTTGGCGATGCGTGATGGCGGTGAGGTGCAGCACCGGATATTCGTCGGCGAGCGAGTAGAAGCCGGTGTGGTCGCCGAAGGGGCCTTCGGTGCGTAGCTCGTCGAGGTTGACGTAGCCTTCGAGGATGATCTCGGCGGTCGCGGGCACCTCGAGATCAACCGTGGCGCATTTCACCAGCTCCACCGGCTTGCCGCGCAGGAAGCCGGCGATGAGGAACTCTTCCACCTCCGGCGGCGCGGGCACGATGGCGCTGAAGGTGAGGGCGGGGTCGGTGCCGATCGCGACCGCGACCTCCAGCTTCCCAGCCGGGGCGCCACCCGCGGGGGCGATGGCGCCGCCGCCGGAGCGCGCCATCATGTCCACCTGTGCCGATGCGGGCGACTCGCCCACGCTGGCCGCTGCCGCGCGGCGCAGGGCCTCGCGATAGTGCTCGGCGCCGACTTTCTGCCGCTGCCAGTGCATCCCCAGCGTCTGCCCGTCGTACACCTGCAAGCGGTAGCAGCCGACGTTGCGCTTCCCCGACTTGGGGTCGCGGGTAATGACGCAGGGCAGGGTGATGAAGCGCCCGGCGTCTTTCGGCCAGCATTGCAGGACGGGAAAATCAAGCACCGAGAAGCCGCTCTTCCTGACCACTTCCTGGCAGGGCCCGCCGGCGACGGTTTTCGGGAACACCGCCCCCAGGTCGGCGAGCAGGGGCAGCAGCTTGAGCTTGTCGAGCAGGCCTTGCGGCGACTTGACGTCCATCAGGGCGCGGATGCGCTCGGCCACTTCGTCGAGCGACGCCACGCCCAGCGCCAGGCACATGCGGCGCGGCGAGCCGAACTGGTTGATCAGCACCGGCGAGCTGGATCCTTTGACGTTTTCAAACAACAGCGCCGCGCCTCCCTGCCGGCTCTTGGAGACGCGGTCGGTGATCGCGGTGATTTCGAGGATGGGATCGACCGCGGCTGGCACGCGGCGCAGTTCGCCGGCGCGCTCCAGCGCGCCGATCCATTCACGCAGGTCAGAGTAGGGCATGGCGGAACCTCGGATTATACGGAGGATTGCGGAATTGCCACACTGCGGAATTGCCGGGCGGGGCAGAAAATAATCGGTACCGGGCAGGCAGGCGGTGGCATCCAACCGGGTAACGCCCGGTGCGGGCGGGCCGGAGGGCGCCTCCGGTGCGTGCTATACTGCTGGTTAATCGAGGCGTGGTGCACCGCGTCTCTACCAAGAAATGACGGCGTGCAAGTGGGGTAGTCGACAGACGCAACTGGCATGCGGTCCTGAGTGTCCTAACGATGCGTTCTTCTCGTCGCTCGCTCCTCCTGGTTCTGTTCATCATCCTGGCTTGCGGTTTCTTCGGCGTGCTGTTCGGGCAGCGGATCGGCGGCGGTCCGTCAGCCGATGGGGAAATCCGCGACAGCCTGCGCGAGTTCTCCCAGGTCTACGTCCTGGTGGAACAGAACTACGCCGAGCCCGTCAACGCCGACAAGGCAATTTACAACGGCGCCATTCCGGGCATGCTGCGCGTGCTCGATCCCCACTCCAGCTTCTTCGACCAAAAGCAGTACTCGCTGCTGCGCGAAGAGCAGCGCGGCAAGTACTACGGGGTGGGAATGCAAGTGGGGCCGCGCAACAACAAGGTCATCGTGGTGGCGCCCTTCGTGGGCACGCCGGCGTACCGCGCCGGGCTGCGTCCGGGCGACATCATTATTTCCGTGGACGGCAAGCCGACGGACAACATGAACGTCAGCGAAGTGGCCGACCTGCTGAAGGGGCCGAAAAACACCACGGTGCACGTCACCATCCTGCGCGAGGGCGTGGACCAGCCCATGGAATTCACCATGGTGCGCGACGAAATCCCGCGCTACTCGGTGGACCTGCACTTCCTGATCCGCCCCGGCATCGCCTACCTGCACGTCGCCGGCTTCCAGGAGACGACGGAGAATGAAGTGGCGTCGGCGCTGGAAGAGTTCGGTGACGTCCAGGGCCTCATCCTCGACCTGCGCGGCAACCCCGGCGGGCTGCTGAGCGAGGGGGTGGGGGTGGCCGACAAGTTTCTGAAAAAAGGCGCGGTCATCGTTTCGCACCACGGGCGGAATTCGCCCGAGAAGCTGTATCGCGCGGCGCACGGCAACGGGGGACGCGACTACCCCATCGTGGTGCTGGTGAACCGCGCCACGGCGTCGGCGGCAGAAATCGTGGCGGGCGCCATTCAGGACCACGACCGCGGCCTCATCGTGGGCGAAACCACCTTCGGCAAGGGGCTGGTCCAGACCGTGTATCCGCTCTCGGAAAACACCGGCCTGGCGCTGACCACGGCGAAGTACTACACCCCCAGCGGGCGCCTCATTCAGCGCGAGTACGAAGGCGTCTCGCTCTACGATTACTACAACCACCTCGAGAACGAGGAGAACAATCCCAACAAGGAACTGAAGCAGACCGACAGCGGCCGCCAGGTGTACGGCGGCGGCGGCATCACCCCCGACGTGAAGGTCCCTGAAACCAAGAGCACCCGCTTCCAGGATTCCCTGTTCCAGCACTACGCGTTCTTCAACTTCTCCAAGCACTACCTGCTCACCCGGCACATTCCCCGGAACTGGGAAGTGGATGAGGTGGCGATGAACGAGTTCCGCCACTTCCTCCAGGACCAGAAAATCGCCTACACCGAGGCCGACCTGGCCGAAGTCATGGACTGGGTGAAGGCGAACCTCAAGAGCGAGATGTTCATCGCCGAGTTCGGGCAGCAGGAGGGCTTGCGGGTGCGGGCCGAAGCTGACCCGCAGGTGCTGAAGGCGCTCGACCTGCTTCCCAAGGCGAAGGAGCTGGCGGAGAACGCCCGCAAAATCATCGCCGAGCGCAGCGGTCGCGGTGCGCTGAGCAACCCCTAGGCATTTCTCTTCTTCCTCAAGCCCGCCGAAAACGGCGGGCTTTTTGTCGCCCGCGAGCGCGATTCGGCGGCCGGTCGCGCCGCCGCCCCCCCCGGGCCCGTGAGTGACAGCCTGCACATCCGCCGGTGACCACGGTCACGGCGCGGAGTTCTGCCGGAAGGCTAGGCTTTCGCTTTGGGAGCAGTGTAGCCAACCCGCGTCGCTTCGCTCGGTGAAGGGCCTATTAGGTTCGACCTTTCTGCGGCGCGCCGGCTCCCCGCTCTCCAGAGGAGGAACGATGCCGGTTGGGAAGCAGGAAGCGCTGAACTACCACTTCGGGAAGCGCCCCGGGAAGATCGAGCTGGGCCTCACCAAGCCGTGCCGCACGCAGCGAGACCTGAGCCTCGCCTACACCCCGGGGGTCGCCGAGCCCTGCCTCGAGATCGCCGCGAATCCCCAGGATGCCTTCAAGTACACCGCCCGGGGCAACCTGGTCGCGGTGGTATCGAACGGCACCGCGGTGCTGGGCCTGGGCGACATTGGCGCGCTGGCGGGCAAGCCGGTGATGGAAGGCAAAGGGGTGCTGTTCAAGAGGTTCGCCGACGTCGACGTCTTCGACATCGAACTGGATTCCAAGGTGCCGGACGAAATCGTCAAGGTATGCCAGCTGCTGGAGCCGACCTTCGGCGGCATCAACCTGGAAGACATCAAGGCGCCGGAGTGCTTCTACATCGAGGAGCAACTCAAGAAGACCATGAAGATTCCCGTCTTCCACGACGACCAGCACGGCACCGCCATCATCTCCGGGGCGGCGCTGCTGAATGCGCTGGAGATCGTGGGCAAGCCGCTCGCCAAAGTGCGCGTCGTGTTTAACGGCGCCGGCGCTGCGGGGATCGCCTGCGCCGAGCACTACATCCGGCTCGGCGTTTTGCGCGAGAACATCACGCTCTGCGACACCAAAGGGGTGATCTACAAGGGTCGCAAGGCAGGCATGAATTCCTATAAGGAGCGCTTTGCGCAGGCGACCGAGCGGCGCACGCTGGAGGAGGCGGTCGTGGGCGCCGACGTGTTCGTGGGCCTCTCCACCAAGGACATCCTGACGCAGGACATGGTGCGTGCGATGGCGCCCGACCCGATGGTTTTTGCCATGGCGAATCCCGATCCGGAAATCACCTACGAGGAGGCCAAGGCAGCCCGCAGCGACGTCATCATCGCCACCGGCCGTTCCGACTATCCCAACCAGGTGAACAACGTGCTGGGCTTCCCCTTTATCTTCCGCGGCGCCCTCGATGTGCGTGCCACGGCCATCAACGAAGAGATGAAACTCGCCGCCACCTACGCCCTGGCGGCGCTGGCCAAGGAAGACGTGCCCGATTCCGTCTGCCGCGCCTATGGCGTGGAGCGTCTCAGCTTCGGCCGCGACTACCTCATCCCCAAAGCCTTCGATCCGCGGGTGCTGGTGTGGGAGGCGACGGCGGTGGCCAAGGCGGCGATGGAAAGCGGCGTGGCGCAAGTGCCGGTCAACCTCGACGACTACCGCGAGCAACTGGAGCGGAAGTTCGGCAAGGTGCACGAGATCACCCGCATGATGATCAACAAGGCGCAATCGGCGCCGAAGCGCGTGGTCTTCCCCGAGGGCGAGCATGAGAAGATCCTGCGCGCCTGCCACCTGCTGGTGGACGAGAAGATCGCGCAACCCATCCTGCTGGGGCGGGCGGAGGTGGTACGCGCCCGCGCCGAGGAACTGGGGCTGGACCTGGGCCCGACCGTCGTGATCAATCCCGCCGAGGCGCCGCGGCTGCAGGAGTACGCGGACGAGTTGTATCGCCTGCGGCAACGCAAGGGGGTCTTGCCCTCGAACGCGCGGCAACTGGTGCAGGTGCCCGACACCTTTGCGGCCATGATGGTGCACCTGGGCGACGCCGACGCCGTCGTGGGCGGCGTGACCCACGACTATCCCGACACCCTGCGTCCCGGCTTGCAGATCATCCGCATGCGGCCGGGGGTGCAGCGGGTGGCCGGGTTATACGTGATGGTGACCCGCGCCGGCGACATCTACGTGCTCGCCGACACCGTGGTCAACATTTCGCCGTCGGCGGCCGAGCTGGCGGAGATCGCCATCCTCGCCGCCAATGAGGCGCGCCGCTTCAACATCGAGCCGCGCGTGGCCATGCTCTCGTTCTCCAACTTCGGCAGCGCCCGCGCGGAAGTAGTGGACAAGGTGCAGCGGGCGGTCGAACTGGTGAAGTTCCGGGAGCCCGGCCTGATGGTGGACGGTGAGATGGCGGCGGACGTCGCCGTCAGCCCCGAGCTGCTGGCGGAGCACTATCCCTTCAGCGCGGTGCAGGGCGGCGCCAACGTGCTGATCTTCCCCGACCTGGCTTCCGGCAACATCGCCTGCAAGCTGCTCAAGGGCCTGGGCGCCGCCGAGGTGCTGGGACCGGTGATTGTCGGGTTACAGAAACCGGTGCACGTGCTGCAGCGCGGCGCCGAGGTGGAAGACATCGTCAACATCGCGGCCATCGCGGTGGTGGACGCCCAGGAAGCCGCGGGCCGCGCGCCCGAGCCGGTTCGCAAGGTTGCCGCTGTCGCCGCCGACTAGCCGTACGCATTGGATCACTTGACCAACAGCCCGCCGGAATCCGGCGGGCTGTCTTTTCGCCGCTGCGAACCCGTTCCTGCGGCTTCCCCGGGCCTGCCCAGGGGTCAGGGACGGAATCCAGTTGGGTAACATCCATCCGGGCACTGCCCTAAAAACCAGTCACCGGGCCGCCAAATGCGTGCATCATACCCGGCATGCAACAGCTCTCCCCAATTCGGTACCTGGCACAGATCCAGCGAGTCATGGACATAGAATGGCGCGACCGGCCACTGTTCCGTTACACCATTCGGGACCATGCGTCGGGTGAGGTCATTTACAGCGGGCACGCGGGCGACCTTGCCGAAGCCACCGACACCGCCCAGGCTTACATCGACTACCTGAACGACAAATCCGCCGTCAACTGACGCTCGACCTGGCCCAGCAACCCGTCCCAGCGGCGGGTTTTCTGTTGGCACGATCAGGGAGGATCCGAGAGTTGCCATGCCCCGGCTTAGTCACCCAATCGCTAAATCACCAATCACCAAATCCTGGTTACCTCCGTCACCTCGCAAGCCTGGTGCGCGGGTGCGTTCCCTGGATACCGCGACCAAACAGCGGTTGGGAGGCAAACAATGACGCGCAGACTGATGGCGCTGGGGCTTATGCTGCTCTTTTCCTGCGGCGCATCGGCGCAGAGTACCGGCCAGCCGGGGCTTACCATTTACAACCGCGACTTCGCCGTGGTGCGGCAGCCGCTGACCCTCGACCTGAAGGCGGGCGTCAACCAGGTGCGCTTCACCGACGTCACCCTGCACCTCGAGCCGGACTCGGTGGTGCTGCGCGATCCTGCCGGCCGGCGCCTGCTGCAGGTGCTGGAGCAGAACTACCGCAACGATCCCGTGTCGCAGGAACTGATGCTGTCGCTCTACGAGGGCCGCACCATCGACTTCCTGGTGCGCCACGGCGACCGCCCGGATGAGATCGTCAAGGGGCGCATCGTCCGCAGCGGCTACGCGCCGCGCGGCGGCGGACAGCAGCCCATCATCGAGATCGGCGGCAAGCTGCAGTTCTCCCTGCCCGGGATGCCGCTCTTTCCCCCGCTCACCGACGGTGACGCCACCGCCGACACCATCCTCAAACCGACGCTGAACTGGACGCTGCAAACCGACCGCAGCGGCGCCGCGCCCGCCGAGATCAGCTACCTCACCGGCGGCATGAGCTGGGAGGCGGCGTACAACATCGTGGCCCCCGAGCACGGCGACATCATTGACCTGGTCGGCTGGGTCACCATCAACAACCACACCGGCAAGGCCTTCGAAAACGCCCGCATCAAGCTGCTGGCGGGCGATGTCAACCGGGTCGAGAACCCGCGCCTGGCACGCGAATACGCGATGAAGGCCGGGGCGATGGATGCCAACGCGCCGGCGCCCCCGGTCAGCGAGAAATCGTTCGACGAATACCACCTCTACACGCTGCAGCGCGCCACCACCCTGCACGACCAGGAAACCAAGCAGGTGGAGTTCGTGCGCGGCAATGAGGTGCACGCGCAGCGCATTTACGTGTACGAAGGCTTCGACACTACGCGCTACGGCTGGTTCGGCGGCGGGCTGAACCAGGACCCGACCTACGGCACGCAGTCGAATTCGAAGATATGGGTCATGCAGGAGTTCAAGAACGCGAAGGACAACGGGCTGGGCATGCCACTGCCGCGCGGCCGCGTCCGCTTCTACCGCCGCGATGACGATGGGCAGCTCGAGTTCACGGGCGAGAACTTCATTGACCACACCGCCGCCGACGAGACGGTGCGGCTCTACACCGGCAACGCCTTCGACGTGGTCGGCGAACGCAAGCGCGTCGACTTCCACAGCGAACCCCGCCTGCGCTACTTCGACGAAACCTACGAGGTCCGGGTCCGCAACCACAAGAAGGAGGCGGTGCAGGTGCGGGTGGTCGAGCGCATGTTCCGTTGGACCAACTGGCAACTGCCGCAGGCCTCGCACAAGTGGCAGAAGAAAGACGCGCAGACGATCGAGTTCCCCGTCACCATCGCCGCCAACGGCGAAGAGGTGGTGACGTACACCGTGCATTACTCGTGGTAAGCGATTGTCGTGTGTAGCCCGGCCGCCCTCGGGCCGGGCTTTCTATTGGCGATGCGTTACTCTGGAGCGATGCAGCGCCGCGTGCGCCCCGAACTGCTCGATAGCGATGCCGGGACCCCCGCAGAGGTGGCGCGGGCGCTCGGCGACCTGGTGGCAATCAACCGGCGCTTTGGCGGCATCCGCACCATGCGCCGGCTGGTGGCGCGCGTCGCCGCCGGCGGGGCGCGCCGGCTTTCGTTGCTCGACGTTGGGGCCGGTTCCGGGGACGTACCCGCTGCCGTGGCCGCGGCGCTGGCGCGCTCCGGCGTCCGGCTCGATGTCACGCTTTGCGACCGCGCCGCCACCCACCTGCCGCGCACCGCGCGGCGCGTCATCGGCAACGGCGTCGCGCTTCCCTTCCGCGATACCAGCTTCGACCTGGTAACCTGCTCGCTTTTTCTGCACCACCTCGAGCCGGTCGAGATCGGCCACTTCCTGCGCGAATCGCTGCGCGTGGCGCGCCGCGCCCTGCTCATCAACGACCTGCGCCGCAGCTGGGCGCATCTTGGGGTGGTGCATCTCGGCGCGCCGCTCTTCAAGAGCTCCATCACCCGCCACGATGCACGAGTGTCGGTGCGCCGCGCCTACACCCCGCGCGAGTTGGCCGCGATGCTGCGCGCCGCCGGGGTACAGCACTTCGAGATCCAGCGGCGCTACCTGTATCGCATGGGCGCGGTGGTGTGGAAGTGATGCCGAATTGCGGAACTGGGTTCTGCCGTCGCTCACTGCACCAGCCGGTCGTAGGCGGCGCGGACCTGCACGCGGGAGGCGGCGAGTTCGGCTTCCAATCCGTCCTCGAATTCGCGCCGCAGAATCGCGGCCACCAGTTGCTCGACCACCTGGCGCGGCCGCTCCGCCGGGGGCAGGGTGCGCCGCGCGCGCCCCAGCACCAGCCGGATCACGTGGTCGGTCGTGCGCAGCAGCTCCCCAGCGCGGTCCAGCAGCGCACGCTCGCTCCCCTGCAGCCATCCGCCGGCGGCCAGCTCCTGTAACAGTGCGCGCGTGTTGCCGCGCCGGCGCTCCGGCATGTGCCGCACCATGAGGTAGCTGGCGGCGAAATCGACATCGTAAAAACCGCCGGGGCCAAGCTTAAGATCCGCTGGCGGCTCCGATTTCTCCAGGCGCACGCGCATCTCGCGTGCCGCGGCGGCGAACCCGGGATCGGCGGCAAAACGCGCCAGCCGCCGCCGCACCGCCGCGATGGCGGCCGCGCCCACGTCCGCGGCCCCGCCGACGTGGCGCAGTTTGGTGTAGCTCAGCGCCTCCCAGGGCTGCGCCTCGGTGGCGAAGTAGGCGTCGAGTTGCGCCGGCGTGATGACCAGCTCGCCCTCCATGCCGCGCGGCCGCAGGCGCGTGTCCACGGAAAAGACTGCTCCATCGCGGGTGTAGGCCGAGAGCACCTCGACGGCGCGTTCCGCGGCGCGCGTAGCCGCTGGGGGATTGGTGCGCTCGTCGCGCAGGAACAGCAGGTCGGCATCGGAGCCGAGGTCGAACTCGCATGTCCCCAGCCGGCCCAGCGCCAGCACCACGAATCCCGGCGGCGCGTCGGCGGCGACGACGGCGCCCGCGACCGCGGCATCGGCGGCCGCGGCCGTCTCCTGTAGCGACTCATAAACGCAGCGGCTGGCGGTGACGTCGGCGGCGGCCGAGATGAAGGTAGCGTGGCGGTGGCGCTGCCGCAGCAGCGTCAGCTTGCCGGCGTACGTCGTTCCGGGCGGGAAGGCCTCGCCCTCGCCGACTTCGAACAATCGCGGCGCGCGCGCCACGCCGCCACCCGCCTCCAGCAGCGCCACTTCCTCCGGGTGCCGCACCAGCAGGTCGGTGAGGAACTCGCTGGTCTCGAAGAGCAGCAGGGCGCGTTCCAGGGCTCGCGGCTTGCGGAAGACGGCGGCATAGCGTTCCGGGCTGGTCAGCGCCGCACTGAGATACCGGTGCAGGTTGCGCCGTCCGGCGGCGGTGAGTTCCGCGTGCGCGATGCTGGCGGCGCTCTCCGGTGAATCGGCGGCCAGGCGCTGCAAGGCTTGGCGCAGCGAGTGTTCCCCACCCAGCGCGGGCGCGGAAAGTTCGAGGTGGAATTCATCGGGCCGCTGCGCCTGCTGGTGGTACACGATGCGCGCGTAGATCTCGGCCACGGCCGCCATGCGCGTCTTCACCGTAGCCACCACGTCGGCGACCGGCTCCTGCTGCGGCGAGCCGGAGAGCAGCGAGCGGCCCAGGATGCGCAACTCCGCGCGCGCTTCCGGCAGGCGATGGGTCTGCTGTCCGCGCCGCAGTTGCAGCCGGTGCTCCACCCGGCGCAGGAACTCGTAGGCGATGCTCAGCTCGTGGAAGTCCTTGCCCGCCAGGTGTCCCTTGTCGTGCAGCTTCTGCAAGGCGAGCAGCGTGCCCGCCGCGCGCAGCCAGGGCTCGTTGCCGCCATAGACCCGCTGCAGGCACTGCGCCAGGAACTCGATGTCGCGGATGCCGCCGCGGTCGAGCTTCACGTCGATCCCGCGGCGCCGCAGGGGCCGCTGCCGCCGCCGCACCCCCATCCTCTCGCGCGACGCCAGCGCCGTCTCGATGGCCGCGAAGTTCAGCTCCTGCTGGTAGACAAACGGCGCCACCCCGGCCAGGAATTCGTGCGCCAGCGCCGCGTCGCCGGCGACGTAGCGCGCCTTGATCATGGCCTGCTGCTCCCAATCGTGCGCCACCTGCGCGTAGTAGTGGAGCGCGTGCTGCAGCCCCACGGCCGGCTCGCCTTCTCCGCCCGCCGGCCGCAGCCGCAGATCGATGCGGAACACCGGGCCTTCACGCGTGGTGCGCGAAAGGGTCTCGGTCACCAGCTGGGCCAGCCGGATGCAGAACTCGCGATTCGAGATGGCCGCCGCCGACCCGCTGGACTCGTCCGCCTCCCCATCGCGATACAGGAAGAACAGGTCCACGTCGGAGTTGTAGTTCAGCTCGTTGCCGCCCAGCTTGCCGAGGCCGAGCACCGCGAACCGCGGCTCCACCAGGCGCCCGCGAGCGTCGCGCACGCGCGGCACTCCAAAGCGGTGGCGCAGGGTGGCGCGCGCGTCGCGCAGCGCCTCGGCTATCAGCACGTCGGCCAGCGCCGAGATCTCCGCCGTCACCTCGCCCAAAGTGGCGATGCCCAGCACGTCGCGCAGCATGATGCGCACGTACTCCCGCCGCTTGAAGTGGGCCAGCGCCAGCGGCACATCATGCTCCCGCGCGCGCCCGCGGACGTGCGCCAGCGCCTCGCGATAGTCATCTACGCTGCACGAGTGCTCCAGCTGCCGCTCGCGCTCGAACTGCGGCAGCAGGCCCTGGTTCTGGATTAAGGTGTCGCCCAGGTAGTGGCTGAAGCCGCAGACCGCAACCGCGTAGTGCACCAGCAGCGGCTGGCGCGCGAACACGCGCAGCAACCCGGGCGATGCCCCTGCGCACAGGCGCTCGAAGAGGTTGAGCGCGGCGTCGGGATCGGGCAGGTCGGGCAGCAGGTTGCCCAGCGCGCTCACCACCGCGGCCGGGGCCACGGCGGCAATACGCCGCAGGTTGGCGGCGGCGCCTTGCGGCTCGCGGAAATCGGCGGGCGGCAGCGGCGCGTCGGCGAACTGGGGGTGCGGGGCCACGGGTGCGCTCAGGATAGCAGCGGAAGCCATCCGCGGCGCACGCGGCGTGGCCTCAGGCGAAGATGCTCTTCCGCCGCCGGTGCTGCAGCACCGCCGCCGTCACCGCCAGCAGCGCAATCACGGCGATGATCGCCTGCGAGGTGACGCAGTAGATGCACCACACCAGCAGCACCCGCGCCTCAATGTAGGTGAGCCGGAGCGCGAAGCCCAGCGCCCCCAGCGACAGCAGCGCGGTCAGGCGGGGCAGGCGGCCGGCGAGGGCGGCCAGCAGCGCATACCCGACGATCCCGATTGTGGCTATCGGAACCCCATACAACACTGCGTACTCGCTGTGGTTCACCGCCCCGCAGTCCCACTTGTCGTTGATCTTGCAGGGGGACGGCTCGGTGTTGTAGTGCTCCTGCAGCGCCAGCGTCGAGACCACCACGCCGGCCAGCGCGAACACCACGATGGCCACAGTCAGAAACCGCATGTCGCTATGGTAACGCAAACGGGGGGACGCGGGCGTGTGGCCCGCGCCCACCGCCGCGAGATCCTTCGCTTCGCTCAGGATGACAGCCCGGGGCGCGGACGCCCCGGAAAGCGCCGTCAAATGTCGTAGTAAAGCGCGAACTCGTAGGGATGCGGACGCAGCCGCATAGCGTTCACTTCCTTGTCGCGCTTGTACTCGATGTAGGTATGCAGCAGCTCCTCGCTGAAAACGTCGCCCTTCAGCAGGAACTGGTAGTCGGCATCGAGGGCGTCCAGGGCATCGTTGAGGGAGCCGGGCATCGAGGGGACCTTCGCCAACTCCTCGGGCTCGAGATCGTAGATGTCCTTGTCGAGCGGCTGGCCGGGATCGATTTTGTTCTCGATGCCGTCCAGGCCCGCCATCAGCATCGCCGCAAACGCCAGGTAGGGATTGCAGCTCGGGTCGGGTGGGCGGAACTCGATGCGCTTCGCCTTGGGCGACGCCGAGTACATCGGGATGCGGCACGCCGCCGAACGGTTGCGCCGCGAGTAGGCCAGGTTGACCGGCGCCTCGAAGCCCGGCACCAGGCGCTTGTACGAGTTGGTGGTCGGGGCGATGATCGCCGCCAGCGCCGGACCGTGCTTGATCAGCCCGCCGATATACCACAACGCCATCTGCGACAGCCCGGCATAGCCGTCGCCGGCAAAGAGCGGCTTGCCGCCCTTCCACAGCGACTGGTGGGTGTGCATGCCCGAGCCGTTGTCCTGGAAGAGCGGCTTGGGCATGAAGGTCACCGTCTTGCCCTTCTGGTTGGCGACGTTTTTCACGATGTACTTGTAGAGCATCATGTTGTCGCCGGAGCGCACCAGCGGGGCAAAACGCAGGTCAATCTCCGTCTGGCCCCCGGTCGCCACTTCGTGGTGATGGCACTCCACCACCAGGCCGCAGTTCTGCATCGCCAGCACCATTTCGCTGCGCAGGTTCTGGTAGTGGTCGGTGGGCGGCACCGGGAAGTACCCTTCCTTGTAGCGCGGCCGGTAGCCGAGGTTGTTCTCCTTGCGTCCGGAATTCCAGCGCCCCTCTTCCGCATCGATGAAGTAGAACCCGAAATTTTCCTTCTGGTCGAAGCGGATGTTGTCGAAGATGAAGAACTCGGCCTCGGCGCCGAAGTAAGCGGTGTCGGCCAGGCCGGTGGAACTCAGGTACATTTCGGCCTTTTTGGCGATGTAGCGCGGATCGCGGTCGTAGCGCTGCTTGGTCACCGGGTCGATGACGTCGGCAATCATCGCCAGGGTCGGGGCCTCGCAAAACTGGTCGAGCATGTAGAAGTTCGGGTCGGGGATGAGCAGCATGTCCGACTCGTGAATGGCGGCCCAGCCGCGGATGGAGGAGCCGTCCATGCCGAAGCCTTCCTCGAACGAGGACTCGCTGAACTCGCTGACCGGATACGAGACGTGGTGCCACAGGCCGGGCAGGTCGGTGAAGCGCAGATCGAGCAGCTTGACGCCGTTGTCCTTGACGAACTGCAGGATCTGTTTCGGATCAGCCATTTCGTGGTTCTCCTTGGCGGGCCTGGCCCGCGGAATCTTGTGCGCCAGTCTTTGTGGGGACAGAAATCCGCGGCGTGTCCTACCGCGACCTGAGCACCATATAGGCCGGCGCCGGGTTTGGGAAATTGATTGTTTTTATGGGCACGATAATGTGGTTTTATATCGTGCAACCGGCGGGACATCAGCGGCTTGCCGCCCAAGGCGGCGGGACAACCGACGCCGGCGGCCAACGGGCGACTGGTTTGTGGCTTGGCGTCGAGAATTGCCTGCCGGCACAGAACCGGCAACTGACAACTGACCACTGACAACTGCTGCTATGGATTTCGATCAACTAGAAACGTTCCTCGAGGTGGCCCGGCACCTGAGCTTTTCGCGGGCGGCGGAGAAGCGCTTTCGCACCCAGCCGGCGATCTCGTCGCAGATCCGCGCGCTGGAGGGGGAGGTCGGGGCCAAGCTGCTCGACCGCTCCGGCGGCAAGGTGTCGCTGACCGCGGCCGGCAAAGCGTTTCTAAAGTACGCCGAGCAGGCGCTCGACGAGCGCCGCGCCGCCCTCGCCGCGGTCGCCGAAATGGAGCGCGTGCCCCGCGGCGAGCTGGTGGTCGCCGCCAACGAAGGCACCTGCCTGCACGTCCTCCCTGAGGTGTTTGCCGAGTTCAAGCGCCGTTATCCCAAGGTCGCGGTCAGCATCATGCGCTCGGAGCGCGGCAAGATCCTGGAGGCGGTCATCGAGAACACGGTGGACTTCGGCGTCATTGCCGTGCCCATCAACGACCCACGGCTCACGGTGGTGATGATCCATCGCGACGAGCTGGTGGTCATCGTGCCGCCGCAGCATGCGCTGGCGCGCCACAAGTCGGTGCAGATCGCCGACCTGGCGAAGTTTCCGCTGCTGGTGCCCAAGCTGGGCCGTACCCGGGACGCCGTCGACCGCCTGTTCGACGAGCGGCAGCTCAAGATGAACGTCTCCATGGAGCTGGATTCCAGCGAGCTGCTCAAGCGCTTCGTGGCCGCCGATGTCGGCATCGGCTTCATCGCCAACTCCAATGTCGAGGCCGACGTGAAGGCCAAAGCGCTGGCCGCGCTCCCCCTCGCCGAGGAGGTGGTCCGCCGCGACCTGGCGCTGGTCTACCGCAAGGACAAGGCGCTCTCCCGCGCCGCCCTGGCCTTCATTGATGTCGCCGTGACCCTGAAGCAGGTCACGGCCGTGCCCCTGCCGCTGAAAAGATAGGCCGGGGTCGTTGGCCGTTGGTCGTTGGCAACAACATCCCGAGCGAAGCGAGGGAGCCCTACTTGACCGGTGCAGCTCGGGTGCAATAGGGATCCTTCGACTCGCCGTCGCATACGCTCCGGCTCGCTCAGGATGACAGCTTTCTAAGAAGCGGCCTTTTCGGCACGGCTGAAGCCGTGCCCCGATACGCACGGCCGCTCGGCCCCATCGGGTTCCCTCGTCGCTCGTCAGGATGTTTTCAAATGCGGCGCAATCTTGTAACTTTACGTGGGAGGCCAAACCAGTGCTGAAGAACACCCGGATTCCCCGCATTCTTGTCGTGCTCTGCCTGCTCGGCGTTCTGGCCGGCGCGGCCCTTGCCGCCGACAAACCCCAGACGCTCACCGGCGTCATCAGCGACAGCATGTGCGGCGCCACGCACATGATGCCGGGCTCCAGCGCCGCCGACTGCACCCGGGAGTGCGTCAAGGGCGGCGCCAAGTATGTCCTGGTGGTGGACAAGAAGATCTACACGCTCAACGGTCACGAGAGTGACCTGGACCGGCTGGCGGGGCAGAAAGTCAGCGTCAGCGGCGCGGTCAAGGGCGACAAGGTGCAGGTGGCCACGGTCGCCGCCGCAAAGTAATCGGCCTATCGGCGCATCGAATTCATCGGCTCATCGGCAACCGCACCCGCGACTTCCGGTGGGCCGATTCGCCTTGCGGCTGACCCGGTCGGCCGCTGCGCCGGGGGGCCGATTCCGGCCCGTGAATTTTTCTTGCTCGCAATTCTTCTTGTGTTATTTTCTTTTCTTCCTAAAACGCCCGCCACCGGAGGCAACGCGAATTGTCCAGAGACATGGTTCCCAAGCGCATTTTCCTGACCAAGGGGGTCGGGAAACATCGCGAGCGGCTGACCTCCTTTGAGTTGGCGCTTCGGGACGCGGGCATCGCCGCGCAGAACCTGGTGCGCGTCTCCTCCATCTTTCCCCCCAACTGCAAGCTGATCCCGCGCGCCGCCGGGCTGCAGTATCTCCACCCCGGGGAGGTGGTGTTTGCCGTGGTGGCGGAGAACTCCACCCGCGAGCCGCACCGCCTGGTGGCCTCGAGCATCGGCCTGGCCATCCCCGCCGACCGCAGCACCTACGGCTACCTGAGCGAGCATCACAGCTTCGGCGAAACCGAGACCACCGCCGGCGACTACGCCGAGGAGCTCGCCGCCGAAATGCTGGCCACGACGCTCAATGTCGAATTCAACCCCGACACCTCGTGGGACGAGAAGAAGGAGATTTACCGCATCTCCAACAAGATCGTCCGCACCATGAACGTGACGCAGTCGGCGGTGGGCGACAAGCGCGGCCTCTGGACCACGGCCATCGCCGCCGCCATCCTGATCATGGAGTGATTGCCGACCTGCGGAATTGCCGAACTGGGCCGTCGCACCCGCGGCGGCCTTTGCCTTTGTAGCTGAACGGCGCGCGCGGCGGGGGGCAATTCCGCAGTTCGGCAATTCGGCAATGCGATTCAGCGCGTCGTCGCACGCTGGGGGTAGATTCCCAGCCGCTCCAGCACCGCCGCCACAATCAGCGGCAGCCCGATGGTCGCGTCCACGAAGACTTCGCCGAACCTCCCGCCTTCCGCGGGCGGCACGAACTTCCCCCACGAGATGCCTTCGCTGTAGGGCGAACCCGACAACCCGCCCCAATAGACCGGCTCGGGACAGATGCGCAGCCCGTAGTGGTAGCGCTTCAGGGGAATGTCTTCCCCGCCCCGCCGGCGCCGGAGCTCGACGAAGGGGCCGAACTGCTGTGCCCAGTTGCGCGGCACGCCGCCGCCAATGGTGAAGATCCCCAGCCGCGGGTGCGCCAGGTTGCGCTCGGCAAAATGTTCGAGATCGAGGAAGGGGTCGAAGCGGATCGGCTTCCGGCCTTCCTTGCGCCGCTTGCGGTTGTGCAGCGCCAGGTCCAGGCCCAGCTCGGAATCCGAGAACGCAGGCACAAACACCGGTACGTCTTTCTCGTACGCCGATTTCAGGATGCCGCGCCCGGGCACCTTCTCCGCCAGGTAGCGGCCGATGTCGCGGTTGAGCTTATAGGAGCACAGCGTCTCGCTCTCGTCCCAGCGCTCGAGGATGTGCGCCACGATTTCCTCGACGAAGTTGAGGTTGGTCTCCGGCTCCAGCGTGTCGTAGACCCGGTTATAGCCGGCCTCGTAGAGCTCGACGTCGTTCATGCGCTCGTCGTAGCGGAAGTGCGACTTGCCCGCCGCCTCCACCAGCCCATGCGCCATCAGCGCGCCGGTGGACACCAGCGAGTGCACGATGCCGTGGTCGATCAGGTCGGCGATCACCAGCCCCTGCTTGGCCACGGTCATGGCGCCGGCCAGGGTCATGACCACGAAGCAGTCGCGGTCGCGCGCCATCGCCTCCAGCACGTCGGCGGCCTCGCCCAGTTGGCGGCCGGTGAAGGCGGTGCGTGCCATGGCGCGCACCAGGTCATCGATGGTGCGGATGCGGGAGAGGTCGAGCGGCTCCAGTGGAATCAGCCGGTCGGAGATAGGATCGTGGAGCTGCCGCTCGATGCCTTCACCGCCGTGCGCCGGCTGGTGCGGTGCCGGGCTTGCCGGGCGGCGAACCGACGTAGATTTGCGCTTACGGTTCTTCGGCACGGGGTCACCTCAGCCTGTGGGGGAACCTAGAAACGTATCGTTTTGTGTGGTCGCGCGTCAATCAAGCAGGTACAGACCGCTCTGCCCGCGTGACATACGTCACATCGTAACTCCGGCGCTTACCGTTGGGCCCCGGCCTGCGGACCGGGGCCTTTTTTCGTGTTACAACTAGCCCACAACCGTGGCCTATTTTCTGGGTATCGATGGCGGGGGCTCGAAGACCGAAGCCGCGCTCGGCGACGAGCAGCGCGTTTTTGCGCGCGTTACCGGAGGCTCGTGCAAGGTGCAGGCGGTGGGCGAGGAGCGTGCTCGTGCCGCGCTGCAGCAGGTAGTCCGCGACGCCTGCAGCAGCGCTGGGACCGCCCCGGAGCGGCTGGCGCGCGTGGTCATCGGCATTTCCGGCCTCTCGCGCAGCGACATCGCCGCCCTGCTGCGCAGTTACGTCGGCGAGGTCACGCCGGCGGCGGTCGAGGTCGTCGGCGACAACGCCATCGCGCTGGCCGCGGCGTTTGACGGCGGGCCCGGCGTGCTGGTGATTGCGGGCACCGGCTCGATCGCGTTCGCGCGCGGCCCCGGCGGCGAGATGGCGCGCGCCGGCGGTTGGGGGCCGGCGATTTCCGATGAAGGCTCCGGCGCCTGGATGGGCCGCATGGCGGTGGCCCAGGCCATGCGCGCGGCAGACCGCGGTGAGCCCTCGGCGCTGCTCGACGACTTCATGCGCGCCTGGCAGGTGTCCACCCGCGAAGACCTCGCCACCCTCGCCAACCGCCAGCCGCCGCCCGATTTCGCCGCGCTGTTTCCGCTGGTGCTGCAGCACAGCGAAGCCGGCGAAAAGGTCGCCCGGGAGATCGTCGCCCAGGCCGCGGCCCAGCTGGCGCTGCTGGCGCGCGACGTAATCGCACGCCTGTTTCGTGACCAGCCGGTCAGGGTCGCGATGGCCGGGGGCGTGTTTCGCAGCTCAGAATCGCTGCGCCTGATCTTTCGCAAGACGCTGCAGAACCTGTGCCCCGGCGCCACCGTGCAGCCAGCGACCGTCGAGCCGGTGCTGGGCGCGCTGGCCATGGCGCAAGGGCATTGAGTAATTGTGGCTGATGCCAACGCAAAAGCCGGCCCCGCTCCCGCGCGACGTCTCGACGAGATGATTCATGACGCGGCGCCGGAATCGCTGCGCGCCGCCGCCGCCGACCCGCGCATGACCGAGGAACTGGCGCTGACGCTGCTCACCCGCCGCGACCTCGGCGAGCGGGTGCTCGAAGACCTCTCGCGGAATGCGGCGGCGATGAAGCACCGCAAGGTGATTCTGGCGCTGGTGCAGCACCCGCGGACGCCGCGGCACGTCTCGCTGCCCACCGCGCGCCGCCTCTACACCTTCGAACTGATGCATTTGGCGCTGACGCCGGCGCTCGCCGCCGACCTGAAGATGGTGGCGGAAGAGGCCATCATCGCGCGGCTGGAAACCGTCTCCGCCGGCGAGCGCGCCACGCTGGCGCGCCGCGCTTCCGGCCGCGTGGCCGCGGCCCTGCTGCTCGACGCCGAGCCGCGCATCATCGCCACCGCGCTCGACAACTCCCACCTCAACGAGGCCGCCATCGTCAGGGCGGTGCTGCGCGAGAACGGCCCGGTGGAATTGCCGCGCCTGGTGTGTGCGCACGCCAAGTGGTCCCTGCGGCGCGACGTGAAGGCGGCGCTGCTGCGCAACCAGCACACCCCGCTGGCGCGCGCTATCGCCATGGTCCACTCGCTGCCGCTGGCGGAGGTGCGCGAAGCGCTGCAGCAATCGCGGCTGGCGGAGGCGACCCGGAACTACCTGCTGCAGGACGCCGAGCGTGCCCGCCACCGGCGCACGCGCGCGTAGCGGCTCACTTGACCTCGATCACCAGGTTTCCCGCGCGGTCAGCCCCGTAGCGCAATCCCGGCAGCACGACGGTGGTGGCGCTGTACTCGGTCACGATGGCCGGGCCGCGCAGCTTGCGCCCCGGCGGCAGCGCGCTGCGGTCGATGATCGCGGTGCGCACGCGGCGTCCCCCGAAGATCACCGGCGCGTGGGTCACGGACGCGGCGCCGCGGCCCGCCGGCGCCACCTCCAGCTCGCCGGGGAGCGCGCGCGAGGGCAGCGTGGCCCGCACTCGCACGGTCACGATCTCCACCGCGCGCTCGGGATGCGCGTAGCCGTAACGCCGCTGATGTTCGGCATGAAAGGCCCGGAGCGTCCGCGCCAGCGGCTCACCGGCCCGCGTGCCGACGTTCAGTTCGTAGCCCTGGCCGCGATACCGCAGATCGAGACTGCGCTGAAAGCGCGCGCGCCCCTGCCACTTCTCCTCGCGAAAGTCGCGCCGCGCACGCGCTTCAAGTTCCGTGAACACGGCGGCAAGGCGGCGCTCGACATCACCGGCACTTCGCTCCGGCCGGCCAGCCGGAGCGGCCGGACCCGCCCGAGTCTTCCCCCCGCTTCCTTTTCCCGGCGCGAGCGGCCAGAGCACGGTGCGGGAATAGTCCTTCACCACGTCGCTGACCAGGATGCCGAAGGCCGACAGCGCGCCCGGATACAGCGGCACCAGGACGCGCGGGATGCCCAGCGTCTGCGCCAGCTCGCAGGCATGCATGCCGCCGGCGCCACCGAAGGCGACCAGCGCGAAGTCGCGCGGGTCGTAGCCGCGCTCGATCGAGACCACGCGGATGGCCTTCTCCATCGTGGCATTCACCACCCGCACGACCCCGGCGGCGAACTGCGCGAGCGTCAATCGCGAGCCGCTGCGCCGCAGCCATTCGCTGGCCACTTTTCGTGTGCGCTCCGCGTCGAGTTCGAACTCGCCACCCAGGAAGCGCCCCGGGGGCAAGCGCCCCAGTAGCAGGTTGGCGTCGGTGACGGTGGGCTGCGTGCCACGGCCGTAGCAGATGGGCCCTGGATCGGCGCCCGCCGACTCCGGCCCGACGCGCAGCGCGCCGGCCACGTCGAAGCGCGCCAGCGATCCGCCCCCCGCCCCCACGGTGTGGATATCGAGCATGGGAACGCGCACCGGCAGCCCGGCGACCTCGCCTTCGCTGGAGGCGCGCGGCTCGCCATCGACCAGCGAAACGTCGGTGGAGGTGCCGCCCATATCGAAGGCGATGATGCGCGCGCAGCCGCTGCGCCGTGCCATGGCCGCAGCCCCCACCACGCCCCCCGCCGGACCGGAGAGCACGGTGCGGACCGGCTCGCGCGCCGCGCTCGCCAGCGCCGCAATGCCACCGCTGGACTGCATGACGAAGACGCGCACCGCCCCGAGTTCGCGCACCCGGCGTTCCAGGTTCTCGAGGTAGCGCTGCATCACCGGCTGCAGGCAGGCGTTGACGACCACGGTGCTGGCGCGCTCGTACTCGCGGAATTCCGGCAGGATCTGGTGCGAGAGCGAGAGCGGCACGCCCAGGTCGCTCAGCACCTCGGCCACGGCGCGCTCGTGCACGGGGTTGGCAAACGAGAACAGCAGCGACACGGCGATGGCCTCGGGCCGCGCTTCGCGGAGGTTGGCGCTGACCAGGCGTACGCCGGCGGGATCGAGCGGCTGCACGACCTCGCCCGCCGGACCAATGCGCTCACTGACCCCGAAGCGCAACTCCCGCGGCACCAGCGGCGGCACGCGGTCGAAGAAAAAGTCGTAGAGGCGCGGGCGCGCCTGGCGCCCAATCTCGATCGTGTCCTCAAAGCCTTCCGTGGTCACGAACGCCACGCGCGCCCCTTTGCGCTCCAGCAGCGTGTTGGTCCCGACGGTGGTGCCGTGCAGGACGAGTGCCGGCCGGCCGGCGGCGCCCAGCTTCCGCAGCGCCTCCACGATGGCCTGGGAAGGATCGGCGGGGGTGGAGAACACCTTCAGCATCCGCAGCCGGCCGCCGTCGCTGGCGAGGCAGTCGGTGAAGGTGCCACCGGTGTCAATCGCAACGCGGAGCGGTCCGGCTGACTGGGAGCTACGGCGTGCCATGGGAGAAGCGGGATTGTAATCGATTGGGGGCTCGCGTCACCGATTCAGCAGCTAGCGGCGGCTCGGGCGCGGTGCCGGGGAGCTAATGGGCGGCTCGGCCGATGCCCCGATCTCCTTGCGCATGAGCAGCGCATCAAGGCTGTTCTGGTAATACCGCGGGATGGTGCGGATGACGGAGTAGCCGTGCCGCTTGTAGAAGGCGATGGCGGCGAGGTTGCTGACCGCAGTCTCCAGCGTCACCGCGGCGCAGCCGGCGCCGGCCAGGCGCGCTTCCGCCTCCGCCAGCAGGCGCGAGCCGAGGCCGCCGCGGCGGGCCGCGGCGACCACGTCAATGGTGATGATGTGCCCGCTGCCGCGCTGACCACGATGCGCGACCAGGAAGCCGACGATCCCCTTCCCCGCCTCCGCCACCAGCGTGAAGGCGTGCGGCCGCGCCATGTACCAGGCCAACTCGTCCACGGAATAGCTGATGCCGGGCTCAAAGCAGGTCTGGTCAATGCGCCACAGCGCCAGCAGGTCGCCACGCCGAAAGTCGCGGATGCGGGTCACCGAGGAGATTGTAAACACCTTCACCACGAAGACACGAAGACGCGAAGAATTGGTGTCGTCGGTGTCCGCGCTGCTGTGGAGATAGAACTACCTGGCCCACTGCCTATTTTCCATTCTCCGTGCCTTCGTGGTGGGTTGGATTCTCAGCAGGCCAGCTGGTCGCGCGCGATCTTCAGTCCGTTGAGGTTGCCGAGGACGGTGACGGCGATCTGGTCCGGCTGGAAGTAGGCGCGGGCCAGCTCCAGCAGGTCTTCGCGGGTGACCGCCTCGACCCGCGCGATGATTTCGTTCAGCCCGAAGAAGCGGTTGAAGTACATCTCCTGGCGCGCCAGGTTTGACATGCGCGCGGTGGAAGATTCCAGGCTGAGCATCAGGCTGCCCTTGAGCTGGTCCTTGGCGCGGCGCAGCTCGTCGTCGCCGATGGGCGTTGGTCTTCAGCTCGCGAAACTCTTTCACGATCGCAGTCCACGACCTTGGATGCCGACTCCCGCGACGTCCCGGCATAAATCGAGAGGCAGCCGGTATCGCGGTAGGGATTCAGCTCGCTGTAGATCGCGTACGCCAGCCCCTGGCGCTCGCGGATGTTCTGGAACAGGCGCGAGCTCATGCCGCCGCCCAGCAGCGTGTTCAGGATGTAGCAGGCGTAGCGCCGCTCGTGGGCAACCGGGTCCGAGGGCACGCCCACGCAGATCTGCACCTGCTCCAGCGACTTCTTGTTGCGCATGATGATGCGCGACTGCGTGGTGGGCGGAGATCGTGGAAGCCGTTCTGGTGCGCGGCCAGGTGCCGGAAGCGCTGTGGCACCAGTCTCCACGAAGGCTGCGTGCTGCAGGTTGCCGGCGGCAGTAATGATCAGGTTTCCCGGGTGAAACGATCGCGGTAGTAGTCGACCACCAGCGGCCGCTCGAAGCGCCGCACGGTGTCTTTGGTGCCCAGGATGGGCTTGCCCAGCGGGTGGTCCTTCCAGAAGTTCTGGGTGAAAGATTTCGTGCACGAGGTAGTCGGGGCTGTCCTCGTCCATCTTGATCTCTTCCAGGATCACGCCGCGCTCGCGCACGATGTCCTGCTTGTCGAAGACGGGGTTCAGGACCAGGTCGCTGAGCACGTCCATGGCGATGGACACGTGTTCATCCAGCACCTTCATGTTGAAGCAGACGAACTCCTTGGCGGTAAACGCGTCCATGTTGCCGCCGATGGAATCCACCTGCCGCGCGATGTCTTCCGCGGTGCGCGTGGCCGTCCCCTTGAAGACCATGTGCTCGAGGAAGTGGCAGATGCCGTTGACCTCGGGATTTTCGTGCCGCGAGCCGGTCCGGACCCAAATCGCCGATGGAGACGGAGCGGATGTGCTGCATCTCCTCGGTGATCACGGTCAGGCCGTTGGGCAGGACCTCGCGTTTGATGTTGCGCAGCTCGTCTCCCACGGTCGCGCCTCGCCGCGCCACTGCCACCGGCGTGGAAGCAGCTAGCTTCTCACACCCCGGCGCATCGTGCGTCATGGAATGTTCACCCTTTCGATTCAGTGACTTCGCGGCAGGACTTGCGGCTGCGCTTCAGGCTTTGGCAACCGGACCGCCGCGGAATGCGCCGGAAATCGCTTCGCCCCCAAGCGCCTCTATAATCCCAACCAGCGGGTTGAAGGCATGCCGAGCCAGGTACCGAAACAACTTTTAGGTCTTTCGCTTCAGGCGCTTACGGAGGTGGTACAGGACTGCCGGCAGCCCGCCTATCGCGCCCGGCAGCTCTTTGAGGCCATCTACCGCCAGCGAGTGAATGAACTCGACCAGATCACCACTCTGCCCGCGGCGTTCCGCCAGCAACTCGCCGCCGACGGCTATTCCCTGGGCAAGCCGCAACTCCTGGCGCGCTTCACTTCGGTGGACGGCACGGTGCGCTACCTCTTCGGATTTGCCGACGGCCAGAGCGTCGAAACCGTGTGGATGCCGGAGGGTGACGGCGGCGAAGACGACGGCGACGAGATTCCCGCAGCGCCGCCGCCGACAGCGGCCCCCGCGCGGCGCAGCAATCCCCTGGTCAACCTCAGCGGCGGTCCGGTGGCGCCCGCGGCGTCCACGGCGCGCACCTGGAAGCGCGCCACCATCTGCGTCTCCAGCCAGGTGGGCTGCGCCGTCGACTGCCAGTTCTGCCTGACCGCGAAGCTGGGCATGCTCCGCAACCTCAGCGCGGGCGAGATCGTCGGCCAGGTGCTGGCGGTGTGCGCTGAGCACGGTGTCAATATCGCGCGCGATCGTCTTAACCTCGTCTTCATGGGCCAGGGCGAGCCGCTGCACAACTACGCCGAGTGGATCCAGGCGGTGCGGCTGCTGGTCGAAGGCGCCGGAATTCCCGAGTCGCGCATGACGGTGTCGACGGCCGGTATTCTGCCGCGCATCGCCGACCTCGGGCGCGAGCCGGTGCGCCCGCGCCTGGCCATCTCGCTCAACGCCCCCAACGACGCGATTCGCAGCCCCCTCATGCCCATCAACCGCAAGTGGGACATGGACGCGCTGCTGGCCGCGGCGCGCGCCTTCCCGCTGCGTCCGCGCGAGCGTTTGACCTTTGAATACGTGCTGCTGGGCGGCGTCAACGACGCTCCCGAGCACGCGCGCGAGTTGGCGCGGCGCTTGGCCGGCTTGCGCGCCAAGGTCAACCTCATCGCCTGGAACCCCGGACCCGAGCTTCCCTTCTCCACCCCCGCCGACGAGCGCGTCCTCGCCTTTCAGCGGGTCCTCATCGAGAGCGGCGTCCCGGCGTTCATTCGGCGGCCGCGCGGGCGCGATATCTACGCCGCCTGCGGCCAGTTGAGGCGCATGGCGGGGTAGTTTCTTCGCCTCGCGCGCGGCGGCGTAGCGTCAACCCTTCCCCTCGCGCGCCGAAAACACTAGTAACCAGTACTCGCGCACGGAAGTGACACTATTTGGGCTTCCGCCTTGACACAAAGTGTCATTGCCGACCCCACTACGCCGCCCGCCTCACCGGATAAACTTGTTTTCACTCCCGCACCCACGCTAAGCTGTTGAAAAATCAAGCACGTTACCTTTGTACCACCGGGCGTAAGCTGGCGGCCCCAAGTGGTATGTCGCATGCGCTACGTACTTGCGATTCTCAAACCCACGTCTTTCTTGGGCTACGACGTTTGGAAACACTACGAGAGGGGAACATGCGGAAACAAAAAGGCTTTTCGCTGATTGAGCTGCTGATAGTGGTGGCGATCATTCTGATTATCGCCGCTATCGCCATCCCCAACCTGCTGCGCTCGCGCATTGCGGCCAATGAATCCTCGGCCGTGGGCTCGATCCGCACCCTCAACACCGCCGAAGTGACCTACTCTACGACCTATCCGGACCTGGGCTTCTCCTGCACGCTGGCGAACTTCGGGCCACCTGCGGGCACCGCGGCCGCGACATCGACGACGGCCGGCCTGATTGATGCAGTCCTGGCCAGCGGCGTGAAGAGCGGCTTCACCTTTGCCCTGACCGGCTGCACCACCGCCGGCTCCACCACCATCAACGTCCTCTACCAGTCGACGGGCGTGCCGACGGCCGCCGGCCAGACCGGCCAGCGGGCCTTCTGCTCCGACCAGTCGGGCGTCATCAAGTACGACGCGGCTGGCAGCGGTGCCACCTGCCTGACCGGCACCACCGCCCTGCAGTAAACGCTTAGTTCTCGGCTTGGCGAAGTACCTGGGGGAGGGGACGAGCCATGCGGCCGAAGGCACAAGCCTTCGGCCGCATGTTTTTGCGGAAACCGAGATCCTTCGTCGCCCGGCTCCTCAGGATTTCGCCTGCGGGCTCCCCGCCTCGCTGCGCTCAGCTTCACGCCCGCAAACCGGCTCAACCTGGGGGAGGGTACGAACCACGCGGCCGAAGGCGCAAGCCTTCGGCCGTTTGTTTTGTATGCAGGGCCGACGTTAGTAGCGTCTTTATTTCGCCAGCGCCTGAAGCTGGCGCGCGGCCTCCTGGTTTTGCGGATCGAGCCGCAACTCGGCCTCCAGCTCACGCCGGGCCTCGTCGAGCTTTCCCTGACCGGCCAGCGCGCGTGCCAGCGCCTGGTGCATTCCCTTCCCTTGCGGCAGCATCGCCACCGCGCGGCGCAGCGGCGCTTCCGCCTGCTCCGGGCGGCGCAATTCCAGCCGCGACACACCCAGGAAGAAGTACTCGGCCGCGCTGTTGGGGTCGATGGCGATGGCTTCCAGCAGATGGCGCTCCGCTTCCGGATAGCGCCCCAGCAGGTAGCAGGTGTCCGCCAGGATAAACCGCGCCTCCCAATCGGTCGGCGCCAGCACGGCGGCGCGCTCGAGCAGCGGCAGCGCGTCGGCCATGCGGCCGCGGCGAATCAGCTCGCGCGAGAGCGGCGACACGGTATGGATGTTGTTGGGTGCGACTTCGAACGCCCGCGTGTACAGCAGCAGCGTGTTCGTCCATTGGACGTTCTGCGTTGCGGTCGCGATCCCCAACACGATCGCCATCCCCAGGACCGCCGCCACCGCCGGCCACGGCTCCCCCAGAAACCTCGTGCGCCCCAAGCGCAGCCGCTCGACCGCGAGCGCCACCAGCATGGCAAAGCCCGCCGACGACAGGTATAGGTAGCGGTCGTGGGCCAGCTCCGCGTACTGGAACGTCTGAATATTCAACGCGGGCAACAGCGGCAGCACCAGCCAGGTCGCCGAAAACGCCAGCGCCGGGGAGCGCGACCGGCGCCACCAAAGCAGCAGCAGCGCGCAGACCGCCAGCGTCAGCAGCAGCGGCACGTAGAAGCTGCGCCCATCCGCCGCCGTAACGTACGGCGTCTCGTAGAATTCCGCGATCCGAAAGGGCCACAGCAGGTGCACGATGTAGAACCACAGCAGCGACGGGCAGGTCAGCACCACGGTGCGCCACGGCATCACCGTCATGGCATGGGCCACGCCGTGCAGGATCACGGCGCGTACTGCCAGATAAGCGCCGGTGACGGCTAGAAACGGCGCCGCGTTGCGCAGCGCGCGCCCCAGTCTCTCGCCGGGGTTCCCCTGCAGCCACTCGTACGCGAAGACCAGCCCCGGCAACACCACCGCCGGCTCCTTCACCAGCAACGCCAGCCCAAACAGCGCCAGCGCGGCGAGCCCCCAGGGGAGCCGCCGCTCGGCGGCAGCGCGCGCGCGCAGCCACGCCACAAACGCGCCCACGAAGAACACCGTCAACAGCGAATCGGTCACCCCGGAAATCCACGATACGGTCTCGAGGTGCGTGGGGTGCAGGCCGAAGACCAGGGCCGCCACCGCGCCGCCGAATTCGCTGCGCAGCACCCGGCGCGCCAGCACAAACACCAGCCAGGTGGCGGCCAGGTGCACCAGCAGCGTGGTCAGGTGCCATCCCGCGGGATGCAGCCCGAAGATCTTGTAGTTGATGACCAGCCACACCAGGAACAGCGGGCGGTAGAAGTTCCCGCTGGCGCCGCTCACCACCATCTGCCAGACGTGGTGCGTGAAAAAGCCCGGCACCGAGCTCCAGGAGCGGATGCCGGCGTTGTTCACGATCTGCGGCAGATCGTCGAAGACAAACTCGAAGCCCAGCGTGTCGAGGTACACGATGGCCGTCAGCGCCAGCGCGACGGCCAGCAGCAGGCGCCCCGCGTGGCCCGGTTCCGCTGCCGGGAGGCCGGTGCGACGCGGCGGCGCAGGGCTGATCGGGACCGGAGAACTCGCTGCCATCGGGGTGCGGCGATCATACAACGCGGGGCGCGGGCCGACGGCGTGCTCGCGGCCAGAAAGCTGCCGGCCGGCGGCCTCGAAGCCGATGAGTCAACGCCGGGGGCACGCGGCGTGCATATAATCACGCCCGATGGCCGCCATCGAGACTCTGGGGCTGGAAAAGCGCTACCCGGTCGGCTTCTGGCGCCAGCGCGAGAAGGTCGCGCTGCGTCCCCTCACCCTCACCGTCGAGCGCGGCGAAGTCTTCGGCTACCTGGGCCCGAACGGCGCCGGCAAGACCACCACCCTCAAGCTCCTGCTCGGCCTGGTGTTCCCGACCGCGGGCTCGGCCCGCCTCCTCGGCCAGCCGTTCGACGATCCACAGGTGAAGGCGCGGCTCGGCTTTCTGCCGGAGCAGCCGTACTTCTACGACCAGCTCACCGCCGCCGAGCTGCTCGAGTATTACGCGCAACTCTCGGGCGTCGCCGCCCGCGCGCGCCGCCGCCGCGTGGACGAGATGCTGGCCCGCGTCGGCCTCGCCGAGGCGGCCCGCACCCAGCTCCGCAAATTCAGCAAGGGCATGCTGCAGCGCGTCGGCATCGCGCAGGCCATCATCCACGATCCCGAGCTGGTCTTCCTCGATGAGCCCATGTCGGGCCTCGATCCCATCGGCCGCCGCGAAGTGCGCGACCTCATCCAGGCCCTGAAGGACGCCGGCAAGACCGTTTTCTTTTCCACCCACATCCTCTCCGACGCCGAGGCCCTGTGCGACCGCGTGGGCGTGCTGCACGAAGGCGAGCTGCGCGGCGTGGGGGCGGTGGCGGAGCTCACCTCCGGCGTCACCGGCCGGGTCGAGGTCCTCTTCCAGGGGTCGGCGGGGGCAGCGGCGTTGGCCGCGCTGGGCGCCGCCACCCGCGTCACCGGCGAGACGGTGAGCGCCGTGGTCACCGAGGCCCAGCTCGATGCCGCTCTCGAAGCCTTGCGCCGCGCGCGCGCCCGGCTTATCTCGGTGACGCCGGTGCGCTCCACGCTCGAGGAATACTTCGTGGAGAAGCTGGCGGCGCCGGCCGGCCGCGCCCCGGAGGCCGGCGCATGATCCGCCGCCTCGCCTACATCGCCTACAACACCTACCGCGAAGCGGTGCGCGACCGCGTGCTCTATAACCTGATCGCCTTCGCCCTGCTCATGGTCGGGGCAGCGGTGCTCTTCGGCCAGATTTCCATCGGCATCGAGCGCATTGTCCTCATCAACCTCGGTCTCACCGCCATTTCCCTCTTCGGCATCATCATCGCCATCTTCATCGGCATCGGCCTGGTCTCCAAGGAGATCGACAAGCGCACGCTCTACACCGTGCTCTCGCGCCCGGTGCGCCGCTGGGAGTTCATCGCCGGCAAGTTCTTCGGGCTGGCGGGCACGCTGGTGGTCAACACCTTCTTCATGGCGCTCGGCTTCTTCGCCGCCCTGCTGTACGTGGCGCACCGCTTCCAGCGCGCCGATGCCTGGCTGCTGGTGGCGCTTTACTTCATCGTCCTCGAGTTCCTGATCATGACCGCGCTGGCGCTGCTGTTCTCGTCGTTTTCCTCGCCGGTATTGTCGGCGGTCTTCACTTTCGCCCTGTTCGTGATCGGGACGTTTGCCGAAGAGTTGCGCACCTTCGCCGGCCTGGTCACCGGCCCAACGCGTGCGCTCAGCACCGCGCTGGCGTATCTCGTCCCCAACTTCGCCAGCCTCAACGTGATCGCTTCGGTGGCCCACGGGAACGCGATTCCCGGGAGGCTGATCGTCCTCAACACCGCCTATGCCCTGCTCTACTCCGCGGCTGCGGTGGCGGGCGCCATCCTGATCTTTGAGCGCAGGAATCTGAAATAGGCATGCCGCCCTCCGGCCAAACCCGCGCGCTCTTCACCGCCGTGCTGATCGTCTGCCTCGGCGGTGCGGTCGTGACCGTCCGCGCGCTCGACCGCGTCCGCGGCCGCGACGCCGAAGAAGAGGTGCTCTACGTCCCCTCGGCGAAGGTGCTGCAGCGCCTCAGCCTCGGCTACAGCGGCCTGATCGCCGACCTCTACTGGACCCGGGCGGTACAGTATTTCGGCGCGAAGCATCACCTGCATGCGCGCAGCTTCCCGCTGCTCGCGCCGCTGCTCGACATCACCAGCGAGCTCGACCCACACCTCATGGTGGCCTACGAATTCGGCTCCATCTTCCTGGCGCAACCGCCGCCGGAAGGTGCGGGCGAGCCGGAGAAGGCCGTGCAGCTGGTGCTGCGCGGCATCCGCGAGAATCCCGGCGCCTGGCGCCTTTATTACCACCTCGGCTACATCCAGGCGATGGAGTTGCACGACTACGTCGCCGCCACCCGCACCTTCGACGCCGGCTCGCGCGTGCCCGGCGCCCATCCCTGGATGAAGGTGATGGCCGCCGCCATGGCGCAGCACGGCGGCGACCGCGAGACCGCGCGCTTCCTCTGGGCGCGCATCTATGAGAGCACCGACGATGAGTACATCCGCCGCAGCGCCGCCCAGCATCTGCGCGCCCTGCAGGTGGACGAGGAGGTGCAGCAACTGGAACAGCTCGTCGCCCTCGTGCGCCAGCGCACCGGTCGCCTGCCGTCCAGCTTCGCGGAGATGCTCGCCGCCGGCCTCCTGCGCCGCCTCCCCACCGACCCGCTGGGGCATCCGTATCGCCTCGCGCCCGATGGCCACGTCTACGTGCAGGACGCGCGCGACCTGCCCTTCCTCCAGTACGGCGTGCCGCAAACACCCTGAGACCCCGACCAATGGGCGCGCGACATTAAATTGTCAGTTGGCTCCCGTCTTCTTCGGCAAGCGTCGTGTCCTGAAGCTCCCAGTCGTGACCAAGTAGCCGCCCACCACGCCGGGAACCACGGCAAGCAGCACCATCACCCACGCCTTCACCGGGTGCCCTGCCCCGCCAATCACGAAGTAGTACTCTTCTCCGAGCGCCCGAATACCCAGCATAGCGAAACCAAAGAGCAGCGAAGCACCAGAGTGTAGCGCCACCAGGCAGAGTCCGATGCCCACAAGGCGTGCAAGGACACTCCTCGTGGTCATTGCGTCCACTCAATTTCGTAACAGTAGGGATGAGCAGGCGGCGTAGCGGATTGATTGACCACCACGGCATTGGAACAAAAGGTCAATTGCCTCACCAGAAAACTTGCCCACACACGACCCATCCATAGATATTCAGAACCTGACGATCGCACTAGCGTAGTGAACTTACACCCTAGATTGCCAGAGAAGGGCGCTGCATACTGATAATCTGGGTCAGGACAAGATAACGCCTGGTAATGGCGGCCCTCTGAATTGATGTAGTTGAGATAGAACCACTGAAAATCATATCCGAAATGGAATCCAAGGATGCCAGAAGCATATAGTGAGTCCCCGCAGCTATAATCAACTTCATTCGACGTATACACCGAACCGTCGCCCGCCTGCTCATTCGCTGTTGCGGCTTGCGTAACCGCCTCGGCGAATGAACCGCCGCTTGCCGAAGCCGAATATGAGTTGCTGCTCGGGAGCGTAACCGTTGCGTCGGCATAGGCCACATAACCCGCGCCGGAACATGTGTCTCCACTCGTGTAATTCTCTGACACCAGATTGCCATCGCCGTCCAGCCACGCATCGTTATACGTGTACATCCCGAAACTGCACGCAACTGCTGACGGCGAGCATAGGACGAGAGTAAGTGCCAAGGCGGCGAAGCACAGTATACGCTTCATTTGTTCCGTCTCCTTTTCACTACGTATGCCGATCACCGGGGAGTGAACTTGATCTTGCTCTTCATGGCGGAGATGTAAGCGCCGAATTGACTGCCGCCGTTGACACTCAGGTCCCGGCGCAGCTCGCCCACTTTCCGGCTGACCAACTGCCGCCTGCTTTCGGCGTTGCTCTGACGACGTGCGCGGCCCGTCGCATCATCAGCCCGTCCAAGGGTTGCAAGCTCCTGGTCGAGTGGCGTGGCCTCAGCTAAAAAGCCCTGGAGGTGCGCACGCAAGATCTCTGCGTCGGCGTTACTGAGCCCCACCGCCCGCCGCACCAATCCGCATTTCTTCTGCTGGAGCGGGCTCGCGCCGTCAGGGCACGACGCGACGCGCAGGAAGATCTCCTGAGCAACGTCGTCCGGGATGAGGTCTGGCCTTTTCGCTCCGTCAATCGTTCCTGGCGCAACGGCAGGTCGCTCGCCCATGGCGGCTCTCAGCGTTCCCGCCTCGACCAGGAATACGTCGTATGCGAATGACCCTCGGGCGTCGTTGGGATTGCTCGGGTCGAAATTCACTTTGGCGCGGTAGCGAAACTGGTTGCCAAAGCGGTCCTGTCTCCGCGATTCGCGGTAGGCCAGCGAAATGGAATGCACGCCCAGCGAGGGCAGGGTGAATAACTCGGCAGGCTCGGAGACTCCGTTATGGTTCGCATCCACCCAGAGGCGCAAGGATGAGAAGATGGCGTCGCGATCGTCAATGACACCGTCGCCGTTGCCGCCGTTTTCGGGTTTGTCGTATTCAGCCAACGCCGCAAATCCGTTTTTATGGTCGGAAGCCGGCTGCGGCGTCCAGTTGCCGAACAACTCGATTCCGTTGTCAATCTGGCCGTTTCCGTTTCGGTCTAGCGCGAGGAAGGCTTCCCTCGCGTCCGCTACCGTCCAGGCGATCTGGACTGGCTGTCCCGTGCCGCGTATGTCGAACATCACGCCGTGGGCAGCATCGGTGAGCTGAATACCCCTGCCCTCCAGGTCGATTATGATCGGCGAGTTGCAGCCGAGGCCATCAGCGGTGTACTGGCAATTCGGGTCGCACTGTCCACTTTGTCCCTGGACCGCGCCGTTGGGCAGAAGTATCAACACCAGGGCGATCACCGCCAGCAGTAGAAGGCCAACACGCGTCATGGAACCTCCGACAAAACAACGCGCGGCATTTTGCCGTCGGGTTAGGAGTGCACAGAAATTATTTGCGATTTGTTCTGGTTTCGGAACAGAGGCAGTATCCTCAATGGCTTACGGGTACCACTTTTGTGCCCAAACCGGGGGGGGGGGGCGTTCCGGATTCAGAACAGATGGCGCGCTTCAGCATCTAATCAGCACCGGCGCATGAAGACTCTACTCACCGTTCTGGCGTTCTCCCTCGCGGCGGTCGCGCAGCCGCCGAGCGCGCACGACCTCGCGCAGCGCGTGGACCGCTACTACAACGCGCTCACCACCTTCCAGGCCGAGTTTGTTGAGAGCTACCGCGGCGCCGGGCTGGCGCGCACCGAGAGCGGCACGCTCTGGCTGAAGCAGCCCGGCCGCATGCGCTGGGACTACCGCGTCCCCACCCCCAAGCTCTTCCTCACCGACGGCAAGAACGCCTGGTTCTACGTCCCCGGCGAACAGCAGGCGCGCCGCACGCCGCTCAAGAAGCTCGACGACCTGCGCTCCCCGCTGCGCTACCTGCTCGGCCACACGCGCCTGGAAAAGGAGTTGGCGGGGCTCTCGCTGGCCGCCGACCTGCAGCCGGCCACACCCGGCAACGTTGTGTTGCGCGGCGTCCCGCGCGGCCTCGAAGACCGCGTCAGCGAGGTGCTGCTCGAGGTCAACCCTGCGCTCGGCCGCATCGAGCGCCTCACCCTCCACGAGCTGGACGGCGCCACCACCGAGTTCACCTTCCGCAGCGCGCAGCTCAACGCGCCCATCGCCGACGACAAGTTCCGCTTCACCGTCCCCGCCGGCGTCCAGGTGATCGAGGCGGGCGATCTGGCGCCGCAGTAGCGGCCCGCGGCCTCAACCGGCAGAACGTTTTCCCTCCGCCCGCGTCTTTACGCTTGGGTTGCGTCTGTGGGCGGTGGCCACGGGCACCGGCGCCTGGTAACCGGCCACTGTTACACTGTTGCCTCGCCGCGCCCGTGCCACCCAGGTGGCTGCTGGCGCGGCCCATAGGGTTTCGCCTTCGCATGCCTGAGTTCGTGGTAAAGGCCGCCGATGAACGCGGCCACGTGCTCGAACAGTTCGAATCCGCACCCTCGGAGGCCGAGGTGCGCGACCGCTATGCGCACCAGGGGTTCCTCGTCTATTCGGTGCGGCTGCGCGGCCTCTTTGCCGCCGGCGGCACTCCCCGCGGCCGCTTGAAGATGGACCAGTTCGTCATCTTCAACGAGCAGTTCGTCACCCTGGTACACGCGGGATTGCCCATCGTCAACGCGCTCGACCTGCTCATCCGGCGGCAGCGCAATGCCAGCTTCCGCGCCCTGCTGGAGAGTGTGCGCGACCGCGTGCGCGCCGGCTCCCTGCTCTCCGACGCCTTCGCCGCCCACGCCGTCGTGCCGCGCCTTTACACCACCACCCTCCTCGCCGGCGAAAAGAGCGGCAACCTGGAAGAAGTGTTGCGCCGCTACATCGCCTTCCAGCGCCTGGCGGTCGCCTTTCGCAAGAAACTGGCCTCCGCCCTCATCTACCCGGCGCTGCTGTTGTGCCTCGTCACCGGCATGCTGACCTTCCTCGTCACCTCCGTGGTGCCGCAGTTCGCCGACCTGTACTCGCAGCTCAACGCCGAGCTGCCGCCCTCGACGGTGTTCATGCTTGAACTCGGGACCGGCGTGCAGCACTACTTTCCGTTTATCATCGCCGGCATCGTTCTGCTGGCATTGTTTCTCTGGCGCTGGCGGCAGACGGAATCCGGCGCGGCGCGCCTCGACCGCGCGCGCCTCGCCTTGCCGGTGCTGGGCGATATCTGGCTGAAGTACCAGGTGGCGATCTTCGGGCGCATGATGGCCACACTGCTGGCCGGCGGCCTGCCGCTGGTGCCGGCGCTGGAGACTGCCGGCAACTCGATGCAGAGCCGCATCCTGGCCCAGGCCATCGGCGGCGCCGCGCAGCGCGTCCGCGAAGGCCGCGCCCTGTCGCGCAGCCTGGAGGAAACCAAGGCCTTCCCCGAACTGGCCGTCGAGATGACCGAGGTCGGCGAATCCACCGGCGCCTTGCCCGCCATGCTCACCTCGGTGGCGGAGTTTTTTGAGGAGGATGTGGAGACCGCCCTCACCCGCGCCATGTCGCTCATCGAACCGGTTATCCTGATCGTGATGGGCGTGATCGTGGCCTTTGTGCTGCTCTCGCTCTACTGGCCGATTTTTGCGATAAGCGCGGGCGGGATGGGCGGGCGCTTGCCGCCGCGCTGAAGCATTTGGCGATTCTGCGATTTGGTGATTGGGTGATTTCGCAATGGTAGCGGTCGGGATTAGGTAGCCCACGTTGCACAAACCGAAACTGCGGTCGTTCTAGAAACTAGAAACTAGAAACTCGAAACTTGAAACTGGTTTCCCATGGCTCTCAACCCTAATTCGCTGTTCGTGAACGGCGCGCCGACGGCGGTGAACGACCCCGCCGCCGAGGCCGCGCGCGCTCGCGACCTGGCGCTCCGCTATCGCGCCGAATTCGTCGACCTGCGCGACTTCCACATCCGCCCCGACCTCTTCCGCAAGGTCCCGGTCGACCTCATGTTCCATTACAACTTCGTCCCCCTCGACGAAGCCCCCGACGGCCGCCTGGTCATCGCCATCGCCGATCCCAGCCAGCTCATGATGGTGGACGAAATCGGCCTGCGTCTCGCCCGCCGCATCCTGACCAAGGTCGCCACCCTCTCGCAGATTTCCGACATCCTCAAGAAAACGGAGCAGTCGCAGCGCGTGCTGGAAGAGGCCAGCGAGGGCCTCGCCTTCGACGTGGTGCGCGAGGAAGACAAGCCGGCGACGAGACCATCTCCATCGAGCGCCTGACCTCCGAGACCGAGTCCAGCCGCATCGTCCACCTGGTCGCACCACCATCTTCACCGCCCTGCAGCGCCGCGCCAGCGACATTCACATCGAGGGCCGCGACGACTCGGTGGTCATCAAGTACCGCATCGACGGCGTGCTGCAGCCGGCCATGGCCCCCATCGCCAAGGAGCACCACTCCACCATGATCTCCCGCATCAAGGTGATGACCGAACTCGACATCGCCGAGCGCCGCGTGCCGCAGGACGGCCGCTTCAGGGTCATCTACGGCAATGCGCGCCGCGCCATCGATTTCCGCGTCTCCATCATGCCCAGCATCTACGGCGAGGATGCCGTGCTGCGCGTGCTCGACAAGGAATCGCTGAGCGAAAAGTTCCACCAGCTCACCCTCGACGTGGTCGGCTTCGCGACGAAGACCTGAAGCGCTTCCGCCGCTACATCCACGAGCCCTACGGCATGGTGCTGGTCACCGGCCCCACCGGCAGCGGCAAGACCACCACCCTCTACGCCGCCATCACCGAGATCAAGACCGACGAGGACAAGATCATCACCATCGAGGACCCGGTCGAGTACCAGCTGCAGGGCGTCATCCAGATTCCGGTGAACGAGAAGAAGGGCCTGACCTTCGCCCGCGGCCTGCGCTCCATCCTGCGCCACGATCCCGACAAGATCATGGTCGGCGAAATCCGCGACACCGAGACGGCGCAGATCGCCATCCAGTCCGCCCTGACCGGCCACCTGGTCTTCACCACCGTCCACGCCAACAACGTGTTCGACGTGCTCGGCCGCTTCCTGCACATGGGCGTCGAGCCCTACAACTTCGTCTCGGCGCTCAACTGCATCCTGGCGCAGCGCCTGGTGCGCGTCATCTGCCCCAGCTGCAAGAAGCAGGTGGCGTATGGCGATGACGTCCTGGAGCAGAGCGGCCTCGATCCCCAGCGCTGGCGCGACGTCCCGTGCTATGAAGGCGAAGGCTGCTTCGACTGCAACGGCACCGGCTTCCACGGGCGCACCGCCATGCACGAGTTGCTCGAGTTCAGCGACCGCATCCGCGAAATGATTCTGGAACGCAAGCCGAGCAGCGAAATCCGCCGCGTCGCCCACGAGGAAGGCATGCGCCCGCTGCGCGAGGCCGCGCTCGAAAAGGTCGTGGCCGGCGTAACCACGCTGCGCGAGATCAACAAGGTGACCTTCATCGAAACTTCCCGCTGATGCCCCGCACCGCACAACCCGCGCGTCCCCGCCTCGCCTGCGAGGTGACGCCCGACCGCGTCATCGCCGCTCGCACCACGCCCGCCGGCGACCGTCTGGAATCCTTCGGCGCCCGCGCCCTGGTTCCCGGGGTGGTGCAGCCCCGCCTGGCCGCGGAAAACATCACCAACGCCGCCGCCCTCACCCGCGCCATCGAGGAGGTGGTGGCCCTGGTCGGCGCGCGCAGCCGCGACCTCACCATCGTGCTGCCCGACGCCGCCGTCCGCCTCATGCTGCTGGATTTCGACTCCCTGCCGGCGAAAGACAGCGAAGCCATGCCGCTGCTCCGCTTCCGCCTGAAGAAGCTGCTGCCGTTCGATGCCGACCACGCCGCCCTTTCCTACCAGGCGGTGCGCACCGCGGACGGCGTGCGCGTGGTGGCGGCGGTGGCCATGGCGGCCGTGGTCGAAGAATATGAAGCCGCCTTCCGCGCCGCCGGCTATCAGCCGGGCGTGGTCTTGCCCTCGCTCGCGGCGACCCTGGGCGCGGTGGAAGCCGCGGAGCCCACGCTGGTCATCAAGGCCGACGCCGGCACCACCAGCCTCGCTATCGTCGATCAGCAGCAGCTCTGCCTGGTCCGCACCCTCGAACACGGCAAGGACACGCCGCCGCAGCAGCTCGCCGACGACATCCAGCCGCTGCTGGTGTTTTTTGAAGACACGTACCATGGCCGCATCGCCCGTATCCTGGTCGGCGGCAACCTCACGGTGGACGCGGTGCGTCCCCTGCTCGCGCCGCTTACCGATGCGCGCCTGCAGGACCTGGTCGACCCGGCGCTCTTCGCCGGCGCTGCGGTCGGCAGCAGTGTGCCGCGCGGCAGCCTGGCGGGCGTCGCCGGAGCGCTCTTGGGATAGGCAGTTTATGATTTGCGATCTGTGATTTGCGATTTTCGGCTTCGGCCCGCCGCCGTCACAAATCACAAATCGGAAATCACAAATCGCCAAATGCGTCTTCGCCTCAATCTCGCCTCCCAGCCTTACGAAAACGCGCGCGCGTTCTACCTGCGCTGGGGGCTCCTGCTCCTGCTGGTGCTACTGGCCACCGCGGCCCTGCTGGCGGCCGCGCTGCGCGGCTGGACCCAGGGCCGTGACGTCGCGCAGCGCATCGCCGCCGACCGCCGCGAGATCGCCCGCCTCCAGGACGTGGCCACCAAGGCCCGGGCGGTCCTCGCCCAGCCCGAAAACAAGGATGTGGCGCTCCAGGCGGCCTACCTGAACGAACTGATTGCCCGCAAGGCCTTCTCCTGGACCCAGGTCTTCGCCGACCTGGAGAAGATCATGCCCCCGGAGGTGCGCGTTCTCGCTATCCAGCCGGCGCTGGACGCCGATAACCAGCTGGAAGTCCGCATGACCATCGAGGGCACTTCGCACGACCGCGCGGTCCAGTTCTTGCGCCATTTGGAGGATTCGCCGCGCTTCCGCGAGGCCCAGTCGCGCGCCGAAACTTTCACCCAGCCGGGTGGCGCCATCCAGTTCCAGATTTCCGCGCTCTACCTGCCGCAGCCCGCCGCGCCCACGCCGGCCGGAGGCCGGCCATGAGCGTGCGTACCGCCCGCCGCGCTCTCAACATCGTGCTGGTGGCGCTGGTCGTCCTCGATCTCGCCGCGGCCATCGTCCTGCTCACCCCGCTGGGCGGCTCCCGCGAGCGCAAGCAGGTGGAATTCACCCAGGTGCGCCTCCAGCTCCAGGAAGAGCGCGCCCAGGCGAAGCCGCTCGAAAACATCGAACAGAAACTCGCCGACGCGCGCCTTCAGATCGCGCAGTTCATCGGCACCCGCCTGCCGCAGCGCGATTCGGCCATCTCCGAGGAGCTCGGCCGGGTCGCCGGCGCCAATGGCGTCCGCTTCGCCAACATCCGCTACACCTCCGACGACGCGGCCACCGAGGGTCTGCGCCGCGTCCAGATTGATGCTTCCCTCGCCGGCGATTATGGCAAGGTGGTGAAGTTCATCAACGAGTTGGAGCGCAACCAGACGTTTTTCATCATCGACAGCATCAACCTCGCCGATCAGCAGGGCGGCGCCGTGCGCCTGGAACTCAAGCTGGAGACGTACTTGAAGGCAGCACCAGGTACCTAGAACCGGCCTCTTCTGGGAACCGAGAACTAGAATTGAGAACTGAGAACTGACAACCGAGAACTGGGTACTGCTGTCTTGTCATCCCGAGCGCGCCGGGGTCCCCATCGAGCCCGGGTTTGGCTTGATGGGGTGACAGAGCGAGGGATCTTGGTTTTCTGAGAACTGAGAACTGGGAACTGAGAACTACTGGCAACTGCTCTTGAAACTAGGCGCTGACAAACCGTGGAAAGTAGGCGTGGCCGTCGCCCTGATGGTGATCAGCCTGGTGCTCGTGGTGCGCTCGTGGCTCGTGCCGGTGGCGCCGCCGGCCGCTGCCACCGCTTCCGTCACCGTGGCCCAGCCCCAGCCGCGCCGGCGTACGTCAGCGCGCAGCCGCGGCCCGAAGCCCGGCCAGCTCCCCGTTCCCAGCGCCGACCCCCGCCTCCTCCTCGATCTGCTGAAGGCGAGCGAGCAGGTCACCTACACCGGGACCGGGCGCAACATCTTCCGTGCCGAGGCCGAGCCCATCGTCCAGCCCGTCACTTCGCCCTTGCAGTCTAAGAACGCGCCGCCCATGGCCGCGACGCCCAGCACGCCGCCGCCTCCGCCCATCAATCTCCGCTTCTTCGGTTTCGCCAACCGCCCCGGCGAAGCAAAGAGAGTTTTCCTCGCCGAGGGCGAAAACGTCTTCATCGCCGCCGAAGGTGACATCGTGGCCCGCCGCTACAAGGTGCTGCACATCGGCGTCAACAGCGTCGACATCCAGGACGTCCTCAACAACATCACCCAGACCATCCCCCTCAGCCAAACCTGACCGCCCCTGCCAGCAGCCAGCAGCTAGCAGCCAGCAGCCTTCCTGTCCTCCCGAGCGCAGCGAGGGATCTTGGTCAGCGGCAGACCCTGAAAACCAGTTCTCAGTTCTCAGTTCTCAGTGAAAACCGCTGAGCAGTGGGCGGCGGCGGGAGCAGTTCTCTGGCAACTGCCAACAGCCAGCGGCCAACAGCCAGCAGCTAGCGGCCAACAGCCAGCAGCTAGCAGCCAGCAGCTAGCAGCCAACAGCTGGCAGCTAGCAGCCTTCTTGGGAACAGAACCCCGCGTTTGCCCGTCTATACTTACGAGATGCGCCGCCGCCGCGCCCAAGCCGGCTACATGCTGCTGGTCATCCTGGTGATGCTGGCGCTGCTCATGATTTCCCTCACCGTGGTGGCGCCCGCCATCGCCACCGAGATCAAGCGCGAGCGCGAAGAGGAGCTGACCCACCGCGGCCAGCAGTACGCCCGGGCCATCAAGCGTTACTTTAAGAAGTTCGGCCGCTATCCAACACGTGTCGAGGACTTGGAGAACACCAGCAACCTCCGCTTCCTGCGCAAGCGCTACCTCGATCCCATCACCGGCAAGGACGACTGGCGCCTCATCCACGTCGGCGAGGCCAAGATCGTGCCCCGCACCTTCACCCAGGGTGGCGTTACCGGTGCACCGCAGGGGACGCCCACCGGCTTCGGCGCTCCCGGGGGCACGCCCACCGGCATCGCGCCTGTGAATCCCTCGATGGGTATGCCGGGGTTCTCGGCCCCCGGCGGCTCGACCATGGGTTCGACCCTGGGCGGCAGCAGCGCCGGGCGCCCCATCCTCGGCGGCGGCCCCATCATCGGCGTCTCCAGCTCCAGCGAGCAGCGTTCGCTGAAGGAGATGGACGGCAAGGACCACTACAACGAATGGGAGTTTGTTTACGATCCCCGCTTCGACCCGACGGTCGCGGCGGGAATGGGACAGCAGCTCGGTCGTCCCGGTCAGCCGGGGCAGCCGCAGTTCCCTGCCATGCCGCTGACGCCGGGAACGCCGCCCCCACCGCCAAAACCGTGAGCGCCGCCGCTGCCATCACCTCGGCCAGAACCCTCTTGGGTCGGCATCCCTTGGCCGTCGGCCGTAAACCAACTACCATGCTGCTTTACACTGGTGCGGGTGCGGCGCTGACGGAGGCGGGATGAAGGCGATTCTGTTCGTTGACGACCACGAGGTCCTGGCGCGCCTCACCTGCCAGATCCTGGACATGCAGGGGTACCGTGCCGTGTTCGCCTGCAATGGCGCCGAGGCGCTGCAGAAGTTCGCGCAGGAGCGCTTCGACCTCCTGGTCACCGACTTCCGCATGGACGGCATGAACGGCCTGGAGTTGGCCCGCAAGGTGCGCGCCCAGCGCCCCGAGGTCCCGGTCATCATCGTTACCGGCTACGGCCCGGTGGACGGCGGCAAGGACGTCGCCGCCTGCCTGCAGAAGGAAGAACTCTTCCCCGCGCTGCTGGACAAGATCAAGCTCCTCCTCGGCGAGCACGACACCCCCGCCCCCAAGCCTCCCGACGGCGAGCGCGCCGAAGTCGCGAGCGTCAAGACGGCCTGAGCCGCTACACTCTTCGCGTGCGCCGCCTCATCATCAATGCCGATGATCTCGGACTGACGCCCGGGGTGAATCGCGCCATCGCCGAGGCGCACCAGCGCGGCGTCGTGACCTCCGCCACCCTGATGGCTGCCGGCCGCGCCTTCGACGACGCGCTGACTGCGGTGCGCGAGCTGCCGCAGTTAAGTGTCGGGTGCCACGTTGTGCTGGTCGACGGCCGGCCGGTGCTGCCCGCCGCCGAACTCCCGACCCTCGCCGCGGGCAACGGCGGCTTTCGTGCCAGCCCCGCCGGCTTTGCCCTGGCAGTGCTGCGCGGACGCATTGCTGCCGACGAGATCGAGCGCGAGACGGCCGCGCAGGTCCGCAAGCTGCAGGCGGCGGGCGTCGCCGTCACCCACCTCGACACGCACAAACACTCCCACCTGCTGCCGCAGGTGCTGCGGCCGCTGCTGCGGGCGGCGGCGGCGTGTGGTGTACCCGCGGTGCGCAACCCCTTCGCGCCGGCGCGGCCCCTGGGTTTCGCCCACCTCGTGCGCCGTCCGCGCCTGTGGACGCGCTACACCGAGCTCCGCTTGCTCCGCGTCTTGGAACGCCGCTTCCGGCGGGAAGTTGCCGCCGCCGGCCTCACCACCACCGACGGCGCCTTCGGCGTGGTCGGCACCGGGGCGCTCGACGCGGCGCTCTTCGACGCCATCCTTGGCTGCATCCCCGACGGCACGTGGGAGTTCGTCTGCCACCCCGGCTACAACGATGCCGACCTCGACCAGGTGCGCACGCGCTTGCGCGCATCGCGCCCGCAGGAGCTGGCGGTACTCACGTCGCCCGCCGCGCGCGCGGCCCTGGAGCGGCACGGCATCGAGCTGATCTCCTACCGGCAGCTCGCGCCGGCCGCCGCGCCCGGCAAATGCTGAATCCTTGGCGGGCGGCGGGAATCGAAAGACGGTTCAGCTAAAATCAAATTGTTCCACGTGGAACAATTTGCCTCCTTTGTTTTGATGGACTTGGCATTCTGGCGTTGACGATGAGAATAGGCATTACCTGTTATCCGACCTACGGCGGTTCGGGCGTGGTGGCGACCGAGCTCGGCATCGAGCTGGCGCAGCGCGGCCACGAGGTGCACTTCATCACCTACAAGCAGCCCTTCCGCCTGACCCAGCCGCAGGAGCGCATTCACTTCCACGAGGTCGAGGTCTCGCAGTATCCGCTGTTCGACTACCCGCCCTACGACCTGGCGCTGGCGTCGCGCATGGCGGAGGTGGCCGACATCTACCAGCTCGACCTGCTGCACGTGCACTACGCCATCCCGCACTCGGTGAGCGCCATGCTGGCCAAGCAGATGCTGGCGGCGCAGAACGGCGGGCGGCGGCTGCCCTTCGTCACCACGCTCCACGGCACCGACATCACGCTGGTGGGGCTGGACCGCTCCTACCTGCCGATCACGCGCTTCTCCATCGAGCAGAGCGACGGGGTGACGGCGATCTCGCAGTACCTGCGCGAGCGCACCGAGCGAGAGTTCGAAATACGCAAGCCGATCGCGGTGATCTACAACTTCGTCAACTGCGACCAATACCGGCGCGACCCGAAGGTCGCGGAAAACCGCCGGCAGTTCGCCGACGACGGCGAGCGCCTGCTGGTGCACCTCTCCAATTTCCGGCCGGTGAAGCGGGTGCCGGACGTGATCGAGATCTTCGAGCGGGTGCAGCGCGAGCTGCCGGCGCGGCTGCTGATGATCGGCGACGGCCCCGAGCGCCCCACCGCGGAATTCGCGGCGCGGCGCAAAGGCATTGGCGATCGCATCCTCTTCCTCGGCAAGCAGGACCGGGTGAACGAGAAGCTGGGCGTGGCCGACCTGATGCTGCTGCCCAGCGAGCTGGAATCGTTTGGACTGGCGGCGCTGGAGGCGATGGCGTGCGAGGTGCCGACCATCGCCACCCGCGTCGGCGGCGTTCCCGAGGTCATTGACGATGGCCAGACCGGCTGCCTCGCCGAAGTGGGCGAGATTGACCGCATGGCGAAGTGCGCGCTCGAGCTGCTGAGCGACGAGACGAAGCTGCGGGCCATGGGCAAGCGCGCCCGCATCGCGGCCCAGGCGCGCTTCTGCTCCACCAAGATCATTCCCCAGTACGAGGAGTTCTACCAGGCAGTGCTGGGGTGAAGGCAGTTCTCAGTTCTCAGTTCTCAGTTCTCAGTTCTCAGTTCTCAGAAACCCAGATCCCTCGCTGCGCTCGGGAGGACAGAACGGCAGTTGTCAGTTGTCGGTTGCCAGTTGCCAGTAGCCAGAGAACTGCTCCCACCGCCGCCCACTGCTCAGTGGTTTTCACTGAGAACTGAGAACTGGGAACTGAGAACTGGTTTTCAGGGTCGGCCGCTGACCACCGGCACCGCGGAGAAGGGGCCGAAGTCGTCCTCCAGCGCGATGGCGGCGACCGGGACGTTGCTGTGCACCACCAGCGCCCCCAGGAAGTTGCTGTTGGGCAGCACCTGCTGGAAGGCGGCGTTCAGGCTGACCAGCGCCTGCGCCATGGGGTTGATGGTCTGGGTGTGGCTGGCCAGCACCGTGCCGTCGGGGTTCAACAGAGTCAACTGTACGGTCGCGGGCAAGCCGTTCGCGTTGGCGATGGCCACTCCCAAGGTCCGTCCCACCGGCGCCGCCTGCGACCCGGGCTCCAGCTCCACCGGCAGGGTGAAGTCGGTCAGCTCGGGCGCGTTGTTGAACCCGATGGTGTTGATCACGGCGTGCTGTGCGCTCTGGTCCTCGATCTCGAAGAAGAGGTTGGCCCCCAGCGGCGACGTGGCCGTAATCAGCGCCCACTCGACCGTCACCGTACTGCTGAAGCGCTGTGCCTCGGGCGTCGCGATGCGCACCGCGCCGTTCGCGGGGATGGTGAGGCTGGTCGACAGGTTGAAGGGGTTCACCTGGTTGCCCTGCTGATCGAAGTAAGCGACGGTGACGTTGTTCGCGCCCTGCGCCTGGTTCACCAGCAATAGCTTGGTCACGTAGCCGGCACCGCCGGCGTTGCCGGTGACCATGTGGGGGATGATGAGCCGTGTCCCTCCGGTCATGGGCGGGGTGGCGAAGAACGGACCGAAGTCGTCGCCCAGCGCCACCACGTTCACCGCCTGCGGTGCGGTCCCGGTGACCGTGCCGACGAAGTTCCCCGCCGGCAGCACGCTCTGGAAGTCGACGTTCAGTGCCCGCGCGGTGTGCCCGTAGGGCGGCAGCGTGACGCTGCTCGTGCCGCGCGTGTTGCCGCTGGTGTCGTGCAGCGTCAGCACGACCTGCACCTGCGCGTTGTTGGGATTCGACAGTGCCAGCCCCACCGTGCGGCCCACGCTCGCCCCCTGCGGCGCCGGTTGGAACTCCACCGGGATGGTGAAGGTCTGGGCGCCGGCATCGTCGTTGAAGCCGACGGTGTTGATGATGTTGTTCTGCGGCGTCTGGTCGGAGATCTCGTAGAAGAGGTTGGCGGCTATGCGCCCTTGCGCCGAGATGGAGGCCCACTGGGTGGCGATCGGTCCATTGCGCGCCGCCTCTGGCGTGGCCAGCCGCATTGTCTCGGCGGGTTGCAGCATGCGCGTCTCGGAACTCACCACGCTGCCCTGGTCATCCACGAAATTTACCGCGACATTGTTTTGCGTTGCCGCCATATTCACCAAGCTCAGCTTCGTCACATACCCGCCACCGGAGACGACGTGCGGCATCACCGCGCTGAACGTCGCCTGCGGCACCGCATCCTGCGCCACGAAGCTCGGCGTCACCATGGCCCTCCCGCCATCGCCGTTCGTAGCCGTAATCAACACCCAAACTTCCTGTCCGGCACCGACTGTGTAGGACGGCTTCGGCTGGAGGAACGTCCTCTGCCCGCTGCGCGAGATGCGCACCTGCGCTTCCTGGCAGTTCACCTGCTGGAGCACGCCCGCCGTCGGTGTCCACAGCGTCACCAGGGTTTGGTAATCGCTGCCGGCGAGGTCCACACTCACCGTGCCGGCTACCGGGGCCGTGTACTTCATCCACACGCCGTGCGCCACGCTCTCGGAGCCGCACGTGGGGCGCAGTCCAGCCGCGGCCGCCGCAACGGTGTTGACCGAGGTCGGCGACGCAGTAGCGATCATCCGCTGTGCTGAACCGACCAGGCGGACGCGGTGGTTGTCCATGTCGGCAATCAGGATGTTGCCGACATCGTCCAGGGCCAGACGCCGGGGATAATTCATTGCCGCATCCGCGGCGAGCCCGCCGTCGCCGCCGTACCCGCGGGTGCCGCTGCCCACGACGGTGGTGATGATGCCGGTGCTCGCGCTGACCAGGCGAATCCGGTTGCTGATCGGGTCCGCGATCAGCAGATCGCCGTTGCTGGCCACGGCTACATCGATGACCGCGGAGAAGGAAGCCGACGTCGCCGGGCCGCCGTCGCCGAGGCCGCCGAACCCGCCGCCGGCGACCGTGGTGATGATGCCCGTGGCGGCGCTGACGCGCCGTACCATGTTGTTGCTCCAATCCGCGATGAAGAGGTTGCCGGCACGGTCCACGGCAACGCCTTCCGGGTACACCGGGGCCGCGGTTGCCGGTCCGCCGTTCCCGCCAAAGCCCTGGGCGCCGTTACCCGCCACCGTCGTAATGATGCCGGTGCTCGCATCTACCCGGCGTACGCGGTTGTTGAAAGTATCTGCAATGAAGAGACTACCGAAGCTGTCGATTGCAACCGCGTGGGGATTATTGAGCGAAGCCAATGTCGCCAGGCCCCCGTCGCCGCTGAATCCTGCGACTCCATTTCCGGCCACGGTGGTAATGATGCCGCTGCTGGCGCTCACCCGCCGTATGCGGTGGTTGGCGTCGGCGATAAAAAGGTTCCCCGCGCCATCGACCGCGACCGCGTTGGGAGCGAAGACTGCCGCAGAAGTTGCCGGCCCGCCCTCGCCGCTAAATCCTCCGCTTCCGTTCCCGGCCACGGTCGTAATCATGCCGGTGCTGGCGCTCACCCGGCGTACGCGGTTGTTGCCGAAATCTGCGAGGAAGAGATTGCCGGAGCTATCCACGGCCACCCCGCTGACTTGGCTCAGTGCCGCCGCGGTGGCCGGGCCGCCGTCGCCGGCAAAACCTGGCGTGCTGCTGCCGGCCACCGTCGTGATCATTTGATCGCCGGCGCAAGTTGTAGATCCTGGGCCGCACCGCGAGTCCGCCGTCAGGCCGGTGCCGGTGAGTGCGACGGTATGCGGGCTCCCTGGCCCGCTATCGGTCAGCGTCAATGTTCCCGACCGCAGACTGCTCGCCGTCGGCGCAAAAGCAACCAGCAGGTAGCACGTCGTCCCCGCCGGAACGGACAGCCCGTTGCTACAGGCGCTGCTCGGCGGGGCTTGTACGAGGAAGTCACCCGCGATCGTGATGCTGCTGATGATTACCGCGCTGGCCGTGCCGTTCGACAACGCAAGATACTGGCTAACTCCGCTGGTCCCCACGAACACGCTCCCGAAATTGAGGCTCGCCGGGCTGAACTGTGTTAGGCCATTTGCCGCCGGAGCTAAGGCCACTCGGCGAACCCGGTTGTTGCCCGTATCGGCAATCAACAGATTGCCGGCGCTGTCCACGGCAACCGTTTCCGGAAGGTACATGGTGGCGGCGGTGGCCGGGCCACCGTCGCCGCTAAGGCCGAGCGCTCCGTTTCCCGCTACCGTCGTCATGATGCCGCTGCTGGCGCTCACCTGGCGGATGGTGCTGCTGCCGGTATCGGCGATAAAGACATTGCCGGCGCTATCCAGCGCAACGCCATGCGGCGAGTAAAGCGTAGTGGATGCAATCGTGGTGATGATGCCGGTGCTGGCGCTCACGCGGCGAATTCGCTTGTTGTTCACATCTGCAATGAAGATGTTCCCGCTGCTGTCCACGGCAACCGCCGAACAGTACGGCATCGAAGACACCGGAAAACTCGGCGGGTCTGAGGACGTGACTCCCAACGACGCCGCGGTTGCCGGGCCATCGTCGCCGCTGGAACCCAGGCTCCCGTTCCCCGCCACCGTGGTGATAATGCCCGTGCTGGCGCTCACCCGGCGTACCCGATTGTTGCTGGCATCCACCACCAAGAGATTGCCGGCGTGGTCCACCGCGATGCCCGTTGGACCGGACAGCGACGCGGACGTTGCCGGCCCGCCATCGCCGCTGAAACCTGCGGTCCCGTTCCCGGCGACGGTGGTGATGACGCCGCTACTCGCGCTCACCCGGCGGATGCGGTTGTTGCTGGCATCGGCAATGAAGAGGTTGCCCGCGCCGTCCACTGCCACCCCGACGGGGTCGAACAACGCAGCGGAGGTTGCCGGTCCGCCGTCCCCGCTAAAGCCCCTCACCCCATTGCCCGCTACCGTCGTGATAACACCGGTCGTGGCGCTTATCCGGCGAATGCGGTTATTGAACATGTCCGCAATAAAAACGTTGTCCGCAGCGTCCACCGCTACCGCTTTCGGTGCGAACAGCGAGGCAGCAGTCGCGGGTCCAGCATCGCCGCTGAACCCACCTGTCCCGTTGCCCGCAACGGTAGTGATGGTTTGTCCGCAGGCCGCAGCCGTCGAGCCGGCGACTACGCATACCAGCAGCGCACACCGCAGCGCTCGCAAAGACGAAGCCATTCTGTCCTTCTGGAGCCGGAAGTCGAATTAGGGGGGAGTGGCGGCTATTGTGCGGTGGAAAGCAGTTCTTGTCTGTGACAAACAGGAGTTTTAGGTGCGGTAGCGGACACCGAGGTCCAGAATCTCTGCGCGCCTAGTTCTCGGCTCCCGGCTCTCAGAAACCCAAGATCCGTCGCTGCAAGAACCCCAGTACTCAGTTCTCAGTTCCCAGTTCTCAGAAGACCCAGACCCTTATTGGGGGCGGCGGGAGGAGTCGAGGGCGGCGGCGGTTTCGGTGCCGGAGTCGGCCCACTCGATGATGGGGAGGCGCAGCACGACGCGCGTGCCGGCGTGCTCGCCGGGGCCGACAGTCATGTGGGCGGCGTTGCCGTAGAGCACCTTGAGGCGGCCGGCGACGTTGGCCATGCCGATGCCGGTGCTGGGGCCGTCGCCATCGCCGGCGGCGTCGGGCGCGGGCGTAGCGCCCAGACCTACCCCGTCGTCTTCCACCTGGATGAGCAGCTTCCCGGCGTCCATGCGGCTGCGCAGGGTGATGCTGCCGCCGTCCACCTTGGGGGCCAGCCCGTGCTTGATGGAGTTCTCCACCAGGGGCTGAAGCAGCATGCTGGGCACCAGAACCTCGAGGGTGTCGGGATCGAGTTCCTTGACCACGCGCAGCTTGTCGCGCCCAAAGCGCACCACCTCGATGTCGAGGTAGTCGTCGATGAACTCGACCTCCTCGCGCAGGTGGACAAACGACTCGTGGCTCTTGAGCAGGCGGCGGAGGATGGAGGCCAGCTTGACGATGAGGCGGCGGGCCTGGTCGGGATCGAAGCGCACCAGCGAGGAGACGGTGTTCAAGGTGTTGAAGAGGAAGTGAGGGTTGATCTGGCTTTGCAGCGCCTCCAGCCGCGCCTGCATGAGCTGCTGCTGCTGTTCCTGCAGCTTCATCTCCATGCGCGCGCTGTTCCAGATCTTCAGCGGGATGGCGACGCAGGCCACGGTGGTGGCGTAGGCGGCGAGCTCGACCGGCCAACGGTCGCTCACCACCACAAACAGGCGGCCGGGGAAGGCATGCGCCAGGCGCTCCTGGGCGAAGCGCAGCACTACCGAGAACATGAAGAAGGAGACTTGCCAATCAATGCGCGGGCGGCGCAGCAACTGCAGCATCTGGCGGATGGAGCGGTAGATGTTGAGGTCGATGAAGGGAGAGAAAGACCAGATTTCCTCGTAGTTGCGGGCGAGGTTGCGGAGCTCGCCGGCCAAGAGTCCGGCCAGCGAGTAGAAGGGGAGCGCCGCCCACTCGGCGTGCCACATGGCGGGGGCGGCCACGATCATGCCGCCCAGCGTCCCGCCCAGACGGCCGCTGATGACCCCGATGAGCAGCACGCCTTCCAGGGAGAGGTCGGCGGCGAGGAAGTTCTTGACCCAGAGGCGGGTGATGACGCCGAGGCCGAAGAGGACGGCGATGGCGACCGAGAGCTCGATCTTCTGGCGGCGGGTGCGGTCCTCGACGAAGACGCGCAACTTGAATTCCCGGGAACGCACCAGGGCGCTGGCAATGGCCGCCGCGGCGCCCAGCTTGATGAGCTGCGTGATGAGGAGGATGCGCGTGTCCATGCAACGGGCGAACTGCCGCACGGTTGAGTGGCCGAGTTGAACGCAGCTCGCTGCGCGGATTGTATGTCAAGTTTCGGGGCGGCGGAGTTATATACTGCGCCCATGGTGGACTGTATGCGCGTAATGCGAAGCCTGTTGAGCCTGGCGGCGTGTATCGGGTTTATTTCTCTGCCCTTGCGGTCCGCGGCGCCGCAAGCGCCGCAGGAGACGGCGGCGAAGTTCGCGGCACGCACCGAACTGGTGCTGGTCCCGGTGCTGGTGCGCCGCGGCGGGCAGCACGTCGCCGGCCTCAAGCAGGAGGACTTCATCCTGCAGCAGGACGGAAAGCCGGCCACCATCGCGGTCTTCGAGGAAGTGCACGCGGCGCCTCCGACAGCGCGACCCACGGCCACGGCGCAGGAGTTCACCAACGTCAAGCCGCAGCAGGCCGAGCAGTTGACGATCATCGCGCTCGACCTGGTCAACACCGCACCCCTCGACCAAGCGTATCTGCGGCAGGAGGTGCTGAAGTTTCTCGACACCGCCGCGCAAACCGGCGAGCCGTTTTCGCTGGTGGCGATCACCACCAGCGGCATCCGCGTATTGCAGGACTTCACCAGCGATCCCAAGCTGATCGCGGCGGCGGTGCGGAAGCAGCCCGGGAAGCCGGTGGGCCAGGAGCGGGCCGGCAGCACAGGAAACCCGATCCTCGATCAGACGCCGTGCGCGGCCAGTGCCGTCGGGTGCGGCGGCGGCAAAGGGCTCGAACAGGCGGACCGGGAAATACAGGCCTGGTTCCAGTTCCGCACCAACCAGGAACCGGCGGACATCTTTCGCGACCGGAACGCGCGTCTCGACACGCTGGCGGCGCTGCAACAGCTGGCGCAGTCGGTGAGCGGGCTGCCGGGACGCAAGTCGGTGATCTGGGCGAGTTCCGGGATCCAGTTCCTGGGGGGCATCGCGCGGGTGGCGGGCGGCTTCGGCTCGCAGAGCCCGCGCAACGACTACAGCACGTTCAATACCCAGCGTGTCGTGCAGTCGATGGACGAGAACGTGCGCGCGCTGCAACTGCTGAGCGCCGCCAACGTGGCGGTCTATCCGCTGGACGCGCGCCACGGCGCCAACACTTCGTTCGCCATGTACGACGTGAACCGCTCCGACGCTCCCATCGGCGACTCCGGCTTCGGCGGCGATAAAGGGCGGGTGCAGAACCAGGACCAGGAGACGGTCACCATGTTCCAGCAGGTAGCCGCGGCCACCGGCGGCAAACCCTGCTTCAACCGCACCGACCTGGCGAACTGCCTGAAGGAGGACGCCGCCGACTCGCACGACTACTACATGCTGGGTTTCTACGCCGACAAGGACGTCAAGCCCGGCTGGCATGCCATCAGCGTGAAGCTCAACAAGCAGAGCGCCGACCTGCGGCACCGCAGCGGCTACCTGGCCGTGCCGCTCGACCCCGCGAAGGCGCGGCTCACCGATCTGCAACTGGCGATGGTGTCGCCCCTGCCCTACACGGCGCTGCCCATCACCGGCCGCTTCACCAACGTCGAGACGCAGCAGGACAAGCGGGTGGCCAGCTTCGCCCTCGACCTGGCGCCGCAGGCAATCACGATCGGCGAGGCGGACAACCGGCTGAACTTTGACGTGGTGGCGGTGGTGCGGGGAGCGGACGGCAAAGAGGCCGCCAAACTGGCGCAACGCATCGATCGCAAGCTGTTGCCGGAGCAGGTGGGCGTGATCCGGGAGCAGGGCATTCATTACACCAACAAGCTGGTGCTGCCGCCCGGCTCCTACGGGGTGTGGTTCGTGGTGCGCGACAACAACACCGGGCGCACCGGCAGCGCGATGACGACGCTCACCGTGCAGTAGGAAGTATTCGTTATTCGCTATTGGTTATTCGCTAGCGGCGCTTCTTTTTGGCGGGCTTCGCTTTGGCGGGCTTGGCCTTGGGTGTGGGCTTGGCCTTGGGCTTGGCCTTCGGTTTAGCCTTCGGTTTGGCCTTGGGCTTAGGCTTGGTCTTGGCGGGAGGTTGCGCGGATTTCTTCGCGGGCGCCGGCTGGGCCTTGGCAGGAGCCTTGGCGGCGGGTGGCGCCGGCGCAGGTTTGGCCGCGGCAGGCGCGGCGATGGTCGCCGGCGGGGCCGCCTTGGCGCCCTTCCCTGTTCCCTTCTTCGCCGCCGCCGGCGCAGCCGCAGTCGCCACCGCTTCCGCCCTGGCGCGGCCACGCCTCGGTGGAGGCGGCGGGGGCGGGGGAGGCGGCGCAAACGGCTTCAGATACTTGAGCGTCTCGGTACGAGAGTGCAGCTTGCCGTCGAGGAGCTGCAGAAAAACATCTTCGGCGAGCTTGGGATAGACGGGCAGCTCCGGGGTGATGCGCAGCTCGGTCATCTCGGGCAGCGGCAGTTTCTGCTTCACCTGCCGCCACTTGCCGAAGAAGTTGCGGATCTTCTGCACCGCCCCTTGCTGGCGCGAGGTGACCTCCAGGAACAGGATGCTCTCCGGCGCCGCCTGCTGCAGCAACTGCCAGGCGCGGGCGGGGGTAGCGGCTTCTTTGCCGCTCAGCTTCCTGGCCAGGTCCTTGGCGTGGTCTTCGAGGTCGCGCCAGCGGCGGACAAACTCCTTGTGGGGAATGAGGCGCTGAATCTCGCTCCGCTCCCGGTCATTGAGGCGGCGGGTGAGGAAGTACATGACGGCGGGCGCGGCATCGAGGGTGTAGCCGTGTTCCGCCATCTGCTGGCGCATTTTCTGCAGCGCCGCCAGGCCCGCGGTGTCGACCTTGGTGGCGGACCAGTGCGGGTGCAGGACGCGGAGCCAGCCTTCCTTCTCGAAGGCGCGCATGACGTGCAGCGGGTCGTCCTCGTAGGCGAGCTGCTCGATCTCGTAGCCGATGGCGGCGTGGGCGATGTTCGCGATGTAGTCGTTCTCTTTGGCGGCGTTGTACCGCGCCAGCGTGCGCTCCTCCAGCGGCCAGTGGAAGCGCGCCATGAAGCGGGTGGCGCGGACCAGGCGCGAGGGATCTTCGAGGAAGGCGTAGTTCTGCAGAATGCGCAGCAGCTTGGCCTCGGCGTCGGCGACGCCGTTGGCGGGATCGAGCAGGAGGCCGCGCGACGCGGCGTTGAGCGACAACGCCATGGCGTTGACGGTGAAGTCGCGGTGGCGGAGGTCTTCGATGATGGTGCCGGGAGCGAGGATGGGCTTGCCCGGTTTCTCGAAGCGCTCGGAGCGCGCCATGTGGATCTTGGCGCGCACGTCGCCGGGAAAGAGCAGGGTGAGGGCGCGGGTGTCTTCGTCGCTGCCGGTGACCGCGACGCCCGCCTTCGCCAGCTCTTTTTGCAGGCGGAGCGCGTTGCCCTGGACGGTGAAGTCGAGGTCGCGGATGGGGAAGCCGGTCATGAGGTCGCGCACCGCGCCGCCGGTGAGGTAGAGGTTCATGCCGGCGTCCTGCGCCATCTGCTGCACCATGGCAACGGCGCGCTGCTGCTCCGGCGAGAGCCGGGTTTCCATCATGTAAATGTAGTCGGCCATGGTCGGGCGGCGGTGGTACGGGACGGCTAAGTCCTAGGCCAGCAAACACTTACCACAGCATGCTGGGGCGGCGAACGAGCTAATTTATCACAAAGTTAACGTTTTGGCTACAGCCGCGTGCGAGGCGCCGCATCCGCCCCGGAAAAGGTGCGACAATGCTGGGGGAGCGCACCTCCCGCACCGCCACCGGTGGCCATGCCTTCGACACATAAGAAAGTAATCGTGCGCAAGCTGGACCGCGATTCCATTCCTGGTTTCGTGTCGCCGGAATTCGTGGTGGCGGGAAAGCTGGAGATGCTGAACACCGCCGGGAACGTGGTCAGCATCGAACTGCGCGACATCAAGGGCGTGTACTTCGTGCGCGACTTCAGCGACATGGAAACCCTGGTGCGCAAAACATTCGTGACCCGGCCGCGCACCGCCGGGCTGTGGGTACGGCTGCGCTTCCGCGACAACGACGTCCTCGAAGGCCTCATGGCCAACGACCTGATGCAGGTGGCGCCCGAAGGCTACCTGGTCAGCCCCCCCGACACCCGCTCCAACATCCAGCGCATCTTCGTGCCGCGCACGGCGCTCGCCGAAATGACGGTGCTGGCGGTCATCGGCGCGTCCGCGCGGCGCCGTCCTGCGGCCGCGGACGAGCGCCAGGTGCCGATGTTCAGCGAGTAGGCCTGCCCGTGAGCGGACCGAGTCGCGCGCCCGGGAGATGGCCGGGGGCGGGTGTAGACTTTCCCCCTGCCATGAAGCTTTCCGACATTGCCCGCGCGGTGAGCGCCCGCCTGGAACCGGCCAGCGCCGAAGTCGAGATCTCGGGCGTCGCCGGAATCGAGGAGGCGGCGCCGGGGCAGCTCACGTTTGTCGCCAACCCGAAGTATGCCGCCGCTGCCCGCACCACGCAGGCTTCCGCGATCATCGTCAGCGACAATTTCCCGGCGCTGGCGACGCCGACCCTGCGCTGCGTCAATCCTTACCTGGCCTTCGCACACGCCCTCGAGCTTTTCTACCAGCCGCCGCAATACCGCCCGGGCGTGCATCCCACCGCGGTCGTGCATCGCAGCGCGCGCATCGGGAGCGAGGCCGCGATTGGCGCGTATTGCGTGATCGATGCCGACGTGGAAATCGGCGACCACTGCGTGCTGCTGCCGCACGTCGTGATCTACCAGGGGGCGAAGATCGGGAATCACTTTTTCGCGCACGCGCATGCCGTGGTGCGCGAGTACTGCCGCCTCGGCGACAACGTGATCCTGCAGAATGGCGCGGTGATCGGCGCCGACGGCTTTGGCTTTGCCAACGACGGCGGGCGCTGGCGGAAGATCGTGCAGTCGGGCCCGGCGGTGCTGGAAGACGATGTCGAGGTGCAGGCCAACGCCTGCGTCGACCGGGCCAGCGTGGGCGAAACCCGGGTCGCGCGCGGCGTGAAGATCGACAACCTGGCGACGGTGGGCCATGGTTCCGCGGTGGGCGAGGATTCCCTGCTGTGCGCCCAGGTTGGCGTTGCGGGCTCCTCGGTCATCGGCAAGAAGGTGGTTCTCGCGGGCCAGGCCGGCGTGGCCGGACATTGTCACGTGGGCGATGGGGTAGTGGTGACGGCGCAGAGTGGCACCCATGGCGATATCGAACCGGGGCGGATCGTGAGCGGCTCGCCCGCCATCGATAACCGCCAGTGGCTGCGCTGCGTGGCGGCGTTCAACAAGCTGCCCGAACTGGTGAAAGCCGTGCGGGCCAAGGCGGCAGGAAAAGACGAATAGCCGTCAGCCCTCCGCCCCCAGCGTGCAGCCACCGGGTTCCCGCTTCCCTGCCGATTGGGCGTGCCAGTACGCTGATTGCTCTTTATGGACGACTCGAAGCCATCCGGCCCAACCCTGATCGGCGGCAAAGGCGAGAAGCGCGAGCGCCCGCCGAAGCCTATCCGCGTGCTGCTGCTCGACGACCGCGAAGAGAACCTGGTGTTGCGCTCGGCCATCCTGCGGCAGCACGGCTACGAGGTGGTGACCAGTTCGTCGATCGAGGAAGCGCAGCAGCGCATCAACGAGATTGACATCGCTGTCCTCGACTATCACTTGGGAGCGGGAAAATTCAGCACCCAGGTGGCCGACACGCTGCGCCAGACGCGCCCGCAGGTCCCCATCATCATCCTCTCGGCAACCCTGGAGCGGAGGTTCGGCGGCCTGGCCGACATCCACCTGCTCAAGGGCCACAGCACGGTGGATGATCTGATCGCCGCGCTGCGCAACTTCGAGGCCAAGCGCCGCGGCCAGCCGGTGGTGGTGGACGCGCGCGATTTCTACTACTCGCGCATCTCGCTGGCCATGGGCGACGACGTGGTGCTGGAAATCCTCGACCGCGAGGGCAACTGGCAGTACGTCAACGACTACTTCGCCGCCCTCTTCGAGCGCAAGCGCGCGTGGTTCATGGGCCGGAACATGTTCACCAGCTTCCCGGAGCTGGGCGAGGAGTGGCGCGAGATCGTGCGCACCGTCGCCGACACGCGCGAAACCTACATTGACCGCAGCCTCCGCGGCCTGCCCAACCTGCCCACCAAGAACCGCCGCTGGGTGTGGAACGTGCTCGCCTTCCCGCTCAAGCTCCACAACGGCCGCAACGGCGTCGCCCTCACCGCAAGGGTCATTGAGAAGAAGGGGAGCTTGTAGCGGGAAACAAAGAGCGGAGCGCCGACGGCTTCCATTAATATGGCTGCGTGCCAAGGGCGCCCCAGGCCGTACTCAAACCGCCGCCGCTCGGTTCCGGCGACGTGGTGGGGATTGTCGCGCCGGCCAGCAACGTGGAGCGCGCCGCGCTGGAGCGCGGCTGCGAGGCTTTGCGCGCCCTGGGCTATCAGCCCTTCTACTTCGATTCGATCTTCGCGCAAGACCTCTACTTCGCAGGAGCGCTGGAGCGGCGGGTGCGCGAGCTGCACGCGATGTTTGAACGTCCGGAGGTGCGCGCCATCGTCTGCGCGCGCGGCGGCTATGGCTGCAACTATCTGCTGGACCAGCTCGACCTAGCAGTCGTCCGCAGCAACCCCAAGATCTTCGTCGGCTACAGCGACCTCACGGCGCTGCTCACGTATCTCCACGATGCGACCGGACTGGTGACGTTCCACGGCCCCATGGTGGCCAAGGACTTTGCCAGCGAACCCGTTGGCCGCCCGGCGAAGACGTTGCCGGGAGACTTCGAGCCCTTCACCTGGCACATGGCGCTCGGCGGGGAGTTTGCCCGCTACGAGCTGGTCGGCCCCACTGCCGACGCCATCGACACCGGCCTGCGCGGGCTGGTCGCGGGCAGCGGCGAAGGCAAGCTCTACGGCGGCTGCCTCTCCCTCCTGTGCGCGTCGTTGGGTACGCCCTACGAGGTCCAGACCGAGGATACGATCCTCTTTCTCGAAGACATGAATGAGAAGCCGTACCAGGTGGATCGCCTGCTGGTGCAGCTGGCGCGCGCCGGGAAGCTTCGCGGCGTGCGCGGCATCGTTTTCGGCGAGATGCTGGGTTGCTTGCAGGCGCTGAATGGCGGCAGCGGCTGGGGAGCGCAGCCGGGCCAGGACTACACGCTCGAGGAAGCGGTGCAACGCGTCCTCCGGTTGCACGCGCCGGATGTCCCGGTGGTGTACGGGCTGCGCTCCGGGCACGTCTCGCGCGCCAACGTAACCCTGCCGCTCGGCGTGCGGGCACGGCTGGAAGTGGCGGAGAAAGCGAAGCTCTCGATTCTCGAATCGCCGACCGTGATGGCGCCGGCGGCGGTGGCGGCCTGGAACGCGCGCGGCCCCCGAGGCGTGGAAGCTATGACCGCGAACGCCACGTCCACCTGATCGGCATCTGCGGCACGGCGATGGCGTCGCTGGCGGGCATGCTGAAGGAGCGCGGGGTGCGCGTCACCGGCTCCGACGCGGCGCCTATCCGCCGATGTCCGATTTCCTGGCGCGGCTGGGGATTCCGGTGCGGCCGTTTTCGCCGAGAAAACCTGCAGCCCGCCGCCCGACCTGGTGGTGGTGGGGAACGCGATGTCGCGCGGCAACGCGGAGCTGGAGAGCGTGCTGGACCGGCGGCATGCCGCTACGATTCGCATGGCGCAGCTCGTGCACGACGAATTCCTGCGCGGGCGCGAGAATCGCTGGTGGTGGCCGGCACCCACGGCAAGACCACCACCACTTCGATGCTGGCCTGGATCTTCGCGGTCGCGGGGCGGCGGCCGTCGTTCCTGGTCGGCGGCATCGCGGAGAACTTCGGCTCCAGCTTCGCGGGTCAGACGACTCCGAGCACTTCATCATCGAGGGCGACGAGTACGATACCGCCTTTTTCGACAAGGGACCGAAGTTCCTGCACTACCTGCCCGACCGCCGTGGTGCTCACCTCGGTGGAGTTCGACCACGCCGACATCTACCAGGGACTCGACGAAGTTAAGACCGCGTTCAAGCGGCTGGTGAACCTGGTGCCGCGGCGCGGGCGCATCGTGGCGTACGACGCCAGCGCCAGCGTGGATGAGTGTGTGGCCAAGGCGTTTTGTCCGGTGGAGCGCTACGGCTTCAGCGAGCGCGCGGCATGGCGCCTCGCCGATGTGCGTTACGAGCCGCAACGCACCACGTGGCGCGTGCTCCGCGGCGGAACGCTGTGGGCGGAGTTCGAGTTCGCGCTCGCCGGCCGGCACAACGTGCTGAACGCTACCGCGGCGGCGGCGATGGCGGCGTTGTACGGCATCGAGCGCTCGGCCATCGCGGAGGGCCTCCGCACCTTCAAGAGCGTGAAGCGGCGCCTGGAAGTGAAGGCCGAGGTCGCGGGCATCACCATCATCGACGACTTCGCGCACCACCCCACCGCGATTGCGGAGACGCTGCAGGCGCTCCGCACGCGCTACGCCGGGCGGCGGCTGTGGGCCATCCTGGAGCCGCGCTCCAACACCCTGCGCCGCGCCGTGTTGCAGGCGGAGCTGGCGCAGAGCCTGGCGCTGGCCGACGAAGTCGTGGTGGCCGCCATCTTCAAGCCCGAGGCAATTCCCGAGGGCGAGCGGCTCAACGTCGGCGCGGTGGTGCGCGCGCTGCAGGCGGCAGGGCGCGCGGCCGTCGAGTTGCCCGACGCCGACGCCATCGTCGCCGCCGCCGCGCCGCGCATGCAGCCCGGCGACGTGGTCGCCATTCTCTCCAATGGCGGCTTCAGCGGCATCTACGAGAAGCTGCCGCGGCGGCTCGAACAGCTTGCCGTACCCACCACACCGGCGGAGGCGCGTTCCCGACCGTGAAACGCATACTGCTCCATTCTCTCGCCCTGCTTCTCTGCCCGGTGCTGCTGTTCGCGCAGCCGGCGGCGCCGGCGCCACCCACCCCTGCGGCGGTGCGCTACACGATTTTCCTCAAGCAGCCCGCGGAGCACCTCGTGCACGTGCGCATGCAGCTGCCAGCGGGCGCGCCCGAGCGCTCCCTGCAACTTCCGGTGTGGAATGCGACCTACCAGGTCCGGGACTTCGCGCAATACGTGAGTGGATTGCACGCCAGCGGCGCCGACGGCAAGCCGCTCCCGGTGCGGGCGCTGGAGAAGTCGCAATGGCGCGTCAGCGGGAGCGCGGGCGGCGCCACGGTCGAATACGACTACCTCGCGGACCTGCCGGGTCCCTTCGGCACGCAGCTCAACGCGAACCACGCCTTCTTCAACCTGGCGCTGGTCCTGATGTATGGGGTGGATGCGCGCAGTCATCCGGTGCAGCTGCGATTGCGCGAGGTGCCGGCCGGCTGGCACATCGCCACCGCCTTGAGCACCGATCCCTCGGCCCTGCCGGCGGCCCACGCCGGCGCCGTACCTGCCGACGCCGTCACCTTCTTCGCCAAGACCTACGACGCCCTGGTGGACAACCCGATCGAGGTCGGCAAGTTTCAGGAGGTGGCCTTCCATGAAGGCGGCGGGCATTATCGCGTGGCCATCGACGCGGACCCCGCCGACTACGACCTGGTGGCGATCACCGCCATGCTGCGCAAGATCGTCGCCACCGAGACCGCGTGGATGAACGACCGGCCGTTCGCGAGCTATCTCTTCATCTACCACTTTCCCAAGCCCGGCGGCGGAGGCGGCATGGAGCACGCCTACTCCACCGCGATCGACGCCGGCGCGGAGCGCGTGCGGCGCGATCCGCTGGTGCTGGCCAACGTGAGCGCGCACGAGTTCTTCCACCTGTGGAACGTGAAGCGGATCCGGCCGCAGTCGCTGGAGCCGGTGGATTACACGCGCGAGCAGTACACCCGCGCCCTGTGGTTCAGCGAAGGAGTGACCAGCGCCGTCGCCGAATACGTGCGGCTGCGCGCCGGGTTCGTGGATGAGCGCGGCTTCCTGGCGTCGCTGGCGCGCGCCATCGGCGAACTGCAGGGGCGCCCCGCGCGCCGCACGCAGTCGGCGGAGGAGTCGAGCCTGACCGCGTGGCTGGAAAAATATCCCGCCTACCACCTGCCGGAGCGCAGCGTCTCTTACTACCTGAAAGGTGATTTGCTGGGCGTGCTGCTGGACCTGGCGATGCTCGAGGCCAGCCACGGACAGAAGGGACTGCGCGAGCTCTTCCAGTACCTGAACGAGCACTACGCCAAACAAGGCCGCTTCTTCGACGACTCGACGGGCGTGCGCGACGCCGCCGAAGCCGTTACCGGCGCCAGCTTCCACAGTTTCTTCGCGCGCTATGTCAGCGGCGTGGAGGAGTTGCCCTGCGCCGAACTGCTGCGCACGGTGGGGCTGCGGCTCGAGCATCGCACGGGCATGGCCGCCGATCCCGGCTTTGCGGCGGTGCGCAACTTCGAGCAAAGTCCGGTGGCGACCAGCGTCGTCGCCGGCGGTCCGGCCGCGCAAGCGGGCTTGCAGCCCGGCGACATCATCAACCTGGTCAACGGCGAACTGCCGGCCAGCGACGTGAACGCGCAAATCGCGGAGTTCGGGCCGGGCGCGGAAGTGCTGTTGAAGGTGATGCGCCGCGGTACGCCGCAGGACATACGCTTCCGGCTGGGGCAGCGGCAGCGCGACGAATACGCGATTGTCGATCTGCCCGGTATCACGCCCGAGCAGCGCGCGCGCCGCGCCGCGTGGCTGGGCACCACCCCGGCGCCGGGAGCGCCCGCGCCGTGATCCGCAGCCTGCTGATGCTGGCTTTCTGGAGCGTGATGCTGCCGGTGGGCGCGCTCGTCGCCTTTCCCGTCACCTTCCTCACCGGGCGCGTGGACTTCCTGTACCGCTTCGCCATGTGGATCGCGCGCACCGGCGTGCGCCTGGGCGGAGTGCGCGCCGAGGTTGCCGGCCTCGACCGCCTGGACCTCGGCCGCAACTACATCTTCATGGCCAACCACGCCTCCAACCTCGACCCGCCGCTGCTCGTCCCGTTGCTGCCGCACCGCACCTCGGTGCTGGTGAAGAAGGAGCTGTTTCGCATTCCGCTGCTCGGCCGGGCGATGCGGATGGCGTCGCTGGTGGCGGTTGACCGCAGCAACCAGGAAGCCGCGATTGCCAGCGTGCGCCGGGCCGCGGAGGTGCTCGGCCGCGGCCTCGACATGACGGTGTTTCCCGAGGGCACGCGCTCGCGCGACGGGCGTCTGCTGCCGTTCAAGAAGGGTCCGTTCCACATGGCGATGGAAACCGGCGTGGCGGTGGCCCCGATCACGATTGTGGGCACGCACGCCGCCCTTCCCAAGGGCCGCTTTGCCACCAAGCCGGGGACGGTGCTGGTGATCTTTCACGCCGCGCTCGACCCACGGCAGTTTGCGGACCGCGAGCAGCTGCAGGCGGCGGTGCGGCAGGAGATCGCCAGTGCGCTGCCGGGCGAGCAGCAGTCAGCGATTAGCGATAAGCAATAGACTACAGGCCGGAAGGAGGGGAGCCATGCGGTTCTTCGCTTCCTGCTTATCGCTTATAGCTTATCGCTTCCGTAGTAGAACTCGCCGCGTCCCACCAGCCGCGCCGGACCGCGCAAGAAGACCTGGCCCTGCCAGCGCACCCGTTGGGCGCCGCCGGGCGCCACCACCGTGACCGGCGATTCGGCTTTGCCGGTCGCAATCGCCGCCACCGCCGCCGCGCACGAGCCGGTGCCGGAGGATTGCGTTTCCCCCACGCCGCGCTCGCAGATGCGAATCTCGATCTGGTGGCGGTCGCGCACGCGCACCAGCTCGACGTTGGTGCCATGCGGGAAATCGTGATGGCGGCTCATCTCCCCTGCCCCCGCCAGCCAGCCGGGAACGAATTCATCCACGAAGACGATGTACTGCGGGTTCCCCATGTTGACGGGGACGCCGCGGACGTTGCCGGAGGCCAGCCGGACAGGAAGAACCTCGCCCACCTGCGGCTCGCCCATCTCCATTTCAAACTCGAACTCCGTGCCCGCGCGACCAGTGAGGATGCAGCGCTTGTTGCCTGCGCCGGTACGGACGGTGACAGCATCGCCGCCGCGCTCCGCGATGAGCCAGGCCGCGACACAACGCGTGCCGTTGCCGGAGAGCTCGGCCTCGCCGCCGTCGGCGTTGAAGAGGCGCGCCTGGATGTCGGCATCAGGCGCAGGAAAGAGCCACTCCACGCCGTCGGCGCCGATCCCCAGGTGGCGATCGCAGAGGGCGCGCGTGCCGGCGCCCAGGTCGGCGGGCGCGTGCTTCCCCTCGATGAGCAGGAAGTCGTTGCCGCAGGCGGTGGCCTTCACGAAGGGGAGGAGGGGCATCTTATTCGTATTCCGTGGTCGCCCCCAGCAGGTGCGTGCGTTCGACGCCCACCGCACGGCGCAGTTGATCGAGAATTTCCTGCTGCTCGCGGCGGTTGGCGTCCACGTGGAATTGCAGGCGGTAGAGGGCGCCGTCGCGAGTGATGTTCACCGCGCGCGTGGCCTTCTGTTCCGGCTCCAGCGCGCGGTTGACGGCGGCGAGCAGTTCGTCCACGCTGGCGCCGGCAATCTCGAAGTGCGCCACCGTGGCCTTGAATCCGAAGCGTTTCTCGAAGTAGCCCAGGATTTCCAGCGCCAGAAAAATCAGCATGGTCGCGAAAATCGCCGGCAGGTAGAGCCCGCCGCCGACCGCCATGCCGATGGAGGCGACCACGAACAGCGTCGCCGCCGTGGTCAGGCCCGTCACCGAGCCGCGCGAGTGCAGGATGGAACCGGCGCCGATGAAGCCGATCCCGGGGATGATCTGCGCCGCAATCCGCGTGTGGTCGCCGGTGAACTCCGTCGCCAGTTCGATGGAGAGGATGGTGAACATGGCCGCGCCAAAGCAGATGAACATGTTGGTGCGCAGGCCGGCGGGCTTGCCCTGCAACTCGCGCTCCAGGCCAACGAAGCCGCCCAGCACCGCGGCCAGCACGAGGCGCACCAGGGTGACCGAGACCAGCGAGGCCAGGTCCGTACGCAGCATCAAGAGTGGCAGAGTCATAGAACTCCCGTCGCGCCAGAGTTTAGCAGCGCGCGCGCCGAAGGTCAGCAGGCAACAGTTTTGGTTGACTCCGGCACGGTTCGCACCCGCGCTGATGCGCTGCGGATCAGGGACCGGCGCGGAGTCCCGGCGGCGGGCGCCGTCGCGTCAGGCTGCGATAGATGACGGTGTGCGGCTGCCCCGGCAGGCGGATGCTGGTCACCTCTTCCAAGCCGTCGGGATGGCGCCCCACGGCCGCCGCCACGGCGTCGCCCTCCATCGCAATCACAAAGTCCGCCGCCTGCGCCGGCTGTTGCAGACCCAGCTGCCACGCCGGCCAGTTGCCTTCGTTGACCACATGGTCCAGCGGAACCCCGGCCCACTGCAGCGCGCCCACGTGGTCGCCGGTATACATGAGGAGGCGCGCGGTGCGTGGCAGGAAGCGCAGATCGTGCGCCAGCCGCCGCTCGAACGGCACCCGCGTGCGGGCATTGACCACCGCCTCGCGCCACGCGATCGGTCCCAGCCAGGGCTCTCCCGGCAGCAGCGACTGCGGCCGGTTGGGCTGCTGGAACCAGCACGACTGGTAGGCCCCCCCGAGGTATGCGAACGCCAGCATCACCACCAGAACCCGCGCCGCTGGCCGCGTAGCCCGCGCCAGCCCCCACGCCAGCAGTCCGCCGCCACCCACCGCGACCGCGGGCAGCAGCGCCAGGCCGTAGCGCACGTTGTAGTACGAATACGGCCACCAGATCGGGGTAAAGATGGGGACGCTGCCGTAGGCGACCGAGTACGCATAGAACGGTATCGGCAGCCACAACAGCAGCAGCACCCACGCCGACAGGCCCAGCCGGCGGGTGATCAGGCCCGCGCCCAGCAGGCCGGCGCCCCCGACCGCCAACCAGAACAGTCCGCGGCCCCAGCGCTTTTCGCCGAGGGTAAGTTGCGCGGCGCCGATGAAGTAGCGGGCGGCGATCAGCGGCTCGCCTTCTCCGGGATGCGCGCGCGCGTCCACCGTCTTCTTGACGCGCTGCTCGATGCCCCGCGCCGAATAAGTCCCGGTGGCGAAATCGAGGGGATTCCCGGTGGCCCGCCAGTTCCAGCCCATCCACAGCAGCGGCCCCGCCGCCACCATCGCCAGGAAGCCCGCCAGGCACAGGCGGGAGACCGGCCGCGCGCATCGCCGGCCGCGTCTCCAGAAGAGCGCCGCCGTCGTCACGAAGAAGGGCGCCACAAACCACGCGTCGTAGCGCGTGAGTTCCGCGGCGCACAGGAGCGCGCCCGCAGCGAGCAGGCGCGACGCAGCGCCGCGCGGCGGCACGTCGCCGGCCTCCTGCGCCTGCGCAAAACCCGCCAACGCCACCAGCGCCCACACGAACAGCGCCAGGTAAAGCGGTTCGGTCATGGCGGTGGCTTGCAGGTAGATCAGGTTAGGGTTGGCGAGATACGCGGCGGCAGCGAGCCATCCGGCGGCGTTCGAGCCGTGCGGGGCGGCATGGCGCGACGCCAGGCGAAAGATGCCGACGCTCCCGCCGATGTAAGCGAACATGGAAGGCAGCGAGGCGCCCCCGCCGTGCCGCCACCAGTCCAGCGAGGCCACGAACGGCAGCATCAGGAGGTGCGGCAGCGGCAGCCAGACGGTGCCCAGTTGCCCCAGGCCGGGGGTCAGCGAATCGAGCACGCGGCGCGCGATGCCGATGTGCGCCACCGCGTCGCCGTAGAGCAATACCTCGCCGCGCCGCCAGTAAATCAGCCACGCCGCCAGCGAGATGGCGGTGGCGATGACGGCGATGAACCACTCGTCCGGCGGCGCCCAGGTTTCACGGACCGGGTCGGGCACGGGAATGGTTTCGCGCTCGCGATCGCGGAGTTGCGGCACAGAAGCGAGTCTAACGGATTCCGCGGCTGGTTAATCCAGGTGCGTTAATTCGCGGAAGACCTGGAAGCGCGCGTCAATTTCGTCGCGCGTCAGCGCTTGCAGCCGCCGGGTGCCGAAGTCCTCCACCGCGAACGAGCCCATGACGCCGCCGTAGAACATGGCGCGCTTGAGGACCTCGCGCGTGAGCGCGCCCTGCGACGCCAGGTAGCCGAAGAAGCCGCCGGCAAAAGAATCGCCCGCGCCGGTCGGGTCCTTGACCTCCTCGATGGGCAGCGTGGGGGCACGGAAAGGATGGCGCCCGATGCCGAACGCGCCTTCGCGGAAGAAGATGGTCGCGCCGTATTCGCCGTGCTTGATCACCAGCGCCTGCGGACCCTGGGCCAGCACCTTGAGCGCCGCCCGCGGCAGGCTGTGTTCGCCGGACAGCGACCGGGCTTCGGTGTCGTTGATCAGCAGGATGTCGATCAGCTTCAGGGTCTCGCGCAGTTCGTCGGGCGTGTGGTGGATCCAGAAGTTCATGGTGTCGCCGGCCACCAGCCGCGCGCCTTTCATCTGGCGGCGGACGTCGGCCTGCAGCGTGGGATGGATGTTGCCGAGAAACAGGAATCTGGCGGACGCGAATTCCGCCGGAATGCGCGGGCTGAAGGTCTCGAACACATTCAGCTCGGTGCAGTTCGTGATTGCCTGGTTGAGGTCCTCGCCGCGGTACTCGCCCGCCCAATGGAAGGTCTTGCCGGGACGCCGTTCCAGTCCTTCCAGCCGCACGCCGCGGCGGCGCAGCACCGCTTCGTGCTGCGGCTCGAAGTCTTCCCCGACCACCGCCACCAGCCCCACCTCGGTGAAGTAGCTGGCGGCCAGCGCGAAGTAGGTGGCCGAGCCGCCCAGCTCGCGCTTGACCTCGCCGAAGGGACTCTTGATGGAATCGAACGCCACCGAACCGACCGCAAGAATCGCCATGCCTATGTGCCCACCTTCGGCGCCGGGCCGAGATATTTGTCGAGGATCGCCGCCAGGCGCCGGCGCGTGGCCGCGGGGATGAGGTCGCGTTGCGTCATGATGGCGAACTGTAGCGCCGCGCCGCACTTGCAGCCGCGCGGCTGCGGCATGGCGGCGACGGCCTCGTGCACCACGCGGCATGCGTTCTCGGCATTATGCGTGAGCACCGCCACGATCTGTTCCACCGTCACCGAATCGTGTTCGGGATGCCAGCAGTCGTAGTCGGTGACCATGGCGATGGTGGCGTAACAAATCTCGGCCTCCCGCGCCAGCTTCGCCTCCTGCAGGTTGGTCATGCCGATCACGTCCATGCCCCAGGACCGAAAAAGATTCGATTCCGCGCGGGTGGAAAACTGCGGACCCTCGATGCAGAGGTAGGTCCCGCCCAGCTTCCCCACCACGCCGGCGCGCAGGCACGCCTGGTGCGCCACGCCCGCCACCTCCCCGCAGATGGGGTCGGCGAAGGCGACGTGCGCCACCACGCCGTCGCCGAAGAAGGTCGAAACCCGCTGCCGGGTGCGGTCCACGAACTGGTCGGGAATGATGAAGTCGGTGGGCTGGTGCTCCTGCTTCAGCGAGCCCACCGCCGAAAGCGAGAGGATGCGCTCCACGCCCAGCAGCTTGAAGCCGTAAATGTTGGCGCGGAAGTTCAGCTCGCCCGGGAGGAGGCGATGGCCGCGCCCGTGCCGCGCCAGAAACGCCACCTTGCGCCCCGCCAGGCTCCCCAGCACATAGGCATCGGAAGGATCGCCGAAGGGCGTTTCCAGGCGGACTTCGCGGGTGTCGGTGAAGCCGGGCATCGCGTACAGCCCGCTGCCCCCCAGGATGCCGATCTCGGCCTGCTGCAAGCGTTCTCTCCACGGTCGAAATAAACGCCGATTATACCCAACCGGCCGCAACCTCGAATTGCGCCGCTAATTCGGCGTGGTCGCCGCCGGCGCTGAGGCGCTCGTCCGCTCGGCCTCGGCGGCCGCCGCGCGCAGCTTGGCCCCCAGGACCGGATCGAAGCTTTCGGTCACCAGCACCAGGCTGCCGACGGGCTCGATGAATACTTCGCCTTCCTCGGTGTGCCATTGGATGGTGCGGGCGGCGGTGGCACCGGCGACCGCGGTCACCGACTGATAGCGCTTCTCCAGTCCCTTGAAGTATTCGGCGGCAAAGTCGAGCGCGTCCTGCGGCGTGGCCCAGCGCGACACGTAGAGCACGTCCACGGTGGCCGTATCCGCCACGCCCGGCGGCGCCGTCGTTCCCTGCTTGTGGGCCGCGTAGTAGTAGCCGCCGCGCCACTTGCCCGCCAGCCGGCTGGCGGTGCGCTCGCCCGCATACTGCTCCAGCAGCAGGAAGGCGTCGAATTCGCCCATCGCGCCGACGTCGTAGCGCTCCCAGCCTTCGCCGAGCAGCGCCGCGATGTGCGGCACCCGCAGCGGGAATACCCGCTCATGCCGCAGGTAGGTTTCCGGCTCCATGATCTCGCGGCTGGTCGCCGGCGGATTCTCCAGTGTCCCCTTGAACGCCGCCTCCCGCCCCTGGCGGACCCAGACGGTCTGCACGAAACTCAGGCCGTAGCGGTAGGGGAAGGTCAGGGCCTCCTTGATGAAGCGGGGCGCGTGCTCAAACACCGGGGAATCGGAATCCGTTCCCATGGTGTCGCGCATCGCCTGCACCATCTCCGGCGCATTGGTGACGGAGCGCCCCATGGGCTCGAGCATGTAATCCACCAGCACCGCCATGCCCTGCCCTTCGGTCACCGACTGGCGCGCGGTCTGCAGTTCGTCGGTCACGATGGCGCGTTCGATCTCGCGCTGCTCCTTCTCCTCACTCTTTCGCTCGTCTTTGCCGCCGCCGAAGGAGTTGGCGGGGCCGGCGCGCTCGGTCTCTTTTTCGCTGCGCTTGTCGTCCCTGGACTCGTTCGCCTTCATCCATTTTTCCAGGTGGACGCTCTGGTCCTGCAAGGCGTGGGTCAGCTCATGGGCCAGCACCGGCTTCTGCTGCTCGGGCTCCACCCAGTTGAGGAGAAACACGGTCTGCTGTTTCGGATCGTAGAAGCCGGCAATCTGCTCTTTCAGCAAACGCACCATGAAGGTGCTGAGATCGAAGTCGCGCGGCAGCAGGCCGAACTTCTTCAGCACCAGCTCCGAACGCTTCAGGCGCTGCGCGTCTTCGTCGGTCCGCATGCGCTCGGTGAGCAGGGCCTCCACCTGGGCGCGGTTGTAAAGCTCGCGCTTGACCGGGTGCTTGATGGGCAGCCGCGTTTCGTTGCTGACCCACTGCAGCATGGCATCGAGGGAACGGAACAGCTCCTGCGCGTCCCGCTCGGAGATGCGCGGCTTCTCGGCCTTGGCCGCCTGGGGCGGCGCTGGCGGTTCCTGCGGCTTCGGCGGCGCCACCACCTGCGCCGCGCAGGCAAGCGCGAGCAGCAGCGTGGCGAGCAGCAGGAGGAACGGGCGTGAGGGCCGGCCGCGGGACATGACTCCAGTTTAGCCTGACGGCGCCGGGAAAACCCGGCCGCGCCCCGTGGTGTAAACTCTGGAGTTTGACCGCGCGCCACGGATCCGGTGGGGAGCCGCTCGGCGGGCGCGAAAAATCATGCCTGGCAAGAAGAGCACCTCCGGCTGCGTCACCTTCGTTCTGCACGCTCACCTGCCCTACGTCGTGAACCACGGCGTCTGGCCCCACGGTCAGGACTGGCTGCACGAGGCGGCGGCGGAGACGTATCTGCCGCTGTTGCGCATCCTGCGCGAGCTCGAGCCCCACGGCGCGCCCCTGAAGTGCAACCTCAGCCTTTCGCCTATCCTGCTCGAACAACTGGCGCATCCCGGTTTCAAGAGCGGCTTCCGCGCCTACCTGGCGGAAAAAATTGCCGCCGCGGAGAAGGACCAGGACGAGTTTTCGCGCCGGGGGGAGGCGCACCTTGCCGGGTTGGCCGTGTTCTGGCGCGACTTCTACCACGCTTGCCTGCGCGATTTCGAGGCGCTCAATGGCGACCTGATCGCCGCCTTCAAGCGCTTCTACGATGCCGGGGCCATCGAGATCATCACTTGCGGCGCCACCCACGGCTACCTCGCGCTGCTGGGCACCGATGCCTCGATTCGCGCCCAGGTGCGTACGGGGGTGCGGACGCACGAGCGCCACTTCGGCCGCCGGCCCCGCGGCATCTGGCTGCCGGAGTGCGCCTACCGTCCCGCCGGCTGGTGGCAGTACCCGGTGCCAGTCGAGGGACATCCCCGCGGCTTCCAGCGCGCGGGCGTGGAAGAGCTGCTGGCCGACAGTGGCCTCGAGTTCTTCTTCGTCGACACCCACCTGGTCGAAGCCAACGTGCAGTTCACGCCCTACGAATTGCTTGCCGGCGACGTTCCCATCGCCCTGGAACACAACGCCCGCAACGGCGGCGCTTCTCCGTACCTGGCGTACTACGCCGGCACGCCGCACCGCAACCACGCGCCGGTGGCCTTCTTCACCCGGGATGCGCGCACCGGCATCCAGGTATGGAGCGGCCTGCACGGTTATCCCGGCGATCCCGTTTACCTCGAATTCCACAAGAAGCACTGGCCCGGCGGGCACCGCTACTGGCAGGTGACGCAGTCGCAGGGCGACCTCGGCGCCAAGACCGCTTATTTCCCCGACCGGGCGCGCCACCAGACCGAGGTCCACGGGCAGCACTTTGCCGAGATCGTGCGCAAGGTGCTGGTGCACGACGCGCCGCCGGGCGCCGCCGCACCCGTGCTATGCGCACCGTTTGACGCGGAGCTTTTCGGGCACTGGTGGTTCGAGGGTCCGGAGTGGCTGAAGCAGGTGGCGCTGGCCATGCATGCGCCCGACTCACGCCTGGAACTGGTCACCTGCGCCGAGTACCTAGACCGCGAGCCGGTGACGGGCTTCGTGCCGCTTCCCGAGGGTTCGTGGGGCCGCAACGGCACCCACGAAGTCTGGCTCAATCACGACACCGAGTGGACCTGGCAGCATATCTACCCGGCCGAGTTGGCGGTGCAGCAGATGGCGGAAAGCCGGCGCTGGGAGGGCCATCCGCAGGGACGCCGCCTGGCGACGCAGCTCTGCCGCGAACTGCTGCTGCTGGAATCCTCCGACTGGCAGTTCCTCATCACCACCAAGCATGCGCGCGACTACGCGGACAAGCGTTTCCACGAACATCTGGAAGATTTCCGCTCCCTGCTCGAAGGCTGGCGGCAGTTTGAGGCGACGGGCAGCATATCCGAGCGAACCATGGACAAGCTGGTGGCGCAGGAGCGGATGAACTCCATCTTCCCCGACGTTTCGCCCGCTGACTACCTGTCGCAGCCGGCGGACAGCCCCGTCAGCACCGCAGTGACGGTCTGAGCGGCGGCGCCCTAGCGGCGCGGGCCGAGCGTGCGGCCCAGCAGCTCGGTGTCGTCCGACACCACCGCATCCACGCCTAGCTCGGCCAGCCGCCGCATGGCGACGGCATCGTTCACCGTCCACGCGAACACCTGCCGGCCCGCGCGGTGCAGCGTTTCCACCAGTTCCGAAGTGACCAGCTGGTACTGCGCCACGAGCACCTGCGCGCCCAACTCGCGCCATGCGTCGAGGTGCTCGGCGCGATCGGTGATGAAGCCGAGCGGTACGGCGGCGTCACGCGCGCGCGCACGCAATCCGCGCACAACTTCCGGCAAAAACGAGGAAACGATAAAGCCGCGCTGCGGCGGATGGCGACGCAACAGCCCGAGCACCTGCGCTTCCAGCCCCGCGACCTTCAGCTCGATATCGAGATAGGCGCGCGTGGCGTAGCGAAAGAGCACGTCGTTCAGCAGCGCCAGCTCGGGATTTTGCGTCGCCAGTTCGTTGTAGCGGCAGGCGGCGACCGCGAGGCCGCCGCACTCCGGATCGTGGCAGATGACGGCCCTCTGGTCGGCAGTGAGACGCACATCGAATTCGAAACCGTCGCAGCCGTGCGTGAGGGCGAGGTCGAAGGCGCGCAGGGAGTTTTCCGGGGCGGAGCGGCGGGCGCCGCGGTGCCCCAGCCGCAGAGGGCGCGGCGAAGTCGCGTCGGCGGGCACGCTAGTCGAGATCGAAGTCGCGGATGGGGCGGCCGGTGTCGGGCGATTCCTTGGCCTTCTTCACCGCTTCCCGAAACTTCTTGTCCAGCAGGTCACCCTTCTGCTTCTCCGCTTCGACCGACTGCCGGAAGATGGAATCGCGGCGGCTGTCCTGTTCCTTCATCGCGCGCGCCGCATCTTCCAGGTCGTTGAACATCTTGGGCCGCGGCGCGGAGGTGTGGCCGATGACGGCGCGGGTCTCCACGTCAATTTTCAGGATGGCGTGGCAGTCCGGACAAGTGACCTCGAATTGCTCGGCCTTCTTCGACATAGCGCGATGATACGCGGGGACGGCGAGCTTGGCTACGAACCGGATATTCCGTGGGCCTTTCCCCCCATCTGAATGATCTGGGAGATCTGACCATCTAAAGGACTTAGCGGGCGGAGATCTGGGGAGAACCTGGCCGGGCGTGACAAAGGCTCAGAGGCGCACGATCTGGTGGTCGGGACAGGTGAGGGGCAGTTGCTCCGCCAGCGACGCCAGCAGATCGCTGCCATAGCGCGCCAGCCAGTAGATGCTGCCCACGGTGCGTTCCTGCAGCCCCTTGTGTGGGTAGAGCGCGGTACTGAGGCGGTCGGCGTGGCGGGCCAGCTCTGCTTCGCGGCGCAATTGTGCCCGCGCCGCCCGGGCGCGTAGCCGCTCCAACTGGTGGTTCATTTTGCCGCCCGCGCGCTCGGCCGCCCGCACCAGCGTCGGATCGAGCTGCTGCAACTGCTGCTGCAGGGCGCGGAAGTGCTCCCCGATGGCGGCGGCGGCGCCGCCGAAGCTGGTTTCCAGTTCCGCCGGCAGATTCCGCGACGACAGCGTGACCCGCGCCGCCTCCGCGCCGTGGAACAAATCGGGCAGGGCCAGCCGGTAGCGGTCGAGCAGGCGGGCGGCGCGCGGCTCCACCAGGGTGACGCTGAGGCGCGGCAGCACGGGCGTGATGCGGCCAAGCAACCGCTCGTATATGACTCCCGCCTGCGCGAAGTACGCGACCTCGGCGGGTCCGCCCACGTACGCGGCGGTGGGCAGTAGGTAGTCCTGGAGCGCCGGCCGCAGCAGCGCGTTGGCGCTAAACGCCTGCGGCTCGGCCACGACGCGCCGGCGCAGTTCGTCCGCTGGCAGTTTCTCGTCCCCGGCGACGAAGCCGCTGCCGTTGCGGCGGACCGGGAGGCGGGCGCCGCCGCGCAGCATGAACAGCAGCGAGGTGGCCGCCGTGACCTTCACCTGCTCGTGGTAGCCGGCGCGGTCGAGTTCCTTGCCCCGCGCGAGCAGCGCCGCGTTGAGCACGTCCGACTCGGCCACGACACGTTCGAATACCGGCACGGCCAGCTGGTGCAACTCGGCGTCGGCGGGATCGACGACGATCAGCCCAAAGCGGGAGAAGGCGCGCGCCAGCAGCCGCGCGAAGGCATCGCCCCAGGTAGCTCCGGGGCGATAGCACTCAGCCACCCACTCGACCGCCTCGGCGTCGCCCAGCGTCGCGCGCAGCGCCTGGATAGCCGAGGTGATGTCCGACTCCAAGGGCCGCGCGCCCACCGGCGCGTCCGGGGGCGCGGAGGAGGTGGCGGCGAGGGAAACCAATTCGCCGGGAGCGGAGGGAATGGTGACGGAGCGAATCTCCTGGAAGTCATGATCCTCGGTGGCCAGCCAGAAGATGGGCACCGCGGAAATGCCGCGGTTCGTCAACTCGACAGCAACTTTCGCCGCCGTCAGAGCTTTATAGAGGGTATAGGTGGGGCCACCGAAGAGCCCAATTTGCTGCCCGGTGACAACCGCGACCGCGCCCTGGCGCAGGCGTTCGATGGCGCTCAGGGCGGCCGGGCCGGCGTTCCAGGCGCGGTTCTGGCGCGCGAGCACGGCGGCAACGCGCTCCCGCCGTCCGGCATCGTAGTCGGGACGCCGCAGCTGCGCTTCGGTCCAGCTGCGGAGGTCGGGAGGAGCGGCGAAGAACGGGCTGACACGCGGGAAGTCGTAGAGGAAGTCGGCGAAGAGGCGCGCCGTGTGGGGGATTTGGGCGAACGGCAAACACTCCGCGTACACTAAGCGTCCCCCCGCTGCCGTGGCGCGTGGCAGTCGCCGGCCATCCGTGGGGGATGGCAACGCGGTTGGATTCGGAAGCCGGAGGTTGGATTCATGAAATCACGTGGCGCTGCCCTGCTCCCCGTCTTGCTCGCGCTGGCCACGGCGCCCACCGGCGCCGGCCAGGACCAGAAGCCGGCGATGCCGCCGCGCTTCACGGCGCGTGCCGAGCTCGTCCTGATCCCTGCCATTGTCACCGACCGCAACGGCAAACCCGTGACGGGCCTGACCAAGGATGATTTTACCGTCCAGGAAAATGGCAGCGAGCAGAAAATCGCCACCTTCGAAGAAATCCAGGCCTCCGACACCGTGGTGCACCGCACCGCCGGCAAGGACGGCGTCTACACCAACGTAATGACCGGGAGCACGGAGGCGCGGCGCGTCAACATCATCGTCTTCGACATGGTGAACACGGGGTTCCTCGACCAGGCGTACGCGCGGCGCGAGATCATCAAGTTCCTGGGCAAATCGATCCAGAACCACGAGCTGACCACGCTGCTCTCGTTCAACCGCAGCGGCGTCAAGGTGATCCACGACTTCACCACCGACCCGCAGATCCTCGCCGCGGCGCTGCAGAAGGTGCGCGGCGAGATCCATGCCATGGCCGGCGAAAACGAGGAGGCCGAAGCCGACGCGTACGCCGGGGTCATCGACACCACCGCCGTGGCCAGCGAGGCGGCGTCGATTGACGACATGATGCGCTCCATGGAAGCGCAGACGGCGCAGCTGATGCGCCAGTTCGCCATGCAGTGGACGCTCGACGCCTTTCGCAACATTGCCGCCGCGTATGCCGGCATTCCCGGACGCAAGGCGCTCATCTGGGTGACGGGGAGCTTTCCGTTTCAGCTGGACGACATGAGCAATCCCCGGGCCATGAATTTTGCCGCGCGCTGGTCGGGCATCGTGGACCAGCTTAACAACGCCAGCATCGCGGTGTACCCGGTGGACGCGCGCGGCCTGGTGGTGGTGGGCTTCGGGGCGGCGAGCCGCGGCCCCGCGAACGCGCGCACGGCGGCGGGGTCGCTGCTGGCGCAGTTCGCGATGCAGCGCGCCACCATCGACACCTTGAACAACTTCGCCGAAATGACCGGCGGCCGTGCCTTCTACAACACCAACGACATTGCCGGCGCCGCCGCCCGCGCCGCCCAGGACGGGGCGCACTACTACGTGCTCGGCTACTACCGCCGGCCGCAGCCCGGCGAGAAGCCCGGCTGGCGCAAGCTGCACGTCAAGACCGCGCGCGAGCACGTCCAGGTGCGGGCCCGCAGCGGCTTCTTCGTCAGCCCGCGGACCGCGGATGAAGCCGAATTGCGCCGCACCGATCTCCACCATGCCGCGGAATCGCCCTTCGACTTCACCGCCCTGCCCCTCTACTTCCGCCTGCACAGCCCCGCCACCCCGGCGCCCAACGGGAAAAAGCGGCTCGCCTTCGAGGTCGCTCTCAACGGCGGGACGTTCACCATCGAGAGTGGGAACGACAACTTCGTCAGCCTGGAGTTTGTGGCCCTGGCGCGCGATGCCAGCCTGAACGTGGCCGACAGCATCAGCGAGCACCTGGAAGCGCACCTCAAGCCGGAGAACGTGCGCAAGATCATGGCCGAAGGCATGAGCTACCACAGCCAGCTGCTGCTGCCGCCGGGCGAGTACAACGTGCGCGTGGTGGTGCGCGACAACCTGAGCGGCCGCGTCGGCAGCCTGCTGGCCCCGGTGAAGGTGGAGTGAGGAATTGGTGGTTGGTGATTTGCGATTTGTGATTTGGTGATTTGGCGGTCTGGCATCACGCACTGCGAATCGCAAATCACTAAATCAGTAAATCACCAAGTTTCCCAGCGAGGGCACGACCATGCAGACTTCATCACGCAATGGCTTCGGCACGAAGTTGCTGTTCCATCGGCCCGCCGGCGAGGGCCTGTTCGAAGCTACTGTTTGGTTCATGGCGTTCTTTATACCCATCTTTCCTCGGTCCACCTGGCTGGTGCGGCCGAGGGGGGTGCAGACGCAGAGCGCTGCCGGCCACGTTTCCACCACGTTTGATGTCGAGTTTGTCGAGCGGCGCAAGACGTCGCTGGCTCGCGTAGGCGCCATGTATCTCGGCGTCGTCGCGGCCGTGGTGGCGATGTGGGGACCGCTGATCCTGTTCTTCGTGATCCAGAGCTACAACCCGGGAATGGAGAAGACCTGGGCCGGGGCTTTGATCCTGGTGCCACTGGTTTGGGCGGTGGCGCTATGGATCATCCTGGATCTTCGGCGCGAAAAGCTTTACCAGCAGGCTGCGGCGGCGGAGGCTGCGGCCAGCGGGAAATCCTGACGTAAACTGCCTGCGTCCGCCGTGCCTCCCGCTCATCTAATCAATTGACTTCCAATCACTTACGCCCTAGATTGGAAGCAGTTCTTTGCATCCGCTGCACATGGCCGCTCGCGCGGTCAGCGTCCTTGTGGGGGCGTCACGGCTTCGACGGAAGTGCTTGCGGTCAAGAGGCATACCGGGGAGCAACACCCGTAATCGTTGCAACAACAACAATTGCCAATACTGAACTGGCATACGCTGCTTAATTAGTTAAGTAGCCGTCCTCCGCAGCTTCGCCTGTGGGCTGTGGAAGGGCGTCGCACAGCAGGCTGGCTTGTGGCCCCCGGTCCGAGGGCCGCTGGCGAGATCATCGGACTAGGCGAGTGCGTTTCTTGTCCGTTCTGAGCGCGCGCGCCGAAAGTGTCCGCTTCGGCGGACGCGGGAACGTGACTAAGTATGTAGGCTCTTGGCTGACAACATTTTCGGACCTGGGTTCAACTCCCAGCGCCTCCACCAAATGCGTAGCATTTGGTGTCCCGAGCTTGTCGAGGGGCACCAAGGAATGAATCGCGAGTTCCCTTCGGCTTCGCTCAGGGCAAGGCTAAAGCCCTGCAACTCCCCGCCTCCACCAAATGCGTAGCATTTGGTGTCCCGAGCTTGTCGAGGGGCACCAAGGAATGAATCGCGAGTTCCCTTCGGCTTCGCTCAGGGCAAGGCTAAAGCCCTGCAACTCCCCGCCTCCACCAAATGCGTAGCATTTGGTGTCCCGAGCTTGTCGAGGGGCACCAAGGAACTAGCAGTGCACTACTGCTACATTCTGTCCTGCGCCGACGGGTCCTATTACGTCGGAGTCGCCGAAGATCCGCAACGGCGGCTGGCGGAGCACAATGCCGGCAAGGGCGCGAATTGGACCGCCGCCCGCGTACCCGCTGAGTTGGCTTGGACGGAGGAACATCCGTCGCTCGGCTCTGCGCGCATGCGGGAGAACCAACTGAAAGGTTGGAGTCGCAAGAAGAAGGCGGCACTGATCGCAGGTTCCCTTCGGCTTCGCTCAGGGCAAGGCTAAAGCCCTGCAACTCCCAGCGCCTCCACCAAATGCGTAGCATTTGGTGTCCCGAGCTGGTCGAGGGGCACCAAGGAACTAGCAGTGCACTACTGCTACATTCTGTCCTGCGCCGACGGGTCCTATTACGTCGGAGTCGCCGAAGATCCGCAACGGCGGCTGGCGGAGCACAATGCCGGCAAGGGCGCGAATTGGACCGCCGCCCGCGTACCCGCTGAGTTGGCTTGGACGGAGGAACATCCGTCGCTCGGCTCTGCGCGCATGCGGGAGAACCAACTGAAAGGTTGGAGTCGCAAGAAGAAGGCGGCACTGATCGCAGGTTCCCTTCGGCTTCGCTCAGGGCAAGGCTAAAGCCCTGCAACTCCCAGCGCCTCCACCATAAAAACCAGTTGCCGGTTATCAGTTTCTAGTTCTTCCCCACCAATGAAAAAGGCGGCCGGAGCCGCCTTGCTGGTCTTGCCACAACCGCGCCGCTAGGCGACGCCGCGCGCCGCCGTCTTGGGCGCAGCCGTGCCCGCCGCAAACGATTTCACCGCCTGGTTGACGTCGTCAAAGGTCTCAAAGACGGTCACCAGCTTGGTGATCTGCAGCAGGTCAATGACGCGGTGGTTCAGGGCGGCCAGCTTGAGGGTAGTGCCTGCCTTCTGCGCCGAAGTGTACAGGCCGACCAGCGTGCCTAAACCGCCGCTATCGAGATAGCTGACTTCCCTCAGGTTGATGACGATGGGCCGGGGCGATCGAGCAGCGCCTTTACCGTTTCGCGCAGATGGATGGCCTCATCGCCGAAGACGATGCGCCCGCTGCAGTCAACAATCGTGACCCCATTCTGTTCGCGGGTGCCAACTTTGAGTGGCATAGACACCTCCGCTTCGGACATCCGCCCTCCGAAAAGCGCACCAAGATACTGCGGTTTGCAGGCGTTGGCAAGTAGAAGTGCACTACTTTGAGGGCAAGGCTGGTCCCGCGGCCTTCCGCGGACCGGCGGCCCCGGCGGAGCCGGGGGCGTGGGCGCAATGCGGGGTCGTATAATCGAGCTTCCCATGGCTTATCAGGTCCTGGCGCGCAAGTACCGGCCGCAGCGTTTTGCCGACGTCATCGGCCAGCCGCACGTGACGCGCACCCTGACCCACGCCATCGAACAGGCGCGCATCGCTCACGGCTACATCTTCAGCGGCCACCGCGGCATCGGCAAGACGACCGTGGCGCGGATCCTGGCCATGGCCCTGAACTGCCGTTCCGTCGAGCGCCCCGTCCCGGAACCCTGCGGCACCTGCGACTCCTGCGTGGAAATTCGCGCCAGCTCGGCGGTGGACGTGATCGAGATCGACGCCGCCACCAACCGCGGCATCGACGAAATCCGCGAGCTGCGCGAGGCGGCGCGCTATCGTCCCGCGCGCGATCGCTACAAAATCTACATCCTCGACGAAGCGCACCAGATCACCGACGCCGCCTTCAATGCGCTGCTCAAGACGCTGGAAGAGCCGCCGCCGCACGTCATCTTCATGCTGGCGACCACCCAGCCGGAGGACATTCCGCAGACCATCCGCTCGCGCTGCCAGCACTTCAGCTTCCACGCCGTGCGCTTCGACGAGATTGTCGGCCAGTTGCGTGACATCGCGCGGCAGGAAGGCATCGCGGCGGATGACGCCGCCCTGGCCCTGCTGGCCGAGGCCGGCGACGGCTCGATGCGCGACGCGCTCAGCATTCTGGACCAGGCCATCGCCTGCTGCGGCACCACGCTGACCGGCGAGACGGTGCGCCAGCTGGTCGGCGCCGTGCCGGCGGAAACGCTGGAAGAGATCATGGCCGGGGTGGCGCGCAACTCCAGCGACGACGTGCTGCGCCTCCTCGATCGCCTGGTCACCGAGGGCCAGAGCCCGGTGTACTTCGCGCGGCAGCTGGTCCGCTTCCTGCGCAATGCCACCGTGGCCAAGATAGCCGGCGCCGCCTCGCCGTTGCTGCAGATTTCGGCGGACGAGCGGGCGCGCGTCGAGCGCGTGGCGGCGGCGTTCAGCGAGGAGGACCTCACGCGCCTGCTGCAGATCATGTTGCGCACCCACGCGGAACTCGGCTACCGCCAGGAGCAGCGCTTCCACCTGGAACTGGGGCTGCTCAAGATGGTCCACGCGCAGCGTCTGCTGCCGCTGGAACAGCTCCTGAGCAGCGCGGCCGAGGCGCCGCGCGGCACCGCTGCGGTGACCGGCAGTGCAGGCGCCAGGGCGGCTGCTCCCCTTCCTGCGGCGCGGCCGCAGACGCCGCGAGGGCCCTCGCCGTTTGAAGCCGACCGCAGCCGCAAGAGCGGCTCGAGCGCGACGCCGGAGCCGACTACCGAACCGCCGTCGCCGAATCCGTTTCGCCGGGATATGGCGGGGGGCAGTGCGGCTTCCATGATTACGACTGCGCCGGCGCCCGCGGCGGCGACCGCGGTTGCCGAGCCACCGGCCGCCGGCGTCGACGGCATCCGCGAGCGCGTGCTCGGTGAACTCGAAGGCAGCGGCCAGCACATGCTGGCCCTCATCCTGGCGGAGGGCGAATGGAGCGTCGCCGGCGCCGAAGTGCAGATCAAGGTGGCAAAGCCGCAGAGCCTGCTCGACATGTCGTTCGGGCCCGAGGCGCGGCGCGTGGCCACCGCAGCGGCTTCCGCAGCGGCCGGCCGCAGCGCCAAGGTGCAACTGGTCAGCGGCACGCCGGGGAATGGCGGCAGCGGCGCGCCCCGGGCCGCGGCTCCCGTCGCCGGCGCCCGCGACCGCGCGCGCGAGGATCCCGTGGTGCGCCGCATGCAGGAAAAGTTCGGCGCCGAGATTCGCACCATCATTGATCACCGGGAACGGAAATGACTCGTGGGAGACCCCGCCAGCGGTGACTTGGCGATTTGGTGATCTGGCGATTGCTTGAATGTCCACCGCCCGGTCACGAAATCACGAAATCACAGAATCGCGAAATGTCCAGATTTGCAGAGCCGATGGCTCGCCTCATTGAAGAACTGAAGAAGCTGCCCGGGGTGGGCAGCAAGAGCGCGCAGCGCCTCGCCTTCCACCTGCTGCGCACCGACGCCGCCGATGCCGAGGCGCTCGCCGCGGCCATCCGCGACGTCAAGGCCAAGCTCCACCTCTGCTCGGTCTGCAACAACATCACCGACGTCGATCCCTGCGTGTACTGCGCGGGGGCGACGCGCAACCAGCGGCTGGTGTGCGTGGTGGAGGAGCCGACCAACATCGCCGCCGTGGAAAAGACGCGCCACTACAACGGCGTCTACCACGTGCTGCATGGCGCGCTCTCGCCGTTGCACGGCGTCGGCCCCGAAAACCTGCGCACGGCGAACCTCATGCGCCGCATCGAGGCGGGCGAGGTGGACGAGGTCATCGTCGCCACCAACCCCACCGTCGAAGGCGAGGCCACCGCCGTCTATCTGTCGCAGCTCATCCACCGCCCGGGGGTGAAGGTGACCCGCATCGCCACCGGCCTGCCGGCCGGCAGCGACATCGAGTACGCCGACGAAGTGACCATGCAGAAATCCATCGAGGGGCGGCGGGAAATCTGAGGAGCAGTGGGCGGTTGCTAGTTGCCAGATGCCAGATGTCTCTTCGCCGGCCTAACACCGCTGATGTCTGACCACTGGCAACCGGCCACTGGCAACTGGTTTTTTCAGCCCGCCATCTTCTTCCCTTCCGTATTCTGGTCGGCGCGGAAGCGGAGCAGCGCCGCCACGTTGCCGGCGCCCGCGAACTCGGGACGGTCGCCGACGTAGAGCACGTCGGCGCGGTTGCGCAGCGCCAGCGCAATGAGGGCGTCGGTGACGTCCTCGAGTTCCAGCGTCGGCTGGCCGCAGACGGCGCAGGTTTTGACGTTGTGGCTGTCCACGTGGCCGCAGTGGCTGCACTCCACCGCCGGCGCGCTGAAGTTCTCGCCGACGAGCACTACCTGGGCCTCGCCGCGCTGCAGCGACTGCAGCACGCGCCGCAGCCCGAGCGAGCCGCGGCCGTTGCGCTGCGCCTGCCCCAGCGCCTCGCGCACCAGCGCCTCGCGGCGGCCGGCGCGGTAGGCGGCGAGCAGGTGCGACGCCTTTTCCTTCACTTCCTCCGGGGTGGCGGTGGCCACGTCCAGCACGAAATGCCCCAGCACGGCGTCTTGCAGGTAAGTGTGCAACTGCGGCTGGAGCTCCGGCCAGATTTCGTCGCGGCACCCGACCAGCAGCTTCTCAAAGCCGTTGCCGGTGGCGTGGTGGCGCAGCAGGCGCTCGTTCACGTTCTGGTAGTGGCGGACGGCGAAGGTCCCGGCGTGCCGCTCCACGTGGCCCGCCGCGTAGCCGGCGAAGCCGTCGCTCTTCCCCTGGCGCGGGCTTTCGTCGGTGAAGTCCTCCAGCGGCTTGACTTCGTCGAGCACGACGTCGAAGAGGCGGGCGCGTTTGCGGTCGACCAGCGCCACCACGCTGCGCCGCGTCTCCTCCAGCACGGTGGAAAGCGGCTTGAGGTGGAAGCGGCGGTTGACGAGCAGGGCGGTTTTCGCCAGCCGCGCCGGTACGTCGAACTCGCGCCAGATGCCCTGCTGTTCGCAGGCGAAGATGGCCTTGGCGCGGGAGTGGTTGCCGTTGAGGTGTTCAGCGAGGTGGGTGATGCGCTCCAGGTCGCCGCGCGCCGCCTTGCGGTGGCCGTTGCGCTCCCGCTCGCGCTGCACCTCGCGCACCAGGTCGCGGACCAGGATCGCCTCGTCGCGGTGCGACTGGTCGCGCGGTGTCGAAGGCTGAAAATAGAAGGTAACCGCGGATTGATCGGCAGTCTGGAAAGAGGCAAGTTCACGAAGCACGTCTCGACTGATCATGAGCTCCCGCTCCTAATCGCGATGACTACGCAGTTCGGAAATGCTGCAGCAATTTGTCTTTGAAAGCGCTGGGAAAGGCGACCGCTTGCTTGAGGTGGTCGCGCGCGGCGGTAATCGACCGGTGAACGTCGGCGAGCTGCCGGTCGCTGATGGCGGCAATCTCCTCCGCGGTGAAGCCCTCGACAGCAAAGAGGATGAAGGCATCGCGGTCCTCGCGGCGCGCCCCCCCGAGCGCCGTCTCCACCTGGGTGATCATTTCGTCCGACGCGGCGATTTCCTCGGGCGTGGACATGTGGCGGTCGGGGATGACGTCGCGCCGCGTGAACGCCTCGTCCGGCTGGTAGAACTGGAGGTGCGGCTCGTCGCTGGCGACGACGTTCTGCACCCGCGCCGGCTGGTCGAGCGATACCATGTCCACCTCCTCACCGTTGCCGGCGGCGATGGCGTCGATGGCACGCAGCGCCAGCCGGTACAGCCAGGGCTCCAGCCCGAGACGCTGGGGCTTTTCCTCTTCATCGCCGAGCGCCGTGACCACCACTTCGTCGATCACTTCCTCGCGGGTCACGTCGTCGGGGGTGAGCGAGCCGTTGTTCTGGCGATAGCGCAGCTCGCGCTCGATGAAGCGCTGCAGGCGCGCCAGATTGGCATTCACATACCGGGTAACGTCGCCGTCGGAGACGGTTTCCGGCTTCACCGCCGCGAAGGTCTCCTCAAACGGCACCTGCGGCTGCGGAGGCGTGCGCCCCGCCCCGTGGCGTCGCGCCCACTTGTGCTGGCTGCGCAACCGGTCCTTGTGCTTGGTGACCTCCTCGACCAGGTCGTCGAAGCCCGCCTTGATGCAGGCCATGGCGTCGGTCGCCGATTCGCGCGCCGCCATCTGTCCTGAAGGCAGGCGCAGGTTCAGCGACAGCACGAAGCCCTGGCGCGCGGAGTTCTCTTCGATGATCCCGTGCAGGTGCACCAGTTCCGGGCGAAAGACCTGCAGCCGGCGGTTCAGCTTTTCAATGTTGTGGTTGATTTCACGTTCGAGGTCGGGGGTCTTGGGAACCTTGTAGCTGATGTGGACGTTCATGCGTGCCTCAAGAACCGGTCAGTCCGCCAGGTCCACGCGGCTGGTCAATCCACTGCCCCGATTCTACACCTACGGGGAGGGCGCGGCGTCAAGCGCCAAAAGGCAATTTTCGAGTTTCGGGTTTCAAGTTTCGAGGCTTCGAACCAGGACGCCAACCGAGCCCGCCTGCTGCTAGACGCCGACGCTGACCGTGGTTTCGGTGCGGGTGACCGGGCGGTAGAGGGTGTCGCGCTCGCAGGGTTCGCGCCCGGCCTCGCGGATGAGCCGCACCAACTCCTGGCGGCGCATGCCTTGCGGCGTGGTGGCGCCGGCATCGTGGTAGATCTTCTCTTCGATGACGGTGCCATCCAGGTCGTCGGCGCCGAAGCGCAGCGCGATCTGCGCGATCTTGGGGGTCAGCATCTGCCAGTACGCCTTGATATGCGCAAAGTTGTCGAGCACCAGGCGGCCCACCGCGATCTGCTTGATGTCGAGCATGCCGGTGGTTTTCGGCAGGTGACGCAGGGCCGTGTTGTCGGGATGAAACGCCAGCGGGATGAACGTCTGGAAGCCGTGCGTCTCGTCCTGGAGGGCGCGCAGGCAGAGCAGGTGGTCGACGCGGTCGTCGTCGTTCTCGATGTGGCCGTAGAGCATGGTGGCATTCGACTTCAGCCCCAGTTGGTGGGCCAGGCGCGCGGTTTCCAGCCACTGGCCGCCGTCTATCTTGTGGTCGCAGATGATGTGGCGCACGCGGTTGGCGAAGATTTCGGCGCCGCCGCCGGGCAGCGAATCCACGCCGGCATCGCGCAACTTCTCCAGCACCTCCCGCGTCGTCAGCTTGTAGAGCTTGGCGAAGAAGGCGATCTCCACCATGGTGAAGGCCTTGATGTGCACCCGCGGAAAACGTTCCTTCAGCCCGGCAACCAGGTCGAGGAAGTACTGGAACGGCAGGTCGGGGTGCAAGCCGCCGACGATGTGGAACTCGGTCACCGCCTCGGTGTAGCCCGAAGCCGCCGTCTCGAAGGCCTGCTCCAGCGCCATGGTGTAGGCGCCGGGCGCATCCTTCTTGCGCCCGAAGGCACACAGCCGGCACGCCGCCACGCACACGTTGGTGGGGTTGATGTGGCGATTGACGTTGAAATAAGTCAGGTCGCCGTGCCGGCGCTCGCGCACCCGGTTCGCCATCCAGCCGAGGGCCAGGATGTCGCCCGAGCGGTAGAGCGCCAGGGCGTCGGCGGCGTCGAGGCGCTCGCCGGCGATCACCTTGTCCGCAATCGGGCGCAGCCGCGCATCGTCGGTCTGGAAATCGTGTCTGGGTTTGCCGGCAGGAACCGAGGACATCCCCTTGATGATACAAGCGGGCGGTGGGCAGTGGCCAGTGCTTGGGGCAGGCTTAGGGATGCCGCGTCAGCACGTCGGCCGCGACAAAGCAGAAGAACAGCACCGAGATGAAGCCGTTGGTGGTGAAGAAGGCCGCGTTCAGGCGGCTCAGGTCGTCCTTGGTGACCAGCGCGTGCTCCCATCCCAGCAGTGCCGCCACCGTTACCACCCCCGCCGTCGCCCAAGCGCCGAGGTGGAAGGCGGCGAGGAGCAGCGCCAGCAGTGCCACCATGGTGGCGTGAAACACGCGCGCCACCCACAGCGCGCTGCCAATGCCCAGCGCTTTGGGGATCGAGTGCAGCTCCGAGCGGAGGTCGAACTCATAGTCCTGGCAGCTGTAGAGCACGTCGAACCCCGCGACCCAGAACACCACGGCCGCGGTCAAGATGAGGATGCGCACGTCGAGCGCGCCGCGCACTGCGATCCACGCCGCGCTGGGCGCAATCCCGAGCGCCAGCCCCAGCAGCAGGTGCGACCAGCGGGTAAAACGCTTGCTGTACGAATACGCCAGCACAATCGCCAGCGCCACCGGGGAGAGCGCCAGCGCCATCCGGTTGAGTTGCGCCGCCGCCAGCACGAACACCGCCGCGGCCACGATCACGAATCCCAAGACGAAGGCCCGCGAGAGCAGCCCCGCGGGCAGGGCCCGGGTGCGCGTGCGCGGGTTGTCGGCGTCGAGGGCAGCATCGGCCAGGCGGTTGAAGGCCATCGCCGCCGACCGCACCGCCACCATGGCCACCACGATCCAAATGAGTTGCCGCACCGTGGGCCAGCCGTCCGCCGCCAGCATTGCTCCGCAGAGCGCAAACGGCAGCGCGAACACGGAGTGCTCCCACTTGATCATCTCCAGCGTAAGGCCGACATTGCGGATGACCGAACTCATGCTCGCAGATTACCGCAGAGGACGGCCGGCCTTAAAGGGATCCCGGCCCGGGATAGAGATCCTTCGACTCCGCGGCCGCATGCGCCGCCGCTGCGCTCAGGATGACCGCCGCGGGCTCCCGCTTCGCTCACGCCCGCGAAGCGCGCTCACTTCTTCCGCTGCCGGATCTTGATGTCGATGCCCAGCACGCCGAACTGGTCGCGCACCGCCACGATGGAGACGTTGCGGTTCACGCTGTACTCCATGGAAATGATCTGCTGCTGCGACTGCGTCACGTCGGTGATGTAGGTCAGGGTCAGCTTGTCCGAGACCTGCTGCTCGATGGTGACGGCCGGGCCGGCGCGGGTGGTGGGAGCGCTGGACAAGAACGCGCTGCCGGCGGGGTCGATCTTGAGCTTGCTGATGCCGAAGAGCCGCTCCACGCGGCTGCTTACCACCGAGTTCAGCGCCTGTCCGAGGATGGCGTTCGACGCCGTCTCGGTGAAGTTCGGCGTGGGCTGCGGATTCCGCGCCGCCTCTTCGCGGGTGCGGCCAAAGGCCAGCAGCGCGATGATGTCGCCCTCCGGCAGCGGCGGATCGGAGCGATAGTTGGTGCGCAGCTGGTCGAGCGAGCCGCGCAGGCTGATGCTGATGTCGTACTCGCGCACCCGCGCCGTGGCCGTCAGGTTCAGCAACGCCTCGATGCGCACCGGGTTGGTGAAGATGACGTCCCCGCGGTCCAGCTGGTAGCGCGTGCCGTTGAAGTACAGGCTGCCTTCCAGGATGTTGACCTTGCCGAGCACCGCCGGCCGCGTGCCCGTGCCGCGCACCCGCAGATCCACGTCGCCCGAGAGCTTGGCCACGGTGCTGCGGAACTGCAGTTCGGGGGTGGAGACGATGTGCACGTCGAGGTGCAGGCTGTTCAGCGGCGATTTCGGGTTGGGGATCGCCGGCGGCTGCTTGGCGCGCGCCAGATATTGCGAAAAATCGAACTGCTGGTTCAGCGCGAAGCGCGTCACCGTGATGTCGCCCGCCAGCAGCGAGTTCTGCAGGCCGCCGGTGAGCTTCAGGTCTACGTTCGCCATGGCGCTCACGCCCGGCGGATAGCGCAACCGCAGGTCGCGGGCCCGCGCGGTCAGGTTCAGATCCACCCCGCGGTTAAACCCGACGTACCCCCCCAGGTTGAGTTCCCCGCCGCCGCTGTGCGCTGTCAACTGCTCGACTTCCAGCCGGTCCTGATTGAACACCAGGGTGCCATTCACGTCCGCCAGGCCGTTGGGCAGGTCAATGTAGGACAGGCTGGCGTGCGTGATGCCGATGCGGCCGTTCAGGTTGGGGCGCGCCAGGGTGCCGCTCGCGCGCACCGCCAGCGTCATGAGCCCGGTGGCAGTGAGCGTGGGATTCAGGCTTTGCAGGACTTGCAGGTTCGCCCGCCCGTCCGCGGTAAACTCCAGCGCCCGCGCACCCGCCAGCGACATCGTTCCCGAGGCCGTCAGGTCCGTCTCCGTGCCCACGATGTGCAGGCGCTCCAGGCGCAGCATCTCGTTCTGCAGCGTGAAGCGGACGGGACCTTCGTTGGCCAGGCGCACGCCCTCGATCTCGGCCGAGACCTGGCCGATCTCGCCCACCACGCCCATGTCTCGCGGCCGGCGCAGCGGGCCCTCCGCGCGAATGTCCCCGGCGATGGATGAATGGCCCGCCACGCGCCCCTGCAGGTAGGCGCGCAGCAGCGGATCGAAGTCCAGTTCCGCGAAGTGCAGGTGCAGCGAGGCGGGGAAATCGCCGCGCAGATGCACCGTGCCCGCCAGCAGCAGTTGCGCATTCTGATAGCGCGTGCTGGCAGTGAGCCGCAGGTCTTCGTCCCGCGTCACCGCCTCGGCCGTCAGCGATCCCAGTTGCTCACCATTCACCGTCAGGTTCTGCACCCGCACGTTGGCGTTGAGCACCGGCGCGTCCAGGGTGCCGGATCCCTGCGCCGCGAAGGTGGCGGCACCCGTCAGCGCGAAATGCGGCGCGCGCGCCTCGTGCACTTGCGCCAGCTCCAGATCGTTGCCTTCGAGATTGAAGTGAAACGCTTTCGTGTCCAGGTTGTAGCCGACCGTACCCGTGACCCGGCCGGCGTTGGCCGACAACACGAGGTTGCTGAGTTCAGCGGCATGACCGCCGACCCTGAGGCTCGCGGTCAGCGATCTCACCGGCTCGTGGTGCATGCTGCCGTTGGTCAAGGCCAAGCGGCCGGTGGCGCGAGGGTCCGCGGGCGTGCCGCTGGCGTTGAGGTCGAGGTTCAGCGTACCGGTCACGGGATAGTTCCAGCCGGCCATCGTCGCCAGGTCGGCAACGTCAGCATTGCGGATGCTGGCCCGCGCCGTGAAGGGCGTCGCTGCGGTGAACCTCCCCTGCCGCAGCACCGCGTTCGCGCTGAACGCCGCTTGCGACCGGCCGCGTTGCAGCACGGCATTGCTCACGCTGGCGTGGTCGCGCGCATAGAGCAGGTCGGCGGTCAGGCGGTCCCACGTGACGCGGTGCGCGGCCGCCGGCGGCGCCGCGAAGACGGTGGTGAAGTTCATCGCCTGCAGATGCCCGGCGATCGTCGGCGCCCGCATCGCTCCCGCCACCGTGCCGTTGAAGTTGGCGATGCCGCCGACTTCCACCGGCGTCTTCGCCGGCCCACCCAACGCCGCGAATAGCGGCCAGAATTCGCCCAGGTTGGTCGTGGTGAGCGCCACGCGCAGACTAGCGCTGCTCATCCCGGCAGCGCCGACGGCGTTCAGCCGTGTGCCGGGCGTGGCCGCATGCAATTGCGCGACGTCAAGCAGCTTGCGCGCTGAATAATAAGTAGCTTGTAAACTGGCGGTTAACGGAACTTGTTGAGGCGATACATGAGATGGAGGCACGACCTCTGCGTGGAGGCCGGCCACCGCATTCGCCGGCGCTCCCGTCCACTCGGCGGTGATGCTGCCGCGCAGCGTCCCCACTGCCCCCACTTTGTCCAGCGGCAAAGTCCGGGTGGAGAGCTGCCGGGCCACCGTTGCTACCTGGATTCCGCTGAGGTTCAGGCGGACCACGCCCTTCTGCGGCGGAGCGCTGCGGGCCGTCAGGCTGTTCGACCAGTTCACCACGCTGGCGTCGCCGACCACCGTGCCGCCCAGCACGTGTGCAAACAGGCTCTTCACGTTGAGGAGATCCTGGTCAAGCGCGAAGTCCGCGCCGGCGCCGATGCCGCTTACCCGGCTGGCGCCCAGCAGCACCGCACCCTCGGTGAGCACGAGCTTGCCGCTGGAGGCAAAGTCCTTCTGCGTCCAGGTGCCCTGGCCCTTCAGGCTCGCCATCCCGCCCTGGAGTTCCGGGCGGCGCATCACGACGCCGAGCTGTCCCAGGTCGAGCGCGGCGTTGTAAGCGAGCTTCACCTTGGGATCGCGGAAGTCTGCGAGTTCGCCGCTGGCCTCGAGGTTGGTGCGGCCGCTCGCCACCCGGAACGCCTTCAGCTCGAGCCGCGCCGGAAACATGCTGAAGTCAATCTCCGCCGTTGCCGGCAGCGGGCGAAAGTCCCCGTACTTCCCTTCCAGCTGGCCGCACCGGATTCTGCCGTCGTAGCGCTGCTCGGCTGCGGCGTAAGCCAGGCTCACCGTCAGGTCGTTGCTGGTGAAATCCAGCGGCAGCGGCTGGCCGTTCCAGCGAACCAGGCCTTCCCTGATCACCACTCGCTCGATGGCGAGGCGGAAGAGAACCGCCACCGGGTCGGTGGTTTTCTTCCTCGGGTGCGGCAGGTTGGTAGTGCCGTCGCGATAGGTGATGAGGTGCACGGTGGGCCGGTAGGCTTCGAGATAGCGCAGCCCGAGGGGGCCGCCCAGGAAGGCAACGAGCTTGGCGCGCAGCAGCAGGCGGTCGATGTGAACGAAGGGTATCTCGCCCTCGGGTTCGTTGCCGTGAATGGTGATATCGCGGAGTTCAAATTCCAGCTGCGCGAGGTCCCACCGCATGGCGCCGACCCGGG
>CAVUAF010000023.1:0-183629 GCA_963739375.1 Terriglobia bacterium
GCTCTTCGAAGCCGGGCAGCGGCGCCGCGGGGGCGGGCCGTGCTTCGACGTATGGTGTCGCCGACTCGCGTCGGCCACCCCCTTGATGTTGGCTGATGACGAAGCCAACGTTGCCCGCCGCGAACTCCTCGTAGCGCGAAGGGCTTCGGCGTGAGCGCGCCGACCTCCTCCACCTCGAAGGGTTCCGCCCGCCATGAGCTGGATCTTCTGCCCTTTTGCGGATCGGGCCGTCCATGACGCGCAGAGGATGACGACGCCGCGGTAGGCGTCGAACGGAGTCGAAGATCAGCGCCCGCAGCGGCGCGTCGGGATCGCCCGGGGCGGCGGGATGCGCTGCGACGATCGCCTCCAGCACCTCGTCCACGCCCTGCCCCGTCTTGGCGCTGACGCGAGCAGCGCTCGCGCGTCGAGCCCGATGATGTCTCTCGATCTTCCTTGTCGCGCTCGACGTCGGCGGTCGGCAGGTCGATCTTGTTGATGACGGGGATGATCTCCAGGTCGTGGTCGATGGCCAGGTAGAGCGTTGGCCACGGTCTGCGCCTCGACGCCCTGCGCGGCGTCCACCACCAGGAGGGCGCCCTCGCAGGCGGCCAGAGCGCGCGACACCTCGTAGCTGAAGTCGACGTGGCCGGGCGTGTCGATCAGGTTGAGCAGGTACTTCTGGCCATCGCTGCGCGTTGTAGTGCAGGCGCACGGCGTGCGCCTTGATGGTGATGCCGCGCTCCCGCTCCAGGTCCATGGCGTCGAGGAACTGGTCGCTGCATGTCGCGCTCGCTAACCGCGCCGGTCAGCTCGAGCAGCCGGTCGGCCAGCGTGGACTTGCCGTGGTCGATATGGGCGATGATGCAGAAGTTGCGGATGTACTGAATGTCCATCGGGGCGGGTAACTACTGATTCTAACAGGGGGGGAAGGGCACGGCTGGGTAGGTCAGGGCCTCACTTCTGATTCGGGTGGACGGGAGCGACCCGCCCGCGATTCAGCGTGCGCGATTGCCAAATTGCCACCGCCGCTGGCAGCCGGGTCTTCACTTCCGGAGTTCGGCAATTCCGCACTTCCGCAATGATCCCAGGAAGGGGTGCCCCAGACGAGCCGGTCTTGCTCGTCTGGGAGGCGGGCCGGCGACACCACAGCGCCGCAGGCGCGGCCGAGAATAGCCCGGCGTTTTAACGCCGGGAAACGGTTGATTCAAATAGGCCCGAGTCCCGTAGGGACGGCATGTCGCTCCCAACCGCTACCGAGTCGGGTGGACGCGGGCGACTCGCCCGCGCTTCAGCGATGCTCTACCTCTGGGGACGCGGCGCGCACGCTCCCGGAGCCAGCGCGTGCCGCGCGCGGCATATCTGTAGCCCACGGCGTAAGCCGTGGGTGCGCGTGGAACCAGACCCCAAGCCCGCTTTAGCGGGCGACACAAACCACGCCGTAGGCGCGGTATAGAAAAGCCCGGCGTTTTAACGCCGGGAAAGGGTTGGTTCAAGTAGGTCCGAGTCCCGTAGGGACGGCACCATCACTGCGGTTACAATCGGGTCGGAAGCCAACCCGATCGAACATTCTAGGATTGCTACTGAATGATTGACCATCGCGGCGGTCTGCAATGCGCCGAACTGTTCGAAGATCTGCTCGATCATCTGCTCAGACGGGAATTTCGCGGTCGTTTTCACGCTGTGCAGCGTTGGATGCCTCTCCGAGTTACATCATCGAAGGACAGGCTGCTGCGTGAAACGTCAATTGATTTTGGGATTATGACGCACTCGGGAGAATGGATTCTGGTTGAAGCGAAATCGCCTTTCACCGAGGATCCTGCCTATGGCATCCGAAGAACGGTCCGGCGTCTCAAGGATCTCGCCAGGAGCTTCCCTCCCAACACAAAGGAGCTGATCCTTGCGCTCGCCGCACCCGTGCCGGACAGTGGGAGCCTTTGATCGCCGACGCAAGGCAGTTTTTCTCTGGCTGGAATATCACCTTCACAGTCTGGGGTGCCGAGCACATCTCCACACTTTGTATGCGCCACTTCCACGTGCGGCCTGCTAACTTCGAGGTCGCGACGCTGGAATCCATACTCACGAACCTAAAGGGAACAAAGGTACGAGCGAGGCAACGCCGTCCACCGGATCAACAGCCTAGCTCACAACGCACCGCAGTTTCTAGTGAGGGTCCGCGTGAAGATGTAATCGTGTTGTGCGCCGATTTTTGCAGCTTTTCGAAATTTGTGCACGCCACGTCCGACAACAAGCTGATCGTCTCAATCATGAGTCGCTTTTATCGGGAGACGCGACGGATCATAGAGTCGTCGGGCGGGGCCGTCGAAAAGCAGATGGGCGATGGAATTCTGGCGTTTTGGTTAACAGAGGGACCGAAGGACGGAACCGTCGCTACCCGCCTCGACGCATGCGTGCGGGAACTGGTCGGATTTGCATTGACGCTCGCGAAGGAGTGGCAGGAGAGGATCGACTATGCTGTCAAGCCGGTCGGCATGAAATTCGGCGCTGCTACAGGGGGCGTTCTATTCATTTCGGAGCAGCTCGACGGGAGGCCCCCGTTCGAGGCCATCGGGGCATGCATAAACTTGGCCGCAAGAATGCAATCGAAGGCCGCGCCTAGCACGCTGGTAGTAACGAACATCCTCCGCAACACCTACTATGCCGGCGATGCGTCGTTTGAGGAAGCTTGGCCCCGTTAAGGCAAAGAACATGCCCAACGTGATGGTTTGGAAAAAAGCGTACTAGGCTGCGCTACAAGCGTCGGGAACAAACGCAGGAGCCTGAAAGGGATTTGTGGGCGCGTTTGCAGCCGCGCTAGTGCCGAGGCGTCGGGCCGACGGCCAGGGACGTTCCGTGGCGAGACACATCCCCGCGAGAGCACGCCCCTCCATTTATAACTTTAAGATTTACAAACACTTATGTGCTTGATTTCCCGGCAAATAGAGTTCTTGCCAGCCGCTTTCCGCCTTGCTACTCTCGCCTTGCGCTCAGGCGCGCGGCCTAGTTTTGGCCGCATTGGTTCTTTGCCATTGCCCGCCCCCGGCTAAGTCCTTTAGACAACATATTTTCCCGAAATCTGTTGCTAACTCCTTTCGATCAACAGATCGCCGGGGGAGGGGGAGGGGGATATGTCGGAAACCGTAACCCAAACGATTCGCAGGGCTTTAGCAAAGTCCTTCTCGCAGACGGAGAACGCCCGCCGTTCTCCCCGCTGCATGCACGTCAAGGCCGACGGCGTGCGCTGCGGCTCGCCCGCCATGCACGCCCAGCCCTTCTGCTACTTCCACGAGCAGATGTCCCGCCGCATGGCCGCCCACTTCCCGCCGCTGGAAGACGGCAACGCCATCCAGCTCGCGCTCATGCAGGTCATCGAAGCGCTCGCCGCCCGCACGATGGACCCGAAGCTCGCCGCCACCATTCTCTATGGTCTCCAGACCGCCTCCGCCAACTTGAAGCACGTCCGCTTCGAGCCCTTCAAGGAGATCGTGACCCGCATGCCCATCGACGAAGCCGCCGCGCCCTCGCCGCGCAAGCCGGTGGCCGCGGCCACTGAACCATCCGCCACCAGCGGCGCAGCGGAAGCGGAAGCTGCGGGGCGGTGACCGCGGTCACTGCCGGGGAGCCCCGATGCGAGTATGGTGGCGGCATGGTGGTTGGCGATACCAGCCGGGTGGAATGGGCCCTGCGCGAGCGGGTCAAAGAACTCACCTGCCTGTACGGCATCGCGCGCGTCACGCAGCAACCTGGCCTCTCCCTGGCGGAGGCGCTGCGCGCATGCGGAACTGCTGCCCGCGGCCTGGCAGTTTTCCGACATCGCCTGCGCCCGCATCGTGCTGGATGGCCGGGAAGTGGCGACCGCCAATTTCGCCGCGCCTCGCCACCGCCAGACTGCCGCGCTCGTCATCCATGGGGACACGCGGGGAAGCGTGGAAGTCGGATACCTCGACGACCCCTTCCATGCGGGCGCGTCGCCCTTCCTGGAGGAAGAAGCCAGTCTCATCGCCATGGTGGCGCGCGAGGTCGCCATCCATGTCGAGCGCTGCGAGGCCGAAGAGAACAAGGCCAAATTGCAGGAGCAACTGCGCCACGCCGACCGCCTGGCCACCATCGGGCAGCTCGCCGCCGGGGTAGCGCACGAGCTGAACGAGCCGCTGGGCAACATCCTCGGGTTCGCGCAACTCGCCGTGAAGGCGCCCGGGCTGCCCCGGCAGGCCGTGGACGACATGGAGAAGATCGTCCGCAGCTGCCTGCACGCCCGCGAAGTCATGCACAAGCTGCTCATCTTCGCGCGGCAGATGCCGCCGCGAGAAGGCGCAGGTCAACCTGAACCAGGTGGTCGACGACGGGCTCTACTTCCTGGAATCGCGCTGCGCCAAGGCCGGCATCGAGGTCGTGCGCCGGCTCGATCCCGAGCTGCCCGAGATCGACGCCGACGGCTCGCAGCTCCACCAGGTGCTGGTGAACCTCGTGGTCAACGCCGTGCAGGCCATGCCGCGATGGCGGCAAGCTCACCATCGAGACCCGCCGCGGCGACGGCTCCGCCTTCCTGGCGGTGAGGACACCGGCACCGGCATGACCGACGAGGTGCAGAGGAAGATCTTCACTGCCGTTCTTCACCACCAAGGACGTCAACGAAGGCACCGGCCTGGGGCTGGCGGTGGTCCACGGCATCGTCGCCTCCCACGGCGGCCGCATCGAGGTCCACAGCGTGCCGGGCAAGGGCTCGCGCTTCCAGATTGGGCTGCCCGTGGCGGGGAACAGCGAAAACGGCAAGGACGAGGGTGAATGATGGCGGCGAAAGAACCCGAGCGCATCCTGGTGGTGGACGACGCGCCGACACGCTGGAAATCCTGCAGCGCAACCTGCAGGGCGAAGGCTACGCGTCTTCACCGCGGGCGACGTAGCGACCGCCATCCGCCTGCTCGCGGAGATGCCTTTCGACCTGGTGATCACCGACTTCAAGATGCCCGAGCATCAGCGGGCTGGACCTGGTGCGCCACGTCCGCGAGAACTTCAGGACACCGAGGTGATGATGATCACCGGGTACGCCCGGTGGAGGGCGCGGTCGGCGGCGGTCAAGGCCGGCGCCGAGGAGTACCTCGCCAAGCCCTTCACCGACGAGGAACTGCTCGCCGCGGTGCGCGCGCTCTTGGACAAGCTGCACGTCGCGCCGGCCGGCGCAGGCGCAGCCGGCGGGCGGCGCCGAGTCTCGCCACGGGCTGATCGGCGAGTCGCCGGCGATGCAGGCAGGTCTTCCGCCCGTGGCCAAGGCGGCGCGCCACGTCGGCCACCGTGCTGATCACCGGCGAAAGCGGCACCGGCAAGGAGCTGGTCGCGCGGGCCATCCACTACCGCAGCCCGCGCGCCTCGGCGCCCTTCGTGCCCGTCAACTGCGGCGGCCATCCCCGAGACGCTGCTGGAGAGCGAGCTCTTCGGCTACGTGAAGGGCGCGTTCACCGGCGCCAACGAGACCCGCGCCGGATTCTTCCAGACCGCCGACGGCGGCACCATCTTCCTCGACGAGATCAGCGCCACCACGCCCGCCATGCAGGTCAAGCTGCTGCGCGTGCTGCAGGACAAGCGAGGTCTGCCATGGTCGGCTCCGCCGCGTCCCCGCAAGGTGGACGTCCGCATCCTCGCCGCCACCAACAAGGACCTGGCGGCGCTCATCAAGAAAGGCCTCTTCCGCGAGGACCTCTATTTCCGCCTCAACGTCATCACCCTGCCGCTGCCGCCGCTGCGCGAGCGCGGCGACGACGTGCTGACGCTCATCCAGCACTTCACCCGCAAGTACGCGCGCGAACTCGGGCGCCCCGAGCCGCAGTTCAGTGACCCGACCCTGCGGGCGCTGCGCCACTATCCCTGGCCCGGCAACGTGCGCGAACTGGAGAACGTGGTGCAGCGGCTGGTGGTGCTGGCCGAGTCGGCCACCATCGAGACTGCCGACCTGCCGTCGCTGATGCGCTTCTCCGCGCTCTCGACCTCCGGCTTCGATCCGTTCCCTCGCCGAGGTGGAAGCCGAGTACATACGGAACGTGCTCGCCAGCGTGAACGGGAATCGCACCCGCGCGGCGCAGATTCTCGGCATCGACCGCAAGACGCTGCGCGACAAATTGCGCCACTGCGAACCTGCCGAAACCGCCTCCTGAGCCGGGGAGTTTCTCCCCAGTGGTACGATTCTCCCCGCCCCAGGGCCGCGTTTATCCCTCCCCACAGCGCGCTCGCATCATTACTATCTATCTTTGTTTCAATTACTTGCCAGCATTTTTCTGCCGGGCACGATGGTGGCCCCCCTCGTGCACTCCCCAGGGTGTGCGACTCTCCACCGCACATGAGAGGAGAACGGAAATGGCACCCACCCAAACGGACGCAGGCTTCACCACGACCTCGCGCGAGGCGCGCAGCTCGGTCGCCCGGACGGAAGTCGAAACCAACCGCCAGGCCCTGCGCGAGCACCCGAGCCTGTATCGCGGGATCTGCAGCAACTGCGAGAAGCTGGGCTCCTGCAGCTATGTCTCCGCGATCAACGACACGTGGTTCTGCGAGGAGCACGTGGTCGAGAAGGGCGCGGGGCCGGTGGCGCCGCCCGCTGACCTCCAGCCGGTCACGGAGGCGCTCGACACCAGGCTGGGATTGTGCATGAACTGCGCCGCGCGCGGCACTTGCGCCTTGCCGAAGCCCGCGGGCGGCGTCTGGTTCTGCAACGAATACGAATGAAGCGGCACCTCAGCCAAGGACCACAGGAGGCAAGGCAATGCGGACCGTAGAAGCACTGCCGGCGCTATCACCGACCAGCATCGTGGACCACAACTTCGAGGTGGCCGCGGAACGCCTGGGACTCAACGCGGAGCAGCGCAAGCTGCTGAAGATGCCGTTCCGCGAGATCAAGGTGGAAGTTCCCGTCCGCATGGACAACGGCGACCTGCGCGTGTACAGCGGTTTTCGGGTGCAACACAGCGGCGCCCGGGGTCCGGCCAAAGGCGGCATCCGGTTTCATCCGGCGGTGGACCTGGCGGAAGTGCGGGCGCTGGCGGAAGCGATGACCTGGAAGACGGCGCTGGCCAACATTCCCTTCGGGGGCGCGAAGGGCGGCGTCGATTGCGATCCCGCGGAAATGTCACAGGCGGAACTGGAGCGCGTCACGCGCAAATTCATCGCCCGCATTCACAACATGCTCGGTCCTTATCGGGACGTGCCCGCGCCCGATGTGAACACCAATCCGCAGGTGATGGCGTGGATTCTGGACGAGTACAGCTCGCGCCACGGCTACTCTCCCGCCTGCGTCACCGGCAAGCCGGTCGAGCTCGGCGGCTCGCGGGGCCGCGAACAGGCCACGGGACGCGGCGTCATGCTGGTCCTGATGAAGTACCTGGCCGACATCCGCCGCTCGCCGCGCGGGCAGCGCGTCGCCATCCAGGGCTTCGGCAATGTCGGGTCATACGCCGGGATCCTGCTCGAGGAGCAGGGGTGCGAGGTCTTTGCCGTCTCCGACGTTTACGGCGGCATCATCGGCCGCAACGGCAAGGCCCTGCCGATGAAGCAGGTCGCGGAGCACGTGGCCAGGAGCGGCTCGGTCATCGAGTTCCCGGACAGCGAAAGCATTTCGAATGAGGACCTGCTGCTGCTCGACTGCGACATCCTGGTGCCCGCGGCGCTGGAGTGCGTGCTGCACTCCGGGAACGCCGCCAAGGTGAAGGCGAAGATCATCGCCGAAGCCGCCAACCTGCCCACCACGCCGCAAGCCGATGACATCCTGACTCGCCGGGGCGTCACCATGCTACCCGACATTCTGGTGAACGTGGGTGGGGTCATCGTCAGCTACTTCGAGTGGATCCAGAACCTGCAGCAGGAGTTCTGGGAGGAAGCCCGGGTCAACGCCGAACTGGATCGCTACCTCACCGTCGCCTACACCGAGGTCGCCACGCTGGCCGCGCAGGCCAAGATCCCGTTCAAGGTCGCGGCCTACCAGCTGGCGGTGAAGCGCGTCGCCCACGCGGAAGAACTGCGGGGCGTCTAGAAAAGCGAGCGGCAGGACGGCCTCAGCGATCCGCTAGTCCGTCGCCTCGGCGGCGGGGGCCGGTGCAGGTGCGGGTTTCGTGTCGCCGGGGCCTTCGTGGTGAAATAGGGGGCATGCTGGTACTGGCCTCATCGTCGCCGCGGCGGGCGGAGCTGCTGCGCCAGGCGCAGATCGAGTTCGTGGTGCAGGCGGCGGAAGTGGACGAGAGCCGGCGCGACGGCGAATCGCCGCTGGCGTACGCCGAGCGCCTGGCGGCGGAGAAGGCGCGGGCGGTGGCGGCGCAGCGTCCGCAGGATGCGGTGCTGGGCGCGGACACGATCGTGACCGTGGGCGGGCTGGTGCTGGGGAAGCCGCGCGACGCCGAGGATGCGCGCGCCATGCTGCGGTCGCTGAGCGCCCGCTGGCACGAGGTGACGACGGCGGTGTGCGTGGTCGGGCCGGCGCGCGGCGGGCGGCGCGTGGAGCAGGTAGCGCACGCCACCACGCGCGTGCACTTCGACCAAATATCGGAAGACGATATTTCAGCCTACGTGGCCGGCGGCGAGCCCATGGACAAAGCCGGCGCCTACGCCGTCCAGGGGGTGGCGTCGCGCTGGGTCAAGGAAATCGAAGGCGATTATCCCAACGTGGTGGGGCTGCCGGTGGCGCTGGTGTGGCGATTGCTGCGGGCGATGGAGTAAACCGGGTGAGGTGCCGGACCGCGGGCGGGCGCTACTTCTTCTCGGCTGAATCCCCGTCGTCCTTCAGGGCGGACTTGAAGCTGCGAATACCCTCACCGAGGCCCTTGCCGAGGTCCGCCAACTTGCCCGGCCCAAAGATAAGCAGCGCGATGGCGAAGATCACGAGCAGTTCAGGGACACCAAGTTTGCCGAACATTACAGCCTCCAGGGACGAGCCGGTTGGTGGCTGCCATTGTAGGGCAGTGTTGCCCAGGGAGTAAAGGACCGCTACTGGCTACTCGCTGCTGGCGGCTGGCCAGGAGCAGCAAGAAGCGCTTTCCGCTGCCCGCCATCCGCTTTCCGATTCGAGTGTCGAGGATCGCGGGCTCCCCCCCGTGAGTATCTCGTGCCGCCCCTAAAGGGGCTGGCTCTATCTTTGGGGGACGCTACCCGGCGTTAAGACGCCGGCTAGTCTCGGTCGCCCCTGGCGGGGCTCAAGAAGAAAGCGCTGCTGGCGGCTGGCCAGTTCCCAGTTGTCAGTTCTCAGTTCTCAGTTCTCAGAAAGGCAGATCCCGGGGGCGGCTTCGCGGTGCGGTCGCTTCGCGAGTCAGGGCTGAAGCCCTGACCTACCAAGCCGTGCCCTTACGAAACATACTCACAGCCGGGAAATGAGGCCGGCGAGGAGCGCGGTGCGGCGGGGAATCTCCTCCAGCAGCACCGACTCGTTGCTGGCGTGCGCGCCTTCGCCCACGGCGCCGAGTCCGTCCAGAGTGGGTGACCCGAGGGCGGCGGTAAAGTTGCCGTCGGAGCCGCCGCCGACGGCGGCTTCGGCCACCGGCCAGCCGATTTCCTGCCCGAGTTCCTGGGCCAGGGCGAAGAGCCGGGCCACGCCGGGGGTGCGTTCCATGGGCGGGCGATTGAGGCCGCCGGAAATCGCCAGGCGGCAGTGCTTGTCGTGGGGGCGCAGGGAGCGGAAGCGGCGCTCCAGGGGCTTGGCATCGCGCAGGCGGGCGACGCGCACGTCCACTTCGACTTCGGCGGCGTCGGGGACGACGTTGGTGCGGGTGCCGCCGCGAATGATGCCGGGACTGACGGTGAGGCCGCGGGCCAGGTCGGTGAAGTCGGCGATGGCGAGCACCTGGCGCGCCAGCTCGAGGATGGCGTTGTGGCCTTTCTCGAAATCGAGGCCGGCATGGGAGGCGACCCCGGTGACGCGCACGGTGAAGTCGCCCACGCCTTTGCGTTCGGTCTTGAGGGCGCCGGCCAGGCCCTGCGCGGGCTCCACGACCAGCACCGCGGCCGAGCGGCGGGCGAGCTTCTCGGTGACCGGGCGGGAGGTCTCGCTGCCCACCTCTTCGTCGGTGTTCAGCAGCACGGTGACAGGGCGGGGGAGGCGGTGGTGCAGCGTTTGCAGCATGTCGAGCGCGAACATCATCATGACGATGCCGCACTTCATGTCGAGCGCGCCCGGCCCCCAGGCGCGGCCACGGTCAAGGCGGAAGGGCATCTTCTTGAGCGTGCCCAGGTCCCAAACGGTGTCGAAGTGGCCAAGGAGGAGGACGGGGGGGCCGGCGGCGCCGCGAAAATCGGCCTGCAGGTGGTCGCCGAAGCGGCCGCCGCGATGGCGCGTGACCTTGCCGCCGAGGGCGGTGAAACGCGCCGCCAGCGTTTGGCCGAGGCGGTCCACGGCGGCCTTGTCGCCGGAGGGCGATTCGAGTTCGACCAGTTCGCGCAGGGTGGCGAGCATTTCGTCCTGGCGGCGGCGGAAGCGCTCGACCAGGGCGGGCATACCGAGCGGCAGGGAACTGGCGGCAGCAGTCATGCGGCGAATGTCCTTTGCGGAAGCAGCCGTCCACTATAATGGGCCGGTTCCGATTCGCCAAAAGCTATGAGCCAGACTCCTGCGCCGCCGGGCCCCATGGAAAACGCCGAAATCCAGCGTCTGCTGCCGCACCGCTATCCCATGCTGCTGATTGACCGGATCCTGGAAGTCCAGCCGCAGAAGCGGATTGTGGCGATCAAGAACGTCACCGCCAACGAGCCGTTCTTCGCCGGGCATTTTCCCGGGCAGCCCATCATGCCGGCGGTGCTCATCGTGGAAGCGCTGGCGCAGGCGGGCGGCTTGCTGCTGCTCTTGGAAATTCCCGAACGCGCCAGCAAGCTGGTGGTGTTCACCGGCATCGAGCGGGCACGATTCCGGCGGCCGGTGCGGCCCGGCGACCAGTTGCGGCTGGAGGTCGAAGTGCTGGCCTGGCGGCGCACCGCAGGGCGCATGGAGGGGCATGCCTACGTCGGCGACAAGCTGGCGGCGGAGGCCGTGCTGAGCTGCCAGATCGTCGATCGGCAGCGCATGGAAGGCGCCCCGGAGCCGGCCGTGCCGGCGATATCGTCGTAACTCATCATGCCCTCTTCCCGCGCCACGCCGGCTGAGCCCCATATCCATCCCAGCGCCGTGGTGCATCCCGCGGCGCGGGTGCCGGAGAGCTGCCGCATCGGGCCATACTGCGTGGTGGGGGAAGGCGTGGAGCTGGGCGAGCACTGCGAGCTGCTGGCGCACGTGGTGCTGGGCGGCCCGACGCGGCTGGGCAGCCACAACCGCATCTTTCCCTTTGCCTCCCTGGGGCTCGATCCCCAGGACCTGAAGTACGGCGGGGAGCGCACGCGGCTGGAAATCGGCGACCACAACCGCATTCGGGAGTTTGTCACCATCCATCGCGGCACTCCCGGGGGCGGCGGGGTGACGCGGATCGGCAGCCACTGCCTGCTCATGGCCTACGTGCACGTGGCGCACGACTGCACGGTCGGCGACCACGTCATCATGGCCAACGCGGCGACGCTGGCGGGGCACGCCACGGTGGAAGACTTCGCGACGGTGGGAGCGTTTACCCCGGTGCACCAGTTCACGCGCGTCGGGACGCATGCCTACATCGGGGGCGGGACCATCGTGACCCAGGACGTGCTGCCCTTCTCCAAGACCAGCGCGGCGCGGGAAAACCGCGCCTATGGCGTGAATTCGGTGGGGTTGCAGCGCCGCGGCTTCAGCGCCGAACGCATTGCCGCGCTGAAGCATGCCTTCCGCATCCTGCTGAGCGCGAGCCTCAACACCTCGCAGGCGGTCGCCAAGATCAAGGCGCAGGGCGAAGTGAGCGAGGACGTGGCGCGGCTGCTGGACTTCATCGAGGCGAGCGAGCGAGGGATCATCAAGTAGTTGCCGGAACTCATTGCCGAATTGCCGAACTGCGGAATTGCAGAAGTGAGGTGCGTGCGCTCCGTCGCGCTCGCTGAGGATGACACCCCTGTGGCTTGGCTGCAGGCCTGAAGCTTGCTCCAGTCGTGGATTTCTCGTGTCGCCCCTAAAGGGGCTCCGTCATTTTTTGCGACTCTACCCCGGCGTTGAAACGCCGGGCTACCATCGGTCGCCCCTGGCGGGGCTCGAAGAGGAAGCGCCAGCAGCGCTTCCTCTTCGAGCCCCGCCAGGGGCGACCGATGGTAGCCCGGCGTTTCAACGCCGGGGTAGAGTCGCAAAAAATGACGGAGCCCCTTTAGGGGCGACACGAGAAATCCACGACTGGAGCAAGCTTCAGGCCTGCAGCCAAGCCACAGGGGTGTCATCCTCAGCGAGCGCGACGGAGCGCACGCACCTCACTTCTGCAATTCCGCAGTTCGGCAATTCGGCAATGAGTTCCGGCAACTACTTGATGATCCCTCGCTCGCTCGCCTCGATGAAGTCCAGCAGCCGCGCCACGTCCTCGCTGACTTCGCCCTGCGCCTTGATCTTGGCGACCGCCTGCGAGGTGTTGAGGCTCGCGCTCAGCAGGATGCGGAAGGCATGCTTCAGCGCGGCAATGCGTTCGGCGCTGAAGCCGCGGCGCTGCAACCCCACCGAATTCACGCCATAGGCGCGGTTTTCCCGCGCCGCGCTGGTCTTGGAGAAGGGCAGCACGTCCTGGGTCACGATGGTCCCGCCCCCGATGTAGGCATGCGTCCCGACGCGCGTGAACTGGTGCACCGGGGTAAACGCTCCCACCGTCGCGAAGTCTTCCACCGTGGCGTGCCCTGCCAGCGTCGCCGCGTTGGCCATCATGACGTGGTCGCCGACCGTGCAGTCGTGCGCCGCCATCACGCATGGCCGTGAGCAGGCAGTGGCTGCCGATCCGCGTCACCCCGCCGCCCCCGGCGTGCCGCGATGGATGGTGACAAACTCGCGATCCAGTTGTGGTCGCCGACGGAGATGAGAGTCCCAGGGAGGCAAAGGGAAAGATGCAAGTTGTGGCTGCCCAGGCCGCGTCGGGCCGCCCAGCACCGTGCGCCAGCAGCTCGCAGTGCTCGCCCAGCTCCACGCCTTCCCCCACCACACAGCCGATGCGGCAGCTCTCCGGCACCCGGCGCAGCGGGATGCGCCGCGGCGCTGGGATGGAGGTGGGGCTCAGCCGGCGTGGCGCGGGAAGAGGGCATGATCAGTTGCGGCGATATCGCCGGCACGGCAGGCTCCGGGGCGCGTTCCATGCGCTGCCGATGGACGTCTGGCAGCTCGGCACGGCCTCCGCCGCCAGCTTGTCGCCGACGTTGGCGTGCCCCTCCGTGCGGCCTGCGGTGCGCCGCCAGGCCGGCGCCGCGACCTGCAGCCGCAGTTCGTGGCCGGGCTGCACCAGGCCGCCGGAATCGTGCCCGCTCGATGCCGGTAAACGCCGCGGCTTGCTGGCGCGTCGAGAAACTCAGGAGGAGCGGCAGGCCGCCCGCCTGCGCCAGCGCTTCCACGATGGGCGCCGCCGGCATGATGGGCTGCCCGGGGAAGCCGGCGAAGAACGGCTCGTTGGCGGTGGCGTCTTGATCGCCACGATCCGCTTCTGCGGCTGGACTTCCAGGATCCGGTGAATCAGCAGCATGGGATAGCGGATCGGCAGGAGGCGAACTGGATTTCGGCGTTTTCCATCGGGCCCGGCGGCGCAGGAGTCTGGCTCGTGGCTTTGGCGAGTCGGAAGCGGCCCATTATAGTGGACGGCTGCTTCCGAAAGGACGTTCGCCGCATGACTGCTGCCGCCAGCTCCTGCCGCTCGGTCTGCCCGCCCTGGTCGAGCGCTTCCGCCACCGCCAGGACGAAATGCTCGCCACCCTGCCCGAAGTAGTCGAAGTCGAATCGCCCTACGGCGACAAGGCCGCCGTCGACCGCCTCGGCGAACGCTGGCGGCGCGTTTCACCGCCCTCGGCGGCAAGGTCACGCGATCGTGGCAGCGGCTCGGCGACCATCTGCAGGCCGATGCCGCGGCGCGCGCCGGGGCCCCCGTCCTCCTCCTTCGCCACTTCGACGCCGCTGGGGACCTCGGCACGCTCGAGATGCCCTTCCGCCTGACCGTGGCCGCGCCTGGGGGCCCGGCGCGCTCGACGTGAAGTCCGGCATCGTCATGATGATGTTCACGCTGGACGCGCTCCGGACGCTACGCCACCGCCTCCCCCCGCCCTGTCACCGCTGCTGAACACCGACGAAGAAGTGGGCAGCGAGACCTCCCGCGGTCACCGAGAAGCTCGCCCGCCACTCGGCAGCGGTGCTGGTCGTGGGGACCGCGCGCGGCCTGGCCGGCGCCCTCAAGACCGAACGCGAAGGCGTGGGCGACCCGCCCGTGCGCGTCACCAGGGTCACCTCCCATGCCGGCCTCAACTTCGAGAAAGGCCACAACGCCATCCTCGAGCTGGCGCGCCAGGTGCTCGCCATCGCCGACTTCGCCGACCTGGCCCGCGGCCTCACCGTCAGTCCCGGCATTATTCGCGGCGGCACCCGCAGCAACGTCGTCCCCGACGCCGCCGAAGTCGAGGTGGACGTGCGCGTCACCCGGCTGCACGATGCCGAGCCCCTCGAGCGCCGCTTCCGCTCCCTGCGCCCCCCGACAAGCGCTGCCGCCTGGCGATTTCCGTCGGCCTCATCGTCCGCCCATGGAGCGACCGCGGGCGTGGCCCGGCTCTTCGCCCTGGCCCAGGAACTCGGGCAGGAAATCGGCTGGCCGGTGGCCGAAGCCGCCGTCGGCGGCGGCTCCGACGGCAACTTTACCGCCGCCCTCGGGTCACCCACTCTGGACGGGACTCGGCGCCGTGGGCGAAGGCGCGCACGCCAGCAACGAGTCGGTGCTGCTCGAGGAGATTCCCCGCCGCACCGCGCTCCTCGCCGGCCTCATTTCCCGGCTGTGAGTATGTTTCGTAAGGGCGCGGCTTGGTAGGTCAGGGCTTCAGCCCTGACTCGCGAAGCGACCGCACCGCGAAGCCGCCCCCGGGATCTGCCTTTCTGAGAACTGAGAACTGAGAACTGACAACTGGGAACTGGCCAGCCGCCAGCAGCGCTTTCTTCTTGAGCCCCGCCAGGGGCGACCGAGACTAGCCGGCGTCTTAACGCCGGGTAGCGTCCCCCGAAGATAGAGCCAGCCCCTTTAGGGGCGGCACGAGATATCACGGGGGGAGCCCGCGATCCTCGACACTCGAATCGGAAAGCGGATGGCGGGCAGCGGAAAGCGCTTCTTGCTGCTCCTGGCCAGCCGCCAGCAGCGAGTAGCCAGTAGCGGTCCTTTACTCCCTGGGCAACACTGCCCTACAATGGCAGCCACCAACCGGCTCGTCCCTGGAGGCTGTAATGTTCGGCAAACTTGGTGTCCCTGAACTGCTCGTGATCTTCGCCATCGCGCTGCTTATCTTTGGGCCGGGCAAGTTGGCGGACCTCGGCAAGGGCCTCGGTGAGGGTATTCGCAGCTTCAAGTCCGCCCTGAAGGACGACGGGGATTCAGCCGAGAAGAAGTAGCGCCCGCCCGCGGTCCGGCACCTCACCCGGTTTACTCCATCGCCCGCAGCAATCGCCACACCAGCGCCACCGGCAGCCCCACCACGTTGGGATAATCGCCTTCGATTTCCTTGACCCAGCGCGACGCCACCCCCTGGACGGCGTAGGCGCCGGCTTTGTCCATGGGCTCGCCGCCGGCCACGTAGGCTGAAATATCGTCTTCCGATATTTGGTCGAAGTGCACGCGCGTGGTGGCGTGCGCTACCTGCTCCACGCGCCGCCCGCCGCGCGCCGGCCCGACCACGCACACCGCCGTCGTCACCTCGTGCCAGCGGGCGCTCAGCGACCGCAGCATGGCGCGCGCATCCTCGGCGTCGCGCGGCTTCCCCAGCACCAGCCCGCCCACGGTCACAATCGTGTCCGCGCCCAGCACCGCATCCTGCGGACGCTGCGCCGCCACCGCCCGCGCCTTCTCCGCCGCCAGGCGCTCGGCGTACGCCAGCGGCGATTCGCCGTCGCGCCGGCTCTCGTCCACTTCCGCCGCCTGCACCACGAACTCGATCTGCGCCTGGCGCAGCAGCTCCGCCCGCCGCGGCGACGATGAGGCCAGTACCAGCATGCCCCCTATTTCACCACGAAGGCCCCGGCGACACGAAACCCGCACCTGCACCGGCCCCCGCCGCCGAGGCGACGGACTAGCGGATCGCTGAGGCCGTCCTGCCGCTCGCTTTTCTAGACGCCCCGCAGTTCTTCCGCGTGGGCGACGCGCTTCACCGCCAGCTGGTAGGCCGCGACCTTGAACGGGATCTTGGCCTGCGCGGCCAGCGTGGCGACCTCGGTGTAGGCGACGGTGAGGTAGCGATCCAGTTCGGCGTTGACCGGCTTCCTCCCAGAACTCCTGCTGCAGGTTCTGGATCCACTCGAAGTAGCTGACGATGACCCCACCCACGTTCACCAGAATGTCGGGTAGCATGGTGACGCCCCGGCGAGTCAGGATGTCATCGGCTTGCGGCGTGGTGGGCAGGTTGGCGGCTTCGGCGATGATCTTCGCCTTCACCTTGGCGGCGTTCCCGGAGTGCAGCACGCACTCCAGCGCCGCGGGCACCAGGATGTCGCAGTCGAGCAGCAGCAGGTCCTCATTCGAAATGCTTTCGCTGTCCGGGAACTCGATGACCGAGCCGCTCCTGGCCACGTGCTCCGCGACCTGCTTCATCGGCAGGGCCTTGCCGTTGCGGCCGATGATGCCGCCGTAAACGTCGGAGACGGCAAAGACCTCGCACCCCTGCTCCTCGAGCAGGATCCCGGCGTATGACCCGACATTGCCGAAGCCCTGGATGGCGACGCGCTGCCCGCGCGGCGAGCGGCGGATGTCGGCCAGGTACTTCATCAGGACCAGCATGACGCCGCGTCCCGTGGCCTGTTCGCGGCCCCGCGAGCCGCCGAGCTCGACCGGCTTGCCGGTGACGCAGGCGGGAGAGTAGCCGTGGCGCGAGCTGTACTCGTCCAGAATCCACGCCATCACCTGCGGATTGGTGTTCACATCGGGCGCGGGCACGTCCCGATAAGGACCGAGCATGTTGTGAATGCGGGCGATGAATTTGCGCGTGACGCGCTCCAGTTCCGCCTGTGACATTTCCGCGGGATCGCAATCGACGCCGCCCTTCGCGCCCCCGAAGGGAATGTTGGCCAGCGCCGTCTTCCAGGTCATCGCTTCCGCCAGCGCCCGCACTTCCGCCAGGTCCACCGCCGGATGAAACCGGATGCCGCCTTTGGCCGGACCCCGGGCGCCGCTGTGTTGCACCCGAAAACCGCTGTACACGCGCAGGTCGCCGTTGTCCATGCGGACGGGAACTTCCACCTTGATCTCGCGGAACGGCATCTTCAGCAGCTTGCGCTGCTCCGCGTTGAGTCCCAGGCGTTCCGCGGCCACCTCGAAGTTGTGGTCCACGATGCTGGTCGGTGATAGCGCCGGCAGTGCTTCTACGGTCCGCATTGCCTTGCCTCCTGTGGTCCTTGGCTGAGGTGCCGCTTCATTCGTATTCGTTGCAGAACCAGACGCCGCCCGCGGGCTTCGGCAAGGCGCAAGTGCCGCGCGCGGCGCAGTTCATGCACAATCCCAGCCTGGTGTCGAGCGCCTCCGTGACCGGCTGGAGGTCAGCGGGCGGCGCCACCGGCCCCGCGCCCTTCTCGACCACGTGCTCCTCGCAGAACCACGTGTCGTTGATCGCGGAGACATAGTTGCAGGAGCCCAGCTTCTCGCAGTTGCTGCAGATCCCGCGATACAGGCTCGGGTGCTCGCGCAGGGCCTGGCGGTTGGTTTCGACTTCCGTCCGGGCGACCGAGCTGCGCGCCTCGCGCGAGGTCGTGGTGAAGCCTGCGTCCGTTTGGGTGGGCGCCATTTCCGTTCTCCTCTCATGTGCGGTGGAGAGTCGCACACCCTGGGGAGTGCACGAGGGGGGCCACCATCGTGCCCGGCAGAAAAATGCTGGCAAGTAATTGAAACAAAGATAGATAGTAATGATGCGAGCGCGCTGTGGGGAGGGATAAACGCGGCCCTGGGGCGGGGAGAATCGTAACACTGGGGAAGAAACTCCCCGGCTCAGGAGGCGGTTTCGGCAGGTTCGCAGTGGCGCAATTTGTCGCGCAGCGTCTTGCGGTCGATGCCCAGAATCTCGGCCGCGCGGGTCCTGTTGCCGCCGACGCTGGCCAGGACGTTGCGGATGTGCTCGGCCTCCACTTCGGCCAGCGTGCGGTCGAAGCCGGCGGTCGCAGAGCGCGGAGAAGCGCATCAGCGACGGGCAGGTCGGCAGCTCGATCGTGGCTCGACTCCGCTCATCACCACGAGCCGCTGGACGACGTTCTCCAGCTCGCGCACGTTGCCGGGCCAGTGGTAGTTGCGCAGCACCCGCAGGGCCTGCGTCGGAGAACTGCGGCGCGGGCTTGCCCGAGCTCCGCGCGCGAACTTGCGGGCGAAGTGCCGGGCGAGCAGCAGCACGTCGTCGCCGCGCTCGCGCAGCGGCGGCAGGCGATGGTGATGACGTTCAGGCGGAAGTAGAGGTCCTCGCGGAAGAGGCCCTTCTTGACCAGTGCCGCGAGGTCCTTGTTGGTGGCGGCGAGGATGCGGACGTCGACCTCTGCGGGCGCGCGCGGAGCCGACCATGCAGACCTCGCTTGTCCTGCAGCACGCGCAGGAGCTTGACCTGCATGGCGAGGCGTGGTGTCGCTGATCTCGTCGAGGAAGATGGTGCCGCCGTCGGCGGTCTGGAAGAACCCGGCGCGGGTCTCGTGGCGCCGGTGAAGGCGCCCTTGACGTGGCCGAACAGCTCGCTCTCCAGCAGGCCCTCGGGATGCCGCCGCAGTTGACCGGCACGAAGGGCGCCGAGCGCGCGCGGGCTGCGGTAGTGGATGGCGCGCGCGACCAGCTCCTTGCCGGTGCCGCTCTCGCCGGTGATCAGCACGGTGGCCGAGGTGGCGCGCGGCCTTGGCGATCGCCGCGGAAGACCTTCTGCATCGCCGCCGACTCGCCGATCAGCCCGTGCGGGACGCGCTCGGCGCCCGCCGGCTGCGCCTGCGCCAGCGCGGCGCACGCGCAGCTTGTCCAGGACGCGCGCGCACCGCGGCGAGCAGCTCCTCGTCGGTGAAGGGCTTGGCCAGGTACTCCTCGGCGCCGGCCTTCACGGCGCCGACCGCGCCCTCCACGTGGGGTACCCCGTGATCATCATCACCTCGGTGTCCTTGAGGTTCTCGCGGACGTGGCGGACCAGGTCCAGCCCGCTGACCTTGGGCATCTTCAGGTCGGTGATCACCAGGTCGAAAGGCATCTCCGCGAGCAGGCGGATGGCGTGGGCACGCGCCCGCGGTGAAGACGTCGTAGCCTTCGCCCTGCAGGTTGCGCTGGAGGATTTCCAGCGTGTTAGGCGAATCGTCCACCACCAGGATGCGCTTGGGTTCTTTCGCCGCCATCATTCACCTCGTCCTTGCCGTTTTCGCTGTTCCCCGCCACGGGCAACTCGATCTCGAAGCGCGAGCCCTTGCCCAGCTCGCTGTGGACGTCGATCGGCCGCCGTGGGCGGTGACGATGCCGTGCACCACCGCCAGGCCCGAGGCCGGTGCCTTCGTTGACGTCCTTGGTGGTGAAGAACGGCGTGAAGATGTTCCTCTGCACGCGTCGGTCATGCCGGTGCCGGTGTCTGAGACGACCAGGAAGCGGAGCCGTCGCCGCGGCGGGTCTCGATGGTCAGCTGCCGCCGTCGGGCATGGCCTGCATGGCGTTGACCACGAGGTTCACCAGCACCTGGTGGAGCTGCGAGCGTCGGCGTAGATCTCGGGCAGCTCGGCGATCGAGCTGGCGCGACGACCTCGATGCCGGCCTTGGCGCAGCGCGATTCCAGGAAGTAGAGCCCCTCGTCGACCACCTGGTTCAGGTTGACCTGCGTCTTCTCCGGCGGCATCTGGCGCGCGAAGATGAGCAGCTTGTGCATGACTTCCCGCGCGTGCAGGCAGTTGCGGACGATCTTCTCCAGGTCGTCCACGGCCTGCCGGGGCAGCCCGTGGCGCCTTCACGGGAGTTGCGCGAACCCCAGGATGTTCCCCAGCGGCTCGTTCAACTCGTGCGCTACGCCGGCGGCGAGCTGCCCGATGGTGGCGAGGCGGTCGGCGTGGCGCAGTTGCTCCTGCAATTTGGCCTTGTTCTCTTCGGCCTCGCGGCGCTCGACATGGATGGCGACCTCGCGCGCCACCATGGCGATGAGACTGGCTTCTTCCTCCAGGAAGGGCGACGCGCCCGCATGGAAGGGGTCGTCGAGGTATCCGACTTCCACGCTTCCCCGCGTGTCCCCGTGGATGACGAGCGCGGCAGTCTGGCGGTGGCGAGGCGCGGCGAAATTGGCGGTCGCCACTTCCCGGCCATCCAGCACGATGCGGGCGCAGGCGATGTCGGAAAACTGCCAGGCCGCGGGCAGCAGTTCCGCGATCGCGCGCAGCGCCTCCGCCAGGGAGAGGCCCGGTTGCTGCGTGACGCGCGCGATGCCGTACAGGCAGGTGAGTTCTTTGACCCGCTCGCGCAGGGCCCATTCCACCCGGCTGGTATCGCCAACCACCATGCCGCCACCATACTCGCGTCGGGGCTCCCCGGCAGTGACCGCGGTCACCGCCCCGCAGCTTCCGCTTCCGCTGCGCCGCTGGTGGCGGATGGTTCAGTGGCCGCGGCCACCGGCTTGCGCGGCGAGGGCGCGGCGGCTTCGTCGATGGGCATGCGGGTCACGATCTCCTTGAAGGGCTCGAAGCGGACGTGCTTCAAGTTGGCGGAGGCGGTCTGGAGACCATAGAGAATGGTGGCGGCGAGCTTCGGGTCCATAGTGCGGGCGGCGAGCGCTTCGATGACCTGCATGAGCGCGAGCTGGATGGCGTTGCCGTCTTCCAGCGGCGGGAAGTGGGCGGCCATGCGGCGGGACATCTGCTCGTGGAAGTAGCAGAAGGGCTGGGCGTGCATGGCGGGCGAGCCGCAGCGCACGCCGTCGGCCTTGACGTGCATGCAGCGGGGAGAACGGCGGGCGTTCTCCGTCTGCGAGAAGGACTTTGCTAAAGCCCTGCGAATCGTTTGGGTTACGGTTTCCGACATATCCCCCTCCCCCTCCCCCGGCGATCTGTTGATCGAAAGGAGTTAGCAACAGATTTCGGGAAAATATGTTGTCTAAAGGACTTAGCCGGGGGCGGGCGATGGCAAAGAACCAATGCGGCCAAAACTAGGCCGCGCGCCTGAGCGCAAGGCGAGAGTAGCAAGGCGGAAAGCGGCTGGCAAGAACTCTATTTGCCGGGAAATCAAGCACATAAGTGTTTGTAAATCTTAAAGTTATAAATGGAGGGGCGTGCTCTCGCGGGGATGTGTCTCGCCACGGAACGTCCCTGGCCGTCGGCCCGACGCCTCGGCACTAGCGCGGCTGCAAACGCGCCCACAAATCCCTTTCAGGCTCCTGCGTTTGTTCCCGACGCTTGTAGCGCAGCCTAGTACGCTTTTTTCCAAACCATCACGTTGGGCATGTTCTTTGCCTTAACGGGGCCAAGCTCCTCAAACGACGCATCGCCGGCATAGTAGGTGTTGCGGAGGATGTTCGTTACTACCAGCGTGCTAGGCGCGGCCTTCGATTGCATTCTTGCGGCCAAGTTTATGCATGCCCCGATGGCCTCGAACGGGGGCCTCCCGTCGAGCTGCTCCGAAATGAATAGAACGCCCCCTGTAGCAGCGCCAGAATTTCATGCCGACCGGCTTGACAGCATAGTCGATCCTCTCCTGCCACTCCTTCGCGAGCGTCAATGCAAATCCGACCAGTTCCCGCACGCATGCGTCGAGGCGGGTAGCGACGGTTCCGTCCTTCGGTCCCTCTGTTAACCAAAACGCCAGAATTCCATCGCCCATATACTTTTCAACGGCCCCGCCCGACGACTCTATGATCCGTCGCGTCTCCCGATAAAAGCGACTCATGATTGAGACGATCAGCTTGTTGTCGGACGTGGCGTGCACAAATTTCGAAAAGCTGCAAAAATCGGCGCACAACACGATTACATCTTCACGCGGACCCTCACTAGAAACTGCGGTGCGTTGTGAGCTAGGCTGTTGATCCGGTGGACGGCGTTGCCTCGCTCGTACCTTTGTTCCCTTTAGGTTCGTGAGTATGGATTCCAGCGTCGCGACCTCGAAGTTAGCAGGCCGCACGTGGAAGTGGCGCATACAAAGTGTGGAGATGTGCTCGGCACCCCAGACTGTGAAGGTGATATTCCAGCCAGAGAAAAACTGCCTTGCGTCGGCGATGAAAGGCTCCACACTGTCCGGCACGGGTGCGGCGAGCGCAAGGATCAGCTCCTTTGTGTTGGGAGGGAAGCTCCTGGCGAGATCCTTGAGACGCCGGACCGTTCTTCGGATGCCATAGGCAGGATCCTCGGTGAAAGGCGATTTCGCTTCAACCAGAATCCATTCTCCCGAGTGCGTCATAATCCCAAAATCAATTGACGTTTCACGCAGCAGCCTGTCCTTCGATGATGTAACTCGGAGAGGCATCCAACGCTGCACAGCGTGAAAACGACCGCGAAATTCCCGTCTGAGCAGATGATCGAGCAGATCTTCGAACAGTTCGGCGCGTTGCAGACCGCCGCGATGGTCAATCATTCAGTAGCAATCCTAGAATGTCGATCGGGTTGGCTTCCGACCCGATTGTAACCGCAGTGATGGTGCCGTCCCTACGGGACTCGGACCTACTTGAACCAACCCTTTCCCGGCGTTAAAACGCCGGGCTTTTCTATACCGCGCCTACGGCGTGGTTTGTGTCGCCCGCTAAAGCGGGCTTGGGGTCTGGTTCCACGCGCACCCACGGCTTACGCCGTGGGCTACAGATATGCCGCGCGCGGCACGCGCTGGCTCCGGGAGCGTGCGCGCCGCGTCCCCAGAGGTAGAGCATCGCTGAAGCGCGGGCGAGTCGCCCGCGTCCACCCGACTCGGTAGCGGTTGGGAGCGACATGCCGTCCCTACGGGACTCGGGCCTATTTGAATCAACCGTTTCCCGGCGTTAAAACGCCGGGCTATTCTCGGCCGCGCCTGCGGCGCTGTGGTGTCGCCGGCCCGCCTCCCAGACGAGCAAGACCGGCTCGTCTGGGGCACCCCTTCCTGGGATCATTGCGGAAGTGCGGAATTGCCGAACTCCGGAAGTGAAGACCCGGCTGCCAGCGGCGGTGGCAATTTGGCAATCGCGCACGCTGAATCGCGGGCGGGTCGCTCCCGTCCACCCGAATCAGAAGTGAGGCCCTGACCTACCCAGCCGTGCCCTTCCCCCCCTGTTAGAATCAGTAGTTACCCGCCCCGATGGACATTCAGTACATCCGCAACTTTGCCATCATCGCCCATATCGATCATGGGAAGAGCACGCTGGCGGACCGGCTGCTGGAGCTGACGGGAGCGCTGACGGCGCGCGAGATGCAGGCGCAGGTGCTCGACGCCATGGACCTGGAGCGGGAGCGCGGCATCACCATCAAGGCGCACGCCGTGCGCATGCATTACACCGCGCGCGACGGCCAGCTGTACCAGCTCAACCTGCATCGACACTCCCGGGCACGTGGACTTCAGCTACGAGGTGTCGCGCTCCCTGGCCTCGTGCGAGGGCGCGGTGCTGCTGGTGGACGCGTCGCAGGGAGTGGAGGCGCAGACGCTGGCCAACGCCTACCTGGCCATCAATCACGGCCTGGAAATCATCCCCGTCATCAACAAGATCGACCTGCCGGCCGCCGACGTCGAGCGCACCAAGGAAATGATCGAGAGCGCGATCGGGCTGGATGCGTCGAACGCGCTGCTGGTCAGCGCCAAGACGGGGCAGGGCGTGCCCGAGGTGCTGGAAGCGGTGGTGCAGCGCGTCCCGCATCCCAAGGGCTCGGCGCGGCTGCCGCTGCAGGCGCTGATCTTCGATTCCTGGTTCGACACCTACCGCGGCGTGGTGGTGCTGGCGCGCGTCTTCCAGGGCACCATGCGCAAAGGGCAGAAGATCCGGCTGTGGTCGAACGGACACAGCTTCGAGGTCGAAAACCTGGGCGTGCTGACGCCCAAGCCGGTGGAGGTGGAGCAGCTCACCGCGGGCGAGGTGGGGTTCCTGTTTGCCAACATCAAGAACGTCGCCGACACCAAGATCGGCGACACCATTACCGACGAGGCGCGGCCCGCCATCGAGCCGCTGCCCGGCTTCGAAGAGCTGAAGCCCATGGTCTTTGCCGGGCTCTACACCGTGGACGCGCACGAGCACACCCAGCTGCGCGAGGCGCTGGAGAAGCTGCGGCTGAACGACTCGTCGTTCTTCTTCGAGCCCGAGAGTTCGGTGGCGCTGGGCTTCGGCTTCCGCTGCGGCTTTCTGGGGCTGCTGCACATGGAAATCATCCAGGAGCGGCTGGAGCGCGAGTTCGGGCTGGAGCTCATCACCACCGCCCCCGGGGTGCGCTACCGGATCACCACCACCGACCGCCAGCTGGTGGAGGTCAACAATCCCTCGAAGTGGCTGCCGCAGAGCGAGATCGGGAAGATCGAAGAGCCGGTCATCATGGCCACCATCCTGACCAACGAGGAATACGTGGGCGGGATCCTGAAGCTGGTGGAGGAAAAACGCGGGCGGCAGAAGAACTTCGAGTACGTGACCGCGGCGCGCGTCATGCTCACCTACGAGCTGCCGCTGAACGAGATCGTGCTGGATTTCTACGACCGGCTGAAGTCGGTGTCGCGCGGCTACGCCTCGCTCGATTACCACCTCAGCGGCTGGTGGGAGTCGCCCATGGTGAAGCTCGACATCCTGGTGGCCGGGGACCCGGTGGACGCGCTTTCCACCATCGTGCACCGCGAGCACGCCTACGAACGCGGGCGGGCGCTGGCCGCCAAGATGCGCGAGCTGATTCCGCGGCAGATGTTCGAGGTGGCCATCCAGGCGGCGATCGGCGGCAAGGTGATCGCGCGCGAGACGGTGGCGGCCATGCGCAAGAACGTCCTCGCCAAGTGCTACGGCGGCGACATCACCCGCAAGCGCAAGCTGTTGGAAAAACAGAAAGAAGGCAAGCGGCGCATGAAACGCATTGGCCGCGTCGACATTCCCCAGGAAGCCTTCCTGGCCGTGCTCAAGGTTGGGGAAGGAAGCTAACAGCTACTGGCTGCTGGCTGCTGGGGTGCACACGCGGCGGTGCAATTCGGGCGGCACACCGCCCAATACGGAACCAGGATGTGCAAAACTGGCCGCTGAGTGCGGACTGAATGGTGAATTCTGGCGGCCGCCCCGGCGCCTCCCCGTAAACAATTGATCTGGAAGTAGATTGGGAGCTGCAACCGGAGCGTGGCAATCAGTGTAAACGCTTGGGAAAGGCGCGGTTAGGCGGCATGCACGAGCGCGATCCACAGGCTTATCCACACCGAGGTGGAAAAACCCACGCAAGAACCAGGGCCGCCCCAGGGGGCGGCCCTTTGCGCTGCAAATCGTGACGCCGATTCCTACTTGGGCGGCGCCGGAGTCGCCGGCTTCTGCGCGGCCGGAGCGACCGGTTTGGGCGCGGTAGAAGTCGTGGCGGCCGGGGTGGTGGTGCGCGCCGGCGCCGGGCGGGCCGGGGTAGCGCCGACGGTAGCGCTGGGGGCCGACGGCATCAGGGTGTTGTAGGTGCCGACGATGGCTTCGGTCATGTCGGCGGACTTGGTCGCCCACAGCACCGGGGTCTGCGGGTTGCTGACGTCGAGGATGACGGCAAAGCCGTTGTCCGAGGCGTACTTTTCAATGACCTGCAGGAGCTTGCTGCCGAGCTTGTTGACCAGCTCGTTCTGCTCGCTCTGGAAGTCGGCCTGGGCGGACTCCATGTTGTGCTGCAGATCGCGCTGCTTCTCCTCGAGTTGCTTGGTGAGCTTGGCGCGCGTTTCCTCGTTCATCTTGTCGCCCTGGGTGCTGATCTGCTTCTTGATGTCTTCGACTTCCAGGTTTAGCTTCTGCAGCTCGGCTTGCTTGGGCTCGTACTTCTTGGCGAGGGTATCGAATTCCTTGCGGCCCTCATTGGTGCCCATGATGGCGGCCTGAACGTTCATGATGCCGACCCGGGTCGGCATCACGGCCGGGGTTTGAGTGGCGGCGCCCGCGAACGGGGCAGCGGGGGTCTGGGCAAAGGCGGCCACGGAAAGCACGACGGCCAAGACGAGAGACAATCCAGTGAGCGTACGTCTCATTGTGGTTCTGGACTCCTTAGGAGCGCTGCGGCTGAGATTTTCCTGAAAAAGCCTTCGGGGCAAGGGGCCAGCCCTTGCGGTCGAATGAATCGCTTTCAGGGGCGGATGCACCATTATACGGTCGAGCAGAGTTAAGGGTCAAACGGATTGGGCGATTTGGCGATTGAGTGATTGGGTGAATCAAACCCCCGCCGATCCTCCGCTGCTCCCTGAAGGAACGCGCAAAGGGCCGCCGCTTGCACCCGGCTTCCAATCACCCCAGGGCCGAATCACCCCCTCGCGCCCTGGCTAGAAGGTGGTGCTGACGGTGAAGCGGAAGGTTTTGCGGGGCTCCTTGAGCGAGTAGGCGGGAGCTAAGCCGGCGAGCGCCTGCACGTAGCTGAAGTCACCGGCGCCCCCCGCGGGGAACATGCTGCGGGTAATCGAGTTGGGGGTGGTAATGGTCTTGTCCAGCCGCAGGGGGTTGTAGGCCCAGTAGATGCGCAGCGGGGCGTTGATCACCGGCATCAGGACCTGCAACTCGAGCCCGGTGGACATGCGGGGGAGGAAATTAGTGCCGGGGACCAACTTCAGGTCGCTGCCGAAGGTGAGCGACTGGGTGCCGATGCAGGTGAAGGCCACGCTCAGGCCGGGGCAGCCGAAGGGAGTGGTGTTCAGGGTGGTGAGCTGGTCGGAATTGACCTTGAGCTGGGAGGAGCGGGCGATGAAGTTCAAGCCGAAATCGGCAAAGGCGGCCACCACCACCTTGTCGACGATGGGAATGCGGTATTCGACGTTGCTCACCACGCTGGAATCGCCGCCCGGGAAGACGATGCGATTGATGGGGATGGGCACGGTGTAGTTGCCGCGGCGGGGGTTGGTGGGGTCCTTGGGAATGCCGGTGCAGGCGACGCCGCTGTTGTTAACGCAGGGATCGTCGGGGTTGACCAGCACGGAGTCCACCTTGTCCACCAGGAAGGCGACCGGGGAGACGGAGCGCACGTCGAAACCGCGCAGGTCGGTGTCGCCGCCCATGTAGAGGCGCTCGCTGGGCGGGGGCACGCGGCCGCCATAGCCGGTGAGGAACGCCGCCTGCAGGTGGTAGCCGAGGATGTTGTGCCCGTTCTCCTTGTCGGGCTTCAGGAGGCGTAAGCGGATGAACTGTTTCCAGTCCACCACCGGGCGGATAGCGCGCACGGTGCCGCCAATGCCGGAAATGTCGGCGGAGAGGAACAGGCTGTGGCCGGCGGTGGGGTTGAAGGTGGCATTCACCGTGCTGACCGAGAACACGGGCAGGATCTTGCTGGTCACGATGCCCTTCAGCGCATTGGGCCCGGCCACGTTGCTGAAGGCGAGCTGCTCGAAGAGCTGGGTGGAAGCGTCGCTGAAGGTCTGGATGCTGGAGCGATCCAAGGCGTAGGTGAGGCCGACGCGCTTCAGCGAGCGGTGCAGCGGGTAGCTGGCAGAGACGGTGAACCCGACGCTCGACTGGGTGTAATTCTGCAACAGTCCCAGGGTGCTCGTTGACAGGTCGAGCTTCTGCCCGGTGAGGATCTCGTACTGCTTGGCCTGGTCGAAGTTGTACTTGCGGGTGTAAACGGTGAAGCCGAGCTGCAAGGGGCGGTCGAACAGGTAAGGTTCGGTGAAGCCGAAGAGCAGGTTGCGCTGCTGGTTGCCGATGTCGGCCGAGACGGTGAGCGTCTCCCCCAGGCCGAGGAAGTTGTTGGTCTGGTAGTTCAAGCCGATGAAGGAGCCGGCCAGGCCGCTGACGCCGCCGGTGAGGCCGATGGAGTTCTTGCCCTTTTCCTTGACCTTGAGGGTGAGGTCCACGGCGCCGGTCTGGTTGTTGGTCTTGACGTCGGAATCCTGTTCCGGCTTGAGGGGGTCGAAGTAGCCGAGCTGGTTGAGGCGCAGGAGGCTGAACTCCCAGAGGCGGCTGTTGTAGACCTGGCCTTCCTCGACGGCGAGCTCGCGGCGGATGACCTTGTCGCGGGTGGTGGTGTTGCCGGTGAACTCGATGCGGCGCACGAAGTACTGCTTGCCCTCGTCAATGTCGATGTTGAGGGTGATGAGCTTCTTGTCGTCGTCGATATCGGTCTTCGGCTCGTTGTTCATGTTGATGTAGCCGAACTCGCCGTAGGCCTTGCGCAGGCTCTCGAGCCCCTTGCGCACCAGGTCGGTGTTGAACAGGTCGCCGTCCTTCATCACGAACATGCGGCGGAGGGCGGCGTTGTTGTTGAGCGTCTTGTTGCCGGTGAAGATGATCTTGGCGAGGTGGAAGCTGTCGCCTTCCTCGATGGGGAGGGTGATGTCCACGGCCTTGCCTTTGCCGCCAAAGGGCCAGATGTGGAAGCCGCCGCCGGTGTCGCGGACCTTGGTCTTGGGGTCCTCGACCAGGGCCTTGAAGTAGCCCTTCTGCTGGTAGGCGAAGCGGACGCGCTCGGCATCTTCGTTGAGCTTGGTGGCGTCGTAGGTGCGATGGAAGAGGCTCTCCAGGAAGATGGAGTGGGGGATGCCGACGGGCCTGGTGTTCTTCATCGCCCGCTGCAGGTAACGCTTCTTGAGGTTCTTCGTGCCCTGGAAGGTGATCTTGCCGACTTTGACCTTGGGCCCTTCCTTCACCACGAAGGTGACGGCGACGGCGGCCGGGGGGATGGGGCGGATTTCGGTGCGAATGGTGGCGAACTGGCGGCCGTGCTCGGCCAGCAGTTCCTTGATGGTGACCTCGGCCTTCTTGACGCGCGTGGGATCGTACTGGCTCTCCGGCGACAGCCCGACCTTGCGCTCCTTGAAGCGGTCGAGCACGTCGGAATTGGTCACCGAGTTCAGGTTGACGTAACTGATATTGCGGATGGTCGGCTTTTCTTTGACGTACACGTGCAGGGTGACGCCCTTGGAGGTGTCCTCGCGCTCGAAGCGCAGGTCTTCGAAGTAGCCGGCGTTCCACAGCGAGTTGAAGTCGCGCTCCAGCGCCTGCGCGTCGTAGACATCGCCGGGACGGGTGATGAGGCGCGCCCGCACGGTCTCCGCCGGAATGCGGCGGTTGCCGTGGATAACGATTTCCTGGACGAGTTGCTGCTGCTGCGGGCCGGCGGAGGACTTCGGAGCTGCCGCCAGGGCCGGGCGGCTGGCGCTTAAAGCAATGAAAACAAAAGCCAGGAGCAGCAGCCGCGTCACCCGCCGCGCGCCCCCTTTCCGCGCGCCCGGCGCCGAGGCGGCGAGGGAACCGGGGGAGCTGTGGGGGTGGCGCTCACCGGGCACGATTTTGCCGCGGCCCCGTCTGCAAGAAGCAGGAATAAGACAACCTCAAATTGGACTGGCGGAAACGGTCATTATACGGAATCCCGCCGCTTCCGGCCAGCCGCGCGGCGCGGGTTCCGCCAACCTTTGGGGAACGAGAGGGCGGAGGGTTCTTGCGCCCCCTCAGCACTTAGCACTTGGCATTTGGCACTTGGCACCTAGCGCCTAGCGCGGGGGAGCCCTGCGAGCATTCAGCACTCAGCATTCAGTCGTCGAGGGACGAAGCGACGACTCTTGCCTTTGCGGCCAAGTGCTAAGTGCCAAATGCTAAGTGCTAAGTGCCCCGGCCGCTCAGGCCTTCTCCACTTCGACCAGGCAGGAGTAGAAGGTGGCGCCGCGGCCCATGTCGGTGAGGCGCTCGGAGGTCAGGACGTTGATGCTCTGGCCAGCGGCGAGCTTGGCCCAGTTGAGGTGCGCGCCCACCACGCCGGGCTGCACCGCGCCGTTGAGGTGCGCGGCCAGGACCACCTCGCCGCGGGCGTTGAAGACGCGGACGCGGTCGCCCTCGCGGATGCCGCGCGGCATGGCGTCGGCGGCGTTGATTTCCAGGAGGTCGCAGCGCTCCAGCGGCTGCAGTGAGGCGACGTTGTGGAAACTGGAGTTGAGGAAGTTGTCGGACTTGCGCGCCAGCAGCTCCAGCGGGTAGCGCCGCGCCGCTTCGGCATGGCGCGATTCCGCCGGCGGAATGAACGTGGCGACCGGGTCGAGCCCTTGCTGCTTGAGCTGCGCGCTGTAGAGCTCAGCCTTGCCGCTGGCGGTGGGAAAGACGCCGGAAGCAAAGGGCAGGAACCAATCCTGCCCAATTGCCGAATTGCCGAACTGCCGAATTGCCGAATTGGAGTCGCCGCCGGCAGCGGGTTTTTCAGTTCCGCAGTTCGGCAATTCCGCACTTCCGCAATCACTTCGTGCCTTCGTGTCTTGGTGGTGGAAATTGAGCCTTACGAAGTGTTCGCGCGTGAGGCGGGCGCGGTCGATGCCGGCGAGCCAGGGCTGGCGGTCGTCCCCGGCGCCGCGCAGCGCCAGGTCCATCATCTGCTCCACCGACTCCGCGAACACCTCGTCGGTGAAGCCCATGCGCTGAGCCAGGGCGCGGAAAGTCTCCACGTTGGAGCGGCACTCGCCCCGCGGCGCGATGGCCTGGTCGGAGACCTGCAGGTAGTAGTGGCCGTAGGCGGTTTGCAGCTCCTGGTGCTCGAAAAAGGTGGTGGCGGGGAGGACGATGTCGGCGTAATCGGTGGTGTCGGTGAAAAACTGCTCGTGCACCACGGTGAAGAGGTCGGGGCGCAGCAGGCCGCGGACGACGGCGTGGTGATCGGGGGCGACCGCCGCCGGGTTCGAGTTGTAGACAAAGAGCGCCTGCACCGGCGGATCGCCGAGCGTGTTCAGCGCCGAGCCGAGCTGCGACATGTTGACCACGCGCGTCGCCGCGCCCCGGGGACTGCGCTGCATCAGGTCGGGGCGCTCGAGCGCCGCCTCGCGATCCAGCGGATACCCCTGGCTGAGGGAAAGCTGCAAGCCGCCGCCCACTTCCTGCCAGGAGCCGGTGATGCAGGGCAGCATGCAGATGGCGCGCATGGCCATGCCGCCATTCTCCGCGCGCTGCACGCCGTAGTTGACGCGAATGGCGGCGGGACGCACGGTGGCGTACTCGCGCGCCAGCTTCACGATGTCGGCGGCGGCGATGCCCGTCCACTGCGCCACGCGTTCCGGCGGGTACTCGTGCACGCGCTCGCTGAGTTCCGCGAACCCCAGGGTGGCGCGCGCCACGTACTCCCGGTCGTACAAACCTTCGCCGATGATGACGTGCATCATGCCCAGGGCGAGCGCCACGTCGGTCCCGGGATTGATGGGCAGGTACCAGTCGGCGCAGCGCGCGGTGCGCGTCTTGTAGGGGTCGATGACGACGAGCTGCGCGCCCTGGCGGCGCGCTTCCTCGATGAACGGCCACAGGTGGACGTTGTTGCCGTGAATGTTCGCGCCCCAGGCGATGATGTACCTGGCGCGCGCGAACTGCTCGGGCTCGGTGCCGAGGCGGCGGCCGAGCACGCTGTTGTAGGCCTCGCCGCCGGTGGAGGAGCAGATGGTGCGGTCGAGCTGCGAGGCGCCCAGGCGATGGAAGAAGCGGCGGTCCATCGAGGCGTTGTTGAGGACGCCCAGGGTGCCGCCGTAGCTGTAGGGGAGGATGGCTTCGCTGCCGAAGTCGGCGGTGATCTGCGCGAAGCGGGCGGCGATTTCGGCGAGGGCGGCGTCCCAGCTAATCCGTTGCCAAACTTCTGTGGACGCGGGCGACTCGCCCGCGGTTCCCTTCGGCGCCACCCGGCGCATGGGGTAGAGGACGCGATCGGGGGCATAGACGCGGTCGAGATACTTCGCCACCTTGGCGCACAGGAAGCCGCGGGTAACAGGATGCGCAGGGTCGCCCTGGATTTTGGTGGCGCGCCCCTCTTCGACGGTGATGAGGACGCCGCAGGCGTCAGGACAATCGTGGGGACAGGCAGCGTGCACGATTTTCTTTGCGGTCGACATGCGGCTCCCCACCTGTGCTCAAGATTCTAACCGCAGAGGGCGCGAAGGGGAAACGGCGTTTCGTGTCGCCCGCTTCGCGGGCCGCGCTTCAGGACGGCACCTGACCCACAGCTTACGCTGTGGGCTACAAAGGTGACGCTGGCTTCGCCAGCTTGGGGCGCGACATCACGCGGGCTGTTGCCGGCGCCGGGCGCCATGACGCTGGCTTCGGCAGCTTGGCGCAGCAGGAACAACAGTGGATCCGGAAAGAAAGGCGCCCGGCCGAGGGCGGCCGGGCTACAGGATCGAGCAACAGTTGCGAGTAAGAAACTGCACAGTGACAGTCTCTTCACACCTGCATGACTTCTTTTTCCTTCGCCGCGGACATCTCTTCCATCTTCTTGATCTCAGCGTCGGTGAGCTTCTGGATTTCGTCGAGGGCGCGCCGCTCCTCGTCTTCGGAGATCTTCTTGTCCTTGAGCGCCTTCTTGATGAGGTCGTTGCCGTCGCGGCGGATGTTGCGCACGGCGGTGCGATGGTCTTCCAGCACCTGGTGCAGGTGCTTCACCATCTCCCTGCGGCGCTCCTCGGTGAGCTGCGGGATGGGGATGCGGATGAGCTTCCCGTCGTTGCTGGGATTGAGGCCGAGGTCGGCGGAGCGGATGGCCTTCTCGATCGCGCCCAGCTGCGACGGGTCGTAGGGCTGCACGGTGATGAGCTGGGCGTCGGGGGCGTGCACCTGCCCCAGCTCGTTCAGCTTCATCTCGGCGCCGTAGGCCTCGACGCGCACGGTATCGAGCATGTGGACGTTGGCGCGGCCGGTGCGGGTGGCGGCCATCGCCAGGCGGAAGTCTTCCACCGCCTTGTCCATGCGGGCCTTGAGCTGCCCGAAAGGTTCTTTGAGAGCCGGAATGGTTGCCATCACAGGTTGCGCCATGGTTCCTCGCGTGGGGAAACGGGCGATTATAACGGATGGGGAGTCGCCGGGCGCCGCTGACTTATGCGTTCACCAGCGAGCCGACCTTTTCGCCGGTCACCACGCGCTTGATGTTCCCAGCCTGGTTCAGATTGAAGATGACGATGGGCAGGCTGTTCTCGCGGCACATGGTGACGGCGGTGGCGTCCATGACCTTGAGGCCGCGCTTGATGATGTCGAAATAGGTGATGTGGTCGAACATCTTGGCGTCTTTGACCAGCACCGGGTCGGCGTCGTAGATGCCGTCCACCTTGGTGGCCTTGACCAGGGCGTCGGCCTTGATCTCCATGGCGCGGAGCGCGGCGGCGGTGTCGGTGGAGAAGTAGGGATTGCCGGTGCCGGCGGCGAAGATGACCACGCGGTCTTTTTCCAGGTGGCGGATGGCGCGGCGGCGGATGTAGGGCTCGGCCACCTGGTTCATCTCGATGGCGGACATCACCCGGGTGTAGACGCCGCGTTTTTCCAGCGCGTCCTGGAGGGCGAGCGCGTTGATGACCGTGGCCAGCATGCCCATGTAGTCGGCGGAAACGCGGTCCATGTCCTTGGCCTGGTCGGCGACGCCGCGAAAGAAGTTGCCGCCGCCGACCACGATGGCGATCTGCACTCCCAGGGCGCGCACCTCCTGCAGTTCGCCGGCAATGGCGTGGATACGCGGCGTCTCGACGCCGAAAGCTTTGTCGCCGGCCAGGGCCTCGCCGGACAGCTTGAGCAGGATGCGCTTGAAGATGGGTTGCATCACCTTCCAGTATATCCGGTCAGGCGCGGCAAGGGCTGCTGGCTGTCCGCTATCCGCTATCCGCTATCCGGGCAACAGCAGGTCCTTCGTCGCTACGCTCCTCGGGATGACAACAAGAAAATCCTCCTCGGGCAGCGGCAGTGCGACGAAGAGGTCCAGGGACTCAGGCAGTACGTCGAAAAGGCGTATCCCGTCAAACTGCCGCAGACGGCGTGAGCGGCGAACGCGGGCGAGTCGCCCGCGTCCACAGCAATCATCATTAAAAGAAAGGCCCGGCCGAGGGCGGCCGGGCTCCAGTGTCTGGAGGGGCGGTGGCTACTCGGCTTTGGCTGCCGGAGGCGGCTGGCTTTGCCCGATGGTCCAGCCGGGCTCGCCGACTTTGAAGCGGGCAAAGCGGCGCACGCTGATGTTCTCCTGCAGCTTACCGACCTTGGAGGCGATGAGCTGCGCCACCGAGATGGCCTGGTCCCGGATGAAGGGCTGCTCGTAGAGGCAGACCTCCTCGTAGTACTTCGCCATCTTGCCCTCGACGATCTTCTCGATCACGTTGGCGGGCTTCCCGGTCCCAGCCGCCTGGGCGCGGTAGATGTCCTTTTCCTTCTCGTAGGCCTCGGGGGTGACGTCTTCCTTGCGGATGAACTTGGGGTCGCTGGCCGCGATGTGCATGGCGACGTCCTTGATCAGCTCTTTGAAGTCGTCGGTGCGGGCGACGAAGTCGCTCTCGCAGTTGATCTCGACCAGCACCCCGATCTTGCCGCCGGCATGGATGTAGCTGGCCACCGACCCCTCGCTGGCGATGCGCGCGGCCTTGGTGGCGGCGAGAGCGGCGCCGCGCTTGCGCAGCAGCACGATGGCCTGCTCGATGTCGCCCTTGGCTTCGGTGAGAGCGTGCTTGCAGTCCATCATGGGGGCGCCGGTTCTTTCGCGCAGCTGGCGCACCAGCGCGGCGGGGATGCTCGGGTTCGGGTTCGGGTCAGGCGTGCTCATAACTTGGGCTCATTAAAAACCCGTTTCGAGTTTCTAGTTTCTCGTTTTCGTCGAGCGGAGGCGCAATGCCGGCGGCGAGAAAGGAGAAGCAGAAATACGCGTCGCGCGCCGAACCTCAACGCGTCTCGGCCTGGCGCACTTCCACGGGCTCTTCCACCGGCGTTTCCGCGGCGGCGGGCTTGCGCGCGGGCGCGGCCAGCACCTCCTCCATGTTGAGGTCGGTCGGGGGCTCGCCCGGGTATTCCTGGCCCGGCTCGCCCTCCGGGGCGGCGGCCTGCGCCTGGAGGGTCTCGCCGGCGGCGGCGGCGGCGCCGGCCAGCTCGGCGGTTTGCTTGTCGGTGGCGGCTTGCGCGCCCTCGATCACCGAGTCCGCCACCTTGGAGGCGAACAGGCGGATGGCCCGCAGTGCGTCGTCGTTGCCGGGAATGATGTAATCCACCTGGGTCGGATCGCAGTTGGTATCGACCACGGCGACCACGGGGATGCCCAGCTTACGGGCTTCGCGCACCGCAATCTGCTCGTTGTTGGAGTCGATGACAAACAAGGCGTCGGGCAGGCGCGTCATGCTCTTGATGCCGGCCAGGTTGGCCTGCAGGTGCTTGCGCTCGCGCTCCAGCTTGATGACTTCCTTCTTGGGCAGCAGCTCGTAACGGCCGTCGGTGGCCATGTCGTCGAGTTCCTTGAGCCGCTTCACCGACTTCTGCACCGTGACCCAGTTGGTCAGCAGGCCGCCCAGCCAGCGGTGGTGCACGTAGAACATGCCGCAACGCTGTGCCTCTTCGGCGACCGCGTCCTGCGCCTGGCGCTTGGTGCCGACAAACAGCACCACTTTGCCGGCGGCGGCCAGCTCCTGCACGAACTTCGACGCTTCCTTGAACATCTTCAGCGTCTTCTGCAGGTCGATGATGTAAATGCCGTTGCGCTCCCCGAAGATGTACTCCTTCATCTTGGGGTTCCAGCGCTTGGTCTGGTGCCCGAAGTGGACGCCCGCTTCGAGCAGTTCTTTCATGGTGATGCTGGCCAATCAACCTCCTCGGTTGGTTTGCATCCGCGGCACGCGAGTGCGGCCCCGGATTACATTCCCGTTGCCCGTCCCGCGGGAAGCGGGAACGGGAAGATTTTAAAACCCGTTTCGAGTTTCCAGTTTCCAGTTTCGCGTTTCGAGCGCTTGCTTGAAACTCGAAACTGCTAAGCGCTTTAGCGCTTGCTGAATTGGAAGCGCTTGCGGGCGCCTTTTTGGCCGTACTTCTTGCGCTCCTTGGCGCGCGAATCGCGCGACATCAAGCCTTCAGCCTTGAGCTTGGGGCGGAGTTCCGGGTTGAACAGCAGCAGGGCGCGGGCAATGCCGAGCTTCACCGCGCCGGCCTGGCCGTTGACGCCGCCGCCCGACACGCGGGCGATGACGCTGAAGCTCGCCGCCGTCTCGGTCAGCACCAGCGGCTGCTTGGCCGCGACGCGCTGCGCTTCGGTAACGAAAAACTGCTCAAACGGGCGCCCGTTCACCTTGAACTCGCCCGTGCCGGGGCGCAGAAACACGCGGGCAATGCTCGATTTGCGGCGTCCCGTTCCGTAGTATTGAACTTGATCAGCCATTGTGCAGAACGCGGGCGACTCTGCGCCCTCCGACCTTTCCCAAAATTATAGCCCTGGTCCCGCCGGGCCTCGTGCCCGCAAAACCGTTATTGGCCCGCCGCCGCCGGCTGGGGCTGCTGCGCCGCGTGCGGATGCTGCTCCCCGCGATACACCTTCAGCTTCTTGCCCATGGCCCGGCCCAGTTTCGACTTCGGCAGCATGCCCAGGATGGCTTCTTCCACCACCTGTTCGGGCTTGCGCGCGAAGCGCTGGCGGAAGGCCTCTTCCCGCAGGCCCCCAGGGAATCCGGTGTAATGCCGGTAGACCTTCTTTTCCGACTTCAGGCCGGTGAGCTGCACCTTGCCGGCGTTGACCACGATGACGTGGTCGCCGGTGTCAAGAAACGGGGTGTAGCGCGGGTTGTTCTTCCCGGTCAGGATCCTGGCCACGCGGGTGGCCAGCCGGCCGAGGGTCTGGCCGGAGGCATCCACCACGAACCACTGGTGCGTAATTTCCCCCGCTTTGGGGAAATAAGTTGACATCTCGAATCTCCAAAAAAACGGACTGCCGACCTGCTTGCGACGCGTTGTTCGCACACACGCGCGCCTCCCGCAACCAAGTCCACGAGGATTTCTGAAATCCGGGGGCCGGAGTCGCCGCAAGGGCCACTCCCAGGCGGGAAAACACAGGACAGCAAAGACCCTACGATACCGGAGAGGCGCCGCGGTTGTCAACGCAAGCGGCCCCAAAATCACGGTGTTGCGCCCGCCCCGGTCACCGTATAACGTTGCCCGACAGGAGGCCGCAGCGCGTGCAGGCACGCCGGTTACTTACGTGCGGTGCGGCGATGGCTCTGAGCGTGGCCGCCGCGGCCCAGCCGGCGCCGCTCGGAGCACGCCTGGCCACGCAGTTTCAGGGCAAGGTCTTGACGCTGCGCGCGCCCGCCGCGCCCCACGGCCGGAAAGTCCGCTTTTCCAGCCAGGGAGAGCTGCTCGATGGCTATCCCAGCACCTGGACGGTGGACGGGCTGATCTCCGTCCAGGAGCTCGCGCTCAAGCGCCACGCGCTGGAGATTCACGGTCTGCAGGTGACGGTGGTCTTTCCCCGGCACGATGACCGGACCCAGTTTCTGCCCGACCCCAAGCGCAAGGTCACCCTCACCCTCGACTTGCCGCCCAACGTCGAGGAAGCGGCGGTGATGCAGACCTTCTTCGCGGTCTTCCTGCGTGACGAGGAGCCCCTGGCCCCGCTGCTCCCGCCCTTCTGGAGACCGCTGCTGGAGCGCCGCGACCCGGGCGCCTTCAGGGCCGCGGCCGGGGAGATGGCGCCCGGAATCAAAACGAAAAGCGGCGCCCCGGTGTGGAAGGCCGGCAGGGACGTGCGCCCGCCGCGCCGCTTCTATGCTCCGAATCCCGCGTACTCCAACTTCGCGCTCAGCCGCCGCATCCAGGGAGTGGTGCGCTTGTATTGCGTGGTGAACGAGCGCGGCGCGCCGGAGCAGATCCACATCACCCGCCCACTCGGCTACGGCCTGGACGAGATGGCAGTGGAGGCGGTCTCCACCTGGAAGTTCCAGCCCGGCACCCGCCAGGGCAAGCCGGTGCCCGTGGCCACCACCATCGACGTTGGTTTCTCGATGTACTGAGCCCTACTCGTAGCGTCGTGAACGAGCGCGGCGCGCCTCGGGTATGGCATGGATGAGCAGGCGGTCGAGGCCCTCCCGGCGTGGAAATTGGCAAGCCGGTGGCGGCGGGGATTGCGGTGGCGACGAATTTTCGGGTGTATTGACCCAGGGCCGAAGGTCGGCAGGTGATCCGCGCGTCCTTCGAGACAGCTCCGTCGAGCAAGGGAGGTCACTATGGACGGGAAGTTGGCATGCGAAACTCTAGCCTCATGTCTCAGCATCGTTGGCGGCGGCCTCCTTTCGTACGACGCCATCCGGGCCGATAAGAACCTGCGAATCCGCAGTGGAGCACGAAGAATTCTCGCTGCGCTTAGGAGAAAAGAGAAAACGGAGGCGCTAAAGGACCAAAACGGGGCACCGCTGTCAAACGAAAAAACTGTCGAGCTCTGGCTCGCAAGGAGATCTGTAAGACTGAATCAAGCCGGTTTTCTTCTGATGACGCTCGGATTCGTCGCCGACATTAGCGCGAAATACGTGTGCCGGTGAGCGTCGTCTACTCAGGAAGCGCTTCAACCGTCAGCAACTGGACACGGCTTCTGATGACAGCGCCCTCGCCTTTGCGGTCCGTGATCCGTCTGAAGACAAGGGCAAAGCCGAGCGCCAGTGGGATATAGAACCGGTCGCCATATACGCCGAGCGCTGTGACTGGCAACGAGCCGTCCCAAGCGTAGTTATCCAAGGCGGCAATTGCGTCTGCTATTTGGTCGATCAACAGATTGCCGTCTGTTTCCCCTAGCGCGTCCGCAAGCTCGTCTGCGATCTGGTCGAACTTGGCCGTCGGTTCAACCCACGTCGGCGTCAAGAGACCTCTTCCCGTACCGACGGACTGACTGTCATTGCGGCCTGCTTCTGCTTCTTCTTTCGCGCCCGGAGATCAGCCGAGTACGACTTGACGTCGTAGAATTGCCGGTAACGTCCGGCGTCAGCGTCGGCCAGCGCAGCACTCTCAACCTGAGCGGCTTTCGCCGTGTTGAGCGTAACCAACTGCGTGGGAAGAATCCTATAACCCTCCCGCTCATTTCCGACCAAGAGCAGGAAGTCACCCGGCGTCAACCCCAGGCGTTCTACTACGTCGTTCGGCAACGTTATCTGATTGCGTTCCCGCAAGCGGATCAGCTTCTTAAGACCCCCCATGCAACACCTCCGGAGAACAACACCGGTAATGATATCTGATTTTCAGAAAATGCGAAAGACTTCTTTTCGTACTCAATTTGGCTGTGCCCTACACCTGCGAGGATGCTTCATTCATACGCCAGGGCTTCGATGGGGTCTTTGCGCGCGGCCTTGAGGGCGGGATAAATCGCACCCAGCAGCGAGCCGACGAGGGCAATGCCCGCGCCGTAGAGGATCCAGCCGGGCGTAATCAGGATGGGGAGGGTCGGGAACTTGGCGTGAATGCCGGTGCGCGTGGCGTAGCTGACGGCAATGCCCAGCGCAATCCCGACCAGGGTCAGGAGCAGCGTCTCGCGCAGGACCACGTTCACGATGTACAGCGGGGAGGCGCCCAGCGATTTCAGGATGCCGATCTCGCGCGTGCGCTCCATCACCGCCGTGTACATGGCCTGGAAGATGACGATGAAGCCGATGATCACCGCCACCCCGATCACCAACTGGATGAAGGTCGAGAGCCCCGGCAGGCTGCTGGCGGTCAGCATGGAGAGGTATTGCTCGGTGGCGCGGATGCCAAACGTTTCCATGCCGGGAATTTTCTTGAACTCGGCGATCACCGTGTCCACGTTCTGCTTGTCGTCCACCTTGACGTAAAAGAGCGAGGCCTTGCCCTGCGCGCCGATCCAGTCCTGCAGGGTGGCGATGGGGAGGCACTTGCGCGCGCCGATGCCGTGCTCCACGATGCCCACCACGCGCGTGGAATGGTTCAGGGTCTCGATGCGGTCGCCGACGTGGACCTTGTTGGCGGTGGCGAAGACGTCGTCTACCAGGATGTCGTCGGGGGCCTCGAAGGGGCCGCCCGCCAGGTAACGAAACTGCACGCCCAGCGGATAGGTCGCCAGGTCGATTCCCGAAATCACTTCAAAGTTGCCGGCGGTGCTCAATTGGGTCACCACCGGGGCCACGATGGTGACGTGCGGCTGCCGGCGCAGCACCGCGGCCACCCTAATGTCGGTGGGGGCGCCGCTGATGGAAGTGAGGTTGGAGGAACCCGGCGGCTGCACGATGATATCGGCGCCGATGCCCGCCTGCCGCTCCTTGGCGTCGTTCAGCATGCCGAGGGAGAGCCCCACGATCACCAGGATCAGGGTCACCTCGACGGCGATGGCGACAATGCTGATCAGGGAGCGCATCGGCCGGTACACCAGGTTGGCGACCACCATCTTGTTCATAGAAGCAGTTTCGAGTTTCTAGTTTCTAGTTCCGATCAGTGATCGCCGTTGTGCGCGGCCGGCTTGTCGAGGTTCACCAGGGTGGTGCCAGGGGGCTGCGCCAGCACGAACTGGTCGTCGCGCAGCGGCCCGTTGATCTTCAGGCTCACCACGGTCAGGGTGATGGAGTACTCCTCCTGCGGCCGCAGGATGGTGACCGTGCCCGGGAAGAGGAAGTTGCCGAACGTCGTGTAGTGGTCGTACTGGGCGTCGGTGGCGACGTTGCCCAGCTTGTCGTACACGATCTGCCGGTGGGGCTGCAGGTCGGTGCGGCTGAACATGATCTTGCGCGACAGATACCAGCCGGCTTCGCCCTTGCGGACCACCGTCACCATGTAGTCGGGCTGCATGAGTATCTTGTGGGAGTTGGGATCGGTGACGTCCTCGCTGCCGCCCTCCAGCACCGCGATTTCGGTCTGGGGATCGATCTGATGCAGCAGCAGCGCGTCGAAGATGACCTGGGGGCGGAGGTTTTCCAGCGACGCGGTGGTGGGCTGCGGCACGTCATTGCGGCCGATGATGAAACGGCCCTTGGCCGGGATGTAGAGCTTGAAGTCGCGGCCGTCGCTCACCATGTCGAAGGCTTTGTTGCGGACCACGGGGAAGAGCCCGATGAGCCGCAGCATCTCCGGCTCGCGCACCAGCAGGTAGCCGCGAACGTCCTGGTACTCGGTGACCTTGCCCTTTTTCTCGCCGCCCACGCTGGCGGCAATGTCCACGGTGGCGTCGAGGGTCTGGATCTTGCCGGCCTCGGCGTTGATGCGCTCTACCAGCTCGTCGCGCGTGGCCTCGCGCAGCTGCGCGGTGCTGGTGCGGCGCTCCACCCGGTGCGAGCGGAAAAAGCAGCCCCCCAGCGGGACGAGAATCGCCACCGCCAGCAGCGCGCGCAGGTGTAGGCCAGGCTTCATGCTGGAACCAGGTACTCCAAACCCGCCAGTATAGCGCGGCTGATTCCCGCCACAAGCACGCACCGCTAGCGGGTGGCTCCCGCCGCGGCATTCCGGTACTGCGCGACGTTGCGGTTGTGCTCCTCCAGGCTGCGCGCGAAGCGGTGGTGGCCCTGGGCGTCGCTGACGAAGTAGAGGAAGTCGGTGGGGGCGGGATGCAAAGCGGCCGCCAGCGCGGCGCGCCCGGGGTTGGCGATGGGACCCGGCGGCAGCCCGGAGTTGCGATACGTGTTATACGGCGACTCCGCCTGCAGTTCCGACTGGTGCAGGCTGCCGCTGTAGCGCCCGGCCAGCAGCGAGGCGTAGATGACGCTGGGGTCGGCGTCGAGCGCCATGTTGAGGCGCAGCCGGTTGGCGTAGACCCCCGCCACCAGCGGCCGCTCCTCCGGCACCGCCGTTTCTTTCTCAACGATGGAGGCCAGGGTCACCACGCCGTGCACGTCGTCCGCCAGGCCCACGGCCTTCGCCTCCTGCCGGAAGCGGTGCACCATGGCGGCCACCAGGTCGTGCATGGACTGGGTGCGGGTGAAGCGGTAGGTATCGGGAAAGAGATAGCCTTCGAGCGAGGCCGCCGCGGGATCGAGGTCGGCGACCAGGCCGGGGTCGGCGGCGGCGCGCAGGAAGTCGGCGCGTGCGCCCAGGCCCGATGCTTCGATGGCCGCGGCAATGTCGAACTGGTTGAAACCCTCGGGAATGACGACGGTGTGGAAGTAAATGTCGCCGCGCGCGATGCGCTCGTACACCGCGAAGGAGCTCGCCGGCTGGTCGAAGCGGTATTCGCCCGCCTTGAGCTGCCGGCCGCGCAGGTAGTGCACCAGCAGGAACGCGGTCGTGCTCCGCAGCACGCCGGCCTGCTGCAGCTCGGTGGCGATGCGCCGCGAGGACCATCCCGGGCGCAGCAGCACCGCTTGCGTTGCCGGCGCCACCGGCGCCAGCAGCGCCCACGCCAGCCAGACGGCGGCGAGGAGCAGCAGGAAGAGCATCAGCTTGGCGAGGGTGCGCATTCGTTCCAGTTTAGAACACCTACCACAGAGACACAGAGGCACAGAGAGAAGCAGGTCGGCGCTGCGCTCGGGATGACAACACGGCAGTTCTCAGTTCTCAGTTCTCAGTTCTCAGTTCTCAGTTCTCAGTTCTCAGTTCTCAGTTCTCAGTTCTCAGTTCTCAGAAAACCCAGATCCCTCGCTGCGCTCGGGATGACAACAAAGAAGTTTCTCTGGGCCTCGGTGTCTCGGTGGTAGGTGTTAGCGGCTGCGCGCCGCCAGGAACGCCTGCAGGATGAGCACCGCCGCCATGCGGTCCACGACGCCGGACTGGCGCGGGACGCGCACTTCGCTGTCGCGCAGCAGGCGATGGGCTTCGGCGGAGGTCAGGCGCTCGTCCCACAGATGCACGGGCACGGCGAAGCGGGCGCGCAGCTCGGCCGCGAAGTGTTGCATGCGCTCCGCCTGCGCGCCGGCGGCGCCGCTCATGTGCAGCGGCAAGCCGACCACCATCTCGCCCACGTCGTAGGCGCGGATGACCTCCGCGAGCCGCGCGAAGTCCGCGCGCTTGTTCTGGCGCTGCAACGTCTCCAGTCCCTGGGCGGTGATGCCAAGGGCGTCGCTCACCGCCAGCCCGATGCGCCGGGAACCAACGTCGAGCGCGAGGATGCGGCGCGGCTGAGCAGCGGAAGCCACTCCCCGGATTATAGGGGGCGGCATATCATGGGAACGGTCGACATGAGCCCCGAGCCATTCAACAAGACCGGAGGCGAGGCGCCCGCGCCCGTGGTCACGCTGCCGCGGGCGGCGCCTAGCGCCCGGAGTATCGGCGCCGCCGGGCAGGTGGTGCTGGCGGTGGTGGCGGTGCTCGCCGCCTGCTACTTCGCCAAGACCGTCTTCATCGTGCTGCTGCTCGCCATCCTGCTGGCCTTCATCCTGGAGCCGCTGGTGGAACTCCTGGAACGCCTGCGCGTGCCGCGGGCGCTGGGCGCGCTCCTGGCCGTCCTGCTGCTGCTGGGCATGATGGCCGGGGTGGGCGCCTACTCCTACAACAAGGCGGTGGGCTTCTGGCAAGATCTGCCACGGTACTCGGGCAAGATTCGCGACGTCATCACGCGCTTCCAGCAGAAGGCGGAGTCGCTGCAAAGGACCACGCAGAACGTCTTGCCGCCGACGGCGAGCAACCCGAAGGAGACCACGTTCCGGGTGGAGCAGGGCGCGAACTGGGGCGACTGGCTGTTCCGGGGGGCGGGCTCGGTGACCGAGGTGCTGTTCACCGTCGGATTCGTCCCCTTCCTGGTGTACTTCATGCTGAGCTGGCAGGAGCACGTGCGGGCCGCCACGGTCATGCTCTTCGCGCTGGAAAACCGCAACAGCGCCTACGTGGCGCTGGGCGAGATCACGCGCATGATCCGCAGCTTCATCGTCGGCAACGTGCTGCTGGGGCTGTTTACTTCCGGCGTCACCCTCATCGTCTTCGGCTCCCTGGGACTGCCCTACTTCTACTTTCTCGGCCTGATCTCGGGCTTCCTGAGCCTGATTCCCTACCTCGGGGTGCTGCTGGCGCTGGTGCCGCCGCTGGTCGCCGGCCTGGGGCAACTGCACGGCTCCGGGGTGCTGATCATCGTGGGCACCGTCCTGGGCCTGCATCTGTTCGCGCTGAACGTGCTGTATCCCAAGTTCGTGGGCAGCCGCGCGCAGCTGAATCCGCTGGCCGTGACCCTGGCACTGTTGCTGTGGGGCTGGCTGTGGGGCGCCATGGGACTGGTCCTCGCCGTCCCCCTCACCGCGGCGATGAAGATCATCTTCGACCACGTGGACAGCCTGCGGGCCTACGGCGTGTGGCTGGGAGAGTGACGGGATTGAGGAATTGGGAAATTGAGTAATTGAGAAATTGAAAAGCCCTGGCTGCGAGCCGGGGCTTTTTGTCGGTATCCTGTTTGTCAATTATACAATTACCCAATTCCCCAATTACTCAATTCGCTTCGCTTCAGGCTTCGGCCACGATCTCCGGGAAGCGGAGGCGGGACTTGGAGAGCGCCTTGGTCAGCAGGGCTTCGATGTCGGTTTCATTGAGGTTCTTGGCCATGGCCAGTTCCGAGACCAGCAGGTAGCGCGCCCGCTCGAGCATCTTCTTCTCGCGGAAGGAAAGCGGCTTGGTCTGGTTCAGCACCAGCAGGCTCTTGAGCACGCAGGCCACTTCCAGCAGCGACCCGGTCCGCATCTTGTCGGAGTTTTCCTTGAAGCGGTATTTCCAGTCGGCGTGGCTTTCGCACTTGCCGTCGGTCAGGTAGTCGAGGATGCGCTGGACCTCCCCGTTGCGCACCACCCGGCGCAGCCCCACGCTGGCGATGTTCTGGAACGGCACCATCACCTTCAGGTTGCTGGACTTGATCTTCAGCATGTAGAACTTTTCGACGCTGGCGCCGATGGTCCGGCTGCTGATCTGTTCGATAATGCCGACGCCGTGGTTGGGGTAGACGACCTTATCCCCAATCTGGAAACTACTCGGACTGCTCAGGCTCATGAAGGGCACCCGCTATGCTGGGGGAGCGGTTTGTGAGGGAACAAAACCATTTTAGCCCGTGGCCCCCGAAAAGACAAACGATGGGCGGCGCTTCGCGGTCCGGCGCTTGCCCCCAAATCGCAGCGGGAGAATGACTTAGCGGCTGGTCCCGGACAGCCTCTCCCGCCCGCGCTGCGACCCATGCCGGCGGGCCGCGGTTGCGCTACAATCGGCAGACGCAGGCCGCCGAACGCTGGTGGGCGGGGCGGCGAGAACCTCGCCGGCGGGGTGTTTACTTCCGGTTTTCAACGGGTTGCGGAGCACATGCCAGAGCACATTCGCAAAAGGCTGCAAGTCGAAATCCAGACTTTGGAATACGAGCTGAAGCACGAGCTCCCCAAAGAGCTGAAGAAGGCTGTGGCCATGGGCGACCTGAGCGAAAACGCCGAGTACCACATGGCGAAACAGCGGCAGGAGTTCGTGCGCGCCCGCCTCGGGCAGCTCAAACAGCGGATGAGCGAGCTTTCGCTCATCAACATGAACAATATCCCCCGCGACAAGTCCGGCCTGGGCTCCACGGTCACGGTCTACGACACCACCAAGGACGAAGAGATCGAGTACCTGCTGGTCACCAGCGAGGAATCCGACGTGGCCGCCGGCAGAATCTCCACCTCCTCGCCCATCGGCCGCGCCCTGATGGGGAAGAAGGTGGGCGACACCACGGTGGTGGTCACGCCCGGCGGCAACCGCGAGCTGGAAATCCTGAAGCTGCGCACGGTGCACGAGGACAAGGAGGACGGCGACAGCTCATGACCTGGACCCTTGCCGTCGGCCGCGCTTCCCGAGTGCTGCTCCGGGCCATCGTGCGCGGGCTGGCCCTGACCCGCATCAGTCCCAACTTCCTCACCTTCATCGGCCTGGTCATCAACGGCGGGGCGGCGGTGTTCTTCGGCTACGCCACCGCGGAAAACCAGCAGCGCATGTTCCTCTACGCCGGCCTCACCATCATCGGCGCCGGCATCTTCGACATGGTGGATGGCCGCGTCGCCCGCGCCACCGGCCAGGTGACGTACTTCGGCGCCTACTTCGATTCCGTGGTCGACCGCTACAGCGACGCGGCGCTCTACTTCGGCCTGCTGGTTTACTACGCGCGCGGCGACCGCTTCTTCTACGTGGTGCTGACCGCCATCGTGATGGTCAGCTCGGTCATGGTGAGCTATACCCGCGCCCGCGCCGAATCGCTCATCGGGCAGTGCAAGGTGGGGTTCATGGAGCGCCCGGAGCGCATCGTGCTGGTCATCATCGGCGCCCTGTTTAACCGCATGGCGCCCGTGCTGTGGGTCATTGCCGTGCTGGCCAACATCACCGTCGTCCACCGCATCGTCTACACCTACCGGCAGACCCGCGAGCGCGACCTGCGCGCCGCCGCCGAACAGCAGTCCCAGCTGTAAGGGCACGTCCAGCTATTTGCGATTGGGTGATTTGCGATTTGTGATTTGGTGATTTGCGATTCCCGTCGCGCCAGCAGTGCTCGGCTTCGCGTATTATCATGAGTCTTTCGGAGCGCACTTGCCGGTCCAACCCGTTCTCCTGGTCCACGGTGGGGCGTGGGCGATTCCCGACGATATGGTCGCAGCGCACCTCAACGGGGTGCGCCATGCGCTGGCTGCCGGCTGGGCGGCGCTGGCGCGCGGCGGCTCGGCGCTCGACGCCGTCGAAGAAGCGGTGGTGGTCATGGAAGAGGACGAGGCCTTCGACGCCGGGCGCGGCAGCTTCCTGAATGCCGACGGCCACGTGCAACTCGACGCGCTGCTGATGTGCGGCGCCACCCTGCGCTGCGGCGGCGTGGGCTGCGTGGAGCGCATTCGCAACCCCATCCGCGCCGCCCGCCGGGTGCTGGAAGACAGCCCGCACGTCTACCTGGTGCACGCCGGCGCCGAGCGCTTCGCCGCCGCCCACGGCATTCCGCTCATCGACAACTCCGAGCTGGTGATTCCGCGCGAGGTGGAGCGCCTGCGCCGGGTGCAGCAGGAGCCGCCGCGCAATCCGGAGACGCTGTTCGCCGAGTCGCATGACACGGTGGGAGCGGTCGCGTTCGATACCCGCGGACACCTCGCCGCCGCCACCTCCACCGGCGGCACCCTCAACAAGACCCCCGGCCGCGTGGGCGATTCCTCGCTCATCGGCTGCGGCTGCTATGCCAACGAGGTGGCCGCCGTCTCCACCACCGGGTGGGGCGAGCCCATGATGAAGCTGGTGCTGGGCAAGTGGGCGGTGGACCGCGTCGGCCAGGGGCACCTGCCGGAAGGGGTCGCCGGAGAGGCCATGCGCTACCTCAAGCGCAAGCTCGATGGGCACGGGGGCATCATTCTCCTCGACCACCAGGGCCGCCTGGGCTTCGCCCACAACACCCCGCGCATGGCGCTGGGCTGGAAAAACGCGGCGCGGGAGTTCACCAGCATTGCGCTGCCTCCTCCCTCCGATTAGCGCGCCGTCCCGCCGGCCGCGCCAGCTCATGACCCAAGGAATCAATTGTTTGGCTTGCCTTCACCGGTCGCGTGATGTAAAACCCGGAATCTGCCCTAATTCTTATTCGCTATTCGTTATTGGTTATTGAAGGAACGCTGGCGCGTGCGATTTGGAACTCGTGGCCGCGGCCTGGAAAGACCGGTCAATCACCAATAACGAATAACCAATAGCCAATCCCCACAGGTGGAGACTCATGAAGCGAATGTTCGGCGGGACCCTGCTGCTGCTGGTGGTATTCAGTGCCGTGATGGCGGCGGCGCAATCGGCTTCGACGGGCGCGCAACTCAGCGGCGCCATCCTGGACCCCAAAGGCGCGGTGGTCAGCGGGGCCAGCGTCACCCTGCGGTCTGATGCCACCGGCCTGGAGCAGGCCACCGCGAGCGACAGCAGTGGGCAGTATCGCTTCGTGCTGGTGCCGGCCGGCCAGTACACGCTGCTGGTGAACGCCTCCGGCTTCGCCAAGCTGACCTACACCGGGATCACCCTGACCGTCGGCCAGGCGGCCAACCTGCCGATCAACTTGCAGGTGGCGACGGCCCGGGAAGAACTGACCGTCACCGGCGACGCCGAGCTGGTGGAGACGCAGCGCACCTCCATCGCCACCACCGTCGATCAGCGGCGCATTGACAATCTCCCCATCAACGGCCGCAACTACGTCCAGTTCACCCTGACCAACTCGCAGACGCAGCGCGACGCGGCGCCCTCCATCGGCGCCGCTCCAACCTCCGGCCTGAACATCGGGGGGCAGCGGGCGCGCGGCAACCTGGTCAACGTGGACGGCGAGGACGCGGTCGATAACTCGACCAACGGCATCCGCTCCACCGTGTCGCAGGAGGCGGTGCAGGAGTTCCAGCTCATCACCAGCGGGTACGCCGCGGAATACGGCCGCGCCTCCGGCGGCGTGGTCAACATCATCACCCGCTCCGGGACCAACGCCTTTCACGGCACCGCCTTCGGCTACCTGCGCAATCGCAACCTGCAGGCGGCGAACGCGTTTTCGACGGTCCAAGATCCGGCTTACACGCGCGTGCAGAGCGGCGTCACCCTCGGCGGCCCGATCAAGAAAGACAAGACTTTCTACTTCTTCTCTTTTGAGACGAACCGGCGGCATGAGACCGGCTTCAGCAGCGTCGGCGCCAACAACTTCGGATTCGTGCCGCTGACCCTGCCGGCCTCTCCTGCTGTCGGTTTTCCCGGCGGCACGATTCAAGTGACCCCGGCGCAGGCGCAGTTCATCGGGGCCAACGCCGCGGTGCTGGGCAACCCCGCCAATCCCCTGTTCCCGCTGCTGTTCAACTACATTTTCCTGGCCGGCGCCTCCTCCAGCGTGGCCACCACGCGGGTACAACCGGCCTCGTTCGGCGGGCGCGCGGGATTCGCCACCACCTGCACCCCGACCACGCCCGTGTGCGCCCCGTTGCCGGCGTCGTATGTCGGCCTGAACACGGCGCGCGGCAACTTCCCCGTCTTCGAGGGCACCAGCATCTATTCGCTGCGCCTCGACCACCGGGTCAACAACGCCCACCAGTTCCTGCTGCGCGCCAGCGTCAGCCCCAGCACCGTGACCGGCATCCAGGTGAACGCGCAGGGCCCGGCGGAGAACTTCGGGCAGAACGCCTACTCCCGCACCTCGCAGCAGTCTTTCCGCGACGCCGGCTTCACCGCCCAGCACATCTGGTCGATCAGCCCCACCAAGGTGAACGAGTTCCGCTTCCAGTTCGTGCGCCGCGGCCTGCTCTACAACTTCTCATCCGACCCGAATGGCGGCAACGTCGGGGTCAACATTCCCGGCTTCGCCTTCATCGGGCGCGAGCCGTTCAGCTACGTGCGCCGCACCGAGAAGCGCTTCCAGGTCACCGACAACTTCTCGCTGAACAGCGGCCCGCACAATGTCAAGCTCGGCTTCGACTACAACCACCTGCCGCTCTCCGCCGACTTCACCGTGAACTTCGGCGGCGTCTACAACTTCGGCGAAATCAGCCCCACCTCGCTGGGCCTGCCGGCCACGGTGGGGACGCAGACGATTCCCAACTTCAGCGGCGTGCAGGCTTACGGCCTGGGCATCCCGCAAACCATGGTGCAGGGCGTGGGCAACCCGCATGATGCCTTCAAGAACAAGACGCTGGGCCTCTTCATCCAGGATTCCTGGCACATCGTCTCCAACCTCACCATGAACTACGGCATCCGCTACGACATCGAGTTCACCCCCACCTTCAAGGCTTCGACGCCGCTGGCGCAAGCCGCCTTCGACGCCATGGGGGTGACCCAGGGCATTCCGGTGGACGCCAACAACTTCGCCCCGCGCGTGGGCTTCGCCTGGGACCCGTTCAAGAACGGTAAGACCGCGGTGCGCGCCAGCTACGGCATCTTCTATGACCACCCGCTGCTGGCCCTGGCCTTCGACTCCGACGTGGCCGACATGACGCAGGCGCCGCAGATCCTGCTCTTCGGCGGCGCGCCTGCCGCCTGCGCCGGCAACGGCATTTCCCAGATCAACGCCACCAACACTTTCCAGGGGCTGCTGACCTGCCTGCCGGCGAACTTCGGCTATCTCCCCAACCAGCAGCGCTTCGACGCCAGCCTGCAGAATTCCGTCTGGGTGAACCAGAATTACCTGACTGCCGGGGTGCCGTTGGGGGTGCTCCCCTTCGGCTTCCCCACCGCCAAGAACTTCGAGTACGCCTACTCGAACCAGGGGAGCTTCGGCATCGAGCAGAACCTCGGGCACGACCTGGCGTTGGGCGTGACCTACAACTTCAACGGCGGGCGCCACCTCAACCGCCCCATCAACGCCAACTACACCCGCGGCGACCTGCTGGTGAGCAACTGGCGGGCGGCGGTGGCCGCCGGGGCGGTGCCGGCCTCGACCCTGCCCATCCAGGTCTCGCAAGACACGCGGCCGGCGGCGGGCGGTGCGCCCTGCGGGACCGGACCGGCGGGCAATTGGGTGTCGGCGCCAGCGATGAACTTCTTCCGTCCCTCCGGGTTCAACCCCACGCTGGTGCCGCTGATGCCGGCGGCGTGCCTGGCGATGATGAACCAGATCGCCACCCAGAATAATCTCGGGGTCGGGGTGCCGGTGCCCTTCAGCAGCATCGACGCCAACTACTCCAACGGCAGCTCGGTGTATCACGGCCTGACTGCCAACCTGCGCAAGCGCTTCAACGGCCACTACGAGTTCCTGGCGTCGTATACCTGGTCGCACAGCATCGACGATTCCACCGACCTGCAGTCGCCGCTGGAGCCGCAGGACAGCCAGCATCCCAACCTGGAGCGCTCCAACTCCCTCTTCGACCAGCGCCACCGCTTCGTCTTCAGCGGCGTCTACCAGTCGGGAAAGGTGGCGGGGGGGAACGGCGTGGCCGGCCACTTGTTCAGCGACTGGACCATCGCGCCCATCATCGAAGCCGCTTCCGGGCGGCCGTTCGCCATCCTGACCGGCGGTGATCGCAATTTCGATTTCGGCCCCAACACCGATCGTCCGCTCATTGTGCCCTCGGGCACGGCGGTCAACTCCTGCGGCGACGCCGCAGTCGCCTCCAAGTATTCGCCCACGGGCTTCCTGCAGCCGCCGTGCTGGATTAACGGCACCCTCACCGGGAACCTGGGGCGGAATGCCGGCCTCAAGCCCGGGACGCTGTTTACCGACATCCGCATCGCCCGCCGCCTGCATTTCGGGGACCGCATCAACCTCGACGGCATGCTCGACGTCTTCAACTTCATCAACCGCTTCAACGTCGCCGACGTCAACATCCTCTACACCCAGGCCGGCACCCCCACCTCCGCCTACGATCCGCGGCAGTTGCAGGTGGCAGTGAAGCTGACCTGGTAGCGCTGCCCGCGAAGCCCTGCGGGAGCCCGGCCGACGGCGGCCGGGCTTTTGGTTGCGCGGTAGCTGGCTCGGCGGACCTCTGCTCATGAATGAGCTGTTTTGCACAGTACGGCCAGAGCAAATGAGCGAATCTACTGATGTGCTGATCTCGCGGCTAGCGGGCTGGGCGACAGCCGTTGATCGGGGCGCGGTGTTGTTTGTTCTTCTCTGCTTTGGCGGGTATCGGCTGGGGCCACGATGCGGCGAGAAAGGCGGCGTATCTGGACCCGAGGGTGGTGGTGCGGTTTGAATTATCCAGAGATTGTGTTCTTGGCTCTTGGGTGACCGGCGCAAACATGCAATGCAAACTCCTGGTCGCGCTGCAACTCGAAGTTGCGCATCATTTCATCGAAAGATGCGCCGATGGGCGGACCAGAAGGCTTGAACCGCCAGCCACATTCGGAGCAACCAAAACCCCGAAAACGCTCTCGTTCAATCCACACCAGTTTCCGACTCATGGCCGCCTGGGTCGCTGCGCCCCACCAGAAACCTCTGGGCACAGCGGAAGATGCGTACGACCCACAGGCGAGTTTTACATGTGCCAATTTGGATGGTCTGTCGGGCATCCTACATACGGGGAAGATTTTTTGTTGGTGCGAAGGCCCGAGTTCGGGGCCTCGTTTGCAGTAAGGGGAAGGGCGCAGGCTGTTGGTCTCACGTTGCGTGCGTCGCGCTGCTTGCGCGCAGCAGCGGCAGAGTCTGTTTCCCGGATCGGGGAGGGTTTTCGGCGGTGATCCCAGTCGCTTAACTTAAGGAGCATTTGTGGAAAACAAAGGCCTGCAAGTCGTACAGTCTGGCGAGCGGACGACTACCGAAGGGAAACCAGTCAGCAACATAATACTTCTATCGGCCTCCGATAGCGACTACGACTCAATCCGTCCTCATCTCGAATACGTCAGCCTGCCAAACCATTTAGTCCTTCACGAGGGGGGTGGAAAGATAGAATTTGCACATTTCCCGAATCGAGGTTTGGTTTCTTTGGTTGTCGTAATGAAAGATGGCAAGACGGCCGAAGCCGGCATCGTTGGCAAAGAGGGCTTTACCGGAATACCGGCGGCGGTTGGCCTGAGCAGGAGCCCGCTGCAAGCGGTGGTACAAGTGACGGGGGATGGCTTTCGGGTAGAGGTCGGAGCTTTACAAGAGACTCTGGAATCCACTCCACACCTTCACTTGATGTTGAGCCGCTATGCGATAGTTCAGGGAATGCAGGTGGCACAAACCGCCGCGTGTAATCGGCTGCACGATATTAAGCAGCGCCTGGCGCGGTGGTTGCTCATGACCCAGGATAGAGTGGATTTAGAGTCGCTGCCCATCACCCATGATTTTCTCGCCACGATGCTAGGGACAGATAGACCTAGCGTGAGCTCGGCAGCTGGTATTCTGCAGAGGGAGCAGCTCATCAAGTACACCCGCGGCGCAGTGAGGATTCTGAACCGCAAGAAACTTGAAGACTACGCCTGTGAGTGCTACGGGATTACCCAACAGTACAATGGCGCGCTGGGCTTGAAATAAGTCCGCGGGTGAAGACGCGCCCGGTTTTTATGGCCACGGACTCGTCCTTCACGTGCCCCCGCAGCACCTTCCGGTTGTCGCCGCAGAACTCGTCCAGGTGGCACGGGCGCCCGGGTCCGCGGCGGGCGCATCGGTCTTGGGTGGCGCCAGCGGGCCGTCCCATGGGCCCTGGCCGGGCGTAACCGCGGCGGCACGGGGTAAGCCGTTTGTGCGGTTGACCCGTCCAAGCCAGCGATAGTAGATTCCGCCCAGCCCCCGCTGGCATCGCCTATGACGATTCAGAAGCGCATTTTCCGCCTGGCCCTGGGCGTTGTCCTGCTGCTCCTCCTGGCCTCCTGCGAGACCACGGAGAAGAAGCGGGCCACGGTGGCGCCGCCGCCCCAGGCCACGGCGCCGACCCTGGCGGCTCCCGCGCCGCCGCCGCAGGCGCCCGCGCCGCGGTTAGAAGAGAAGCCCGCGCCCCCGGTGGACCCGGTCGAGGAGCTGCTGAAGAACGTCGCCGCCGACTACCAGGCGGGCCGCGCCGCTTACAACGCCGGCCACCTGGAAGCCGCCAAGGAGGCCTTCGACCGCGCCTTCAACCGCATGCTGGCGGCGCCGGAGCGCATCCACGCCGACGAGCGCCTGGAGCGCGCCTTTGACAAGCTGGTCGAGGATGTCCACAGTCTCGAGCTGCTGGCGCTGAAAGAAGGCGACGGCTTCACCGAGCAGCGCTCCACGCCGGCCCCGATCGACGAGGCCAACGACATCACCTTCCCCGTCGATCCGCGGGTGAAAGCGAAGGCGGAAGCGGAGATCAAGGAGACGCACTCCGACCTGCCGCTGGTGCTGAACGACGAGGTGGCCGGCTACCTCAACTACTATTCGACGCGCGGCAAAGGCACGGTGGAGCGCGCCCTGGTGCGCGCGGGGCGGTATCGCGACATGATCCTGCGCACCCTCAAGGAAGAGGGCGTGCCGCAGGACCTGATCTACCTGGCCGAAGCCGAGTCCGGCTTCCAGCCGCTGGCGCTGTCGCGCGCCGGCGCCCGCGGCATGTGGCAGTTCATCGCCGGGCGCGCCAACGCTTACGGGCTGCGCAAGGACTGGTGGGTGGACGAGCGCCAGGACCCGGAAAAATCCACCCGCGCCGCCGCCAAGCACCTGAAGGACCTCTACACCCAGTTCGGCGACTGGTACCTGGCGCTGGCCGCGTATAACTCCGGCCCGGGCACGGTGCAGAGCGCGGTGGAGCGCACCGGCTACGCCGACTTCTGGGAGCTGTACCGCCGCCGCGTGCTGCCCAACGAGACCAAGAACTACGTCCCCATCATTCTCGCTATCGCCATCATGGCGAAGAACCCGGCGCAGTATGGGCTCGACCAACTGGCGCTCGAGGCGCCGCCGGAGGTGGAGATCGTCAACGTCAGCTACCCGGTGGACCTGCGGCTGGTGGCGGAGTGCATTGACCTCCCGGTCACCACGCTGCAGGACTTGAATCCCAGCCTGCTGCGCATGACCACGCCGCGCGACGGCGGCTTCGACCTGCGGCTGCCGGCGGGCAGCAAGGAGAAATACGAGGCCGCGATCGCCGCCATCCCGGTGGAGATGCGGGTGTGGTGGCGCTATCACAAGGTGGAAGCGGGGGACACGCTGGCCAGCGTGGCCAAGAAATACAAGACCACGCCCAAGGCGATTGCCGAGATCAACAACCTGGAGGGCGACGAGCTGGCGCGCGACGCCAAGCTGGTCATTCCCGTCACCCCCGGACGCAAAGTGGACGAGCCCACCACGTACGCGCGCGCCGCGGTGCGCTACAAAGTGCGCACCGGCGACACCGTGCTCTCCGTCGCCGATGAGTGGGGCGTGCCGCCGGAGATGGTGCGGAAATGGAACCGGCTGCAAGGGAACCAGCTGCGCCGCGGCCGCATCCTCATCATCCACCGCCCCGCCGATGAGCGGGCGCAGGTCTCGGGGGCCAAGAAGGGGGCCGCGAGAGCGCGGCGCAAGTCCAGCAGCAAGAGCAGCTTACAGGCATCCGCGGGGACCGGGCGCCGGGTCCACATCGTCCGCCCCGGGGACACCCTGAGCAGCATCGCCCGGTCCTACAAGACCACGGTGGCGCAGATTCAGCGGGACAACGCACACCTCAACGCCACCTTGAAACCGGGCGAGAAAGTGGTGATCCGGCACTGATGGCGCGCGGCCAACTTGGCGCTTGACAAATCTTCGGCATGCTATAATCCGCGCCGGTTTTCGCGATTCTTCATCAGTCGCAGTAATGCCTGGACTGGTTATGGTTGCGGCGGGCGCACGGCCCGCGACCCGAATCCGCTTGCGAGGAGGCATACATGTTCGCTGACGACGAGACCCTCTACCTGCGCGACGACGACATGGACGAGTTCGGCGATGCCGGCGCGTACGGGGAAGACCTGGAAGAAGATTACGAGGAAGAGGAAGAAGAGGAAGAAGAAGCTGGTGGCGGCCCGGGGGCCGCACCGCAGGTGGGTGGCGCCGTCGAGACCTCCATAGGGGAAGGCGGTGGCGCGCCCGGTGGCGGCGAAGGTGGAGCGGCCGGTGGGGGTGGGGCGCCCGCGCCCCGCAAGCGCGCTCCGGCCAAGAAAGCGGCGAAGAAGAAGCCGCGTGCGAAGAAGGCGGCCAAGAAGCGCGTTGCCAAGAAGGCGAAAGCGAAGAAAGGTCGCGCCAAGAAAGCAGCGAAGAAACGCCCCGCCAAGAAGGGTGGGCGGAAGCCGGCCAAGAAAGCCAAGAAGGGCGGCCGGAAGCCGGCCAAGAAAGCCCGCAAGCGCGGACGTCGCCGTTAGACAACTCGTTCAGGAACCAGCCGCGGCTGCCAGGCCGCGGCTTTTTTGCGCCGAGTTGCCAGTTCTCAGTTCTCAGTTCTCAGTTCTCAGTTCTCAGAAAAACCCAGATCCCTCGCTGCGCTCGGGATGACAACCAAGAAGAAGTTTCGAGTTTCGGGTTTCGAGTTTCGAGCAAAAGCTTAGAACAGCAGGTCCCTCGCTGCGCTCGGGAGGGCAACAGCCATGTAATGGGAGAGTGGAGCCTCGAAACTTCGCAACCTCGAAACCTCGCTTCAGCGGCGCAGGAGGTGGACGAGCCAAACCAGCAGCAACAGCGGCAGCAAGGCCAATCCCGCCAGCACCAGCACGAGGACAGCGAAGAAGAGCCAGTCGCGCCAGGTCTGGTGCGGCTCGCCGCGGCGGCTGCGCTGCAGCAGCTTCAGGTTCTTGCGGTTCGACTTCCAGAAAACGTCGAACAGGTCGCCGAGGACGGGGAGGGTCCCGACGACGGCGTCCACCGCGAGGTTGGCGACCATGCGCGCCAGCGTCACCTTGGGCAGCCCGCGCCGCCAAGCGGCATAGACAAAGACGAACCCGGCGATGCCCATCACCGCGTCGCCGAAACCGGGGAGCAAGCCGACGATGGGATCGAGGCCGAAGCGGAGGGTGGTGCCGGGAACGCGGAAGCCATCGTCGAGCAACGCTGCCAAGCGCTCCAGGTTCGCGTCGTTGAGCGGGCCGGCACTCCACCAGGCCCAGAACGGGTTTGCCGGGGAGGCCGGCTGCTGGGCTGCACGCTGCCGTCGCTCCCATTCGGCGGGGGGGATGATCTCGGGTTCGCGCGCGGCAGGCATGATGGCTCCGGGTGTCGCGTGGCAGGTGGGGAAGCGCTACTGTAACCCGAAACGCGCGACCGGCCACGCGAAAGCGATGCCGCATCTCCTCGCCCGCGGCGCTGGTAACCTCTCAACCCGGCCAGCAGTGCGGGTTACGGGCTGCACCAGGGGGCGTGCCGGGAGGCTTCTTTTGATTGACTTACGGGGCGATTGTTGTACTCTTTAGCGCATCTTAACTCCCGGCATTTTTTGGCCGGCCGTGGCGCGTGGGCGCCCGGTCGTGCTCCCTCCGCTACTCCGGCCATTCCGGTTGATGGCCACCATGTAGTCCCAACACGCGGGCGCCCACCACGGCGAGCCGAAGCAGGCGCGCCGGGGCCCCGGGGCAAAGGTGTAAGGATGCGAGTGCTGAGAAACGTCTGTTGTGTTGTGCTGCTGGCGGCGCTCGGGGCCGCGCAGCAGTCGGGGGCGGGCAGCCCGGCCGCGAGCAATGCGCAAGACCCGTCGCAAAAGCCGGCCTCGCCTTTGGAAGAGCCGAAGAAGCCCAGCGAGGCCGAGCAGAACAAGCCCAAGGCGGCCAGCTTCGACATCGGGACGGCGGCGGCTACGGCCCAGGACCAGGACGTCGGCGAAGTGCGGCTGATGACGCGCTACACCGAGCTGGGGGGCGACCCCACCCGCTCGTTCCGCATCGCCGGCGAGAACAACCTGGCCGAATTCAACTGGTTCATGGACCGCAAGTTTTTGGTGACCCGCCGGGTGCAGCTGCTCTCCATGTACCGCGGGACCGATGATTTCAGTCTCGACCCCGAGCACAACAGCCTGCAGAAGGCGTACGCGCGCATCTACGGGCCGCGCGACGAATACATCTTCGGCGACGCCCTGGTGAACTTCTCGCGCCTCACCTTCAACCAGAACGTCAAGGGCGTGAACGCGAACTGGAAGCTGGGGGAGAGCTGGAAGCTGGGCACCTTCGGCGGCGTGTTCATCGACCGCTACGGCTCGCTGTTCAAGGACCTGACGGGACGGCCGTATCTTTCGACGGTGTGGGGGATGCGGCTGGAGCATGCGTTCGCGCGCGGCTCGTCGTACGGCTTCAACTTCTCCACCGCCGACGACCAGGAAGGGTCGCTGCCGCCGGCCACTCTGGGGACGGCGCCCTTCCCCGCCAGCAACCGGGTGGGGAGCTTCGACACCAAGCTGCAACTGGCCGGGGTGCGTCTCGACGGCGAGCTAGCGTACTCGTTCACCGATTTCGACAAACGCAGCTCCGCCAGCTGCACCGCGCCGTGCGACTCGCGGCAGCCGCAGCCGGGGCTCGGCTACCAGGGCGACTGGGGGGCGCGGCTGGACGCCAGCTGGCGCTACCAGAAGTTCAGCCTGCGCGGCTCCTTTGTCCGCTACCAGCCGAACTTCGCCGCGCTCAACGCGCGGCAGATCGCGGACCTGCAGGACGCCATGCTGCGCGCTTCCTACGAGCTCACCAACTGGATGACGGTGGATGGCACCTTCCGCCGCTCCAACAACGATCTGCGGGGGCAGTTGCCCTTCGAGACGCGGCTGCTGGGTCCGGAAGCGAAGCTCATCTTTCACGACCTGCCGGTGTACCGGCGGGCCACGTTCGAGACGGGCTACCGGCACCGCAATGTCGCGGCCTCCGACGGCTCCATCAATCGCTACCTGCGCACGCCCTACGCCGAGCTGACCCTGCCGGTCAAGACCACCTACTTCAACCTCGGCTACGAGCGCCGCCAGGCGGTGGATCTGAAGCAGGCCGACCAGAGCTCGAATACCGACCGGGTGTACATCGGGCTGCGCGGGATTTATGACCTCGGCGGCTGGCACGTGAACCCGACGGTGCGCTACGAGCTGGAGCGCTCGGGGCAGCGCCCGCGGCTGGGGCAGGTGATTCCCAACCCCATCCTCGCCTTCCTGCTGGACCGGGATTCCAACCGGCTGGGGACGGCGGGGCTGTTCATCGAGCCGCCCAAGTGGTTCCTGCTGGAGCTGGCCTTCCGCGACGCTTCCGCGACGCTGCCCACGATATCGCCGAGCGGCCTGACCCTGGTGCCGTCGGGCTACAGCCGGCCCAGCTATCGCACCGCGCTCACGTACAAGTTCAAGAACGACGAGAACATCCAGTTCATCTTCTCGTTCGAACGCAACAACAACTTTTACTTCAACACGCCGAACTTCGATGAACGGGTGACGGGGCTGACCTTCGTCTACAAGTTTGGGCGCCGGGCGTCGCAGCAATGAACCAGTGGAAACAAGCCGCCGGGGCCGCGCTGCAGCGGCTGGGCGAGCTGCTGGGGAAATTACCGGCCAAGCGGGTGGAGATGGGGCTCGCCGTCCTGGTGACGCTGCTGGCCATCATGGCCTACGCCTTCGTGGCGACGGGGACGCGCGGCACCATCTTCCTGTTCCTGCAGAACGTGGAGTTGCGCTCGCTGGACGCGCTGTTCAAGAGCCGCGGGCCGCGCCCGGTGGATGAGCGCATCGTGATCGTGGACATCGACGACAACACGCTGCGCAAGGTGGGCGCGTGGCCCATCCCGCGCAGCGGCTACGCCAAACTGATCGACCAGCTGCACGCCGGGGGCGCCAAGGTGGTGTCGTTCGACGTCAGCTTCCCCACCCCGGAAAAGAACTCGGCCATGGAGACGCTGAAGCAGCTGGAAGTGGAGTTGAGCGACAAGGTTTCGGCCCCGGTCATCGAGCGCATCCGCGAGATTGAGAAGACCAGCGACAACGACGTCATCCTGGCGGCGGCCATCAAGAATGCCGGCAACGTGATTCTGGGGCACAGCTTCCTGGATCCCGAGGCCATCAAGACCATCGAAGCCAAGGCCATGGAGGACTACTTCAACATCCTGTGGGCGCACCCCTTTCCGCAGGTGGTGAAGGCGAAAGAGGCGCGGCAGTTCGACCTCAACGCGGCGTGGCGGGAGCACGGGGGGCAGACGGCGCTGGGGGTTTTCCCCAACCTGCTCATTCTGGTGGAAGACGCGCGCTCGGTCGGCTTCTACGACATGACGCCGGATGCCGACGGCACGCTGCGCAACGCCACGCTGCTGGTGCGCTACGAAGAGAAAGACTGGTACCCGTCGTTGCCGCTGGAGACGCTGCGGGTATTCGAGAACATCAAGGACCAGTCATCGGTCGCCTACATGGTGGACACCGGGCTGGACCGCATGGAGGTAGGGCCGCACAACATCACCACCCGCGGCGACGCGACGGCGCTCATCAACTTCGCCGGGCCGTTCCGCTCGTACCGGCACTACTCGATGGCGGACGTGATCGACGGCACGGTCCCGGCGGCGACCTTCCGCGACAAGGTTGTCTTCGTGGGCGCGACGGCGAAGGGCATCGGCGACATGCGCTCCACGCCCTACCAGAAGCAGGACGAGAACTACATGGGGGTGGAGATCCACGCCAACGTGCTCGACAACCTGCTGCACTCGGACGAGCGGGGGCGCGGCTTCATCCGGCGCGGGGTGACCGAGGAGATGATCGACCTCGCCGTCATCGTGCTGTTCGGGATCGGGCTGGGGTACTGGTTCGGGCACGCCAAGCCCAAGCACGCCACGGTGGGGGTGGTGGTGGTGGTGCTGGTGTTCGGCTTCTTCGTGCGCTTCATGTTCAGCCACTTCGGCATGTGGCTGTTCGTGGTGATGCCGATCGCCACCCTGCTGGTGGACTATGGGGCCATCACCAGCTACCGCATGATCTTCGAGGAGCGCGAGAAGCGGAAGGTGCGGCGCACCTTCGCGCGCTACGTCTCCCCCGGCGTCATCGCCCTGATCGAGAAAGATCCGCGGAAGTACTTCCGGGCGGGCGGCGAGTCGAAGGAGCTGACCGTGATGTTCTCCGACATCCGCAGCTTCACCGCCATGTCGGAGGGCATGACGCCCGACGAGCTGGTCGGCTTCCTCAACGAATACCTGGGGGAGATGACGGAGATCCTGTTCCGGAGCTGGGGGACGCTCGACAAGTACATCGGCGACGCCATCATGGCCTTCTGGGGCTCGCCGTACCCGCAGGACGACCACTTCAACCGCGCCTGCGCCGGCGCGCTCGACATGAGCGCCCGGCTCGACGAGCTGAACCTGAAGTGGGAGGCCGAGGGGAAGAAGCATTTCCAGATCGGGATCGGGATCAACAGCGGCATCGTCAACGTCGGCAACATGGGGTCCGACAAGCGCTTTGCGTGGACGGTGATGGGCGACAACGTGAACCTGGCGTCGCGCCTGGAAGGCATGACCAAGGAATACAAGGTGCGGACCGTCATCAGCGAGTTTACCTATCGCAAGGTGAAGGACCACTACGTGTGCCGCGAGCTGGACCGCATCCGGGTGAAGGGCAAGCTGCAGCCGGTCGGGATTTACGAACTGCTGGCATTTGCCAAAGACGCGCCCCGCTATGCCGACCTGCTGGAGCGCTTCGACGATGCCATGAAGTCGTACAAGCGCATGCAGTTCGAAGAGACGGCGGGGAAGCTGGAGGCGCTGCTGCAGCGCTATCCGGAGGACGGGCCGTCGCACGTGATGCTGCATCGCGCGCACGAGTTTTTGAAAGAAACGCCGGCGCCCGATTGGGACGGCGTGTACGTGATGAAGACGAAATAAAGCAGTTGGCAGTTGGCAGGTGGAACGAGGATTGGTGATGACCAAGAAGCTGCTGCTCAGAGTTGCGGTGGGGGTGGTGCTGATGGGGATGGAGCTGCCCGCGTGGGCGGCGGCGGCCAGCCCCCCAATGTGCCGACGACGGCCAAGGCCGGCAACATCTCGGCCCTGCTGCCGGTAGCGCGCATTGCGCGCGGCACCGGCAAGAACCTGGCGACCAACGAGGCCAAGAAGGGCGACGGGCTGGTGTGGAACGACGTGGTGCGCACCGACAAGGGCGGGCGCGCGCGCATCACCCTGGTCGACCAGTCCATCCTCTCGCTGGGCTCCCAGGCGGAACTGAAGATCGTGCAGCACGACGCGCGCGCGCAGCAGACGTCGCTCGCCCTCACCTACGGGCGGCTGCGCGCCGAGGTTACGCGGATCACGCGCGACGGCGGGGGCTTCACGGTGCGCACCCCGACGGCGGTCGCCGGCGTCATCGGCACCGACTTTGCCTCTCTGGCTTCGGAGTTTATGGCGGAGTTCGTCTGCATCAGCGGGCAGGTGGGCATCACCGGCACGGACGTGCCCGAGCGCGTGGTGTGCAACGCCGGCGAGTACGTGCGCGTGGAGAAGGGCAAGGCGCCCTCGCCGCCCAAGCCGGCCACGCAGGAACAGATCCAGCAGGTCATCCAGGAAACCGAACCCGCCATCATCACGGCGCTCTCCCCGGCTTCCGGGGTGAGCGGCAGCACGGTGCTGGCCACCGCCACCGGCACGCAGCTGGGCGGCGTGACCTCGGTGGGCATCGCGGGCGGCGCGGGGGTGCAGGTCAGCCTGCAACCGGGCGCCACCGACACCAGCCTGGGGATGCAGATCACGGTGGCTGCCGGCGCGGCGCCGGGACCCCGTACCCTCACCTTCAACCGGCGGCAGGGGCTGCCCTCCGCCGCGGTGTTCATGGTGGTGGCGCCGGGCGGCGCCGGTAGTACTCCGGCGGAGATTGCCCGGTCGTACACCGACGTCTTCGAGCAGGAGAGGAGTTCCACCATCGCCGGCCTGAACGGCATGCTGGTGGGCTTGCAGCAGTCGGTGCAACGGGCGGGACAGCAGCTCGATGCCGCCAACACCACGCACGCGGACCTGGCCACGGTCCTGCAGCAGTTCCAGGCGCAGATCGACGCCGCGGTAAGGGCGGCGCAGGCCGCGGGAACGGCGGTCAACAACGCCGCCGAGACGGCGAACCGCGACTTCCAGCAGCGCATGGCCACGGCGCAAACGGCGCTGCGGCAGCGCAATCCGGACGGCACGCCCGACGCCCAGTTCACGCAGGAGGCGGCGACGGCCTTCACGGAGGTGAATACCGTCTTCAACAACTCGCTGCGCAGCGCGCATGACGCGGTCGGCGACCAGATCCTGGAGGCGAACAACACCATCGGCTCGCTGACCCAGAGCTCGCTGGCCCAACTGCAGGCGGCGGCGCGCGCCGCCGGCACCGTTGCCAGCCGCGGCGAGGTGCGGGTGGAGGTGGGGGAGGCGTTCACCTTCCACGCCTCCAGCAACGCCGCCAGCTACGAGTGGACGTTGTGCAATGCCCGCGGCGCCTGCAATCCGCTGCCCGGCTTTACCGCGACGACTCCCGACTTCAGCGCCCTCAGTTGCGGGCTGAACCCCGGGGATTACATAGCCAAGCTCACCGGCACGGACGCCAACGGGAGGGCGATCAGCGAAAGCTATGCGCTGCAGGTGCTGCCGCCGGCCTACGACGATCCCGCCACCCAGCTCCGCAACCTGGCCGCGGCCTACACGTCGCTGCAGTCGGCGCGCTTCCTGTCGTACTTCGATCCCGACTTCGGCGGCCTCCCCATGCTGCAGGAGAACATACGCCGCACCTTCGCCTCGCTGAGCTCAATGAACATCAACCTGCGCATCTCGCAGGCGGAGGTGAATTGCAACGCCGCCACGGTGCGCGCCGACTGGCAACAGAACTACAGCTTCCCGCAGAACACGGGGCTGGTGTACCACCAGTCGGAACAGCTCACGGCGCGCTTCACGCGCGTCCCGGGGCGGGGCTGGCTGATCAACGATTTTCAGGGCGACAACGGCACGGTGCAGGGCGTGCCTCCCGGTCCCATCACCAGCGACCTGGCGCTGCCCGAGCTGCAGGTAACGAACATCACCACCGCGGCCGCGCAAGGCGGCGGGGGCGGACTGCGAGCGGCCAGCGGCAGCGAGGGGAACGCCGCCAACCCCGTGCCCGTCGCTCCCGGCACGGTGAACGTGCGTTTCACGGTCACCAACGTCGGGCGGGCGCCGCTGACGCAGGCGGTCACGATCCACGTGGCGCTCCTTGACCTGAACCATGTCGAGCTGGCGGGCGGCGACGTCGTCGTCAATCCGCCACTCGCGGTCGGCGGCACGGTCAACCTGCAGACCACGGTGCAGGTGCCGCAGCTCCCGCCGGGCACCGGAGGGCAGCTCATCGCCATCGTGAACCCGGGCTGCCGCATCCCCACCACCAACTGCGGCGCCACCTCCACTTCGTTCCAGTCGATAACGGTGGGTACGGTTGACCTGGCGGTGCAAAGCATCACGCCGGCGGCGAACCTGGTGGCCACGTTGGCCGGCTCCGCCACCGTCAACATCCGCAACACCGGCACGATCACCTCGAACCAGGTCACGGTCGTGCTCACCAGCCCCGACTTCCCCGGCTTCACGGCGAGCAGCCCGGTCCCGGCCATAGGTCCCGGCGCCAGCCAGAACGTGACCGTGAACTTCAGCGTGCCCAACGGCACGGGCACGCACGTGTTCCGGGCGCAGATCACGCCGGCGGCGCAGTTCGACATCAACCCGGCAAACGATTCGAACACGGCGTCGTTCACGCTGGCGGCGCGCGTGGTCGACCTCGCCCTCAACGGCATCACGCTGCAGGGGAACCTCGCCTCCGGCCTGTCGGCCACGCTGGTGCTGCAGCTCCAGAACCTCGGCAGCGCGCCGTCGGCCGCCGCGGACACCATTTCCTGCACCCTGACGGGCCTGCAGGGAAGCTCCCCCTGGGTTCGATTCCCCTGGCGACAATCAACGGCGGTGGCGTGGCAAGCCAGAACTTCACCTTCACCACGCCGGCCAACCGCGCGGGCAACGACACCATTCTCTGCACGCTGTCGCAGGACCCCTTCGAGACCATTACCACCAACAACAGCCGCAGCCTGAACGTGGTGGTGAGCTTGAACGTCGACCTGGCGTTCGACCAGCTGCCGCCGGTGCAGCGCAACTACCAGATGGGCGACACCGTGAGCCTGCCCGTGACGGTGCGCAACAACGGCGGCGACACCACCGACTCCGTCTGGGCCATAGCGGTCAAGCTGAACGGCAGCGAGGTGGCGGCCATCCACGGGCCGCCGCTGGCGGGCGGCGCGACCACCGTGCTGACGGCCACCTTCCAGGTGCCGCAACTCCAAGCGGCTCCGGCCGACGTCGTCGGGTCGTTGGAAGTGGACCTGAACCCCACGGGCAGCCAAACCGAGACCAACACCCAGAACAACGTCTTCGGTCCCACTACCATCAACCTGCAGGACTTCGTGCTGCAGACCACCGGGGCTTCGTTCCGTGGCGTGGCGGGGCGCGCCTTCAACGCCACGGTGCTGAGTGTGCTGCCGGCGACGTACTCCACCACGCTCGGCCCGAACATCACCCTGAGCGGCGCGCTGCCGAGTGGTTTGCAGCTGGCCGGCACGCCGGCCACCCGCATCCAGGGCACGCCGGGGCAGACGGGCACGTCCAGCTTCACGGCGACGGGCACGGTGGGAGTGGTGCAGCACCCGGCGTCGGCGCCGGTGGCACTGCAGATTGATCCTGAATTCACCGTCACCTCGGTGGGGGCCACCAGCTTCTCGAACCAGAGTGGCGTGGCGACGTACAGCGTGCAGGTGAGCGGCGGCTTGTACCCGGCCAACGTCATCCTCACGCTGCCCAGCGGCATGACCAGCACCAGCTCGCTGAGCCAGCCGCTGCTCGCCGCGGGCACGGTGAGCTGGCAGGTCAGCGCCGTCGGTGCGGCGGTGGGGAACCCCACCATCAACGGGGTGGTGACCGACGGCGGCATTCCGGGGACGAACACGCCGGCGGGGAACTTCGCGTTCTCCACCCCGGTGAGCGTCAGCAGCGCGCCGCCGCAGGCGAACTACATCGTCGGCGCGGTGAGCGTCGCCACGCACCAGGCGCCGCCCTTCACCGGCAGCAATGCTTTCGTCACCGGCGAAACGGTAGCCATCGTGGCCCAGATCCAGAACATCGGCGGGGGGACCGCCAGCGGCACCATCACGGCCACGTTCACCTGCACCAACCCGGCGGTCTGCACGCCCATTCCCTTCCTGGTGAACGCGCCGGCAGCCGGCCAGTCGGTGCCGGCCACCTTCAACATTCCGAACCTCGCCTTCCCGACGGGCTCGTACAGCGGGAGCATCGCGCTCAGCAATGCCCCCCCGCAGTCGACAACCGGCGGCCCCCTGACGGTGCCGTTTGATGTGATCGACTTCGCGGTGCAGCCGGCCACGCCCACGCCGCTTTCGCCGGTGCAGAACATCCGCATCGGCGGCAGCGGCCAGATGAACCTGTTCCTCATCGAAACGGGGCCGGTGCAGACCGTTCCCGTGCCGCTCTCCGGTTTGCCGGTAAGCGGAGTGAGCTACAGCTTCGCCAACAACCCGGCAACCCCCGGGGTCCTGGTGCCGACGATCAACGCCAACACCAGTACCCAGCCCGGAGCGGCCACGGTAGGGGTGACCGGCACCCTGCACGGCGTGACCCGCACGGTGTCGCAGCCGGCGTGGTTCTTTACCGGGTCGCTGGTCAACCAGTCGTATCCGGGGAACAGCCCGAGCTTCCCGGTGGGCATCCAGCCCAGCGGGCCCTCCATCCAAATCAACTTCCGGGTAACCGCCAACTGGAATCCGCTGACGGGGCCGGCGCAGCTTTCGGTGGGGACGGTAACCGGCTTCTCCGCCTCCTTCCCGGGGTCGCAGGTGAACCCCGGCGACTTCGTCACCCTGACGCTCTCCGCCTTCACCGGCGCCCCGGCTCAGGTGGCGGTGATTCCGATCACCCTGACCATCCCCAACACCTTTCCCTCCGACACTGTCACCTACAACCTGTACGTGCTGGCAGAGAACCTGCCCGACCTGGCGGTCACGAACATTGCGGCCACGCGCAGCCTGGCGAGCAATCCCTGGCTGGCGGGCGAGACCTTGGGGTTCAACGTCACCGTCAATAACTTCGGGGCCGCGGCGACCACCGGCCACGAACAGCTCGATCTTTCGGTGAACGGGATAATCGTAAACACCGTGCTCCTGCCCGCCACCCCGATTCCTGCCGGGCAGAGCATTATCGTGCCGGTAAGCCTCACCGCGCCGTATTTCGGGCCCGGCCAAACCAACTTCAACGGCACCGGGAGTGTGGCTGCGAGCGTGTCTCCCGATGCCAACGAATCGAACCTCACTAACAACTTTGGCTTCAACAACAACGTGAACATGGCGGACTGGGACCTCACCATTCGCAGCGGCTTCCCGGGTCTCTCGAACACGAATCCGGTTCTCTTGGGCGCCACCGGCGGCCCCAATGGGTCGACGCAACTCGTCATCGCGACCACCGCGGGAACGCCGGTGGCCACGTTCGCCGTCAGCCCCGGCCTGGTCAGCACCAACATCTCGTTCGGGGCGCCGCCGCTGAGCAATACCTCGCTGACCACGGGCAACTCGTTCATCACCACTGCGAATGTGCAGGAAACCCCCGGCAACTTCAACGGGCCCTTCTACGCGCAGGTGATCGCCACCCTGCCGGCGGGCGCGGGGATCTTCGCCGGCCGGCAAATGCAACGGCAGCAGACTATCTTCATCGCCCACATCACCATCAACCCGCTCGATACCGTGCGGCTCACTTCGAACCGTAACAACTTCAACAGCACTAACGGAGGCCCGGCCACCGGCGTGCCGCTGCAGTTGAACGGACTGCTGCCCGAGCTGGTTGCCTTCACCCCAACGCGGGTGGGGTCGGTGACCTTCCCGTGCACTACCGGGAGTTGCCCGGGGCACGTGGACATCACGTTCGCCGATTCCACGACCGCGGCGGACCTCGTGGAGTCCACTCCGCACCAGCTGAAGGGCGTGAATTACAACAGCTCGGCCACGGCGACGTTCACCGCACTGACCAACGCGACTGGCTTCCTCAGCACCACTTCGATCAGCGACTTCCGGGTTTCGGCGGAGGCGGTCTCGCAGGCGGTAGCCCAGGGTACGCCCGTTCCGTTCGGCTCGAACCCGATCGGCAATCTGCTGTTCAACATCGGCGACCTGGGGTTCAGCAGTCAGCAGAGGTCCTTCCCCTGCCTGGCCGTGCCGCCGGGCGGCGGCAGCGGCCAGATGCCGCTCGCCTTCCAGGCCATCAACGGGTTCAACCTGGGCGTAATCGGGAACTGGTCGTGGTCGGGGTTGCCGACGGGGATAACGGTGAGTCCGCCCTCCGGGAGCAGCTCGTCGCTGCCCACGTTTACCTTCCAGAACAGCAACCCCAGCTCGGTGATCGCCGCGCTGGCGACCGTGAACTTTGTGGTGAGCACTGCCAACAGCTTCGGCACGGCGACGGTGACGCTGCAAGCGGCTCTCGACCTGTCGCCGGGCCTCGACCTATGTAGCGCTGGCGTAGCGAATCCCGGCGGCGGGCGCGTCCTCCGCGGACAATGGGGGAACGTGGCGTCCCTGGGTTCGGCGAACCTGCCGGTGACGCCGGTGCGGGTGGAGGCGCTGCCCGAACTCAGCCTCAGCCCCGCGGACGTGACCTTCACGCCCTCGGTGCCGCACGCCGGAGACACGGTCGAGGTCCGCTTCCGGATCGCGAACACCGGGAACGCCGACGCCACGCACGTACCGGTAGTGCTGCGCGCGAACGGGCAAACCGTGGCCAGCGACACCTTCGACATCGCCGCCGGCCGCACCACGCTCGGCGCTTTGCGGTGGAACAATGCGCGGCCCCCGGGCATCAACCCGCGGCTGCGCCCGGCGCGCGGGCTGGACCACGCCAGCCTGATCGCGGGGGAGGTGGCGCTCGCGGTGGAGCTGGCCATCGATCCCGGCCGCACGGTGCGGCAGCGCGGCAACAACCTGCGCAACAACACGGCGGCGCTGCCCCACTTCACGCTGCGCGGCGACGCGGCCACCCCAGTCAACGACGGCGGCTCGCCCGCCGCGGGCAGCGCGGCGCAGCAGCGCACCTACCTCGCGGTCACCGAGTCCGCGTGCACCGGCTTCCGCTTCGCTTCCGGGGGCGCGACACGGTGCGATTCGGCCGACGTCGAGATCACAGTGGACGAAGCCGGCTCCGGGCGCTACACGCTGGCTTCCCAGAACGGCATTGCCGACCTGGGGCCCGCGGGCATGGCCCCGCAACTCGCCGCGGCGCGTTACGCGCCGCAGGCGGCGGGCATCGCCGGACACAGCTACGCCGTGCAACTCGGCGGCGGGCGCGTCGGCGTCCTGACGTTGCAGAGCATCCGCAGCTACGGGCAGCTCGACGCCCGCACCCGGCGGCTCTTCCGCGGCGGCAGCGCCGGCAAGAACATCAGCAAGCTGGGCAGCGACACCGGGCCGGTGGAAGCCGGCGACGTTTCCGGGCATGCGCCCGAGGCGGCGGTCTACTTCGAAATCGCCTACACTACTCCGTAGCGGGCGAGCTGATTTTGCGTCCCCGCGGCCCGCACACCGCGGGGACGTTTTTCTGAGCGGAAATCCCGCCCGTGGAGTTTCAGCATGAAAGCAATGCGCGTGGTGCTGCTGTTTGCGATGGCCGTGGGCGTAGCGTTGGGCGCGGTGGCGCAGTCGGAGCCGGCACAGCCGCCGGCGTCCGGCCAGAGCGACGCCAAAGACAAGGACGCCAAGAAGAAAGACAAAAAGAAGGACAAGAAGGGCGGAGCGACGGACGAGCTCAACACCGCCGTCTTCTCCGACGCCGTCGCCACCGACGTGCTGGGGATGATCCGCGACGGCCTCGAAGGCCACACCCAGCGCCTCCTGCTCTCGGCCTTCGATGGCGACAAGATGGACGGCTACCTCACCTTCGAAGACCAGATCCAGGCGCTGTTCGAGCACTACGAGGGCTTCCGCGTGCACTTCCGCATCGTGCAGAGCACTACCCAGGGGGCGCGCGGCGTGGTCATGGTGCTGTTCGAGATGGAGGAGCTGCCACGCGGCGGCACGGCGCCCATTCGCAAGGCCTCGGAGGTGCGCTTCGAGCTGGAGCGCGGACGCAAGGGCTGGCGCGTCGTGGACTTCAACCCGCGGGGATTTTTCTCGTAAGCGAAAGCGGGCGCGGCCGGCCCGCGCGCCGCGCCCGCCGACGGCAGGCCGCACGCCATCGGCGCGCGGTGGTTCGGGGAGCGGTGTGGAGCCAAGCGACCAGCAAGAAAAGCCACGCGATTACCCGGAGCGGCCGGTGGTCGGGGTGGGCGCGGTCATTGTGCAGGACGGGCGGGCGGTGATCGTGCGCCGCGCCGGCGAGCCGCTGGCGGGTGAGTGGTCGGTGCCCGGGGGCGTACTCGAACTCGGGGAGACGCTGCGTCAGGGCGCGGTGCGCGAGGCGCACGAGGAAACCGGGCTGCGGGTGGAGGCGGGGGAGTTGCTCGACGTCTTCGACAGCATCTTTCCCGACCCCGACGGGCGCACCCGCTACCACTACGTGCTGATCGACTTCCTGTGCCGGGTCACCGGCGGTGAGCTGCGGGCGGGCAGCGACGTCAGCGACGCGCGCTGGATCACCGCCGCCGACATTCCCTCCCTTAATTTGCGCGATTCCATCGCCGCCGTCTTGCGTCGGGGGCTGGCCCGGGCAGAAGGCCTCTAGGTAGAGCGCGAGCGGCGCGACCTTTTGGGGGCAGGCGGCGCGGCGTCTTTCCCAAAGACGCGTGCGAAAATCGCGTCCACGTGGCGCAGTTGGCGCTTCAGGTCGAAGGCGCGCGCGAGTTGTGCCGGCGGGATGCGCTTGGCGATGAGCGGATCCTGGGCAACCAGCTCGCGGAAGCTTCTGCCTTCGTCCCACGCCTGCATGGCGCAGGCCTGGACAATGCGGTACGCGTCTTCGCGCGCGATGCCGTGCTCCACCAGGTCGAGCAGCAACTGGCCGCTGAACACCAGCCCGCCGGTGCGGTCGAGGTTGGCCAGCATGCGCTCGGGGTAGACCACCAGGGTATCGATGAGCGCCGCGGTCTTGGCCAGCAGGTAGTCGGTCAGGATGGTGGAGTCGGGGAGGATGATGCGCTCCACCGAGGAATGCGAGATGTCGCGCTCGTGCCACAGCGCCACGTTCTCGAACGCCGCCTGGGCGTTGGCCCGCACCACGCGGGCCAGGCCGCAGATCTGCTCCGCGGTGACCGGGTTGCGCTTGTGCGGCATGGCCGACGAGCCCTTTTGCCGGGCGCTGAAGTGCTCCTCCGCCTCGCGCACCTCGGTGCGCTGCAGGTGGCGCACCTCGAGCGCGATCTTCTCCAGGGTAGCCGTGATGACAGCCAGGGTCGCCACGTAGTAGGCGTGGCGGTCGCGCTGGATGACCTGCGAGGTGACCGGCGCGGCGCGCAGTCCCAGCCGGGCACAGATCTTATCTTCCAGCTCCGGGCCGAGGTGGGCATGGTTGCCCACCGCGCCGGAAAACTTGCCCACGTCCAAGTCGGCGGCGGCGCGCTCGAAGCGGGCGAGGTTCCGCTCCACCTCGGCGTACCAGTTCGCCAGCTTCAGGCCGAAGGTGATGGGCTCGGCGTGGATGCCGTGGGTACGGCCGATCTGCGGGGTGTGGCGGAACTCGAAGGCGCGGCGCCGCAGCACGCCCGCCAACTCCCGCAGGCCGGCGGCGATGATCGCGGACGCCTGGCGCAGCAGCAGCGCCTGCGCCGTGTCCACCACGTCGTTGGAGGTGAGGCCGTAATGCAGCCAGCGCGCCTCCGGCCCGACCTTCTCCGCCACCGCGGTGGTGAAGGCGATGACGTCGTGCTTCACCTCGGCCTCGATGGCGTGAATGCGCGCCAGGTCGAAGTCCGCCTTCTGGCACAGGCGGCGTGCGGCCGCCCGCGGAACCATGCCGGCTTCGGCAAGCACGGCGGTAGCGGCCAGTTCGACCTCGAGCCAGGTGCGGAAGCGGTTCTCGTCACTCCAGATGCGGCCCATCGCGGGACGCGTGTAGCGCGGGATCAAGGGGCGCTCCTCTCCCGTTCCTTCCACGGACGAAAGAAAGTACGATGGGGGAACCTTGGATTCTAACTGCTGGCGCCGCGCGCGGCCAGCGGGGGCGGGGAGACCCCCTGCCGCGGGCTGTGGAGGGGATGGCCGCGGCCAGGGCAAAGCGCGTGGGAGCGAGAATGCGGCACAGTATATCGGGAAACGATATAATGGCGGACGGGCAGGAGAGCATGAGCCTGGCCGACGGCTACTACCGGGCGATGGCCGAGTTCCGGCACCAGATCCGCCGCTTCATGAGTTTCAGCGAGGAGGCGGCGCGGGCTGCCGGGGTGGAGCCGCAGCAGCATCTGCTGCTGCTCGCGGTCCGCGGGCTGCCGCCGGGGTCGCGTCCGACGATCGGCGCCCTCGCCGCCCGCCTGCTGCTGCGCCATCACAGCGTGGTCGAGCTGGTGGACCGGTCGGAGCGCATGGGGCTGGTGCGGCGCGCCGTGGTGCCGCGCGACCGGCGCCAGGTCCTGGTGGAGCTGACCGGCAAGGGCGAACGCCTGTTGCAGCGGATCTTCGTCCAGAACCGCGCCAAGCTGCGCTCCCAGAGCCGCGAGCTGAGCGAGGCACTGGCCCGGATCACGCGCGCGCAGCAGCTGGGCAGCCGCCGCCGGAGATAGCCGACGCCGGCGAGCGGCGCGCCCCGCCCCCTGGAAGGCGGCGGTACACCTATGCCGGGCCAGGCGGGCTGACGCCGTAGGCGTCCAAGACGTCGCGCAGGGTCACAACGCCTTCCAGCTTGTGCACGTCAGCACGGCTGACTACCGGCAAGAGCTCGGTCTGGTTTGCTCCCATGCGCTCCAGTGCCAAATCAAGTCCTTGGTCAGGGTGGACGTGCGGAAAAGCGCGTGCCCCCACGAGGTCACTCAGCGGCTTGTCAGCACCTTCGGTGGCCTCTTGTTCGAGTGTCGAGCGGCTGATGATGCCGACCACGCCGCGGCGATCCGTCACCAGCCAGGCCCGAGATTCACTCGCGCGGACCCGCTCCAAGGCTTCCCGAACCGTGATCGCCGTGGAGAGGAGCTCGCTGGCCGTGTGCATGACGCGGATGACCCGGCGCCGATCACGTTGGCGCGTCTCTGCCGTCGGCAGGTGGATACCATCCTGCACGGCCAGAGCTTCGTAGATGGGCTGCCGCTGCAAGCGCGAGGAAATGAACAAGCTCACCAAGTTCGAGATCATCAGCGGGACGATGACTGCGTAGTCCTGCGTCATCTCGAAGATCATCAGCACCGAGGTCATAGGGGCGCGCACGATGCCGGCGAAGACTGCGCCCATTCCGACCAGTGCATAAGCACCCGGCGCCGCGGTGTAGGCGGGTAACCACTGGTGTGCCAGCGTCCCCACCGTGCCTCCCAACATGGCCCCGATGAACAGGGCGGGGCCGAAAATACCGCCCGCGTTGCCCGAGGCATAACTGGTGGTCACGGTGAGAAGCTTCAGCACCACCAGCAGGAACATCAGGTTGAGCGCCATCCGTCCATTCAAGGCATCGCCGACGTAGCCATAACCCACGCCCAGGACCTGCGGCACGAACCATCCCATCACCCCCACCAACAACCCGCCCGCCAGCGGTTGGAACCAGAGTGTCGCTTGCGGGAAGCGCAGAAATCGCTCCCGCATGCCCAGCAGAAGCTTGGTGAACACCACCGACACCAGGCCGCCGGCCACGCCGAGCACCGCGTAGATCGCAAACTCCAGCGGATGGACGAGTTGGTATTGCGGAACCTTGAAAAGAGGGCTATTGCCCAGCAAGAGGCGGAGGACCACCCAGGAGGTAGCGGAGGCTAACACCACCGAGCCCAGCACCGGTGCATGCAGGTCCCCCATGATCTCTTCCAGCGCGAACAGGACCGCCGCCAGAGGCGTGTTGAACGCGGCCGCAATCGCTGCTGCCGCACCGACCGGCAGCAGCGCCTTCACTTTCTCGGGGCGCAATCCCAGGCCGCGCCCGAGTACGGAAGCAATGCCCCCGCCGACCTGGACCGAAGGCCCTTCGCGCCCTAGCGGGATGCCGCTGGCGAGCGTTGCCGACGTGCAAAAGAACTTGCCCAGCACGGTGCGCAGGGTGATGCGGCCTTCGCGCGCAAAGAGTGCCGCCTTGGTCTGGGGTACGCCGCTGCCGCGCGCGTTGGGAAAATAGCGAAACAGCAGGTAGCCGACACCCAGCGAGCCCACCACCGGGAACAGCAGGCGCCGCCACGCGGCGCCGCCCACGGGATATAGCCGCATCCCGAGCCGTTCCGTCAGCAGGATGAAAGCCACGACCGTCAAGCCGGTCAAGGCGCCGATGACCAGCGCCAGGACCAGGAATACCTGGTCCTCGCGTTCCTGCAGCTTGGCTACACGATGGAGCAGCGGGGTTCTCCACCAACTCCCGCTCGTCGTCTGGGCGTTCTCACTCATCTCGAAGATGTTGTTTTAAGGATACCTCACCGTCTTGGCTTTGAGCGGTCGAGGGAATCCTGCGGTAGAGAGCGCCGGCGGCGAAATGGCGACCCCGAAGAGGGCGTCACACGGCCGGCTGGGCGGCGCGGTCAAGCGCCGCCACGAAGGCTTCCGCCAGGTGATTCATGTTGGCGCGCCCCCCCGCGAGCTGCACCACGCCGCAGGAGAAGCAGGCGTGGCCGGGCGCCGTAATCTCCACTTCCAGTCCCTCGCCGCCCTCCACCTGGGTGAATTTCAGGGTGCGCGGCTGGGGCGTGTCCTGGAGCTCGGCGCCGCACTGGCAGCAGACGTAGCGCGGGTGGAAGATGCCTTTGGGCCGGGCATGGCGCAGGGCGTGGCTGCGCGCCATCTCGATCAAGAAGCGCAACGCGAACCCGCTGTCGAGCGGTGAATGCGTGGCGCCGCAGTGCGGACAGCGCTCCAGCGGGACGCCGCGCAGCCGCACCTGCACTTCGCCCGCGCTGCCTTCCGCGTCGCCGTGGGTGCGCTCCCGGGGAAGGTGGCACTGCTCACAGTCGGCCATGGCCGAGCATTGTAGCCGCCGCAGCCAAAAGAAAAGAGCCGCCGGTCGCGCGGCGGCTCCTCACAAAAAACCGGCTACTGCGCTACGGCGTGTAGAGCAGCACGCCTTCCTGTTTCTCCTCGCCTACCGGGCGCCAGAACAGGCGGTCGACTTCGAGGTAGACCTCGATGAAGGCCGGGCGCGAGGTAAAGGTGCCCTGGATGAGCGCCTCGGAGAGCGGGTCCTCGATGTACTTTTGCAGAGCGCGCCGCAGCGGGCGGGCGCCGTAGGTGCGGTCGCCCAGCGTCTTGTCGAGAATCCACTTCTTGGCTTCGTCGGTCACGGTGATGGTGATGGCCTTCTGCGCCAGGTTCTGGTTGAGCTGCTGGACCATCAGCTCCACGATCTGGATCAGGTCCTGCTCGGTCAGGGCGTTGAAGATGATGACCTCGTCCAGGCGGTTGAGGAACTCGGGATTGAAGGTGCGCTTGACCTCGCTCTTCACCAGTTCTTCCACCTTGGCGCCGATCTGGTCTTTCTCCTCGGCCTGGAAGCCCAGCCCGGTGCGCTTTTGCAGGTGGCGGGCGCCGATGTTCGAGGTCATGACGATGATGGTGTTCTTGAAGTCCACCGTGTTGCCCAGGCCGTCGGTGAGCTGCCCGTCTTCAAAGACCTGCAGCAGGATGTTGAAGACGTCGGGGTGCGCCTTCTCGATTTCGTCGAGCAGCACCACGGAGTAGGGGGCGCGCTTGACGCGCTCGGTGAGCTGCCCGCCTTCCTCGTAGCCGACGTAGCCCGGGCGGCGAGCCGATCAGCTTGGAGACGGAGTGCTTCTCCATGAACTCGGACATGTCGAAGCGGATCAGCGACTTATCGCTGCCGAACAGGAACTGCGCCAGGGTGCGGGCCACTTCCGTCTTGCCGACGCCGGTCGGCCCCAGGAACAGGAACGAGCCGATGGGGCGGTTGGGCGACTTGAGCCCGGCGCGCGAGCGGCGGATGGCGCGGGCCAGCGCGGTGATGGCGCGGTCCTGCGAGATGACCCGGCGGTGCAGCTCTTCCTCGATGCGCAGCAGCTTTTTCTGCTCTTCTTCCTTGATCGAGGTGATGGGGACGCCGGTCCAGCGCGACACCACGTCCTCGATGTCCTCGCGGGCCGACCACGCCGGTGGAGCTTTCGTCGAGGTGGTACTTCTCGCGCAGGCCGCGCAGGTTTTCGCGCTCCTTGCGCTCCTCGTCGGAGTAGAAGCGCGCCTTCTCGAATTCGTGGTTCGCGATGGCGTTCTCCATGCGGTGCACGATGAACTTGATCCGCTTCTGGACCTCGGTGATCTCTTCCGGCAGCGAGGTCTGGCGCAGTTTGACGCGCGCCCCCGCCTCGTCGATCAGGTCGATGGCCTTGTCGGGGAGGAAGCGGTCGGGGATGTAGCGGTTGGAGTGGGCGACGGCGTACTGGATGGCGTCGTCGGTGTAGGTGACGGCGTGGAATTTCTCGTAGCGGTCCTTGATGCCGTACAGCACCTTGATCGCGTCCACTTCGTTCGGCGGCGGCACCTTGACGGTCTGGAAGCGGCGCTCCAGCGAGCGGTCTTTCTCGATGGACTTGCGATATTCCCCGGGGGTGGTGGCGCCGATGCACTGGATTTCGCCGCGCGACAGCGCCGGCTTCAGGATGTTGGCGGCGTCGAGCGAGCCCTCGGCCGAGCCGGCGCCCACCAGGGTGTGCAGCTCGTCGATGAAGATGATGCAGTTCTGGCTCTCCATCAGCTCTTTCATGATGGTCTTGAGCCGCTCTTCGAACTGCCCGCGATACTTGGTGCCGGCGACGATCAGCGAGAGGTCGAGCGCCAGGATGCGCTTGTCGGAGAGGAACGAGGGCACTTCGCCGTCGGCGATGCGCTGCGCCAGGCCCTCGACGATGGCCGTCTTGCCCACGCCCGGCTCGCCGATCAGGACCGGGTTGTTCTTGGTGCGGCGGCAGAGGATCTGGACCACGCGCTCCAGCTCCTGCTCGCGTCCGACCAGCGGGTCGAGCTGGTTGTCCATGGCGGCCTGGGTGAGGTCGCGGGAGAACTCGCCCAGCAGCGACGATTCGCGCGAGCGCTGCGCCGGCTGCTTTTCCTGCGTCGCCCGGGCCAGCTCTTCGCGGATGGTGGCCAGCCGCAGCCCGCGCTCGTGCAGGATTTCGGCGGCAAAGCACTTTTCTTCCCGCAGCAGCCCCAGCAGCAGGTGCTCGGTGCCGATATGCTTGTGCGAGAGCCGCTCGGCTTCCTCCGCCGCGTACGCCAGCACCCGCTTGCACTCGTTCGAGAGCGGCAGGTCCACCGAGGTGGAGACCTTTTCCCGGATGGTGGTGTGGCCCTCAATCTGCTTACGGATCGATTCCACCGAGGCATGCGACCGCAGGAAGCGGTTGGTGAGCGCCTTGTCTTCGCGCAGCAGCCCCAGCAGCAGGTGTTCGGTCTCGATGTAGGGAGAGCCGAACTGGCTGGCCTCATAGCGCGCGAAGAAAATGACTCGGCGGGCCTTTTCCGTGTAGCGCTCGAACATATGTCCTCTCCGCAAGCCCTCCGGCCGGAAGCGATACTCCGCTACCGGACTTCCCCGGCTGACTTCCCTCTCCGGCAACTCCCCGCCGCGACGCCCAGCGCCGCCGCGGGTCGCAATTCGGAGCGTTCCGCTCCGAACAAGTACGGCAACCACGGCCGGTAACTCGCTTTCGCGAGCCGTCGGGACGAAAACCCCGACTTACCACCCCGGCCGGCAACCTGATCTTCCGTCCTCCCACCGGCCCCGCCAGTGATGTACGTCACGCTTGATCAGGCAACAGGCAGCGACTCCGGCGTCACCTCTTCCAGTCCCCCCTGGTCCAGCTTCAACACGCGGTGGCAGCGGCGCGCGAAGGCGAGATTGTGGGTGGCGATGAGGGAGGTGAGGCCGTGGTCGCGATGTAACCTAAAAATCAAATCCATGACTGCCTCGGCCGTCCGGCCGTCGAGGTCGCCCGTGGGTTCGTCCGCCAACAACAACCGCGGCTGCGTGATCAGCGCCCGGGCGACTGCGATGCGCTGCTGCTCGCCGCCGGAAAGCTCGCCTGGACGGTGGTGAGAACGGTCTGCCAACCCCACCTCGCGGATCCACGCACCCGCCCGTTGTTCGGCTTCCGGCCTCGCTACGCCGCGCACCAGCAGCGGCATGGCGATGTTTTCCAAAGCCGTAAACTCCGGCAGCAGGTAGTGAGCCTGCCAGACGAAACCGAGCTCGCGGTTACGAAACTCGGCCGCGCCATCCTCGTCGAGCGACCAGAGACTGACTTGGGCGCAGTGTACCTCACCTGCGGAAGGCCTATCAAGAACTCCGAGGATGTGCAGCAAGGTGCTTTTCCCCGAGCCCGAGGCCCCCACAATGGCCACCATCTCACCCTTCGCGACGCGAAAGGACAGGTTCTCAAAGACCGTGAGCTCCGCCGCACCCGAGCGGAAAGTTTTTTTCAGCCGCTCGACCCGCAGAAGCTCGTGTTGTTCGCTTGGATGCAGCCGCTCTCTCCCAAGTCGCAGTTTTCGGCGGCGGCCGCCCCCACTGCGCATCCTTATATACCGGGATGGAACCCGGAAACACGGAATGCGTGGGGCGCGGCGCGTCCGCCGTTACCCCGGCAGATTACCAAAGTTCGCCGCCGTGGGGAGCGCCCCTATTCGTAGCGCAGGGCTTCGGCGGGCAGGATGCGCGCCGCCGACCACGACGGGTAGAGCGTGGCAATAAAGGAAATGCCGATGGCCATCAGGGCGACCACGACGCCGTCGAGCGCGCGCGGCGCGAACGGCACGTAGTCAATGCTGTAGACCTCGGGGGAGAGCGCGAGGAAGCGGTAATGCCCGCCGGCCCAGGCCAACGTGTAGCCCAGCGCCAGCCCCAGGGCCGTCCCAATCACCCCCACCAGCACGCCCTGCGCCATGAAGACGCGCTGCACCTGGCGGCGGCGCGCCCCCAGCGACATCAGCACGGCAATGTCGCGCGTCTTCTCCATCACCATCATGATGAGCGCGATCAGGATGTTGAGCGCGGCCACGAACACGATCAGGCCGATAGTGATGAACGTGACCACGCGCTCCAAGCGCAAGGCGCGAAACAGCGCGCGGTTCTGCTCCATCCAGTTGGTGGCCTGGAAGCCCTCACCGGCGACGCGCTCGAGCTGCCACCCGATGCGGTCGGCGTGGTCAAGGTCGTCCACCTTGAATTCGACCACCGAGATGACGTCGCCGAGCCCGAAGAGTCTCTGCGCGTCGGCGAGGCGGATCAGCCCCCACTGCTTGTCGTAGTCGTAGAAGCCCGAGGTGAGGATGCCGGCCACCTTGAAGTGCACGAACTTGGGCACGATCCCAAAGGGGGTGAGTTCGCCCTGCGGGCTGGTCGCCATCACCACCGAGCCGACCGTGGCCCCCAGGTCGTCGGCCAATTCCTTGCCCAGCACGATGGGCGGCGGCTCGTGCGTGGTGGAGGCGGGCGATTCGCCGGCAGGCTGCTTTTCTATTTCCAGCGGCGCCGCCGACCCGTCCTTCACCTGGCCGAGCAGGTCGCTGACGCGGCGCTCGCGCTCCGGGAGGATGCCCTTCAGCATTGCGCCCCCGGCACGCGCGCCGCGCGAAATCATGACCTGTTCATAGATGGCGGGCGCGGCGGCGACCACGTGGGGCTGCTGCTCCATCCGCGCGACTACGTTCCGCCAGTCGAGGATGCCGTCGCCGGCCGTGCGCAGCAGCTGCACGTGCGCGGTTGCCCCCAGCAGGCGCTGCTGCAGGTCCTGGCGAAAGCCGTTGGTGACGGCCAGCGCGATGATGAGCGAAGCCACCCCCGCGGCCACGCCGAGGATGGAGAGCCCAGGTGATGACGCTGATGACGGCCTGCCGGCGCTTGGCACGCAGGTAGCGCGTGGCGACAAAGAGTTCGAAGCGCAACGAGGAGGCCATCAGACGCCCGCCTGTGGTTCGGCTGTGCGCCGGGAAAATACGGCCGGGAACAGCGCGGGAACGCGCGCGCGGTAGGCGCGGTATGCGGCGCCAAATCGCCGCTCCAGCTCCGCGTCCTCCAGGCGAATCGCCAGGACGCCGGCGCCCACGGAGTAGGCCAGCAGCGCGTAACACATCACCAGCCCGCTGGCGAGGGCGAGTCCGGCGAGTTCACAGAGGTGCGCCAGGTAGAGGGGGTGGCGCAGGCGGGCGCGAATTCCTCCGGTCACCAATCGCTGCTCCTGGCCCGCCTCAAGTTCCGGGCGGCCCAGCAGCTGGTCGTGGGTGAAGTCACGATGCGCGGCGTGATACAGCGGCAGACCGGCGAGCATGAAGGCAGCGCCCGCGATCCAGGCCGCGGGCGTGGTGTACAGCGCGACCTCCCGCCAGGGCCAGGTGAGGCCGGCCACCGCAAGCATCGCTAGGAACCAGAGCGGTGCCAGTACGGCGTAGGGCCGGCGCCGCCCGCGCCAGCGCTCGGCGAAGGGATGCGCCAGCAGCCAAAACGTCGGCACCTGGGAATACCCCACGCAGATCACCCACGCCAGCAGGAATGCCACGGACCGCAGCATGGGCGCGATTGTAATGCATGCCAGCACCCGCACTCAGCTCGGGCGATGCACATCGCGGCCTGGCGCCTCCGGGGTGGAGGGATTATTTCCCCCCGAGCACGGTCTTCCCCGTCCCCAGGTTGTCGTACCGGTCCCACACCCGCACCACAATGACGTGTTCGCCGGCGCCCGTCGCCCCCGCCGCCACGGGCTTGAGCGGCGCCTTGAAGTCGTAATTTTCGGTCCTGGCGTCGGAGAGTTCCCCCACCGGCTCCACGAACTGCCACTCCCCGGCGTCGACGGAGTACTCGGCGCGCTTGATGGGCGAGAAGCCGTCGGTGGCGCGAAAGGTCACATGCACCACACCATTCTCCAGGCGCGCGGTCAGAGCTTCCACCGCGGGGGGCGTGTGGTCCACCTCGAAGCGCGAGCTCTCCTTGGCCGCGCGGAGCGCGTCTTCCGGCGAATGCGAAGGCGCGTCGGTGGCCACCACGCGCAGCGCGTAGCCGCCATCGGGCAACAGGCCGGCATCCCAGGAGTAGAAGCGGTCGCTGATCCTGTCCTTCAGCAGCTTCCACTCGCTCTCGTTGTCGCCGCGGTAGTAGACGGAAAACAGCAACGGGTCGTCGTTGTCGTCGCGTGCCGTCCAGCGGACGGCGATGGAATCCTTGTCGCGCACCGCGGGCGTGGGAGCTTCGAAGCGCGGCTGTGGCGGCGTAGGGGGGCCGATGTTGACCGGGGAGTTGTCCGTCAGCGGGCGGGGCATGGGATTGAAGCGCGCCCCTACCTGCATGTACACATCGTCAATCACCGGGGCGACATTTTTCGCGCGGTAATTGAGCGCCACGCTATCGAGGCTCGCCGCGGGGGTGCTGGGACGCAACACCGCGCGCCACTGCACGAAGCGCGCCGGGGGCACGTCGAGCGGCGCGTCGTGCTGCCAGTCAATCGTCCGCCACGGGCTCCAGTTGCGGTCGGGATTGTCCACGTTGCCGCTGCGCGCGAAGAGCTCGAAGCTGCCGGTGCCGCGCACTTCCGCGCGCCCCCAGCGGGAGAAGATCTTGGCGTCGAAGACGTCGCTCTCATAGGCGCCTTCCGCCTCCGGCGCCGAGCCCACCTGGAAGACCTTGCCGAGGTTGCTGGTGGCCACGAACAGGCTCCCCTCCGGCCCCTTGGCGAACGCGGTCACCTGGCTGGCGGTGGCTTTCACCAGGTCGGTGTAGTCGCCGTTGGGCTGGATGGCGAAGATGTGGCCGCGGTTGCCGGTGCCGGCCAGCAGCCGGCCGCGGGGATCGAAGGCCAGCGCGTACACGATGTCGGGCGTTGACCAGATGCGCCGCGGCGAGCCGTCGGGGGCAATCACGTACACCTCGCTGGCGCCCGGGCCGCCGAGGGTGGCAGCCATCTGCGGCAGCGGTCCCACCAGCATCGGCTGCGCCACCGTGGTGACGGTGATGCCGGGGCCGAAACCGATGCTGCTCGCGGGCGGCGGCGTCATCATCATCGGGACCATGGGGGGCGCGCCGGGCTGCCCCCGCTTCTCGCCCACGCCGGCCGCGTAGATGTTGCCCTGCGCGTCGGTGGCCAGCGCCGTGATCTCCTTCTTCGCCGCACTGTAGAGCACGAAACCTTCTCCCGTGGGAGTGATGCGGTAGATGAGCCCGCTGCCGTCGGTGCCGGCAATGAGGTTGCCCCTGGCATCCAGGTCGAGCGCGCGGATGTGCGCTTCGTCGCTCTTGAAGAACACCGCGCCCTGGCCGGCCTTCTCGACGCGGAAGATTTCCCCGCGGTCGCCGGTGCCCACGTACAGCCGGCCCTCTTTATCGAGCGCCAGCGCCCAGATGTACTTCGTCTTGGGATCGAAGAAGACCGAGGAGGTGTAGTTGGGATCGGCCGGGACCTTGGTGTTGTCGGGGGCGGCCTCCGCGGTGGCCGCCGGCTTTTCGTCTTTTTTCCCCTTGGCTGGCTCGCCTTTGCGATGCGCGATGCGGTAGACCTTGCCGTCGGGCGAGGTGGCGGCGAAGAGCGTGCCGTCGGGGGCGGCGAGCAGAGCCTGCACCTGCAATTCCTGCGGCTGGAAGACCACCGTCGCCTGCCCCGCTGGCGTGATCCGGTACACGCGCGCCGGCGACCCGGTGGCGGCGTACACATTTCCCTCCGCGTCGGCGGCGATGGCCCAGATGTAGGTCGAGGGGCTGATGTAGAGCTGGCGGAAGCTGGGCGCGAGTTCGAGCACGCCATCGCTGCGGATGGCCACGGCCTTGCTGGTGCCTTTGGCGAACTCTTCGTAGCTGGATTGTTTCCAGGTTTGCGTGCCTTCGGCAAAACAGAAAACGGCGGCGAACAGCGGCAGGAGGAGCAGGAGAGTGCGCTTCATGGGTGTGAGTTTTTCATTATCGCAGAATTGCGCACCGGGCGCGGACGGCCCGATGCCGCAAAAAGCCCGGCCTCTACCGGGCCGGGCTCCGGGCTCCTGCCCATCTATTTCACCGTGACCGTCAGGATCTGGGCCCCGGTCACCACGTAATCGAGGGGGGTCGAGGACTCGTTCACCGCGCTCTCCCCGGTCACCACCATGTCCTGGGTGCCGCGCATGCCTTCCATGACGTTCATGACCGAAAGCGGCAGCGTGGGCATGACCTTGTCCTCGACCATGGCCTGCGGGTTTGCCTCCAGCAGCGAAACGTACAGCCGGTGGTTGGCGTGCTCCTTGTTGAGCAGCGCGATCACCGAGCCCAGGTCGAGCTTGTTGCTGGCGATGGGGCCCATGCCGCGCATGCGGTCGAGCGTCTGGCCGTCGCTGACCAGGATGCGGAGCTGTCCCTTGGGAGTCGAGGCGGGGATGCGCACCTTGATCGGGCGCAGGATGGGCTCGCCGCGATACGGCCGCAACACGGTTTCGATGACGATCTCATCGCCGGGGCGCACCTCGGTGAGGTCGGTGCGCGCACTCTCCAGGCGCGCCGAGCGCCGCTCGCGCAGCAGCTCAAAATCGAGCTCGACGCCGGTGATCTTCGGGGTGGAAACCGGGTTGTCGAAGATGCGGCCGAAGCGCTCGCCCAGGGTGATGGCAATGACAAACCCGGTCGGAATGTTCGCATCCAGCGGGGCGAACATGTTCTGCAGCGTCACCGCGGGATACCCGGCCACGCTGATCTGCCCCTGCAGGCGGTACGTCGCCTCTTCGCCGTACTCGTTCACCCCTTGCAGGGCGCTGAACACGGTGGTAATCATGGCCACCGGGGTGAGCTTGGGATTGTTCAGGACCTCGTAATGCAGCGTCTTGGGACGCACCCCGCCGTGCATGGTGAGGGTGACGGGAATCATCTGCGCGGTGCGGCCGAAGCGCCCGAGAATACCGGTGTGGCGGTCCTGCACCCACGCGCCCACGGTCTCGGTAGAGTTCACGATTTTGAACGAGTTGAGCGGCGAGGCCAGGGTGGCCAGCACGTTGGCCTTGGTCATGGGCATGTCGGTCCTGCCGTACTGCATGAGCGGGTGGCCGCAGGCGAGCAGGCGGTCGGCGTCAACGTAGGTGACGGTGCAGGTGGCGGTAATGTCCATGTCGCCGCGCACCAGCACCGCGCTGATGGCGGAACCGGCCACTATGGGCTCGGGCTGCTTTTCGTTGCTGACCCCGCCCACCCCCATCACCGGCACGATGCCGGCGGCGGCAAACTGCGGCGCAAAGCGCTTCACCGCGTCTTCGGTGAAGCCGCTGAAGGCCAGCGGCGTCTCGATGGGCTGCAGCAGGTTCTGGTACTGGGCCACGGCCGCGGTGTCGCTCCGCCCCGGTCCGGCGGCGACGGAGGCCTCGTTGCGCGCCAGCGACGCGGCGGCCGCCGCGCGCAGCGGCGCCACGCTGCGGTCCATCTCGTCGATCTCCAGCATGTCGGCGATGGGCGTGACGCCCGCGATCGGCTCTTTCGAGAAGGTGCCGAGGCGGAAGGCCAGCGCCCCCACCAGCTTGTTGTCGATGTACACCGGGCTGCCGCTCATGCCCGCAACCACGCCGGTGTATTCGGGTTTACTCCCCAGGAGGCGGACCAGGATGATGTCGCCCCGGGGGCCGTTCTGGTTGCGGAGCACGCCAATGACCTCCAGGTCCATCGACTCGGGCTGGGTACCCTGGAAGACGGTCAGGGCCACGCCCTTCATCCCGGGCTTGATCTGCTCGACGGGCAGGGTAGGAACGGCAATCCCGGCCTCGGGAGTGGCGGCAAAGGAGGGAAACGACAGGACGAACAGGAGAGCGAATGCGGCAACTGCTTTTTTCATGTCCCAGCCACAAGCAGCGAGGTCCCCACACGCAAGAGGTGAAACGCAAGCTGGATTCGTGCATCTATACTAGCATGGACATCAGGTGGCGGTAAGACGACCGATGTCCCTCGAAAGGCAGTTTTTATGAGGCTTTTTTTCCATCGTGCGACTCCGTTAGCGCTGGTGCTGGCCGGCGCGCTCTGCCTGGCCGCATCGCTCCTGCTGGCGACCCGCGCCCGCGCCCAGGCGCCGGCGCCCGCGCCGACGCCAGCCACGCAAGACAAGAAGCCCACCCAGCCGGCGCCCGCCGAAGCCGGCGGCCCCACCGGCGACATCGGCCCCATGGCCGTGCCCAAGAAGAAGCCGGAGGACACGCCGCCGCCGCCGGTGCGGCGTCCCTCGACGAAGGAGCCGGAATTCACCATCACCACCGACGTGCCGCTGGTACAGCTCGACGTGCTGGTCACCACCAAGGACGGCCACTTCGTCCCCGGGCTGAAGAAGGAACACTTCCGGGTGCTGGAAGACGGCGTGCCGCAGCGCATCTCCAATTTCGGCCAGGCCGAGGCGTCCATCACCGCCGTGCTCCTGGTGGAGTTTGCCAATACCAACTATGGCTTCATGATTGACGCTCTCCAGGCCTCGTATTCCTTCGCCCAGACGCTGCGGAAGGAAGACTGGGTAGCGGTCATTGCCTACGACATGCGTCCCGAGATCCTCGCCGACTTCACCCAGGACAAGGCCGCGGTGTACGCCGCGCTCGGCCGCCTGCGCGTCCCCGGCTTCAGCGAGACCAACCTCTTCGACGCCCTCTACGACACGCTCGATCGCGTGGAGGGAGTCGAGGGGCGGAAGTACGTCATCCTCATCTCCAGCGGCTGCGACTCCTTCAGCAAGCTGACCTACGACCGCATCCTGAAAAAAGTGCAGGGGACCACGAACACCGTCATCTACGCCGTCGGCACCGGCCAGGCGATGCGCCAGTACTACGACACCTACAACGCCGTCCACTTGCTGCCCTGCACCAATCCCATGGGCCAGATGGAGCCCGGGGCCGGACGCACCGACTTACTCCAGGCCGACAACCAGATGAACACTTTCGCCCGCCTCACCGGCGGCAAGGCCTACTTCCCCAAGTTCCAAGCCCAATTCCCCGAGGTCTTCCACGACATCGCGAACACCATCCGCAACGAATACGCCATCGCCTACCACCCCACCAACCCCAAGCTCGACGGCACCTTCCGCAAATTGAAAATCGAGCTGGTGGACGGCGCCGGCAATCCCTTGAAGATGCGCGATGAGAAGGGCAAGGAACTGAAGTATCAGGTCGTCGCCCGCGAAGGCTACACCGCCAAACACACGGTGGACTGAAGAGCAGTTCTCGGTTCTCAGTTCTCGGTTCTCAGTTCCCTGCCGATCGCTTTTGGATGGCCGCGATCAGCCCGTTCAGGATGCGGCCAAGCTCGCCGCAAAGCTCAAGGACGGGCTGTGCCTGCCGGACCTCCAGATAGTGCAGCCTGACGGCGATTAGAACCTGAGTCTCAACTTCTGCGAGCGAGCCGCGAGCCTGGCTCAGAAAATGGTGGAACTCCCGCTGCGAGTGGCGCGCTTGTCCTTCGGCGATGTTGCTGGGCACGGAAACTGCCGCCCGCTGTAATTGGGCCGCCAACCCATACTGCTCCTGACGTGGGAACTGCCGCGTGAGTTCGTATACCGCCACGACCAAATCCATCGCCTTCTGCCAGGCAATCAGATCCCGATACGATTCTCCCATCTCGCACCCTCCGACTGAGAACTGAGAACCGAGAACTGAGAACTGGGCCCTGAGAACTACACATGGAAGAGCCGGTCGAGGGCAAAGAGCAGCGCCACGCCCACGAACACCACCAGCGCCATGCGGATTCCCGGCTCGCGATTGACCTCCGGGATGAGGTCGCTGGCGGCCACGTAGATGGTCACGCCGGCGGAGAGCGGCAGCCCGATCCCCACCGCCTGTTGAAACACCACCACCGTCAGGACCCCGGCCAGCGTCGCCGTCCCCAGGAGCGCCGAGGCGCTCCACGCGGCCCAGCGGCTGCGCCCCGCCGCCAGCATCACCGAGGCCACGGTGAATCCCTCCGGCACCTTGTGCAGAAAGACGGCCAGAAAGATGACCCAGCCCAGCCAGGCCGAGACCATGAAGCCGCTGGCGATGGCGATGCCGTCGAAGAAGGTGTGGATCACCAGCCCCAGCACCACCGAGTAGGTGCGGTGCGCGCCCACGAACTCGTCGCGGTGCGTCTCTTCCCCAAAGTGGAAGTGCGGGGTGATGGTGTGCTCGAACAGGTGCACGATGAGGTAGCCGACCAGGATGAGGAAGCCGGCGCGCCGCCCGCGCAGCGCCAGGCTCTCCGGCACCATCTCCACCAGCGCCGTCGCCAGCATGAAGCCGGCCCCCAGGGCGACGAAGTAGCGCAGAAAGCGCCGGTCCCAGTCCTTGCGCACGATCACCGCCCCGCCCACCAGGTTGGCGAGCGCGGCCGTCAGGCCCAGAACCAGGCTGGAGACCAGGGGCGACATGAGCAGCGGAAGCATAGCAGGCGGTGTAGAAAAAACCGCACTACGTCATGCTGAGCGGAGCGGCGGCGCATGCCGACGCGGAGTTGAAGCATCCCTATTGCACCCGTGCAGTTTGGGTCGAATAGGGATGCTTCGACTCGCCTTCGCATCCGCTCAGGCTCGCTCAGCATGACGGACAATTTTCGTTTTCGAACAGCGCCAGCGCGCAAGCTCCCCTGCGCCCTCGCCGGCCGCGCCGTGTTCGGCAAGCTGCTCGACGAGGCGTGACGGGTGAGGCGCGGGCGTGCACGCCCGCGCCTGTCGTGTGACGTTTTCCTTCTTTGCCTTCCGGGGGTAACATTTCGCGTATGAGAAGGAGGCGAACCATGCTAAGGCACTTTTCCCTGCGTGCGATGGCGGTGCTGGCGCTGGGCGCATTGTGGACGATTCCCTGCGTTGCGGCGCCGCAACGGCAGAATCGCGCCAGCTACGCCGACGTCGAGAACGTCGTCCATGAGGCCGAGGCGCAATTCCGGCAGCACGTGAACGAGTACAGCGACCGGATGCGCCAGATTGACTGGAACCACGTCGCGCAATCCGCCGCCGCGCGCCAGGGCTCCCACGAGACCATCGTCAACAACTACAACAGCCATTCGCAGGCCATGATCCGGGAACGCAACCAGGCGAACGCCAGAATCTCGCACCTGCCGGGCGTCGCGCCGGCGACCCGGAGCAACGCCATCCAGACCATCGCGCGGTCGTACCAGTCCCATGCCCACACCCTGCAAATGCGGAGAACAGAAGCGCTGAACAGGTGGAACCACGCTGCGGCACAACGCCGCCGCTAGACCGGCGTGGGAGCGCCCGCCCCATCGTGCGCGAGCCATGGGAAGCGTGGGGGCAGATGCGCTTCGGCCATATGCTGGCCGGCGGATGCGGTGCTTAACGCCCGGACTACGGAAGGGCGGTGAAGCTGGTCAGCGGGTTGCCGTAGAAGGCCCCGGTCTGACCCGGAAGTCGATAGTGGGAAGCCAGCTCGACCCTTCTTGTCTCCGCCCATTGATCGTAATGCTGTCCACGTTGTCGGCTTTCACCCGGACCGAGTCCTTGGCGATGGCTGGCACGTCCTGGGCCAGAGCCGGGTGTGCCGCCGCCAGGACGAGTCCGCCCGTCAGCGCCAGCAGAAGAACGCGCCATTTCGGATTCTTTTCCATCACGCCCCCCCATTCGCGGTTGTGGCCGCGGATTCTAGCACGAGTTGTTTGTTATCTCATGCCGCAGAATGACCCAGGCGGCCACTCCGGATGGCCCGATCGCGCAGAGCCGTTGCCCTCCCCTCGACCCATCACCCAAGAAGGTGTTCACGGTCACTGCCTGGCCCCTGGCTGGCGTGTAAGCTGTCGCCTGCTCGGTCGGCGAGCCTCCTGCCGTTCGCCTGCCCCCCTCTCTCCGGTGCACGAACATTTGGCCGCACACTTGTGCCGACCGAAACACGGAAGGCGACTCGTGCGCCGCTCACGCCTGAGCGCCAGTGCCATTTCGAGGCACGCCAAAGGAGGTCACCAAATGGATGCTGCCCAGACGACTCTAAGAGCCGCCGAAGCGCAGGAAAAAGCGATTGTTATCGCGAAACGCTGCCACACGCCCGATGAGGTGCGCGCTGGGTTCCTGCAGATCGCTGAACTGATGAGCGAAGTCCCTGGAATGGACCCTTTTGTCAGAAGCCTAAGAGTTGGAGCGCAACCCGGAGGACTTGACGATTCTCAAGTACTTCACCTCCGCCTGGAGCTTCTACAGCAGTTTCCTAAGCAAGCTGAGTTTCTTCGGCAAACTGCCCGGAAGCTTCGCGAACAATTTGGAAAGAAATGGTGGCAGTTCTGGAAGTAGGCATACGCGTAAGACAGATAAGGGTGGATCGGGATGAGATTCTTGAAGAGGCTGCTGGGGGAAGAAAGCTCGGATGACCGCATCAATCGTTTGTGGGAGACCGCGAAGAAACTAGGCTGGTCGGATGCGGAGCGGGAAACAGCGCTAGGGATTTATACCGAACTGCTCACCTTGATCAATGAGCAGTCAACCGCCTACAACATCTGCGCGATCTTGCGCAACCGAGCCATCGCTCACCGGAGTCTCAAGAACTACGATGCGGCTCTGAATGACCTCGCCCGGGAACTGGAGATCGCTCAACGGGGTGACGACCGCCTCCGCGTTATGGAGTGCCGCACCTTAACTGAGGAGACTCAGGAATGGAAGCGGAAAGCGAACATCCAGGCTGGAGGCGGCGAAAAAGCGGCAAAGCTTCGGGCCCTGGAGGAGCAGGCACATGGACTCTGGCGTGATGAACCCGACTTTGGCAGAGCTTTCAATAGTCTCTTCGCGGATTTGGAGAACAGCGATCCGGATGTTCGTGCGGAAGCATCACGACAGCTGGCAGACGCCAGGAAGGCACTGCAGAAGGTGCTCTCTGTCTACCAGGAATGCCTGAATTCTGATCCCCGGCGTGCAAGTCTTGCCGGCCGGGTCCTGGGGCGAAAAGTGGCCAAAGGCTCCGATGACATGATCCCCGCGCAGATCGCCCAGATGATGTATGGCTTATCTGCATCCTTCATCCCGTGCTCCTGCGTTCATTGCGGTCATCCGAACAAGGGAATCGCCGCGCCTCCTCGCGGCCCGATGGTGCCTTACTACCAGCAAGGGGATGACAAAGGAGCATATGCGGTCCCCGTGCTATGTGATAAGTGCGGAAAAGAGTTCTTTGTGGTATGGGACATGGACCCAAGATAGCGGTGCAGGGAGTGCCATCCCTTTGCCCGCCGAGGAGGTTGCATGAGATCTAGTTGCGCCAAGTTCGCATTGATTGTTTTTTTCGCGGTCGTCTTTGACGTGAGTGTTATGTCCGCACAAGCGACCCCAACGTCCTCTTCCCCGCCATTCACCGCACGCCTGGTCGAATTGTCCACAGCCAGCTGCAAGGGTTTTGAAGGCAAGTCCCTCAGCGGCCTCATCCTTGAGATCGAGAACGCCCAACCCGGCTTGGATCTGGCCCTGGATGCTGCTTCCGTCAAGGTCAAGACCAAAGACGGCGGCGTGCACTCCCCGGTGTTGCTGTTCTTTGTCAAGCTGCTGAGGGGAAATGTTCAACCCGTATTTGTCGCCGGAGGCCAGTTGGAGGGAAAGGAGATTCTCATCGGCGATACCACGTACGAGGCCTATAAGTCCATGGCCACGATGGCGGTGAACATGGTGGAGGGAGCCGGGGCCAAGTACATCTTCAAGGAACTCTCGGTACTGCAACTCGCCTTTGTCTTTCCAGTCAGCGAGGAGAACATCGTCAGCTTGGATTTCCTGACCCAATCCCTCGATCTTTCCCGGACCGATATGAATCTTTCGGGAGACTGGGAAGGGACCACGACCGGGCCCGAAATGACTTTCGGTGTCAGTTTCGCCGTAGACCAGCGCTCGATGTTTCTCAGCGGGGCAAAGGTTGTCTTCGAGTGCAGAGAAGGCGAACCCAGGACCAAAGCCCGGATGACAGCGGACAGCAGAACCCGCATCGGCAAGGACGGATCGTTTGAAGTGGCCTTCAAGCAAACCGGGGACACGGTATCTACGCTGTCGGGAAAGTTCGTCTCTCCCAAACAAGTCGCGGGAGATTTGAAGGGAGGGCTGTCAGCGCAGTGCGGGGCGAAGATGGTGAAGGTCGCCGGCAAGTGGAGCGTCGAGAAAGACTGAGCCCCTCGTTTTCGGCTGCTCACAGAACTGTTATCCATGTCCCCGGGCTAGCCTGTCACCTGTGTACCTGGACTGCACCCTATACCCATCTAACAAAGGCAAGCGGGCGCGGCTTGGGTGCAACGTGCGGTGCATGCAGCCCGCCAAGGGAATGGGCGCGCGATGCGAGGGCGCCCCCGTCACGGCTGTTCCAGCCGGGTCACCCGAGCAAACGCGGCGGCTAAGCCCCGTCGGGCATCGGCGAGGTCGGGCTTGAGTGCGAGGGCCCTCTCGAACTCCCCAATCGAATCAAGGTAGCGACCTCGTTTGAAGTACGCGAACGCGAGGTTGGCGTGGGCCTCTGCGTACTCAGGTTGAAGCGTGATCGCCCTCCTTGACTCTCGAATCGCATCCTCATACCGGCCTTTCCTTGTAAGCGCATACGCAAAAAGACTGTGCGCCCGGGCGGAATCGGGTTGAAGTGCAACCGCCTCCTGCATCTCAGTCACGGCATCATCCAACAATCCCTTGCCGTCGAAACCGGCGGCAAGGGCTATGTGTGCATCAGCCAGTGCGGGCTTCAGTGCGACGGCCATCTTTGCGTGCCGGAAAGCATCGTCGTACTTACCCATCTTGTACAGAAGAAGAGCAAGCTCACAACGGGCTTCGGCGTAATCAGGCTTGAGTAAGAGAGCTGTCTGCGCTTCTCGCATAGCCTCGCCATGTCGCCCCACATTATCCAGAGCAACGGCTCGGGTCAGATGGGCATAGGCGTCTGTCGGACTGAGTGCAACCGCCTTACCCGCCTCTCTGACTGCCTCCTCATACGATCCCTGCCTCCCCAGGCCGACCGCAAGCTCGTTGTGGGCCGGGGCGAAGTCCGGTCCTAACGCAAGGAGTTGCTTCGCTTCTTTGATGCCTTCATCGTTCCGACCGAGCAGATACAGCGCCCTCACGAGATTCACCCTGGGCGCAGTGAGGCCTGGCTTCAGGGCGATTGCTTGCCTCATCTCCGCTATCGCTGCGGTCACCTCGCCTTTGTTGACTAAGGCTACACCAAGATTGGAGTGGGCTTCCGCAAAGGCCGGTTTCAGGGCAATTGCTGACTTCAGCGCTGCTATGCGCTCGTCGTTCCGGCCAAGGCGCTCCAGCGCAACACTTAGGTCATAGAGAAACACTGCGACATTGCCCCTCAGCGCGATAGCCTTCTCGTATTCGACTATCGCTTCACGCAGTTCGCCCTTTGCCGCCCAAGCGTTACCAAGAGCCCCGTGAGCCTTCGCATAATCCGGCCTGAGGGCGACGAGTCTCTTCAGGTCCGTGATGGCATCATTGTACCGACCTTTCCGGATCAACACTGCAGCAAGCGTAATCTGAGCTTCTAGATTGTCAGGCTCCAAGTGAATCGCCCGTTTCGCTTCAATGACCGCCTCATCGTACCGACCTAAGTCATGCAACACGATGGCGAGGTTATGGTGGCCTTTCGACGACTCGGGTCTGAGTGAAATGGCCTTTCGTAACTCGACAATCGCATCACCATTCCGCCCTGTGCTATTGAAAGCCATCGCCAGGTTACTGCGCAATTCGGCGCTCTCAGGCATGCGTTGGACCACTTGTTGGAATTCAGCGATTGACTGATCTAGTTGTCCCTTGAGAAACAGCGCGACAGCATGATTGTTGTGTGCGACAGCAAGCTCAGGACTGATCTCAAGCGCTCTGCTTGATTCCGTAAGCGCTTCGTCCAACCGATCCTGAGATATAAAAGCTGCAGCTAGATCAGCATGGGCAGTTGCAGAATTCGGCCGAAGCTTGAGGGCACTGTTAAAATCGGCAATGGAGCTGTCGATCTTGCCGAGCAACAGTTCTGAAGCGCCCCGAGCCTGATATAAGAGGGTTGGATCAACCATCTGCTCCGGCGCCTCACACTCTCGCAGCGCAGCGTCGAAGTGGGATATTGCTCCGTTATAATCAGCCACGCGGAAGCGGGCAACCCCAACGGCCAGCAGCGTGAGATAGGCCATTTGCTTCGAGACAGTTTCCTGAATCGAATAGCTCATCGAGCTCAGATACTGGTACGGTCAAGGTCTCACTTTCCTGCTCCAGGTGGATTGCGGGGACGGCAGTACCTTTCGGTGTTTGGAAGTGGACCGTGATCTTCGCGTGAGTTGCAGTTTTGTCATAGTCCCCCCAGAGTACAACTGCGGCTCTCCTTTTGCTTCCCTCGTTCGAGGCAATCCGAATGCCATCCTCCCACGGAATGAACTTACCAAGACGCTCAATCTCTACGTCCTCGTACTGCTTAGTTGCATTTTCAAGGTTTTCCACAAGCAGTCGGGTCACCCGGTATTGCGGATCTGCTTTCTCGAAATCAGCCACGAGAATAACAACCGGCCGGTGGATCCGGTTCTCGTAATATTTCCACCCCAGGAAACCAAAGGTGGAGAGGGTTGCTACTGCCGCAATCCAGTTTCGAACAAAGCGGCGACGCCGCGCACTCAACCCGACCATGTATGCGCTGCCGTAGAGGCTTATGATTTGCGATGCGCTCTTGCGATAGTAGAGACGGATGAGTGTCAAGAGTAGAACGCCCACCGCTACACCTGCCGCTGCCACCCAACCGATCGGCTTAACCCAACGCGGCAGTAACGCTATGTGCGAGGCGAGCCAAATCAATGCGTTTGCTATGATCGGCCCCACGCTGGAGGCAAACAGGAGCCACATGTTCTCCGACCTAACGGTCGCCAGAAGCCTCGCCGTGAGACGTTTCATAGCTAGAATGATAACCTGCCTTCGCTAGCTGTGGCCACGTCGCCGTATGACCACGGAGCCGACGGGGATGGCTATACGGTCGAGCTGCTTCATGATCTGGCCCGTCGCAGTTTTCCCGTTTACAGATCGTAGATGATGCGATAGTTCCTGGCTCGCAGCCGGTCAGAGGCCGGCGTACACCGCGCGCTTCAGGAACTGGCCCCCGCCGGGGCGGCCGAGGAATTCGTTTTTCTCCATCAGCACCCGACCGCGCGACATCACCACGTCGGGCATGCCTTTTACCTTGATGCCCTCGAACATGGAGTAGTCCACCCGCATGTGGTGCGTCGCGACGCTGATGGTGTGCTCGCGGTTGGGATCGAAGACGACCAGGTCAGCGTCGCTTCCCACGGCAATCGTGCCCTTCCGCGGATAGAGCCCGAAGAGCCTGGCCGGCGTGGTCGAGGTGATCTCGACGAAGCGGTTTACGCTCAGGCGTCCCGCCGCCACCCCGCCCGAATACACCAGCGACATGCGGTGCTCGATGCCCGGCCCGCCGTTGGGGATCTTGGTAAAATCGCCCTTGCCCATTTCCTTCTGCTCCTTGTAGCAGAAGGGGCAGTGGTCGGTGCTGACCACGGAGAGCTGGTCGGCCTTGAGGCCCTGCCACAGCTTGTCCTGGTGCCACTTCTCGCGCAGCGGCGGGGTGAAGACGTACTTCGCGCCCTCGAAGCCGGGGGCGTCGAAGTTGTCGAGCGAGAGATACAGGTACTGCGGGCAGGTTTCGGCGTAGATGGGCAGGCCGCGGTCGCGCGCCTCGCGCACCTTTTCCAGCGCCTCGAAGCAGGAGAGGTGGACGATGTAGAGGGGCGCGCCCGCCATCTCGGCCAGCGCGATGGCGCGACCGCAGGCCTCGGCCTCCGCCGTGGTGGGACGCGTGAGCGCGTGGTACTTGGGCGCCGTTTTGCCTTGCGCCAGCGCCTGGCGCACGATGACGTCGATGACGCCGCCGTTCTCGGCGTGCATGCAGATCATGCCGCCATGCTGCGCCGTCTGTTGCAGCGCCTTGAAAATCGAGGCGTCGTCGAGCATGAAGACGCCGGGATAGGCCATGAAGAGCTTGAACGTCGTGACCCCTTCGCGTACCAGCGCGCCCATCTCCTCCAGCCGCGCGTCGGGCAGGTCGGTGATGATGCAGTGGAAGCCGTAGTCGGAAACGGCGCGCCCCTCGGCCTTTTTCATCCAGGTGTCGAACGCCTCGCGCAGCGACTGCCCCTTGTACTGGATGGCGAAGTCGATCAGGGTGGTGGTGCCGCCCCAGGCGGCGGCGCGCGTTCCGGTCTCGAAGTCGTCGGCGCTGGTGGTGCCGCCGAAGGGCATGTCGAGGTGGGTGTGGACGTCGATGCCGCCGGGAAAGACGAGCCTGCCGCCAGCGTCAATTTCCCGTCGGGCGCGGTCGCGCGGCAGCTTGTCGCCAATGGCGACGATCTTGCCGTCGCTGATGCCGATGTCGGCCTTGTAGGTGTCGGCGGCGGTCACGATGGTGCCGTTGGTAATGAGAACGTCGAAGGCCATGACAAACCTCTTTTCGCCACCGATTTTCACGGATGAAACAGATTCTGTTCGTCTGCTTCGATCTGGGTTGATCTGTGGCTGGGCTGCCCAGAAAACACCGCATTTTATGCTAAACTCCGCGTCCTGTCGCTCATTCGCGGAGGCCCTTATGCAGTTCGGAATCACCCTCAAACCCGACCTTTCCGTGGAGCGCATCGTCGGCCTGATGCGCCAGGCCGAAGATGCCGGCTTCCAGTATGGCTGGATGTTCGACTCTCACGTCATCTGGAAAGACTGCTTCCCGCTGCTGACGCTGTGCGCCACCTCGACGCGCCGCATGCGTCTGGGGACGTGCGTCACCAATCCCGCGGTGCGCGACGTCACCGTGGCGGCCAGCCTGTTTGCGACGCTGAACGTGATCAGCGGCGGGCGCATGGTGATCGGGATCGGGCGCGGCGACAGTTCACGGCGCGTGCTGGGCAAGAAGCCCACTACGCTGGAGCGCATGGAGGAGTTCATTGCCGAGTTCCGCGCCCTGACCAGCGGCCGCGAGATCCAGTACGACGGCAAGCCGACACGGCTGCCGTGGGCGGAGGGCGAAGCGCCCAAGGTGTGGGTCGCGGGCTACGGACCCAAGGCGCTCGCCTGCGCCGGACGCGTCGGCGACGGCGTCATCCTGCAGTTTGCCGATCCCGACCTGATCGAGTGGTGCCTTACCTTCGTGCGCAAGGGCGCGGAGGAGGCGGGGCGCGACTTCCGCAAGATCGAAGTGCTGGCAGCGGCGCCGGTGTGGGTGTCGGACGACATGAACGTGGCGCGCGAGCGCGTGCGCTGGTTCCCGGCGCTGGTCTCGAACCACGTCATGGACCTAGTGTCGCGCTATAAGCCCGAGGAGCTGCCGCCGGCGCTGACCGCTTACGTGCGCGGCCGCGGCGGCTACGACTACCTGCACCACTGCGAAGTCGGCTCCAGCAATGCCGAATTCGTGAGCGACGAGGTGGTGGACCGCTTCTGCTTGCTGGGTGCGGCGGAAAAACAGATTGCCAAGCTGGAGCGCCTGCGCCAGGCCGGCGTTACCCAGTTCAACATGTACCTCATGTGCGGCGACGAGGAGCAGACGCTGGTGGAGTACGAGCGCAACGTGCTGCCACACTTTCAGCGGCGCGCGGCCGGCGCATAACCGGCCTCACTTGGAGATCGTCGCACTCCAGGCGCCCTTGCCGACCGCGCAGCCGGGCAGCGGCGACTGGCCGTCGCTGACCTTCCCGCCCACGATCTTACCCTGCAGCATGCATTCCCCGGGATAGGGCACGACGACCGCGTCCTGCTCGCCGACAATGACCTGGAACTCCTCGCCCTTGGCGTTCTTGAACTGGGCCATGCCAAATTGGTTGATCTCCGTCATCGTCCAGGTATCGGACCTGCCGTTGGGCAGCTTCACATCCCATTTCCTGCCCAGGATGTCCTTGATGTGGGTGGCGCGGTCGGACATGTCCTTCATGGCCTTGTCGTAGTCGGCCTGCTGCTCTTGCCGGGCGCGCTGCTGGGCGGCGGGGCTCAACTGCACATTGAGGTTCATGTAGACCCAGCGGTTGTGCGAGAGCAGCCGAATCTCGCAACTGCCCTTGATGGCGTCGTCCACGGTCAGGGTGACCTGTGCTTCGGTGGCGGAAACGATCTTCCCGTCCTTGAGATGGCAAATGCCGCTGGCTTCGATCTTGCCGCCGGGTTCGAGGTTGACTCCCTTGAGGACGACGGTGGTGGTGGTGCCGGTGGTGACCGCCTGGGGCGTGGCGCCGCGGATCTCCGGGGTGCCGGTCTCGGCGCGTGGAACGTTGACGTTGGGGCGGCGGGTTTGCGCCGCGGCGGCGATGGCAAGAGCGCAGCCCAGCAGAATAACGAGCCCTGACTTACGCATGCGATGTCCCTCCCGGAATCGGCGATTCTACCAAAGCCGGCCTCTCCACACCGGCGCTAGTGCTGCGTGGCGGCCTCGATCTGCACGAGGAGCGACCGCATTTCGCCCAGCAGTTCGGCGCCGTAAGGATAGAGTTCCAGCTCCTGCTTGAGCTCGGAGAAGGCGCACCCAAGGCGGTTCTCCGCCTGGCAGATGCGGGAGCGCAGCAGGCGCAGCTCCCACGCCGAGTCCCAGCGCAGCGCTTCGTCGGAGGCGCGCCACGCATCGGCGTACTGCTCGTTCTTGGCCAGGGTGCGGGTGAGGTTGAAATGCGCGACGCGCTGGGTGCGATCGTGCGCCAATGCGGCCCGATAGGCCGCTGCCGCCTCCGGATACTGGTTGTTGAACTCCAGCCGGATGCCACGCTCGCTGTGCCAACTGGCAATGACCGGCTGCAGGGCGAACCAGGAAATCGCCGCCACCAGGCAGACGGCGGGCACGGCGAGCCAGCGGCGCGGCGCAATCGCTTCCGGGACAAAGTCGAGCGAGATGGGCAGCGCCAGCCAGAGCCACAGCAGGAGCCAGCCATCGGCGCGCTGCCAGGGTGATTCCATGGCGGCGGCGGTGAGCAAGGCAACCACACCCGCCATCGCCGCGGCCGTCAGGCCGGTGAACTCCGTGCCGCCGCTGGGCGACGCCGGCGAGAAGGCGCGGCGCTGCCGGAACATGGCCGCAAACCACAGCAGGAAAACGGCGAGCAAGGTCAGCAGGCCCGCCCAGCCGGTTTCGTTGAGGGCCTGCACGAAGTCGCTCTCGGCGGCGCGCTCGTAGCCGAGGTAGCGGACCAGCGCGGGATCTCCCCGCTCGCGCACATAGGTGGCAACGAGTGGGAAATAGCGGTACTCGAAGGTGCCGGGGCCGGCACCGAAGGGGGATTTGAGCGCACCCTGGGAGAGTGCGGCGCGCCACATCACGAAGCGGCCGCTGGCGCTGGCAGAGAAGCCGCGCTGGTTGCGCACGCCGACGGCGAGCACCCCCGCGGCCACCAGCACCACGATCAGCAGCCCGACTGCGGCGACGCGGCGCGGAGCCGGGAGGCGTTCGCGCCGGGCGCAGAAGAAGGCGACACTCGCGAGCACGGCGGCGACCCCGCTGACCCGGCAACCGCTGCCGACGATGGTGAGGCCGTAGAACAGGGCCATCGCGATCCAGACGGCGCGCAGCCAGCCGCGCGCTTCCGTGGCCAGCAGCAGCACGGCGGGCAACGCGGCCGCGAGGAAGTTGGCGACGAACTCCGGGTTCCCAAGGGTGCCGAAGACGCGCATGCGATGCTCGCCGAGTGCCGCCAAACCAAACCAGGAGAACGGGTCGAGGCCGAGCCACCATTGCGCCAGGCCCAGCACCGCCTGGACCGACCCGGCAAAAGCGATCGCTTCCACGCTGCGGCGCTGGCGGCGCGCGCTGCCGGCAATCGCCGCCCAGGCGAACAGCGGGCCGGAGAGGATGAAGAGCAGGGCGTGCGCCCCCATGTCGCGCCGCGCCGAGAAAACCCACGCCAGCCCACAGGCGGCCGCGTACGCAAGGGCCGCCCCGGCGAAGGCGCGCCAGCGTGCGGGGACGCGCAGCGCGCCGGTGGCCAGCGCCACGCCCCAGGTGAGGGCCGCGAGCACGGCCAGGAGTGCGGCTTTCGGGACTAGGAAGGCGGATTCGAGTTCCGGCCAGAAGACCAGCGAAAGCAGCGGCACCGCGGCGCACGTTATCCCACCAAGCACGCGGTGGCGGGGGGCGGCGAGTTGGAGAGCGGGCGCGGCCATCGTCTAAGCTTATCCTGCGGCGGGCGGCGGCAGCGGGCGTCGTGCCGCGGAAGCGGTCACTTCAGTTCTTCCATCATTTCGGCGGTATGGCCGGCGAGGTAGGCGGCGGCACCGCGCAAGGATCGGCGGTACACCAGGACCGCGCACCCCAGGAGGACGAGTAAGCCCAGCGGCAGCAGCCAGGAGCCCACGCGGCGCGAGGTAAAGACCAGCACCCAGAGCGACCCGCTGATTACGCCGTAGGTCACCAGGCCGAGGAGGATCGCGACCTCCGAGACATTGCGGTTGGAGAGCCGTCCGGGATCGACGTGCTTGGGAAAGCGCACGGAAAACCAGTTCCCGGCGCTCAGCAGAAGCAGCGCGCCGTAGGCCGCGCCGAGGAGGACCTGCGCGATCAAGGCGGGCGGCAGCGCCATGCTGAACCCGCACAGCACCGACAGGGCCAGCGCCATAAAAGCCATGAGGGCGGCCATGGCCGCGTTTTTGGCGGCGAGAATGAGTTCGAGGTTGGCGGGCGCCATCAACCAACGGTGGAAGCCCTGGCCATCGCTGCCAAAGCAGTTGTTGATGAGCTGCGTCGTCGTCAACATGGCATATCCGACCAGCATCGGGTAGAGGGTGGCGGAGCGGCCGATGTGCAGGCCCTGCGACAGGACGCGCGATAACCCCGGCGAGAACAACAGGAGGGCGCAGAAAACCAGGACGGAGGCCGTGTTCATCGTCACCTGCGGATTGCGCAGGGCATACCGGAGTTCCTTCTCAATGACCGCAGCGGTGGCGCCGCTGGTCCAGGGCAACTCCCAGCCCGGCCTCGCCTGCACCGCGCCGGCGCGGCGGACCACCTCCGGCTGGATCTCCCCCAGATAATTGCGGCGGACCTGGCGCAACATGAACGGCGCGAGCAACAGCACCCAGGCCGCCAGGCCGCCCAGGCCAACGAGCGCACCCGGGGCGGGAGTGGTCATGGCGCGGAAGGCCAGCCCCGGTGGCGATGCGTTCTGCACGGCGACCGCGGCGCGTTTGAACCCGGCCGACACCCCGGCCTTTTCCATCCGTTGGCCCATGCCGCCATAAATCACCACCTGCAACAGAATGCTGACGAGAAAGACGATCACCAGGAAACGCTCCCGGCCGCGGCGCGTGCTCATGATGCGTTCGAAGAAGGCGAAGATGACGCGGTTCAGAAACAAGTTGAAGCCCACAAAGGCCACCGCCGCGGCCGTCGCCGGGGCGAGCAGGGCCGGCCGCGCCAGCACCAGGCCCAGCCACACCATCGCCAGCCAGAAAAGCGTCAACAGGGCGGCTGGATCAAGTAGCCCGTAGATAAGGTGCAGCGCCGCGTAGGTGGAGAAGGTAAGCGGATAGCGCGCCAGCTCGCGGAAATTTACCGAAGGCGAAGCGCCCTCGAGCAGCACCGGAACCAACTGCCACACGGCGAAGATGCACCATAAGAAAAGGGCAATTACCTCGAAGCGCCCACGCCGTGCCACGGGAACGTAACTGCCCGCCAGGAACAGCAGCCCGGTCACCAGCGCCACCAGGCTGCCGAAGAAGGTCATAAGCATGGCGACCGCCAGCTCGGCACGCTTCTGGCCGCGGCGCATTTCGTTGCGCAGCGTCCGCCAGCGGACCTCGGCCAGCAGGCGCAAGCTGCGCAGTAAGGGGTTCATAGCCAGGAGAGCTCGTCGGCGTGGCTGTGGGCGCCACCCACGATGGAGACGAAAATCTGCTCCAGGGTGAGGGTGCCGGAAGCGGGTGCGCCATCCGCGGCGGCCACGGCGACGCCGCTCCGCAGCTCCTCGATGGAACCGGCGGCCACCGTGCGGCCGTGCTGGATGATGGCAATGTGCGAGCACAGGCGCTCGACGACTTCCATGACGTGCGAGGTGAGGAAGATGGTGCCACCGCGCTGGATAAAGCGCTGCAGCATTTCTTTCAGGGTGCGGGCGGCCACCGCGTCGACGCCCTCGAAGGGCTCGTCGAGGAAAAGGATCTCCGGGCGGTGAATGACGGCGGCGGCGAGGGCGAGTTTCTTCTTCATGCCGTGCGAGTAGTCGGCGACGATCTGGTCGGCGGCTTCGCGCAGCTCCATGAATTCCAGCAGCTCGGCCGCGCGATTGGCGGCGTTGTTCCGCTCCAGGCCGTACATGCGGCCGACAAAGTTGAGGAACTGGTTGCCGGTGAGGCGCTCGAACATCGCCAGCCCTTCCGGCACCACGCCGATGCGCTGCTTCACCGCGACCGCGTGCGACTCCAGCTCCATGCCCAGCACGCGGATGGTGCCGCTGGTGGGACGCAAGAGTCCGGTGAGCATCTTGATGGTGGTGGACTTGCCGGCGCCGTTGGGGCCAAGGAAACCGAGGAACTGGCGGCGCTCGACGCGCAGGTCGAGCTGGTCCACGGCCACCAGCGAGCCGAAACTGCGGGTGAGCTTTTCGGTTTCGACCACCACCTCGGGCGCGGTCATCCGATCTCCACCTCCGCTTCCGGCGTGGGTTCAGCCAGCGGGGCCATGGCCAGCCAGTAGGCGACGAAGGAGACGCCGAAGCCGACGAACCAGGCGTAGTCGTAGAGCGGCCGCAGCGGCGGCACGATCAGCCCGATCCACGCGGCCAGGCAGCCCGCCCCGGTCGCCAGCACTCCCCGCCAGCTCCATTCGCCATAGATGCCGTCTTCGCGGTAGAGGTCCTCCACCACCAGGCGCTGGCGGCGCACCAGCCAGTAGTCGGCGATGAGCACCCCGGCGATCGAGCCCAGCCCGCCGGAGTAGCCGAGCAGCCAGGTGAAAGATGTAGCCGGAAGGATCGGCCAGCAGCTTCCACGGCTGCATGAGGATGCCGATGATGCCGGTGATGAGGCCGCCGCGGCGGAAGGTGATGAGGCGCGGGAAGGCGTTGGCGAAGTCGTTGGCGGGCGAGACCACGTTGGCGGCGATGTTCACCGCGAGCGTGGCGACCACCACCGTGAACATCGCGACCGCGACGATCCACGGCTCAGTGAACTTGCCCACCAGCTCCACCGGGTCCCAGATGGCCTTGCCATAGATGATGGCGCTGGCGCTGGTGATGATCACGCCCATGGCGGCGAAGAGCGGTCATGGTGGTGGGCAGCGCCACCACCTGCCCGACCGTCTGCTCGCGCTGGCTGCGCCCGAAGCGCGTGAAGTCGGGCATGTTGAGCGAAAGCGTGGCCCAGAAGCCGATCATGGCGGTCAGCGACGGCACGAAGACCGGCCAGAACTCGGGCCGACGACTCGGGCCTTCCCGGTCTGCGCCAGCAGCGGCCCCAGCCCGTGCGCCTGCGGACAGCGCCCACCACACCAGGAGCGCTGCGTCATGACCAGCACGAACGGCGCGGCCCAGTTCTCCACCTGCCGCAGCAGGTCCATGCCGCGATAGATGATGAGGATGTTCAGCGCCCAGAACAGCAGGAAGGAAATCCACTCGGTGGGCGCATGGCCGGCAAACCGGTGCCGAGAATCGCCGCCGGCCAGCCCGGCCACAGCGAGCGGAAGAAGACGTGCAGCGCCTCGCCGCCGATCCACGCCTGGATGCCGAACCAGCCGCAGGCCACGAGCGCGCGCATCAGCGCCGGGCACGTTGGAGCCGCGCGTCCCGTAGGCGGCGCGCGCAAATACCGGGAAGGGGATGCCGTACTTCGTGCCGGGATGGGAGTTGAGCAGGATCGGGACGAGCACGATGGAATGTTGCCGAGCAGGATGGTGAGCAGCGCCTGCCGCCAGCTCATGCCCTCCGCCGATGAGGCCCGAGGCCAGCATGTAGGTGGGGATGCAGTGCGCCATGCGAGATCCAGAGGGCGGCGTAGTTGTAGGTCGTCCAGTTGCGGCGCGCGGCCGGGACCGGCGCCAGGTCGGGGTTGTAGAGCGGAGACGACTCGATTTTTTTGGAGAGACCGACGCCCGCGGACATAGCTAGGTGGGGGGAAGTTGTAACACGAGAAGGGCGATGGCGTCATTGGGCGATTGCGCCCTCGGGCCCGGGCCGGCGGCGGGCGAAGCGCACCGCGGCCCCAGGACGCTAGGCCTCACCAGCCCTGGCGTTTCCGGGTGGTGGTGATGTGGGCCACGTGATGGCGGCTGTGCCAGGCGTAGAGCGCGAGCAGGTCGTCGAGGGTCATGACGCCGCGCTCCGGGTGGTTGAGCGTGCGCGCGAAGTCGGCGGGCGCCATGGCGAGCCACAGCGTTGTCCAGCGCTGGTGCAGCGCCTCGATGAGCTGCACCGAGACCTTGGCCGGCGGCGTGCAGTCGGGCGTCTCGGCCCAGCGGGCTTCGTCGTAGGGCATGATGGTGGGCTGTTCCTGGGTGAGCGCGAACTTGTGGCGGATGAAGGCGTTCATGTGGCTGTCGGCCAAGTGGTGCGCCACCTGGCGCAGCGTCCAGCCGCCGGGACGGTAGGGCGTGTCGAGCTGCGCGTCGCTCAGGCCGCTGACCGCCGTGCTGAGCGCGGCGGGCGCGTCGGCGATGTGGCGGATGAATTCGCGGCGCAGGGTGTCGGTGATCACGGCCGGCGCGACAAACTTGCCGACGGGATAGCGCGGATCGGGATTGGTGATGATGGTGGTGGCCATGCAGTCTCCTATCAACTCCCTGTCTCAGTGAGCCCAGAATCTTAACCTACGTGACGAGCGTCATGCTGAGCGGAGCGGTGGCGCATGCCGCCGCGCAGTCGAAGCATCCCTATGGTGCCGATGCCGCCTGAGCCATGATCTCTTGCCATTGCGCACGCCGGCGCTGCAGGTCCTCATACCATTCCCGGCTCAGGTCCTTCCATTGCGGATTCACGCTCTCGATCAGCTTGATCTTCTTCCCGCGGCTCCATCCCTTGAGCTGCTTCTCGCGCTCGATGGCCTTCCGGGGATCGTCGTACGCTTCGTAGTACAGCAGCCGGTCCGCGCCGTACCTCTTCGTGAAGCCGGCCAGCAGTCCTTCCTTGTGTTGCACCATGCGTCTTTCAAGCCACCCGGTGAAGCCAATGTAGAGCGTGCCGGAGAGACTGCCCAGGATGTAGACGTAACAAATTCCGTCGGCTGACATTTTCGTAACTATAGGGATGCTTCGACTCGCGCTCGCCTGCGGCTGTGCGCTCGCTCAGCATGACAATTCTGTTCTAAACCGCAACGTACTCCCGAGGTGTCAGTAGATGTTGCTCTCGCGTTTCTTGCCGGTGAAGTCCACGTACACAACCTTCAGTTCGGTGAAGAAGTCGACGGCGATCGTGCCCTGCTCGCGCAGACCGACGCCGGTGCCCTTCATGCCGCCGAAGGGGATGTGCGCCTCGCCGCCGGTGGTGGGCGAATTCACGTGGGTCATGCCGGTGTCGATGCGGTCCACGAACTCGAAGACGCGCGAAATATCCTGGGTATAGATGGAGGAGCTGAGGCCGAACTCGACGTTGTTGGCGATGGCGAGCGCGTCCTCAAAGTCCCGGGCGCGGATGACCGAGAGCACGGGGCCGAAGATTTCCTCCTGCGCGATGCGCATGCCGGGCTGTACGCGGTCGAAGATGGTGGGGGCGATGAACAGGCCCTGGTCGAACTTGCCGCCGGTGAGGCGCGTGCCGCCCAGCACCAGCTCGGCGCCTTCCTGCTTGCCCACTTCGAGGTAGTTGAGCACGGTCTTGAACTGGCTTTCGTCGACCACCGGGCCCATGCTGACGCCCGGCTGCGCGCCATCCCCAACCACCAGCTTCTCCGTCGCCGCTTTGACGCGGCGCACGAACTCGTCGGCGATCGTGTCCACCACCACGGCGCGGCTGGTGGCCGTGCAGCGCTGGCCGGTGGAGCCGAAGGCACCCTGCACGGCAGAGGCGACGGCCAAGTCCAGGTCGGCGTCTTCCATCACCACCACTGGGTTTTTGCCCCCCATCTCGCACTGGCATTTCTTCATGTGGCGCGCCCCGTCCGCGTAGAGCGCGGTGCCGATGGCGTTGGAGCCGGTGAAGCTGATGGCTTTCACCGCCGGGTTCTGCGTCAGCTCGTCGCCGACCTCGCTGCCCGAGCCGACCACCAGATTGAGCACGCCCGCGGGAACGCCGGCGCGCTCGAAGATCTCGACCACCTTCATCCCCGTAAATGACGTAATGGTCGCGGGCTTGAACACCACGGTGTTGCCGGCGACCAGGGCGGGCGCGATCTTCCACACCGGGATAGCGACGGGGAAATTCCACGGGGTGATGACGGCGATTACGCCCAGGGGCTGCTTAACGGTGTAGGCGAAGTTCTTGGGCAGCTCGGAAGGCAGCGTCTCGCCGATGAGCCGGCGGCCTTCCCCGGCCATGAATTCCAGCACGTTGATGGAGCGCAGGATTTCGCCCCGCGATTCGCTCAGCGTCTTGCCCTCTTCGCGGGTGAGGATGGCGGCGAGCGCGTCCATCTCCTCGGTCATGATCTGGCAGGCGCGGGCGAGGATCTTGCCGCGCAGGGGCGGCGGCGTATTGCGCCAGCCGGGAAAGGCTTGCTGCGCGGCGCCGATGGCGACGCGGGCCTCGTCGCGGGTGGAGAGCGGGATGATGCCGACGACATCGTGGGAGTTGGCGGGATTGCGGCGCTCCACCGTCTTCTTGCCGCTGGGCTCCACCCACTTGCCGTTGATGTAATTGCGGGCGCGCGCGGTGCTCACTTCGGCGGCAAGAGACATGAGGACCTCCCCGGGGACGCTGGATTATCGGATGACCTGGCGATCTGGTGATCGGGCGATCGGACGCGCTGGTTTTCCGATCGCCCGATCACCCGATCTCCCGATAACCCGATTCCGTTCACCCGCTCTTGCCGGTCCCGTGGCAGGTGCGGCCGCTGTGGCAGCAGTTCCCGGGCTCGGCCAGACCGCCATCGGGACCAATGCAGTTCTGGGTGTACATGCACCAGAACAGGCCGTCGTTGGAGGGCGGCACGGTGGGATCGGGCTCGGCGAGGATGAACTGGCCCTTCCAGCGCAGGGCGGAGCAGAGGTTGGGGCGGTTGGGATCAAAGCGTTCGGATTCGGGCTTCATGCCTCACCTCCAGGGGTCCCTGCGGGCGCGCCGGGATGGATGCGGGGGAAGTTGACGCCGGCGGCGGCCAGCAGCGCGCGCTTCACCGCGACTCCGGCCAGCTTGATCTTGTAGCCGTTGCGGCTGAGGGCGCGGGCCTGGGCTACCGCGGCGGCCCCGGCGGCGGCGGCAGTCTGCTCGTTGACGGGCTTGCCAGCAATGGCCTGCGCGGCCTCCGCGGAGACCCACGGCACCGGCGCCACGTGGCCCATCACGATGCGCGCCGACTGCACCGTCGCGCCCTGCATCTTGAGCGCCACCGAGGCCAGCGCCAGCGGCCAGTCGAAGGCTTCCTTCTGCCGGACTTCGTAGTGCCCGGCCTTCACGCCGGGGGCGGGCGGCACGATGATCTCAGTCACGATCTCGTTGGGCGCCAGGTCGTGCTCGCGTTCGTCGCCCGATTGCGGAATGCGGAAGAACTTCTCCAGCGGCAGGTCGCGGGTGCCGTCGGGCCCGGCAATCCGGAGGGTGGCGCCATACGCGATCAGGATGGGGGCAATCGTCGAGGGGCTGACGAAGCGCGCTGCGCCGTCGTTGCCGAGGATGGCGTGGTAGCGGTTGTCGCCCTCGGCGACCAGGTCGCGGCCGTCTTCGCTCCGGGGCACCAGGCCCATGCCGTTGCGGAAGTACCAGCAGCGTGGGCGCTGGCACATGTTGCCGCCGATGGTGGCCATGTTGCGGAGCTGTGGGCTGGCTGCCTCTTCGGCTGCCTGCGCCAGCGCGGGATACTGCTCCCGGACCTGCGGGGCCTCCGCCAGGCGGTCCAGCGTGACCAGGGCGCCGAGATGCAGGCCCTTGGCATCGGCGCTGATGGCTTGCATCCCGGCGATTCCCTTGATGTTGACCAGGCGGCTGGGCGCGACCACCTCGTCCTTCATCAGGCCGAGGAGGTCGGTGCCGCCGGCGATGATCTCCGTTTCGCCCCACTGCTGGCCGAGCAGGCCGATGGCCTGCTGGCGCGACGTTGGGCTGGCGTACTCGAAGGGTTTCATGCCCGCTCTCCTCTCTCGCCCGCTGCCAGCGCGGCCAGCACGCGGTCGGGCGTCATGGGCAACGTCGGCACCCGCACCCCGATGGCGTTGGCCACCGCGTTCGAGATACACGCGCCCGGCGAAATCACCGGCGGCTCGCCCAGCCCGATGACCCCGCGGTCGTCGTACTTGTTGGTCATCATGTGGACCACCAGATCGCCGATATCGCCGATGCCGGCCATCCGGTAGAACTCCATGTTCGGATTGAGCATGCGCCCGGTCACCGGATCGAGGATGCGCTCCTCGTAGAGCGCGTAGCTGATCCCCATGATGAGCGCCCCGAAGCACTGGCTCTCGGCGGTCTTGAGGTCGATGATGAGGCCGCAGTCCTGCACCAGCACCATCTTGTTGACCTTGACGATGCCGGTCTCGATGTCCACGGAAACGTCGGCCATCATGGCGCCGCCGACGCCGCTGTTGGTCAGGTCGGGACGCATGCCGCCGCGGTTGACGCCATGCGCGCTGATGGGGGTGGCCCCGATCTTGGCGCACGCGTCCTTCCAGACCAGCGCTTTCGCCGGGCTGCCGGCCACCTGGATCTTGCCGCCCACGGCTTCCAGCTTGTCGGGGGTGACGCCGAGCGCGGGCGCCACCTTGGCGAAGAGCGCGTCGCGGGCATCGACGGCCGCGCGCCGCGTCGAGGCCGAGACGCCGCCGATGGTGGTCGAACCCCCGGAACCTCCCGACATCGGGTACTGGGTGTCGCCGATCTGTAGCTTGATCGCCTGCAGCGGAATACCGAGGGTGTCGGCGGCCACGGCGAGGATGCAGGTGCGGGTGCCGGTGCCGAGGTCCTGCGTTCCCATGCGCAGCTCGACGCCGCCATCGGGATGGATCAGCAGGTCGCACTCGCTGTTGTGGCCGCGTCCGCCCCAGGTGTGGATGGAAAGGCCGAGGCCGCGCTTTATGGCGCCGGCGGTCGTGTCGCCGCGCGGATGCCAGCGCTTCGACCAGCCCATCAATTCGTCGGCGATGGCGAGTTCGTCGCGGTAGATGGCCGGACGCGGCGTGTTGGCCCCGGCGATGTCAATGTTCTTCAGGAAGAACTTCAGCGGGTCCATGCCCAGCTTGGCGGCCAGGTCTTCGAGCGCCGTCATGGTGAGCTGCGCCGCCTGCGGATGGCTGGGTGCGCGCCAGGCGCGTGCCGGGCCCTGGTTCGTCACCACCGCCGTCCACTGTTTGCGCTGGTTGGGAATCTCGAAGACGTAGGGAATCGGCGGCGAACCGCCACCTCCTGGGCCTCCGGTGCCCCAGCCGAATGAGTCCCAGGCCACCAGTTCGCCATTCTTCTTGGCTGCTACCTTGATGCGCGCGAAGGCCGAAGGCCGCGAGCCCGCCACCGCCAGTTCCGCCTTGCGCTCCAGCATGATCTTCACCGGCTTGCCGCCGGCCTTCTTGGAGAGCTGCGCGGTGAGGATGCCCCAGCGGTCGGGCCCGAACTTGCTGCCAAAGCCGCCGCCGATGTGGTCCTGGTGCACGCGAATGTTCTGCGCCTTCATGTTCAGCGGTCCCGCCATCTGGCCGGCAATGCCGCTGAGGTTCTGGGTGGACATGTGGACCAGGAGGTTGTCGCCGTCGGTCCACTCGGAGATGCCGCCATGCGACTCCAGGCAGCAATGGGTGATGGTGTTCAGGCCATAGAAGCCCTCGCTGATCACCACGTCGGGCTGCTGGAAAGCGGCCGTGGGATCGCCGGTGGTCTGCGTCGCGGCGGGCCGGTACCAGCTCTTGGGCTTGTTCTCTGCCGTTTTCTGCGGCGCGTTCTTCAGCGCGTCAATGACCGCAGCGGCGACGCCAACCCCGCGCAATTGTCCGAGCAGCGCGTCGCTCACCGGGAAGCTGACCCCGCGTTGCTGCAGCGCCTGCACGATCTGCGCCGTCGGTACCTGGTTCACCAGCATGTCCTGCACATCGGTCTGGCCGAGCGGGCCGGTGTCGGCCTGGACCTCGCGGGGCGGCTCCGTGAAGTCGTCCACGTTGTGCGGCAGCGGCTCGTACTGCACCTTGACGGCGCGCGCGGCGTCGTAGGCGGTGCGCTCATCCACGGCTGCGAGCGCGACCACCTCATCGCCGGCCCACTGGATCTCGCGGCCCGGGCCCTGCACCACCTCAATCGCTTTCACCCCCGGCATGGCTTCAGCGGCGCTGGTATCCACGCTGACCACCTTGCAGTGCGCGTACGGGTTGCGCACGATCACGCCGTACAACATGCCCGGACGCACCAGGTCGTAGGTGTACTTGGCGCGGCCCGAGACCTTCACCGGGCCGTCCACGCGCTTTATCCGCTTGCCGATGTACTTGCGCTTTTCCGGAGCGGGCCATGTGTAGTCGGGCATTAGACGCCTCCCTTCTTAGCGGCCGGAGGGGCCGCGGGCTTGCGCGGCGGGGCCGACGACGCCGTCAGGCGGTTGATTCCCTGCTTGTTTTCGAGCGCCGTGACCTTGTGCGGGGCGTGCCCATGCGTCGCCACCTGGTGGATGCCGGCATAGGTACCGCAGCGGCAGAAGTTGCCCGCCAGCCCGGTGCGCACCTGCTCCATGGTGGCGTTCGGATGTTTTTGGATGAAGGCGGCGGTCGCGGTCACGAAGCCGGGCGTGCAAAAGCCGCACTGCTGCGCGTCGTTCTCGACGAACGCGGCTTGCACCGGGTGCATCTGCTCCGGGCTGCCCAGGCTCTCGACCGTGGCGATCTGGTGTCCCTGCGCCTCGATGGCCAGCGTGGTGCACGCGTACACGGGGCGGCCGTCAATCAGCACCGTGCACGCGCCGCAGGAGCCGTGATCGCACACCCGCTTCGGGCCCGTCACCTCGAACTGCTCGCGCAGCGCGTCGAGCAGCGTGACCCGCGGCTCGAGCTCGGCGGTCAGCCGCTTGCCGTTCACGCTGAGGCTGATGGGTGTCGGCCCCGGGCCGTGGACGGCCACGTCTTCGCCTGCCACCTGGATCACAGTCGGCCCTACCACCATGGGGACCGAGACCGTGATGCCGGAGATCTTGAGAAACTCCCGCCGGGATACGGCGGAGGACTTCTCGCCCTGGTCGCTCATTGCGTCCTCCGGAAAGCGGGCAGAAGTATATACCGGCGAACGCGCGCGCGTCACAGCCCCACGTGCGTGTGGCAGGTGCACCAAATCCGCTACACACGCGGGGTTTGGCTGCTCCCGACTACTTCGCGATCACGCGGAGTGCTGACGGCGGCAGGCTAGCTCTTGGGCGGGACGTACTCGGGCGGCGGCGCCGGCGCGCCTTCGCCGAAGAAATACTGCTCCATCTGCTGGCAGAGGAATTCCTGCGCCTGACGGTTGGCGGGGTTCAGGCGGTACTCGTTCATGAGCATCTTCTGGTACTCGAGCCACTGCCGCCACGCCTCGGCGGAGACGTTTTCGTAGATTCTCTGCCCCAGCGCGGTGTCGAACGGCGGCTCGTCGAGCCCGGGCAGCTCGCGTCCCAGCTTCACGCACTTGACCATGTAATCAGCCATCGCAGTCCTCGATTGCGCCGCCGGCGGCCGCGCAACTCTCTATCGTAGCAGTTAGCACTTGGCAGTTAGCACTCGGCCCGCGGCGGTTTGTGCCCAACCGAATACGCCCTCGACGGCCAAATGCCAAGTGCCAACGGCTAAGTGCCCTCCTCCAGCCCGGTAATCCTGATCCCCGCGGCGTGCACCTTGTGCCGCAGGTTGATGCTAATGAGCAGTGCGGTGATCTGCTCGACGATGCGTGCGTTCTCCAGCCTGCCGCCATCCACGGCGCGGACCCCGGGAATGAGCGCGGCGAGGGCGGCGGCGGTGGCGCGCGCGTTTTCATCATCGGAGCAGATGATGACGTCGCAATCGGCGCGGCGCTCGGAATTCAGCAGCTCGGCGCCGATGTTCTGAAACGCGGCCGCGACGGCGACCCCCTTGGGCACCAGCTCCGCCGCCTGCTCCGCGGCCGAGCCCTGCCACACCTGCAGCGTGCGCGTGGCCCGCCCTCCCACCGTGGAGGCCAGGGGCACGGTGGCGTCGATGAGCACCGCCCCAGCTCGGAAGGCCGGCTTGAGCTGCTTGAGCGTCTCCGCCTGCGCGGGGAACGGCACGGTGAGCACGACGACGTCGGCGGCGGCGGCCGCGGCGGCGTTGGCCGCGCCGGTCACCAGCGCGGGAGGCGGACAGCGCTGCGCGATTTCGGCGGCCTTCTGCGCGGCGCGCGCGGCGTCGCGCGAACCGATGATGACACGCTCACCGGCGCAGGCCCAGCGCCACGCCAGTCCCGATCCTTCCGGGCCGGTGCCGCCGATGATGGCGATGGTGCGGCTCACGCGTGGCCCTCGGCCGGCAGGGCGTCGCACGCGCGAATCTTCGTGTACAGCGTGTTGCGCTCCGCGGGAATGCGGCCCAGTTCGCGAATGCGCTGCTGGAAGTCGGCGGGCGAGCAGTACTGGCCGGAAGTGGCGCCGGCTTCCCGCGAAATGTTCTCTTCCATCAGGGTGCCGCCGTAGTCGTTGGCCCCGGCCAGCAGGCAGAGCTGCGCCACCTCGCGCTTCAGCTTCACCCAGGAGACCTGGATGTTGGAGATGCTTCCCGCCAGCAGCACGCGCGCCAGGGCGTGGATGCGCAGGTGCTCGTCGAGCGTGGGGCCGGGACGCGCCAGGCCCTTGGCGTATAGATCGGTGTGCCAGTGCACGAAGCCCAGCGGCACGAACTCGGTGAAGCCCCCGGTCTGCGCCTGGATTTCGCGGAACAGGAGCAGCTGGTTGACCCAGTGCTCCGGGCCCTCCAGGTGGCCGTACATCAGGGTGGAGGTGGTGCGGATGCCAAGCTGGTGCGCGGTCTCGATCACCTCGCGCCAGCGCGCGGCGGTGAGCTTGTTGCGCGAGAGCACCGCCCGCACCGCGTCGTCGAGGATCTCGGCCGCGGTGCCGGGGAGGGTGTCGAGGCCGTTCGCGCGCAGCATGGCGAGGTAGTCGGGCAGCCCCATGCCGGTCAGCTCGACGCCGTAGACGATCTCCATGGGCGAGAAGGCGTGGCAGTGCATGTCGGGCACGGCGCGCTTCACCGCGCGCAGCACGTCGCGGTAATGGAGCGGCGGGAGATGCCGCGGCAGCCCGCCCTGGATGCAGACTTCGGTGGCGCCGCACTCGCGCGCCTCCACGGTGCGCCGGGCGATCTCGTCGAAACTCAGGAAGTAGGTGTCGGGATCGTTGGGGCCACGGCTGAAGGCACAGAAGCGGCAGCCCACGAAGCAGACGTTGGTGAAATTGATGTTGCGGTTGACCACGTAGGTGACGACGTCGCCGCAGAGCGTGCGCCGCAGCTCATTGGCGGCCGTGCACAGCGCCACCAGGTCGTCGCCCTCGGCCCGGGCGAGCCGCAGCGCCTGCTCGCGGGAGAGCGCACCGCCATCGCGCGCGCTCAGCACCGCTTCCAGCGCCGCGCGCACCGCGGGCGCACAGCGCCGCTCCACGTCGCGCCACGCGACCGCGCCGAGCTGCGCCAACTGCTCCGGCGGCGCCGTGGTGCGCCAGCCGTGCTGCGTGCTTTCCACGAGTTGGACCAGCGACTGCATGAGGATTCGCTATTCGCTATTGGCTATTCGCTATTGGCTATTCGTCACGGGGAGGCCGGCCGTCCTTTTTTCAATAACGAATAGCCAATAACCATTAGCCAATAAGCCTACCGGAACAGGTCGCGCGTCCGCGGGCGGAGGATCTGGCGGGCCGCACCGCGGGCGGGCTCGTACCGGAAGCCTCGAATGATACACGCAGGTGTGCGCCCGAGTTTTCCGCAGGCCAGGCCGGCCAGGCAGGCTAGTTCGTCGGCCACGCACTCGGCGGTAGCGTGCAGGGTGTAGCCATGCGGATCGCGGCGCCCGCGGTAGTCGTGCAGCGGGCGCAGGCCGGCGACGCCGAGCGCCGCCTCGGTCAGCCCTTCGCGCCACGGACGCCCGAAGCTGTCGGCGATGATGACCGGGATGTGCCTGCCGGTGCGGCGCTGCAGCGCCTGGTGGAGGCGGCGGGCGGAGGCATCGGGATCGAGCGGCAGCAGCACCGCGCTCACGCCGCCGTCCACGTTGGAGAGGTCCACGCCGCTGTTGGCGCAGATGAAGCCGTGCCGCGTCTCGGTGATGAGCACGCCGTGGCCGCTGCGCACCACGCACCGGGCCTCGCGCAGCACCAGCTCGATGAGCCGCGCATCGTGCTGCCAGCGCCGCGCCCAGCGGCGCGCCCGCGGCGAAGGCGTGACCTCGGCCAGCCGCACGATGCGCCCTTCCGCCTTGGAGACGATCTTGTGCTTCACCACCAGGACATCGCCGGCGCGCAGGCGCCGGCGCTGCCCGGCCAGCGCGGCGAGCAGGAGGTCGGGCAAGCGATCGCCGGGGCTGACCTCGGGCAGGCCGCGGATCGGGATGGCTTCGATGCGTGCGCTCACGTTGCCATTGGTTGCGCGGCGCGCAGGCGCTCCGCCACACCCCACTCCACGAGCAACTGCTGCGCCCGCGAGGCGACCGGTCGCGCCAGCAATTCCTCGACATCGGCGGCGCGGTCAATGTCCACCGCGATCCCCGGCAGGTTGAGCACCACCGCCGCCTGGCCGGTGGCGGCGGCCGCGCGCAGGTGCGGCTGAAAGCTGTCGTCGCCGAAACGCAGCGGGAAGAGGCCGGCGGGGCGGCGGAAGATGGCATTGGAGCCGCGCCACTTCCAGTCCGGCGCCAGCACCGCGCCACGCGCCGGCGCCGCCGCCAGCACGGTGGCGATCTCCGCCGCCGTCACCAGCGGCGCGTCGCCGGGAATCACCAGGGTCCACGCGCAGCCGCGCTCCCCGCAAACGCGTGTCGCCATCTCGATGGCGGCGGTCTCGCCCTTTTCTTCTTCGTCCGGAATCACGCCGAAGCCGTAGCGTGCCGCCAGTGCGGTGGCGAATTCGTCCGCGGTGACCAGCGCCACCGGCGGCGCCGGACGCATCTGGCCCACCGCCGCGAGCACGTCCTCCAGCATGGCCTGGGCCAGCGCCTGGCGCTCTTCCGGCCCCAGCAGCGGCGCGAGGCGCTGCTTGGCGCTGCGTTGCGACTTGACGGGAACCAGAATCACTGCCCCTCCGGGAAGGGATGCAGTTTACACCGGACAAATTGCCGGGAATGCCGTTAACAGCTGCCCCTCCCCGGCGTCCTGCAAGACCAGAAGGAGAAAACGAATGAACTCCCAACGTCTCTCGGTCAGGCCGCTCCTCGCGTCCTGCGCTGTAGTTTTCTTGCTCGTCTCGGTGGCGCACGCGGGACCGCCGCTGCTCTGCCGCCCCTTTGACATCGGCAACGCGAAGTCGTTGCCGTTCCCAGGACCTGGATGGAGCACCGTGGACCCAGCTTACGACGTCAACCGCCTGGTCGGCGACACGGAAGCACTGCTGGGGCTGGACACGCCGGTCCTGGTGCGGATGGAAACGCTGCGCCGGGCCACCATCTACGCCCGGGAGCATCGCGAAGTCGCCGATGCGCTGCTGGCCCGTCTGCAAGCCCGCGTGGCCGCACGCAAGGGTGGCGATCGCGAGGCCCTGCTGGCCCGCTTTGACCTGGGCTACCTGGTCGAAACCTACCGCCAGGCTGCGGCCATTTCGCGCGGCAGTTCCGAGTCCTTCTGGCGCTTCCAGCAAGCGGAGCCCAAGGACCTGGACGGCTACGCGCTGGTCGCCCAGGCGATCCAGCAAGGCGGCGGGCCGGAGATGGAGTTTGCCGCCGCGGTCATTACCGCCGATCACCGCAGCCAGAACTACTTTCAGCATCTGCAGCATGCGCAGGCCGGGGCCAAGTCCGGATCGCTCTTGGCCCGCAACCTGGAAACGCACTTTGCGCCTGACCTGAAAGCCGCCCGCGCCAGCAACGTCGCGGAGAAGCGGTAAACCCGGAGCATCCCTGCCCGCCCCCGCCGGTGCAGTCATCGAGGCCGCGCCATCGCAAAAATCCCCGCGATGCGCGGCCTTTCCCCGATGTATATTGAGCGGGTTTCCTTCCGTTTCCGGAGGTCCCCATGCCCCGCATTGTCCGTTGCGGACTCATCCAGGCGAGCAATCCGCTCGGCCCTGAGCGTGGCCTGCCCGCAATCAAGAAGGCCATGATCGAGAAGCACGTCAAGTTCATCGAGCAGGCGGCGAAGAAGCGGGTCCAGGTGCTCTGCCTGCAGGAGCTGTTCTACGGCCCCTACTTCTGCGCCGAGCAGGACGCAAAGTGGTATCACCTGACCGAGCCGGTGCCTGACGGACCCACGGTGAAGCTGATGCAGAAGCTGGCCGCGCAAGCACCGCATGGTGATCGTGGTCCCGGTCTATGAGGAGGAGATGACCGGCTTCTACTACAACACCGCCGCCGTCATCGACGCCGACGGCCGCTATCTCGGCAAGTACCGCAAGAACCACATCCCGCACTGCCATCCCGGCTTCTGGGAGAAGTTCTATTTCACGCCCGGGAACCTGGCTATCCCGTCTTCGAGACGACGTACGCGAAGCGTCGGCGTCTACATCTGCTACGACCGGCACTTCCCCGAGGGCGCGCGCATCCTGGGGCTGAACGGGGCGGAGATCGTCTTCAACCCGTCGGCTACGGTGGCCGGCCTGTCGCGAGTACCTGTGGGAGCTCGAGCAGCCGGCGCACGCGGTGGCGAACCAGTACTTCGTCGGCGCCATCAACCGCGTCGGGCGCGAGACGCCGTGGAACATCGGCGAGTTCTACGGCAAGAGCTACTTCTGCAACCCGCGCGGCAAGATCGTGGCCCAGGCTTCGCGCGACAAGGACGAACTACGTGGTGGCCGACCTCGATCTCGACCTGATCGAGGAAGTGCGGCGCACCTGGCAGTTCTTCCGCGACCGCCGGCCCGACAGCTACGAACCGATTACGGCCCACAGCGGCCGCGGGCGTTCAGCCAGCGCGGCGGACTAAACCAGTTTCGAGTTTCAAGTTTCGAGTTTCGAGTTTCGAGCAACGGATGGCACACTCATATAAAGAATTGCTCGTGTGGCAAAAGGCGAAGGACCTTGCGACTGAGGTCTACCGTGCCACCGAGCAATTTCCTGCTCGCGAAGTTTACGGCCTCACCTCGCAAGTCAGGCGCGCCGCGGTATCGGTTCCGTCGAATATTGCAGAGGGTCAAGGCCGCGTCACGCAAGGCGAGTTCTATCAATTTCTCGGACAGGCTCGCGGGTCGCTGCTCGAACTCGAAACGCAGCTTTCTATTGCTTACGATCTCGGCTACCTAGACAAGCAGACATTCGAGCGCCTCGAAACGAAGGTTGCCGAAGTTCTGCGGATGCTCAATGGTCTGATGGATTCAGTCAGGCCGCGACGTGGAGTTCGTGTAACGGCCGCTGCAGATTCCTGATTTGAAGTGCTTGAAACTCGAAACTTGAAACTCGAAACTTATGATGAAACCAAGCGAAGTCATCCAAAAGCACAAGCAGTACATCTTCCCGTCGGTCTCGCTGTATTACACCGATCCGCTGGTCACCGACCATGCCGCCATGCAGTACCTGTGGGACGCCGAGGGCAAGCGGTACCTCGACTTCTTCGGCGGCATCGTGACCATCTCGGTGGGGCACTGCAATCCCCGCGTGACCAGCAAAATCAAGGCGCAGGTGGACAAGCTGCAGCACGCTTCCACGGTCTTCCCCAACGAAGCCATCGTCACGCTGGCGGAGAAGATCGCGCAGATCACTCCCGGCGAGATCTCGCAGAGCTTCTTCACCAACAGCGGCACCGAAGCCGACGAGACCGCGGTCCAGCTGGCGCGCGTCCACACCGGCAGCATGGAAATCGTCGCCCTGCGGCACGGCTACAGCGGGCGCTCGCAACTGGCCCAGGGGCTCACCGGCCACGCCCCGTGGCGCAAGTCGCTGCCCGGCACCTACGGCATCGTGCACGCCATCAATCCCTACTGCTACCGCTGCCCGTTCGGCGCCACGCCCGACAGGTGCGGGCTGGAGTGCGCCAAGGACGTGGAGGCGGTCATCCAGACCACCACCTCGGGTCAGATTGCGGGCTTCCTCGCCGAGCCCATCCAGGGCGTCGGCGGCTTCATCACGCCCCCCAAGGACTATTTCAAGATCGTTTTCAAGATCGTGAAGAACTACGGCGGGCTGTTTATCTCCGACGAGGTGCAGACCGGCTGGGGCCGCACCGGCAAGAAGTGGTTCGGGATCGAGCAGTGGGAGGTCACGCCCGACATCATCACCGCGGCCAAGGGCCTGGGGAACGGCGTGCCCATCGGCCTGACCGCCACCACGCCGCAGATCGCCGCCAGCTTCAAGGGTCTGCAGATTTCCACCTTCGGCGGCAATCCGGTGACCTCGGTCGCGGCCAAGGCGGTGATCGACATCATCGAAGAAGACCGCCTGATGGACAACGCCGCGGTGGTCGGCAGCTACTTCCGCGAGAAGCTGGAGGAGTTGCAGGCCAAGCACGCGCTTATCGGCGACGTGCGCGGCATGGGCCTGATGCAGGCGCTGGAACTGGTCAAAGACCGCACCACCAAGGAGCCGGCGCCGCAGGAGACCAACCGGATGATGGACGAGGCGCGGCGCGAGGGCCTGCTGATCGGGAAAGGCGGGTTGCACGGCAACGTGATTCGCATGTCGCCGCCGCTGAACATCAGCAAGGCTGACGTGGATGAAGCCGCCCGCTGCCTCGACCGCGCCCTCACCCGCGTCGCGCAGCCGGCCATGGCGGGTGCCACGGCGTAACGACGAAACGCGGCGCCTGCAAAAACATCCCGAGCGCAGCGAGGGAGCCCTACCTGACCCGAACGGATCGGGCGCAATAGGGCTCCCTCGTCGCTGCGCTCCTCGGGATGTTTTAAGAGGGCCTGCAAAAACATCCCGAGCGCAGCGAGGGAGCCCTACCTGACCCGAACGGATCGGGCGCAATAGGGCTCCCTCGTCGCTGCGCTCCTCGGGATGTTTTGAGAGGGCCTGCAAAAACATCCCGAGCGCAGCGAGGGAGCCCTACCTGACCCGAACGGATCGGGCGCAATAGGGCTCCCTCGTCGCTTCCGCTCCTCGGGATGTTTTAAGAGGGCCTGTAAAAACATCCCGAGCGCAGCGAGCGAGCCCTACATGACCCGAACGGATCAGGCGCAATAGGGCTCCCTCGTCGCTGCGCTCCTCGGGATGTTTTAAGAGGGCCTGCAAAAACATCCCGAGCGCAGCGAGGGAGCCCTACCTGACCCAAACGGTTTGGGTGGAGTAGGGCTCCCTCGTCGCTTCCGCTCCTCGGGATGTTTTAAGAGGGCCTACTGCCCCGCGCTCTTCGCCTTCGCCGGGGCCGACGGCTGGTCGCTGACGATTTCATCCACCACGCTGTCGATGGCTTCCAGGGCGCGGCGTCCACGCAGGTTGTGATTGTTCGAAATGATGCTGAACGCCACGTTCTCCCCGCTCAGCGTCTTGGCATAGCCGCTCAGGGCATTGACGTGGCCCAACGAGCCGGTCTTCCCCCACACCCGGTTCTGCGCCGGCGAATTCTTGAAGCGGTCGGCCAGCGAGCCGTCCGTGCCCGCCGCCGGCAGCAGGTCCTGGAAGGTGGCATAGAAGGGCTGCGACGCGATGTACTTCAGCAGCTTCACCACCGCATGCGGCGTGACCAGGTTCTGCCGCGAGAGTCCCGAGCCGTCGTAGAAGACGTACTCATCCGACTGGATCCCCGCCTGCGACAGGAAGCCGTGCACCACCTCGAGCCCCGCCTCGATGGTGCCGGCATTCCCTTTCTCCCGCCCCAGCAGGCGCAGCGTGAGCTCGGCGTGCAGGTTCTGGCTGACCTTGTTGATCACCCGCAGGTCTTGCAGCAGCGGCTGTGACTCGTAGCTGGCCAGCACCACCGGCCGCGTAGTCGCGAAGCCGTTCATGCTGGCGTCGCTGCCGCCGCCATTGGCGGCTGCGGTAGTGGTCACGGTGATGGTGTTCAGTCCGGCCAACTCGGTGTGGCGCGTGCGCGAGCGCCCGTACACGGTGACGCCCCTCTGCTCCAGCAGCGAGCGGAAGAGCTGCGCCGCGAAGTTTGCCGGGTCTTCGATGGCCAGCACGCGGTGCGCCCCGTTGCTGTCCTGCGGGATGTTGCCCCACAGCGTGATCTGGTTGGCGCCGGGCTCGCGGGAGACGTAGATGCGCTCCTCGGTGTGCGCCGGCATGGTGATGATGCGGTTGTCGAGCCGGTAGTAGTCGGGGAACGGCGTCATGCTGAGGAAGGCGCGGTCGCCGGCGCGGTCCGCCGGCATGATGTTCAGGAACAGCACGTTGTCGTTGATGGTGAGGGCGGAAACCGGCGCGCCCCACTCCCAGACCAGGTCGTCCGCGGTCCAGCCTTCGCCGTAGCGCTCGAAGGCGTACCAGGAATCATCCCCCACCACGTCGCCGTCTACGTATTTCAGGCCCTTCTGCACCAGCTGGTCGGCGAGGTCTTCCAGCACCTTGACCGCGGGCAGCTTGCGCTCGGTGCGCAGGTTGTAGGGCAAGGTGCGACCGCTGAGGTTGGGGTCGCCGCGCCCCACCAGCGACAAGTCGCCGGTGAGCCGCCCGTATTTGTCGATGCCGCCCGCGCTCTCGACCGTGGTGCGGTACTTGTAGTCGGGGCCGATCAGGGCCAGCGCCGCCGAAGTGGTGAACAGCTTGGTGTTCGACGCCGGCGTAAACAGCTTGTCGGCATTGCGCGTGTAGAGCGTGCGGCCACTGTCGAGCGATACCACTTCAATGCCCCAGAAGCCGCGCGCCACGTCGGGCTGCTCCAGCAAGCGCTCGATGCGCGCGCTCAGCGGCAGGACTTTGGGTTTGGGTTTGGCCTTGGCTTCGGCGGCGATACCGTTCAGCGCCAGCAGAACGACGAAGAAACGACAGAGAAGTGCGGCTCGACGGGACATACAGGTGACTTGATTGTAGCGCCAAGCCCACGGCGAGAGAAGCAGGAACGCATCTTCACGGCGGCAACTGGCATGGACGCCGGTCAATTCGGCAATTCCGCAATTCGGCAGTTCGGCAATTCCACAATCCCGGTACAATCTTCGGTTTCCCGTATGCGTTCCCCTTGCACATGGCGGCTGCGGTCGCGCGCGCTCGACCTGGGCGAGCGGACGCTGCTCATGGGCGTGGTCAACGTCACGCCCGATTCGTTCAGCGATGGCGGCCTGTACTTCGACCGCGACCGCGCCATCGCCCACGCCCTGCGCCTGCTCGACGAGGGCGCCGACCTGCTCGACATCGGCGGCGAATCCACCCGCCCGGGCACGCCGGTCGCCGACCACGCCGCGGTGACGGAAGAGGAGGAGCTGCGGCGCATCCTGCCGGTGATCGAAGGCGTGCGGCGCGCGCGCCCCGACGCGGTGCTCTCGGTGGACACCTACAAGGCCGAGGTGGCGCGGCGGGCGGTGCAGGCCGGCGCCGAGATCGTGAACGACGTCAGCGCCGGCCGCTGGGACGCACTCATGCTCCCCACCCTCGCCGACCTGAACTGCGGCGTGGTCCTGATGCACATGCGCGGACGTCCCGAGGAGTGGCGCACGCTGCCGCCGGTGGACAACCTGCCGGCCCTGGTGCGCTGCGAGCTGTCGCTGTTCGTCGCGGTGGCGCTGCACGCCGGCGTCGAGCGCCACCAGATAGCGCTGGATCCCGGGTTCGGCTTCGGCAAGAACTTCGAGGAAAACTTCCCGCTGCTGGCGCGCTTCGGGGAACTCGGCGGCCTCGGCTATCCGCTGGTCGCCGGGACGTCGCGCAAGGGCTTCATTGGCCGCGCCCTGGCCCGCGACGGCGAAGACGCGCATCCCCAGGAGCGTGTCTACGGCAGCGTCGCCGCCATGACTGCCAGCATCCTGGCTGGCGCCCACATCGTGCGCGTACACGACGTGGCGGCAGCGCGCGACGCTGCCCGCGTGGCCGACGCGGTGCTGGCGGCGGCGACAAACTCACCCCAGGGAGACGCCGATCCGGAATCGCTTTAGGCATCCCGAGCGCAGCGAGGGAGCCCTACCCCATCCGAGCCGCCGCGGTCTGGGTAGGGTTCCCTCCTCGCTGCGCTCGTCGGGATGTTTCAAGCGACTTCGTGCCTTCGTGGTTAGAAGTTCTTTTCCGAATCCAGCAGCACCGTCACCGGCCCGTCGTTTACGTACTCCACCCACATCTGCTCCTGGAAGCGGCCGGTTTCGCAGCGCAGCCCGAGGCCGCGGACTTCCTGCACAAAGCGCTCGTAGAGTGGGCGGGCCAGTTCCGGGCGCGCGGCGGTGATGTAGGTGGGGCGGTTCTGCCCGCGGGCATCGCCGTAGAGAGTGAACTGGGAGACGGCGAGCACGGCCCCGCCCACGTCGTTGAGCGCCAGGTTCAGTTTGCCGGCGGGGTCGTCGAAGATGCGCAGGCGCGCCACCTTGCCCGCCAGGTAGACGGCGTCGGCCTCGGCATCGCGCACGGAAACGCCCAGCAGGACCAGCACGCCGGCCCCGATTTCCCCGGCCACCTCCCCGCTCTCCTTCAACGTCACCCGCGCGCGGCTGACGCGCTGCACCACGGCTCGCATGCGGGCATCCTAGCATCCGGCACGCGGCGGGGAGCACGTCATCCGGAGCGGTACGGCCATTTGCGCCTACGCGCCACCTCTCGGGCTGTGCTTGCGCGAAACCTCGAAACCATGAAACGCGAAACCTGTGTCTTTACACCCTGCTCCCGGCCCATTACACTGGCAAGTTTGCGCCAGCGACGCGCGGCATTTCTGAGAGAAGGAGTCTCCTCATGGCGTCCGTGCCGGAGAAAGTGAAAGAGATCGTGGTGGAACAGCTGGGGGTGGACGAGGCCGAGGTCACCGCCTCCGCGTCCTTTGTCGACGACCTGGGCGCCGATTCCCTCGACACCGTCGAGCTGGTCATGGCCTTCGAAGAGGCCTTCGAACTGGAAATCCCCGACGAAGACGCGGAAAAAATCCGCACCGTGCAGGACGCGATCGATTACATCGAGAAGAAGGCGAAAGTCACCAAGTAGTCCCAGGAGCCGGCTGCGCGTGGGTTCCACGCGCAACTCGCAACTCGAAACTCGCAACTCACAGGGGGTCGCGATGGCAGCGGTGGATGACAAAGTCAAACAGATTATCGTCGAACAGCTGGGCGTCGACGAAGCCGAGGTCACGCCTTCGGCGTCGTTTGTGGACGACCTGGGCGCCGATTCGCTCGACACCGTCGAGCTGGTGATGGCCTTCGAGGAGGCCTTCGACATCGAGATCCCCGACGAAGACGCGGAAAAAATCCGCACCGTGCAGGACGCCGTCGACTACATCGGCAAACACGCCAAGGCTGGGAAATAGCGGGTGCCGATGGCAGCAGGACGCAGGGTCGTCGTCACCGGGCTGGGGCTGATTTGCGGCGTCGGCAATACCAGCGAGGAAACGTGGCGGAACCTCCTCGCCGGCAAGTCCGGCATTGCGCGCGTCACCCATTTTGACGTCTCCGCCTTCGCCTGCCAGATCGCGGCCGAAGTCAAAGGCTTCGATCCCCTCAACTTCATCGAAAAGAAAGAAGCCCGGAAGATGGCCCGCTTCATCCACCTGGCCATCGCCGCCACCGATGAAGCCATGCAGATGGCGCGCTTCCAGGTCACCCCGGAGAACGGCACCCGGGTGGGCGTCCACATCGGGTCCGGGATTGGCGGCTTTGACATCATCGAGCGCGAGCACTCCAACCTGCTGGAGGGCGGCCCGCGCAAGATCTCGCCGTTTTTCATTCCTTCCGCCATCATCAACCTGGCCGCCGGCCAGGTGAGCATCCGCTACGGCGCCAAGGGCCCCAACGAGGCCACCGCCACCGCCTGTACCAGTAGCGCCCACTCCATCGGCGACGCTTTCAAGATCATCGCCCGCGACGATGCCGACATGATGATTGCCGGCGGCTCCGAGGCCGCCATTACCCCCATGGGCATCGGCGGCTTCGCCGCCATGCGCGCCCTCTCCACCCGCAACGATGCCCCCGAGAAGGCCAGCCGTCCCTGGGACCTGGAGCGCGACGGCTTCGTGGCGGGCGAGGGTGCGGGCATTCTCATCCTCGAAGACCTGGAGCACGCGCAGCGCCGCGACGCACCCATCCTGGCGGAGATTGTCGGCTACGGCATGAGCGCCGACGCTTACCACATCACCCAGCCCGCCGAGGGAGGCGAGGGCGGCTGCCGCGTCATGCTCAACGCCATGAAGGATGCGGGCATCGGCCCCGCCCAGGTCGGGTACGTCAACGCCCACGGCACCTCCACCCCCCTCGGCGACAAGCTGGAGACCATCGCCATCAAGCGCGCCTTCGGCGAGCACGCCCGCCACGTCGCCGTCAGCTCCACCAAGAGCATGACTGGGCACCTGCTGGGCGGCGCCGGCGGCCTCGAGGCCGGCGTCACCGTGCTGGCCCTCCGCGACCAGATGCTGCCCCCCACCATCAACCAGGAAAAGCCAGACCCCGAGTGCGACCTCGATTACGTCCCCAACACAGCCCGTAAAGTGTTGATGGAATACGCACTTACGAATTCCTTCGGCTTTGGTGGCACCAACGGCTGCCTCGCCTTCCGCCGCTGGCCCGCCCCCTAGCCCGGCGCCCTCCTGGCACTTTCGTGCTATCTCGCGGAGAGGGCCCTAGTTAAGCGCTTTGGGTACCGAAGTAATGTTGCGCCAAAATGCCCGCGGTGTGAAACTACGTTGGTCGCATCCCCCAAACTTCAATGCCTCCCATCGAAAAATTGACCAACGAACTTGCCGCTCTCGAGGAGGAATTGTGTGGTGCCCTGGTCGAGGTCCACACGATGCGCTACAACACACTGCAGGAAAACATGGCGCCGTCTCGCGAAAGTCTCACTGAACTGAAGGCCGTGGTCGACCGCCTGCGCCCGCTGCTCTGGGTATGGATGCATCGCCTCCCCGCGGGGGCGTCGCTGCCGCAGCCGGAGTCTGCACCGGTCACTGTGGCCTAGGGCCAGGAACCCGAACCAGGGTCCCAGCGACCGGACGCTGCCGCGTCCGGTCTTGTTTTGCACCAGGAAAAGCCCGGCCGCCGTTGCGGCCGGGCTGCATTGGTTTGAGAGCCGGCAGTTGCCGGCAGCATGGCTACTTCGGCTGCGCGGTGACGCGCAAATACGGCTTCAGCGTCTTCCAGCCGGCGGGGAATTTCTTCTTCGCCTCTTCATCGGAGACCGAGGGCGGGATGATGACGTCCTGCCCGGGCTTCCAGTTCACCGGCGTCGCCACGTTGTGCCTGGCGGTGAGCTGCAGCGAATCGAGCACGCGCAGCACCTCGTCGAAGTTGCGCCCGGTGCTCATCGGGTAGCTCAGCATCAGCTTGATCCTCTTGTCCGGCCCGATGACGAACACGGTGCGCACGGTCGCATTGTCCGCGGGTGTGCGGCCCTCCGAGGTGCTGCCGGCAGCCGCCGGCAGCATGCCGTAGAGCTTCGCCACCTTCAGCTCGGGGTCGCCGATCATGGGGTAGTTCACCTTGTGCCCCTGTGTCTCCGCGATGTCCTGCGCCCACTTGCCGTGGCTGCTCACCGGGTCCACGCTCAGGCCGATGATCTTGCAGGTACGCTTGCGGAATTCCGGCTCCAGGCCGGCCATGTAGCCCAGCTCGGTGGTGCACACGGGCGTGAAATCTTTCGGGTGCGAAAACAGGATGGCCCAGCTGTCACCGATCCACTCGTGGAAGTGGATGCTTCCCTGCGTGGTTTCGGCGGTGAAGTTCGGCGCCTGGTCATTGATGCGCAGGGCCACGGGCGTTGCAGGCGTAGCAGCGGCAGTGCTCATGATCTCTCTCCTTTTTTGCTGACGAACAGGCCGCGCGAAGTCGCGAATGGTAGCTGGACCGCGCGGTGGGAGCGCCGGCGCCACCTGCGGAACCCCACCGAGTGCAGGTGCGGCGCGTTGTCAATCCGTCTAAAATACGCCGCGGAGCGGCACCGGTCAACGCGGGCCCACGCGGGGGAGCAGGCCTTCAGGGCTGCATTTGGTTGACCGAGTCAATGCGGGTTCAGCCGCTGAGGTGACTGTGACCTTGAATATGGCGCAACGTCATTTTGAATTTATCCAGCACGACGTTTTCACCAGCCGGCCGCTGGAGGGCAATTCGCTCGCCGTCTTCACGGACGCCCGCGGCCTCTCCGACGCCGAGATGCAGGCGCTGGCACGGGAGATGAACCTCTCTGAAACCACCTTCATCCTGCCGCGCGACCCTGCGGTGGAGGCGCGCGAGGGCGTGCGCGTCCGCATCTTCACCGTCGCAGAAGAGCTGCCCTTCGCCGGCCACCCCACGCTGGGCACAGCGGCGGTGGTGCGCGCCCGGCGTGGCAACGCCGCGCCGGTGACGCTGGCGCTGAACGTCGGCCCGATTCCGGTGACGTTTCACCCGCGCCCGGAGGGCCTCTTCGGCGAGATGCGGCAGCGCGACCCCGAGTTTGGCGCTATCCACGCGCGCGACGAAGTCGCCCGCGCCTGCGGCCTCGCGCTCGGCGACCTCGACGACACCCTCCCCATCCAGACCGTCTCCACCGGCGTGGCCTTTGCCATGGTGCCGTTACGCCGGCGCGCCGCCCTGCGCGACCTAAGCTTCAATTTCGCCCAGGCCGCAGCCTACCTGGAGCGCAGCGATACCAAGTTCCTCTACTTCGTCACCCGCGACGTCGCCGGGTACGATGGCGAGCCGGGGCGCGCCCGCCTGCACGCGCGCATGATCTTCTACAACGGCGAAGACCCGGCCACCGGCTCCGCCGCCGGCTGTTGTGCCGCCTGGATGGTGCGCTACGGCGTGGCCGCCAGCGACGAGCCGGTGCTGATCGCGCAGGGGCTGGAGATGAAGCGCCCGAGCTTTATCTACGTGCGGGCGCGGCGCGCCGGTGACGCCGTCACCGAGGTGCGCGTCGGCGGCTACACGGTAGAAGTGCTGCGCGGCGAGGTGACTTTGTAGCACCAGATTGCGGCAGTAGTGTCGGGGTTACTCCCGCGCGATGTTGATAAGCTGTGCAGGAACGCGGCCCCCGGATTGCTTCCGCGCCCCAGAATCGCTGCAGTCAGGCGCGCAAGTCCGCGCGCAGGGCGGTCGCGGCGCGGGCTCCAGATATGCAGAAGAAATCGGGTGCGTTGGTACTTGCGGTACTTGTCACGCGCCGCGTCTCGCCGTAGTATGCGGCCTCACGTCTTTGCTTCGCCCGACAGCTCATAAAATTCTGGCAGTAACGGCGCCCACCCGCTCCCCACCGCTCTGGCGGCGCGGGTCGGCGCCTTACCCTTGGTGGGACCCTACGATGCGACCCAAGAAGACCATCCTCTCCGTCGATGACAACGAACAATCCCTTTCCATCCGCAAGATCCTGCTGGAAACCCGCGGCTACCGCGTGGTCTCGTGCCTCCGCGCCAACGACGCCCTGCAGGCCTTCAAAAAAGGGGGCATTGACCTGGTCTTGACCGATCTCATCATGCCCGACCTGGACGGCCGCAAGCTGATCGCGGAGATCAAGCAGATCTCTCCCGCCACCCCGGCCATCCTCTTTTCCGGCAAGATCGCGGTGTACGACAGCGAGCCCGCCGACGTCTTCCTGCCCAAGGGCGCGTACTCGCCGGTGGAGCTGCTGGAGCGTATCCGGCTGCTGCTGGTGCGCAAGCGCGGTCCCAAGAAGGCCGTGCCGGTGGTGGCGCTCCCCGGGGTGGCGGACGTCGCCTGTCGCGTCGCGGCTTCCTAGCCCGTCTCCCAGCCTTCCCCGGAGCCGCGCGCGGCGCGCATCATGTAAGATCACGAGTTTCGCGTGCCCGCCATCATCCAAGTCGAGGACGTGCGCAAGACCTATCACGTCGGCAAGGTGGACGTGCCGGCGTTGCGCGGCGTTTCGCTCCAGGTGGAGCGCGGTGAGTTCGTCAGCCTGGTGGGACCGAGCGGCAGCGGCAAGTCCACGCTCTTCTACATTCTGGGCGGCCTGACGCGCGCCGACAGCGGCCGCGTCGTCATCGACGGCGCCGACTTCACCGCCCTCAACGATGCCGCCCGCACCCGCCTGCGGCGCCGCAAGATCGGCTTCGTCTTCCAGAAGTTCAACCTGCTCCCCACCCTCGATGCCGAAGCCAACATCCACATCGCGCGCGACATTGCCGGCGGCGACGCCCTCGACCGCGCCTACTTCGACCGCATCACCGGGCTGCTGGGGATCGCAGGGCGGCTCGCGCACCGGCCCGCGGAGCTCAGCGGCGGCGAGCAGCAGCGCGTCGCCCTGGCCCGTGCCCTCATCAATCACCCCGCCCTCGTGCTCGCCGACGAGCCCACCGGCAACCTCGACTCCCGCAACTCCGCGATCGTGCTGCAGATGCTGCGCCAGTCCAACCAGGAGCTGGGCCAGACCGTCTTCATGATTACCCACAACCCCCAGGCCGCCCAGGTAGGCGACCGCATCATCCATATGCGCGATGGCGCCATTGTCGAGGCGCAGCAGGACCCGCAGTGGCACGTCGGCTGAGGGCCGTGCAAAATGCCCTCCCGCGCGCGTTCTATGTCCAGTCAGCGCCACGCGCTGCTGCGTCGGGAGAAGCCATGGAGACGATGAGAAAGCTGGTCGCAATCGCCTTGACCCTGCTCGCCTTGGGGCTGCTCGCCGGATGCCCGCGGGGCGTCCAGGTCCGCGACCTCAACAACAACCCCGGTGAGTATTTTGGCAAGGAAGTGGCGGTGCGCGGCACCGTGGTGACCTCCTTCGGCGTGCTTGGGAACGGCGCCTACGAGGTCGACGACGGCACCGGCCGCATCTGGGTGCTCAGCGAGGGCTACGGGGTACCCGGCAAGGGCGCGCAACTCACCGTGGCCGGCAATTTCATCCAGGGGGCAACCCTCGCCGGCCGCAACTTCGGCCTGGCCTTGCGGCAGACGCACCGCGCCCGCTGAGCCTGCGGGCGACGGTTGTCATCCTGAGCGAGCGCGAAGGAGCGAAGCGACTGAGCGCGAGTCGAAGGATCCCTATTGCACCACTACCCTGCAGGGACAGCCGCGCTGCAACGCACCGCGAACGCGAAACTCGAAACGTGAAACCTGCTTTTACGCCAGCTTCGCTTCCAGCGTGATCTTCGCGTTCAGCAGCCGCGAGATGGGGCAGCCTTCCTTGGCCTGCTGGGCCGCTGCCTCGAATTTCGCCGCCTCGGCGCCGGGGATACGCGCCGTGAGCGCCAGGTGGACGGCGGTCACGGTGAAGCCGGCGTCGGTCTTCTCCAGCGTGACCGTGGCGGTGGTGTCGAGGCTCTCGGCGGTCATGCCGGCGTTCCCCAGCTGCGCGGAGAGCGCCATGGTGAAGCAGCCGGCATGCGCCGCCGCGATCAGCTCTTCCGGGTTCGTGCCGGGCTCGTTTTCAAAGCGTTTGGCAAAAGAATAGGGCGTGCCCTTCATCACCCCGCTGGGCGTGCTGAGGGTTCCCTTGCCGTCTTTCAGACCTCCGGACCAGTGCGCGCTTGCCGATCGGTTCATGTTGTCCTCGCGAGCGGAATTAAGACCCTCATTGTAGCAATCACCAGTTCGGGTACTTCGCCCGAATCTTTTCGTACAGGGGCGACGAGCTGCGGTGCTTCTTGTGATAGTTGAGCACCTGGCGCTCGCGCGGCGTCGGCCAGTCCTGCTCGGGCGCAACGCGCTGCGTGAACGCGCTCTCCACCTCCGCGAGGTTGAGGATGCGGTCGCGCGCCAGCGAAAGATGCTGGCCCGTCGGCGCCACTCGCACCACCAGGTGGTGTTTGCGGCGCTCCGCCGATTCGGCGTCGGCGGTGAAGGTCTTTTCCTGGCCTTCGAAGTTGCGATACCGGATGGCCATCGCCCGCACCGGCGCGAAGTCCCCGTGGAACGTCTTCTGCACGCTGGCCGGCCGGGCGGTAATGACCGGCTGCCCCGCTCCCCCTGCCCGCTGCGCCAGCGCGGTGTCAAAGTACATGCAGTTGGGGTTGGGGCAGCGTACGCTCCCGCTCTTCTGGCGCGCGCCCTGCGTGCCGCAAAACGGGCACTGGATCGGGCCTTTCAGAAAATCGAGGAATCCCATGGTGCTTCTCCCGCGGCACGAGCAGCCGGAAGGACGGTCGGAAAAACGAAGTTCCGCTTTAGCGGCAACTTATTCCATAACACCCATCGACAGGCAGCCGCCCTCTCTCACGGGCATTCGCTGGCTGCTGCTTCTGGGAGCGGAGAGAAGGCCGCGGCGGCACGCGTGGTGCGCCGTGGCCTGACGACCGTCCTTCCCATTGCTCGTACCGCTCTTTGCCTCCGCCAGATGAAGAATGGGCTCGCCAGGCTGCCCCGCAACAACAGCCGGCGGCGATGCAGCAGCGAGGGCAGTCCCATCCCCCGCAGCGCGGAAAAACTGATGCGGCCGAAGTGGCCCTTGCGATGGCCCCCGCAAACCAGGCTGAGCACCTCCTCCGCCAGCCAGCGGTCCAGCCGCCGCAGCTGCGCCTCGTCGCTCACGTGCTTCAGGTAATAGTCCACGATGGCGACGTTGCGCACCCCGCGTTCCAGCACCTCGCGCGCGATGCCGGCCAGCGCCCGCGCCTTCTCTTCGCAGGTCGCCGCCCGCGCCCACCGTCGCCGGCCGCGGCGGAAGGCGAAGCGAAACAGGTTTTGCAGCTTGCGGCCTTTGTCGCGCGAAAGCGCCACCTCCCCGCCGGCGCGGAAGAGCAGCCCCAGGTGGCGGAATTCGCGGGCCGGGGCAAACGCCGTGTCGCCCTCGGTCCCGGCCGGGGTCAGGCACAGGTCGGCGCGGTGGCTGGTCTTCGTCCTTAGATGAAGCGCAGTGATGCTCTGCTCGAGCTGCGCGGCGGCCGCCAGCGCCGTCTCGCGCGACGGCGTCAGCAACAGCAGATCGTCGGCATAGCGGAACCAGTGGACGCCCGCGATGCCGGCCACTTCGCCATCCAGCCGAGTCAGGTGGACATTGGCGAACAGGCATGCGGCGGCGGTGCCGAAGGGAATCCCCACGATGGCCTGCCGGGTAGCGTCCCCTTCGCGGAAGAGGAAACGGATGCGCTCGGCCAGCAGCGCGAAGAGATAGTCATCGGGGGCCGCCAGTTGCGCCAGCTGCCCCAGCAGCAGCCCGTGGTCCACCGTCGCGAAGTAGTCGGCGATGTCGCGCTTCACCAGGTAGAGTGGCGCCGCGGCGCCGCGCAGCACGCCGGCGATGCGTGCCTGGCAGGCGTCCAGGCCGTACGCATGGTCGCGGTACGCGTAAGAGTGCGGCGAGAACCAGCGGTGCAGCCGCTTGTTCATGACGCGATACAGCAGCAGATCGACGATGCGGTCTTCCCAGGGCGCCAGGTAGAGGGTGCGCTGCCGGCGGTTGAAGTTGTAATGCAGCGCGAGGGCGGGCCGGAAATGGAAGTCGCGCCGCGCCAGGGTGCGGTGCAGCTCATCGAGCCCGCGCAGGCCGCGCCCCGCCAGGTCGTAGAGCGTCCGCCCGTCGCTGGAGGTCGCCAGCGCCTTGCGCCACTGGAAGAGCGGCTTGGTATAGACGCGCAGCGCGGCCTTGTAGAGCTCGGCCTCCCGGTACACGTCACTCCATCGCAGTGGTTGTGCAAGCGGCGTCATGATGCTCCGACCGGCGGCCCAACCTTGTACTACCAACCGCCCGGCGACGGCAAATGCCGGCGTCGGCGGCGCGCAAATTCCGTTGACGCACCCAGCGGCGAGCCCAAGCAGTTGACGCACTTCAAAGACGGCAACCTCTTCGCCCACGCCTGGTCGCCGGATGGCAAGCAGCTCATCCTGGCGCGCGGCCACCAGACCAACGATGTCGTGCTCATCCGCGACTGGCGCTAGCCTTCCCTCGTCGCCTTACGCCTCGGGGTGTTCTAATAGGCGGCCATGCTGCGCCATCTACGGAACACCGCTGCTCTGCTTCTGCTCCTCGCCCTCTCTCTTCCCACCCTCGCCCGCGTCCTGCGGGTCGAGGTCGTGCGCCGCGAAGACGTGTTGGGTGGCAAAGCCTTCGGCGCTGCCGGCGCCTACGAGAAGTTGGTAGGCCGCGTCTACTTCGCCGTGCCCCCCGGCGACCCGCACAACCGGCAAATCGTCGACCTCGACCAGGCCGACCGCAACCCACAGGGCGAAGTCGAATTCTCCGCCGACTTCTACGTGCTGCGTCCCAAGAACCCCGCCCTGGGCAATGGCGCGCTGCTGCTGGAGATTTCCAACCGCGGCGGCAAAGGCATTCTCGGCATCATGAATGGCGGCCGCGGCGGCGCCGACCCTACCACCGAGCCGGAATTCGGCGACGCCTTCCTCATGAATCGCGGCTACACCGTCGCCTGGGTCGGCTGGCAATGGGACGTGCGTCCCGACGCGCGCCTCCTCCACCTCTACGCCCCCATCGCCCACGGCCCCAACGGCACGCACATTCGCGGGCTGGTGCGCAGCGACTTTACCCTCAGCGAACCGCGCGCCGAGATGCCGCTCGGCCACTGGATCAGCAACAGCATCGGCGGCATGGGCTATGCCGTGGCTGATTCGGCGGCGCCGGAAAACGTCCTCACCGTGCGCGACCAGCCGCTCGCGCCCCGCCGCACCCTCCCGCGCGCCGACTGGCAGTTCACCGACGACCGCAAGAGCTTCCGCCTGGCGGGCGGCTTCCAGCCGGGCAAGATTTACGAGCTGGTCTTCGTTGCCGAAGACCCGGCGGTGGCGGGCACCGGCCTTCTGGCGGTGCGCGACTTCGTCACCTACCTCAAGCACGACGCGGCGGCCATCGCCCCGGTGAAGCGCGCCTACGGCGCCGGCATTTCGCAGAGCGGGCGCTTCCTGCGCCACTTCCTCTACCAGGACTGCAACGCCGACGAGCAGGGCCGCATGGTCTTCGACGGGATCATCCCGCACGTCGCCGGGGCCGGCCGCGGCAGCTTCAATCACCGCTTCGCCCAGCCCTCGCGCGATGCCCAGCCGCTGAACGCACTTTTCTATCCCACCGATCTTTTCCCGTTCACCGACACGGTCGAGCGCGATCCGGTGACCGGCGAGCGCGATGGCCTGCTGGTGAAGGCGGAGCGCTCGCAAACGCTGCCGAAAATCTTTCTGACCAACACCAGCTACGAATACTGGGGGCGCGCCGCGTCGCTCATCCACACCTCACCCGACGGCCGCCGCGACCTCGCGCCCTCGCCCAGCGTCCGCATCTACATGTACGCCGGCCTGCAGCACGCCAGCGGGCCGTTTCCGCCGGCGCAGACCGAGGGCCAGCAGCGCAATAATCCCAACCCGGTGCGCTGGTTCTGGCGCGCCGCCCTCACCAACCTCGATGCCTGGGTGGCGCGCGGTGTCGCGCCGCCGGCGAGCGTCTATCCTCGCCTGCGCGATGGCACGCTGGTGCCGCTCGCCCGGTGGAGCAGCGCCTTTCCGAAGATTCCCGGCGTCAACCTGCCGCACGAGCAACAGGCCGCGTATCACCTCGACTTCGGCGCGGAGTTCAAGACGACGGGCATTGTGACCAAAGAGCCGCCGGCGGTGGGTGCGCCCTTCCCGGTCTTCGTGCCGCAGGCGGACGCGGACGGCAACGACCGCGGCGGCGTCACCCTGCCGGAGTTGGCGGTGCCGCTGGCCACCTACACCGGCTGGAACCTGCGCCGGCCGGAGATCGGCGCCTCCACCCTGCGCGCCAGCTTCCTCGGGTCGTACATCCCGTTCGCCAAGACCGCCGCTGAGCGCCGGCAGCGCGGCGATCCCCGGCCCTCGCTCGCCGAGCGCTATGCCGGAAAAGACGACTACCTGCAGAAGTATCGCGCCGCCATCACAGCCCTGGTGAAGCAGCGCTTCATCCTCGCCGACGACGTTGCGGCGATGCTGCAGCGCGGCGAGCAGGAGTGGAACGAGGCCAACGCCGCCCCGCGGCCTTGAATACCGGGCGGCTACTGGCGCTCGCCATGCCCGTATCAGGGCACGGCTTCAGCCGTGCCGTTGGCCGAGTCCCAATTACGTCATCCTGAGCGAGGCCGAAGGAGCCGGCGAAGCGGGCGACTGAGGCCGAGTCGAAGGATCCCTACCTTGCCACCGCCATCGCGGCGCAGTCGCCGGGGTCCTTGATGGGAGGTTCCTACTCCTCGGCGAGCAGGCGGCCCAGGGTGGGTTTGTGTTTTTCCTGCTTGCCGCGCTTGGGCGAGCCCGGCTCGACGCGCACCGGCGGGGGGCTGCCGACGTGTTCGCGCGCCGCGGCTTTCACCGCAGTCACGGCGCGAAACGGCTTGGGTTTCTTCCTGCGAGCCATGGCGGCAGCCGTGATTATGCAATAATTCCCGGTGTGGCCATCGACGAAAGAGATTTCTACACCGAACGCGAAGAGAAAAAGCCGGCGCAGCTCACCTGCCCGCACTGCCGCCAGCCCGGCGATTACGAGCTGGGCTGGCTGGTGCGCACCAAGAAAGCGCAGCTCCCGCCGCGCGCCGACGAGCGCGACCGCGCCAAGTTCGCCAAGGCTCGTTCCTACATGGTGCGGCGCGACGACTTGGTGATGTGCAAGAACCTGCGCTGCCGCAAACGCTTCGATGTTTCCGGCGTGCAGTCGGTCGCCTTCCTCGATTAGCCCCCCGGGGACCGCTTCCCCTGGACGCGCCGCTCCGGGCCATGCGTCCCTTCTCCCTTTCTCATCCCGCGTCACATCCTGGCGTGACGCGGCGCACCTCGCGCCCCGCACGGCAGCGTGGAGCATGACGGCGCGGGGTTGCAGGTCATTTATACTTGCCGGTTTTGGCGTCGGCGACGTGCCGCGTAGCCGCTACGCCGCGGGAGTCGAGAGACAACGATGAAGATCCTGGTGTGCATGAAGCAGGTCCCGCAGAAGGACGCGCCCCTCAAGCTGGATGCCGGCGGCGCCTGGATCCGGGATGACGTGTCGTACGAAGTGAACGAGCCGGATGCCTACGCGCTGGAGGAAGCGCTGCGGCAGAAGGAGAAGCACGGCGGCGAGGTGGTCGCCATCACCGCGGGTCCGGCGCGGGCGCAGCAGGTGCTGCGCGAGGCGCTGGCCAAGGGCGCCGACCGCGCCATCCATCTCGAGGACGCGAGCTTCGTCGGCTTCGACCCCTACAACACCGCGCGCGCCTTCGCCGCCGCCATTGCGGGCGAGCAGTTCGACCTCATCTTCACCGGGCTGCAATCCGACGACTACGGCTACGCCCAGACCGGCGTCATCCTGGCCGAGTTGCTGGGCTGGCCGCATGCCACCATCATCATGCAGATTGAGAAGCAGGAAAGCGGCATCCGCGTGAAGCGCGAACTCGAAGCCGGCTACTTCCAGTTCGTCAACCTGCCTCTGCCCGCGGTCCTCACCATTCAATCGGGCATCAACAAGCTGCGCTACGCGACCCTCATCGGCATCAAGCAGGCGAAGAACAAGCCGCTGCGCAAGGTAGCGCTGGCGGAAGTGCAGGCGGCGCTGGCTCCCAATGGGCAGAAGATCGAGCGCCTGTACGTGCCGCAGAAAACCAAGCACACCCAGGTGCTGGAGGGGTCGCCGGCGGAAATCGCGAAGCAGCTGGTGGAGAAACTCAAGAACGAAGTGCGCGTCATCTGACCGGGGACGGAGGACGAACTTGGCCGACACAATTCTCGTGGTCGTCGAGCAGCGCGAAGGCAAGCTGAACCGCGCTTCCTGGGAGACCGTGACTGGGGCGCAGAAAATCGCCGCCGCCACCGGCTGGACGCTGGAAGCCGCGGTGGTGGGCAGCGGCGTCGGGGCCATCGCGGGTGAAGTCGCGGCCAAAAAACTGGCCAAGGTCTACGCCCTCGAGTCGCCGCACCTTGCGTCCTACACGCCCGACGCCTTCGCCCACGCACTCAAGCAGGTCATCGAGCAGCGCCAGCCCCGCCTGGTCCTGATGCCGCACACCTACCAGGTGCGCGATTTCGCGCCCAAGCTCGCCACCCAGCTCAATTCCACGCTCATCAGCGACTGCACCGGCTACCGCCACGAAGGCGGGCGGCTGCTGTTTACGCGCTCCATGTTCCAGGGCAAGTTCGCCGCCGACGTCGCGTTCACCGGCGCGGGCCCGTGGTTCGCCACTTTCCAGGCCGGCGCCTTCCGCGGCGACCAGGCGGAGACCAGCGCCTCCCCGGCGCCGGTGGAAACCGTGCCCGTCGAAATTCCCGCCGGCGTGGTGCGCAACCAGCCGGAAGAGCTGTTCCAGGGAGCCAAGCAGGCGGTGGACCTGACGCAGGCGCAGATCATCGTAGCGGTCGGCCGCGGCATCAGGGAGCAGAAGAACCTGGCGCTCGCCGAGCAGCTGGCCAAGGAGCTGGGCGGCGAACTGGCGGCCTCCCGCCCCATCTGCGACTCCGGCTGGCTCCCCATGGACCGGCAGATCGGCTCCTCCGGCCAGACCGTCGCGCCCAAGCTTTACCTGGCGCTGGGCATCAGCGGCGCCATCCAGCACACTGTCGGCATGAAGGGCTCGCGCACCATCATCGCGGTGAACAAAGATGCGGAAGCGCCCATCTTCGAAATCGCCGACTACGCCGTCGTCGGCAATCTCTTCGACATCGTGCCGCCACTGATCGAGGAAGTGAAGAAAGCGAAAGCGTCGCTGGTGTAGCATTGCGCTATGGAAGTGGAATACACCGCGGTTTTTGAACAGGTCCCTCGGTCGGAAGGCGGGGGCTACTGCGCCTACGTAGAGGAACTGCCCGGCGCCAACACGCAAGGAGGGACGCTGGAGGAAGCGCGCGCAAACTTGCGGGAAGCCATTCAGCTTGTTTTGCAGGCGCGTCGGGACCTGCTGCATGAACAGCCCGGGAATCACCAGGCCATTCGGGAAAAAATCGTCGTCTCGGTGGCGTGAACCAACTTGAAACGCACCGACCTTCTCCGGCATCTGCAGGCGCACGCCTGCACGCTGTTTCGAGAAGGCGCCAACCACTCGATCTACTGCAATCGCGAACGCAACAAAGTGTCTGCTGTTCCCCGGCACCGCGAGATAAACAATCACACGGTCCGCAATATCTGCCGCGACCTCGGCATACCTCCGGCGCCAAAGAAGTAGCTGCCGGCTAGCTTCCGGCGACTACGCCTTCTTTCGGGCCGGCGCCGCGGAATTCGCACTCGCCTTCCCGCGCATTGCCCAGCCCAGGATCGCCACCAGCGCGATTCCCCCCAGCGCATACCACCCATACGGCAGCAGCGGATTCCCGATCGGCAACTGCCCGCTGATGATGATTTCCGGCAGCGGCATCACGTTCCGGAACAAGGACTCGAAGTCGCGCATGTCCCCGCTGGCCGTCATGTAGTAAGTGAAGTTCACCGCGTACGGGTAGTACATGAGGTAGAGCCCGGCGCAGGCGGCGAACAGCAGGATGGGCACGTAGTTTTCGGCGGTAGTAAGGAACCCATACAGCCGCCCCTTGTGTTGCGGCCGCACCCAGCGCTTGGCGTTGACATACACGACGGCGGCGAGGGTGAGGGCGCCGAAGATCAGCACCAGGCCTCCGGTCAGGAAGAACAGGAAGGAGCCCCAGGCGTAGTTGGCGGTCTGGGTGAAGATGTCATGGCCGCGGACGCGCTCGGCGCGGAGACGCACGGCGGCAGCGGCATATTCCACGGTGACGGCGGCGTCATTCTCTCCCTGCTTGCGCAGGACCGGCGCCAGCGCCTTGTAGGCTTCGGTCTGCAGCGCGGTCCCAATCAGCTCTTCGATCAGCGACCCCGTGGCCAGGTTCATGCGTTCCCCGAAGTGCGCTGCCGTCCAGTAGTAGCCCATCGCTTCCGGCAGGTGGTTTGCGGTTTCCGCATCTTTGCCCAGCTTCGCTACCAGCAGGCTGCCGTACTGGCGCACGTTGAGCAGGCTGGGAATGGGATACGACGCCACCATCAGCAAAATGCGGATGGGCCGGGCGGCGCCATGCTGCCGCAGGAACCTGCGCTCCACCTCAAAGCGCTCCGGCATGTAGGTGTAGTAGCGGGGCGCGGCAAAGGCCTTTTCCATGGCGGCGCGCCACTCCGTCTGCTTGGCGCGCTCGTCGAGGATGTTCCAGCTCACCTTGCCCGCTGTCTCGTGCCGGTACTCACCTTCCATCAGGTAGCCAAGCGCGTTCTGCGGTTCCCAGGCCTGGATCTTGCGCGCCAGTTCCAGGCGCTGCGGGGCATTGCCCGCCAGGCGCGAGGCCACCGAGAAGTAAACCCAGGTGTAGCGCGGGTCGGCGGCCGTTGCCGCCGCCGCCAGCCGCGAGCGTTCGCCGTCGTCGGGATGGTGCAGGGCAACGAAAGCGAGTGCGGCCGGGTCCTTCGCGGCTTCGGCCTCGCGCGTCCAACGCTCGAAGTCAGCACGGTCGATCTCGCCAAAGCGCGTGCCGCGGCGGAGGAGCATTTCCGCCAGCGGCAGCTCAAAGGCCTGCCGGAAGTACGGCAAACAGAAAAATGCCGCCGCTAAGACCAGAAAGAACAGGCTCATGAATCGCGTGCGCCGCATGGGAGCCTCCTCGCGAGCAATAGGATGCCGCGCACTATACACCTCCCGTGCCGCGCGGGAACCGGGGTTTTCAGGGGGTGCGGGCCGGGTAGGCAGGTGGGGAGGCTATTCCTTGCGCAAGCGCGTGGCCACCATCTCCGCCACGTCACGGATCGTGATGTCATCGCGCTGCGCATGGCTGGCCGCGTCCTGCAGCATGATGGGGCAGTACGGGCAGGCCACCACGATGGTGGACGCCTTGGTTTCCGCCAGTTGCGCGAAGCGCCGCTGGTTCACGCGTTCTCGCGCCGGCTCGCGCCGGTCATCGGTGATGAAAAGCTGCCCCCCTCCGGCCCCGCAGCAAAACGTGTTCTTCCCGTGCTGGCGCGTCTCCGTCAGCGTCACGTCGCAACCGCGCAGAATCTCCCGTGGCGCCTGCGTCACGCCGCGCTGCCGCGCCAGGTAACACGGATCGTGATACGTGGCCGCCTCCGCCGCCGGCGCCAGCGGCAGTTTCGGCAGCAGCTCCGCAATCAGTTCGGTGTGGTGCACCACCCGGATGCCCAGCGCCGCGTACGACCCCATCTGCCGGTAGTCCTGGTCGAGCGTCGTCGTGCAGTGCGGACAGCACGACACGATGTTCTTGGCCCCGCTCGCCTGCAGCGTTGCCGTCAGCTGCTCCGCCAGTTGCAGGTAGAGGTATTCGTTCCCGCCGCGCCGCGCCGGCTCACCGCAGCACGACTCGCGCGCCAGCACGCCCCAGGAAACGCCCGCCGCCTCCAGAATCTGCTTCATGGCCAGCGCCACCTTCTGCCCGTGCGCATCGAAGCTCAGGCCGCATCCCAGCCAGAACAGCCACGTCTGCGTGCCGTCGAAAACGGGAAACTGTTTCCCCTCCACGAATTTCTGCCGCGTGTCCTGCCCGATTCCCCACGGGTTGTGCGGCGCGCGCTCCATGGTCGTGAACAGCTGCACCACCTTGTCGTTGGCCACCCGCCCTTCGCTCACCAGCCCGCGCCGCAGGTCGAGGATTTTTCTTCCCACGTGCTCGATCCCCACCGGGCACACCTGCTCGCAGGCGCCGCACGACAGGCACTGGAACAAATCATCTTCTGCGATCCACGCCGCGCCCGCGCTCTTCTCCTCCGCGCTTCCGGCAATGCGCTCGCCGCCGCGCAGCAGTCCGCGTTGCAGGTCGAGGATGATCTCCTTGGGGCTGAGCGTTCCGCCGGTGAGGTTGGCCGGACAGAAGTCGGTGCACCGCCCGCACTCTACGCAGGTGTTGACGTCCAGCACGTCTTTCCAGCCCAGGTCGCGGAAGTTCACCATCCCCAGGTCGGCGTCGTCGTTCTCCCGCAGCGCGCGCGTCGCGCTGGTGGTGTCGGAACGGAAAAAGACGGTAAACGGAGACAGCACCAGGTGCAGGTGCTTCGACTGCGGAATCACCACCAGCAACCCAAAGAACGCCAGCGTGTGCGCCCACCAGTTGATTTTCCAGGCCGCGCTGCCCGCCGCGAGCATCCGCCACCCCAGCAGATAGGTCACCATCAGCGCCGCAATCAGCGCCGCCACGATCCCTGAGGTCGCCGACAGCGTTCCCAGCGCCTTGGGCCGCAGCACGAACCGCCGGAACGCGAGCCCCACGATGGCCGCCAGCACCGCCACCGCCCACATCGCCACAAAGGCCCCGTACCAGCTCGGCTCACCGCGGGCGTGTTCCAGCCCGCGCAGGCCCAGCCACATGTGCTCCATGCTGACCCAGCCAAACGCCAGGAAACCCCACAGCACCACCGCGTGCAGAATCCCTGCAATGGGCCGGTCGCGCACCACCCGCCACTGCAGCAGGACTTCCACGAACACCCGCCACAGCCGTTGGCCCAGCGGACCCGGCGGCAGCGCCCACGGCTTGGGGAACAGCGAGAACAGCCGCCGATTTACCGTTCTGAAAAACAGCCACACGCTCGTCCCCGCCACCAGCAGAAACGCCGCCTGCGGGGCGTAGGACGAAAGGACTCCGAGCTGCCAAGGAAGGGCCATGTTTTTTAGCTTCGAGATGGTATCAATTCCGGGGTGGTACAAGTAAGGTGAGTGCTTTTCGCGGCGTCTGAACCCCGCAGCGGGTCATCCTGCGCGCGCGAAGGATGCCGCCCCCCGAAGGCGGCGGCCCGCATTACGACGGCATGTGAGAGCCGGTTTCACGTTTCGAGGCGTATCGGCGCACGGCTTCAGCCGTGCCGTTACGCCGCGCCTTTCTTGATGTGTCATCCTGAGCGAGCGCGAGCACCGCGCGCGCGAGTCGAAGGATCCCTATTGCACCCCTGCCGCCGCGCGCGCATACCCTGCCTCCGGGACAGGAATCGTATCGGGGCACGGCTTCAGCCGTGCCGTTACGCCGTGCCTTTCTGATGTGTCATCCTGAGCGAGCGCGAGCACCGCGCGCGCGAGTCGAAGGATCCCTATGGCACCCCTGCCGCCGCGTGCACGTACCCCTGCCGCTCGCGCAGGAAGTCTTCTCAACGACCACAATTTCAAACTAGAAACGCGTCCTCGTCCTGAGCGGCGGCCACGGAGCAGGTCCTTCGCTGCGCTCAGGACGGGGGCAGTTCTTTGTGGTGGAAGTGGGCTCGTTCCGAGAAAGCTCACGCGCCGCCGTTAGAAAGCCGAACCGCAGCGTCGTTCCGTGGAGCGAGTAGGGATCCTTCGACTCGGCCTCCGTCGCTCCCGCTCCTTCGGCCTCGCTCAGGATGACAATTTAGAAACGACTCTTAACGGCACGGCTGAAGCCGTGCCCCGATTACATCGCCCACGTCACCGCCTCTCGTCACCCGCCGGTGCTATATTCCCGACCACAGGAGTTGTTTATGCCGTTTACCTCACGCGTTCCCTGGCGCGAAAAACTGAACAAGAGACAGGAATCGAAGGTCGTGAAGGTGCCGCCGAAGATGCAGGCGCGCTTCGGCACGGGCACCATGCTGATCCCGCGGCCGCTCGACGTGGACGCCCTCATCCGCCGCGCCCGCCGCGGCCAACTCATCACCCCAACCCAGATCCGCGAAGCCCTGGCCCGCGAGCACAAGGCCGACGTCACCTGCCCGCTCACCACCGGCATCTTCATCCGCATCGCGGCGGAAGCTGCGGCGGAGGAGGCGCGGCAGGGGGCGCTGCGCGTCACGCCCTACTGGCGCGTGGTCGCCGACGATGGCGCGCTCAACCCCAAGTTTCCCGGCGGCGTGGCGGCCCAGGCCGCCAAGCTGCGCGCCGAAGGCCATACCATCGTCCGCATCGGCAGGAAGCCGCGGGTCGCGGCAGTGGCGGGACACACGGCGAGAATCTGACCGGCGCGAGGTTGTCATCCTGAGCGGAGCGGCGGCGGATGCCGCCGTGCAGGCGAAGGATCCTTGCCCCACGGGTTCCTCGTCAGCGGCGCGATCCTCGACCCGCGCCCGCTGCGGGCAATATTTTGCAGACCTCGACCTGAAAACTCGCATCCAACCACCTATGCCGAGATCCAGGAGTCTTGTGCGCACCGTTCGGGCCGTAGTGCTGGCCGCCATCCTTCTCTCCACTCTCACCGCGCAGGCACAGAAGCACGAGCTGGCGGGCACGCTGGGCGGCGACTTCGTCAACACCGGCAACTTCAGCGTCGATCCCTCGTTCGCGCTGGAGCTCAGTTACGCGCACCGGCTCTTCCACGCTCCCCGCGTCGGGCTTTACGGCGAGCTGCCGCTGGCGGGCTCCTTCAACCATGGGGTGGGAATCGCCTGCATTACGCTGGTGGGGGCCTCGTGTCCGCGGGGCTTCTCGTCGTTCTTCCTCACCCCCGGACTGAAGCTGAAGGTCGCCGCCGGCGGGATGGCGCCTTACCTCGTGCTCGGCGCCGGGCTGGGCCACTTTCACCAGTCCACCACCACCGGCTCCACCAGCGCCAACACCGGCACCGTGGACTTCGGCGGCGGGGTTGACTTCAACGTCCTCCCGGTCATCGGCTTCCGCGCCGAGGTGCGCGACTTCTACTCCGGCCTGGCCAGGTTCGGGCTCACCGCCACTGGCCGCCAGCACAACGTCTTCCTCACCGGCGGCTTCGTGCTGCGGTTCTAGCGGCCGACACTCGCCTAGCGCACCCGGTACGGCATCGTCGGGGTGGCTGAAAACGGGCCGTAGTCCTGCTGCAAGGCGATGACGGCGACACCGCTCAGGGAGCTGATCGCGAGCGTCCCGACAAAGTTGCCGGCCGGCAGATGCGCCGTAATGTTGGGGAGACGTGACGCGTCGGGCAGCGCAAAGGCAACCTGCCCGTAGGCCGCCACCAGGACGGTGTCGGTGCCCAGGATGGTGCCGCTGTTATCCACCAGCTTCACCGTGACCGACGCCGTGCTGCTGCCGGGATTGCTGATGGCCATGCCCACCGTCTTCCCGGCCGCCGCGCCCTGCGGCTGCGGCTCCTGCTCGAAGGGCACGGTAAAGTCGGTCTGCAGCGCGGCGTCGTTGAACCCGACGCTGTTGATGATGTTGTACGCCGGCCCGCCGGAGCTGGGGTTGTATTCGTAGAACAGGTTGACGCCGACGCGGTCCGGCGCCCCAACCACCGCCCACAGCACCTGCAGCGGTCCAAACGTGCTGTTGGGAAAGACCGTGGCGGTGTCGATCCGCACCGTCCCGCCGCTCGCCACCGGTCCCCAGTTCTGGGTGGTGACCAGCTGCCCTCCCTGGCTGATGAAGTTCACCACCCCGCTGGCGCTGCCGAGGGAGAAATTCACCAGCGTGATCTTGGTGCGGTATCCGCCGCCGTACGGCACGTGCGGCAGATAGACCAGCGTCGGGTTGGTCGGGATGGGCGGCTGCGCAATGTTGGCCCCCGGAATCTTGGCCGCGGTGAAACCGGTCACGCCGCTCTCCCGGACAAACAGGACCAGGCACGACGACGCGGTGGCGCAGGCGCCGCCTGGGAACGTCGGCACGCGCACCGTGAGGCTGCCCGGCCCGCCGCTCGCCGTCAGCCCCAGCCCATCCAGGGCCCCAGCGCTCAGATTGTTGCAGAGCGGGACCGTGTTGCCGGCATTGCATTGCATGATGCCGACGGTTGCGCCCGGCGTGAAGGTGAAATTCGGCAGGTTGTTGAAGGTGATCGTCGAATTGTTGGCGCCGTTCGGGATCTGGTACAGGAACAGGTAGTTGTTCGACGTGCACGTCCCGCCGCTGATGTCCTGGCCGGGACAGATCACTTCCCCCGGTACCGGCGTGGTGCCGGTGGTCACAGTGGTGCTCGGGATCAAGTTCCACGATGACGCGTTCGCGGTGACGCCCCAGGAGTTCGTTGGGCTGGCGTTGCCACTGTTCAGCGCGGTTTGCGCGCCGGCGGCGCCGGCGAGTGCGACCAGCAAACCAGCAGAGATTCCCCACCGCACACACTTCCCCCACATATTCCCCTCCCCACCTATGCCGGCTATTCTCCCCTACCGCCGGCCTTCCTGCAATAGACGCGTGGTAATCGGCCCCGATTACCGCTGCCCCGCGTCGCTCGGGGGCGCGGGCAGCTTGAGCAGCTTGGCGAAACCGGCGAGCGGGAGTCCCTGGTTTTCGCTCTGCACCATCCCGATCACGCCTTCCGGCGCGATGAGCGGCGAACCCAGGGCGCTGGAATCCACCGGCGATTGCAGCCGCAAGCGGTCGCCGTCACGCTGCACGGCGACGAATACCAGGTCGGGGTGCGCCGTCTTGGCCGCCGCCCCCTCCGGAAAGCGGAACACCGCCACCGACGCCCACTCATTCGTCTGCGCCGCCGGCTCCAGCTTGGGCGCCAGCGGCTGCGCGGCCGGATCGCTGACTTCCACCACCGCCACGTTCGCCGCGCTCTCGCGCCGATGCACCGAGACCTTCGTCGGCCGGCCCTTGGTAACCGGGACAAACACCGCTTCCTCGTCATCCTCGGGTGTGGCCGCGGGACGCAACTGCTTCGCGCTCAGCTTCCAGGGCGGCACCGCGGCCTCCGCTGCGGTCCCCGGCGCGGGCTCGCCGGGGTGGAGGGTCGCGTCTTCCGGCCAGATCCACAGGTCGAAGTCGCGGACCTTGTAGCCCTCCTGCTTCATGCTGGCGGTGATTTCCGGGTCGAACTTCCACGGCGCCAGCGCTTCCTTGGGCACCACGACGCTGGTGCCGATGCGCAGGCCGGCGGCGGTGAACTCCTGCGCCACCTCCCCGGCTTTGTTGCGCAGCGTGTAGCGCGCCTGCACCAGCACCACTGCGGGCGCATACTGCTCCCACAACTCGCGCCGCCACTCGGAGAACATGCGCGCCCCGCTCTCCACCCCGACCTGCACCCGCTGCAAGGTGGCATCGGCCCCGCGTACCACCATCACCGCGGCGCGATGCCCGAAGCTTCCCCCCGGCACCCTCACCGGCACGTCCTGCTGGAAGGCCACGGGGACGCGCGCGCGGCTCCCCACCACCAGCCGTGCCAGCCCGCCGACGCTCACTTCCACCAGCGCGGTGCCGGCGACGTGCGCGCGTTCGTCTTCCAGCATCTTGGCCAGCGGCTGTAACGACTCCAGGTCGCGGTAATACACGTTGAGCATGAGCGGCCTGGGCAGGGAGAGGGGTTTGTCCTTCTTCAGCGCCAGCTCGTCCTTGAAGGGCGCGACGTAGAGCGGCAGCCCGTTGGCGCGCAGTCCGGCAAAGGCGATGCTGCGGATGGTGAGGTCTTTCTTGGCGGTGAGATGGAGCGCCACGTTGAGCTGCACCCGGTCGCTGCTGACGTCGCCGACGGTCACCTCGTCCAACTCGACCGCCACCGGCGCCACTACCTCTTCGGCTTCCGGATGCTGGGGCGCGGCCTGGCGCGCTGCCGCCATGCCGGCTACCAGCGCCAGCGCGACCACGGCGGCCTGCAGCCTGTGCAGCATATGACTAGCGCGGGATCACGCCCTGGCGCTTCGCCTCTTCCATCTTGCGGTTGAGGTATTTGTCCATCATGGCGGGCAGCTCGCGGTCGATGCGCTGCACGAAGTGGTCTTCCGCCTGCTTCATGCGCCCGTCCGCGCCGTTGATCTGCACCTGCACCGCGTCCACGCGCTGCTCGAACTTGTTGAGGCGCGCGTTCAGCTGCGGCATCAACTGCCCGACCGCGTCGTGCGCCTCCGCCTTCAGTTCCAGCACCGCGGTCTTGTTCTGCTGGATTAGCTGGTTCTGGACGAAGGTGACCCCAAGGAGCAGCACCACGGCAATCAGGTTGGCGGCCAGCAGGTTGCGAACAGCATTCAGTTTTTGCTCAATCATCGCTTCTTCCTCGGGAGACAATCCAGTTTCGGTGACTTCGGCCTCGGGAGCCGCGGCGGCCGGTGCTTCGCCCTCCGGCGCCTCCGCCCGCCCCACTCCCACACCCACTCCGCCCGCGCGGCGCTGCACCGGCACCTGCGCTGTGGCGGCCTCGGCCACCCGCTGCCGCTCGGCGGCCTCCGCCCCTGGGGTCGGCGGCCGCCCGATCATCGTCGGGGTATCCAGCGCTGACGCCGGCGCCTTCCCCACCATCGTCGCCGCCAGGTCCGGCTTGCCCAGCATCGTCGCCGCCATGTCGGGCTTGCCCAGCATGGTCGGGGCGCTGCCCGCCGCCACTTCCGTCATCCGCATGCTGGCGGCCGGGCGGGGCGGCGGTGCGGCCGGCGGCGCCGCCGGCTCGACCTCGGAGAGCGTCGGCACATCCTGCTGCGCCCGCGCCTTTCCTTGCAGCTCCCGCATCTGGTCGCGCATGCTCTTTACCGGCTCAATCCACTCGAAGCGCAGCTCCGGCCCCCCGGGGCCCAGCTTGAGCACGTCGCCGGTACTGATTCTTCCCTGCTGTACCCGCTGCCCGTTCAGCTGCACCCCCACCGGGGTGGTGCAGGCGAACGTGACTTCATGCCCTTCCAGGCGCAGCACGACGTGGTCGCGCGCCACGCTGGGAAACTCTTCCGCCTTCAGCGAGACGTCGCTGCTGGAGTCCGTACCCACGCGGATGCGCGGCTGGTTGAACGTCCAGTGGTTGCGTGCGCCGACGAGTTCGACCTTGAGCGGCATCAGCCCTCTTTCAGTTTCAAGGCCAGCGCCGTGGCCCCGATCATCACTGCAGCGAATCCTCCCAGGATCCCCAGGTACCCCAGCAGGCTGTCGCCAGGCAGGGGCACCGAGTTGAACCCTTCGCCGGCGCGCAGCTGGGCATTGACCTTGGCGATAGCCGCGCGCGCCACCAGGGGATCATCGGGATGCAGCGTTACGGCGACGCTGTTGATAAGCGGGTAGCTGTACGGCTTGTTGTCGTGGATGTACAGGTCGGTGACCGCCTCCAGGCCCCAGCGTCCTACCATCAGCGGCGAGAGCCCGTAGCGCAGCACCGGCGACATGCCCGGTGGCACCATCTGCGAGGGCAGCTCCTGGATCTCGAACTGGCTGCCGTGCCACACCGGATAGAACGGCTTGAGCTGCGCCACCGGGATCAACATGCCCGCCAGCAGCAGTTGCGGGATCATGGTCAGCGGGAACGCGTACAGCGCCTTTTCCGCGCTGGAGAAGAAGGCGGAGATCAGCAGCCCGATCAGCCCGCCCTCAAAGGTCATGAGCCACAGCAGCAGGAAGGCCTCGGGCACGTGGTTTTCCAGCGCCCCCATCGCCGTCAGCACCCCGAGGAACAGGCCCGCCTGCACCAGCGCTACCCCCGCCAGCCAGGTGAGCTTCGCCCCCAGGTAGCTCAGCATCTTGAGGTCGCGCTGCCGTTCCCGTTTGTAGATGGGCAGTTCGTCCACGATTTCCCGCACCGAGGAGGAGCACCCGAACCACAGCGAAACCATCACCATCATGAACAGCGACTTGGGCTCGTTGGCGCCCTGTTTCATGAAGCCCATCAGGATGGCGATGACCACCGGCGGCAGCACCAGCGCCGCCAGCGTCGACATCTCCTTCATCTTCAGCGTCATCTGGCGCGACAACAGGGTCGAGAACTGGCGCATCAGCGAGCGCGGCTTGGGGGACACCGGAGCGCTTTCCACCAGCGCGCGGCGCTTCGACGTCGACTCATCCGCCAGCGGGCGGGTGATGTTCTCGGCGCAGATTTCCGACTCGCGATACTGCTGTGCCCACGCCTCCGGTGGCTTTTCCTGCAGCTTGTCGAACACTTCGTGCGGCCGCTGCGCGTTGAAGTACGGCAGCATCTCCTGGCTGGGGCCAAAGTACGCCACCTTGCCCCGCACCAGCACCGCCACCTTGTCCAGCAGGCTGAACGAACCCAGCAGGTGGGTGTTGATGATGACGGTGGAGCCGCGGTTCGCGATCTCCCGGAACAGCCGCATCATCTTCATCTCGGTGCGCGGGTCCTGCCCCGCCGTCGGCTCATCCACGAACAGCAGCGCCGGCTTCGACAGCAGCTCGATCCCCAGGCTCACCCGCTTGCGCTGTCCCCCGCTCAGCGCCGCGATCTGCTGCCCGGCCCGCTCCGTCAGGTCCAGCACCTTGATCACCTCGTCCACCCGCTGCCAGATTTCCCTTTCCGTGTAGTCGTCCGGCAACCGCAGGCGCCCCGCGTAATACAGGCCCTCGCGCACCGTGAGCTGCCGATGCAGGATGTCTTCCTGCGGCAGGTAGCCGATCTGCGCCCGCAGCTCCGCGAAGTGCGTGTACAGGTCCTGGGAGTTGAGCTGCACCCCGCCGGTCTGCGCCGGGCGCGAGCCGTTGAGCGCGTCCATCAGCGTGGACTTGCCCGCGCCCGAGGGTCCCAGCAGCCCCACGAACTCGCACGGATCGATGGCCAGGGAAACGTCGTCGAGCAGCTTGAGCGTCTTGCCGGTGTTGCGGTCCTGGACCTCCACCTTCAGGCTGCGCGCGATCATCTTGATGCGGCTGCCGTCGTTGCTCTGCTCCAGGTGCGAGCCGTCGAACACCAGCTGCACCGCCCCCAGGGTGATGCGGTCGTGCGCTTGCAGCTTTTGCCGCGTGATGCGCTGCCCGTTGATGTAGGTGCCGTTGGTCGACCCCTTGTCCACCAGCTCGAAGCCGTCCCCGACGCGCAGGATCTCGGCGTGCCGCGACGACACCGTGGGGTGTTCGAAGTGGATGTCGGCGTGCGGGTCCCGCCCCACCTTCGTGACCGCCTTCTTGAGCTCCTCTTCGCGGAGCGTGATGGCCCGTCCCCGCGACTCCCGGTACATCAGCAGGTGCGACTCGCACGCCCCCAGCTGGATCAGGTCGCCGTCGTCCAGCACCTTCTCGGTGATGCGTTCGCCGTTGACGAAGGTGCCGTTCAGCGACTGCAGGTCGCGCAGCACGGCGCGGTCTTCCGGCATGACCACGATCTCCGCCTGCAGCACCGAGACCGAGGGATGGTCGATGTACACCGCGAATTCCCGCTTCTCCCGCCCCAGTTCTATCCGCTCCCCTTCCAGCACGATGTCCTTCACCGCGTACTGGTCGAGGATGAGCTGCAGCTTCCGCTTCGTCCCCAGCATCTCGTCGGGGGCGATCATCAGGGTCGGTATGCGCCGCGGCTCTACCGGGACGCTGGCCACGATGGTGCCGTGGCGGGGGGCGCTCTGGCCGGCCGCGCGGCGTGCGTCGTCCGCCGCCGACGGCCCCGGCGCCGCCGGCTCCTCTTCCTTGAAAAACACCTTGAAGGTATTGGCCCCGCTCAGCCCGAAGCGCACCACGTCGCCGGGGTGCAGCTCGTTTTCCGTGACCCGCTGCCCGTTGACGTAGCAGCCATTCACCGAGGAATCGATGAGCTTCACCTTGCCCTGGTCGAACACCACGCGCGCGTGCGCGCGCGAGATCTCCGAGTCATTCAGGACCAGCTGGTTGCTGCCCGGGGTGCGCCCCACCCGCAAGCCGTCTTCCTCGACATAGAACTTGCGTCCCGCGAGGGGACCGGCGGTGGCGGCCAGCCATGCCGTAGGATTCACCTCCAGCGGACGATGGCACCGCTGGCAGCGTTCGGCTGCGGCCGCATTGGTGGCGCCGCAATGCTGGCATGTGGACAAAGCAATCTCCTGAGCGCGCGGTCAGCACCCGGCGCGCCCTTGCTGTACTTGGGGGAGGGCGGAATGTGCGCGCGAAGATATCACGCGCCCCGCCGCGAGTAAAGCCAGCATACCCTTCCCTGGCAAGCACTTCGCCGCCGGTCGGGCGGCCGCCACTTCCCCGCCGCCGCCGGCCGCATTCTGTGGTACATATTCTCCCCATCTCCCGTTCGCCAAAGGCGGTTATGCGTACGCTCTTCGCTTTGCTGCTTGCCGGTTGCGCCCTCTCTGCCGCGGCGCAATCTACTCCCACCCTCCCCTTGTTTGGCCGCGACGGCATCCGCATGGAGGACGTCCGCCAGGGCACCCTGGGAAGCTGCTACTTCCATTCCGTGATCGGGGCGCTGGCGCAGTCGGATGCCAAGCTGCTGCACGACATGATCGGCAGCAATCCCGACGGCACCTTGACCGTCACCTTCGCCGACCAGCACCTCGAGCACATCTATCCCGCGGACCTGCAGTTCCTGCGCGAGACCGGCTACGAGATGTCCTCCGCCCTCTGGGTGGGCGCTCTCTTCCGCGCTTACGCCCAGCGGGTACTGCGCCAGACCTTGATCCAGCAGGTGGACAAGACCGAATGGTTCGCGCCCGTCCGGGCCTACGCCAAGGAGTTGCTCGAAACCAACGACACCCTGCTCATGGCCTGGGACCGCACCATCCGCTCCCAGGTGGCGCAGGACGGCGAGATCAACCAGGTGCGCCTCCGCTCCCGTCTCAAGCAGGAACTCAGCTCCACCGGCATCCCCGAATCCATGCGCGACCGCCTGCTCGACATGGTGGCCACGCAGGGCGTCTTCGACTCCCTCAGCGAGATGGTGAAGACCAACGGCGAACTCTTCGGCGCTTACCGCGCGGTCTCGCAGGGCGGCCTGCCGCAGAAGGTGATGCAGTCGCTGAAGGGCTCCAGCCACGCCTTTCGCACCCATGGCGAGGCCGACCCCACCGCCCAGCTGCTGGCCGACGCCGCGCAGCACCATCTCCCGGTCGCCGCCTGCACCAGCAGCAGCGCCTACTACCGCCTGAGCGCCGCCGCCAAACCCATTCCCGAGGACGACCAGCCGTGGTACGTCCACAATCACTGCTACACCGTGCTGGACTACGACGCCGCCGGCCGCAGCGTGAAGCTGCGCAACCCCTGGGCCAACCATCCCAACCCCGACGGCGTCTTCACCCTGCCGCTGGAGCGTTTCGTGGCCGCCTTCGGCGACATCGTCACCCCGTAGGAGCTTTCAGTTCTCAGTTCCCAGTTCTCAGATAGAGTCGGCCCCGCGCTACTGGGAACTGAGAACTGCGAACTGAGAACTGCTCCAGCACGGCACTCTTCTCACTAGAAACTAGAAACGAGAAACTAGAAACTATCTTCGAACGTGGCCCAGCGCAGCGCGTTGAACAACAGCTTGTAGGTACCTTCAGTCTGGCCGCGATGTTGCACGCGGAATCCCAGCAGCACCAGCTTGCCTTTGCCGGTCTGGAACGACACCGCCGCCGCCTTGCGCTGCAGCTTCTCGGCGCCGCGAATCCACCCGGAGAGCAGCACGTCCTGCGCCTCGTCCGGATACCACCCGATCACGCTGCGCCGCACCTCCGGGCCGGGCACCGACGTCTGCCACGCCAGCGCTTCTTCCAGAAATCCTCCCGCCTCCTCCGGCATCCCATAGGCCACGGGATCATTGGGATCGAAGTGGATGCGCAGGATCGAGCCGGGACAGTTGAAGTCGGCGGGGCGCAGCCGCGCCAGCACATTGCGCACCGGGAGGCTGAACTGCTCGGCCACGAACTCGCCCGCGGTGGAGAGCGCGACAATCGTCCCGCCCTGCTCCGCAAACTGGCGCAGCGCCTGCACCCCTTCGCGCCCCACTCCGCCGGAATACTCGGGCGGAAACGGCTCGCTCTCGCGCGCCGTACCTTCCTCCCCGCCTCCGGCGCGGCCGTTGAGGATGACCCCGGGATTCGCCTGCGGCAGCACGATGGCGTCGAACTTCTCGTTGAGCTTCCCGGCGCGCACCGCGGCATTGTCGAGCGTCTTGACGTCGAAGCCGTACTGCTCCAGCAGCCAGCGCGTCCAGCCTTCGTCGGTGGAGGCGACGAACGGCTTGTAGAGACCCACGCGCACCGGCTTGAGGCGTGACGCCGCCACCGCCGGCCGCTGCCGCAGCCCGCGCAGCTCCAGGTGATACTGCGCCGCCAGTTGCGCCAGCGCCTCGTGGCGCTCGATGAGCAACGTGCCCGGCGCGAAGTCGGCACCTTCGGCGCTGAACCCCTGCCGCGCCACGCTCACCGCCCCGCCGCGCTTCAGCAGGTCGTTCACCAGCTTGGTCGCGTCGTTGTACGCCGGCGAGAGCGCGAACACCGCCGCCTGCGGGCTGTTGAGGCGGCCCTCCGGCCAATCGTTGTCGGTAGCGGCGCGCAGCCCGCGCTGCGCCTCCGCCGCCAGCGTCACCTTCTCCACCGTCACCCCCATCATCAGCGGCAGCGACCACGCCGCCACGTCGTACGGCGGCATGATGTCCGAGCCCTGCATCAGCCGCACCTCCGGATAGCGCTGCACGCTGAACATCTCGGCCACAAAGCCGCCATAGGGTTGCGCCGTCGGAATCAGGAAGTCTTTCTTGTCGTCGGCCAGCACCTCCACGCCGTGTTGCCGCATCAGGTGGGCCAGCCGCGCCGCCACCACCGGATCGTGCTGCTCGCTGCCGATGCGCCAGTACTCTCCCGGCTTGCCTTGCGCGATCGCGCTTTGCGCCAGGCTGGAGGCATCGCGCAGATAGTCGGCGCGCCGCTCGCTCACCGTCTCCAGCAGCGCGTTGGAGATAGTCTGCTCGTAGTCCATGATGTCGCGCAGCCGCCACACTCCGCCCGGCCACGGGTTCGGATAGTTGATCTGCTTCCCGTACTCGACCAGCCCTTTGCGGCCGCCGCTCAGCTCGGTGGCCGAAACTTCCAGCGGCGAGGCCAGGTTGGCGGAAGCTACCTCAGTGAGTAGTCCAAAGATGTTCTTCCACCACGCGGTGTTGCGCGTGCCTCCGGGCCAGTAGGCGTCGAACTCGTACCCGTAAATCACCCCCGACTTGTGCTGCTCTTCCAGGCGAAACGCCATGTTGGTCCCGATCAGGTTCACCGCGCGGAAGATCATCGGGTTCAGGCTCTTGGCCACCGGATCGGCATACGGCGGGGTGAAGATGCGCGGCCCGTTCGTGCCCATCTGGTGCTCGTCGAGCCACACCTGCGGATGCCACGCCATCACCGCCCGGTTCATCTCCTGCGTCTCTTTCTGCGTCAGCATGTACCAGTCGCGATTGTTGTCGTGCCCGATGTAGTGGTGATACAGGTAGGGCAGCCGCCCGCCCTCCCACTTCGTCCCCAGGTACTTGCGGTACCACTCCGTCTCCATGATCTGCCCGTCGGGATTGAGCGAGGGCACCAGCAGCAGGATGACGTTGTCGAGGCGCTTCACGATCTCCGCATCGTTCGACGTCGCCAGCTGGTACGCCCACTCCATCGCCATCTGGCTGGAACCGATCTCCGAGGAGTGGATGTTGCAGGTGATGAGCACGATGGCCTTGCCCTCGCGCACCAGCGCCTCCACCTGCTCCCGCGTCAGCCCGCGCGGGTCGGCCAGTTTGCGCGCGATCTCCTGGTAGCGCCCCTGGTTCTTCAGGTTCTGCTCGCTGGAGATCACGGCCATGACGAAGGGATTCCCCAGCGTCGTCTGCCCCAGCGGCGCTATCTGCACCCGCGGCGACTTCGCCGCCAGTTCGGTGAAGTAGCGGACAATCTGGTGATAGTCGGCCAGTTGCTTGTCCGCCCCCACGGTGAAGCCGAGAAACTCCGACGGCGTCGGGACCGCCGCCGCCGGCGTCTCCTCCCGGGCGAAGCTAAGGGTGGACGCAACGGCGAGCAGCACGAGACACAACGCAAGACGCGCGCGCATGAGAGCGGTTCCTCCTGGGTGGGATGAGCCGCGCATTGTACTCCCAAGTTCCAGGATCGCGCGCTCTTCGCCTGCCCTGCGTCCGTTTGGCGTACACTTCATGCTGCCCAGGTGGAGGCCCTTCCTCGTAACTAGGGGGAGTATGGTTTCAGTCCTTCTGCTCTTCCTCGCTTTCACCGTAACGGCGCCGCCACAGATTCCTGCGCCCGCCAAGCCCGCTCCCCCGGCGGCTCCCGCACCGGAGAGCGTCGACGTCACCAAGCCCACCGCGGAGTCGCTGCTGCAGCAGGCGCATGTGATGGCACGCGAGCTGCCGCCGACGGATCGCGCCCAGTTCATCGTCGATGCGATTGGCCTGGCGCAGCAGGTGCAGCCGGCGCTGGTCCGTCCCTGGGCCGAGGAGTTGTTTGCCCTGGCGCCGGAGGTGCCGGTGGAACGCCGCGCTTTTCTGGAAGGGATGGCCATCCGGCCGTTGGCCACCCTGGATCCGGAATTCGCTCTCAGCCTGCTCGAGCGCATGGAACCGCCTCCACTCCGGAACATGGTCTTCAGCCTCGCCCCCGTCCGCGAGGTTTTCCAGGGTTACTGGGCCAGGAAGCATGCCCGTGGCCTCGACCGCTTGCGGGAGGTGGCGGCGCACATCGGCGCCAACGACATGTACCCGTATGCAGCCTTCAGCGGCATCCTTGTCGCGTTGCGGAGCGAGGATCCCGCTGCCGGAGAAGCGTTGTTCGCCGCGTTGATCGCCACGTTCCGCGGGCGTTCCCCCGACTACGCGGAAACCGCTGCGTTCGCGGCCCTGCTCAGGTCCGGCGACTGGCTCTCGTCGAGCGCAATGGGGGCCGAGGCCCTCCACCTCGCGGTCGCTGCCATCGACGGCCTGCGCGCGGACTCGCTGCCGCAGGTGCGTTCGCGTATGACTTCCACAACGGAGACGACGGAGATCAACGACGCCCGGGCTTACCTGCTCCTGCCGCTCCTGCCGTACATCCGCAAAGTTGATCCCGGGTGGGCCGACAGCGTGGTCAGCGCACATCCCGGATTGGCACCGTTCGAGAATTCGGACCGGCACTTCACCAGTACCAGCACCAGCTTCTCGGCCGCGCCGACCACTTCATCGCAAGCGCCGGCGCGTACGCCTCCCGCGCTGTCGGCAGTGGCGCGCGGGCGCCGCGATGTCGCGCAGGTCCAAATGCTGGCGCAGTACTCGCCGCTGAGCGCTTCCCGGTACCTTACCCAGGTGAGCGACCCCGCGGCGCGCGCCGCCGCGTCCGCGGAGATCGCCGGGGCGATGGGCGCCGCCCGGACCCAGCAGGCCGACGCGTACTGGGAGCAGGCGACGAAGGGCCTGGAGCAGGTTGACGATCCCGCCGCGAAGCTCATGGTCATCGCCGCGCTCGCCCGCGCGGCCTATGCCCGCCGCGATCTCGCCACCGCGGGCAGCTACGTGGACCGCGGCTACACCCTCGGCGAAGAACTCATGCGCAAGGACTACAACGAGCATCCCGACAAGCCGACCAACACCCTGGCGGGCTCGGGGGACGTGTGGTCGCTGACCCGAACCGCCATCCTGTTCGATCCTGCCGGGACGTTGGCGCGCATCACTACCGTGCGCTTCCCCACGTTGCGCGTGAACCTCATGCTGGCCGCAGCCCAATCGGTCCACGACGGCGCCGCCCCGCCGGTGAAACAGATCCCCGATGCCGACATTCTGAGCGGCAAAGTCGAGGTTCTGCCGATGGACCCGCAGAACCCCGGCCGTGGCGTCAGGGTGCAGAGCAAGCAGCCGCCACCGCAATAGCGCAGTCCATTGCGACTCCTCTAATTCACGGGTTAGGGCAGCCCGCACCGACCTCCGTTCCAGTTTGGCGCGCGGCCCGGAACGGGCGCAGAGATTCCGCCGCCCCTCAGTTTCGCGCGCCCGCCCCGGCACGTCGCGGTTAGCCTACCGCTGATGTCCTCCCCTTGCCCGCTGCCGCCGCTGCCCTCCTCCCACGAGGTCACCGGACAGTTGCGCCAACTCGACCGCCGTGACTGGTGGCTGTGGTCCACCGCCATCACCATCCTCCTCCTGCTGACCGCGGCGGTCGCGGTTTCCACCTGGCCCTCCGACGATCTGCTGCTGCAGCACCAGCGGGAGTTGGGCGTGCGCTCCCTGCTGGGACTGGTCTTGCTCTTCAGCGTCTTCGCGGTTTACCAGCAGGTGCTGATCAAGCGGCTGCGCTGGACGCTGGCCGAGCACCTTGCCCGCATCTCCCGCCTCGAGAGCCACGCCGCGGCACTGCAACAGCTGGCCGTCGTCGATCCCCTGACCGGCCTCTACAACCGCCGCTTCATCGCAGGTCGGCTGCCGGCGGAGTTGGGGCGCGCCGAGCGCCTCCGCCAGATCCTGACCGTCGTCGCTCTCGACCTGGACGAGTTCAAGGCCATCAACGACCGCTACGGCCACGCCGCCGGCGACTGCGCGCTGCGCGAATTCGCGGCCCGCCTGCGGCTCGCCTTGCGCGCCTCCGATTTCGCCGTCCGCATGGGCGGCGATGAGTTCCTGCTGGTCCTCCCCGAGTGCGGCGCGCGCGACGCCGACGAGGTGGTCGCGCGCCTGCGCGGCGCCGAGGTCCCCTGGGCCGGCCGCCGCCTCGCTCTGACCTTTTCCGCCGGCTTCGCCGAGCAGCGCCCGGGCGAGTCGGCCGAGGCCCTGCTGGCGCGCGCCGACTTCGCTCTCTATGGCGCGAAGCGCGCTCCCCGCGCCCCCGCCGCAGACGCTGCTCCCGTCCCCGCCGGAGCCTGATCCGGCAACCCCCAAAGCGCTTGGCGGGCGGGCGCTTCCCGTCTTATCATCCGCGGTATCGTGGTTCCTCCATCGAGGGTCGATCCCGTGTCCTCCCTGGCCTCCCCCAGCCTGCCCGAGGATGCCACCATCCGCGCCATGTTGCGCCGCCTGGAACGCCGCGACTGGCGCCTGTGGGTCTCCACCGTCGTGGTTCTGGTCCTCATGGGACTGGCGGCCGTGGTCCTCACCTTGCCCGCGGTGTTCGGCGTCCGCGACGTTGCCGCCCTGAATGACCTCCAGATCGGCGCCCGCGGGCTGTTCGGACTGGTGATGCTGTTCAGCGCCTTTGCCCTCTATCAGCAGGTCCTGATTAAGCGCCTGCGGGCGCGCCTGGCCGAGCAGCTGGGGATGATCACGGCCATTCAAACGCGGGCCGAGATGCTGGAGCAGCTCGCGGTGCTCGATCCCCTCACCGGGCTCTTCAACCGCCGCTTTGCCGAGCAGCAGCTGCCCGCCGAGGTGGCGCGCGCCCACCGCCAAAAGCACGACCTCACCCTGCTCCTGCTCGACATCAACGGCCTCAAGCAGATCAACGACACCCACGGGCATGCCGCCGGCGATGCCGCCCTGCGCGAATTCGGCGCCCAGTTAAGAAAGACGGTCCGCAGTTCCGACCTGGCGGTGCGGCTGGGCGGCGACGAGTTCATGGTCCTGCTGCCCGAATGCCGCGCCTATTCCGTGCCCACCGCCCTGGCCCGCCTGCGGGACGCCAGCTTCTTCTGGAACTCCCAGACTGTCCCCTTGCGCTTTGCCGCCGGCTGGGCCGAACTGGGGGCGGAGGAGACTGCGGAGTCGCTCACCCGCCGCGCCGACCAGGCCCTCTATCAGGACAAGGAAACCGGCCGCGCCGCCCAGCAGGCGGAACACGCCCTCGCTTCCCGGGCGCAGCAGCAGCGCATGCAGGTGGTGGGCACCATGACCGGCGGCATCGTCCACGACTTCAACAACCTGCTCACCGTGATCAAGGGCTACACCGAGCTGGCCCTCGACGAAATGCAGGATGAGCCCGGACGCCGCCGCCTCGAGCAGATCCAGGCCGCGGCCCTGCAGGCCACCGCCCTCAGCCGCCAGATCCTCTCCTTCGCCCGCAACGAATCGCTGGAAACCACCGTGGTCTGCCTCAGCGACAAGGTCCGCGGGCTGGCGCCGCTCATCCGCTCCCTGCTCTCCTCCCGCATCAAGCCCCAATTCGACACCTCCCCCACCCCCAGCATTCGCGTGCAGGCGTCGCAGCTCGAGGAGATCGTCATCAATCTCCTGGTCAATGCGCGCGAAGCCATGGGGGAAGGCGGCACCTGTACCGTGCGCACCTTCACCGCCGAGCTGGACGAAGCCTTCGTCGCCACCCACCCCGGCGCGCGCGTCGGCCGCCATAGCGTCCTCGCCATCGCCGATACCGGCGTCGGCATGGACGACGCCACCCGCGCCCGCATCTTCGAACCTTTCTTCACCACCAAGCCGCAAGGCACCGGCCTGGGACTGGCCACCGTCTACGGCACGGTGAAGCAGATGGGGGGCTACATCTGGGTGGACAGCAAGCTCGGTGAAGGCAGCACCTTCACCGTCTACCTGCCGCCGTGTGCGCCCGTGGCCGAGTCCGAGGCGCCGGCGCCGCCAGAACCCGCGGCGCGGCCGCGCGAAAATGTGCTGGTGGTGGACAATGTCGCGGCGGTCAGGAAAATGTTCTGCGACCTGCTGGAGCGGCTGGGCTACCGCCCCATTCCCGCCGAGGATGTCCGCGAGGCGCTTCGCATCGTGGGCGAGCAGGTGCACAGCATCGCCGCCGTCATCACCGCCGCGGTGATCCCCGGCATGAGCGCGCGCGAACTGGAAGCTGCGCTGCGCGCCACCGACGCCCAGATCGGGGTCCTGTTCGTTTGCAGCAGCGACGACCAGGCCGCCATCCTCTTCGCCGAAGTCGATCCCGACGCCCTGCTCCGCCCCCCGTTCGCCCCCGAGGAACTGGAAGCCAGGCTGCGCGCCGTCTGCCGCCGCTCCGCCGCCGAGGTTCCTTAACCTCAGTAGATCGTATAAGCTGCACGTCGCACTTAGCACTTAGCACTTAGCATTTGGCCGTTGAGGTTTGGCGGCGCCCTGAATGGCTAAATGCCACCTGCTAATTGCTTCTTTGTCTCCCCGGGCGTGATCGAGCCCGCAGGGCGATTGAAGGCAGCCCAGCGATTTATCGCTGGGTAAGGTCGCCGAGCGCACCAGTCCGGCAGGACGGTTGAACGCTCGTCGCTTTTTCTGGCAACCGGCAACTGGCAACTGCACTTTTGTCATCCCGAGCGCGCCGGGGTCCCCATCGAGCCCGGGTTGGCTTGATGGGGTGACAGAGCGAGGGATCTGGGTTTCAAACTCCGCAATTCCTTCGTGCCCTTTGTGGTTACCTCTTTCTGGCAAAGTGAGCAGCACTTGGTATTTGGCAGTTGGCAGTTGGCAGTTGGCAGTTGGCACTTGGCATTTGGCCTTTCAGCGCTCCGCCACTACCCTGAACGGCTGAATGCTGATTGCTGATTGCTAACTGCTGATTGCCAATTGCTAAGTGCTTCCTGGCGCCATAATGGCGGGCTTTCATACCGCACCTGGCAGGTGGCGCATGACACGACCGCTTCTCCTCGCCTTCTTTCTTCCCCTCGCCCTCGCCGCGCAGACTCCCAACCCCGCCGGGCGCACCTACCTGCGCCAGTGGCAGATCCAGTCGGCGTGCAAGGTCGAAGCCAAGGGCGACACCATCTCCACCGCTGCCTTCAAGCCTCAGGGATGGCTCGCCGCCAACGTCCCCAGCACGGTCCTGGCCGCGCAGGTCGCGGCGGGTGTTTTCCAAAATCCCTATTACGGCATGAACCTGCGCCAGATCCCGGGCACCACCTACCCCATCGGCCGCATGTTCGCCACCCTCCCCATGGCCGACGACTCGCCCTACAAGTGCGCCTGGTGGTATCGCGCCGAATTCCCGCTGCCCAACATCCGCAAGTTCCCCCACCCGGAGTACTGGCTGCACTTCGCCGGCATCAACTACCGCGCCAATCTCTGGGTGAACGGCCGGCAGGTCGCCGACTCCGACCACATGGCCGGCATGTGGCGCGAGTGGGAGTACAACGTCACGCGCGAACTGCAGCCGGGCACCAACGTCGTCGCCATCGAGGTCTTCGCGCAAAAGGAGAACGACCTCGGCCTCACCTTCGTCGACTGGAACCCCATGCCCCCCGACAAGAACCTCGGCCTCTGGCGCCCGGTCTGGCTGGACGAAACAGGCCCGGTGCGGATGCGGAATGCGGTCATTTTCAGCCAAGTTGACCCGAACCTCAGATTTGCCAATCTCAGCGGCTCGGTTGAACTGGAAAACGCTACCGATGAAAGAGTGAGCGGAGTTCTTGAAGTCTTGGCGAACGCCGCAGGCGCGCCGCCGACAACTGGCAAGGCTGTTTCGGTCACACTTGCACCGCGCGAGAAGCGCACCGTCAGCATAGAGTTTTTGCGGCATATCCAAGAACCGCGCCTATGGTGGCCATTTGGTTGGGGCAGTCAGGTCTTGAACGAGGCGACATTCGGTTTGCAGATCGTCCGACTAGGCCAGGTCATCGAGCTTCCGATGCCGAGTCGTAATCTTGTATCCGACAGGAAAACGGTCACCTTCGCCATGCGCTCCGTCACCAGCGAGCTCACCTCCGACGGCCACCGCCTCTTCAAGATCAACGGCAAGCCCTTCCTCGTGCGCGGTGGCGGCTGGACCCCCGACATGATGCTTCGCCAAACCCCGGAGCGCCTCCAGGCGGAGTTCAACTACGTCCGCGACATGCACCTCAACACCCTGCGCCTCGAAGGCAAGCTCGAAACCGACGAGTTCTTCGACCTCGCCGACCGCATGGGCATCATGGTCATGGCCGGCTGGTGCTGCTGCGACCACTGGGAAAAGTGGCAGAACTGGAAGCCGGAAGACTACGAGATCAGCGCCGCGTCGTTGCGCGACCAGCTCCTGCGCCTGCGCAACCATCCCAGCGTGCTGGTCTGGCTCAACGGCAGCGACAACCCGCCGCCCGCGAAGGTCGAAGAGCGCTACGTCAGCGTGCTCAAAGAGCTGGCCTGGCCGAATCCTTACATCTCCTCGGCCACCGCCAAGCCCACCACCGTGACCGGCAAGACCGGGGTCAAGATGAGCGGCCCCTACGACTTCATCCCTCCGAACTACTGGCTGCTCGACACCGCGAAGTACGGCGGCGCTTACGGCTTCAACACCGAAACCGGCCCCGGTCCCGCCATTCCGCCGGCCCAGTGTATCCAGAAAATGTTGCCGCACGAGCACTGGTGGCCCATCGACGACTGGTGGAACTACCACGCCGGCGCCGGCAGCTTCAAGCAGATGGACATCTACAACCGCGCCCTCGCCGAGCGCTACGGCGCCAGTTCTTCCATGCCCGAGTACACGGTGAAGTCGCAGGCTGCGGCCTACGACGGCGAGCGCGCCATGTTCGAGGGCTACCTCCGCAACCGCTACACCTCCACCGGCGTCATCCAGTGGATGCTCAACAACGCCTGGCCCTCCATGATCTGGCACCTCTACGACTACTTCCTGCAACCCGCCGGCGGCTACTTCGGGACCAAGAAGGCCAACGAGCCGGTGCACGTCATGTTCGGCTACGACGATGGCACGGTCGCCGTCAGCAACCTCACCGGCGCCGCGCTCAAGGGCGCGGTGGTCAAGGCCCGCCTGCTCAACTTCGACATGACCGAGAAGTGGTCGCAGACCGCCACCGTGGACGTCGGGCCCGATGCCGTGGTACGCGCCCTCACCCTGCCGGCGCGCGACGACCTCAGCCGCGTCTACTTCCTCGACCTGCGTCTCGCCGACGCCGCCGGCAAGCCGCTGAGCACCAACTTCTACTGGCTCTCTACCCGCCCCGACCTGCTCGACTGGAGCAAGTCCAACTACTTCTACACTCCGGAACAGCAGTACGCCGACCTCACCGACCTGAACAAGTTGCCGCCGGTCAAGCTGGCGGTCTCGAGCGACCTGGGGACGCCGCACCCGCCCGGCCGCGTCCGCATCACCGTGACCAACCCGGCCGCGTCGCTCGCCTTCATGGTGCGGCTGCGAGTCACCGACCCCGCCGGCGACGAGATCCTCCCCGTCCTCTGGGAGGACAACTACTTCTCGCTGCTGCCCGGGGAATCGCGCACCGTTACCGCCACCTTCTCCGACGCGGCCAGAAACCCCCTCGTCGCCGTCGAAGGCTGGAACGTCGCCCCCGTGGTCGAAGCCGGCACCCCCAAGTCCAAATGAGAAATGTGGGGGCTGGGTGTCGCCAACTAGGTGGCGCAGGCCTTCAGCCTGCATCAGAGACACCCTCGAGAATGTCATCCTGAGCGAGCGCGAGGAAGCGCATGCGACGGAGCGCGAGCGAAGGATCCCTGCACTTTTCCGCGCGCCTATGACGCTTCCCGCTTCTCTGCCAGAACTGGTTCCCCAACCCCAGCCCGCGTAGCGGGCGGCAGAGATTACCCCAGCCCGTAAGGGCTGGGTTCGCTTGCCTGCAGAACGGGAGCCCGCAACGCGGGCGGCACCGTTGTTAGCCCCGGGCGTAAGCCCGGGGCAGGCAGCCAAGAATGATCCCGAGTGCCGTAGGCACGGCACAAACCGGAGCTGCCTAGGAGGTTTCTTGCCGTCGCCGAGTCCTGGAATACAACACGAGCGTCCCGAGGACCGTGAAAATCAGACCAAAGATGCTGCCGTTATAGGCAGACAACTCAAACGTTAATGGAGGGAATAGGGAAGCAATTATTAAGAACCTCAAAAACGTCACATCGAAGTTAGAATATCCGCCTTCCCGCAGCGTGGGACCGATCTCCATCAGCGACGGTCCCAGAACAAAAACGCCGAGCAGCATCCACTGGCATGGCAGCTCCCACCCGCAACGCCGTGAAAGAAGATAAGCGCAAAAGAAACCTAGCGGTGGAAGGACGCTTGCGACGACCACCCCCTGCTCACCTCGCGTTACTAGCTCTAAGAGTGCCAGTGGCAGCCAAAAGGAGAATCCGCCAATCAGAACTGCCGCTACTCGTCTCATGGAGCCCCGCCTGTCAGGCGTCGAGCCGACGCTCATGATGTCTGTCTTCCGCTGCGTCCCGCGTGTCCGCCCAACTCCGGCAACCGCTGACATTGTAACGACTTCTCGCCTGCCCAACTCGAATGCGCGCGCTACCCTCAATTCGGCAATGAGGGGGCCGTCCCGACCTCCCGGTCCACTGCTTCCCGCCCGCGCCCCGCATTTTCAATAACATAATCTTTAAGTTATATGTCGCAAGCGCCACAAAACTTTCTGCTTGACATCGCGCCGCCCCCTGCGCTATCCTGCTCTCGTCTCTTCTGCCGGGCACCCTCGGCTTTATGCGCTTCACTTCCCTCACCCCCGCCGCCGCGATGGACATGTCCATCGCAACTTGTTGATTCCACAAGCTACCGGGGGAGGGGGGTGGGGTGGGTTGTCATTAACTGGTAAACCCGGGTCGCGCGCCGCCTGTGACGCCCGACACAGCGCGCCGCCGGATTTCCGGGTTCCATGGGCCACAACCGTGAGCGCCCCCACCATCTACGAATTCGGCCCGTTCCGCTTCGACGCCGAGCAGCGCCTGCTGTTTCGCGACGGCCAGGTCGTCCCGCTGGCGCCGAAGGCGAGCGACACGCTGCAGGTGCTGCTCGCGCGCCGCGGCCGCCTGGTCGGCAAGGCCGAGCTGATGAAGCTGGTCTGGCCCGACACCACGGTGGAAGAAATCGGCCTGGCGCGCAACATCTCGCTGCTGCGCAAGGCCCTGGGCGATGACGACGCGGCCGCCACCTACATCGAAACCATCCCTAAGCGCGGCTACCGCTTCATCGCCGACGTGGTGGAAGCCGGCGGCGCGCCGGCTGCCGCGCCGTTCTTTCGCCGTCACCTGCGCCGTCACCTGCGCTGGTGGCTGCCCGCGGTCGCGCTGGTGGCGCTGCTGGGGTTCGTCTACTGGCAGTTCTACCTGCCGTCGCGCTACCTGCCGCGCGGCGCGGGCTTCGCCAACCTGGCGGTCGTCCCGTTCACCTGCCTCAGCCCGGAACTCGATTGCGGCGCCTTCCCCTACGCCCTTAACGATCTGCTGGTGGCCGACCTCTCGCAGCTCGACCACGTCACCGTCGTCTCCCCGACCACCGTGCGCCGCTACCTGCGGGCGCGGCTCTCGATGGGCTTCATGAGCCGCCTGCTGGGGCTCGACGTGCTGGTCGAGGGCACCATCCAGCGCGCCGGCGAGCGCGTCCGCATTACCTCCCGGCTGGTGGACGTGCACACCGGGAAAGTGATCTGGTCCGATTCCTACGAATACCCGCTGGCCGAGGCGGCGCAGAGCCAGGGCGAGGCGGCCCGCGCTATCACTCGCCAGGTGGCCGCGCGGCTCGCCGCCGCGCCCGCAACCCGCTGATTCCGCTGGGCGGCAGAACGCCGCCAGGGTCCGCGAATGAATTTCGCAGCATTTCCGAAGCTCCTTTCGCCCGCAACGTGTTGCATGCTGCTCTCGCGGCCGGACGCCGCAGAAAGGCACGCCCATGAAACCCCAAACCCTCCGCCTCCTCTACTGGACGCCGCGGGTGCTGTGCATCCTGTTCGCGGTATTCATCAGCATGTTCGCGCTGGACGTCTTTGGCGAACACCGCTCCTTCTGGCAAACCGTCCTGGCGCTGGGCATGCACCTGGTCCCGACCGCCATTCTCCTGCTGATCCTGCTGGTGGCCTGGCGCTGGGAGTGGGTCGGCTTCGTCGGTTTCTGCGCCCTGGGAACGCTTTATATCTGGATGGCGTGGGGCAGGTTCCACTGGTCGGCGTACGCCGTCATCAGCGGGCCGGCATTCCTGATCGGCCTGCTCTTCCTGTTCAACTGGCTGTACCGCCAGGAACTTCGCGCCCTACGCTGAACGGCCAGGTCGCCGTCACCCGCGCGCGCACCAGGAACACCGCCACCCCGACGGCCAGGGTCGCCAGGCCGGCGGCAATGTAGCGCCAGCCCGAGGTGCCGAAGATGTAGAGCCAGCCCACCAGGGCGAGGACCGCGGGTAGCGGGTAGAGCCACATGCGGTAGGGCCGCTGGTCCGCGGGCAGGCGGCGGCGCAGCAGCGGCAGGGCGAAGATCTGGGCCACGAACTGCACCAGGATGCGGGTGGTCATCAGCGCGCTGATGACCACGTCGAGGTTGAGGAAGGCCGCGGCGATGGTCACGGCGCCGAGCACCAGCAGCGAGACGTGCGGGATGTGCAGCCGCGGATGCACCTGGGCGAAGGCGCGGAAGAAGTAGCCGTCGCGCGCCGCCGCGTAGGGAATGCGCGAGTATCCCAGGAGCAGCGCAAACACCGAGCCGAAGGCCGTCCACAGGATCATGCCGGTAAACAGGATGGCCACCGGGCGGCCGTAGAGGCGCTGCATGTAGTCGGAGACGATGTACTGCGACTGCGCCGCCTCGCGCCACGGCACCACCCCGATCACGATGGTCTCGATGGCCAGGTAGCCGAGGGCGGTCAGCAGGATGCAGTACAGGATGGAGCGCGGGATGGTGCGGGCGGGCTCGCGCACCTCGTCGCCGATGTAGCACACGTCGTAGTAGCCCATGTAGTCGTACATGGCGATGAGCATGGCGCTGCCCAGACCCATAAAGAAGCCGCGGGAAAAGCTGAAGGCGCCGGGCGGGAAGGTGAAGGCCAGGGTCGCGGAAAAGTGCGGCAGGCCGAGCACGATGATCCCCAGCATGGTGGCCACCGTCCCGGCCCACAAGGTCACGGTCAGGCGGCCGACGAAGTTGATCCGCCGGTACAGCAGCGCCACCGCGATCGCGCCCACGGCCGCAGCCAGCAGCTTGCGGCCGAGGGCGGTCATGCCCGGCAGCAGGTAGGCGGCGTATTGCGCGAAGCCGATCATGCCGCTGGCGATTTCCAGCGGCCCGCTCAGCACGAACTGCCAGATGAAGAGGAAGGCCACGAGGCGGCCAAAGCTCTCCGGCCCGTAGGCCTCGCGCAGGAAGCGGTAGCTGCCCCCGGAGCCGGGCCAGGCGGCGCCCAGCTCGCTCCACACCAGGCCGTCGCAGGTGGCCACGACCGCGCCCAGCACCCACCCCAGCAGCGCCTGCGGGCCGCCCATCGCGCTCAGCATCAGCGGGATGGTGATGAACGGCCCCACCCCCACCACGTTCGACATGTTGAGCGCGGTGGCGCGCAGCAGGCCGAAACCGCGGGTGAGTTCCGGCGCGGGATGCGGCTGGTCGTAGTGGGCCAAGGCGCGTCAAGAGTGGCATGCGATTGCGCGGACACGCAAGGAACAAAATCCCCCGCGCCCCAGGGCAGGGGGGCCGGGGAAGAAGCGGCGGCGAAACGCCGCCCCCGTGCCCACCAAAGTGCCGGGCGGGAGGCCGCGGGCGGGTTTCATACGATGAGATTGACAGCCCCTAAAACCCGCGCCTACCATGGTTGAGTTTTAGCCGGCTATCCTAACGTTTCCGTGGCTTGGCCATTTAGGAGCCACTTTTGTTTCCGCTGTCTCAGTTCGCCAAAGGGGGCGCAATGCGACTTCGAATTCTTCTGGTCCTGTTCGGGACCCTGCTGCTCTGTACCGCCGGATTTGCGCAAAGCAACATTACCGGCACAATCTCCGGCACCGTTTCCGATGCTACCGGCGCGGTACTGCCGAATGCCACCGTCACCATTACCAATACCGACCAAAAGATCGTGACGCGCACGGTCAAGACCGACGCCAGCGGCGCTTACTCGGTTCCGCTGCTCCCCGTCGGAAACTATTCCATCGCGGTGGAGTCTTCCGGTTTCAAGAAAGCGGAGAAAACCGGCATCGTCCTGAACGTCAACGACAAAATAACCGCGTCGTTCCAGCTCGAGGTGGGCGCCGCCAGCCAAACGGTGACGGTGGAGGCCTCGCCGATCGAGGTCAACCTGGTCAGCGCCACCGGCTCCGAGCTGGTGACCGGCAGGCAGGTGCGTGAGCTGACGCTCAATAACCGCAACTACGTGCAGCTCCTCACCCTCAGCCCCGGGGTCTCGTCCACCACCGCCGAGCAGTACTACGTGGGCACGACCAACCCGGTGACGGGGGGGGTGAACACGATCGGGTTCCAGGTAAACGGGCAGCGGACCAGCGCCAACAACTGGACGATTGACGGCGCTGACAACGTGGACCGCGGCTCCAACCTGACCCTGCTTTCCACGCCCAGCGTGGATTCCATCCAGGAATTCAAGCTCGTCCGCGCCAACTACGACGCCGAGTATGGGCGGGCGGCTTCGGGGCAAGTGCAGGTGCTGACGCGCTCGGGCACCTCGGCCTTCCACGGCGGCTTGTACGAGTTCTGGCGCAACGAGAACCTGAACGCCGACAACTACTTCACCAAGCGCACGCGCACGACCTCGGCGCAATGCGCGCCCTTCCGCGCCGCCGGCGATCCGTGGGCCTGCGACAGCCGTCCCGCTCTGCGGTACCACAACTTCGGCGGGACCTTCGGCGGACCGGTCCCCATCGGCGGGCTGAGGAAGAACACCTTCTTCTTCTTCAGCGAAGAGGTTCGGCGCGCCATCACCTACAGTTCGGGTGACGCGACCATGCCGACCGCCGCGGAGTTGACCGGGAATTTCCTGGTCCCGGTGTGCGTCACGTTCGCGGCCAACGGCAGCTGCACTGCGACCAGCAACCGGGTCACGGCCTTCACCCCGACGGCGCAGGCGTACATCACGGACATCTGGTCCAAGGCGCCGCTGGCCACCGATGTGACGACCCACACCATCACCAACTTCTTCCGCAACGTGCTGAACTTCCGGCAGGAAGCGATCAAGGTGGACCACGTCTTCGGGCCGCGGCTGAGCGTCTACGGCCGCTACACGACTGAAAAGGTCCCGACCGACCAGCCGCGGGGTCTGTTCGGCCCTTACACCAACCTGCCGGGCGTGGCCAACAACCACGTGGAGTCGCCGGGCTGGACCCTGGTGGGCCACGTGACCGCCGCGCTGAACCCTACCTTCCTCCTGGACGGTGGCTACAACTTCTCCTACGGCGCCATCCTCGCCGACGTGACCGGCTCGATGGACATTGCCAAGTCCCCTGACATCCACCCGACGGTGCCGTATACGGTCACCAACCACATAGTGCCGTCTATCAGCTTCACCAGCTCCGTCTCGGGCATTGGGGCCGAGCCGCAGTATCGCGACTACAACCGCAACCACCAGATCTTCGGCAACGTGACCAAGGTGATGGGGCGCCACACCATCAAGGCGGGCGGCACCTACTACCACTATCAGAAGACGGAAAACGCCGCCGGGAACAACGCCGGCAGCTTCAGCTTCACCGGCGCGCAGGTGGCGGGCAGCGGCCTCAACGCCAACTGCACCGCGTCGACGCTGACCAACGGCGTCTCCAACTCGGTGTATTGCCTGTCGCAGGGCTGGGCGAACTTCCTGATGGGGCGGGTGTTGACGTTCACCCAGGTGGCGGTGGACATCACGCCCAACGTGCAATCGAACCAGATGGAGTTCTACGGCCAGGACGAGTGGCGGGTGAAGCCGAACCTGACGCTGAGTTTCGGCCTGCGCTATTCGCTCTTCCGGCAACCCACCGATGCCAATGGCTTCCTGACCACCTTCGATCCCAAGTACTACAGCACGGCGGCGGGGCAGGCGTTCACGATCGATCCCGCCACGGGGAACCGCGTGCCCGGCACCGGCAACCCGCTGAACGGGATCATTCCCACCACCGCGGCGCTGAAGAAATGCGCGGCGCTGGGCAACGCGACCTCGGTCCCGTGCTGGCCTGCCGGAACCGTGGCCCCGTACGGCAACAAGGTGGCGAATGAGGACATGACGGACTTCGCGCCGCGCTTCGGCGTGGTGTGGGACCCGTTTGGCAAGGGCCAGACCGCCATCCGCGCCGGCTTTGGCTACTTCTATGACGTGCCGCTGTTCGGCATCATCGAGCAGAACACGTTCACCAATCCGCCGTTCTCGAACAGCATCTCGATCAGCAACACCAACTTCGAGAACCCGGGCTCGGTGCTACCCTCCATCTCCGCCGCCCCGATTTCGCTCAGCGCGCGCAGCGGCGCCCCGTTCAAAACGCCGCGCAGCTATCAATGGAACTTCGACGTGCAACACCAGATCACGCGGGACTTCCTGATTGACGTCGGCTACTTCGGCAACGTGGGGCGCAACCTGATTGGCGTGTTCGAACTGAACCAGCCGGCGGTGGGTGCGTACGTGGGAACATCGGCAGATGTGAACACCATCGCTACGTGCGGCGCTGCCCCCGACGGGACGGCCTCGCACTGCGTCAACTCGACCACCACGCCGCGCCTGAACGCCATCCGGCCCTACAAAGGCTACCTGGCAATCAACGCCATCCGGCCGATCTTCAATTCCAACTACAACTCGCTGCAGGTCTCGACGCAGAAGCGGTTCCACGGGGGCTCGACCTGGGGCGTGGCCTACACCTGGTCGCATGCCCTGACCGACAACCAGACGGACCGCTCGACGGCGCCGCAGAACACCTTCAACCTGCATGGCGACTACGGCCCGACGCAGCAGGACCGCCGCCATATCTTCACCACCAACTACGTGTACGAGCTACCGTGGCTGCACGAGCAGCACGGGATCACCGGGCACCTGTTGGGCGGGTGGGAGATGAGCGGCGTGATCACGGCGCAGAGCGGCACGCCAAACACGGTGAGCGGCGTGACCATCGACCGCGCCGGGCAGGGCTGCCTCTCCGCCTCAACGCCCTGCGGCCTGCGGCCCGACATCATCGCCAACCCCAACCAGAACGCACCCCATACCTTCCAACAGTGGTTCAACACCGCGACCTACGTGCAGACCCCGGCAGGGCAGATCCGGCCAGGTACGGCGCGGCGCGGCGACATCCTCGGGCCCGGCTTCTGGCGCGCGGACCTCTCGCTGCTGAAGAACTTCAAGTTCGGCGAGCGGGTCACCACCCAGTTCCGGGTGGATGCCTTCAACGCGCTCAACCACACCAATCCGTCGGGCATCGGCAGCTTCAGCGTGACCAGCTCGCTGTTTGGGGTGGTCACCACGGCGCGCGATCCGCGGCTGATCGCCCTGGGCCTGAAGCTCAACTTCTAACCGCACCAGACACCAAGGCCCGCGCCGCGGCGCGGGCCTTTTTGATTTACATCCCGAGGAGCGTAGCGACGAGGGAGCTCTATCGCGCAACAGCGGCACGGGATGGGTAGGGTTCCCTCGCTACGCTCGGGACAAGAAAATCACTGGGCGTCCTGCCACTCCTCGTACCAGGCCATCTGAATGGCTTCCAGCTTGGCTTCGTTGGAGGCCTGGGGGGCGTCGTGGAAGGCAGGCAGCTCGGTGACCATGCGGTGCAGGTCGGTGAAGCGCACCGTGAGCGGGTCCAGCTGCGGGAACTTTTCGGCGAGCAGGATGCCGAGGTCTTCGGCGGCGTCCCAGGTCAAGTCGGTCGGCATCAGGCCTCCCTCCGGTCGGCAATCTGTGATTTGCGATTTGTGATTTGCGATTGAGGTCCTGGGTCGACAGCATCTTCCAATCGCAAATCAGAAATCACAAATCACGAATCACAAATTCTTCAATGTTGTTCCTCGGAGACGTAGTTGCGGTTCCAGGCGGGAATCTCGACCACGATCTCGCCCGGCCGGGTGATCTGCACCTGGCAACCCAGGCGGGAATTGAGCTGGAGGTCGGCGGCCATGTCGAGGCGGTCGGCTTCGTCGTCTTCCATCTCCGACAGGCACTCGCTGCCCTTCTTCACCCACACGTGGCAGGTGGTGCAGGCGCAATTGCCGCCGCAGGCGTGGTCGAGGAAGATGCCGTGGTTCAGCGCGATGTCGAGGATTGACTCCGGCTTGCCGTGCTCCAGGTAGGGCAGCTTGCCGTGTTCGAACTCGACCGTCTTGTTCTCCGGCAGAAAAGTGAGGCGCACGAGCTTCGCCGGGTCAGGATGGCCGGTGCGAATCACCGTGGGTTCGGCGGTGGCGGTGGCGCCTTGGGTTTTCTCGTCGCTCATAAACTAAGCCGTCGGTCTTCGGTCGTCGGTCTTCGGCCAACCTGAGAATCGTGGCGGCCGACGGCCGACGACCGACGACCCGCAAAGCGATTCACTTCTCCCGTCCCTCTCCGGTCGTGATCTCCGCGCGGGCAAAGGGGTGCGGCGCCGTGGGACCTTCGCCCAGGTCGGCCTGCTGCATGGTCTTCCCCTTCAGCGCGGAGGCAACGGCGCGGTCCATCATCAACTCGGCCAGCCGCAGGGTCGCCTGGTTCAAGGCTTCGATGGCGGCGCGGATGGCGTGGTAGTCGTCGCCGTCCCTGGTCTCGCGGAGCGCGGCGGCGAGCTGCTCGATGCGGCGGCACTCGTCGGCGGCGAGCTGCGGCCACGCCTCGCTGTGCCGCGCCTTGTCGAGGTGCAGCAGGATGTTGTCGGCCTCGACGCGCGCCTCCACCACCTGGCGGCGATAGAAGTCTTCCTCGGCGTAGTCAAACGACTCGAGGATCATGCTCTCGACCTGCGCGTCGGTCAGGCCGTACGTGGGCTTGACCTCGATCTCGGCCGCCTGCCCGCTGCGCTGCTCGCGCGCGCTGACGTGCAGGATGCCGTTGGCGTCGATGAGGAAGCGCACCTCGATGCGCGGCAGCCCCGCCGGCATGGGCGGAATGCCCTTCAGGTCAAAGCGCGCCAGCGAGCGGCAGTCCTTGGCCAGCTCGCGCTCGCCTTGCACCACGTGGATGGCAACGTTGGCCTGGCCGTCGACGCCGGTGGTGAAGTGCTCGACCGCGGACGCAGGGATGGTCGAATTGCGGTGAATGATCTTAGCCACCACGCCCCCGAGCGCCTCGATGCCGAGGGAGAGCGGCGTGACGTCGAGCAGGAGCATGTCCCGGGTGGCCTCCGAGCCGCCGCCCAGGATGTTGGCCTGCACTGCGGCGCCGAGCGCGACGACTTCGTCGGGATTGAGTTCGCTGTGCGGCTCGCGCTGGAAGAGCTCGCGGACCAGCGCGTGCACCCGGGGAATACGCGTCGAGCCGCCGACGAGCGCCACTTCGTGGACCTCTTGCGGCTGGAGGCCGGCGTCCCTGAGCGCCTGGCGGCACGGCCCGGCGGTGCGCTGCACGATGGGCTCGCTGAGCTGCTCGAACTGCGCGCGCGTAAGCTCGCGCTGGTAATGGCGGCCGCCGGGCAGCTCGACCGCAAGGCGCGTGCCATCATGCGCCGAGAGCGCAATCTTGGCGTCAATCACCGCCTGGCGGATGGCCTGCACGGCTTCGGCGTTGCGGCGGAGATCGAGGCCCAGGTCGCCGCGCATGTCGTCGAGGGCGATGGTGAGCAGCAGGTTGTCGATGTCGTCGCCGCCGAGGTGCGTGTCGCCGTTGGTGGCGATGACTTCGAAGATGCCGGCGTGCAGCTTGAGGATGGAAATGTCGAAGGTGCCGCCGCCCAGGTCGTATACGGCGACGAGGCCGTCGCGCTCCTTGTCGAGGCCATAGGCGAGCGCGGCGGCGGTCGGTTCGTTGACCAGCCGCAGCACTTCGAGGCCGGCGATGCGCCCGGCGTCCTTGGTGGCCTGGCGCTGCGCGTCGTTGAAATACGCGGGCACGGTGATGACGGCCTGGGTGACCGGGGCGCCGAAAAAGCGCTCGGCGTTGTGCTTGAGCTGCCGCAGGATGAACGCCGAGATCTCCGGCGGGGTGTAAGTCTTGTCGCCGAGCTGGATGCGCAGCACTTCGCCGGGGGCGAGATCGGGCGCCAGCCGGAAGGGGAAGAGCTTCAGCTCCTCCCGGATGTCTTCGACGCCGCGCCCCATCAGGCGCTTGATGCTGTACACGGCGCGCTCCGGGGTTTCGATGAGGTAGCGGCGCGCGGGATTGCCGACCACGATGCGGCCGCCGGGATCGAGGGCCACGATCGAGGGCACCAGGTTCGCGCCATCCTCGCCGGGAATGACGACCGGGCGGCCGTCTTCCATGTAGGCCACCAGCGAGTTGGTGGTGCCCAGATCAATCCCGACGATGCGTTCCGAAGTCATGGCGTAATCGTGTCAACTCTCCAGCGCTTCACTCACGTCGCGTACCAGGTTGCGGACGTAGCTGCGGCGGTTGAGCACGTCGAGCATGGCTTGCAGGACGCTTCGGCGCTCGTCGCCGGGCACGGTCTCGCCGCGCTGCGCGCGCTCGAGCCCGGCGTCCCAGGCGCGCCAGTGCTCTTCGAGCTGCTGCTGCGATGCGGCCAGCCGTTGCTCGAAGTTGGTGCGCGCCGTCTCCAGGTCGCGGACCACGTGCGCGTCCGCCGCGGCGCCCGCCTGCTTCGCCGCTCGCAGCTCTTCCAGTTCCATGTTCAGTTCGAAAACTTCCTCCAGCAGGTCGGCGGGGACGATCTGGGTCTTGTCCTCCCCCGACTGGCGCGCTGCATCGGTGGCCGCCTTCGATTGCCCGGCCACCTGGAAACCCTCGAGCGACAACAGGTACTCGGTGCGGGCGATGGGATCGCGCAGCGTGCGGTAAGCGTCGTTGAGATGCGAGGTCTGCTCCAGGCTCCACTCCTGCTCGCGGGGAGTGGCGCGCGAGTAGACATCGGGGTGCAGCCGGCGGCTCAACCGGTAGAACTCCTGCTCCAGCGCAGCGGTATCGAGCTGCAGCCGGCGCGGCAAGCCGAAAAACGCGAAATAGTCCACCGGCGCCGGCGGTTGCACCTTGCCGCACGCAGTGCAGAAATGGGACGCCACCTGCGCCGTGCAGGACCAGCACGGCCCGCCGCTGGGGACTCCGATTTGGGTCTTGGCCGGCATGAGATTAAGGATGCTCGCCTCGCGCGTTCAACCGCTCCGCTCGTTAGCGCGTCGCTCAGGATGACAATTAGCCGCTGAACGAAGTGCCGCAGCCGCACGACTTCGACGAATTCGGATTGATGAACTCGAAGCCCTGCTTCATCAGGGTCTCGACGTAATCGAGCGTCATGCCGTGCAGGTAGATGAAGCTCTTGGGGTCGACGAAAACGCGCACCCCGTCGAACTCGAAGATGCGGTCACGCTCGCGCGGCTGGGTGTCGAAGCGGATGCTGTAGGTCAGGCCGGAGCAGCCGCCGCCCTGCACCCCGAGGCGCAATCCGCCTTCCGCCGGCGAGATGTTCTCTTTCGCCATGGCGGCGCGGATGCGGGCCACCGCCTTGGGCGTGACGTGAATGACGGCGGCCGGCGCCGCGGACGCGGCCGGCGCTTCCGGCTCCGCCGGCGGCGCGCCGAGGGTGACGAGTTTGTTTGCCTGATCCATGCAACTCGGGGCTCCCGCCCCTTATTGTGCTCGCGCGCGTCACCGGGCTCAAGCCCGGGGCGCCCACCGTCAGGCCGACTTGCCCGCTTTCACCGGCTCGGGCTGGGCCTGTTTCTTCTTCCAGTCCTTGATGGCGGCGTTGATGGCGTCCTCGGCCAGCACCGAGCAGTGGATCTTCACCGGCGGCAGGCTCAGCTCGCGCACGATGTCGGTGTTCTTGATGTGCAGCGCCTCGTCGACGGTCTTGCCCTTGACCCACTCGGTGGCGAGCGACGAGACTGGCGATGGCGGAGCCGCAGCCGAAGGTCTTGAACTTGGCGTCCTCGATGACGTCGGTGTCGCGGTTCACCTTGATCTGCAGCTTCATGACGTCGCCGCACTCGGGCGCGCCCACCAGGCCGGTGCCCACGTCGGGGTCGTCCTTGTCCAGCGATGCCGACGTTGCGCGGGTTGTTGTAGTGATCGAGGACTTTGTCGCTGTATGCCATGTCGTCTCTCCTCTCGTACTCCTCGATTCTAGCTGCGCAGCTCCGGCTTACCGAGCCGCCCACTTGACCTTCGCAAGATCGATGCCTTCCTTGGCCATCTCGTACAGCGGCGACAGTTCGCGCAGCCGCTTCACCACTTCGCTGACCGATCGGCGACGTAGTCCACTTCCTCCTCGGTGTTGAAGCGGCCGAGGCCGAAGCGGATGGAGGTGTGCGCCAGGTCGTCGCCGACGCCCAGCGCCTTGAGCACGTACAGGGCTCCAGCGTCGCCGAGGTGCAGGCCGAGCCGCTGGAGACCGCGACGTCGTTGATGCCCATCAGCAGCGATTCGCCCTCGACGTAGGCGAAGCTGATGTTCAGGTTGCCGGGCAGGCGGTGCTCCATGCGAGCCGTTGATGTAGACCTCGTCGAGCTCGGCGAGTGATGCCGTCGCGCAGCCGGTCGCGCAGCCCGGCAGCCGCTCGGCCTCCTCGCGGCATCTCCTCGCCGGCAGAGCTCGCAGGCCTTGCCGAGGCCGACGATGCCCGGGACGTTCAGCGTGCCCGAGCGCATGCCGCGCTCGTGGCCGCCGCCGTCGATGATGGGCGGCAAGCTGCACGCGCGGGTTCTTGCGCCGCACGTAGAGCGCGCCGACGCCCTTGGGGCCGTACATCTTGTGCGCCGAGATCGACAGCAGGTCGATGTTCTGCTCGTCTGCACGTCGACCGGGATCTTGCCCACGCGCCTGGACGGCGTCGCTGTGGAAGAGCACGCCGCGCTCGCTGGCAGAGCTTGCCGATCTCCGCGATCGGCTGGAGCGACGCCGATTTCGTTGTTGGCGGGCATGATCGAGACCAGGATGGTCTTGTCGGTGATGGCGCGCGCTGCAGGTCGTCGAGGTCGATCAGGCCGTCTTTCTGCACCGGCAGGTAGGTGACCGCGTAGCCGTACTTCTCCAGGCGCTTGCAGGTGTCGAGCACCGCCTTGTGCTCGGTGACCGCGGTGATGATGTGGTTGCCCTTCTCGCGGTACATCTCGGCCACGCCCTTGATGGCCAGGTTGTCGCTCTCGGTGGCGCCGCTGGTGAAGACGATCTCCTTGGCGGTGGCGCCGATCAGCCTGGCGATCTGCTCGCGCGCCTTCTCCACCGCCTCTTCCGCCTCCCAGCCGAAGCTGTGGTTGCGGCTGGCGGCGTTGCCGAACTTCTCGCGTGAAGTAGGGCAGCATGGCCTCCAGCACCCGCGGATCCACGGGGGTGGTGGCGTGGTTGTCCATGTAGATGGGCAGCTGCACGCGCTCCCCGTGGTGGTTGTCATGCGAGCTCATCGCGGTCACTCCAAATCCCGGCACTCAGGCCAGGGTTATTAGTTCATCCGTCAGCTTGGGCGCCTGGGGCGCTTCGGCGTTGGGCCACGTCATCTCGTGGATGGTCAGGCGGCCCAGCACTTCCTGGATCGATTCCCCCACCCGCCGCAGCGGCTCGCGCACGGTGCAACGATCGGTCTGGTCGCAGTCCCCGCGGGTCGTGCTGGTGCACGAGGTGAGGAAGAGCGGGCCGTCGATCGCGCGGATCACTTCCAGCGCCGAAATCAGGCGCGCATCGCGCGCCAGCATGTAGCCGCCATTGGTGCCGTGTTGCGACACCAGCAGCCCGGCCTTCGCCAGCCGTTGCAGGATCTTGGCCAGCGCCTCCTGCGGCATGCCATGCTGATCCGCCAGGTCCTTGGCGCTGAAGGCGCCTTCCTCGGCGTGCTCCGCCAGATGCTTCATCGCGATCAGGCCGTAGTCGGTTTTTTTCGTCAGCTTCAGCACGCCGTAACTCCAGGTCCGCCGGTCGCGGGGAGAGCGGCGCCGGCAGGAATCCCGACTAAAAGAGTCGTACATTATGTTAGATGCACCACGGGGGAAAAAGCAACCCCTTTCAGCGAACGGTTTTGGTTCGACATCCAGCGGTAACTTACGCTGGCTGAGTGGTTTGGGATTTACGCTCTAAAACGGTCGGAATTTGATTTGGAGGCTGCACGATGGCGCAGGGAGCATGCAGCCGTTTCCTCCCAGGAAGCGGTGCCGAGATCGTGCGAAAAGCGCCCGCGTTGTGGTGCTCGCGATGTCTCCGGCGCACCGCTTCATTCATCCGCTCAATTTGCGCAACCAGCGAATGCGATCCCTGGCGCCACCGCTGAATCGCGGTTCATCCCGGCGCGTCGGAGACTCTTGACTTTGGCCTCCGCAACGCTAAAATGCCGCTCAATTCGCGTCAGGTATGCCGTTACCCCCGCAAGTGTCTCCCGATCCCCCGCAGAGAACCAGCATGGCACAAAACTGCAAGCACCCTCGCGTGCAGGTCGTGGCTCGCGATGGCGATTCCGAATTCGTCGAATGCAAGGAATGTGGCGAGGTTTTTGAAGCCAGCGAATTCAAGGACATGGCCATCGAAGAGAACACGCCCCCCGCAGACGCCTGATCTCCACCTCATCAGCGATGGGCCGCAAAGACGCTGTGCGCCGCGTCGCCGCGGCGGTGTACCGCTCAATGCAAAGGGAGAGCGGCGTCGGCAGAGAAATCGGCGGCGGCAAAGTCGCGCGCGAGGAACTTGGGATAAGCCGCGGCGGCGATCATGGCGGCATTGTCGGTGGACAGGGGACGCGACGGGAAATACGCGGCCAGCCCTGATACCGCAGCCTGGCGCTCGCAGGCCGCGCGCAGCTCGCGGTTGGCGGCGACGCCGCCGGTGATAAACAGCGTGGCGACGTTCAGCTCCCGCGCGGCCGTCAGCGTCTTGGCGACCAGGTCTTCCACCACCGCGCGTTGAAACGAGGCGACCAGGTCCAGCGTGGTGCGATCGCAGGCGGCGAGCACGGCTTCGAAGCTCGGCGGCCCCGCGCCAGCCAGCCGGTGGCGACGCTCGGCAATCGCCGCGGCCAGCCCATGCGTCTCCACGTAGCGCAGCACCGCGGTCTTGATGCCGCTGAAGGAAAAGTCGTAGCTGGTCTCTTCCACTCGCCCTTCGCGCACCCGGCGATCCTTGCCCTTGATGGCGGTCTGGCCGAACTTGACCGCGCGCGGGTCGCCGTGCGGCGCCAGGCGGTCGATGATGGGCCCGCCGGGATACCCGAGCCCCAGCAACTTCGCCACCTTGTCGAAGGCCTCGCCGGCGGCATCGTCGCGCGTTTTGCCGATGTTGCGATAGCTCCACAGGGTGCCGCGCTGCTCGGCGAGATACAGGTGGGTGTGGCCGCCGGAGACGACCAGCGCCAGCACCGGGAACTCGATGTCGCCGGCGCCCTCGCCCGCCTGCTTGTGCTCCAGCAGCACGGCGTGGATGTGGCCTTCCAGGTGATTGACGGCGATCAGCGGCTTCTCCAGGGCAAAACTCAAGGCCTTGGCGAAGCTGACCCCCACCAGCAGCGCACCCGCCAGTCCCGGCCCCTGGGTGACGGCAAGTGCGTCCACGTCCTGGTAGCTCCGACCCGCCTGCTCGAGCGCGCGGTGTACCACCGGCAGGATGTTGCGCAAGTGCTCGCGCGACGCCAGCTCCGGCACCACGCCGCCGTACGGCTGGTGCACCGCCACCTGCGACGACACCACGTTGGCGATGACCTGCTGGCCCGAGCGCACCACGGCGGCGCTGGTTTCGTCGCACGAGGTCTCGATGCCGAGGATGTAGGCGTCGGCCACGACTTCATTATTTCATCCCGGAGGCCGCGCATTTTCTTTTCCTCCGTGTCGCCGTGCCTCCGTGGTGAAATAGGAGCCGTGAGCCAAGCCCGCGAATTCGCGACCGCGATTGTGCGCACGTTGCGTGAGCACGGCCACCCGGCCTACCTGGTGGGCGGCTGTGTGCGCGACCTGCTGCTCGGCCGCGAGCCCGCCGACTACGACGTCGCCACCGACGCCACCCCCGACCAGGTGATGTGCATCTTTCCCCAGACCTTTGCCGTGGGAGCGCAGTTCGGCGTGGTGCTGGTGCCGCTGCCGCGCGAGGTAGAGGCGGCGGTGGAGCACGATGCGGCGCCGGAGTCGCTGGCCGCGCACGAGCACGGCGCGCACCATGCGGTGGAGGTGGCGACGTTTCGCTCCGACGTCGGCTACACCGACGGCCGCCATCCCGACGCGGTGCGCTACAGCCGCAGCGCCCAGGAGGACGTGCAGCGCCGCGACTTCACCATCAACGGACTGCTGCTCGATCCCCTCAGCAACGAGGTCCTGGACTACGTCGGGGGGCGCGCCGACCTCGCGGCCGGGGTCATCCGCACCATCGGCGACGCCGAGCAGCGCTTTGCCGAAGACAAGCTGCGCATGCTGCGCGCGGTGCGCTTTGCCGCGCGCTTCAGCTACCAGATCGAGCCGGGCACGTTTGCGGCCATCCGCCGCCATGCCGGGGAAATCCGCCAGGTCAGCCTGGAGCGCATCCGCGACGAGTTGCTCAAGATGCTGACCGAAGGCCACGCGCGCCGTGCCTTCGAAGCGCTCGATGCCGGCGGCCTGTTGCGCGAAGTGCTGCCGGAGGTGGCGGCGATGCAAGGCGTGGAGCAGCCGCCGCAATTTCATCCCGAGGGCGACGTGTGGGTCCACACGCTGCTGCTGCTGGAGCAGCTCCCCGCCGGGGCGTCGCCCACGCTGGCGCTGGGCGCCCTGCTGCACGATGTTGGCAAGCCGCCGACCTTTCATCGCGCGCCGGATCGCATTCGCTTCGACGGCCACGTCGAGGTGGGGATCAAGATGGCCGAAGAAATCTGCCGCCGGCTGCGCCTGGCCAACGACACCACCACGCAGGTGCTGGCGCTGGTCGCCAACCACATGCGTTTCGCCGACGTCGAGCGCATGAAGGATTCCACCTTCAAGCGCTTCGTGCGCCTGCCACAGTTCGAGGAGCACCTGCGGCTGCACGAAATCGACTGCCGCGCCAGCCACGGCGACCTCTCGCTCCACCGCCGGGTGCGCGAGCGGCTGGCCGCGCTGCCTCCGGAACAGATTCGCCCGGCGCCGCTGCTCGATGGCGACGACCTGATTGCGGCAGGCTACGCGCCCGGCCCGGCGTTTCGCGAGATCCTCACCGCGGTGGAAGACGCGCAGCTGGACGGCCGCCTGCGCACCCGGGCGGAGGCGCTGGAATTCGTGGCGCGGGAGTTCGGCGGGGCACGCAAGGACGCGGGAGCCGGGTGCTAGAATTCGGGACTCGACCGGGAGTCCTCTTCTCGTGGTGAAGCCGTGAAAGAAATGCAGCCAGCACGCTCCGATGTGCAGGCGCTGGCGCGCGAGGTGTTGCGCGGGGCGCCGCCGGAAGAGGCGCCGGTGCTCGCCTGGCCGCTGGTCTGCGGCGCGCGCATGGCGGAGCGGGCGCGGGCCGCCGCCTTTGCCGACGGCGTCCTCACCGTCACCGTACCCGACGCCTCCTGGCGGGCGGAGCTGGCCGCGTTTGTGGCGCAGTACCTGGCCGCCCTCAACCGGCTTCTGGGCAATGGCAGCGTGCGGCGGATTGACTTCGTTATCGCTCCGGGGGTGGAGCGCCCCCGGCATCGCTCATGAAGGTCACGGAAAAAGACGTGCTCTATGTGGCCGATTTGGCCAACCTCGAGCTCACGCCTGCGGAGCGCGACCGCATGGTGCGCGACCTGAACTCCATCCTCGACTACATCGACCGGCTGAACGAACTCGATACGCGCGACGTGCCGCCGATGACGCAGACGGCGGCCGGCTGCGCAGCAGGACCCGCCGGCACGCGCGTTCTCCCGGCGCTGCGGCAGGACGTCGTGACCTCCCCCCACGCCGCGCCGCCGGCCGCGCCCGATCCGTACAGCCGCAGCAAGCGGTCGCTGACCAACGAGGATGCGGTGCGGAACGCACCTGACGCCGAGGGCGCGTTCTTCAAAGTACCCAAGGTGATCGAAAGATGATCGGCTCATCGGCTTGACCGATCGGCGATCGTGGAGCCCTAGATGCCAGAAAGAAAACCGGACCAGCTTCCCGTGCCGCCGGGCATTGCGGGCGACGATGACGCGCGCGAGATGGTGCGCGCCTGGGTGGCGCACCAGGGACTGCACTGCACGCTCAACCTGGGCCAGTGGGGCGAGCGCGAGGCCATCGGCTGGGGCGTGCTGCTGAGCGACGTCGCGCGCCATGTCGCCAACGCGCTGCACGAGCAGAGTGGCGTGGATCCGCAGGCGGTGCTGGAGCAGCTCCGCGAAGTCTTCAACGACGAACTCGACGAGCCCACTGCCGAGGCCGATGGCGGCTTCGTCCAAATCACCTGAATGGACCTGAATCTTCTCACCGTCGAATCGGCGCGCCACGCGGTGGCGGCGCGGCAGATCACCGCCAGCGCCCTGGCGGAAAGCTTCTACCAGAAGATCGCGGCCGAGGACGGCGCCATCCACGCCTATCTGACGCTCGCGCGCGAACGCGCGCTGCAGCAGGCGGAGCGCATCGATGCGCTGGTGGCACGCGGCGAGGCGCTGCCGCCGCTGGCCGGCGTGCCCATCGCCATCAAGGACGTGATCGTGCACGCGCGGCGTGCGCACCACCTGCGGCTCGAAGATTCTCGAGGACTTCATCCCGCCCTACGACGCCACCGCCGTGGCGCGGCTGGAAGCGGCCGGGGCGGTGGTCCTCGGCAAGACCAACTGCGACGAGTTCGCCATGGGCTCGTCCACCGAGAACTCCGCCTACGGCCCGACGCGCAACCCGTGGGACCCGACCGCGTCCCCGGCGGCTCCTCCGGCGGCTCGGCGGCGGCCGTGGCGGCGGGCACGGCGGTGGCGGCGCTGGGCACCGACACCGGCGGCTCGATCCGCCAGCCGGCGGCCTTCTGCGGCGTCGTCGGGCTCAAGCCCACCTACGGCCGCGTCTCGCGCTACGGCCTGATCGCCTTCGCCTCGTCGCTCGACCAGCATCGGCCCGCTGGCCCGCACGGTGGACGACTGCCGCCATGCTCCTGCGGCGCATTGCCGGCCACGACCCGCTGGACTCCACCTCGGCGGACGCTCCCGGTGCCGGACTACGACGCAGGAGCTGGAGCGACCGGTGCGCGGGCTGCGCATGGGCGTCCCCGCCGAGTACTTCGGCGAAGGACTCGACGCGGAAGTGCGCAGCGCGGTCGAAGCGCGGCATCCAGCGGCTGGCCGCAGCTCGGGTGCGAGGTGGTGCCGATTTCGCTGCCCCACACGCGACTACGCCATCGCCGACCTACTACCTGATCGCGCACGGCGGAGGCCAGCGTCGAACCTGGCGCGCTACGACGGCGTGCGCTACGGCCACGCGCCGCGCCCGCCGAGTCGCTCTCCGGGATGTACCGGGAGACGCGCGACCAGGGCTTCGGCGCCGAGGTCAAGCGGCGCATCATGCTCGGCACCTACGCGCTCTGCGCCGGCTACTACGACGCCTACTACCTCAAGGCGCAGCAGCGTGCGCACGCTGCATCGACGCACGACTTTGCCGCGCGCCTTCCAGCAGGTGGACGCCATCGTCACGCCCACCACCCCCACCCCGGCGTTTCGGCTCGGCGAAAAGGTCGCCGACCCGCTGGCCATGTATCTCGCCGACATCTTCACCGTCACCGCCAACCTGGCGGGGCTGCCCGGGATTTCTGTTCCCTGCGGCAACTCGCGCGCCGGATTGCCCATCGGGCTGCAGATTCTCGGGCGGCAGTTTGACGAGAGCACCATCCTCCGCCTCGCCCACGCCCACCAGCGCGCCCTGGGAAGCGCCGGGTAGTGAGTCCCGAGCCAGCACTCGCAACTCGGCACTAAGTACCTGATTCACCAAAAGAAAAACATCCTTCAGCTATTTGTGAGACTGGTTGTCGTCCGGATGAGTGAGCACACGCGACTTGGCAGCAAATTTCCTGTAATCGTGGAAGACAACTTCATTGTGCATACAGGTTGGGATCTGGACCGCTGGCCGCCTTGACTTGCGAACGCGTTTGGGTACCGGGATTGGGCGAAGGCAGCTCAGCCATTCTGACGTTGTCGGCAGCAGAAACGTGCCAACATCCGGGATCGTCACATCGGCGTACTCCGTGGTTACGCTGACGCTCGCCTCAGGAAAATTCTCGGGGATATTCACCGCGCTAAGATGTACGGAAAACAGGCGTAAAGTCGCCTTATCCACCCACACCGATCCACGGAGCTCGGGATAGGCTTCCATCCCTGAATCGCGCAGTACCCACCACTTGTTGTTCTCACGTTTGATGTGAAAATCGAAAACCATTGCAGTCCCGGATGCGAGCGGCTCGTCAGCGCGAGATGAGAATTGTGCTTTACTGACCGGACTAAACACGCTGATCAGCAGACTGCCAAACTCACCAAATGTGCTTGCACCTCCCGAGATTACTGATACTTCCTGTCCGGCAGCGCGGCCGTTGACGGTCACATCACCGTACTTTTCGCGGCCATCCTCATATGTGACTGAGGACTTGACGACGTCGGTAGCAACGACATGACCTGTTTCCGAGCGGGTGGAACGCGTTATTGTTTGCTCGCAGACAAAATTCGGGAGGCTGTGCCTGAGCGACTGAACGAATTCGCAGAGTCGCACCAACGGCAATAGTTCATTCTTGCCCTGGGTGAGCGTGGCGCAGCTGCGGGACGACTCGCTGGTATCGCGATGGATCGAGTTCTGCGCCCGCGCAAGGCCCAGGTTCAAAAGGAGACCGACGCAACCGCCTAGCCATACTAAGCGCATTGAGGGGATTACTGACTCGACCGCGGCAGGGATTCTACCACCTGCGAAACAAAGTGAAGACTGTTCCAAAATCGGAACAAAGCGCCCGCCCTCCGGTGGACGCGTGCCGGCTCTAGGGCTCGGCGGCGGCGTTTTCCGGCGGCTGGCGGTAGCGTCCGGTCCACGCGTTCCAGCGCACTCTCAATACTTCCAGCACCATGGTGATGCCGTCGCGGAAGTACTTCATCTGCGTGCGCTCGTCATGGCCCCATTCGACAGGTATCTCGACCGCGGCGAATCCGAGTCTTCGTGCAAGATACAGAACCTCCGGATCCCATCCCCAGCGCTCGATGCGCTGCCGCGGGAAGATGGCCTGCGCGGCCGGGCGGGTGAACGCCTTGAAGCCGCACTGGGTGTCGCGGAAACTGAGCCCCAGGACGACGCGCAGGTAGAGGTTGAAGGCGCGCCCGAAGGCTTGCCGGTAGAGCGGTTGGCGCTCGGTCTGGAGCTCGCGTTGCAGCCAGCGCGACCCAATGGCGACATCGGCGCCGGCGTCGAGCGCGGCAAACAGCTTGGGCGCTTCGTAGATGGGGGACGAGAGGTCGGCGTCGCTGAACAGCAGCACCTCGCCGGTGGCGTGCAGCATGCCGTTGCGCACGCTGTAGCCCTTGCCGCGGTTTCCCGGGTTCTCGACCAGCCGCACGTGAGGATGCCGCGCCGCGTACTGCCGCACGATGTCGGCGGTGGCGTCGCGCGAGCCGTCGTTGACCACCAGCACCTCGGCCGCCCACTTCTGCTCGGCGAGGTAGGCCAGCACCTTGTCGAGCGTGGCGGCGATGCGCTCACTCTCGTTGTAGGCCGGGATCACGATGCTGTAGGTCATCGACGCTCTCACTGTAATGGAGCCTCTCCGGGCGGGCAATTGGCGCCGCGAGCGCGCCGCCATTTGCAGCCGGCCGACCGAGGCGCTACCCTTCCCCCATCATGCGCTGGCACGTGGCATTCTTCCTGGCGTTTTGCCCGGCGGTGGCGCTCGCCGCCGCCAAGCCGCACGTGGTTTTGCTGGGACGTCCGCAGGCGGCGAAGCTCTTCGTGGGACCCAACGAGACCACCGCACTGGAAATCAGGATTCGCCCGCTGCTGGTGGACGGCGCGGCCAAGGAGTTCACCACCGGCGACGCACACGACGTCACTGAGCGCACCTTCGTCGTGCGGCGCGCCTTCCGCATCAACGACGTGCTGCCCGCAGACCCCGCCTCGGCGCCGCGCTGGAAGTGGCAGCGCGGCGGCTGGCTGCTGGTGGACCGCACCACGGGGCGCGTCTCGCAGCTCAGCCTCCCGGAATTCGATCCCTTCTATTCCACCGCCAGCTGGTATCGCGACTACGTTGCCTACTGTGGCTTGAGCGACAACGGCGAGCGCGTGGACGCGATCGTCGCGCAACTCGGGCGGCGGCGGCCGGTGGTCAAGAAGGAGCTGGGCGCGGCGCAAGGCAAGGATGTGCCTGACTCGGAGTGCGCCCCGCCGGAGTGGCAACGCGCGCCGGTGCGGGTGACGTTCGCGCCCGCCTCCGGGCCGAAGGTCACGTTCGCGGTGCGTGGCCAGGCCGACGCCCCGCTCGCCGACACGGAAGAGCCGTGAAGACGCTCGACGAGTATCTCGCCGACGCCACCGTGGCTCACGGACATCTCTGCGCCGGGCAGGTGCTAGGCGTGCGCATGGCCATGCTGGGACTGGCCACGCTCGGCCTCTCCGACCCGCGCGGCACAGACCGCAAGCGCCTGGTCACCTTCGTCGAGATCGACCGCTGCGCCACCGACGCCATCGGCGTGGTCACCGGCTGCCGCCTGGGGAAGCGCGCGCTCAAGTTCCGCGACTGGGGCAAGATGGCCGCGACCTTCGTGGACCTCGCCACGCAGCGCGCCGTGCGCATCGCCGCGCGCGAGTCGTCGAAGGAACTCGCCCGCCGCCTGCACCCGGAAATCGAGAGCAAGAACCGGCAGCAGATGCTCGCTTATCGCGAGCTGAGCGACGCCGACCTGTTCGCGGTGCAATGGGTGCGGGTCGAGCTGCCGCCCGAGGAGCTCCCCGGCTACAAAGGACCGCGGATCGTGTGCGCGGGGTGCGGCGAGGGCATCAGCTTCCGGCGCGAGGTAGTGCGCGAGGGCCGCACGCTGTGCCGCGCCTGCGCCGGCGAACGCTACTGGAAGCCCGCCCCGGAGTAGGCGGCGCAAACGGTTCGCTTTGCCCCGCACCGCAGGTTCTCCCCCCATCGCGCCCTGCCGCCCCGAGCGCGTACAATCGAGCGTTTCGGAGGACTCCATGCCCGTTGCCAGGATTCGTATCTCCGCTTTCATTCTGCTGTTCGCGCTGCTTCCGGCCGGGAGCTTCGCCCAAGACGCCGCGGCCAAGCCGAACCGCCAGCGCCCGTACCACCTGGACTATGCCATCAGCCAGCAGGTTATAGGTGTCCTTGACCGCGCCGCGCCCCAGAATGTAGCTGGTATCCAGGGCGGCCTTCATACGATGACCTTTGAGATAGCCTGTCTGCCTGGCAAACCGGAGGCTACGCTGGAACACCGCTCGGACTTTCTCATGCAGTATCAGGTGGGCGCGAAACAGCTGCAAAGTGCTCTTGGCAAAGGGCTTATCGTCCACAGCGATGCCCAGAGCCACCTTCCACCGGACGTCAAAATCAGCCCTCTCCTTGGCTTCTTCATCACTCACCTTGTCATGCGTCTGCAACAGGAGGGCAGTAGCCAGCATGCTGGGAGGCACACTATCCCGCCCATTATTCGGGCCGCATCGATCAGCTGACCTCTCATCGACGC
>CAVUAF010000024.1:0-160898 GCA_963739375.1 Terriglobia bacterium
ACGTGGTTAATGGTTGCTACTTGCTGACGAGTGATCAGATTCACCACTGACACAGTATGGCTGTAATAGTTCGTAACATAGGCAAACTCTCCGTCTGACGATACGGCAATGCTGTTCGGCCCGTTTTCTACGCCGATGGTTGCCACCTGGTTCTGATAAAATGAGTTTACTACTGATATGTTGTCACTATCTCGACTTTATCCATTTGCTGGACAAAACCGCGCGAATAAGGTAACCTGATGCTCGAAACGGAGGGGCGAATGGTTATCCTGTCGAGCGATATAGCGACAATTATCTGGGCTTTTCGGCCCGTGTTCAGTGAACGGGTATGGGATTGGGTTCAGATATTGATAGTCGGGGCGATTCTGGCCCTGGCAAACGTACGGTGACAGCCGCGTTGCGAGTGATGGGCCTGAGCCAGGAGAAGCAGTTCCAGAACTATCACCGAGTTCTGAATCGGGCCCAGTGGTCGGGGTTGCAAGCCAGCCGTATCCTGTTGGGGCTGCTGGTGGTCACTTTTGTGGCGGCGGGCGTGCCGCTGGTGTTCGGCGCTGATGAAACCCTGGAACGACGAAAGGGAGCGAAGATCAGGGCCAAAAGTGCCTTTCGGGATGCGGTGCGGTCGAGCAAGAAGTATACGGTGTACAGTTTCGGGTTGCGCTGGGTCAGTATGATGTTGCTGGTACCGGTTCCTGGAGTTCGCGTGCCTGGGCACTGCCTTTCTTGACCGTGCTGGCACCCTCGCCCAAGACGAATGCGGCCAATGGCAAGCGCCACAAGACGAGTATTGACTGGATTGGGCAGATGATCCGGGTGATCCGGCGCTGGTGGCCAGCGCGGGCCATCGTGTTGGTAGTGGATGGCGGCTTGGCGGCCGTCAAATTGGGGTTGCTGTGCACCTGTTTCACTCGTCCGGTAACCTATGTCGCGCGGTTGCGGCTGGATGCCCAGTTGTATGATGAGCCGGGCCTCCAGCCCGAGGGCAAACGCGGCCCCACACCCAAGAAAGGCCAGCGGCAGCCCCTCGTTGAAGGCACGGCTGGCAGACCCGAACACGGCTTGGCAACTGACCGAGATTGACTGGTATAGGGGCGAACGACGGCTGATCGAGTTCGCCACCGGGATAGCCTTGTGGCATACGTCGGGTTACACTCCCTTGTCGCTGCGCGCGCGCGAGCAGTGGAAGGAAGTCGTTCCCGAAGCCGAGGTGGCGATCCAGAGTTATGCGGCGGTGGGCGGCAAGCTGTTTGTCGAGTACCTGCGCAACGCCGCGTCGGAGATCAAGATCTTCACCGCCGACGGCAAGCCCGCCGGCACCCTGCCCCTGCCCCCGCTCGGCAGCGTGGGCGGCATCGACGGGCGCTGGAGCAGCCCGGAGGCCTTCTACCGCTTCACCTCGTTCGTCGAGCCCGGCGTGATCTACCGCTACGACGTGGGCACCGGCAAACAGTCCGAATGGTCGCGCACCAGGGTGGCGCTCGACCCGGCGAAGTTCGAAGTCAAGCAGGTGTGGTACGCGTCCAAGGACGGCACGCGGGTGCCGATGTTCCTGGTGCACGCCAAGGGACTCGAAGCTCGACGGCTCGCACCCCACTCTGCTCACCGGCTACGGCGGCTTCAACCTGAGCCGCACCCCCGGCTTCTCGTCCGAGGCCGTGCTCTTGGCCGAGCACGGCGGGGTGTACGCGCTACCCAACCTGCGCGGCGGCGGCGAGTTCGGCGAGAAGTGGCATCGCGCCGGCATGCTGGCCAACAAGCAGAACGTCTTCGACGACTTCATCGCCGCCGGCGAGTGGCTGGTGAAGAACGGCTACACCACGCCCGCGAAGCTCGCGATTGCCGGCGGCAGCAACGGCGGGCTGCTGGTGGGCGCGGCCCTGACCCAGCGCCCCGACCTCTTCCGCGCCGTGGTGTGCTCCTACCCGCTGCTCGACATGGTGCGCTACCACCAGTTCCTGGTCGCGCCCTTCTGGGTCCCGGAGTACGGCTCGGCCGACGACCCCGAGCAGTTCAAGTACATCTACAAGTACTCGCCCTACCACAACGTGAAGCCGGGCACGGCGTATCCCGGGGTGCTGCTGGTGACCGGCGATTCCGACACCCGCGTGGCCCCGCTGCATGCGCGCAAGATGACGGCGCTGCTGCAGGCGGCCAATGGCGGCGACCGGCCCATCCTGCTGCACTACGACACCAAGGCCGGGCACTCCGGCGGGCGCTCGATCTCGCGCGTGATCGACGACCTCACCGACGAGTACGGCTTCCTCTTCTGGCAACTGGGCGTTGCGGGCGGAAAGACGGCGGCGGGAAGGTAGGGTGCGGCGCCGGTGGATCTGAACCTCCCGACACGAGGAGGGAAGAGGCAGCTCTGTCCGCCCTGCCGCCGGTCACGGGCGCTTACTGGGAACGCATCTTGGAACGCACGCTGCGGGCCAGTTTCTCAATCTCCTCCGCCTTGCGGATCACATCCACCGAAAGCACGTGCTCGTTGGTCTTGTCGACGTACTGCTTCAGCTCCGTGGCCAGCGCCAGCAGGCGGTCGGTGTCCTTCTTGAGTGCGTCCTGGCGCTCCTTGTTGAGCTTCTTGAGCTGCTCGCGCTCGATGCGTTCCGCGTCCTCGTCGAGCGTGGCTGTGCGCCGGTCGCGCCGGTCGCGCTGGGTCTCGGGAATCGGCGGCAGGATCGGTGGCGGCCCCGACTGGGTCCAGGCAGGCACGCCGAGGACGAAGCATAAGGACAAAAGGCGAAGCATGCGACGCGTCATAAACGCACCCTTGAGGGGAGAAGCGTGAGGATAGGCCGATTATAGCGGCGGGGAGGGCGCCGGGGCCGCCGGCGCCCGCTTGCTATAATCGCGCGCTATGTCTGCACGCCACGCGCGCGCTGGGAGCGCGCGTTCCGGGCGTTTCGCGCGCGCCCGGCGCAGGTGTACGTCGTCGCAGTCGAGAACCGCGGTTCGGGACCGGCCCAATCCCCATGAACGAAGCCGAAGTCAGCGCCGCGGAGCGGGCGGCCATCGTCGCCGAGTATGACCGTCTCTCCGACGAGCCGCGGCGTCCCAACTACACCCCCGTCGGGTGCGCGATGGTGCTGTTGGGCCTCGCGGTTTTCGTGCTCGTGCCCAAGCTGCTGCCCGGACTGGCGCGCGCCGGCGTCCTGGTGGTGCTGGTGGCCGTGATCGTGCTGGTGGGCGCCGGGATTCTGGTGTGGGTGTTCGGCGGCGGTGGCGGCTATTCGCGGGCGGTAATGCGCGTCGAAGCGGCGCTGGAGCTGCTCAGCCAACGCTATGGCTTTGCCACCGCGACCGAGCGCCGGAATGCGGCCGTGGCGCTCCTGCACGACGCCATCTATTCCGACAGCCCGGGCGCGACTTCGACCTTCGACTTCGCCAAAGCGCGCGCCTCGCTGGGCGCGGCCCTGCCCTATGTGCAGCAGGTCGAGCGGGTGCTGCTCGCCGAACGCCACATCTATCCCGTCTTCACCCGCGCGGGAGAGTCGGGAGACGAAGCTTGAGCACAGACCTTGGCGCACAGAACGCGGCGCCCCATCGTAGCTACGGCCGGCCGTGGCTGCTGTTGTGCGCTGCGGTGGCGCTGCACGTGACGGACGAAGCGCTGACCGGCTTCCTCTCCGTCTACAATCCGACCGCGCTGGAGATTCGCCGCACGCTGGGCTGGACGTCGTTTCCCCCGGTGTTCACCTTCGCGGGGTGGATCAGCGGCCTGGCGATCGGCATCGTGTTGCTGGTTCTGCTGGCGCCGCTGGCGTTTGCGGGCTCGCGCGTCTTCCGACCCATCGCCACCGGGTTCGCGCTCCTCATGGTCCTCAACGGCCTGGGACACACGGCCGGCACCATTTTCGGCCGGAGTTTTCCCGATATTCGTTTTTCGCGGCCCATGCCGGGCTTCTGGTCGTCGCCGTTCCTGATCGCTGCGTCGGTGTACCTGCTGGTGGCGACGCGCCCAAGGGCGGCGCCACGGCGCGGCTCGAGATCCCACCAATAGAAAAGCGGCCCGCACGGGCCGCCGCTGAATCCTTAAGTGGGCTGCGTTTACTTGGCGGGACTCACCGGGCTCGGCGAGAACGCGCGGGCAAACCCCACGGTGAAGCCAATGCCCAACGCGGCGGCGGCCACCGCAACGGCGACCGCAGTCGCGCTACCCACGCCTGCGGCGGCTCCGGCGCCCGCGCCCCCCGCGCCGCCCGCGCCTCCGGCCTGCCCCCCCTGTCCGCCGCCGGTCTGGTCACCGGCCTTGCGCGCGTCGCCGGACTTCTTGCCTTTTTGACTGGACTGATTGCCCTGGTCGTTTTTCTTGTCCTGATCCTGGACGGGAATCATGACCGCATGGCCGGCGTCGAGCATCATCTGGTCGCGGCCGTCCTGGATCTGCAGTCTGCCGGCGAGCGATGCGATGTAGATCCGGTTGCCGCGCTCGCCCACGTTGAAACGCGCGTTCTGGGCCACCGGCTCGATGGTCAGATTGCGCAGCCGCGCCTTCATGCCGGCCGTGGTGTTGACCGTGGCCGCGCCCGAGCTGAGCGACAGTACTCCCGGCACGAATGTGGCAGCCGACAGGCCAACGATCTGCACCGAGGTGCCGCTCGCGGTGAGGGTGACCGCCGAATTGGCGCCGGTTTCGATCCGGTCGCCGGGCAGGAGACTGGAAGCGCGCGTGGTGGCGACGCCATTCAGGCGAACGGCGCCCGCGGGAAACATCATGGCGCCGAGATCCGATGCGGGCAGCAGCACCGGCACCGTGATCAACAGCACCCCGCTGACAACCCGCATGAGAATCGAGCCCCGCATTCGGTCTCCCCAAAGCTCAGTTTAGGTTCACTCCCATCGTCAAGTCAAAACTAACCGCAGGTCGGGAGGGTTATCAAAGTAATGCACCCCTTCCGTTACCCGGTAACGCAGGCTGGCTGGGAGTCCTCCTTGCGCCGGAAGAAAAGCAAAAAGGCCGGCTGACTAGCCGGCCTTGCGAAAATCTGCGGGTCCGCTCCTAGCGCTTCCGGCGCCACGTCATTCCCAGCGTCAGCAGGCCGCTGCCGAGCAGTGCCAAGCTGGCGGGCTCGGGAGCGCTAACGGGGGCGTCCCAGACCTGGAAGGTCATCGGATCGCTGTAGGCATAGAAACTCGAAGCCGGAATGAAATCCGGGTTGATGCCCTGGCCCCACGCGACCTGATCGGTATTGCCCATCTGACCCACTGTCGGAGTACCGAAGTACCAGCCGACGGAGCCTTGCGTGACGCTCAGAATCAGGTAGTACTGCCCCTCATTGACGGTTTGATTGACCGGCACCGTAACGGTTGTGCCACCGGTCCCGTCGCCGGAGAACGACTGCACCGCGAGCACGTCGGCCCAGGTTGTCCCCTCGCCGATGCTGTCCGTCAACCAGAGGGTGTACTGGCTCCCGGCGCTGGGGCCGAGATACACATTGAAAAAGTCGATCGTGCCAGCGCTCGGCATGACGAAACCCTGGGCCAAAGCCAGGGTCGGCCACGCTGTCAGTCCGCCAGTCGCCGAGTAGGTGGAACCTACCGTAAGCGAGGTAGCCGCTGCCGTAACCGACAGAACTGCAGCCACCGCCACCAGACACAAAAGCTGCCGTGCCTTACTCATGCCAACCTCCACCCTGATATAAGCACTTCCAGGGCCAAGCCACTTGTTGAATTCTTTATTATCAAGTGTATTAGATTCAACAACTTAACTGGTAAAATCCAAGCGGTCCCGAGAGCGCGAACCGCACCAGTGCAAAGAGTTGCAACTTTGGTCCGGGTTTTTTCTCTGCGGGCTTGCGCGAGGTCAGCGAGTCACATGCGCCAGGACTTTGCGCACCGCGCTGATGGTGGCACCCAGTTCCTCGTCGCCGAGGGTGGGATGCACCATGAACATCAGACTGGTCGCGCCCAGTTCGCGTGCCACAGGCAACGGCTCCACTGGCCGCCACGCGGCGGGAAACGCCGCCTCGCGATAAATCTCGCTGCAGCCGCCTTCAAAACAAGGGACGCCTTCAGCGTTGATCGCCGCCAGCACCCGGTCGCGGCTCCAGCCGCTGCGCAGCGCCTCGGGACGCAGGTAGGCATAGTGCTTGTAGTAACTGTGTCCGGCAGAATCCGGAGGCGGCGTGACCCGCAGCGCCGGCAGTTCCGCGAACGCCGCATTCAACATCGCCGCATGCCGCCGGCGCGACGCGACCCACCCGGGCAGTTTCTTCAGTTGGCAGCGACCGATCGCCGACTGCATCTCGGTCAGCCGCCAGTTGGTGCCAAACGATTCGTGCAGCCAGCGAAAACCCGGCGCGTGCTGCCGCTGGTACACGGCGTCGTAGCTCTTGCCGTGGTCCTTGTACGCCCACGCCTGCGACCAGACGGCTTCGTCGTTGGTGACCAGCATGCCGCCTTCGCCGGCGGTAGTCATGATCTTGTCCTGGCAAAAGGAAAACGCGGCGACCTGCCCGAAGGAGCCGACCGGCTTGCCTTTGTAGGTGGCGCCATGCGCCTGCGCGCAGTCCTCGATCACTACCAGACCGCGTTCGCGGGCCAGCGCCAGCAACGGGTCCATGTCGCAAGGCCAGCCGGCGAGGTGGACGGCGATGATCGCCTTCGTCTTTGGCGTCAGCACCCGGCGCGCGGTTTCGGCGGTGAGGCACCCGCTGTCGCGAGCGACATCGGCAACCACCGGGCGGGCGCCGCGCATGACCGCGCAACTCGCGCTGGCGACGAAGGTGCGGCTGGGCACCACTACGTCGTCGCCGGCGCCGATGCCCAGACAATGCAGCGCCAGCTCGAGCGCGACCGTCCCGTTGGCCAGGGCCACGGCGTAGCGGACGCCGGCGAACTGTGCGAACTCGCGCTCGAAAGCACGGCCCTCTTCCCCGGTCCAGTAATTCACTCTGCCGGAGCGGAGCACGGCGGCCGCGGCTTCCAATTCATCGGCGGCAAAGTACGGCCAGGGAGCAAAGGGGCGCTCCCACACGGGAGTGCCGCCGTCAAGAGCGAGCTGGGGAACACTGGATGCGGGCGCCAAGGTCATCGGGATGCGGAGAAGCCGCTGGATGTCTTGGCATTATGCACGATATTGCGGAAAAAACATCGGCCGCGGCGGCGCCAGGTTGGGGGCGGCCAGTCGCCGGGCCAGCAGTTCGTCGTAGCGGCGCTGATTGCCGACCACGTTCAACATGGCATAAACGAACGCGTCCCCGCCGAAGCTGCGCTTGAAATCGAAGAGACTGTCGGCGCCACGCACCCCACCCCCCAGGTGCAGCATGCGGCAGCCGCGTGCCCGCGCCCACGCAGCCGCCTCGGCCAGCAGCAACGTGGGGGCATTCCTCTCGCGGCCGATCTCCGAGCTGCCGCTGAGGTGGTAATGCGCAAATTCCGCGTCCGCCAGGAACATGGCGGCGGCCACGGGTTCATCCTGTTGCGCGGCAATAGCGACGGCCAGCCGGTCGCCCAGACCGTCGGCTAGCGATTGATAATAGCCAGAGGGGAAATAATAAAAATCGCTCGCCGCCAGCTGCTGCATGCGCTGGTTGTAAATGTGCTCGAAGCTGGCGAGCCCTTCGCTGGGGCAGCGACTGCCGCCGGCGCTGAACCATCGGACCTGTAGCTGCTGGCGGGCATGGTTCAGGCGGTGGCGCCGGGAAGCGCGCATTTTTCGCTCGTTCCAGGAGCCCAGGTCAAGAGCGGTGGTCGGACCAAAAGGACGCAACTCCACAGCGCCACCAGCGGCCATGCCGCCCAGGCGCGCCGCCGAAAACCACTCTTCCTGACGCAGCAACGGATGCAGCCGCAGCAGGCAGGCCACCACGTCCGTCTCCCGACACCAGTGCTGAAGTCCAGCCACTAGCGCACCCGGCTCGGCCGGTGGAGAGGTGGCCGAAAGGGGCAAGAGTCCACCGTAGCCATACGGCGTGACCGCGTCGACTCCAGCGCTGCCGGGCGCGAACGCGAGGTCGGCGAGAGGGCGCAGCAGCAGGGGCACCAACGCGCGGCAGCCGCCGGCCTCCAGCAGCACGGCGACGCCCCGCCCGTGCCCGGCCTCCTGATACGCGCGCACGTAACCTGGCCGGTAGTACACGTCGGGCACGGGTGCGCCGTCCACCAATGCGTCCCAGCGTTTCACGTCGGCAGGAGCGTCGAGATACAGGGTTTCAGCCATGACGTCTCCAGGTGCGCGCTGCGGCGCCATCCGGCTCATTGTTTCGGCCACAACACGGCGGCAATACGCGCCATGTCGGCGCGGTCATAGCGGTGGTCGCAGGGGATACTGAGAATGCGCGCGGCCAGCTCGCGGACGCGGCCCGGGGCGCGCGACGGCGCCGGCCAATGCACGGCGCAGTAGATATTGTGTGCCAGCAGGCGGCGGCGCCATTGTTCGCGACTCGCGGGTGAACGGAAAACCAGCGGCAGGCACAGGGGAGCGCTGCCGCGCGGCCAGTCGTGGAACAGAGGCTCGGCCGGCCCCCGGTCCTGCATCGCGGCCAGCAGCGCGCGCGCGTTGCGTTCGCGCCGGCGCCGCCAGGAACGTGGCGCGCCGCCCGCCACTGCGTACTGCCTGGTGTAGGCCGACGGCGGAGCCACCGGAGCCGCGGCGAGCATCCTTTCGCCTTCGCGTTGCAGGCGGCGATATTCAGCCTTGATTTCCAAGGGAACGCTGCCGGCAAGGTAGGCGGCTTTTAACACCATGGCGGCGAGTTTCAGCGAGGCGCCGAGCGCGCCTTCTCCGGCCGGGGCCGGTGGCAGCGCGCGCCCCCGCGGCGACCACAACATGCCGCCGTCCGGTACCGGCAGAGTCTTGCGGACGGAACAGAAGGCGTAGTCGGCGGTGGAGTGCGCCGCCCAGGGTGAACCGGGATCGTGGCTGTGGTCCTCAAGCAGCAGGCAGCCGGTGCGGCGCTGCCACTCCCGCCATCCCGCCCCCTCACGCCCGCCGAAGTAGTTCACGGCCAAGACGAGGTCGCGTTTGCCGGGGCGGAGTGTTTCCCACCGCGGCTGCGGCCAGCGGGGATCGTCGGCATAGAAGCGAAGCTCGGCCGCGGCGCGGAAGTGCGGGAGCGTTTCGCAGCAAAAAAAATCCGGCAGCCACAGGCGGCGCGTGCGCAGCTTCGCGATGAGCGCGCTCACCGCGTGCCGGCCGAGGGCGTACCACACCGCCGGCCGCGGCCAAGGAACCGCCGCCGCAGGCGGGAACTCCTGCCAATGAAATTCGCTGCCCAGTTCCCACGGCGCGGCCTTCATCGGCGGCCCGACTTCCGCTGCCGGCGCCATTCCTGCTCCAGCACCGACATCAGTAACACATCGAGATATTTTCCGTCCCGGTATTGCTCGTGGCGCAGGGTACCTTCGTCGCGAAACCCCAGGCTGCGATAGACGTGGATCGCACGGCGGTTGGCGGCCAGCACCGTCAGCGAAATCTTATGCAGGTTGAGCTGCGCAAAGCCCCACTCCAGAACCGCCGCCGTCACCGTCGTCCCCAACCCCTTGCCCCAGGCATTGCGGTCGCCGATCAGGATGGCGAATTCAGCCTTGCGTACGCGATTGTCGATCTGGTACAGGCCGACGTGACCCAGGCACTTATCGGTGCGTGCGTCGGCAATCGTCCACAGCACTTCGTCGGCGCGGTTGCGGTGCGACTCGATCCACTCTTTCAGGTTGCGGCGCGAATAGCCGGCGGAGAAGCCTCCCAAATGGCGGATGACTTCCCACTCGTTGCGATAACGGTAAAGAGCAGCCACGTCTTTGGGTTCCAGCGGTCGCAGGTGGACCTGCCCGAGCTCGATCATGATTCGCCACTCCGGTTACCGACTCCAGGGTGCAAGCCGAGATCGTCGACCTCGGCAACGTGCTGGCCGGAACGCACGCCCGCGCCCCGAAAAACGCCTTTCAGCGTGCGCAGCAGGATTCTCACGTCTAACCAGAAACGGCAGTGGTCTACGTACCATACATCCAGTTCCAGGCGGCGGCTGAAGGGGATGTCCTGCCGGCCGTGCACCTGGGCCCAGCCGGTGATGCCGGGGCGCAACTCGTGACGGCGCGCTTGCTGGGGGGTATAGCGGGGCAGATATTCCTTGAGCAAGGGACGCGGGCCGACGAGGCTCATCTCGCCGCGCAGCACGTTCCACAGCTCGGGAAGTTCGTCGAGGCTGGCGGCACGCAGGAAGCGTCCCAGACGCGGCATACGTTCCGCGTCGGGCAGCAGGTGGCCGGCGGGGTCGCGGGCGTCGGTCATGCTGCGGAATTTGATTACCTCAAAAACTTCGCCGCGCAACCCGGGGCGCTCTTGCCGGAACAGCACCGGCGTCCCCAGGCGCAGCCGCACCAGCACCGCCACCAGCAAGAGCAACGGCGAGAGCAGCAGCAGCGCCGACGCGGACATCGCGATGTCCAGCGCCCGCTTGAAGAACCGGACATACCAGCCGCGCGCGGGGCGCGCCGCCAGCAGGCGCTGGTATTCGGCGCACCAGGCTTGGGCGACCCGTGCGCGCGGAAACTCTCGCCGCACGCGCTCCTGCGCCGCCTGGCCCATGCGCTCGCGGAGGGTGCGGTCGGCCAGCAGTTGCGCCGTTGCCGCCGCCAGGGCCGCGGCGTCGCCCAGCGGCGTCAGCAAGCCGGTCGCGCCGTCCACCACCGCGTCCACCACGCCCGTGGCCCGTGCTCCCACGATCGGCTTTGCGGCCGCCGCGGCTTCCAGCGCCACATTGGGGAAACCTTCGCGGTGCGTCGGCAGCGCTACCACGTCCATGACGTGATAGTACAAAGCCGGCGCCTCGGCCGCACGCACAATGATTCGCGGGTGGGTCTCGATCTGCCTTCGCAGCTCTCCGCTGACGGGATCGCCGGGCTCGAAGAAGCCGACCAGCAGCAGCCGCAGCTCAGGAAAGCGCGCGCCCAGGCTGTGGAACGCCTCCACCAACTCCGGCAGACCCTTGTCGCGGGTGAAGCGGCCGACGAAGCCGACCACCGGCGCAGCCGCGGGAATGCCCAGGTCGGCGCGCAGCCGCGCCGCCGCTTCCCGGCGTTCGGCGGTGGGGGCGAAGGCTTCCGCATCGACGCCGTTGCTGCTGCCGGAGGCGAGCACCGCCGCCTTAGCCGGCGCCATCAGCCGCAGGGCCAGGGCCTGGTCGCGCAGGCTGCCGCTGACGCAGATCACGCGCTGGGCGCAGCCGGCGGCCACGCGCTCGGCGGCACGCAGCAGTCCCCGGCGCCAGCCCCGGGCCGTTTCCAGGCGCAGGCCCCGCAACGTGTAGATGCGGATGGGAACGCCAGCGAGCTTCCCCGCGATTCCGCCCAGCAGTCCCGCCTTGGGCGTGCCGGCATTCAGGATGTCGGGGCGGAAGCGGCGAATCTCCCGCCTCAGGCGCCACAGCGCGACCACATCGCGCAGCGGGCTGATTTCCCGCTGCATGGCGACCGTAACGACCTCTACCTGTTCCTCGCGCACGAAGGCGGCGACTTCCGACCCCGGCGAGGTGACGATCCGGACCTCGAAGCCATGCTCGCGCAGAAACCGCGCCTGCCCGCGCAGCAGCAACAACGAGAGCGGCGAGGTCACGATGTACAGGACGCGTGGTTTCATAGTCACGCCGGCGCCGCGGCCGGAGAGGCAGCCCGGGGCGCGGAGCGCTCCGCCGCCAGCCAGCCTTGGAACATCAGCACATCCCACAGCTCGTGCTGCCAGTCGCGCTTCCCCGCCAGGTGCTCCGCCCACTTCTGGCGGACCGGCGCGGGCTTGAAGAATCCCTCTTGCGCCAGCCGCCGCGCGTCGAGCAGCGATTCTGCCCAGTCGCGCAGCGGGCCGCGCAAGGCAACGTCGAGCGCGAACCCGAAGCCGCTTTTGGGACGCTCCACCAGGGCTGCGGGGACATAACGGTACAGCAACTGCCGCAGGATCCACTTGCCCTGCCCCGCGCGCAGCTTCGCGCCCATCGGGATGCGCCACGCCAGCGCGAAGACGTCGGGATCGAGCATGGGCACGCGCGCTTCCAGGCTGGTGCTCATGGAAGCGCGATCGACCTTCACCAGGATGTCGTCGGGCAAGTACGTGAGCGCGTCCAGGTACATCATCTGCTGGGTGAAATCCGGGAGACGGGCCCAGCGCCCGCGGTCGGTGATCACGCTGGGCGCTTCGCTGGCGCCTTCCACCACCGCCCCGGGTTCCGGCCAGTGGGAGACCAGGCGCTGGTACATGGCGTCGGGACCGGGGAGCGCCAGCAGGTCCGCCATCTTGTGCATTTTGTAGCCGGCATTGCGATGCCGCGCCGCCACGCCGGTCAGGGCCAGCAGCGAGTCCCAGCGCGCCGCGGGGGTGGAAGTGATGGCCGCCGCACCCACGCGCCGCAGCGCGCGTGGCACTCGGCGGGCGCGGCGCCACAGGCGCTCCACCCAGGCATAGCGGTTGTAGCCGCAGAACAACTCGTCGCCGCCGTCGCCCGAGAGGGCCACTGTGACCGCGCGTCGCGCCAGCCGTGACACCAGCAACGTCGGCACCTGCGAGGAGTCGGCGAAGGGCTCGTCGTAGATGCCGGGCAGCTCGGGCACCAGGCGCAAGGCATCGGCGGCCTCGACGTACAGCTCGGTGTGGTCGGTACCGAGATGACGCGCTACCGCCGCGGCGTGCTGCGCTTCATCGTACTGCGCCTCGCGCATGCCGATGGAAAACGTGCGCACCGGCCGCGGGCTCTGCGCCTGCATCAGCGCGACCACGGTGGAGGAATCGATGCCGCCGGAAAGAAACGCCCCCAGCGGCACGTCGGCGACCATGCGCAGCCGCACCGAGCGGCGCAACGCGGCATCGAGCAACTCGACCATGCCTTCCGCGGGCTGGGTGAGCGGCTGGGCCACGCCGGCTTCCACCACCTGCCGCGCCGACCAGTACTCCGCCTCGCGCGGCTCGCGCGCGCCGGCGGTGAAGGTAAGCAGCGTCGCCGGCCGGACTTTTTGCACGCCGGCGTAAATCGAGTGGGGCGCCGGCACGCAGTTGTGGCGCACGTAGAGGGCCAGCGCCCCGCGGCTGACGTCCGCATCGAATCCCGGGAAAACGCGCAGCGCTTTGAGTTCCGACCCGAAGAGGAGCGTGTCGCCGCACCAGCCCCAGTACAGCGGCTTTTCGCCGAAGCGGTCGCGCGCCAGGTGCAGCCGGCGGTCGGCGCGGTCCCACAACGCGAGGGCGAACATGCCATTGCAGTGCGGCAGCGCGGCCGCGATGCCCCAGCGCTCGAACGCCGCCAGCAGGACTTCCGTGTCCGAGCGTCCACGGAAACGCAGCGCCGGATCGAGCGCCAGCAGTTCGTCGCGCAGCTCGGCGAAGTTGTAGATTTCGCCGTTGAAGACGACGGCATAGCGGCCGCTCGCCGAGTGCATCGGTTGGCGGCCGGTGGGCGAGAGATCGAGGATGGCCAGACGGCGAAACCCCAGGGCGACACCCACCGCCGGGTCGACCCAGACCTCGGCGTCATCGGGCCCGCGATGCACGAGCGTGTCGCGCATCGCCCGCGCCCGAGCGCCCAGCTCTTCGGGGCGCCGTCCGCCACGCGTGTCCCAAAGCCCGACGATGCCGCACATCAGCGCAGCCTCGCCGGGCGACTCGCCTCCGTGAATAGGTCGCGTGGCTTCAATCTGCCCTCACCGCCGAGCGCCGACGTGCGGTGAAAGCACGCGGTTTTTTGCTGGACTGCGGCGCGAGAGTTGCGCCGGCTTCGCTGTCGCCGCCACACAGCAGCAGCACCAAGGTGCACAGCACCATGACGCGCATCCGCGTCAGGATGCCGAAGTTCTGGGTGATGGCGCCATAGCTGGCGACGAAGAGCAGGGAGTAAAGGAACAGGAAGGTCGAGAACGGCCGGCTGCGCCAGCCAAGTAACGCCCGCATCAGGGCAGCACGGTGCTTCGCCAAAAGGTACGCAATGAACAGAGCTTCGGCGGCGGCGATGAAGGCTTGCGGGTTGTTTGCTTCCCAGGGGAACGGGCGCACCAGGAAAAACGGCGACAGCGCCACCCGCACCGGCATCGAGCCCAACACTTCGAAGGATGACCCTCCCTGCTTGCTGTTGCGGGTCACCTGCTGGGCCATGAACTCACCACTCTGCAGGTCCGTCACGCTGAGAAAGTCCTGCGCCCGCACGATGGTGAAATAGCTCGCCACCAGCAGCACGGGAATGCCCGCCGCCTTGATGATCACCCCGGTGATGCCGCGCCGACTCTGCGCAAACATCTGCGCCACCGTGGCCGCGGCGCCGAGAATCACCGCGACGTGCGGTCGTACCGTCGCCGTGGCCAACAGCCCGGCCACCAGCCACACGTAGCCGCGGGGATCAGCCTTGGCGACCGCGCGCGCAAAGCCCCAGCAGCTCAGCCCGATGCCGAACAGGATGAGCGGCTCTTTTCCCAGCATCGCCGGCCAGAACACCAGCGACGGGAGGAAGAAGGTGAGCAGCATGGCCTCGGTCCGCCGGCCTTCAGGAAAAGCGATGCAAAAGGCGCGATACAGCAGGAACTGCCCCCAGAACCCAACGCTGGCGAAAAGCACGAACAAGGCGGAAAAGGAGGCACCCAGCGAGGTCACGGCCACCGCCGCAGTCATGATCAAGAAGTTGGTCGACCAGATGGGCTTGAGTAGGTAAAACCCGAACATCCCCCACTGCCGCGCCAGGTCCGTGCCTGCGTCGAAGTAGGTCTGGGCGTCGCCCCCGCCGTACACGTCGAACATCACCGTCATGTAAGCGCCGGTGGCGGCCAGTTTGAGCATGTAGGCCACCAGCGCGACGCGCCCCACCTCACGGTCGCGGCGGGTCAGGTGACGCAGCAGAAACAAGTTGACGGCCGTGATCGCCGGCACCAGGAACAACCCGGCCTCCCAGGTGTATCCCTGCGGGAACATCAGGCGCAGCGCCCACAGCGGCGACGTCAGCAGGGTGGCGACACCGATCCCGTTCACCGCCTGCATGGCCGGTCTGGAGGTGACGGCTTCCATTACGCGGGTGACCTCGCACCGGCACGAGCGCCGACCACGGAGGCAAATACCGCATCCCACTGCGCCAGCATCGCGTCTTCGTTGAAGCGACTCTCGACGTGCCGCCGCCCACGTTCGGCATTCTCGCGGCGCACGCGCTCATCGCCGATGTACCGCTCCAGCATCGGTTCCCAGTCCTGCGCCGTGCGGCACAACGCCTCCACCCCCGCCGCCGTCATCGCCGCGGTGTACGCCGGGGTCGCCGAGACCACCGCCGGAACGCCCATGCGCCAGAACAGGAACAGTTTGTTCGCCGGTTTGCCCGACCAGAACGCATCGTGCAGCGGAATCGGAATCACCGCCAGGTCACACGCCGTGGCGATGCGCGAAAAGGTGGCGCTGTTCCAGGCGTACAGGTACATTTCGTCGTAGAGGCCGCGCACCTTGTCCAGCGTGCGGGTGCGACCGTGGCGGTTCCCGAGATAGCGGTAATACTCGAGATCGGTGATCACATGCAGCGCGAGGCGGTGCCGTTGCTGCAAGCGTAAGAGCACGTCGCGAATCGCGAACAACGATCCCAGAGTGTCGGGCAAGCCCTCCCACACCAGATTGAAGACCTCGCCGGTGGTGTAGTCGCTCTTGGTGTGGCGCACATCGGCGAATTGAAAATCCAGGATGGGGTGCACGTTGCGGCAGAAGGCCCGGATCTGTTCCGCCTGGGCCTCGGTCGAGCAGATAACCGCATCGGCACGCCGGCACATGCGCTCGATTCCTGACCGGTAATCCAGGAGCAGGTACTGGTTCTGCCGGACCAGAAACTTGGCCACTCCGCGCACCAGGCTCCGCGGCTCGAGGCGCGGAATCGCCAGATACGAATCGAGCAACTCGTACACCACCTTGCCCCGGCCATACCGCATCCAGACGCTGATGTCCGCAGTGGCGGTGACCACCACCACATCGTAGTCGCGTGCCGGATCGGCAATCTCGAACCCCAGCCCCCGCTGCCGGGCGTAGTAACAGAAACGCCGGCGGTCGCCGGGGCGGGTGAGCGTCGGGCTGCAGGGGGCGTAGCCGATGCGCAGTCGCAGCAAGTCAGCCGCGTCGGACGCGACTGGGGCCGGAATGTTCTGCTCGCCAATTGCCATCCGTCAACCTTGATCGCCGGCACACCTTCAGCGTGCCGCCATGGCGATTTCCTTTTCCGTCTCCGCGGCACAACGCGCGGCCAGTTCGCCCATGGAGAGGAACTCCAGCTCGCCGCGTGACCGCAACCGCTCCGCATGCGCCAGAATTGCGCGCAAGCCGGTGAACATGGCCTCCGTGCCGTCGGCCAGGTTCGTCGGGTGAAACCACAGGTGGAAGACGCGCCCTTGTTGGGCGGCTGCGTCCAGACCGCGCTGCGCCCGTCGCACCCGCCGCGAGACTGGTACCAGGCGTCGCCAGCCGTGCATCGGAAAATACAACATCGAGGCCGGCAGGTTCCACAATCCCGACGCATCGCGCTGGGGCAAGGATACCGGCGGCGTGCCCGCGACCAGCGCGCTGCCGCCATGCGCCAGTCGTTGCACCGCGAGGGGCCAGCCCGCAGTGCGATACCACTGCGGTTCAACCCCGCGGTAGCAGCTGAATCCGAACTCGCGCAGCACCTCCAAATGGCCCGCCTGGTTGCGCGGAAACACAAACGATCGCATCTCGATCCCCAGTTCGCGCGCCAGGCGCAGCGACTCGCGCACCTCCGCCACCGCCACCTCACGGGCGCAGCCGGCGTCGCCGAAGATCACGTGCGAGAACGTGTGGCAACCGATCTCCTGCCGCGGCCTCGCTGCCTGGATCTTCTCCACCAGCGACCGGGCGTAGAACAGCGGCTGCGACTGCTCGTCGGCACCAGGATCGAGTGCGTACCAATCGCGGCGGCACCAGGCGTGCTGCGGCCGCGGCAGGTCGGGATGCTTCCGCCCCTCGACGGCAGCGCAGCGCTCCAGCAGCAGATGCCCGACCACGCACCACGTCGCCGACACGCCAAACTCGCACAACAGCGCCAGCAGCCGCTCGATCACCTGCGCTCGCTCCCGCTCACACGCCGCTCGAAACGCGAACGGCGGTTCCAGGTCGAGGTACCCCCAAATCAGCTCGAAATCGAGGCTGAGGGTAAAAACGCCGCGCGCGAGTGCGATGGTCGGCATCCCGGCTAGCTCCCGCGCACCGCGTGCACCAGAAACATGTTGGCGAACTCGCGCAGCGGCCCCGCGTCGGCGAGCCGCCGGTCCAGCGGCTCCCACGCCCGCAGGAACCGCGGCAGGGCCGGCCGCACCAAGCGCTCCACCCAGTTCACCGGCCCGGTGTACACCCCCTCGACGCCGACGCGGCTGAACCCCGCGGCGGCAAACTGGCGTCGCAACCGCCCCGCCGTGGTGAAGAACTGCCGCAACTGGTGCAGCTTTCCCAGCGACACCACCTGCAGCACCTGGTTCACCAGAAAATACCCGTTGGCGTTGAACAACGGCAGCGCAGTCACCAGGGCGATCCCGCCCGGCTTGAGCACGCGCGCCATTTCCGCAATCGCGTTCCGCGGGGCCGGCAAATAGCGCAACACCTCGATGCAGACCACCAGGTCGAAGCTGGCGTCGGGGAACGGGAGCCGGTCGACGTCGCTCCGCTGCAGTGCGGCGCCGGGATTGTTCTCGCGCGCGGCGGCCAGCATTTGCTCCGACGCATCCACGCCCGCCACCGCGTACCCCCGCTGCGCCAGCCACCCCATGTAGTGCCCGGTGCCGCAGCCAATGTCCAGCATGCACCGGCCCCTCCCGTCCGGCGCAATATGGCGCTCGAGCCGTTCGTTCAGTCGCAGCCGGCTGTACACGAAACAATTGCGGTAGGGATCGGCGGGAAACGAAAGGTAGCGGTCGCGAAACCGTTCGACCTCGTGCGAGTGCAGGTCGATGGCTTCCTGTTTCTGGCGCGCAGGCGCACTTACCCCGCTCAACACAAGGCCCCTCGCAATGTGCTTCGAGTGACGTTCGCAGCCGCTCAGGTGGGGCTCATTATACGTCGGTTTTCGGGGCCCCTTGCCGCCGATCACCACCAGGTTCCTGCTTGAGCAGCTCCACCATTTCGGCCAGCGCCGCGTCCAGCCGGGGCACACAGCGGACCCCCGTGAAGGCGGTGAGCCGCTCCCCACTGACCTCAAATGGCGCATAGCGGCGCGCGTCGTTGGTGTTGACGGCCAGGGCGATGGCGCGGCCGCAGCCGCGCTCGGCGGCCGCTTGCGCCCGCGTGGCCAGCTCCAGCACCGAGAGTGTCTCCGGCCCAACCACGTTGAAGACGCTGTAGCTGGGCAGTTCGGACCAGCGTTCCACGAGCCGCGCCACCACGGCCCCGACAAACTCGATGGGCACATAGTTGCGAAACTGCCGCCCATTGGTGTTCAGGGTGATGGTGCCGCGTTCGACGGCTTCCCGGCAGAAGCACCCGGGCGTGATCGACCAGCGCGGCAGCTCCGGCCGCAGGTCGCCGTACACGATGCCCGGCCGCAGCGAGACGGCCTGCAGCTCACCGGCCCGGGCACTCATCTCCAGCATCTGCTCCGCCATCAAGTGGGTGAGACCGTAGTCGTTGCCGGGCAGCGGACGGGTGTCTTCGTCGACGCGCTTGCCGTGCAGGTCGCCGTATGCCTGGAGAGTCGAAAAGAAAAGGCAGCGGCGGAGGTCGTTCCGGCGGCACCAATCGATGAGTTGGCGCGTCCCCAGCACGGTAAGCCCGTAGTCCAGCTCCGGCGTCATGCGCGAGCCGTTGGCGCAGGCAAGATGAATCACGAGATCGGCGTGCACGCGCAACGCCTCGAGCCGCCGCACATCGCCCTCGATGAACTGGAAGCGCTCGCGGGGAAAAAGCGCGGGCCGGGCGGTGCGGCCTAGCCCAATCACCTCGTGGCCATGGGCTGCCAGCACCCGCGAGAGATGCTGGCCGATGAAGCCGCTCGCGCCGGTGATGAGAATGCGCATCAGCTCTTGGCCTCTGCCGGCAACCACGGCCAGGCGTCGTCCCGCGGCGAGATCGCCGCTACCGGCAGCGGCCAGCGAATCGCCAGCGCTGGATCGTTCCAGCGCACCCCCGAGGCCGCTTCCGGCTGGTAGCACGCCGACATCTGGTAGTGCACCTCAGAGTCGTCGGCGAGCGTCTGGAAGCCGTGCGCAAATCCTTCCGGCGCGAACAGCATGCGCCGGTTGTGCGCGGAGAGTTCAGTGCCGAACCACCGCCGGTAGGTGGGCGACTCCGGCCGCAAGTCCACCACCACATCGAAGATCGCCCCCGCAGTACAGCGCACCAGCTTGGCTTCGGCGTGCGGCGGGTGCTGGAAGTGGAGCCCGCGGATGGTGCCTTTCAGCCGGGTGAGCGAGATGTTGCACTGCGCCAGCTCCGTGCTCAGGCCGTGCTCGGCGAACTCCCGCCGGCACCAGGTGCGCGCGAAGAAGCCGCGCGCGTCGGCGTTCGGCTCCAGGTCGATCACCCAGGCGCCCCCCAGCGGCGTGGCGGTGAACTTCACGGCAGCACCTCGACCCGCGGAATGGGCACCACGAAGCGCCCGCCCCAGCCGCGAATGTGCGCCATCTGCGCCATGATTTCGTCGCGCAGGTTCCACGGCAGGATGAGCAGGTAGTCGGGCTGCGTCTCCGCGATGCGCTCCGGCCCGCAGATCGGGATATGCGTCCCCGGCAGAAAACGCCCTTGCTTCTCCGGGCTGCGATCGACGGTGTAGTCCAGCAGGTCGGTGCCGATCCCGCAGTAGTTCAGCAGGGTGTTGCCCTTGGCGGGGGCGCCGTACCCGGCAATGCTCTTCCCTTCGCGTTTGGCCGCGATCAGGAAGGTGAGCAGCTCGCGCTTGTGCTCGGCCACGCGTGCCGCAAAGCGCGCATATGCCTGCGGATCGCGCAGTCCCGCCGCTTTCTCCTTCTGCCGCAGCTCCCCGACGCGATCACTAACCGGCTGCGACTCGTCTTCGGCGTGGCGCGCGTAGATGCGCAGCGAGCCGCCGTGCGTGGGCAGCTCCTCGACATCGAACAGCACCAGCCCGTGGCGGGCGAACAGCTCTCCCACCGTGCCGAACGAGAGATAGGAAAAATGTTCGTGATAAATCGTGTCGTACTGGTTCTGCGCCATGAGCTGCAGCAGGTGCGGGAACTCCATCGTGATTACGCCCTGCGGCTTGAGTAGCAGCTTGAGCCCGGCGACGAAACCGTTGAGGTCGGGCACGTGCGCCAGCACGTTGTTGCCGAGCAGCAGGTCGGCGCGCTTCCCTTCCCGCGCCAGCTGCGCCGCGCTCTCGCGGTCAAAAAACCGGGTCAAGGTCGGCACCCCTTTGGCGAGGGCCGCCCGCGCCACGTTCACCGCCGGCTCGATCCCCAGGACCGGCACGCCGCGCGCGACAAAGTACTGCAGCAGGTAGCCGTCGTTCGACGCAATCTCGACCACGAAACTCGCCGCGTCGAGGTGGAAGCGTTCCGTCATCTGCTCGACATAGCGGCGCGCGTGTTCCAGCCACGTGGACGAATACGAGGAAAAGTACGCGTAGTCGGAGAAGATCTGCTCCGGCGCCTCATACTCCGGCAATTGCACCAGAAAACATTGGCCGCAGACGCGCACGTGGAGCGGATAGAACGGCTCCATGTCGTTGAGCTGCCCGGCGCGCAGATAGGAATTTGCCAGCGGCGACATGCCGAGATCGACGAAGGTGCGCTCCACCGGCGTCGCACACGCGCGGCAGGTCACCGCGGCGGGACGCCGATCGGGGGCCGCGTTCACGCTGGCGCTCCGTCGGAGCGCGGCCGAAATTCCAGCGCGGCGGCATCCGGCAGGCGCCAGAAGAAATTCTCGTCGATCTGGCGGGTGGCGATGAGATGTTGCAGTTGTTTCAGCCGGGTAAAGCCGCGGAACTCGAACATCTCGCGGGTGAGCTGGATGTGCTCAAAGACGGTGCGCAGTTGGCGCGCGCCGTCATGCGGCGTCCAGCGGCAGGCGAAGCCCGGCAGTCGGGCCGCGATCTTCGCGAACGACACGCGATAGCTGCGCTGGTCGCTGCTGGGGGGCCCGAAGGCCAGCCGGCAGCCGACAAACACCTCGGCCACGATCTCGGCAATCTGCCGCACCCGCAGGTTGCCGGCATCTTCGCCCACGTTGAACACCTGGTTGTGCACCGCCGCGCGCGGCGCCTCCAGCGCGCCGACGATGGCCTGGCAGATGTCGAGCGCGTGCACCAGCGGACGCCACGGAGTGCCGTCGCTGCTCATGCGGATTTCCCGCGTCGTCCATGCCCAGCCACACAGATTGTTGAGCACGATGTCGAAGCGCATGCGTGGCGAGGCGCCGTACGCCGTGGCATTACGCAGGAAGACGGGCGAGAAACTATCTCCCGCCAGCGCCTGCACGTCGCGCTCGACCAGCACTTTGCATTTGGCGTACGCCGTCTGCGGATTCACCGGCGACTCTTCGTCCACCCGCTCCGCGGCCGTCATCCCGTACACGCTGCACGACGAGGTGTAGACAAAGCGCGCTGCCCCCGCCGCGCGCGCCAGTTGGGCCAGCCGCACCGAGCCGGCGTGGTTAATCTCGTAGGTGATGTGGGGCGCCAGTTCGCCGGCGGGATCGTTGGAGAGTTCGGCGAGGTGGGCGACGGCCTCGATGCCGGCCAGGTCCTCTGCCACCACGCGGCGCAGGTCCTTGTTGAGGGTCTGGGGCGTGGCCGGCAGCCCGTGGTACAGCCAGCCGTCTTTGTAGAAGCCCGTGTCCACTGCCAGCACCTGGTGGCCGCGCTGGAGCAAGAGCGGCGCCAGCAGCGAACCCAGGTAGCCTTCCGTGCCCGTGACCAGAATCTTCATTCTTCGACCCTGCCAGAACCGATGCCGTCCCTCTGACCACACTTTCCACGGCGCCCGACCGCTCGCCCACAACTCCTCCAGGCGGTTTTTTTCGCGCAGCGTGTCCATCGGCTGCCAGAAGCCGCGATGCCGGTAGGTGGCCAGCTGTCGCTCGCTGGCCAGCCGCTCCATGGGCTGCCGCTCCCACACTGTCTCGTCGCCATCGATATAGGCGATCACTTTGGGACTGAGCACGAAGAAGCCGCCATTCACCCAGCCATCGCTCTCCGGCTTTTCGCGGAACGACACCACGTTGTCTCCGTCCACCACCAGCGCCCCAAAGCGCGCCGGCTGCTGCACCGCGGTGACCGTGGCCAGCTTGCCGTGGCTCTTGTGGAAGGCGATCAGCGCGCCAATGTCGAGGTCGGCGACGCCGTCGCCGTAGGTAAAGCAGAAGTCGTCGTCCTGGAGATACGCCGCCACCCGCTGCAGCCGCCCGCCGGTCATGGTGTCGAGCCCGGTATCGACCACCGTCACCTGCCACGGCTCCGCCTTGCTGTGGTGCACTTCCATGCTGTTGCGCGCCAGATCGAAGGTGACGTCGCAGGTGTGGACAAAGTAATTGGCGAAATACTCCTTGATGACGTAGCCCTTGTAGCCGCAGCAGACCACGAACTCGTGCAGCCCGTGCGCCGCGTAAATCTTCATGATGTGCCAGAGGATGGGCCGCCCGCCGATCTCGATCATCGGCTTGGGGCGCAGGCCGCTCTCCTCGCTGATGCGACTCCCTAACCCTCCCGCCAGAATGACGACTTTCAACCTGCCCTCTCCTCCCGCGTGCCGCCGGGCCGCATGGGCCCCTTAATCGGACGGCCGCGCATACTCGTATTCATTCCGGTAGTAAACAAAAATCCGGTTTCCCAGGACTGGATGCAGGACCAACTGGCCCTCCCGGTTGTCGCGGTTGAACTCCAGCAGGGCCCGGAGCTGCCCGAATCCGGGGTGACAATCGAAGGCGCCGAGATCATCGAAGTACACGCACGTCCCGCTGGCCAGCAGCGGCTTGATGAAATCGAGCACCGTCACCGTGGATGAGTAATAGTCCACGTCGATGGTCACAAATGCCGGCGGCGCCGCTCGCAGTTGCTCCCGCAGTTCCGGCGTCAGCGATTGCTCGAAGAAGCCGCGCACAAAGTGGACCCGCCCCAGGTCGAAGCGGTTCCGGCGGATGAGACGCCGGATGTAGTCCTCGGAAAAGGCAAAATCGCCTGGCTTCCAGTACGGGCTGCGATCGCGCTCATCCAGCGCCGCCGGCAAGCCCGCGAAGCTGTCGAACAGAAAGACCCCCGCCTGGGGGTAGGGACGGAGCGCGCCCAGGGCTCGTTGCAGCGTGCTCCCCGATCCCGTTCCGAATTCGTAATAGTTCAGCGGCCGCTGGCGGCGCTGCTGCGCCGCCATGGCGGTCGCCACCGCGGTCGTCAGGTGGTCGTACCAGAAGGCGCGGCCAACGGTGCGGGACAGCAGGGCTTTGGCCCAGCGGTAGGGCTGCGCGCCACGCAGACCGCGGGTTTCGTCCTGGAGAAAATCGGCCGCCATCTACGTCTGCCCCCGCATCGCTGCTTGCAGGACCTGCCGGTACCGCTCGACGCCCGCTTCCAGCCCGAAGCGCGGCCGCGTAGCGTCGCGCGCCGCCCAGTTCTTCGCGGCGCCGGCGCCCGGCGAGAGCGCGATTTCGCCCGCGGCAGCGCGCAGCGATTCCTCCGTCAGGTCGTGCAGCACGATGCCCTTGCCCGCCGCGCGCACCGCTTCCCGCACTTCTCCATTGCCCCCGTATTGCACCACCCGCACGCCGGCGGCAAAGAACTCCGCCAGCTTGGTCGGCATGGCGCCCCGCGAAGACAGCTGCTCCACCAGCAACAGCAGCCCCCAATCCGCCAGCCGCAGCCAGGCGGGAGTCTCGTGATGACGCGCGGTCGCTACAGTGTAAGCCGCCTCCGGAATTCCATTCAATGACAGAGCGCGCTGCAGCGCCTCCGGCTGCTGCGTGATGCCGAGCAAATGCGCGTCGCGACGAAGCTCCAGCACGTGGCGAAAGAGGCGCAGGCTCTCGTCCGTGTAATAGGAGGGCCGCACGGCGCCCAGCCACACCACGACCAGCTTGCCGCGCAAGCGGGCGAGCAGCTGCGGCGCCATCACCTGCGCGAAATCGCCCGCCGGAGTAAATGCGTCGTAATCGGCGCAGGTAGGGATCACCGCCTGGGGGAACTCGCGCCCCCGCAGCACCTGGTCCCGAAGATCGGCGGCGATCAGGGAATTCAGGGTCACCAATCCCGCCGCGCGTCTCGCCAGCAGGCGTTCCAGCCCCTTGCCGGTGCGATACGCCAAACGCCCGAGGAGCCCGCCGGTTTCGCTCACCTTTTCATCAATCCAGTAGCCGCGAACGTCGAAAAGGTAAGGAGTCCCGGTCAGCGGCTGCAGGACGCAGGCGATGCTGGCCGGCACGTGGCCGCGCACATGCAGCAGGTCGGCGGGATGGCGGCGGGTTGCGTGCGCCGCCAGCGCAAATACGTTCGCCCAGTTCCGGGCAAACCGCGCCACGCCGCCGCCCCAGGCGTAGGGTGCGAAGACCCAGCGAATGCCCAGCGCCTCCAAGCGCGCGCGCAGCGCGGCGACCTCCGTTTGCTGCGCAAGGTCCCACTCCTTTTCCAGGCTGACGACCGTGTAGCGGAAACCGAGCGCCGCCAGGCGTTCGATGAATCTCACGATTTGCGAACGGCCCAGCGGCTCCAGCAGGCCATCCAAGGTGAGGTACACGATGTGGCCACGGGCCCTTGCGCGTGCCATCGGCGACGGCGTGGGCTCGGCCACCTCCACGGCGCTGTGGCCACGCGCCGGCGCGGGCGCCAGCGACGGCAGCGTAGGCCCGGCTACATCGACGGCGCCGGCCGGCACGCGCCCCGCTTTTTCCCAGTGTTCGGACCAGCGCCAGAAAACGTAGAGCAGCCACACGCGGTGCATCCAGCGGGTGCTGTCGCGCTGCAGCCCGGACCACCAGGCGTGCGGGACGACATGCGGCGGCAGGTCGGTGCGCCCCGCGAGTTCCCCGATCGCCGTCTCCACCTGCTCCCGCAGCGGGCCGCGCAGCCAGTCCCCGATCGGTATGCCGAAGCCGAACTTGCGCGGCTGCAGATAGTGGCTGCCGATCCGCTGTTCGAACAGCTCGCGCGTGACCCGCTTACGTCGGCTGCCCTGCACCAGCTCCGCCTCCGGCAGTTGCCAGCTCCACTCCACCAGCCGGTGATCGAGGAACGGCGAACGCAGTTCCGCGCTGGAGGCCATCGCCATGCGGTCCGTTTTGACCAGAATGTCGTCCGGCAGGTAAAGCTGGAAATCGAGGTAACGCAGGTGGTCGAGCAGGCTGGCTTCGGCGGGGAGTTGCAGGTCGGCGGCCCACTCGGCGAGTTCGCCCGCCGGCATGGAACCCCGCGCCGGCCCCACCGTCATCAGGCGGCGGTAGATCTCCAGCGCCATGCGGCGCCGGGGCAGCGCCAGCCGCCCGCTGCGCCAGCGGGCGTAGAGCTGCATCGCCGCCGCGCGCCACCCGTTGGCATACGTGTAGCGGGTGTAGCCGCCGAACACTTCGTCGCCCCCGTCGCCGGTCAGGAGCACGGTGGCGTGGTGGCGCGCCAACTGGCAGACGGCGAACGTCGGCAGCGCCGAAAAGTCCCCAAACGGCTCGTCGAGCGTTTCCACCACCCGATCCACCAGGCCGAGCGCATCGGCGGGCGTGAGGCGCAGGGGCACGTTTTCAATTCCCACCGCCCGGGCAATGGCGCTCGCTTGCGCCGATTCGTCGTACTCTTTGTCGTCGACCGCGATGGTGAAGCTGCGCAGCGGCACCTGCAGCCGCTGGGCAATGACCTCTGCGACCAGGCTGGAATCGACGCCCCCGGAGAGCAGCACGCCCACCGGCACGTCGCCCACCAGCCGCCGGCGGGTGGCATCTTCCAGCAGCCCGGCAGTACGCTCGACGATTTCCTCGTGGGATACTCGCTCGTACTCGCGGCGCGCCAGCACGTCGTCCAACGACCAGTAGCGCGTCTCCGTGATGCGCCAGTCGGCGCCCAGCCGCAGGATGTGTCCCGGCCGCACCTTGTGCACGTTGGTGAAGATGCTCAGCGGCGCCGGAATGTAGTTGAGGGTGAAGTAGGCGCGGATAGCGTCGGCGCTGGTGGCACGCGGCGCCGGGTCGCCGGCCAGGATCGCCTTCAGTTCCGAGCCGAAGGTGAAGCGGTCCGGACCCAGCTCGTAGTGCAGCGGCTTCTTGCCGAGCCGGTCGCGCGCCAGCAGCAGCGTCTGCTCGCGCGTATCCCAGAGCGCGATGGCGAACATGCCGTTGGCATGCACCAGGGTGCGCTCCAGCCCGCGGGCCTCGATCACCGCCAGCAGGACTTCCGTGTCGGAGTGGGTGACGAACGACGATGCCGGCCGGCTGATCAACTGCCGCAGCTCGTCCACGTTGTAAATCTCGCCGTTGTAGACGATGACGAAGCGGCCGCTCTCCGAGACCATCGGCTGGTTGGCGGCGGGCGACAGGTCCTGGATGGCAAGGCGCGCAAACGCCAGCAGGGTGCGGCGCGGGGGATCGATCCAGCGTCCCTCGGCGTCGGGACCGCGATGCCGCAGGGCGGCAATCATGGCCGCGGCGGAGCGCTCCAGGCGCCCTTCCCCTGCCGGTTCGCGCAGCCGCTGCCCTGCGAAACCGCACATGATCAGGCCTCCGCCAAGTGCCCTGCGGCTTTTTCCGCGGCCAGCGTCAGTCCGCTCGTGGCCAGCCGCCGGGGCGCCGCCAGGCCCGCCGCCGCGAACCACGCCCGCAGCTCGGGCTCGCTGATCGGCGCATCGTAGCGCGGCGCCAGCATGTCGAAGGTGTCCAGCACCGCCCAGCGATACCGGTCGCGTAAAGATAGCTGGCGGTTTTCCACGTAGTTCGCTACCGGGAGAAGGAAAGAAAAACCCCGTCCCAGCAGCGGCAGGCGCAGCAGGATTTCCGTGAGGGGGAACAGCAGCGGCATCAGCACCTTGATCGCGAGCAGCAACGCGCGGCTGGGCAGGCGCGAGGTGAGCGGCCGCACCAGGTACTTGGCGTTCAGCTTGGTCCACGGCTTCCGTTCGTAGACGGTGACCGCGAGCCGCCCCTCGGCTTTCAGCAGCGCCGCCAGCGCTGGAACGCACGCGGACGGGGAAGGCGTGTGCTGCAACACGCCCAGGCTGTAGACGCCGTCGATCGCGCCGCGTGCGAACGGCAACTCGTAGATGCTGGCCTGCACCAGGTGGACGTTCTCCCGATCTCCCAGCGAAGCGCGCGCGGCGTCGACGGCATTGCTCAGGTCCATCCCAATCACCTCCGCGCCGGTGCGCGCCACCACTTCGAGAAACCGCCCGGCGCCGCACCCGCCCTCGACGATCCAGCGGCCCCGCATCCACTCCGCCGACCACCCGGTTTCCGTGTAGAAGCGCTGCTCCGAGAGCCGGGTGCGGTTTGCGCTGTCCAGTTGCTCCAGGCGAAACCGGTTCCACTGCAGCCCGAACGACGCTGCGTAGTTCTCCGCTGGGACGAAGCGCGGCACCCCGTTGACGATCGGGTAGCGCTGCGCGCAGCCAGGACAATGGAGGACGCCACGCACGATGTCGCCGCCCGCGGCAGCGTCTTCTGCCTCGCAGCTCAGCACGCCCTGGCAGCGCGGGCATCGGAGCACGTCAAGCAGCTTTCGAACCATGGGCCGGAAAGTCGCGACCGGCGCTGAATTCCGCCGTCGCGAGCTGCCAGTATACCCGCAGCTCCGGCGCCGCGCCCCGGGCAAATTTCACTCCCAACTGCGCCGGCGCCGCGTGGTACATTGCTCTCGCGAGCCGCCTCGTCACCTCATGAATCCTGCCTGGGACCAGCCGTTTTATCGCACCGCCTACGAAGGTTTCGAGGTCCCGGAGAACTTCCCGGACGCCGCCGCCCTCGCCGACTACCGCGCCCTGCTGTTGCGCAAATCCGAGCTGCAGGTGGCATACATTCGCCGCCTCGGCGGCCAGCGCCGCCTGCGCGTGCTCGAGTATTGCAGCGGCAACGGCCGGCTGCTGATCGCGCTGGCGCTGGCCGGGGCCCTGGAAGCAGGCATCGGCATCGAGATTTCCGCGTCGCGTTCCGCCTTTGCCCGGCGCTGGGCGGAGGAGCTGGGACTTTCCCAGGTCGAGTTCTGCGTCGCCGACGTGCTTGACCCAAACGCCGCACCGGACGCCCGGTTCGACGTGGTCGCGGTGCTGACCGGCGCCTTCCAGTACTTCCATGCCATTGCCGAAGCGGCGCCCGCGGGCGTCTTGCGGGCGGCCGCCCAGGCACTCCAGCCCGACGGAGCGCTGCTGCTGGAGCTGTACCAGCTCGATCCGCAGTTGGTGCAGATGCTGGCGCTCAGCGGCGGCGAGCTGCGCCTGTGGCACGAGTTGCCGCCCGCCGACCGCTTCGCCTACTACCTCGACCACTTCCGTTTCTTCGCCCCGCAGAGCTGCATGCAGCACGGCAAGGTCTTCATTGGCCGCAATGGCGCCATTGACGCCGGCCGCGTCGAAGTCCTCCGCTATTACACGCCCGCCGAAATCGCTGCCCTGCTCACCCAGAACGGGTTCCGGGCGCCGCAGCTGTGGGGCGACTTCGCGGGGCGCGACTTCGCCGCCGATCAGGACCATACCCTGGTGGTCGCCGCGCGCCCGCGAGCGGTGGCCGCGACGACGGCAGGCTGAGAGATGCTTCATTGGCTCAAGCAGCACTGCAAGAACCTCCCGTACCCGCTCCTGCTGCGCGGCTACTACGCCGATTGCTTCGCCGGCTACTGGCGCCAGTATGAGCGCGCGCGCCAAGCCGCCGGCGTCCCCCGCCTCGATGACCTCGACCTGGCGCCCTGGAAGCGCAGCGACACCCTGTTCGTGCTGGCCAGCGGCCCTTCCATCAACCGGCTGCCGCCCGAACGCTGGCAGGCCATCCGCCGCGCCGATTCCGTCGGCTTCAATTTCTGGCTCCTGCACGACTTCGTGCCCACCTATTACTTCTACGAGTGCACCAGCCCCTGGGCGCCGCCGGGCGCCACCGTGGACCCGGTGGCTTCGTTTGAAAACGCGCTCCGCTTGTTCCTCGACCAGGCGGCCCTCCGCGCCGAGGCCTACCGTAACGTACCCAAGATCGTCATGGACCTGGTCCAGACCGCCCCCCTGCACGACATCATCGATCTGCCCGCCGGCTTTCGCCGCCATCTCCACGCGGCGATCACGCTCCCCCTGGCCGCACGCACCGACGAGGAATTCGCCCTCGGCCTCCGTTACCTGGTCCGCAAGGGCGCCTTCCGGCCGAGCACGCGCATCCGCTACCTGTTCAAACATTGCGGAACGCTTTCCACCATGGTCGCGTTCGCGGTGCGCATGGGCTACCGCCGCGTGGTGCTCTGCGGCGTCGATCTGAGCGACGAGGACCGCTTCTACCACGACACCGAGGAGTTCCCCGACCAGAAAGGCGCGGTCATGTACACTCACCTCCGCAACACCGGCAAGAAACACCTGCTGCTGACCCGCTACGCCTGGGGCAACAGGCCGATTGACGTGGTGCTGCTGGCGATGAAGAGGTACCTGCTCGATCCCGCGGGGATCGAGCTCTACGTCGAGAATCCGCGCTCCGAACTGGCGGGACGCATTCCGGTCGCCCCCGCTTCGCTCTTCGCGGAAATCAATCAACGGGCGGGAGAGCTCACGCCGGGCGCCGCCACAACGTGAGACCCTGGCGGAGGTCGCGCCCGCCCAACAGCAACAGCGCCGCCGCCACCACCACGAATCCCACCCCCAGCGCCACCACGCGGGGCGCTCCGGCCAGCGGCAACTGGGTCACCATCAGCACCGCGAGATACAGCGCGGTGCCCATCGCCAGCCGCGCCGTGCGGTACGGCAGCGCGAAAACGCGTTGCGCGTAGCCGTACATGACGACCGCTTCCACGGCGTAGGCAACGATCGTGGCCCAAGCCGCTCCGTACATGCCCCAACGCGGAATCAACGCGAAATTCAGCGCCAGGTTCGCGGCAAAGGCCACCAGGCTGGCCTTCAGCAGCAGGTCTGTCCGCTTGCCCTGGATGGCGGCGACATGGAACAGGGAAAACAGCGCGTGGAAGAAATACCCGCCGATGATCCAGGGCACCAGGCCACCGGCCTCGGCATAGCGGGCATCAAAGAACCACTGCACAAAATCGCGCGCCACCACCGAACCCAGCGTCGCCACCGCCAGCAGCCCGAAGGCCAGACCGGTCGAGATGCGGCCCAACGTCGCCCGCGCCGCATCGCCCTGGCGCGCCACCTCGAAGAAGATCGGGTTCCACGCCTGCATCACCGAAACCGTCGCCAGGTACATCACCATGCCCAGGGAATAGGCGAGCGAGTAGAGTCCGACCTCGTGCAGGTCGCGATAACGCTCGAGGATGAGGCGGTCGGCGGCCACTAGCCCGGCCGCCATGAACGCCTGCGGCACCAGCGGTAGGGCCAGCCCGAGCGAGTCGCGCACCGGCCGCCACTGCCATCCTCCGCGCAGCCACTTCGCCAGCAGCAGCATCGCAACCATCGCCGCCGCGGCGCCCGCCGCCGCTTTGCCGAGCAGCATGCCGCGCGCCCCGCCTCGCATCCCGACCACGAACGTGATTGCCAGCGCCGTGGTGGCGACAAAGGTCAGGATGGCCAGGGCCGCAAAGCGCCCCGGCCGGCGCTGCACCTGGTAGAGCACGAGCCGGTAATCGAGGACTTGCTGCGCCGCCGCTGCCACCAGCGCCAGCCCCAGAAAGGGATAGAAGGGAACGGAAAAGCGCGGCAGCAGCACCGCCAGCAGATACGGGCCCGCGGCCAGCGCCAGCGCCAGCGTCGCCCCCAGTACCAGCAGCCCGAAGCGCAGCACCGAGCTGAGATAGCGGCGTAGCGCCGGCGCATCATCGAGGTACTGGAAGTAAAGCCTCGCCATGGCGCCGCTCATGCCCAGGCCGCCGAGAATTCCCACGATAGCGGCCAGGGTCTCCGCCAGGCTGATGGCGCCGTAATCGCCGGGCGTGAGGAAGCGCGTGTACAGCGGGAGCAGCAGGAAGTTCAGCGCCTTGATGCCGAAGTTAGGGATGGCATAAATGGCGGAGCCGCGCAACAGGTCGCGCGCCACGCCGCGCGCGGCGGGCGGCGTCACTGGCGGCTCACTCACTGTCCGCGCGCTGGCCGCGCACCACCAGCTCCCAGTTCAGCGGCGTCCCGGCTTCAAGGTCGCGGGCCGCCGTGCAGCCCAGCACTTCCGCCAGGTGCCGCGGATGCAGCCCGTTCGCCGGCCGGATGGAGCGCACATTCTCGCTGCTGAAAACTTCGCCCGCGCACACCGGCTTCACCACGAACAGCGAGCGGCGGAAGGCGCGGCTGGCGTCTTCGACCGGGTTATGCCCGTAATCCACGTGCCCCAGCGCCTTTTCGACCGTGCGGATCGCCTCCACCATCTCCTTGAACTCGCCCGGCTCCAGCGAGAACGCGCTGTCCGGACCGGGCACCGCGCGGGAAAGCGTGAAGTGCTTCTCGACCAGGTTCGCGCCCAGCGCCACCGCCGCCACCGGCACGCTGATCCCCATGGTGTGGTCGCTCAACCCTACCGGGCACCCGAAGCGCTCGGCCAGGTCGGCGAGGGTGCGCAGGTTCATCTCCTCGGGCGGCGACGGGTAGGCGCTGGTGCACTTCAGCAGCGCGATCTCCCGGGCCCCCGCCGCCCGCGCCGCCTTCACCGCTTCTTCGATCTCGTCGAGCGTCGCCATGCCCGTGGACAGGATCAGCGGCTTCCCGGTGCGCGCCATCTTCTCGATCAGTCCCACGTCCACCAGCTCGAAGGAGGCGACCTTGTGGCACGGCACGCCCATCTCTTCCAGAAAATCCACGGCGGTGGCGTCGAACGGCGAGCGAGAACAGCACCATGCCCAGCTCTTCGGCGGCCTGCTTCAGCTTCGGCTGCCACTCCCAGGGCATGTACGCCTCCTGGTAGAGGTCGTGCAGCAGCCGCCCATCCCACAGCGTGCCGCCGCCGATGCGGAACCACGGCTGGTCCGAGCGCAGCGTAATGGTGTCGGCGGTGTAGGTCTGCAGCTTGACCGCGTCCGCGCCCGCCTGCTGGGCGGCCTGGACGAGCTGTAGCGCCTGCTCGTAATCCTGGTTGTGATTGGCCGACAGCTCGGCGACGCAATAGACTGGGCACCCGCGGCCTATGTCTCTGCCGGCGATCGTGATCTTGTTCATGGCACCTTCGCCCCCGCCATGCGCACGCGCGACCAGACGAAGTGCAGCGCGGGTTGATGGCGCACCACCGTATCCCCCGCCGCCGCATAGCCGGCAGCCAGAAACGCGCGCGCGGAAGCCTCGTTGGTCGGTTTCACGTAGGCATGCACGCGCGCGATCGCGGGCCGCGTGGCCATTTGGCGCGTTGCCACCCGGATCAGCTGTGTCCCGGTGCCGCGGCCGCGGTGCGCCGCATCGAGGCTGATGGAAACGGTGGCATCCGCATCCGCGATTTCAAACCGTACCTGCCCGATGGCCTCCCCCTCGACCGTCTCCGCGATCCAGTAACGGCAATTGCCGTCGCTCAGCCGCGCCCCGAACCATGGCACATGCTCGGCCCACGTGATCGTGGCGCTCGTAAACGACGCGGCCCGCACCGCCGGATCATTTGCCCAGCGAAACACCAGGGCGCAATCTTCCGGCTGGGCGGGGCGCAGCCGGATCGGTTGCAGGCCAAGCGCCGCAACCACACGCGCGGCGCCGTGGCCGTCTACCAGCCGCCGGCCCCGCTCCGCCGCCGCCCGCCGCCGTTTATCCTGCAACAGTTGCCGCACCACGGCGCCGATTTTTTTGCCGGCGCCGGCCAGGGGCAGCGCCAAACCCTCCCGCAGCAACCAGGCGGCGACCCCCCGCTGGTTGTCGGCAACGGCGGTAACGGCCATGGGGAGGCCGGCGTGCAACAGCTCCCAGCACGTGCTGCCGGCGGCGGAAACGGCCGCATCGGCCCAGGTCAGCAGGGCCGGCATGTCGGCCGCGGTGATGATTTCGATCACGGCGCGCGCGCCCGCGGCCGCCTGCCTCAATGCGTCCAGGTGCGGATTGGCGGGACCAACCACGATCCGCAACTCCAGCCCCGCTTCGCCGGCCAGCGCGCGCAGCACTATGCCACTCCGGTTGGTCGCATCGCTGCCGCCGAAAACCACCAGCACCCGCTGGCCGTCTCCCGCCCGGGCCCGTGCCGGTAATTCCCGGAACTCGCGCCGCACCAGGGCATAGTTGAGGCCGAGCAGCAACTGGGTGCCGGGTGTCCGCTGTGCGTACAGACCCGGCTCGGCATACGGGTTCGGGTTGAGCACGCGGTCCACGCAGTAGCGATCGTTGCCCCCGCAGTCATCGACCTGCAGCACCGGGAATCCGGCCGCCTGCAATGCCCGGTGGTAGGGCGGACCGAAACCATAGCCATCCACGACGATCCAGGCTGCGGCACGGGCCCGGGCCATGGCCGCCGTGTCGGCCGCATCATCGCGCGCGGGAACGGCCACTTCCATCTCTTCGTCCCGCAACCGTGCCGCAATCGCCTCCGGCAGCCGCGTGCTGACGAAGCTCACGCTGCCGCCGCCGTCCTGCCACGCCTGGGCCAGCGCCAGGCAGCGCATGACGTGGCCGGTGCCGATGGCGGTATCGGCGTCGGCCCGGATGACGAGGCTGGGACGGGCGAACATGGCTCAGGCCCGGCGGAAGACCGCTTCCACCACCTTACCTTCGAGGTATTTCGCGGGGTCGTCGCTGTTGACCGCTTCCGCCAGCACCCGCATCGCCGCTTCGTAGACCGCCAGCGTCTCCTCGATGTCGGCTTCCGTGTGGCTGAAGCAGACATTGTGTCCGCCGGTGAACAGCACTCCGCGCTGCAGGCACTCCTGCTGGAAGACGCTCTTCAGCAGCAGCGAATCGGCGCCCGTGGCGTCCTGGAAGGTGACCACGGTGCGCGGCGCCAGCCCGACGCATTGCGTGTGCATGGCCAGCCCGTGCTCCACCGCCAGCCGGTTGTAGCCGTCCTGCAGCCGCTTGCCGATCTTCCACAGGTGGGCAATCACGTTGCGCTCGCGCAGCACCCCGATCGTCGCCTTCGACGCCGCCAGCGACAGCGCATCGCCGCCGAAAGTGAAGGAGAAGAAGATCTCGTCGAAGATCGGCATGATCCGCCGCGATCCCACCACTGCCGCTACCGGAAACCCATTCCCCATGGCCTTGCCGAAGCACGCCAGGTCGGGCGTGACGCCGTAGTGCTGCTGTGCCCCGCCCAGCGCCAGCCGGAAGCCGGTGATGATCTCGTCAAAGATCAGGACCGCGCCTTCGGCATGCGTCAGCTCGCGCACTTTTTCGAGGAAGCCGTCGCGCGGTTCGACCACGCCCACCGGCTCCAGGATGACCGCCGCCACCTGCCGCGGGTGTTCGGCAAAGATCTTCTGCAAGCTGTCGAGGTTGTTGTACTCGAAGGTGCGGGTGAGCTGCTGCACCGCGCGCGGCACGCCCTGGTTGCGCGTCGTGGTGCCGATGTACCAATCCTGCCAGCCGTGGTAGCCGCAGCAGGCGACCACCTCGCGGCCGGTAAACGCCCGCGCCGCGCGCACTGCACCAGCGGTGGCGTCGGAGCCATTCTTGCCGAAGCGCACCATCTCGGCGCAGGGGATCACCTCGGTCAGCAGCTCCGCTACTTCCACTTCCAGCGGATGCGGCAGCGTGAACGCCATGCCGTCGCGCATCTGCCGGATGGCAGCCTCCGTGACCGCGGGAAAATTGTGCCCCAGGATGACCGGGCCCAGCGCCATGGCGTAGTCGAGATAGCAGTTGCCGTCCACGTCCCACACCCGGCAGCCTTCGCCGCGCACCAGAAAGCCCGGGGCCACGCCCTGCACGAACTGCGTGGGGCCCTTGCTGAAGGTCTGCGTGCACGAAGGGATCACACGCGCTGCCCGCTGCAGCCAGTGCTGTGACTGCTGCAGCGAACGCGGCGCGGTTTTCGCCGGGATGGTGGACATCGCATCCTGCTCCTTACGATTTGCCGTCGGCCGTCGCAGCGTCTTCCCGCAGAGACTTCTGGTACCCCTCGTCGCGCGGCAGCGCAACATTGAGGCCGGTAATGCCGGGGTGGGCCTCCAGCACCGCCAGAATCTCCTCCGTGCCGCCCAGGTAATTGCCGCGCAAATGACGATACACCTCGCGCGCGAACTCCAGGTCTTCCGGCCGGTCCACCGTCCACCGCATGTGGGCGGACTCCCGCTCGGCGACGACGTTCGCGATGCGGAACTTGTCCGGATTCTTCCAGATGTACGGCGTGGCATGCTCGCGCTCTGAGGGCAGCGTCGCTTCCCGCCAGGCCCGTTCCAGCGCCGCGAAGGAAAACACTTCGGTGTCAAGCCCGTCCGGATAAGTGGGTGGCTGGGTGTTGCACACGTAGTCGTAGCCGCCCTCGAGAAAGCGCGCCAGTACGCGCTGCGAAACGAAGGGATCGAGGAACGGGCAGTCGGCGGTCACCCGCATCACCACCTTGGCGCCGGCCAGGCGCGCCGCCTGGTAGTAGCGGTCCAGCACATCATCCTCACTCCCGCGATACACCGGAATGCCCTGCATCGAGAAGAAGCGCTCGATTACGTCATCGCGTGGCTCATGGGTCGTGGCCACCACCACCTGCTCCACGCCGGGAATGGCCTGCGCGCGTTCCACCACCCGCATCAGCACCGGGCGCCCCCCCAGGTCCTGCATCACCTTCCCCGGTAGCCGCGTGGAGCCCATGCGCGCCTGCACGATGGCGACGATGCCGGTGGGGCGGCTCATCGTCGGCTCCAGTGGAACCAGGCGCGCGGTCGCGGCCGAGCGCTTCGCCGCCAGCGCCACCTCCAGCACGCGCACCGCCGCGGACACGCTGGCCGTCGACTGCGCCCGCGACTCCAGGCACTCCAAAAAGTGCCGCATCTCCTCCACGTACATGATGTTCGGATTCAGGTCGGCGGGGCCGGGAAAGGTGTGCCACGCCGCGTCGCGGGCGGAGTACCAGCGCACTTCCCCGCTCAGGTAATCCCAGCGGATGCTCCCCGCTTCGCCGATGAGTTCGCAATTGCGGCTGTAGCTGCGCTGCACGTAGTCCACGTGAATCTCCGCGATGGCGCCGCCGGCAAAGCGCAGCAGGATCTCCGCCGTGTCCTCGGTGTCGATTTCGAGGCTGCTGATCCGCCCGCAGAAGCAGCTCACGCGCTCCACGTCGCCCAGCAGCCACAACAGGTAATCGATCTCGTGCACCGCCGAGTCCAGGATCACCCCGCCGCCCTGCGCCCGCGACGCGCTGTAGCTCTGGCGATAGTCGGTCGCGGGTCGCCAGTCGGGCAGGTACTGACCTGCCTCGACCCGCGCCGCTACCACCCGGCCAATGGCGTCGCTGCGCACCAGTTCGCGCACCTTGCCCAGCGTGGGGTGGAACCGCATGTTGCAGCCCACCAGCGTGATCAGCTGCTTCTCCCGCACCAGGGCGAGCAGCTCTTCCAGGCCGTCGAAGCGGTCGGCCACCGGCTTCTCGACGAAGAAGTCGAGTCCGCGCCGCGCCGCCTCCAGCGCCAGGCCGATGTGCAGGTGCGTCGGCACACAGATCAACGCCACCTGCACCCCCGCGGCCCAGCCTTGCTCCAGGCTCTCCACCACGGGCACACCCAGTTCGGCGGCCGCCCGCGCGCGCTGCCCGGCGTCTTCGTCGTACGCCACGATCTCGGCGCCCAAATCCAGCAGGTTGCGCATGTGACGGCGGCCGATGGAGCCGCAACCCAGCACCAGGAACCGTTTCGCCTTGGCCTCTGTCGTCATCGGTTCAGTCCGCATCAGGCGGCGTACGCCGCCAGTACCTTGGTCATCGCTGCGACCACGTCGTCGACGTCGCGGTCGCTCATGGCAGGAAACATCGGCAGCGACAGCAACTGCTCGTACGCTGCCTCCGCCACCGGGCACTCGCCGCCCCGATACCCGAAGCGCTCGCGGTAATACGGGTGCAGGTGCACCGGGGGATAGTGGACGTTCACCCCGATGTTTTCCGCGCGCAGCGCGCGGAAGATTTCCGCCTTCGTCGCCCGCAGCCGCTCCCCCTGCAGGCGCACCGGATACAAATGCCACGCCGGGTTGACGTCACCCCGCACCGTGGGCGCGATGATCGCCGGCAAGGCTGCGAACGCTTCCGTGTAGCGGCGCGCCATGGCGCGCCGCCGCTCCAGGTTGGCGGCCAGCCGCTCCAGTTGCGACAAACCGAGGGCGCAGGCGATGTCGGTGAGCCGATAGTTGTACCCCAGCGCCACCATCTCGTAATGCCACTGCCCCGCGGTCTGGCGCGCGCGCGCGTCGCTCGTGATGCCGTGATTGCGGAACATCCGCAGCTTGCGCGCCAGTTCCGCGTCCTCCGTGGTGACCATCCCGCCTTCCCCGGTCGTGATGTGCTTCACCGGGTGAAAGCTGAACGTGGTCATGGTCGCGAGGCTGCCGACGCGCCGCCCGCGATACTCGGCGCCCAGCGCGTGGCACGCGTCTTCCACCAGCAGCAGCCCGCGCCGCTCAGCGAGCTGCGCCAACCCCCGCAAGTCCGCCGGATGCCCCGCGTAGTCCACGCCGTAGATCGCCTTGGTGCGCGGCGTGAGACGGGCTTCGGCGCCTGCGGGGTCGAGATTCAGCGTGTCGGCCGCGACATCGGCGATGACCGGGGTCGCTCCCTGGTAGACCGCGCAGTTGGCCGTGGCCGCAAACGTCATGGCCGGGCTGATGGCTTCATCGCCCGCCCGGAGCCCGGCCGCAAACGCCGTCGCATGCAGCGCGGCCGTGCCCGAGCTGAAGCTGACCGCGTGCGCCGCCCCTACCGCCACCGCGAACCGGGCTTCGAACTCGGCCACCTTGGGACCGGTGGTGAGCCAGTCTGAGCGCAGCACCCGGACCACGGCTGCGATGTCCTCGTCCGTGACCGTCTGCCGCCCGTAGGGCAGCAGCGTGGCGCGCACCGGCGCGCCTCCGTCAATGGCCAGTGCCGGCGGCCGTGTCGAGGCCATCGAGAAGTCCTTTGAAGTCGTCATCGGTGAGCCAGCGGGCGTTGCCCTGGCTGCTGTAGCTGAAACCGTCGGCCACCGGCCGCGCCTGCGGCCAGTTGCCCTCGCGCCACCACGAATGCGCCGGGAGGATCACGTACATGGCGCCGGTTTCTACCGTGTGGCGGGCCTCGTCCTCCGACACCAGCACCTCGTGCAGCTTCTCGCCGGGGCGGATCCCGGTAGTGCGTACCGTGCATTCCGGGCGCCATCGCGCGGGCCAGGTCCAGGATCTTCATGCTGGGGATCTTGGGCACGAAGATCTCGCCGCCCTGCATCTGCTCGATACACGGAGAGGACGAAGTCGCACCCCCTGCTCCAGCGTGATCCAGAAGCGCGTCATCCGCGGTCGGTGACGGTGAGGACGCCGCTGGCCGCTGCTCGCAGGAACAGCGGAACCACGCTGCCGCGGCTGCCCACCACGTTGCCGTAGCGGGCACAGGAGAAGCGCGTCGGCCGTGCGCCCCGGCGTAAGCGTTGCCTTGCACGAAGAGCTTCTCGGCGCACAGCTTGGTGGCGCCGTAGAGGTTCACCGGGTTGACGGCCTTGTCGGTGCTGAGGGCCATCACCTTCGCTCACGCCGCTGTCAATGGCGGCATCGATGATGTTCTCGGCCCCCATCACGTTGGTCTTGATGGCCTCGAACGGGTTGTACTCGCAGGCCGGCACCTGCTTGAGCGCGGCGGCGTGGACGACGACGTCCACGCCGTGACAGGCGCGGTGCAGGCGATCGTGGTCGCGCACGTCGCCGATGAAGTAGCGCAGGGGCGAGTCGCCGCCCTCGGGAAACTCGCGGCGCATCTCGTGCTGCTTCAGCTCGTCGCGGCTGAAGACGATGAGCTTCTTCGGCCGGCACGACTGCAATGCGAGCTCGATGAACTTGCGGCCGAACGAGCCGGTGCCGCCGGTGATCAGGACCACTTTCCCCGTCAGACTCATGGCCTCGTTGGGCGTCCGTGGCGCCGCGGCATAGGTACCATCTATATGCACCAGGGTTACTAAAGTCAATCCTACTGCACCGTAACTGCGTGCTAAAATCCGCTCAGGAATGCTGGCATTGATGCCTGCGGCACCGTCGCTGGCGCCGCGGCCGGGGTGGGTTGTGACTTCCGGCCGGCGGGCTGCCGCCCACGCCGCGGGGATTGCTGGCGAAATTGATGGAGGAACATGGGTTCGAACGACCTGATCCCGGCAGAACCGAGGCCGCTGGAGCCGGCGACCGAACGCTATCCGATGTATCGCATCGAAGCGGCGCCGGCCCGCGAAGACTTCCCCCTGGCCGAGTACTGGCGGCTCATTCTCAAGCGCAAGTGGACCGTGGTGGCGACCTTCTGCATGGTCGCATTTCTGGCGGCGGCCTATACCTTTCGCCAGCAACGCATTTATGAAGCTGCGGCGCGGCTCAACATCATGACCCGCGAAAACTCCGAACTCCTGCCCAGCCGCGATAATCCCAACTCCCTCTCCCCCGACGACCTCGATGCCCTGGCGCTGGAAACCCAGGTCAACGTCCTGCGCGGCGACTCGCTGGCCTTGCAGGTGATCCAAAAGCTGGACTTGGGCAAGCGCCTGAATGTCGCCGCCCCCGAGCCCGGCAAGCCCGCCCTCGCCCCCGCCCTCGATGTCAGCCGGGAAGACGCCCTGCTGAGCAGCTTCCACCGCAATCTGACGGTCGCCAACGTCCCCAACACGCGCCTCATCGAGCTGCGCTTCTCCAGCACCGACCCGCGCCTCGCCGCGGAAGTCGTCAACACCCTGGCCAAGGTCTACATCGAGCAGAACATCCGCTCCCGCTACGAATCCACCATGGAAGGCGTGGTCTGGTTGCAGAAGCAGCTCGTCGACCTCCAGATCAAGGTGGAGCAGTCGCAGGAGAAGCTGGTCAAGTACCAGAAAGAGCACAGCATCCTTGGGCTCGACGAGAAGCAGAACCTCACCACCCAGAAGCTCGATGAACTCAACCGCGAGCTCACCGCCGCCGAGGCCGATCGCATTCAGAAGCAGACCGTATACGAACTGGCCCAGCGCGGCGGCGCCGCCAAAGTGGCCGGCGGCCAGGGGGAACTGGCCAAGAAGCTGCGCGACCAGCTCTCCGACCTGCAAACGCAATACTCGCAGATGACCATCCAGTTCGGGCCCAATTGGCCCAAGCTGGCCGAACTGAAGTCCCGTATCGAGCAGGTGGAATCACAGCTCCGGGCGGAGGATGACGCCAACCTGCGCATCCTCGAGAACGCCTATCTCGGCGCCCAGCGCCGCGAGAGCCTGTTGGCCGCCGCCCTCGGCCGCCAAAAGCAGGACGCCAATCGCCTCAACGAGAGCGCCATCGAATACAACCTGTTGAAGCGCGACTCGGAGAGCAACCGCCAGCTCTACGAGAGCATGCTCACCAAGCTGAAGGAGTCGGCGCTGGCTGCCGGCCTGCGTTCCAGCAACATCCGTCTGGTGGATCCGGCGCGCGTTCCCAGCATTCCCACGCAACCCAACATCCCGCGCAACCTCGCCATGGGGCTGGTCCTGGGGCTGGCGCTGGGGGTCGGCCTGGCCTTCGTCCTGGAAGCGCTCGATACCACGGTGCGCACGCCCGGCGATGCCGAAGTCACCGCCGCCATCCCGTCTTTGGGCGTCATTCCCATCGACGCCGCGCGCGCCGCGCGTCTTGTGGCCTCGCAGAAGTTGCTCACCAAGTCGGCGCTGGAGGGCAAGACCGGTCCCGCCGTGACCGTGCGGCCACATTCGGATGTGGCGGAAGCGTACCGCTCGCTGCGCACCTCGATCCTGCTGTCGTCCCCCTCCGGCCCGCCGCGCGTCATACTGATCACCAGCGCGCTGCCGCAGGAAGGCAAAACCACCACCAGCGTCAACGTTGCGCTCGCCATCGCCCAGCACGGCAAGCGGGTGCTGCTGGTCGACGCCGACCTGCGCCGCCCCGGCTTGGACAAGGCTTTTGGCTTCCGTGCCACCGAAGGTCTGAGCACGGTGCTGAATGGCGGGACGCCTTATGAATCGGTGCTGCGGCAGGCTCCGCAGCAGCCTAACCTCACCCTGCTGCCCGCCGGCCCGACCGCGCAGCATCCCGCCGAACTGCTGGGCTCCAGCGCCATGGTCAACCTGGTGAACCGCTGGCGGCAGGAGTACGACCACATCATCATCGACACCCCGCCGGTGCTCTCGGTCACCGACCCGGTGCTGCTCTCGGTGGTGGTGGACAGCGTGATTCTCGTCGTACGCTCGGGCTCCACCAATCGCCCGGCGCTGAAGCGCGCCTCCGACCTGCTCAACCAGGTGCGCGCCCCGCTGCTCGGCGTAGTGGTCAACGCCATGGACTTCGAGTCCGCCGACTACTACTACTACTACAGCTACTACAGCGGCTCGCGGTATCGTTATGTCCAGGAGGACAGGCGCGCCGACCTCTAGACCGGCGCCGCCGCCCAGGTCCATGCGCGTCGCGCTGCGATCCGCGTTCGCTAAGATCGTCTTCGCTTTGGGCTGCGCGCTGCTCTGCCTGAGCCTGGCTTGGCTGAGCGTCCGCCACTACGAGGCGGCCATGCTCGCCACCAGCGATAATCCTGGCGCGCTGCGCGCGGCGCTGCGGCTCGAACCCGGCAACGCCGCCGTGTGGGAGAAGCGGGCCCGGCAGCAGCTCCTGGCCGACCAGGACGCCGCCGGCGCCCTCGCCAGCCTGCGCGCGGCCACCTTCTACAATCCGCACGCCGCCTCGGCCTGGCTGCTGCTGGCCACCGCCGCTCAGGTCAACGGCGATGCTGCCACCCAGAACCAGGCGCTCCAGGCCGCGCTGGCGGTCGATCCCACCTCCCCGACCGTCGCCTGGGAAGCCGCCAATTCCTTCCTCGCCCGCGGCGAAACCGACGCCGCCCTGCGCGAGTTCCGCGTCGTGCTCGCTGCCGGCACCGCCACCACCGACACCCTGGAACTCTGCTGGCGCGTCCTGCACGATACCGACCGCCTGCTCCGCGACCTGCTGCAGCCCCGCGTCGCGCAGCATCTGGCGCTGCTGCAGTTGCTGGTCAACCGGGGCGAGATGCAACCCGCATTGCGGGTTTGGGACCGCTTGCTCAATCTCGGCCAGCCCTTCCCCGCCGCCGACGCCCTCCCCTTCATCCACTTCCTCCAGGAGCAGCATGAACCGGCGCGCGCCTGGGCCGCGTGGAAGCAGCTTGCGGCCAGCCAACCCGCGCTCGCCGCCTATTCGCCCGCCGGGGACGATCTGATCGTCAACCGCGGCTTCGACGAAGACCTGCTCGGCGGCGGCTTCGACTGGCGCATCCGCACCCTCACGGGCGTGACCGTGGAGGTGGACACCAGCGAATTCCACGGCGGCCGCCGCTCCCTGGCCTTCACCTTCGACGATGTCCGCTACACCGACTGTGGCCTCTACCAGTTGGTGCCGGTGGACCCGAATACCCACTACGAATTCAGCGCCTTCGTCCACACCCAGGAACTGACTACCGCCCAGGGCCCACGCTTCATCCTGCGCGACTACGAAACCAACGACGCCCCGTTGCTGACCACCGAGGAATTCACCGGCAGCGTGCCCTGGCGGCAAATCACCGCTGCCTTCACCACCTCCGCCACCACCCGCCTGCTCGCCGTACGCCTCACCCGCGAAGACAACGCCGCTTCCCTCCTCCGCGGCAAGCTCTGGATCGACGACGTCTCGCTGGTGCGCCGATGAGCGGCAACGCTTTCCCCGTCCGCCCCGGTGCTCCCGTCACCCTCGACGCCGACGCCCCCGTCCGCGCGCAACACCGCGGCCTGTTGCTGGGGATTGCCCTGCTGTTGGCGTTTTCCGTGCTCGCCTTCGGCGGGGTGTACGAATGGGGACTCCTCACCCTGCAACTGGGCGCCGGCGTGCTGTTCGCCGCCTGGGCCTTCAGCCAGTTGCAGGCGGGAGAGGTGGCGGTCGCGCGCAGCCCGCTCTATGGGCCGGCCCTCGGCTTCGCCGCCCTCGTCGCCGCCCAGTTGCTCTTCCGCCGCAGCGCTTACGCCTTCGCCACGCGGGCCGAGGCGCTCAACTGGATCGCCTACGGTCTGCTGGCCTTCCTGGCCGTGCAATGTCTCGAGGAGCGCCGGCAACGCAACCGCGTGCTGCGCGGGCTGGCGCTGTTTGGCGCTGCTGTCGCCGCCTTTGCCATCCTGCAGAAGCTGGCTCCCAATGGCCGCATCTACTGGTTCTGGCCCACCAACTGGCCGACGCTGTTTTTTGGCCCCTACATCAACCACGCCCACTACTCCGGCCTGATGGAGATGCTGGCCCCGGCGGCGCTGGTGCTGGCGTTGCGGCGTTCCCAATCCCTGGAGACGCGCCTCCTCTGGGGGGGCGCCGCAGTAGTGATGATTTCCTCCGTGTTCATTTCCTTGTCCCGCGGCGGCATGGTCGCGATCATCGTCGAACTGCTGGTGCTGGGCTGGTATCTCGCCCGCGCCGAGCGCCTCCGCCAGGGTCTGCTGGGGCTGGCGGTGATCGCCTCGCTCGCCTTCCTGCTGGTCGCCTGGCTGGACAACGGCGACCTCCTCCGGCGCCTCGGCAGCATTCCTTCGCTCGAGCGCGAGGGCGCCACCAGCGCCACCCGCCTGACCATCGCCCGCGACACCCTGCGCCTGGCGGCGCAGCGCCCCGTCGCCGGCTGGGGCCTGGGGACTTTTGCCGACGTCTACCCGCAGTTCCGCAGCTTTCCCACCGAGCTGCTGATCGACCATGCCCACAACGACTATCTGGAGATGCTGGCCGAAACCGGCGCTCTGGGGGCGCTGCTGACGCTGTGGTTCCTGGCCGGCGTCTTCCGCGGCGCGCGCGACGCCCTGGCGCATTGGCATTTCCGCGACAGCGGCGGCGCCCTCACCCTGGCCTCGTTGGTGGGCGTGGCCGGCCTCCTGGCGCACAGCCTCACCGACTTCAACCTGCACATCCCGGCCAATGCCGCGCTCTTCTTTGTGCTGTGCGCGGCGGCGGCGTTCCGTCCGGAAAACGGGACCGTGACCCTGCCCGCGGCCTTCGCTGGACGCGCTTCCGAACCGCGTGTCATCCTCGACGCGGAACCGGACTTGCAGGAGACCGCTTCCGACCCGGATTAGTGCGGTTGCGCCATCGCCGTGTCCCGCGAAGCGTGGAGCACCTTGTCATGCCTCAGCTGACCATCGGGCTCGCGGTCTACAACGAAGCGCGCCACCTCCGGCAAACCCTGGCCAGCATTCTTGCCCAGACTTTCACCGACTGGGAGTTGTTGGTCCTTGATGACGGTTCCACCGACGGCAGCGTCGCCATTGTGCGCTCGTTCGCCGATGCCCGCGTCCGGCTGCTGGCGGACGGCCGTAATCTCGGCCCCGCCGCGCGCTTCAACCAGATCGCGCGTGACACCCGCGGGCCCTTCGTCGCACGCATGGATGCCGACGACCTGATGCACCCGCGGCGGCTGGAAAAACAGGTCGCCTTCCTCCAGGCGCATCCCGAGGTGGACGCGGTCGGCTGTGCCTTGCTCATCCTCGACGAGCGCGGCCAGCCTGCGGGCGTGCGCGTTTTGCCATCCGCCCACGCCGACCTCACCGGCAATCTCCTGCACGGCGTGTCGCTGGCTTCCGGAACCGTGCTCGCGCGCGCCGCCTGGCTGCGTCGCTTCCCCTTTAACGAAACCAACCGCCACGCCGAAGACTGGGAGCTGTGGTTTACCAGCGCCAGCCAGGGCCGGTTCGCGAATCTCCCCGAGCCGCTCTACCTGTATCGCGAATACGAAGCCTATTCGCTGGCCAAGTATGTCCGCGCCAAGCGGGAGATGATGCGGCTGCAATGGCGCGCGCGGCAGCGCTTCGGCAGCGGGGCAGTCGCGGCGGAAATGGTCTCGCAACTGCTCCGCATCGGCGTCAACCTCGCCCTGGCGCCGCTCGGCGGCCGGCATTACCTGGTGCGACGGCGCTCGCGCCCTCTCCGCTCCGCCGACCGCGTCTTCTGGCAGGAGACGCAAAGCGCGGTCACGGAGGTTCTGGAACGGTTGTTCCCCGCTTCGGCCGGCCCCCGCGGGTGAAGGTCGCTGCCGAAGACCTGTGGCGGCCCGCGGGGGAATCGCCGCCCGGTGACCGACGTAATGCGCCTCCGGCGGTAGCTGTTGCAAGTCGCGCCGGATTTTGGAACACTGAATTTCCCAGGACGCCAGCCGCGAACGGGCTCGTGTTCACAACCATGGTGCGGTCCACGATGTGGCGAGGTACCCGGAATGGCCGACGCTGAGCGGCGTACCGACCGGCGCTCCGTCGCTACCGGGCTGTTTGCGCGCCTGCGCCATGGCGCCTTGTTTCGCGCCGCCGCGGTCCTCGACCAAATCCCCAGCTTCCTGCTGCAGCGCGGCACGCAAATGGCCGTCGACACCCTGCTGTCGGCGCTGGCGCTCTACTGCGCCTACCAGCTGCGCTTCGACGGCTCGGTGCCGCCGAGCTATGCCGCGATGATGTGGGGCTGGATGCTCCTTTTCCCGCTGCTGCGCATCCTGACCCTGCGCCTGCTCGGCGTCTACGACATCATCTGGCGCTACTTCAGCCTGGTGGATGCGAGCCTGCTGGCGATTGCCGCGACGCCGCCGACCGTGCTGGCGCTGTTGCTGCGTTACGCCTTCCGCCGGCGGTGGGAGATGGCCGCGGTCCCGGCCAGCACCATCCTGGTCGAGTTTGGCCTGTTCGCCGCCTTGGCCGCCGGCATCCGCATCCTGCGCCGCCTCGCCGCCGAATCGGCCCGACGCTCCGGGACCCAGCCGCAACGCACCCTCATCGTCGGCCCCCCCGACACCCTGGCCGGCACCCTGCGCCAAGTGGGCGTACACCCGGAAGTGAAGGTGGTGGGTCTGGTGTCACCCGACCGCAACGCGCGCGGGCTGAAGATCGGCGGCTTCCCCGTGATTGACGAACCGGCGGCGCTGCCGCAGTTGCTGGCCGCCCACGCCGTGGACCTGGTGCTGATCGCCGACGCCAGCCTCGATTCCATGGGCGCCATGGTCGCCACCGCCATCGAATTTGGCGTGGACGTGCGCCTGCTGCCTTCCGCAGCCAACGTGGTGCGCGGCGACGTGCGCGTGACCGCCTTGCCCAAGGCGGAAGCCGCGATCAGCGATCGCGCCATCGCCCCGGTGGTGCCACACCCGGTGGTGGTGGACACTTTCGCGGACAAGACCGTGCTCATTACCGGCGCCGGCGGCTCCATCGGCGCGGAACTCAGCCGCCAGGTGGCGGCGCTCCCCGTTCGCAGTCTGGTCCTCTTCGACCACGACGAGAATTCGATTTTCGAGATCCACCGCGAACTGGCCGCGCTGGAGCGCGCGCCCCACTTGGCGCCGGTAGTGGGCGACATCCGCAACCGCCCCCTGCTGCACTGCGTCTTCGAGCAGTACCGGCCGCACATCGTCCTCCACGCTGCCGCCTACAAGCACGTGCCGGTGATGGAGGCGAACTGCTGCGAGGCGGTCCTCAACAACGTGGTGGGCACCCGTGAGCTGGCCGACGCCGCCATCCGCTTCGGCGCCGAGCGCTTCCTCATGATTTCGACCGACAAGGCGGTGCAGCCCACCAGCGTGATGGGGGCGAGCAAGCGGGTTGCCGAGCTGCTGGTACAGGAGCGCGGCGCCGGCAACGGGCACGGGGTCGTCACTCGCTGCGCCTGCGTGCGCTTCGGCAACGTGGTGGGCAGCCGTGGCAGCGTCGTGCCCATCTTCCTCCGCCAGATCGCCGCCGGCGGCCCGGTCACCATCACCGACGAAGTCATGACCCGCTACTTCATGACCATCCCCGAAGCGGTGCAGCTGGTCCTGCAGGCCACCACCCTGGGCTCCTGCGGCGACATCTACATGCTCGACATGGGCGATCCGGTCAAAATCATTGACGTGGCGCGAAAATTGATCACCATGTCCGGGCTCCGTCCCGGCGAGGACATTGATATCAAGATCGTCGGCGCGCGGCCCGGGGAAAAGATTCACGAGCAGTTGTGGCACGCCGGCACGCGGGTGATGGAGACGCCGTTCCCGCACGTGCTGCGCGTGGAGGCTGCGCTTCACCCCCGGCTCGCCGAGCTGGTGGGTGACCTGGAAGCGGCCGCTTGCGCCCACGACGAGGCGCGCGTGCGCGAGCACCTGCGGGCGGTGGGCCTGGGCCAGCCGCAGACCGCCGCCGTCACGGGCGACGCTTAGGCCTCATGTTCTTCTCGCGCCCGCGACATCTCGTTATCCCAGTGGCGCGCTGCCCGCAACTTCAGGCACAATAAGACCACCAGCGATGTTGAACCTTACCATCCGCAGAAAGGCGCGCCAGTTCGGGCGCCTCGTTCGTCATTCGGCCCTCACTCCGCGCACCGGCCAGGTACATCGTCCAGTGCTGGCGCACAACGGCGACCTGGGCCTCACCTTCATCGGGCACTCCGGCTTCTTGGTGCAGATTGGCGGCCGCAACGTGGTCGTCGATCCGAATTTCGCGCGCTGGCTGGTGGTGCTCAAGCGCCTGCGCCGCCCCGGGGTCCACATCAAGGACCTGCCGCCGCTGGACTACGTGCTGGTCACCCACGCGCACTTCGATCACCTGCACCGCCGCTCGCTGCGCGCCATCGCCCGGGCCACGCGGCGCCAGGCCGGCGCGCCCCCGACCCTGATCGTGCCCCAGCGCCTGCGCGATCTGGTCTTCGACCTGGGGTTCCGCGAGGTGATTGAGTTGGAGTGGTGGCAGGAGCATCGCGACGCGGGGTTCAGCGTCACCCACGTGCCCGCGCGCCACTGGGGCGCACGCTTGGTCCGCGACTGCCACCGCGGGTACGGCGGCTACGTCCTGCGCAGCGGCCGGCACTCGCTCTACCACGCCGGCGACACGGCGTACTTCGAGGGCTTCGCCGACATCGGCCGCCGCCTGCGGCCCGAACTGGCGTTGTTGCCCATCGGCGCCTACAACCCGCCCTCGTTTCGCAATGTCCACACCAGCCCCGCCGACGCCGTGCAGGCCTTCCTCGATCTCGGCGCCCGCTGGATGGTGCCCATGCACTACGGCACCTTCCGCCTGTCGCACGAGCCGATGGACGAGCCGCTGCAATTGCTCGACGCTGAAGCCCGGCGGCATGCAGTGGAAAAACGAGTGATGGTGTTGGAAGAAGGCGTGACCCGCTTTTTCCCGTAGCCGGCGGCTGCAGGCCCGCAGCCGGAGCTACAACCGGATCCAGCCGGCGCGGATCGCCCACAACGAGGCCGCCGCCACCGCGAGCCACAACAGAACGCCCTGCAGCAGCGGCCGCACCCCGACTTCCTTCAGCGTGGCGCGCGAAATGCCGCTGCCGATGAGGAAGAGGGTGAGCGTCAGCCCCACGCGTCCGCTGCGCGCCAGCCAGGGGAAAACAGCGGCGCCCGCGACGAGGTAGGTGTTCAGCACCGCCGCCAGCGCGAACAGCAGGATGAACCACGGCCACTGCACCGGCGTCCGCTTGCCGGTAACCATCGCCGTGCCCAGCGACATGGGCACGATCCACAAGGCGCGCGCGAGTTTCACCGTGGTGGCGATGGCGAGCGCCAGCGCGCCGTATTTTGCCGCCGCCCCTACCACCGAGCTAGTGTCATGGATGGCCAGCGCCGCCCACAGGCCGAACTGCGCTTGGGTCAGCCGCAGCGCCCCGCCGATGGCCGGAAACGTGAGCAGCGCCACCGAGTTCAGCAGGAACACCGTGCCCAGCGAGACCGACATTTCCTCGTCGGTGGCGCCGGCAATGGGAGCGACTGCGGCAATGGCGCTGCCGCCGCAGATGGCGGTGCCGGTGGAGATCAGGAACGCCGCCGTGCGCTCCACCTTCAGCACCGCTCCCAGCAGCGTGCCCAGCGCCAGCACAAACCCGATCCCCACCGCCGTGTAAACGAAGCCGCTGCGCCCCGCCTGCAACACCTGTTGCAGGTTCATGCCGAACCCCAGCGCCACCACCGACGCTTGCAGCAGCAGGCGCGACGCGCGCTTGCTCTGGGGACGGAACGGATGCCGCAAGCTGAGCCCGAAGACCAGCCCCGCGACCAGCGCCAGCGGCGGCGAAACCCACGGCGTCAGGCACAGCGCGGCGCCGGCCAGGAACACAACCTGGACGAGGGTCGGACGCGGGGAAATGGAAGCCTGGGAAACAACCGAGGGCATGGGGTGATTCCAGTAGACAGGCAATTGGGCGCAGCGTCAACCGCGCCAGGAATGGGGTGCCCCAGACGAGCCGCCTTTGCTCGTCTGGGAAGTATCCGGGCACGGCTTCAGCCGTGCCATACCGCTCCTCTCTATTGATCCGTCATCCTGAGCGAGCGCGAGGGAACGAAGTGACTGAGCGCGAGTCGAAGGACCCCTACTCCGCCAGCACGACGGCGCCGCTCGCCCCTTTCGGGCCACGAACCTTGTCCGGCGCCAAAATTCGGCAATTCCGCACCTCGGCAATTCGGCAATACCAAGAGAGGGGTGCCCCAGACGAGCCGCCTTTGCTCGTCTGGGAAGTATCGGGGCACGGCTTCAGCCGTGCCATTCCGCTCCCTTTCTCGATTCGTCATCCTGAGCGAGCGCAACCGAGCGCAGCGAGGGAGCGCGAGGCGAAGGATCCCTATCCCGCCATCACCACGACGCCGCCGCTCGCCCCTTTCGGGCCACTGAGCCTGCGCCACAATTCGGCAATTCCGCACTTCGGCAATTCGGCAATGAGCTACTGCCTAGTAGGCGAGGAGGATGCGGAGGTCGCGCAGATTGTTGCCGGTGGGGCCGGTGACGATGGCATCGCCCAGCTGGGCGAACAGCGGATGCGCGTCGAAGCCGGCGAGCGCCCGCTGCGGATCGAACCCCGCGGCCTGTGCGCGCTCTCGCGTGGTGCCGTCGGCGACCGCCCCCGCCGCCGGGCTGTTGCCGTCGATGCCGTCGGTGCCGGCGCTGAGCACAGCGATATTTTCCCCGGCGATGCGCGCCGCGCAGTACAGCGCGAACTGCTGGTTGCGGCCGCCAGTGCCGCCGTTCGTGACCTTCACCGTCACCTCGCCGCCGGAGATCACGCAGGCGCGCGCCGCGCCCTGGCGCAACCAGCGCACGCGCTGCAGCAGATGCTCGGCGGCGGCGGCGTAGTCCCAGTCGTCGACGCTGTTGTCCACTTCGACCGCATAGCCGCACGTCGCGGCCTTCGCCGCCGCGGCCTTCTGTGCGTTGCCGTTGCTCAGGATCGGCCACCAGCGGGAACGCACGAAGTATCCTTCGTTCGATTTCGGCGTCTCCTCCAGCCCGCCGCTCTCGAACAGCTGGCGCACCGGCGCCGGAAACTCGGCCAGCAGCTGGTGTTTCCGCACGATCGCCTGGCACTCCGCCACGGTGGTGGAATCCGGCATGGTGGGACCGGAAGCCAGCGCATCGAGCGCGTTGTCGGGCACGTCGGAGACCATGATCGAAACCTGCTGCGCCGGCGCTGCCGCCACCGCCAGCCGCCCGCCCTTCACCGCCGAGAGGTGTTTGCGGATGGCGTTCATCTCCGCAATCGGGGCGCCCGACAGCACCAGCGCGGAATAGGTGGCGGCCAGGTCGGGGAGCGTGATCTCGGGCGTGCACGGCTTCTCCACCAGCGACGAGCCGCCGCCGCTGATCAGGAACACGACCAGCGCGTGCTCCGCTTGGTTCTGCAGCGTGCGCAGGATGGCGCGCGCGGCCAGCAGCGATTCCGCGTTGGGCGTGGGATGCCCGCCGCGGTAGTAGCGCAGCCCGGGAAGCTGCGGCGTGGGGTCGGTGGCGCCCACCACGATCCCGTTCAGCCGCGGTCCCACCTGCGCCGCCAGTGCCTCCGCCATCGTGTGCGCCGCCTTGCCAAACGCGATGACCTGGAGGTTCGCGTGAGCATCCAGGTCGTAGAGGTCATCGCCGATGCGCAGCGTTCCGTGGTCCGCGGCCACGTGGCGCTCGAAGGCGCGGGCGATGCTGGCCTCGGCCAGCGCGTGCTGGAAGATCTCCCGCGCCGCCGTGCGCACCTCGCGCGCGCGCTGCTCGCGCTCGCTCCGCGTCGCCGCTGGCATCTCGGCCATGGAGGGAATTATAGGGTGCGCTCACCGCCGCGGTGGCAGCGAGCGGAGCCACTCCGCGATCGCCGCCTGCATCGCCCGCAGGTGCCCGGCGAAGAAGTGGTCGGCGCCCGCGATCAGCACCAGCTTTTTCGGTTCCGCCGCCGCCGCCACCATGGCCTGCAGCGTCTCGGCCCGGGCGTACTGGTCGCGGCTGCCGCTGACGAAGAGCTTGGGCTTGGCACAGCCGGCCGAGGAAGCCGTAACCGTACTCTTGCTCCGCGGCGCCCACCGGCGTGCCCAGCGCGATCAGCGCGCTCACGGCCGCCTCGGGACACGCGGCGCGCAGCCCCGTGGCCGCGCCAAAAGAAAAGCCGGCGAAGACGATGGGCAGGTGGTACTCCTGCTGCAGCCAGGCGAGTGCGGCGCGCACGTCTCCGATCTCGCCGCGCCCCTCGTCGTGCTCGCCTTCGCTCAGCCCGGCGCCGCGGAAGTTGAAGCGCAGCACCGGCCAGCCGCAGCCGTGCAGCGCCTTCATCGCGTGGTACACCACCTTGTTGTGCATCGTCCCGCCGTAGAGCGGATGCGGATGGCACACCAGCGCCGCGTGCGTCGCCTCCGCCGCACCGGCGTTGAGCAGCGCCTCCAGGCGGCCGGTGGGCCCGGCGAGAAAGAACGAGCGGATGGCGGCTTCCGGCATTGCCTTCGAGTTTAGCAATCGGGGGCGATTCATCGGTCCTATCTACGTGAAGCCGTCGCTCGCCGCCCAATGACCCGATCGCCAGATCCCCCGATTCGTTCTGCTATCCTCGCGCCCATGGACGTGGTGCGCTTCACGCGCGAGCTGGTGGACGTGGACTCCACCACCGGCCGCGAGCGCGAAGTCGGCGAGTTGCTGCTCCGCCGCCTCGCCGAGCTGGGCTGGCAGGCGGCCGCCATGCCCGTGGCCGCCGACCGCTTAACATTTACGCTGCGCCGCGCGGGGTCGAGCGCCCGAAGCTGGTCTTCTCCACCCACCTCGACACGGTGCCGCCATACTTCGCGTCGCGCGAGGATGAGCAGCGCATCTACGGCCGCGGCGCGTGCGACGCCAAGGGCATCATCGCGGCGCAAACCGCGGCCGCCACCCGCCTGCGCGACGCGGGCGCGCCCGTCGCACTCCTGTTCACCGTGGGCGAGGAACACGACAGCATGGGCGCACGCGTCGCCAACCAGCAATCACCGGGTCCGCGCTTCAACCTCAATGGCGAACCCACGGAAAACTGCCTGGCCAAGGCCTCGAAGGGTTCGCTGCGGCTGGATGTCATCGCCGCCGGGCGCATGGCGCACTCGGCCTACCCGGAGCTGGGAGAGTCGGCGACCTCCCGCCTGGTGCGTGCGCTGGCGCGCCTGCTGGCGATGGAATTGCCGCACGATCCCGAAATCGGCGCTTGCACTCTGAACATCGGCACCCTGGAAGGCGGCCGGGCGCCGAACGTCATCGCCGATACCGCCCGGGCGCAGCTCATGTACCGCCTGGTCACGCCGGCCGACGAGTTAAAACGCCAGATCGTCGCGGCGCTCGGCGCCGACGCGCGCGCCGATTTCCACCCGGCGACGCCGCCCATCCGGCTGCGCACCTTCCCCGACCTCCCCACCACCGTGGCCGCCTTCACCACCGACATTCCCTGGCTGACCAACTGGGGAGAGCCCCTGCTGCTGGGCCCCGGCTCCATCCACGTCGCCCACACCGAGCACGAGTACCTCGAAAAAAAGCAACTTCTCGCCGCCGTCGATCTCTACATGGACGTGGCCCAGCGTCTGCTGCGTAGCTGAGACCGCAACTCTCGCCCCCCGGTGGGGTTGATACGACGCAGCTTCCATCCTTGGAGTGTCCGGCCGGCCGTGCGCCGTCGGCTGGCCGGATCGCACCAAACTGGTGGTATTATTCGCTTCCTTCCCCCCCAATAAAAACGGCAGGTGGGCCGTAGGTCTCATAGGTTGCAACCCAGGATGGTGATGGCGATGCGTCTCTGGGCGCGGGTCTCCGCGTTGGCGGCAGTAGTGTGGCTGGTCGGCTGCGGCGGGGGTTCCACCTCCACACCGAACGTTCTTCCCTCGCAAGCGCAGATTACGGTGACGGTCTCGCCTTCCGCGCCTACTGTGCGCGCCGGCGACATGCTGCAATTCACCGCCACCGTGACCGGCACGACCATCACCGCGGTCACCTGGTCGGTCAATGGGGTGGTAGGCGGCAACGCCACCACCGGCACCATCAACAACTCGACCACGCCCGGCCAGTACACCGCTCCCGCTACTCTGCCCAGCAACAACGCCATCACCGTCACCGCGACCAGCCAGGCGGATGCGACCCGCAACGGCAGCGCGACCTTCACCCTCTTCAATCCGTTCCCGGCGATTTTGTCGGTCTTCCCGGCGGCAGTGGATCCCGGCCCCTACACCGTGGTCATCACCGGCCGCGGCTTCGTTCCCGGCTCGACCGCGTCCGCAGGAAGCGCCACCCTGAACACCACCTATGTCTCGGCAACGCAATTGCGCGCCAGCGGCAGCGCCACCAGCGCGCAGGCGGGGAGCGCGCTGGCCTTGACCGTCACCAACCCCAATCCCGGGGGCACGACCTCACTCGCCACCAGCGTTCCGGTGGGCGTGGTGACGGCGGCGGCAGCGGCGCGCTTCCTCGAGCAATCCACCTTCGGCCCCACGCCAGCGTTGATCGCACACGTGCAGCAGGTCGGCTTCGACGCCTTTTTGAACGAGCAGTTCAACGCCGCCGTCTCGACCTTCCCTGAACCGAACTACATCACGTCCGGCAGCTTGACCGCGGTCCAGAACCAGTGGATGCTCAACGCCCTCAACGGCCAGGACCAGTTACGGCAGCGGGTGGCCTTCGCCCTGGAGCAGATCTGGGTCATCTCGGGCGTCACCATCCTGACCGACGCCGCCTTCGTCCCCTACCTCCGCATCCTGCGCAGCGACCCCTTCGCCGCACCCGCGGGCGGGCTGGGCAACTACTACCAGATCATGCGCGACATCACGCTCAACCCCGCCATGGGCCGCTATCTCGACATGGTGAACAACGACAAGCCGCAGAATGGCGCCCACGCCAACGAGAACTACGCACGCGAGGTCCTGCAACTGTTCACCGTCGGGCTGGTGCAGCGCAATCCGGACTACTCGCCGGTGCTCGACAACACCGGCAATCCTCTCCCTACCTACGATCAGGCCGACGGTGCAGGAATTTGCCCGCGCCTTTACCGGCTGGACCTTCCCCCTGGCACCCGGGGGGACGCAACAGACCCACAATCCCGCGTACTACGGTCCCTCGGTCGCCGGCGGCACGTGCGGCGTCGGCAGCTGCCAGATGGTGGCGGTGGAGGGCAACCACGACACCGCCCCGAAGACGCTGTTGCGCGGCCAGGCGCTGCCTGCCGGGCAGACGGCGGCGCAGGACCTCGACGGCGCGCTGCAGAACATCTTCAACGATCCCAGCCTGCCCCCGTTCGTCTGCCACAACCTCATCCAGCACCTCGTGACCAGCAATCCCGAGCCCGGCAGTACATGGCGCGGGTGGTGGCGTCTTCAACAACAACGGCCAGGGCGTGCGCGGCGACCTGCGCGCCGTGGTGCGCGCCATCCTGCTCGATGCCGAGGCGCGCCGCGGCGACACCACCCCGCTGGCCGGCGACGGCCACCTGCGCGAGCCGGTCCTCTACCTCCTGGCGATGCTGCGCAACCTGGGCGCCAGCGTCACGGATGCGACGCAGCTTTACGGCAACGGGCAAAACATGGGGCAGCGCCTGCTGTACTCGCCCACCGTCTTCAACTACTACCCGCCCGACTGGATCATCCAGGGCACCACCCTCTACGGCCCCGAGTTCGAGCTGCAGACCACGGCCAACGCCGCCGTACGCGCCAACTTCGTGAACTCGGTCATGGCGCCGGCCTCGACTGCGCTCACCAGCACGCCCTTCACCGGGGTGGCGCTTGACTTCACCAACTACGCCAACCTGGCGGGCACGCCCGACACCATGCTCGACGCCATGAACTACACCTTCCTGCACGGGCAGATGTCGGCGGAGATGCGGACGGCGCTCCTGGGCGCGCTTGGCGCGGTGACCAACACCGCGGCGCGCGCCCGCACCGCCGCCTATCTCATCTTTACTTCGTCGCAATACCAGGTGGAGCACTGAGGAGAAGAGGAATGGCCACTCGACGTGATTTCATCAAGTGCTGCTCGGTGATGAGTGTCGCCGCGGCCGCCGGCTTCAGCCGCCTCGGGCTCATCAACGCGCTGGCGCAGGGCACCAGCGACTACCGCGCCCTGGTGTGCATCTTCATGTTTGGCGGCAACGACGGCAACAACGTCCTCGTCCCCACCGACACCACCAATTACACCGCCTACAGCACCGCACGCGCCAACCTGGCCCTGGCGCAGGGAGCGCTCCTGCCCATCGCGCCGGTCTCCGGCGGCCCCTATGGCCTGCATCCCACCCTGACCGAGATGCAAACGCTCTTCGCGCAGCGGCGGCTCGCCATTCTGGCCAACGTGGGGACCCTGGTACAGCCAACGACGAAAGCCGCCTACCAGGCGCGAACTGCGCTGCCGGCGAACCTGTTCTCGCACTCCGACCAGCAGGCGGAGTGGCAGACGTCGCTCCCCACCGCCTCCAGTTCGGGATGGGCGGGGCGCATCGCCGACCGCATGGCCGCCGCCAACCCCGGGGCGCAGTTCCCCATGGTGGTCTCGGTGGCCGGGACGGCCATCTTCTGTAACGGCGTGCAGACGGCGCCCGCCAACGTCACCCCGGGCGCCAGCTCCACCCTGGCCGGCTTCGGCACTGACTCGGCCTCGCAGGCGCGCCTGCAGGCCATGCAGCAGATGCTCACTCTCGACAGCGGCCTGACTTTGATTCACAACACCAGCGACATCATGCAGCGCTCGTTCCAGCAGGCGACGCTGCTGAACAACGCTCTGCAAAGTGCCCCGGCGCTGGCCACCACGTTCCCCAATACCTCGCTCGGCCAGCAATTGCAGCAGGTGGCACGCATCATCGCCGTGCGCAGCGCGCTCGGCATGCGCCGCCAGGTCTTCTTCGCTTCCCTCGGCGGCTTCGACACCCACACCAACCAGCTGCAAACTCAGCAGACGCTCTTTACCCAGCTCAGCCCGGCCATGCGCGCGTTTTACGATGCGACGGTGGAGCTGAGCGTCGCCCCGCAGGTCACGGCGTTTACCCTCTCCGATTTTGGCCGCACCTTCCAGCCGGGTTCAGGCGCGGGCAGCGATCACGGCTGGGGGAGCCATCACGTGATCATGGGCGGCGCGGTGGCCGGCGGCGACCTCTACGGCCGCTACCCCACGCTGACGCTCGGCGGGCCCGATGATGCCGGCAGCAACGGCCGCTGGATCCCCACCACCGCCGTGGACCAGTACGGCGCCACCCTGGCTTCGTGGTTCGGCGTCGCCGACACCGACCTCGACCTCGTCTTCCCCAACTTGCACAACTTCCCCACCCGCCGCCTGAGCTTCATCTGAGCCGGGGTGCCCCAGGTTCGCGCCCCGCTTTTGGGCGCTAACCTGGGAAGCAAGGCGCTCTCGCTCGAAACCCGAAACTCGAAACCTCCTCTTGTTGTCATTCCGAGCGCAGCGAGGAATCTGCTTTTGCTCGCGAGGTGCCCCAGGTTCGCCGGGGTGCCCCAGGTTCGCGCCCCGCTTTTGGGCGCCAACCTGGGAAGCTGAATTGTCCTGGGTACCGGGTCCTACTCGTACCTCAGCGCCTCGATGGGATCGAGGTTCGCCGCCTTGATCGCCGGCAGCATGCCGCTTACCAGGCCCACCAAACCAAGAATCAGGGTCGAGACCACCAGGCTGCTGGGATTGATGATGAGGCGGATGTCCGCCGCTTCCGCGTTCTTGGCGACGGCGCTGTAAAGCGTCAGGCTGCCTACCGCCCACGACACCACGTACGCGATCACGATCCCCAGCACCCCGCCGACCGCAGTGATGGTCAGGGCCTCGGCGAGGAACTGGAAGAGGATGTGCCGCCGCCGCGCCCCCAGCGCCTTCTCTACGCCGATCTCGCGCGTCCGGTGCGTCACCGCCACCAGCATGATGTTCATCAGCCCCACGCCGCCGATCCCCAGCGTTAGGGTGCCGATGAACGCCAGCAGCACCTTCAGCCCGGTGGTGATGATCTCGAACTGGTACACCTGGTTCATGACGTCGAACAGCATGATGGCGCGGCGGTCGTCGGGCTTGAAGCCGTGCACCGCGGCCAGGACGTTGCGCACCCCCTGCGCCACCTTGTTGTGGTCGCCTTCGTAGTTCATCCACATGGCGTCGATGTAGTAGGTGTCGCGCAGGTCGCCCATGGTGGTAAAGGGGATGTAGATGACCTTGTTGTCGTTGTCGCCGTTGCCCTCTTCTTCCATCTTGGGCGCGAGCACCCCCACCACCTCGAAGCTCAGCCCGGCGATCCGCACCGTGTCGCCCACTGCGAACTGCCCCGAGAACAGCTTGGTCTTGGCGGTGGAGCCGAGCACCGCCACCCGCGCCCGCCGCAGTACGTCTTCCTCGTTGAAGAAGCGGCCGCTGTCGAGGTCGAGCTTGCGGATGCGCGCGATGCTGGCGTAGTTGCCGTTGACCGGCAGGGTGAAGGAGCGCGTGTCGTGCTGTACCAGCGGCTGCACCCCGGCTTCCGGCGTGATGCTGCGCACCAGCGGCACGGCGGTCTGGATCTTCTCCACGTCGGCCAGCGTGAAGCGGATCTGCGTCCCCGCCTTGGTGCCGCCCGCCTGCTGCGAGGTGCGCCCGGGCGCCACCACGATGACCGTGGTCCCGAAGTTGGCGAAGATGTTGTAGATGGCGCGCCCAAAGCCGTCCCCGTAGGCCAGCAGCAGCACCACCGTCGCGATCCCCCACGCCATGCCCAGGATGGTCAGCGCCGTCCGCCGCCGGTCGTAGCGCAGTGCGTCGTAGGCTTGTTGGAGCAAATCTCTCGTCATGCTGTTTACTCGAAACTCGAAGACCTTTTCTTTTTGTCATCCCGAGCGAAGCGAGGGATCTGGGTTTTCTGGCAACCGGCAACTGCCAACTGCTTTCCCAAGCTCTTGCTCGAAACCCGAAACTCGAAACTAGAAACTGTCTTTATTCTTTCCGCAACGCTTCCACCGGCTCCAGCAGCGCCGCCCGGCGCGCCGGATAGAGCCCGGCAGCCACGCCCGCCACGCTCAACGTGGCAATGGCCAGAAACGCGGACGTCGGCACCAGCGTCGGCGGATCGAAGCCCGGCGGCGAGGGCAGCGTGTGCAGCCACGACATCGCTCCCGCCGCCAGCGCCATCCCGATCCCGCCGCTTACCACCGTCAGAAACAGGCCCTCAAAGAAAAACTGCAGCAGGACGCTGCGGTGGGTGGCGCCCAGCGCCTTCAGCAGCCCGATCTCCCTGGTACGCTCCCCCACCGACACCAGCATGATGTTGACCACGCCAATCGCCCCCAGCGCCAGCGTCACCAGCCCCACCCCGCCCAGGAACAGGTCCATGGCGTCGAAGATCTTCCCCACCATCTGCTCCTCCTTCACCGTGTCCCAGTCCTCGAAGGCCTCCTCGGCGCGCCAGTCGAAGCTGTGGCGCCGGGCGATGATCTGCCGCACTTGCTGCCGCGCCGCGTCGTGCTCCTCGCGGGTGCGCGGCGTGTAGTTGAGGAAAGAGATGGCGTCGCGCTCTTCCCCCTTCAACCGGAAGAGCGTGCGCATGGTGTTGACCGGGACGTAGGCGCGCTGGTTGGTGGCGTTGTTGTCGCCGCGCCCCACCGACTGGATCAGCCCGATCACCTCGAACGCCGTGCCGTTGAGCAGCACTTTGCTGCCGATGGCGGGGCGCCCCGGGAAAAGGTTCTTCTGCATCTCCAGCCCCAGCACCACCACGTTGCGGCGCTCGGCGTCGTCGGCGTCGTTGAGCCACCGCCCCGAATCCAGCGGCAGGTAGCGGATCTGGTTGAAGTTGGGGGTCACGCCGATCACCTGCCCGTTGGCGTTGGCGAACTCGCTCACCGCGCGCACGTCGGTGCGCATCAGCACCGGCGAGGCCCCGCGTATCAGGGTGGCCTCCTGCTTCACCGCCAGGTAGTCGTCAAACGTCAGGAAGTAGGGCTTCATGCCCTGGTGCTGCCCCGGCACCGCCGGAATCTGCCCCGGGAACATGAACATGATGTCTTTCCCCATGCTCTCGATCTGCTTGCGGTTGCCGGTGCGGAAGCCTTCCCCGAGCCCCACCAGCAGCAGCAGCGAGCCCACGCCCCAGGCGATGCCAAACATGGTCAGAAATGACCGCAGCTTGTGCGCCCACAGCGTGCGCGCAATCTGGCCGGCAATGTCGACGAGCATACGCATGGCTGCCAAGGGATACGCAGCGGGCGCGCGGAAAGTTCCCGTCAGCGAATTGTCATCCCGAGGAGCGCAGCGACGAGGGATCTGGGTTTTGCTCTTTCTGGCAACTGACAACCGCCAACTGGCAACTGTCTCTAGCAGCTAGTAGCCAGCAGCCAGTAGCGGGTTCACTCGTAGCGCAGCGACTCAATCGGGTCGAGGTTGGCGGCGCGGATGGCGGGCACCATGCCGCTCACCAGCCCGACGAAGGCCAGGATGCCGGTGGCGATGGCCACCGTCTTGGCGTCGATGACCAGGCGGATGTCGCCCATCTCCCCATGGGTGGCCAGCGCGCTGTACAGGGTGAGCGAGCCGACGCCGTAGGACACCGCGTAGGAGAGCGCAATTCCCAGCACCCCGCCGGCGAAGGTGATGGCCATGGCTTCGGCCAGAAACTGGAACAGGATGTGGCGGCGCCGCGCCCCCAGCGCCTTCTCCATCCCGATCTCGCGCGTCCGCTGGCTCACCGCCACCAGCATGATGTTCATCAGTCCCACGCCCCCGATGCCCAGCGTAATGGTGCCGATGAACCCCAGCAGGATTTGCAGCCCCATGGTGATGATCTCGAACTGGCTGAGCCGCTTCATGCCGTTGAAGACGAAGACGGCGCGCCGGTCGTCGGGCCGGAAATTGTGCGCGTTCGCCATCACTTCCCGCACCGACTGCTCGATCCTCTCGTACTGCATGCCCTGGTAGTCGAACCAGATGCTGTCAATGTAGTAGGTGTCGCGCAGATAGCTCATGGAGCTGGCGGGAATGAAGACCATCTTGTTGACGCTGTTGTCCCCCTCCTGCGGCTTGGCATCGTAGATACCGATCACCTCAAACGATACGCCGTCCACGCGGATCCTCTCCCCCACCGCCGGCAACCCCGAGAACAGCGCGGTGCGGGCGTCGGGACCAATCACCGCCACCCGCGCCTTCTGCATTTCCTCCTCTTCGGTGTAGAAGCGCCCCTCCGCCACTGTGAGGTTGCGGATGCTCTGCACCTCCGGCTTGCTGCCTTGCGCGTCGGTGTCGAGCGTGCGCTCCCCGGCCTGCAGTTTCACCTGCTTCCAAAACATGGGCGTGATGTGCCTGATCATCGGCACCGTGGCCACGATACGGTCAATGTCCTCCGCGGTAAAGCGAATCAGGACGCCCGCCTTCATGCCTCCCGCCTGCATCGAGGTCCGGCCGCCGCGCACCCCGATCACCTTCACCCCCCAGGTCTCGAAGATGTTGTGGATGGCGGTGCCAAAACCCGCGCCATACGCCATCAGCAGCACCACCGTGGCGATCCCCCAGGCCATCCCCAGCATGGTCAGGGCCGTGCGCCGCCGGTTGTGCTGCATGGCCGCGTAGGCTTCTTGCAGTAGATCGCGCACCATGGTCGTTGGTCGTTGCTCCTTGGTCGCTACTAGAAACTAGGAACTAGGAACTAGAAACTATTCTTTCCGCAGCGCCTCGACCGGCTGCAACAGCGCCGCTTTCCGTGCCGGGTACAGCCCCGCCGCCACCCCGGCGATGGTCAGCGAGCCGATCGCCAGCGCCGCCGACATCGGCACCAGGGTCGGGGGATCGAATCCCGGCGGCGACGGCAAAGTGTGCATCCAGCGCATCAGTCCGGCGGCCACCCCCATCCCCACCCCGCCGCTCAGCAAAGTGAGGAACGCGCCCTCCAGGAAGAACTGCGTTAGCACGCTGCGGTAGGTGGCGCCCAGCGCCTTGCGCAGCCCGATCTCCTGCGTTCGCTCCGCCACCGACACCAGCATGATGTTGATAATGCCGATCGCTCCCAGCGCCAGGGTCACGATCCCCACCCCGCCCAGGAACATGTTCATGGCGTCGAAAATCTTCCCCACCATCTCCTCGTTCCGGATGGTGTCCCATTCATCGAAGGCGTCGCTGGCCTGCCAGTCGAAGCCGTGCCGCCGGCCAATGATCTTGTGCACATCCACCTTGGCATCGTCGTGCTGCCCGCGCACCCGCGGCTGGTAATTGATGAAGTTCACTACGTCGGACGAGGGCACCCCGCGCAGCGGAAAATAGGCCCGCATCGTCTGGTAGGGGATAAAGGCGCGCGTGTCCTGCGCGTTCTGCGAGTCCCGCGAGTTTTCCTCCAGCAGCCCGACGATTTCGAACCGTGTCCCGTTCAGCGTGATGGTGCTGCCCAGCGCCGGACGCCCGGGAAACAGGTTCTTGCGCAGGTCCACGGCGATGACCACCACGTTGCGCCGCTGCTCGTCGTCGGCGTCGTTCAGCCAGCGCCCCGCCTCCACCGGCACCGTGCGGATCTGGCTGTAGTTTGCGGTCACCCCGTTCAGCCCCACCCCGCTGTTGCCGTAGTCGCTCACCGCCCGCACGTCGCCCCGGCTCAGCACCGGCGCCGCGTTGCGCACGTTCGGCGCTTGGTAGCGGATGGCCAGGTAGTCGTCATAGGTCAGGAAGTAGCGCCGGTTGCCGGTGTGGCCCACGATGGCGGGCGCCCGCCCGCCGAAGATGAACATCACGTCCTCCCCGAGCTGCGCCAGCTGCTTGCGGTTCCCGGTGCGAAACCCCTCTCCCACCCCCACCAGCAGCAGCAGCGACCCTACCCCCCAGGCGATCCCGAACATGGTGAGAAACGACCGCAGCTTGTGCGCCCACAGCGTGCGCAGGGTCTGGCCGACGATGTCCAGCAGCATCCGCATTCGCTGTCCTTATTGACGCAGAAAGGCGCCGGCAAGTTCCCCTGTTTCCCCGCCTGCCCGCCCAGCCTATCTTAAAAACGCTTCCCGAGCCCGAATGTTGCAGGCAGGAGGGCGCCTCCTCGGCAACTTGGTGCCCCGCACCCTTCCGCTGTCCGATTCGACCATTCCCCCTCCTGCATTTAGACTCGTGGCCTATGTCAGCCGAGACCAGGAACGCTCTGGGCAAGGCGTCTTCCGCCTATCTGCGCTCCGCCGCTCACCAGCCCATCCAGTGGCACGAGTTCGGGGAAGAAGCCTTTGCCCGCGCCCAGGCGGAAAGCAAGCCGGTCCTGCTCGACATCGGCGCGGTGTGGTGCCACTGGTGCCACGTGATGGACCGCGAGTCCTACGAGAGCCCTGAAGTCGCCGCCGTGATCAACGAGCACTTCGTCGCCGTCAAGGTGGACCGCGACGAGCGCCCCGACGTCGACGCCCGCTACCAGGCCGCGGTGCAGGCCATGAGCGGCCAGGGCGGCTGGCCGCTCACCGCGTTCCTCACTCCCGACGGACATCCCTTCTTCGGCGGCACCTACTTCCCCCCCGACGACAAGTTCGGGCGTCCCGGCCTGCGCCGCATCCTGCTGGCCATCGCCCAGGCCTACCGCGAGAAGCGCGCCGCGGTGGTGGAATCGGCGGCCGCCGTCATGGCCGCGCTCTCCCAGGCGGAAGACTTCTCCGGCCGCGGCGGCGAGATCAAGCCCCGCCTCCCGCAGCGTATCGTGGAATCGGCGCTCGCCATGTTCGACGCCACGCACGGCGGCTTCGGCAGCGCCCCCAAGTTTCCCCATCCCGGCGCCCTTGACCTGGTCATCGACCGCTACGCGCGCACCGGCGACGACGCCCTGCGCCACCTCTTCACCACCACCCTCGAGCACATGGCGCGGGGCGGCGTCTACGACCAGCTCGCCGGCGGCTTCCATCGCTACTCGGTGGACGAGAAGTGGCTCGTGCCCCACTTCGAGAAGATGTCGTACGACAACTCGGAGCTGCTGAAGAACTACGTGCACGCCTTCCAGGCCACCCGCGACCCCTTCTTCGCCCACATCGCGCGCGACATCATCCGCTGGCTCGACGCCACCCTCAGCGACCGCCAGCACGGCGGCTTCTTCGCCTCCCAGGACGCCGACGCCTCCCTCGCCGACGACGGCGACTACTTCACCTGGACCCTTGCCGAGGCCAGCCAGGTCCTCGCCGCGGACGAGGTGGTGATCGCCGCGCTGCACTACGACATCGGCGAAACCGGCGAGATGCACCACGATCCCGCGCGCAACGTGCTGTGGGTGAGTGCCGGCGTCGAGGAGATTGCGGCGAGTAGCGGTCTCCCTGCCGAGCGCGTCCGCGACCTGCTCGACGCCGCGCGCCAGAAGCTGCTGGCCGCGCGCCTCCTGCGCCCCACGCCCTACATTGACCGCACTATCTACGTCGGCTGGAACGCGCTCTGCGTCGCCGCTTACCTGGAGGCGGCGCGCGTCCTCGACCTGCAGCCCGCGCGGCAGTTCGCGCTGCGCTCCCTCGACCGCATCCTGGCCCAGGGCTGGGACCACGAGCGCCGCGCGCTGCGGCATGTCATCGCCTACTCCGATCCGGGCTCCGCACCGCGCCCCGTCCCGGGCTTGCTCGACGATTACGCTTTCACCGCCGCCGCCTGCCTCGACGCCTACGAAGCCACCGCCGACCTCAGCTACTTCCGCTTCGCGCGGCAAATCGCCGACGCCATGCTGGAGCGCTTCTGCGACCGCGAGCTCGGCGGCTTCTTCGACACCCCGCTGCCCGCCTTCGCCGCCCCGGGCTCGGCGCTGGGCGCCCTGGTGGCCCGTCGCAAACCGTTTCAGGACGCGCCCACTCCCGCCGGCAATCCCGCCGCGGCCATCGCGCTCTTGCGCCTCTTCCACTACACCAATGAATCCGGCTACCGCGACGCCGCGGAGCGCACGCTCCAGCTCTTCGCCGGCGTCGCCGAGCAGTTCGGCATCTTCGGCGCCACCTACGGGATCGCTACCCTGATGTTCACCGCGCCCTCGCCGCAGGTGATCGTGATTGGGGAAGGGGAACCTGCCGCTGCGCTCTGCGCCGCCGCCGCCCTTCCCTTCCTGCTGGGCAAGAGCGTGGTATGCCTCGTGGAAAATGAGGTGGTCGCGGAAAATCTGCCGCCGGCCCTCGCCGCCACCCTCGTGAACCTGCCACGCCGTGCCGGGGCCTTTGCCCTGGTCTGCTCCAACTTTTCCTGCCGCGAACCCATCTCCGATCCCGCCCAACTCACGCAGGTACTACGGGAAATCGCCACCGGCGCCCCATCTTGATTTGTCATCCCGAGCGCGCCGGGGTCCCCATCGAGCCCGGGCTTGGCTTGATGGGGTGACAGAGCGAGGGATCTGCTTTTCTAAGCTTTTGCTCGAAACTCGAAACCCGAAACTCGAAACTTCTTCTGGTTGTCATCTCGAGCGCAGCGAGGGATCTGCTTTTCTAAGCTTTTGCTCGAAACTCGAAACCCGAAACTCGAAACTTCTTCTGGTTGTCATCCCGAGCGCAGCGAGGGATCTGCTTTTCTAAGCTTTTGCTCGAAACTCGAAACCCGAAACTCGAAACTTCTTCTGGTTGTCATCCCGAGCGCAGCGTGACTTGGGTGGAGCAGGCCTTCAGGCCTGCAATCAGAGACATCCCCAGGAATGTCATCCTGAGCGAGCGCGAGGAAGCGCATGCGACTGAGCGCGAGTCGAAGGATCCCTACCCCGCCAGTGCCGCCGTGCCGCTTCCCCCTTTCCCGCCAAAACACCCCGCGCCACCCTACAATTCCGCAGTTCCGCACTTCGGCAATTCGGCAATCCCCTACCCCGCCACACCACAGCAGTTCCGCACTTCGCTCTTTCTGGCAACTGACAACTGGCAACTGATAACTGCCCCTCACCGCCACCGGTCCACCACCTCGAACCACACCAGCTTCGTCGTTTCGCTGGCAAAGCTCTTCGCCCATTCCCGCTGCGTCCACCACTTTTCGCCGAACGCCACCGGGTCGCGGGCTGCAGCCATGCTGAACCCGTACTGCGGCAGCTCGTGGCGAAAGGTCAGCAAGGCGCGGCGGCTGTGGTAATCGGAGGTGACCAGGAGCACGTTACGCGCCTGCAGACGCCGCAGGCAGGGCTCGGCGGCGTGCGCCTCGGCCTTGGTGGAAAGCGCGTCAATGGCGCAGACGCTCACCCGCGCGGCATCGGCCGGCGGCAGCGTCTTGATGAACTCCGCCGCGATCTCTGGCTTGGCAATTCCGAAGACGCGCATTTGAACGACCGCGTCCAGCAGCAGCGCCGGCGCCGAGCCGCTGCGCAGCAATTCCAGCCCCCGCTGCGGCCGCATGTCGTTCTCGCCCTCGAGCACCAGGATGGCGTCGGCCTTCTGCGGCGCGTCCACCACCAGCAGCCGCCCGCCCTCATAGAACCAGAAAGCGCCTGCCAGGACGCACAGCACGAGGAACCAGCGCCACAGTTTGCGCATCATTTTCAGGCGCGTGCCGCGGTGGGCGTGCCTTGGCGCGCACACACGGCCCGCACCGCCTCCAGCGCCCGTTCGCACCCGGCGCGGTCGACGTCGAAGTGGGTAACGAACCGCACTACCTCCGGGTTGACGCTCCCCACCAGCACGCCGCGCTCCGCCAGTTGGCGGGTGAAGTCGGCGGAGTTCATCCTCGTGCCGCTGATGTCGCACACCAGGATGTTGGTCGCCACCTTCGCCGGATCAATCCGGATGCCGGCCATGGCGGCCAACCCTTGGGCGAGCAGGTGCGCATTCTCGTGGTCGAGGTGCAGCCGTGCCGGCGTCTTCTCCAGCGCGATCAGGCCGGCGGCCGCGAGAATCCCCGCCTGCCGCATGCCGCCGCCCAGCGACTTGCGATAAACCCGCGCCATGTCGATAAAGCTGCGGCTGCCCACCAGCATCGAGCCCACCGGCGCCCCCAGTCCCTTCGACAGGCAGAACATCACCGAATCGAACTTGCGCGTGATTTCCGCCACCGGCCGTCCCAGTGCCGTCGCCGCGTTGAACACGCGCGCCCCGTCGAGGTGTACCGGAATCCCCAGCGCGTGCGCGCCGTCGCAAATCTCTTCCGCGACCGCCACCGGATACACCGAGCCTCCCGCCATGTTGTTCGTGTTCTCCAGCGCGACCAGCCCGGTCGCCGCGCGGTAATAAATCTTGGGCGCCACCCGTTTCTTGACCTCCGCCCAGGTCAGGATGCCGTCTTCGGCATAGAACGGCCGCGCCACGCAGCCGGAAAAGTGCGCCAGCATCGCCATCTCGTAGTTGAAGATGTGCGCGCGCTCCTCGCAGATGATCTCCTGCCCCTGCCGGGTGTGGATCTTGATGGCAATCTGGTTCCCCATGGTGCCGGTGGGCACGAAGATGGCGGCCTCGCGCCCGAATATTTCCGCCGCCCGCTGCTCCAAGCGGTTGATGGTGGGATCTTCGCCGTAAACGTCGTCGCCGACCTCGGCCTCAAACATCGCCCGCCGCATCTCCGGCGTCGGCTTGGTGACGGTGTCGCTGCGCAGATCGATGATGGCCTGGTTTTCGCTCATGGCTCTTCTCGTCGGTGGACCAGTGTAATGCATCGCGGAGCGCCGGCCTCCCGGAGCGCCGGCGTCCCGCCGGCAACTCAATCGGCGCCCGCGCCAAATTGTTACAATGATGGCGAGTAGGCGCGGATTTCACTATGGCCGAAAAGAAAAAACCGCAACCCGGTGTAGCCGAGTCTCCCATCAGCGACGTCTTTGACGGCCGCCAGCCCTCCGCCGCGGAGCGCGCGTGGGCGGAAAAGACGCTCGCTCCCGCGCTGGAAAAGGCCCCGGAGCGCCCCATTGGCGCCGCTTCCGGCGTCAACCAGGACGAGCACGGCAACGCCCGCTTCACCACCATCAGCGGCCACCCCATCCGCCGCCTCTACACCCCGGCCGACCTGCCCGCCGACTGGAATTACGAGCAATACCTCGGGTATCCCGGCCAGCCCCCCTACACCCGCGGCATTCACGCCACCGGCTATCGCGGCAAGCTCTGGACCATGCGCCAGTTTTCCGGCTTCGCTTCCCCCGAGGAGACCAACCAGCGCTACAAGTATCTCCTTGAAAGCGGCGGCGGCGGCCTCTCCGTCGCCTTCGATCTCCCCACCCTGATGGGGTACGACTCCGACCATCCCGCCAGCGAAGGTGAGGTTGGCAAGTGCGGCGTCGCCATCGACTCCCTCGAAGACATGGAAATCCTCTTCGCCGGCATCCCGCTGGAGAAGATCACCACCTCCATGACCATCAACTCGCCCGCTTCGGTGCTGTGGGCGATGTACCTGGTGGTGGCGGAGCAGCAGGGCGCCGACTGGAAAAAGATTTCCGGCACCATCCAGAACGACATTCTCAAGGAATACATCGCGCAGAAGGAATACATCTACCCGCCCGCGCCCTCCATGCGCCTGGTGGTCGATACTTTTGAGTTCGGCTCCAAATTTACGCCGCGCTATAACACCATCTCCATCAGCGGCTACCACATCCGCGAGGCCGGCTCCACCGCCCTCCAGGAGCTGGCGTTCACCATCTACGACGGCGTGGAGTACGTGGAATGGGCGCTGCGCCGCGGCTTGCAGATTGACGAATTCGGGCCGCGCCTCAGCTTCTTCTTCAACGCCCACAACGATTTCTTCGAAGAGCTCGCCAAGTACCGCGCCGCGCGCAAAATCTGGTACCGCCTTACCCGCGACCGCTTCCACGCCCAGCGCGAGCGCACCCGCCTGCTGCGCTTCCACAGCCAGACCGCCGGGGTTTCGCTCACCGCGCAGCAGCCGCTCAACAACATTGCGCGCGTCGCCATCCAGGCCCTGGCCGCGGTGCTGGGCGGCACCCAGTCGCTCCACACCGACAGCCACGACGAAGCCCTCGCCCTCCCCACCGTCGAGGCCGTGCGCATCGCCCTGCGCACCCAGCAGATCATCGCCTACGAGTCCGGCGTCGCCAACACCGTGGACCCGCTCGGCGGCTCGTATTTCCTCGAGCGCCTCACCCTCGACCTGGAAAAGGGCGCCTTCGACTATTTCGAGAAGCTCGACGCCATGGGCGGCATGGTGCGCGCCATCGAAAACGGCTACCCGCAGAAGGAAGTCGCCGAGGCCAGCTACCAGTTCCAGCGCGCCGTCGAAAAGAAGGAAAAAATCATCGTCGGGGTCAACGAGTTCGCCATCGAGGAGCCGGACCCGACCCCCATCACCTACATCGACGAGTCGGTGGCGCGGGCGCAGGCCCGCAAGCTGAAGGCGCTGCGCGCACGCCGTTCCCACGACGAAGTCCGCCGCACCCTCGCCGCCCTGCAGCGCGCCGCCGCGCAGGAGCCCGCCGCCCCCGCCAACGGCCACATCTCCCCCGCCAACACCATGCCCTTCATCATTGATTGCGTCCGCGCCTACGCCACCGTCGGCGAAATCTGCCAGGCCCTCAAAGAGGTCTACGGCACCTACGAGGAAACCAGCATTACCTGAGAAAGGGAGTGCCCCAGACGAGCCGCCTTTGCTCGTCTGGGAAGTATCGGGGCACGGCTTCAGCCGTGCCGTACGCAGCGCACAAGACTCCGGGCTTTAGCCCCGGAGGCAATCGCCGGGGGGCCTTCCATATTGATTTACACATTCTGATGTGTGACAATGTGTGTGTGGCTACTAATCTCGATCTCGACGACCGGCTCATCGAACGCATTCGCCGCACCGGCGGCCACAAGACCAAGAAAGAAGCGGTCACCGTGGCCATGCAGGAGTATGCGCGCCGCCTCGAGCAGATGAAGCTGGTCAAGTGGTTCGGCAAGGTCGACTTCGATCCGGCCTACGACTACAAGGCCGAACGGCGCCGGAAGCGCGGATGAAGGTCCTGGTCGATACCGTCGTCTGGTCTCTCGTCTTCCGCCGCCGCAAGGCGGATTTGTCGGCCGCCGAGGCGGCGCTGCGCCAGCAGCTGCTCGACCTGTTTCGCGAGGGGCGGGCCATGCTCATCGGCCCGGTGCGGCAGGAAATACTCAGCGGCGTCCGCGACGAAAGTCACTTCACCGGCCTGCGCCGCGACCTGCGCAGCGTGCCCGACGAGCCGCTCCAGACGCAGGACTTCGAGAACGCCGCGCACCTCAGCAATCGCTGCCGTCGCGCCGGCATCGCCGCCACTCCCGTGGATGCCTTGATTTGTGCGGTGGCGATCAGCCGCGATTGGCAGGTGTTCACGCTGGACACCGATTTTCACCGCTATTCCAGGCTCTTGTCATTAAAGCTTTATCCGGCCTGAGCCCGGTCCGCTCGCAACCGCTACCTCTCTCGGAGGGGCACGGCTTCAGCCGATTGGGCCGTCCCAGTTACGAGTAATCGGGAGGTCCGGTTACCCAGGTGCTACCCGGAGCCCTCTTTAGCTGTTGACTTTTGCAGGCACGTGAGAAAGCATAAAAAAGGCAATTATGCGCGGGGCTTGGTGTGTGCGCGGCGAATCGTCTGGCAAGCGGGAAGATTAACCTGGACAAACATTTAGCCCAGTTCGGGCTTGAGCGCGGTGCATCGCGAGGTGCGTCAGTGAAACTGGAGAGAGGGCCGGCAGGTTTCGTCTTGGCTTGGGCGCAGCGTTTGCTTGGGGTGTGGTTGCTCATCTTGCTCGTGCCCGTGCTGGCACAGGCGCAGCGTGCCGGTGTGCCCGAGGACTGGTCGCACCGGCATCTTATCTTCTCCAATCCCGGGGACTTCAACGACGCCGTGCGCAGCCAGTCCGTCGACAGCTGGTGGGGCCTGGTCAACGATCCCCGCTTCCAGTTCCAGCAGGCGCGGCGCTCCCGCGCCGCTACATCCTCCCGGTCGGCGGTCGCGGTCAATGAGGAGCTCGCAGTGCGCGACTCGCAGGACCAGGACGGTCGGGAATGGCGCCAGGACGTGCCGGACCGGGACGGCCCGGACCGGCAAGGCGAGGCTCGCCTCCGGCGACCGCGAGCGCTGCACCCGGACTGGAGCAAGACTTTAGGCACGAACGGCAAGGTTGCCGGGCACATGTACCCGGCGAAATACTCGTTTGCTATCACCACCGCAAGTTGCACCAACGATTTCGTGGTATTCCCCACCGGCCTGGCAGGGGTCGCCGGCGGCCAGGCGACCATCGCCGCCTTTAGCAATCTTTATGTAACCACGTGCAGCTCCACGGTGCCCTCGACCTTTTGGGCCTATAACACTGGCGTCGGCGCCACCATCGTGACTTCGCCGGCGTTCTCCGTCGACGGCACTCAGGTGGCGTTCGTCCAGAGCACGGCCAGCGTAGCCAGTCTGGTCCTGCTCAAATGGAGTAGCACGGTGTCGGTCGGCACGGTGGCCGCCGCGACCTCCCCGACCAGCGTAACCCTCGCCAATTACCGGACTTGCACCGCGCCCTGCATGACGGTCATGACCTTCAACGGCTCGCCCAACGACACCAACTCTTCTCCCTTTGTCGATTACGCCGCCGACATCATTTACGTGGGGGATGACGCGGGCAAGCTCCACAAGTTCACGGGTGTCTTCAGCGGCACGCCCGCCGAAGTCGTCGTCACCTTCCCGGTGACGGTGAGCAGCGGGAACAAACTCACTTCCCCCGTGAAGGACTCCGGAACGTCGGGAAAGATCTTTGTAGGCAACGGCGGTACCGCCGGTCAGCTTCACTCCGTCACTACCGCCGGCGTCGTCGTGAACAGCGCCACGAGGGCCACGGACACCTTGGGCATCATTGACGCCCCCATCGTCGATTCCACCACCCAGAAGGTCTACGTTTCTGTCGGGTACGACGGTACCGGCGGCGGAATCTACCAATTTGCTGCCGGCTTCGCGGCGGCTAATGGGGGCATCAAAGCCACCTTGGGAAGCGGCGCCGTTGGGACTACGATGTTCAATGGCACGTTTGACGACACCTACTTCACCGGTCCGGGGACTACCGGAAACTTCTGGGTTTGCGCGTATCGTACGACCGGCACTGCGCCCGTTCTGTACTCGATAGCGATGAACTCGACTTTCACCGGCACCGTCACCAACCGAGGCAACCTGACGAGCGGCGCCGGGACCTGCTCTCCGGTCACCGAGATTAGGAACGGAACGCACGACTATATTTTCCTCAGCGTGTCCGCGCTGGGCACCGCGACTGGCTGCGCCGGCGCCTGCATCTACTCTTTTGATGTTCTTTCTGGCACCCCTGGCACGGCTGTCGCCGGTTTGGCCGCCACGGGCGGCACCAGCGGCATCATCATTGACAACAACGCAGCCGTCACGGGCGCATCCCAGATCTATTTCACCCCACTCACCGGCTCAACCGGGGCCGTGCAGGCGTCACAGGCGTTGCTCAATTGACGAGGGCGCGGAGATTCCAGCGAGATTTGCAGAGAGAAGACCGATGAGATCCCAAGACAAGCCCGGCACCAAGGCCGCTCCCAAGGGGAAGAAGCGCTACGAGAAGCCGGCGTTCCGGACCGAGCGCGTGTTTGAAACGCGCGCCTTGGTGTGCGGCAAGATCTCAGCGACCCAGGGGAATTGCCGATTCAATCGCAAGACATCGTAGCCGCCCAGTTGAATCCCCCAAGGCCCGCCGCGGCCGACGCGCTGTGCTGCGCGCTGGCCGGGGAGTTGCTGCGGGCGCATGGCAGGCTTCGCCTGCGGGTGCGGGGCGCCAGCATGCTGCCGGCGATCTGGCCGGGAGACGTCTTGCTCGTTCGTGCGGCCCCTATGCACGACCTCGTCGCCGGGGAGGTGGCCCTCTTCTCCCGCGGCTCAGGCCTGGTGGCTCATCGCGTATTCCGGAACGACGCCAGCGGGTTGCGGACCCGCGGCGACTCGGTTCCCCAGGCGGACCCGCCGGTCACCCCGGCCGAGTTCCTGGGGCGGGTCGTTACCCTCGAGCGCGGTCGCGACCGCGTGCCGGTTGGCCGCCCGGGCCTCGTCCAGCAGCTCCTCGGCCGTCTGCTGGCACACTGCGATCTGATGACACGCCTCTACCTGCGCCTGCGCTCACCGGAGCGGCTGTCAACTCCCCTGGATTCCCGTAACTGAGATTGGAACTGCGCATGACTCTCGCCACTCCCGCGGACCTGGACACCGTGGCCATTGAGATCGGCGGCATTCCCATCTCGCTGCGCACCACCGACCTGTCGTTCCAGCGTCTGCTGCATGACCGCTATGCCGGCTTCCTCACCCGGACGGCCGCGCCGGAGTTCACCTTCGATGTTGATCTGGTGCCGCCGGGCACGTTTGATCCGGAGGACGATGTACAGGTGGAGGCCAGCGGCGGGGAATGGCGGATGCAGCGCGGCGACTTCCGCGCCGAGTTCAATGCCCGCCTCCGCCGCGGCCGCATCCGGCAGTCGGCCAATCCCTATTCCATCGACACCGTGCTGCGCCTCGTGCACACCCTCGTGCTGGCGCCCCAGGGAGGCTTCCTGCTGCATGCCGCCAGCGTCGTGCGCCACGGCCGCGCTTTCCTCTTCGCCGGCGTCTCCCGGGCCGGAAAAACCACTATTGCCCGCCTGGCCCCGCCCGATGCCACCCTGTTGAGCGACGAGATTTCCTACGTGCGGCCTGCCGCCGACGGCTATCGGGCGTTCGGCACACCGTTTTCCGGCGAGCTGGGCCGACCCGGTGAGAATATCGCGGCGCCTATCGCCGGTCTTTACCTGCTGGGGAAGGCGGAAGAGAATCGCCTGGAACCCGTGGACCCCGCGGCATCGCTGCGCGGGGTGTTGCAGAATATACTGTTCTTCGCGGAGAAATCCGCGCTGGCGGGCGAAGTGTTTCGCTCGGCTTGCGCTTTTGTTGACCGGGTCCCGGTGCAACGGCTCTGGTTTGTGCCCGACGCGCGCGTTTGGCAACTTCTTCCGTGAGGTAGGCTTTGGCCCCTGAAAAGTACATTGCCCGGAGCCACGCCATCGCGGCCCGCAACTTCGGCGGCGAAACCATGATCATGTCCGCCGAGGATTCCCAATTGTTCAGCCTGAACCCGGTCGGCAGCGTCATTTGGGAGGCCGCCGACGGCGCCACCCCGCTCTCCGCCATCGTGCGCGACCAGGTCTGCGCCGCCTTCGACGTCGAGCCCGCAGCCGCCTACCGCGATGCCGAGGAGTTCGTCGCCGGCCTGGCCACCCACGGCATCCTGCTCGTCGCCGAACAACCCATCCCGCCGCCGCCCGCGCCCGAGGAGGCGGAATGAGCGCCCCGACCCTCATGGAGGAAATGAACCAGAAGGCCCTGGCCCTGGGCCTCCCGCTCAGTGTTCAGCTCGACGTCACCTGGCGCTGCAACGAGCGCTGCGTTCACTGCTACCTCGATCACAACGACTACGGCGAACTCACCACCGCCGAAATCAAGGACCTGTTGGACCAGTTGGCCGCGGCCAATGTTTTCTTCCTCGTCATCAGTGGCGGCGAGCCGCTGCTGCGCCGCGATTGCTTCCAGATCCTCGCTTACGCCCGCTCCCGCCTCTTCAACGTCAAGCTGAAAACCAACGCCGTCCTCATCCGCAGCGCGGAAGCGGAGCGCCTGCGGCGCCTGGGCATCGAGCAGGTGCAGGTCAGCATCTACTCGCACCGGGCGGAAATCCACGACGCTATTACCAAGCTCCCGGGCTCGCTGCGGCGTTCGCTCGCCGCCATCCGGCTGCTCAAAGCGCATGGCCTGAAGGTGACCATCGCCAACGTGCTGATGCGGCAGAATCACTTCGACAGCAAAGGCGTGCAGCAGCTGGCGCGCGAGATGGGGGTGCAATTCACCCTCGATCCCACCATCACTCCCAAGCTCGACGGCGACACCTCGATCCTCGATTTGCGCATCACCCAGAATGCCCTGCGCGAGGTCTTCACCGACCCCGACCTGGTGGGCAACGTCGGCGAATTCTGCGCCCCACCCCCTCCTCCCGACGACTCCATCATGGAGGGATACCCCTGCAGCGCCGGTCACACCGCTTGCTACGTCTCCCCGTACGGCGACGTTTTCCCGTGCGTGCAGTTCCCCCTGCCCAGCGGCAACGTTCGCCAACAGCGCTTCGTGGATATCTGGCAGAATTCACCCGAACTGCTGGAGGTCCGCTCGATTCGCGCGCGCGACCTGCCGGTGTGTGGTACCTGCTCGCATGTGGGTACGTGCTCCCGCTGCCCGGGACTGGCCTACATGGAAGGCAACATGCGCGGTCCCTCGACCGCCGACTGCGAGAAATCGTTCGTCCGGACCGGCATTCCCAGCGCCAACATGCGGGCCAGGATGGCCATCGCTCCGGCCCTTGGCCTCGCCGCGCCGGACCTGGTGCAAATCCAGGGGGCCACGCTAATCCCCCCGCGCTCCGAGGAACACGATCATCCCGCAGGAGTTCGCGAGTTCTGAGTTGCGCCGGTCGTGCGCTGTCTTCTGCGACCCATATCTCGATGGCGACCGAATCCGAGTCTTGGCGATCGCGCGTGCCTCCTGGCCACTCGACGGCGCCGCCCGCCGCCGCCCCTCCCGCGTCCGCTGCGCTCTTCTGGGATGTCCTACTGCCCTTGGCCCGGCTGCCGCTGGCCGCAGCTGCCGACGCCGTGCGCTCCCTCCTTGGCCCCGCCGTCAATTGGGAACTGCTCCTGGAACTGGCGGAGGCGCACGGGCTGGTTCCCTGGTTGGCGTGGCACGCTCGCGATCTCGCCGGCGAGCTCCCGCCCACGGCTTACTCCGCGCTGCAAGACCGGCAGCTGGACCACCGGCGTCGCGCCCTGTTGCTCACCCACACCCTCTTGCAGGTGCTGCAGTTGCTGGGTGATGAGGTCGCAGCCATTCCCTTCAAGGGCCCCGCCCTCGCGCAACTGCTCCATGGCGACTTCACCTTGCGCCAGTCCTGGGACCTTGACCTGATCGTGCCCCGCCACCAGGTCAGGCGAGCGGCCGAAATCCTGGCCGCGGCCGGCTTTCGCGCGGTGTACCCGCTCGCGCCGGCCCAGATGGACGCCTTGCTCCACTCCAATTGCGAAGTCTCGCTCCTCAGCCCGGCCGGCATCCTGTTGGAAGTCCAGTGGGGCGTGGCCCCGCGGCACTTCTCGCTTCCCTTCTCCACCGACGACTGCTTTCCGCGGGCCCGGGCGCTGCGCCTGGGGACGGCGGACGTCCGGGCCTTCGCGCCCGAGGATCTGCTGTTTCTGCTCAGCGTCCACGGCGCCAAGCACCAGTGGAGCCGCCTGGCTTGGATTGCCGACGTGCATCATCTCCTCGGCCGCCATCCCGACCTGGATTGGGACTTGCTTTTTCAGCGCGCTCAGCAAGCCCGGGCCCAACGCATTCTGCGGCTGGCGCTTTGCCTTTCGGCTTCGCTTTTCGGCACCACGCTGCCCCCCGAAATCGCTCAGGCATGCCGCCGCGATGCCGGCTGTACGTCGCTGGCGCGCCAGGTGGAGCGCCGCCTTTCGCTCCCGCGCGATGGTGGCGAGATGGCGGCGCACCTCTTTTTCCTGCGGGCGCGCGAAAAGTGGGCCGACCGATTCCGCTACGTGGTACTGTTTTTGCTCACCCCTGGCATCCACGAATGGTCCCTGGTGCGCTTACCACGTCCGCTTCATTGGCTGTACTACCCCTTCCGGATGGCTCTGGGCGCTACGAAAGCCGCTCAACTCGCGGCGCGAACACTTTTCTCTGCCCGGCGCAAGCGCAACTAGCAGCCCTGCGGAGTGAACCGTGAGCTCCCCCGCAACGCCGGCGACGGACCGCTTCCGCCGCGCGGCGGCGCAGTTACCCTACCTGCCCCGCGCCCTGCGGCTGGTTTGGCACGCCACCCGCTCCTGGACGGTGGCGTCGCTCGTGCTGCTCGTCGCCCAGGGTCTATTGCCGGTGGCGCTCCTGTATCTGACGCGCGCCCTCGTCAACCGCCTGGTGCAGGCCTTTGCCGCCCACGGCGACGTGGCTGCCCTGCGCGCCCTGCTTCCTCCCGCGGCCCTGATGGCGGGCGTCCTCCTGCTGCAACACGTCATCCAGAGCGCCCTGCACTTCATCCGCAGCGTGCAGTCGGAGCTGGTTTTCGACCACGTCAACTCGCTCATCCATCGCCAGTCGCTGGCCGCCGACCTTGCTTTCTACGAGACCCCCGATTTTTTTGACCACCTCCACCGCGCCCGCGCCGACGCTGCCTATCGCCCGCTGGAATTGCTCGATACCCTGGGCAACACCCTGCGCGACAGTCTCACCCTGCTCGCCATGGCGGCGGTCATCTTCCCCTACGGCGGATGGTTGCCCTTCGTCCTGGTCCTGAACACGCTGCCCGCCTTCTGGGTGGTGCTGCGGCACGCTCTGCGCCGCCACGACTGGTTTGTGCGCGTCACCCCCGACCAGCGTCGCGTCTCCTACTACGACTGGCTGATGACGGCGGGCGAAGCCGCGGCGGAACTGCGGTTGTTCGCGCTGGGCGGGCTCTTCCAGTCCGCCTATCGCACGTTGCGTGCGCGCCTTTTGGGCGAGCGGGTGGCGCTGGCGCGCGCGGAGGGACTCGGCGAACTGGCGGCGGGCGCTGCCGCCCTCGTGGTCACCGCCGCCGCCCTCGCCTTCATGGCCTGGCGCGCCATTCTCGGATACATCACGGTGGGCGACCTGGCGTTGTTTTATCAGGCCTTCCAGCAAGGCTCCAGCGTCATGCGGGGAGTGCTGGAGAGCATGGGCCGGCTCTACAGCAACGTGCTTTTTCTCGGCAACCTGTTTGAGTTCCTCGACCTGCAGCCCGGTGTGGTCACCCCGCCCTCGCCGCAACCCGTCCCGGTCCCTCTGCGGCAGGGCATCCGCTTTTCAGGCGTGCAGTTTCGCTATCCGGGTACCGACGCGCTGGTCCTGGACAACTTCGATCTCTTCATCCCCGCCGGACGCTGCGTCGCCATTGTGGGCCCCAACGGCGCCGGCAAGAGCACCCTGGTGAACCTCCTGTGCCGCTTCTACGATCCGCAGGCCGGCGCGGTCACGTGGGACGATACCGACCTGCGCGCAATGTCCGTGGCGGAGCTGCGCCGCTGCATCAGTGTCCTGTTTCAGCGCCCCATGCAGTACAACGCCACCGCCCGCGAGAACATCGCCTTCGGGGACGTGGCCGCCGGCCCTTCCCTGGAGGCAGTCCAGGTGGCCGCGCGGGCGGCCTCCATCGACACCCGCCTGGCGCAGCTGCCGCACTCCTATGACACGCTGCTCGGCAAGCAACTGGCCAACGGCGTCCAACTCAGCGTCGGGGAATGGCACCGCGTGGCCCTGGCGCGCGTCCTGCTGCGCCCCGCCCCCATCATCGTTCTCGACGAGCCCACCGGCGCCATGGACCCCTGGGCGGAAGCGGCCTGGCTGGCGCAGTTCCGTAAATCCATCGCGGGCGTCACCGTCATCATGATCACGCACCGCTCCACCACGGCCCGGGTCGCCGACCAGATTCACGTCATGGATGCGGGGCGCATCGTGGAATCGGGAACCCACCCCGAGCTCATCGCCCACGGCGGCCTTTATGCCCAGTGGTGGACCTCGCAAGGCGCACGCCAGTGACTGAGCGCACCAGAATGCGCGGGGTGCCCCAGACGAGCCGCCTTTGCTCGTCTGGGATGTATCAGGGCACGGCTTCAGCCGTGCCGTCACCAGCCCCACAAACCTCCGGGCTTTAGCCCCTGAGGGAATCGCCGGCTTCATCTCTCGGAGGGGCACGGCTTCAGCCGTGCCGTCAGCAGCCCCACAAACCTCCGGGCTTTAGCCCCTGAGGGAATTTGTTCACGAGTGTCTTGCCGCCCTGGGTACCTTCTCCGCTTCCCGCGCCGCCTTCATCACCGTCTTCTTCATGCGGTTTTCCCCCGCCCAGTAGAGCGAGATCTCGTGCCCGTCGGGGTCGTTGAGGTAGGCGTGGCGCCAGCCCCAGGGCATCAGGCGCGGCAGTTGGGTGAAGTAGAAGCCTTTCTTGCGCAGCTTGTCGCAGAATGCATCAAGTTCCGGCACCTCGAAGTAGAGCCGCACCCCCTCGCTCTCGATGGGCGCACCCGGGTTCGCCTGGTGCAGCGCGATGGTGCCGTTGCCCGCCGGCGCGCGCAGCCGCGCGTACACCGACTTGCCCTCGAAGCGGAAGTCTTCGATCAGCTTGAAGCCCAGCAGCTCCTTGTAGAACGTGGTGGCGCGCTCCACCTCGCGGGCGTAGATCATGGCGTGGTTGAAGTCGAGCCCGGCGGCCGGCTTCGTCGCGGCCGCGGCGGATTTCGGCGCTTTCTTCGCTGCCCGGGCAGGTTTCTTGGCGCTCGCCCGCGGCTTCCCGCCCTTCTTCTTCGTCTTGGATTTCGGCATACGCTTCACCCGTAGCTGGATGCGGGCGGCAATTGTAAACTAGCGCTGCATGTCCATCGAATCGGAGCGCGATCTTGCCGGGCTCAGGGAAATCGGCGGCATTGTGGCCGACGTGCTGCGCCTCATGCGCGCCGCGGTGCGCCCCGGCATCACCACCGCCGCCCTCGACGCCATCGCGGAAGCCGGGTTCCAGCGCCGTGGCGCCCAGAGCTCTCCGCGCGCCGTCTACCGCTTTCCCGGCGCCACCTGCATCAGCGTGAACGACGAGGTGGTGCACGGCATTCCCGGCAGCCGCGCCCTGCTCCCCGGCGACATCGTCAAGCTCGACGTCACCGCGCAGAAGGATGGCTACGTGGCCGACGCCTGCGTCAGTGTCGCCGTGCCCCCGGCGAGCGACGAGACGCGGCGGCTCATCGCCTGCGCCGAGCGCGCCTTCCGCAAAGCCATGAAGGTGGCGCGCGCCGGCAAACGGCTGAACGAAATCGGCGCCGCGGTGGAAAACGAGGTCCGGCGCAGCGGCTTCAGCGTGGTGCGCGAACTCTGCGGCCACGGCGTGGGCCACACCATCCACGAGCCCCCCACCGTGGCCAACTATTACGACCCGCGCGCCCGCCAGCCTCTCACCGAGGGCCTCGTCATCACCGTCGAGCCCATCATCACCGCCGGCGAAGACTCCGTCCGCACCGCCGCCGACGGCTGGACCGTACAAACCCTGGACGGGGCGCGCGCCGCCCACTTCGAGCACACCCTCGTCATTACCCGCGGCGAGCCCCTGATCCTGACCGCGTGACACCCACCACAGAGACACAGGGACACAGAGAAGGAAAAAGGCAAAAGGAAAGAGGCAGGACTAAGCGGCGTTCACGGAGACGGCGCCTTTTCTTTGCCTTCTTACTCTTGCCTTGGTTTTCCTCTGTGCCTCGGTGCCTCTGTGGTAGGTGTCAGAGGAAGGCCGAACGAAAAAGGCGAAACCGGAGAATCGCAAATCGCCAAATCACCAAATCACGAAATGACTAGATCCCTCTGTGTCTCTGTGCCTCTGTGGTAGGTGTTACCGTGGCGTGAATTGCCCCAGGTCGTAGATGCCAAGCTGCTTCTCCAGCCCGGCCACCTGGTCGCGCACTCCCTCGAAGCCTTCCGGGCCGAACAGCTCGTGCTCCTTGCGCTCGAAGTCTTCGCCCAGCGCGCTGTATTCGTGCGGGCCGACGATCTCGTGCAAGGCGGGAAACAGCACGGTGTCTTCGCGCGCCTCGTGCGGCCGGTACATGCGGACGAAGCGCTGCATGGCGTCGAGCAGTTGCTGCCGCTGCGGCTGGTTGCGCTGCGTCACCGGCCGCAGCGAGCCCGCGCGCGTCAGCGAGAGGATCTGGTTGGTCAGGGTGCGGCCGGCGGCGTGCTGTTGCCGCAGGGTGGCGACCAGCTCGCCGAGCTTCTTCGCTTTTTCGAAGCGCGGGAAGAGGTGGTCCTCCTCCAGCTTCTCGTGATACTCCTCGATGAAGCGCTGCACGATCTCCGCCGCCTGCCCCAGGACGCGTGGGTCCAGCTCGCGATTGCCGCGCAGCCGCCGGTCTGCCTCCTCGTAGATCAACAGGATGCGGTTGAGCACGCCATGCTCCCGCATCAGGTCCTCGACCGGGCCAATCTCTTCCAGTTCCTGCGGCGCCCCCGCCTGCTGCGGCTGGGCCCAGAGCGCCGGCGTGGCCAGCGCGACAGCGGCGCTGGTGCGCAGAAAGGTGCGCCGGCTGCGATTGTCAAACATTTTCCACCTCCCACCTGCTGGCAAGGTTACACAAGCGTTCGCTACAATGAAAGTGCGTGCGCCGGAAGCGTGCGCGGCGGTAGAATTCGCGCCACCTTCGCGTCTCACGAGGAACCCAACGTGTCCACGTCGCCGGTTTCATCCGCGGGCCATCTGCCGCAGTTGCCCAACCACAAGGTGAAACTCAAGAAGCCGGGCCAGCGCGCGTGCAACGAGAAGGACGCCAAGAACAAGCTCTGCGGCGGCCACCTCAAGCGCTGGTTCTACCTGGCCGACATAAAGGAGCAGGCGTGCGGCGACGTGGCGCGCGTCCTGGGCCCCGACGCCGAGGTCTACCGCTGCGAGCACTGCCGCACGCTCTACCTGCCCAACCCGGCGGACCCCGGCGGCGCCAACGTGGCCGGCAAGGGCAGCATCTCCACCTTCGGCCTCACCCTCGTCCCCAAAGAGGCCAAGGACAAGGCCTGATTCGCTATTCGTTATAGTTGGTCGGTCATTTTTTGATGAATTGCCGGGTGCCCCATCCTGAGCGCAGCGAAGGGTGGGATTAAACGTCCGGTGCCCCATCCTGAGCGCAGCGAAGGGTGGGAATAACGCCGGGTGCCCCATCCTGAGCGCAGCGAAGGGTGGGAATAACGCCGGGTGCCCCATCCTGAGCGCAGCGAAGGGTGGGAATAACGAATAGCGAATGCGGCCTTCCGAACTCATCTACGACTGGAACCACCAGGGCGCCGACCGCTTCGTGCCCCGGCACCCCGTGCAGCTCAACGACGAGTCGCTGCGCGACGGCCTGCAATCGCCCTCGGTCAAAGACCCCACGCTCGACGAAAAGGTCGCCATCCTCCATCTCATGGAGGCGCTGGGCATCGATTCCCTCGATCTCGGCCTGCCCGGCGCCGGGCCGCGCGCCGTCGAGCAAACCGAGCGCCTGGCGCGGGAGATCGTCAACCAGAAGCTGAAAATCCGTGGCAACTGCGCCGCCCGCACCCACCGCAACGACATCACCCCCATCGCCGAGATCAGCCAGCGCGTGGGCATGGCGATTGAGGCCGCCACCTTCCTCGGCTCCAGCCCCATCCGCCGCTACACCGAAGGCTGGACCGACGATTTCCTGCTCAAGACCACGGAAGAAGCGGTGAAGTACGCAGTCTCGCTCGGCCTCCCGGTCATGTACGTCACCGAGGACACCACGCGCTGCGACCCGGAGACCGTCAAGCGGCTGTACACCACGGCGATTGCCTGCGGCGCCACCGCCATCGTGGTCTGCGACACCTGCGGCCACGTCACCCCCAACGGCGTGGCGGCGCTCATCCGCTTCGTGATCGACGAGGTCATCAAGCCCTCCGGAGAAAAAATCCGCCTCGACTGGCACGGCCACAGCGATCGCGGCCTCGCCGTCGCCAACTCGCTCGCTGCCGCCAGTGCCGGCGCCGACTGCATCCACGCCACTGCCCTCGGCATCGGCGAACGCGTCGGCAATACCCAGATGGACCAGATGCTGGTCAACTTCAAGCTCATGGGCGTCGCCCCCTGGGGCGAACAGGACCTCACCCGGCTGCGCGAATACTGCGAGCTGGTCGCGCGCACCACCGGTGTCCCCATCCCCAAGCACTACCCGGTCTTCGGCTACGACGCCTTCCGCACCTCCACCGGCGTCCACGCCGCCGCCGTCATCAAGGCCCTCCGCCGCCACGACGCCGCGCTCGCCGACGCGGTGTATTCCGGCGTGCCCGCCGCCCTCTTCGGCCTGGAGCAGGTGATCGAGGTCGGCCCCATGTCGGGCCGCTCCAACGTGCTGTTCTGGCTGGAGCATCGCGGCCTGCCGGCGGACGAGGCGGTCATCGACCGCATCTTCCAGCTCGCCAAGCAGAGCGACCGCTGCCTCACCGAAGCCGAGATTCTCGCCTGCTGTAACCCCTCCGCCAAGACCTCTTTGTCGTCCTGAACGGATGGTGGCTTGGTTTCGTCTAGAAACTAGAAACTAGAAACAAGAAACTAGAAACTCCCGGGATCTGCTCTCGCTTTTGGCCGACGACCAACGACCGACGACCGACGACTGCCCCATGCGATACCATGCTGCCGGATGCCCTTGCCCACCAAAGCCAAGCCGGCCTCGGCGCCCGCCGAAGTCGCGCGCGTCGCCGCGCTGCCCGGCGTGCACGCGGCCTACGAGTGGTTCCGGCGCCACCAGCGCGAGCTCGCCGAGCTCCAGCTCGAGCTCACTCGCATCCCCGCGCCCCCCTTTGGTGAGGCTGCGCGTTCCGCCTGGCTGGCCGAGCGCTTCCGCTCCCTGGGCCTCGACGAGGTGCGCATCGACGAAGTCGGCAACGTCACCGCCCTACGCCCCGGCAGCGACCCCGGCGAGCCTTACTTCGCGGTAAGCGCCCATCTCGACACCGTTTTTCCCGCCGGCCTGCCGCTCGACGTGCACGCCGACGCCGGCAAGCTCTTCGGCCCCGGCATCAGCGACAACTCCGCCGGCGTCGTCGCGCTGCTGGCGCTCGTTTCCGCCCTGCAGCAGGCCGGCCTGCGCACCACCGCGCCCCTGCTGTTCATCGGCAACGTCGGCGAAGAAGGTGAAGGCGATCTGCGCGGCATGCGCCACATCTTCTCCGACCCCCGCTGGCAGGACGCCATCGGCTCCACCCTGGTCATCGACGGCGCCCAGAGCGAGACCATCGTCACCGAAGCCCTGGGCAGCCGCCGCTTCGAGGTCACCGTCAGCGGCCCCGGCGGCCACTCCTGGAGCGACTTCGGCGCCCCCAATGCCATCGTCCTGCTAGCCCGCGCCATCGAGCGCTTCAGCCGCACCGCGGTGCCTCTCAGCCCCAAGACCACCTTCAACGTCGGCGTCATCAGCGGCGGTACCTCGGTGAACTCCATCGCCGAAAGCGCCAGCATGCGGGTGGACATCCGCTCCTCGTCGCCCCGCGAGATCGATCGCATCGAAACCGCGCTGCGCCAGGCGCTGAGCGCCGCCTTGGGCGACGTCCCGGCGGAGGCTGCCGCCGGCAATGGCGCCGGCGTCCGCCACGACCTCCGGCTCATCGGCAACCGCCCGGCCGCCGAACTGCGCAGCCCCTCCCGCCTGCTGGCCGTCGCCCAGGCCGTCGATGCTCACCTCGGCAACCCCTCGCGCCTTACCCGCGCCTCCACCGACGCCAATATCCCGCTTGCCCTGGGCCGCGAGGCCATTGCCCTCGGCGGCGGCGGTAACGGTGGCGGCGCCCACACCCTCCACGAGTGGTACGACCCCCGCGGCCGCGACCTCGGCCTCCAGCGCCTCCTGCTGCTCATCGCCGCCATGGCCGGCGCCGAGTAACGCGTCCCGCCACCCCTCAATTCGCAAGCCTGTTTGAGGTGTAGCCCGGCCGCCCTCGGCCGGGCTGGCGGGAATGAATGTCATCCTGAGCAAGCGCGACCCTGAGCGGAGCGAAGGGGCGAGTCGAAGGATCCCTATTCCGCCCGTGCCGCCTGCCGCTCGCCCCCTCTCCGCCAATGCGCGCAGCGAGGGAGCTGCTTCTTCTGAGCTCTTGCTCGAAACACGAAACCCGAAACTCGAAACTTCTCTTGGGGCAATGCCGCACTTCGGCAATTCGGCAATGGGGAAGGTTCCCGCACTTCGGCGATTCGGCAATGAGGCAGGTTACTATTTTCTAATCGGCCGATATGTGCTCTTGCATCCCCCTTCCATTTTTCATACAATCCCCGCCGCCTCACTTCATAGAGCCCCTGGTCCAAGCGCAGCTCGGCCTAGCAAATGACCTTTTTGGTTATCCTTTTTCTCCGTTGGCTGCGGCGTCGTGCTATCACGGCGGAAGTGCGCTGTGAGCGTGGGGTCATGATTTTTACCGCTGCCGACGTGAAGTCCATCTACGTCTTCGGCTGCGGGCTCTCCACCGCCATCCTGTTTCTCCTGGCCGCCTTTGGCGCGCGCTGGTCGCTGATTCCCCCGGCGGCAATCGTGGTGGCCTTCCTTTACTGCTGGCCGGCCGACATCCTGGTTACCCCCGGCTACGTCATCGAGCGCCACTGGTGGGGGAAGCGCGTCAAGATCGCCTGGGAAGACGTGGGCTCCGTCGTCCACCGCACCGGCGACCACTCCACCTACGTCTTTGCCACCGACGGCCACGAAGTCCGCCACACCGCCTTCCACGCCGCCCCCGCCCGCTTCCAGGCGGAAATCAAGCTGCGCACCCCGGTCACCCGCATCGCCGACTGGGACGCTGTCCCCAGCCTCCTCGCCGCCACCCGCTGACTCCGTACCCCGTTCCCCCGTTGCCCAATCTCCTGTTACATTTGTTCACCACCTACATCTCTCAGGAGGCTGCATGACTCGGGTCCGCGTGGGGTTATTTCTGCTGTTGATGAGCTTGCCGTTGGTGTTTGCCGTGGCCCAGGCGCCTGCTCCGGCGCCAGGGGCCCAGCGTCCGGGAGGGCCGCCGCCGCGCGTGGAAGCGGTGCCGGGTAAGCCGGCGGAAGAGGTCTACCACAATATCCAGGCGCTCAAAGGCCTGCCCTCGGAAGACGTGCTGCCCTCCATGCAGGTCTTTCGCTCGGCGCTGGGGGTGGAATGCGGCTTCTGCCACGCCGACGTCAACGGCCGCCTCGATCTCGAGGCCGACACCAAGGAAGAGAAGGCGACCGCGCGCAAGATGATCGCCATGGTCAAGGCCATCAACGACCAGAACTTCAACGGGCGCGGCGACGTGACCTGCGCCACCTGCCACCAGGGCCACAACAATCCCAGCCCCATGGCCCCAGTACCCGATATTGACGCGCTGCGTGCCCGCATCGCCGTCCGCCAAGCCGCGTTGGCCGCGGGACAACCGCCCGCACCACCCGCAGGCCAACCCGCGGCGCCTGCCGGGCCGCCCGGCCCGCCGCGCCGCCCGCCGCCGCCCCCGGTCGCGCCCATCTTCGACAAGTTCATCCAGGCCATCGGCGGCCAGGAGGCCGTGGATAAGCTGACTACGCGCGTTGCCAAGGCCACGGTGAGCGGCTTGGCCGGACAGTCCATCAACACCGAGTCCTATCAGAAGGCGCCCAACAAGGCGGTCTCCATCCAGGGACAAGGCTCCAGTGGCTATGACGGCCAGCACGCCTGGTTTCTCCGCGGCGGCGAAGCCCGCGAAGTCACCGGCCGCGACGCCGAGACCCTCGCCGCCGTGGCCATGTTCTTCCGCGACCTCAACCCCAAGCAGGCGTATCCGCAAGCCGTGGTCGGCGGGCGCGACCGCATCAACGGCCACGACTGCTGGGTGGTGCGCGCGCGCGTCCCCAACACCCGCGCCCAGGACCGCCTCTACTACGACGTGGATTCCGGCCTGCTGCTGCGCCGCATCACCACCATGCCCACGCCCTTCGGGCTGCTGCCCCAGACCACCGACTACGACGACTACAAGGAGTTCAACGGCGTCAAGGTGGCCACCATCATCCGCCGCTACGACGTCAACAACGTCCTGACCACGAAGCTGACCGAGGTCAGCTTCAATACCCCGGTGGATGACGCGAAGTTCGCCATGCCGGCGACCTCCGCCGCCCCCCGGCAATAAAAACATCCCGAGGAACGTAGTGCCCGGGATAAAACATCCCGAGCGCAGCGAGGGAGCCCTACCTGACCCAAACTGCCGCGGTTCAGTAGGGCTCCCTCGATTCCGGCGAGCTACCCGAAGCCTGATTTGCTAATCTGCCTGCGTGTCGCGCACCGTCAAAGCTCACGTCCTGCTGGTCCTGGTCACCCTCGTCTGGGGCGTGACCTTCACCGTCATCAAGGACGCGCTGCGCGACATCTCCCCGCTCTTCTTCAACACCGTCCGCATGGCGCTCGCCGCCGCCACCCTGGCGCTCATCTACCGCCGCTCCCTCGCACGTCTCTCCGCCGGCGCCGTGCGCCAGGGCATGCTGGTCGGCGCCTTCCTCTGGGTCGGCTACGAGTTCCAGACCACTGGCCTGCTCCTCACCACGCCCTCCAAGTCCGCTTTCCTCACCGGCCTTTCCGTCATCCTGGTGCCGATTTTCCTGGCGCTCTTCTGGCGCCGCCGCCTGCGCGCCTGGACCTGGGCCGGCGTGCTCGCCGCCTTCGCCGGACTCTACCTGCTCACCGTGCCTGCCGGCGGCCGCGAGCTGAGCCTCGGCAGCATCAACCTCGGCGACCTCCTGACCCTCGGGTGCGCCGTCGGCTTCGGCTTCCAGATCATCTTCCTGGGACGCGCCACCCGCCGCTGGCCCTTTGAGCAGATCGCTACCCTCCAGGCCGTCACCTGCGCCGTCCTCATGGCCCTGACCGTGCCCGCCCTGGAAACGGCGCACGCGGTCTGGTCCCCGCGCGTCATCATCGCCATCCTCGTGACCGGCCTGCTCGGCACCGCCGCCGCCTTCACCATCCAGGCCTGGGCGCAGCAGTTCACCGCTCCCACCTACACCGCGCTTATCTTCGCCCTGGAGCCGGTCTTTGCCTGGATAACGTCCTACCTGGTGCTGGGCGAGCGCCTCGGCTACCGCGGCGGCCTCGGCGCCCTCCTGATCCTCGCCGGCATCATCGTCGCCGAACTCAAAGGCGGCGCCGAGGGTCCAGCCTCGTGAGTGGGGGAGCAATTCTCGGGTGGACGCGGGCGACTCGCCCGCGTTTTCTCTAGCAGAAGACTGTGTAGCCCGGTGCCCCAGATTCGCGCGCGGTGCCCCAGGTTCGCGCCCGGTGCCCCAGGTTCGCGCGCGGTGCCCCAGGTTCGCGCCCGGTGCCCCAGGTTCGCGCCCCGCTTTTGGGCGCTAACCTGGGTGTAGCCCGGCCGCCCTCGGCCGGGTTGACGGGGCTGAATGTCAATTCGGCACTTCCGCACTTCGGCAATTCGGCAATGGGTAGCTAGCCGCTAGCAGCCAGCAGCTAGCAGCTACTCTTCCACCTTCACCAGGTGCAGCACGACGCTGTACTGGTGCTTCTCCTCGGCCTTGAGTTTGCTGCCCTCCGCCGCATACTTCTTGAAGGAAGCGTCATCGATACTCGTAGCCAGGACGGCAAACAGCGAGTACTCCCCCGGCCGCGCGCTCCTGATGCTGAACTCGCCCTTGGGATTGGTCTGCGCATCCAAGTAATGGCCCTTACTCTTACCGACGTCATCCTCCGGGGTCCCCATCACGTGGGCATTGGCCACCGGCTTGTCGTGGGCATCGAGCACGACGCCATCAATCCTGGGGGCAAAGCCGCTGAACACGACTTCCATGGGCATCGCCGCCATGGCGGGCGTAAATGTGATCTCCGCATCCGTCACATCCTTGCCGCCGAGCGACGCGGACTTCATGTAAGCGATCACATTCGCCTCTCCGCCCGTGCTGTAGGCTGCGTACGCCGAACCAATCCGCCACGTCCCGGTCGGGACGGGGAGCGTAAATGTGAGGTTCTCTCCCGTGAACCGTCCCGTAGGCGGGAGGTTGTTCGGTGTCGTAACAAAGGCGGAGGGAGGCACGGCTTGAAGTGGGATGTTGCCATTCGTGATCTTCGCTCCCGGCGGGCACTCGCAGCGCACGCTGCCCTTGATCGAGATCACCTCCCGGCGTTCGGCTAGCACTACTTCGACGCCTTCCACGTCCGCCTCCGCCACGTCAACATTGGCGCGCCCTTCCCTGGGCGGCTGTCTCGTCGGGCCGGGCGGCCTCGCCGGGGTGGAGGGCGCCATGGCTTCCGTAACTCTCACCTCGTACTTGCCGGGCGGCACGTTCTTTACCTCGAAACTGCCGTCCGGCCTCACGCTCGCCACCCGGGGATGGCCAACCTCAAATGGAGAACTGCCCGGAACCTCGCTCTCCCTTTCCTCCAGGGAGACTGTGGGCGTGCCGACCTGGCCGCGCACGTGCCCGCGCACCGCGACTCCTTTCACCGGCCGCAGCGTGATGTTCACTCGCAGTTCGTCTCCGGGCCTCACCGGAAGACTCACCGCCGCTTCCCGCAGCGGCGTGCCCGGGTAAAACAGCGGCGGGTAGGCCCTGCCGGGCGCCGGACTGCGAGTCGTGATGGCCCGCACGCAATACTGTCCGGGCGGCAGGCTGTGAATGCGAAACTCGCCGCGGTCATCCGTGGTCGCGTCGTGCGGCAGGCTGGGGTTCTGGGTGATTCTGCCGGAGGTGTCCTGTTCATAGGCGGAGACCGCCGTCCCCTCCATCGCTTCCCCGTTTTCATCGACGACGCGTCCGCTGATGGCCGCCGCCCCGTACAGCTTGAGCACCACCCCCTCCGCGTGTTGCCCGGCCGTGAGCTGCTGTCGAATGCTGTTAACGAATCCATCCAAGCCCGTATACCCCGTCTTGCGGGCGCCGAGCAAGCAAACCCCGGGCTTGAGGCTGGTGAACTCGAAGCGGCCATCCTCGTCCGTTACGGTGCTCTTGCGTTCGGTCCTCCCCCCGCCGTTCCATAGGAGACTTACCGTGGCTTGCGCCAACGGAGTTCCCTCCGACGACACCACCCGGCCGGCGATCGAAGCCGGGTTCGCTTCCGCCGCGGTGCTCGGCTGTGCCACCGCCGCACTCACCGGCTGCTGTGGTTGCAGCGTGAAGTTGACGGGGATTTCATCTCCCGCCTTGACCTGCAGCGCCGCGGCGTCTTCCACGGGCCGCGGGGTCGGGTAGAAGGTCGATGGATAGGTCTTGCCTGGCGCCGAGCCGGCCGCATTCAAGTAGTAGTATCCCGGCGGCAAACCATAAATCCGATATTCGCCGCGATCGTCCGTCATCGCACGCCCAACCGGCTGGAACGTCGCTGCTTCGCTCGCCCCTTCCCTCGCCCTGTACGTGACATTCCCGGCTCTATCTTCCGGAGGCGATTGAACCGCGCGGTACGTTGTCTTGCCGGAAGTACCTTGTGCCGGCCCGACCGTGTCGTGTAGATACGCGGAGACATAGGCGGCCATCGGTTCGCCATTCTCATCCACGACGCGTCCTCGGATCACCGCCGCCGGATACAGCTTCAGCAAGACGTCTTTCACCTGCTCGCCGGCCGGGACTTGCACCTGGGTGCCCGGAAACGCCCGGCTCATCTGCTCCGCGTAGCCTCTTTTTTCCGGCCGCAGGAAGTACAAGCCGGGCTTGAGATTGGTGAACTCGAACCGCCCCCTCGTATCCGTGAACGTGGTCTTGACGTCATCCAGCGCCGCCGCCCCCCGCAACGCCACACTGGCGCGACCCAGCGCCTGTCCTTCCGCGTTCACCACCACGCCGGAGATCGAACCCGGCTGCTCTTGCGCCGCCGGAGCTTGCTGCGCCGCCAACCCCGCAACCAGCAGCACCACTAGCAATCCATAGGACGCAACTTTCATAACGCCTCCGTCTTGTCATCCCGAGCGAGGCTGAGGAAGCGCGGTGCCCCAGGTTCGCGCCCCGCTTTTGGGCGCTAACCTGGGCGTAGCCCTGAGGGAGCGCCGCGCCTGAAGCCGAGTCGGCGGCCAGCAGCTAGTAGCTACTCTTCCACCTTCACCAGGCGCAGCACGACGCTGTACCGTTGCCGTTCCTCGGCCTTGAGTACGCTGCCGTCGCTGGCATGCTTCTTGGCGAAAGTGTCATTGATGGTCACAATCTTGCCGATTGCGGGCTCCTCCTCAACCGCGAACAGGGTGTATTCGCCCGGCAGCGCGAACCTCATGCTGAACTCGCCTTTCGCATTGGTCTGCCCACTCGGATAAAAGATGGAAAATCGCCCCCGGCTGCGGAAGCGCTCCTCCGGACCCCCACGACGCGGGCATTCGCCACCGGCTTGTTATCGGCATCCACCACCACGCCATCGATCCGGGGGCACGACGGGCTGAAGACGACTTCCAGCGGCGTGGCGGCCATCCCGCGTGCAATGGTGAACTCCGCTTGTGCCACGTCCTCGTCTCCCAGAGACGCGGACTTTATGTAAGCCTGCACGGGTTCTCCTGCAGCGGACGTTACGTTCGCGGACCCGCTCAAATAGACCCGCGCCCCCACCGGAGCTTCCACTGTGAAGTTGAGGTCGTTATCCGTGCGCACCGACCTGCCAAACCCGGGAAGCCCCCCCGGCGTGGACCTTTCCGCGCTGGATAGCAACAAATTCCCAGCCTGGATCTTCTCTCCCGGCTGGCAGTCGCAGCGCGCCCGGCCCTTGATCGTGACCGTTTCCGGCGGGTCGGCGAGTGTGATCGCGACGCCTTCCACGTCCTGCTTATCCACCTCAACCTCGGCGCGGCCTTCCCTGACCCTGGGGCGAGCATCCCTGGGCATCTCCCGGGGGCGACCGAAACCACGGCCTTTACCACGTATTTTCCGGGCGGTACATTCCGCAGTTCGAAGGTGCCGTCCGCTCTCACGTCCGCCCTGACCGAGATCGCGCTCGGGAGGGGGAAGTAATTGCCCATCATGATGGGTCGCTCTCCCGCTGCTCCAGCCCGACCAAGGGCCTGCCGTCCGTAGCGCCGCGCACTTGGCCTCTCACCGCGCGACTCCTCTACCGGCCGCAGGGTGAAGTTGGCCGTCAGTTCATCGCCGGGCCTTACCTGGAAGGCAACGGCCGCCTCCAGCAATGGTGTGCCCGGGTAGAACAGCGCCGGGTAGATCTTGTCTGCCGGGTTGCGCCGGTTCACCGCCCGGACACAGTACTTTTCCGGCGATAAGCTGTGGATGCGAAACTCGCCGCGATCATCCGTAACAATGCTCCCCAGGTCCCGGGTATTTTGCCGGCGGTTAGGTCCAGGGGATAAGCAGAGACCTCCACGCCTTCCATGGGCTCCCCGTCTTCATCGAGGATGCGTCCGCTGATGGCTGCCGAGCTGTACAGCTTCACCACCGCGTCTTCGACGTGATCGCCAGGCGAGATATGCCGAATTAAGGAGTCGTAGCCCAATATCCCCGCGTATCCGGTCTTTTGGGCCCTGATCACACAAATACCGGCCCGGAGATTGGAGAACTCGAACCGGCCCCTCTCGTCCGTTGCGGTGACCTTGGTCTCGGTTTCCCTCCCGGCGTTCCAGCGGAGCATTACCGTGGCCTGCGCCAGCGGCGTTCCCTCCGACGACACCACCCGGCCGGCGAGCGTTGCCGGTTCCCCCGCCGGCGTCGCGCTGGGCTGCGCCGCCGCCGCCGTTGTCACCGGCGGCGCCAGTTGCATCGCGAAGTTGACGAGTAGCTCGTCGCCCGGCTTGATCTGCAGCGCCGCGGCCTCTTCCAGGGGCGGCGCGGCCGGGTAGAAAGCGTCCGCGTACCGCGAGCCGCCGACTACTCTCAGGTAGTACCGCCCGGGCGGCAGGTTATAGAGGCGAAACTCGCCGTGATCGTTGGTGTGCACGAGGCCAGCCGGCGGCCCAGTGATCGGGATGGGCGCAGCGCCGGGAGCTCTGGCCGCGCCCGCCGGCACCGCCCGCGCGCTTCCGGGAGAATCTCGTCGCATCGCAAAGACGTACGCCTCGGCCATCGGTTCGCCCTTCTCATTCACCACGCGTCCGGTAATAGTCGCCACGGCGAACAGCTTCACCACCACATTTTCCTGGCGCTCGCCCGCCGCAAGCTTCAGTTGCGTGCCCGGGAGGACTGGGTCTCCCGCCGTGTATCCCCTCTTCTCAGCCCGGAGGAAGCACGCACCGGGCTTGACGTTCGGGAACGCGAACCGGCCCTTCTCGTCCGTGACCGCGGTCTGCGTTCCGCCGGCCGACCCGAGCGTCACCGTGGCCTTGAGCAATGGCTTCTCTTCCGAGTTCACCACCACGCCGGAGATCGAACCCGGCTGCTCTTGTGCCGCCGGAGCTTGCTGCGCCACTGCGCATGCCACCAGCAGCACCACCGCCAATCCATAGGAAGCCACTTTCATAACGCCTCCATCCCGATCGCAGCCGGTGCCCCAGGTTCGCGCCCCGCCTTTGGGCGCTAACCTGGGCGCAGCCCTGAGGAAGTGCCGCGCCCGCATCCGAGTCGAGCGACCTTGTGTTTCCTGCGCGAAACGCGAAACCCGAAACGCGAAACTCCACTTCGGCAATGCGCAACGCCTCCTACGAGCGGGGCCTGACTACTAGACCGAGTAGACGCTGCACCTGTTCGCCTGATTGTCCTCTCTAGCGAAGCGTGGGATCTGTTTTTCTTTCGCGCCCGCCCCCGCCTTCTCGACCTCCAAGTCCACTACCAAGGCTCCGTCATCCTGAGGAACGCTTGAAAAGTACTCGATGTCATCCTGAGCGCGGTGCCCCAGGTTCGCGCCCCGCTTTTGGGCGCTAACCTGGGCGTAGCCCGGCCGCCCTCGGCCGGGCGTGTGGGAGTGAATGTCATCCTGAGCGAGCGCGACTGACCCTGAGCATAGCGAAGGGGAGGAAGCGCGAGTCGAAGGATCCCTACTCCGCCAGTGCCGCTTTGCCGCTCGCCCCTTTTCCGCCAATGCACGCAGCGAGGGGGCTGCCTTTTCTGAGCTCTTGCTCGAAACGCGAAACCCGAAACCCGGAACTTCTTCTATCGGCAATTGAGGAAGCCCCGCGTTTTCAATGACATAAGCTTTAAGTTATACATCGCAAGCGCTGCGAAACTTTTTGCTTGACATCGTCCCGCCCATGCGCTATCTTAGTTTCCTCTCGTCTCCCGGAATTCACCTCCGCTCCATGCTTCGGACCACCTTCCCACCGCCGATCACCCTCCCGCTGCCGGCCACCCCGGGTTTGCCATGGGCATGCCCATCGCAAGTCCTTGATTCTGCGTGCTGCCGGGGGGAGGGGGAGGAACCCATGTCATCAACCAGTAACGCCTTCAAGCCCAGCTTCCGCCACGCCAACGCCGCTCCACGCTGCCAGCACGTCAGGCTGAACGGCGCCGCCTGCGGCTGCCCCGCCAATCGCGGCAGCTCCTTCTGCCACTTCCACCAGGCCAGCCGCGCCGCCCGCGCCGCCGACCTGCCCCTGCTCGAAGACGCCGCCAGCATCCAGCTGGCGCTCATGCGCATCATCCGCGCCCTGCAGCAGAAGACCTACGACACCCGGACCTGCGGCCTCATGCTCTACGCCCTGCAGATCGCCTCTTCCAACCTGCGCCGCCTCGCCGATGAACTCCCGCGCGACCCGGCCACGGAGCCCGAGCATCCTGCCCTGGCCCTGCTCCGCGAACTCGAGGTCCTGCCGCGCGACCAGGATGAAGACAACGCGCCGGCCCCCGACGAACCCGCTGCACTGGAAACTCGAAACTTGAAACTCGAAACTGCAAAGTCCGCCGCCGGGCGCGATCTAAGGGTGGGGCCGTTCCCGCCCGCTACTCCCGCCGGCCCAAGGGCGCAAAGGTCTTTGTGACCAAACCGGCGGGATCTGCGTCTAACCAGCAGGACCCCGCGTGGGGCAGGGACAAAAAACGGGCTCGTCCATAAACAGGTATAATTTTTTTGTCGTGGGATCAGTGGAGGATTAACCAAATGAACGCGCGCGCACGCGCAGCGATGGATCGCATTCGAGCCAGCCGTCTGGCCTCGACCATACTGGTGCTGGTCACTCTGGCGCTGGGGATTCTGATCGGCACAGTGATTTCCAACGGCGTGAAAGGGTCGGCGTCGACTTCCGACGCCACGCCGCTGCAGATTCCGGCGCCCAAACAGCTGTCTTCGGCCTTCAGCAGCATCGCCAGGCAGCTTGGACCTTCGGTGGTCAACATCAACACCGAGTCGGGCATCAAGCAGGCGGAACAGCCGCCGCAGCGGCGCGTCCCCAAGAGCCGCCCGCGCAATCCGCAGGACGACCAGCAGAACCAGTTCGACGACTTCTTCGATCACTTCTTCGGCGGCCAGCAGGGTCCGGGCGCGCAGGGCCCTGAGCGCGCTTTGGGTTCCGGCGTCATCGTGGATGCCAAGGGCTACATCATCACCAACAACCACGTGGTGGACGATGCCGACCGCATCAAGGTGAAGCTGTCCGATGACCCCACGCCCTATGACGCCAAGGTGATCGGCAAGGACGACGAGACCGACATCGCCGTCATCAAGATCGAGCCCCGCCCCGGCCATCCGCTGCAGGCCGCGCGGCTCGGCAACTCGGAGTCGGCGCAGGTGGGCGACTGGGTGCTGGCCATCGGCAGCCCCTTCGGCCTGGAGCACACGCGTCACCGCGGGCATCGTATCGCGCCAAGGGCCGCAACGGCATCGTTCGGAACCGCCAGTTCCAGTCGCTTCATCCAGACCGACGCCGCCATCAACCCTGGCAACTCCGGCGGCCCGCTGGTCAACATGGACGGTGAAGTCGTCGGCATCAACACCGCCATCTACACCCAGGGCGGCTTCATGGGCGGAGGTTACATGGGCGTCGGCTTCGCCATGCCTGCCAACACCGTGCAGCAGGTCTACAACCAGCTCATCGCGCCCGAGCACCGCGTGGTGCGCGGCTCCATCGGCGTGTTGTTCAACGCCGAAGCCAACCCGGTGATCGCGCGGGTGTATGGCGTGAAGTCGGGCGTCACCCTCAGCGGTGTGACCCCCAGCAGTCCGGCCGCCACCGCCGGCCTCCGGATCGGCGACACCATCACCGCCGTGGACGGCAAGCCGGTCAAGAGCGGCGACGAGTTGGTCGGCGAGATCATCAGCCGCAAGCCCGGCGCCAACGTCAAGGTGGACTACATCCGCAACGGCAAGGCCGAGTCCGTTAGCGTTGCGGTGATTGACCGCACCAAGCTCGACGGCGAGAACGCCGCGGAAGAGGCGACCGGCGAAACCAATGCCAAGAGCGAGGCCCGCCTCGGTATCACCGTCCGCGAGGTTACCCCGGAACTGGCCGAGCAGATGGGGATGGACAAGCCCCGCGGCGTCATCGTCACCAGCGTGACCCCCGGCTCCTTTGCCGACGACATCAACCTGGGCCGCGGCGACATCATCCTGGAGTTCAACCGGCAGACGGTCAACAGCGAAGAAGACTTCCGGCGCATCCAGTCGCAGTTGAAGAGCGGCTCCGATGTCGCCTTCCTGGTCCGCCAGGGGCGCGGCCGGACCGCCGGCACCATCTTCCTCGGCGGCACGCTGCCGTAACCGCCCGCATAATCGAAAAAAGCCCAGCCCGGCCGCCCGCGGTCGGGCTGGGGTTTCATTTATGCAAGTCGCTGAAAATAAACTGCTTCCGCCTGGGACAGACCTTTCGTTACCGGCGCGGGCGATCTTTCTGCTGGCTTCCGGGCATGGAGTTGAGGCATGATTCACGCCGTCGTGAGGTTCGGCCGATGGTGGCTGAATCAGGATTCTGGGCCGTCCAGCCCGGTTGAGAATCTCAGTTGAGGTGTTGGTTTTGCTTTTCCCGACAACCCGTATTCAAAAAACCATAATCCTCACCTGTGCGGCGCTGCTGCTGGCCGGCGCGGCACCGGCCAGGACCGTCCCGACCAGCCAGAAAAAACCCTCCACCGCCCGCAAGCATGCGAGCGCAAAATCGGCAAAATCCAAGCAGGCCCGACAGACGTGGCGGCGCCGCCAGAGCGCCCCGGACGGCGCCCGGGTGCGCGAGATCCAGGCGGCCTTGATCCGCGAGCACTACCTCGAAGGCCAGCCCAGCGGAACCTGGGACGCCCGCACCAAGGCAGCGCTGGAGCGCTATCAAGGTGAAAACGGCTGGCAGACCAAGCGGATTCCCGATGCGCGGGCGCTGATCAAGCTCGGCCTCGGCCCCGATCACGCCAACCTCCTGAATCCCGGGACCGCCGCCCTCGGCGAAACCGCCGCCCGAGCCGGCAGCCAGAACTGAGCGGGAGCGAGGGTCAGGACGCGGCGTGCGCGCCGCGCTCTTCTTTTGCGGGGAACCACGGGTGATGGGCGCCCTTGGCCAATCGTCCATCGGGAATCAGGAATGGGAAGCCGCCAAGCGCGGCAGCGGCTCCCCGTGGATGATGGCCCGCGGATTGGCGTTGACCATGGCGTCGGCAGCCTCGCGACCGACGATCTTCTCCGCCTCGTCGCGCCCCGCGGCCAGCAGCGGTGGCCGGCTCTTCAGGTCGTGCGCATCCGAGGCCAGCACGTGGCAGGCCTGGTTCTTCATCAGCCACGCCGCCACCTTCTTCGCCCCCGAACCCCAGCGGCCGGTGAGGGAATTGGCCGTCAGCTGCACCAGCGCGCCCCGCGCCGCCCATTCCAGCACCAGCCGGGGACTGCGGGCCAGGATGGGGTTGCGCTCGGGATGAGTGAGGATGGGCGTCATCCCCGCCTCCATGAGTTGCATGAGGTGCTGTCCGGTGGTGGGGGCGATGGCGAAGTCGCTGAATTCCACCAGCAGGTAGTGGGTGCGCCCGATGCAGTAGCGGCCGGGGGTGCGCAGCGCGTCGTGGATGTTCTCGTACGAGAAGTGGAAGTCGCAGCCGAGGCTGAGACCCACGGCGCCGCCGGTCATGCCGCGCAGGCGCTCCAGCATCTCCTGGCAGCGCTCGCGGTCGTATTCGTATTCGTGGTTGGCGTGGGGCGTGGCGACGATGTGCTCCACGCCGTCGGCGACGGCGAGGCGGCACATCGCCACCGACATTTCCCAGCTGCGCGATCCGTCGTCAATCTCGGGCAGCAGATGGCAGTGAATATCCACCATGAGGGCTGGTCAAAAGTACAAAGTAAAAGGCGGAAAGTCGAGTCCTGTCCGCGGCTTCCGGTCGGCTGGTTCCACATCGCTCCGCTGGGGATGACAAGCGGCGGAGCGCGCGGCGTTACGCAACGAATCAGTAGCGTTGGCGGATGAAGTCGGCCATGGCGGCGTAGGCACGTTGCAGCGTGGGCTCGTCGGGCAGGAAGACGATGCGCGCATGCCGCGTCCCCGGCGCCTGGCCGAAGCCGGAGCCGTGCACCAGCAGCACGTGCTGTTCGCGCAGCAGGTCGGTGACGAAGGTCTTGTCGTCTTCCGGGATGTCGAGCTTGGGGAAGGCGTAGAAGGCGCCCTGGGGCTCAACGCAACTGACGCGCGGCGTTGACCCTGCCCACTGCATGGTCAGGTCGCGGCGGCGGCGCAGCTTGGCGCAGGTCGCTGCCAGGTGGTCCTGCGGTCCCTGCAGCGCCGGGCGGATGGCGTACTGCTGCGGATGCCCGGCGCAGAGGCGCGCGCGCAACAACTGGTGCACGCCCCCGAGGTACTGCTGCAGCGACTCGGGGCTGCCGCTGGCGATGCCCCAGCCGACCCGCCAGCCGGGCACGAGGTAATTCTTCGACAAGCCGCCAAAGGTCACGACCGGGACATCGGGCGCCAGCGCGGCGATGGCAAGATGGCGGGCGCCGGGATCGAGCAGCAGCTGGTCGTAAATCTCGTCGGCGAAGATGACCAGGCCGTGGCGGCGCGCCAGTTCCGCAATTGCCGCCAGCGTTTTCTCCGAGTACAGCGCGCCGGTGGGGTTGTTGGGATTGATGAGGACGATGCCGCGGGTACGCGCATTGATGCGGCGCTCGAGGTCGCCGAGGTCCGGCTCCCAGCCGTTCGCCTCGGCGAGCGCGTAGGGATTCATCTCGGCTTCGATCTTTTGCAGCACCGCGGAGTACAGCGGGTATTCGGGCGACGGGGTGAGGACGTTGTCGCCGCGGTTGACCAGCGCGCCCAGGCAAATCTCCACCGCCTCGCTGGCGCCCAGGGTGACGAAGACGCTCTGCACGCTGGTGATGCCCTTGCGCGCGGCCTCGCCGCGGATGGCGTCGAGGGCTTCCGGCACGCCGAGGGAGGGCGCGTAGCCGTTGCGCCCGTCGCGCATGGCACGGTGCACCGCTTCGATCAGGTGCGGCGGGGTGGGGAAATCGAACTGTAGCGGGTCGCCGATATTGAGGTAGAGGATGTGGTGGCCCTGCGCCACCAGTTCATCGGCAACCACGGCCAGGTCGCGGATGGCGTAGTGCACGTGCTCCAGCCGTGCGGCGGCGAGAATCTGGCGGGCGGCTTCCGTTCTCATAAGAGAGATTCTATTCACCACGAAGGCACGAAGGAACGAAGGAATTTTGTCTGGCTGGGCTGCAGACTGAATCCTCCTGCGTGTCTTCGTGCCTCCGGACCAGCTACTCGGCGCGATCGATCTGCGCGCGCTGCAGCTTATCCGAGAAATCGACGTAGAGCGACTTCCATTCGCTATAGAAATCGATGGCGCCGAGGCCGCCCTCGCGGTGGCCGTTGCCGGTGTCCTTGACGCCGCCGAAGGGCAGATGCACTTCGGCGCCGATGGTCGGGGCGTTGATGTAGGTGATGCCGGTGTCGAGGTCGCGCATCGCCCGGAAGGCCTGGTTGACGTCGCGCGTGTACACCGCCGACGAGAGGCCGTAAGGGCACGTCGTTGGCGATGGCGATGGCCTCGTCCAGATCGCTGCAGGGGATCACGGAGAGCACCGGCCCGAAGATCTCCTCCTGCGCGATGCGCATGCGGGGCTTGACGTCGCCGAAGATGGTCGGCTGGTGGAACCAGCCGTGGGCGTAGTCGCCGGCGCTCAGGCGACGTCCGCCGCAGCAGGAGCTTGGCGCCCTCGCTGCGGCCGATCTCGACGTAGTCCTCGGCTGGTCTGGAGCTGGCACTCGTTGATCAGCGGCCCCATCTCCACCGCTTCTCGAGGCCGTCGCCGACCTTCAGCGTGCGGGCGCGCTCCACCAGGCAGCTCGACGAACTCGTCGTGCACGCCTTCCTGCACGATGAGGCGGCTGGTGGCGGTGCAGCGCTGGCCGGTGGTGCCGAAGGCGCCCCACAGCGCGCCGTCGAGCGCCAGGTCGAGGTTGGCGTCGTCGAGCACGATATGGCGTTCTTGCCGCCCATCTCCAGCGAGCAGTGCTTGAAGTCCGGCGGCCTCGGCTGCCGATGACTGCGCCCGACCTCGGTGGAGCCGGTGAAGGAGACGACGCGCACGTCCGGCATGGTCGCACAATGGCCGTGCCCACGCCGCGCCCGAGCCAGTGACGAGGTTGACCACGCCGGCGGGAAGCCCGCGTCTCGAGCAGGCTTTCACCAGGTTGAGCGTGGAGAGCGGCGTGTCGGTGCGCGGGCTTGAAGACCACGGTGTTGCCGCAGACGAGCGCCGGCAAGATCTTCCACGAGGGGATGGCCATCGGGAAATTCCACGGGCGTGATGATGCCGCAGACGCCGATGGGCATGCGCACCGACATCGCGAACTTGTTGGGCAGCTCGCACGGCACGGTGTGCCCGAACAGGCGGCGGCCTTCGCCGGCCATGTAGTAGGCGTGTCGATGGCCTCCTGCACGTCGCCGCGGGTCTCGTGCAGGACCTTGCCCATTTCGCGGGTCATCGTCGCGGGCGAGCTCTTCCTTGCGTTCGCACCAGGATCTGGGCGGCGCGGAAGATGATCTCGGCGCGGCGCGGCGCCGGCACCAGCCGCCAGGAGGCGAAGGCGCGTTGCGCCGCCGCCACGGCGTCCTCGACGTCGCGCTGGTCCGAGTGCGGGAAGATGCCGACCACGTCGCGGGTGTCGGCGGGGTTCAGGTTTTCCCGCGTCTGCCCGTTGTGGGGCTCGACCCATTCACCGGCAATGAGATTTTTGAAGACTCTGGTGGCCATGATTGCCTCACCCGCGGCTAGGAAACCGCCCATGCTACAGGCCGGCGTCAGCGGCTACAAGGGCGTGCGGGCGGAGCCGGGGCCGCGGGGCGTGCCGAGGCAACCACCCCTGCGGCCGCTGCAGCGCCCCTGGCCGAGATTCCCCAGGTTGTTAACTCCTTGATTAATCAGGATATATTCGCCGCAGAGGGTTTGTGGTACGCTGAGCGCGATTCGCCACCAAAAGCGCCGTCAGAACTGTGTCTGCCTACCGCAAACCCGACATGATCGGCTGGACGACGATCTCCTACCGCAGCGTGCTGCTGGCGGTGGGGGCGCTGCTGCTGCTGGTGCTGGTCGTGCTGTACTTCCTGTTCCCGGCAATAACGACTTCGGCCCTGCGCAGCATGGGCGACATGATTGCCTCCCGGCTGGGCAGCGCGGCGGGCGGCACCAAGCCGGCCAAGCCTACGGGCGAGCAGCAGGCCCACTTCACGAACCTGGACGGCACAGTGAAGGTGAAGAAGCACAGCGGCAACACCTTCGTGGATGCCGACCTGAAGATGCCGTTGGAGCAGCAAGACGTGGTGCAGACGATGTCGGACGGCATGGCGAAAATCGTCTTTGCCGACGGCTCGAACTACGTGGTGAAGCAGGATTCGCTGATCGTCATCGAGCAAAACTCGCTCAACCAGCAACAGCAGACGCAAGTCTCGGTGCAGGTGACGACAGGTACGGTGGACCTTTCGACCGCGACCTACACCGAGGGCTCGCGTTCGGAGGTGATCGTGGCGGGGGCCAGCGCCACGTTCGGCGCCGACACCTCGGCGCAGGTACGCAACGATCCGCGCGGGAGAGCCGAGGTCCTGGTGAAGAAGGGCACTGGCGAGGTGACGCGCAACGGGGAGACGGTGAAGGCGACCGACTACGTGCGCGTGAGCTTCACCGCCGACGCGGCCCACATGTCGAAGGTGAAGGAGATCGCGCCCCCGGTGCTGGTGGCGCCGGCCAACATGATGCCGATCTTCACCGGCGGACAGGCCAAGGTGGTGGAGTTATCGTGGTCGCGGGTGGCGACGGCGAAGTTGTACCGCGTCCGGGTATCGCGCAATGCGTATTTTTCTTCCACCGTCCTCGATAAAAAGACGCCCACCACGGGAGTGAACGTGCCCGGCTTAACCGACGGCGCCTATTACTGGATGGTAAACTCGGTCGACGGCGAGGGGCGGGAGTCGGTGGAGAGTGAGAAGAACCGCTTCACCATCAATGCCAAGGCGGAGCAGTCGAGCATCCTGCTGGAATTGCAGCCGCTGGTGCAGCATGGCCACCTGATCGAGGTGCGGGGCAAGACCGAGCCCGGCGCGCGGGTGATGGTGAACAGCGATGAGGTGCCGCTGGTGAATCCGGACGGCACCTTCCAGTTCTTCACCAAGCCGCTGCCGCAGGGCGAGAACCTGATCACCGTGACCGCACAGAACTCGAAGGGCGGCTACAAAACGGTGCCGAAGAAGATCCTGATCGAGTAGGGAGTCGGCCCGTGGGACGGACGTACATGTCCGAAGGGGCCACCAGGTAACCGAAAAGTAGTTTACAATTGAATCAACCGGCCGCCGCCGAACGCTCGACAAATCTTAAGGTTGTCCCGGCGCGGTTTGGGGTGTGCCGGAGGCAAGGGGCAGCAGTAGAAAGTAGTGTCGGCAATGGCATCGAACGGATTTCATAGTCCCTCCCGTTTCAGCAGCCTGCGCTCGCTCTTCAGCATGTTTTCGAGTGACCTGGCCATTGACCTGGGCACGGCCAACACGCTGGTCTACGCCAAGGGCAAGGGCATCGTGGTGAACGAGCCTTCCATCGTCGCCGTCAACAAGAACACCGACGAGGTGGAGGCGGTGGGCAAGGAGGCGAAGGAAATGCTGGGGCGGACCCCGGGCAACATCGTCGCCATCAAGCCGATGAAGGACGGGGTGATCGCCGACTTCCGCCACACCGAAAAGATGCTGAATTACTTCATCAAGAAGGCGCACAACCGCAAGATGCTGGTGCATCCGCGCATCGTGATCGGGGTGCCCAGCGAGATTACGCAGGTGGAAAAGCGGGCAGTGATGGATTCGGCCTACCGCGCCAAGGCCAGCGAAGTGCACCTGGTGGAGCAGGCCATGGTGGCGGCCATCGGCGCCGGCCTGCCGATTACCGAACCCAGCGGCAACATGGTGGTCGACATTGGCGGGGGCACCACCGACATCGCCGTCATCTAGCCTCTCGGGCATCGTCTATTCGCGTACGGTGCGCATGGCCGGCAACGAGATGGACGAAGCCATCATGCACTTCCTGAAGCGGAAGTATAACCTGCTGATCGGCGAGCGCACCGCCGAACAGATCAAGATCGAGATCGGCTCCGCCTATCCGCTGGACAAGCCGCTGACCATGGAGATCAAGGGGCGCAACCTGATCGAAGGCGTGCCCAAGACCCTGACCATCGACGACAGCGAGATTCGCGAGGCGCTGGCGCGAGTGCGTGGCCACCATCATGAACGCCATCCGCGTGGCCCTGGAGCGGACCCCGCCCGAGTTGAGCGCCGACATCAGCGACCGCGGCATCGTGCTCACCGGCGGCGGCGCCCTGCTGAAGAACCTCGACAAGCGCATCCGCGAAGAGACCGGCCTGCCGGTCTCCATCGCCGACGACCCGCTGGCCTCGGTGGTGCTGGGCACCGGCAAGATGCTGAGCGACTTCAAGCTGCTGCGCAAGATCAGCATCGAGTAGCGCTCCCGTGCTGAATCAACATCCCGCGCGAAGCGAGGGAGCCCTACTCTACCCGGGCGGTTGGGGTGCGGTAGGGCTCCCTCGTCGCTTCGCTCCTCGGGATGTGTAAAAGAACCCGACGATGGAAACCATTTTCAGCCGCTACCGAAATGTCACCATCCTGGTGGCGGTGCTGTTTGCGCAGGTGCTGACGCTGGCGGTGCAGGTCAGGCGGCCCAGCGAGCGCGGCCCGGTGCGCCTCGTCCGGGTATGGACGGTGGCGGCCATCACGCCGGTGGAAAAAGGCGTGGTCTACACCACCGGATTCTTCGGCCACCTGTGGCACAACTACTTCTGGCTGCGCGGCGTGCGCCAGGAGAATGGCGAGCTGCGGCAGCAGATGGAGCAAATGCGGCTGGAACAGATCCGGCTGGCCCAGGACGCGGCGCAGGCACGGCGCTTGCAGGCGCTGCTCGCTTTCAAGGAACAGTTCATTGCGCAGACGGTCGCCGCCCAGGTCATCGGCAGCGGCGGCTCGGAACTCTCCCGCACCGTGTACATCGACAAGGACGCGCGCGACGGCGTGCGGCCCGACATGGCGGTGATCGCCCCCGAGGGGGTGGTCGGGAAGATCATCCACGTCTTTCCCGGCGCGTCGCAGGTGCTGCTGATCACCGATCCGGCGAGCGGCGTGGGCGCCCTCCTGAGCAAGTCGCGGCTGCAGGGCATCCTGAAGGGCACGGCGGCGGGCGAGATCGTGCTGCAATACGTTATGGCCGACGAGAAGGTCGAGCCCGGGGACCTGGTGCTCACCAGCGGGGGTGACCGCGTCTTTCCCAAGGGCCTCCCGATCGGCACCGTCACCCAGGTAAGGCCGGGAGCGGACTTGTTCCTTAGTATCCGGGTAAAGCCGGCGGCGCCGATGGCGCGGCTCGAAGAAGTACTGGTCATCACCCGGATGGAAGAGCGGCCGGCGGAGGCCAGGGAAGCCGCCGGCGGCCCCCGGCGCGCGGCCGACATCCTGGCAGAGCGCCTGCCGACGCTGGCGCCTGCGGGTGCTGTGGCGGGGACCAGCAGCGGCATCCCGCTCTCGACGGCGGAAATGGCGGCCCGCGAGCGCGCCGCCAAGGCAGCCGCCGGCAAGGGCACGGCGACGGCCAATCCGGCCGCGGCGCCCCCGGGCACCGCCGCCCCGGCGCCGAGCCGCACCGGCGTGCCGCCCACCACCGCCGAGTTCCTGCGTCAGCAGAAAGCGGCCCAGCCGGGGACCAAGCCGCCGGGCGCAGCGGCTCCCAAGATGAGCAAGCCCAAGCCGCCGGCGGAGCCACCCAAGCCCGCGGCAACGCAGCCGCCGCCGGCGGGAGGCGCCTGATGGCGGTGGGGGTAGCCTACGCGTCGCGCGAGCGCCAGAAGACCGAGGTCTACAAGTTCTCGATTCCGGTGGCGGTGCTGTTGCCGCTCGGCGCCCTTTTCCTGCAGGCGTTCGTGCCGACCCGCATCCACTTCTTCGAGTTGTTCGACCTGCCGCTGCTGGTCACCATCTTCTTCGCGGTCGAGCGGCGGAGCCCGGTCGGCGGCCTGCTGACCGGCGCCTTTATCGGCCTGGTGCAGGATGCGCTGACCCACCTGCCCATCGGCGTCTACGGCATCGCGAAGACGCTGGTGGGGTACGGCGCCTCGTCGCTGGGCGTGAAGATTGATGTGGAGAATCCGCTCTCGCGGCTGCTGCTGACCTTCAGCTTCTACGTCGGGCACCAGGCGGTCTATTTTCTGGTCACCCGCGGGCTGGTGGGAGGAAGCCTGGCATGGCGCTGGGGCCACACCGCGATCGCCGCCCTGGCGAATGCCCTGCTGGCCGTGGTGCTGTTCGCCGTCCTCGATAAGCTCAAGCAGCGGGCGTAGACCCGTCGCCGGTAGTCGGCCCTCGGTCGTCGGCTATCGCCGGCGACTGCTTTTTCAACGCCAAAGCCTGGGCGTATTTCCAGCTCACGTAGCGGGAGTGGTGGAAGTGGAGCAGCAGGCCGGCGCGGCCGTCGAGGAAGCCGAGACGCAGGAAGTAGTTGTAGAAAAAAGTCAGCGGCGGATTGAGCCAGCGATTCAGCCACAGCCACGCGCGCGGCTGGTGGCGGAGCATCTCGGCGCCCAGCGCGGCGTAGCGGTGCATGTGCTCGCGGTAGATGTCGAGCGTGGGATAGGCGTGGTGGATGAGGGCGCCGCGCAGCGTGCCGATGTTGCCGCAGCCCTGCAGTTTCACCGTCTCGTGTACCGCGCGCTCTTCGACGTGGCCGAAGCCGCGGCGGAAGAGGCGCAACTTGCGGTCGGGCCAGTAGCCGCCGTGCTTGATCCAGCGCCCAAGGAAAAGATTCCTGCGCGGAATTTTATAAACGGCTGCCGGTTTACCTTCCGGAAACTCGGCACCGTACTTCTCCTGGATCGCCAGGTGAGCCTCAACGGCGTCGTCGCATCTATCCTCCTCACGACGGAACTCTTCCGTCAGTCGATCCACATTCACGGCTATTACGGTTCTGAGCCCAGTGGCGAGCTCGGCGCTGACCTCTTCGTCGGCATCCAGCAGCAACACCCAGTCGCCCTGGGCTTTGTCGATGGCGGAATTTTTCTGCGCGGCGAAGCCCTTCCACGCCTCGACGAAGACGCGCGCGCCGAAGCTCTGGGCGATTTCGCGGGTGCGGTCGGTGGAGCCGGAGTCGACCACGATGATCTCGCCGCCGAGCTCATTCACCAGCGGCTGTACGCTGGCCAGCGTGCGCGGCAGGTTGTGCTCTTCGTTCTGGGTGATGAGGACGACCGAGAGCTGCACCACCGGAGTTTCGAGTTTCGAGTTTCAAGTTTCAAGCGAAAACCACAGAGGCCTGAGGATTTGACTGTCCCGCTGAATTTCGCCCCAGCGCACAAGAGCTGCGAGAGCGCGGCGCTGCGTCGCATTGTGACCGTACAGATCACATCTTCCTGTGACGGCGCGGGGGAGGCACCTGCGCAAGGACGCATCACTTCTTGACCTGTAGGTCAAGAAAGAACACCTACTGGTGAGCATCGTCACATTCACCTGTTCATTTCTCACCGCACAATCGCATCATTCATTTACGATCAGATTTCTGGACACGCAAGGGCACTAAGTGAGATCACAGGGTGCGCCTTGCTGGTCTGGTCGGCACGAGGAGATAATCATGCAATTGCACCCGGATGGTCACCTGCTGCGCCGGGTAAAAAGGGGGCAGGCGAAGCCAGCCATGAGATTCCGAACAGCAGCCCTTCTCGCTTTTATTGCGGCTCTGGCGGTGAGCGCGAACGCCGCGTCACCGCATGCGGGCCGCGCCCTTTCCGGCGCCTTCCTCATGGGCGCCTATCCAGGCGCCGCCGAGGATCAGACGAAAGTCGCAACGCCATCGTCTCAGGCAAAAACCGCAACGCCATCATCGCAGGCAAAGGATGCGGGCGGATATGTTGGTGCGACGACCTGCCAGGGTTGCCACGACGAAATGTTCAAGGGGTTCGAGGCATCGCCGCACTGGATAACCACCCAGGAAACCAAGACCACGCACGGGGCGCGCGGTTGCGAATCGTGCCATGGTCCCGGGTCGGCGCACGTGGAAGGTGGCGGCGACAAAAGCAAGATCTTCACCTTCCTCGGGGCCAAGAGCGAAGACATCACCAAGCGCTGCCTGAGCTGCCACGAAGCCAAGGCGGAGCAGCACGACTTCCTGCGGTCCGTGCACAATGAGAACGGCGTCAACTGCACCAGCTGCCACTCCATCCACCACAGCAAGATGGAATATCTGCTGGTGAGCAAGCAGCCCACGCTGTGTTACTCGTGCCACGCGGAACAAAGGGCCGATTTCCAGAAGACCTTCCGCCATCGTGTGGACGAGGGCCTGATCAAGTGCACCGATTGCCATAACGCGCACGGCGCGCTGCGCGATCGCCAGGTCCGGTCAGCGCCCGGCCAGGACCTGATCTGCGTCAAGTGCCACGCCGACAAACGGGGACCGTTCGTCTTCGAGCACCAACCCGTCCGGGTGGAGGGATGCACGTCCTGCCACACTCCGCACTCCTCGGTCTACCCGCGCATGCTGCTCACCGCCCGCATCAACACCCTTTGCGTGCAATGCCATGTGCAACTCCCGGTGGGCGTCCACGGCGCGCAGAACCAGTACCGGCAGGCTTGCATCGTTTGCCACATGAGTATTCACGGCTCAAACGTGAGCAATCTTTTCTTCAAGTAAAGGAAGGAGAAGAACCATGGCCAATCGCAATCAAAATTCGCCGCGGCCTCTCCTTCACGGAGAAGAGCCGCTGGACAGGAGCCGACGTATGAACAGGAAGCATGCAATCTTGGTCGCCATCCTGATGCTGGCGCTACCGCTGTTCGCCCTGGCCCAGGGCAAGGATGCGCAGCCCAAGGAGGAAGAGGACAAAGGCCGTGTTTGGGGCGACTACACCGTGCACCAGTCCATCGAGCTCGGCGCCCACATCGCGGACGCGCAAGGCAGTAAGCCGATGTACTTCACGTTCGTCAACCTGGGCACCGGCCCGCGCATTCTGTCGCAGGAGCTGTCCCTGCGGTCGAACAGCCACGAGGGCATGCTCTTCGACAACCTGTACCTGAGCAGCTTCGGGTTCGGAGGCGACCCGGAAGGCATGTCGCGCCTGCGGCTGGAGAAGAACAAGTGGTACAACTTCGTCGGCCTTTACCGGCGCGACAAGAACTTCTTCGACTACAACCTGTTTGCCAATCCGTTGAACCTCAATGCGGGCATCGTCACCTGCGGCGCCGGCTGCGCGAACGCCATCAACCCGGCGGCACAGCCGTGGTTCACCAACAGCCCGCACCTGCAGGCCACCACCCGCAACATGGGCGACTTCCTGCTGACGGTGATGCCGGAGTCGGCCATCAGCTTCCGCCTGGGCTTTACCCGCAATGCCAATTACGGAAGAGTGGACACCAGCCTGGAAGCTCCCATTCGCACCATCCTGACCGAGGACACCCAGTGGCGCGGGGACCGTTACCAGTTCGGGGCGGACCTCAAGCCGCTGCGGCGCACCACCCTCAGCCTCGATGTATTTGTCGAGAAGGACAAGAACGATATCGGCTTCCTGGATGGCAACGTGCTGTACGCGTTGGGCAATGCGAGTGGGCCGAAGGTCGATATTGGGGTTCTGTTGCCGCCCTTGGGTGGCACCCTGCCTTCGTGCTTTAACGGACAAACCATCCAGACGGGCGGCGTTCTCATCGTCAATTCGGGGTGCAACGGCATTCTTCTGAACACTGGTGCCGGCGGCCCTTACTTCAAGCGCGGCCATGTCCGGACCAGCATTCCGACCGGGCAGTTGTCGTTGGTGTCGAATTACTTCAGCAAGCTGGCCGTCACCGCCAGCGGCACGTACAGCTCCGCGAATTCCGATTACTTGAACTTTAACGAGTTCATGCATGGCAGCACCTCCTCGCTCAACACCGGCAGTCCCAACACCCGTCGGGTCTCGGGCAACGCCGATCTGGGGGCGACTTACGAGATCAACAAGAGCTGGAGCTTTTCGGAAAAGTTCCGCTGGGTCAACTGGCGCGAACCGGGCGCCTTCACGAACACGGCGTTCAACTGCACGCTCCCGACCGGCGCCCTGGCGTCGCCGACCGGATTCCCCGCCGGCTCCGTGACGCTGACTTCACTCCTCAACCCCTGCCTCAGCTCCATTCAGACCCTTACCGGCATGACGACCGCAGGCAACGCGACGAGCGGAAGCTACCAAGTCATAACCGCCTACAACACGCTGTTAGGGGAGCGCGCGTACTTCAACACGGCGAAGTTGAACTGGCAGCCGAGCCGTCGTCTGAGCGCTTACGTCGGCTACCGCTACGCCCAGCGCCGGTTGCAGGACGGGAATGCCGCCGTCGGCGGCATTCTCAACCAGGTGACCACCACGTTTACCAACAACGGGACCGGCACGGTGCCGACGACGCCCACGCTTGCGACCACGACCGGCGCGGTGGACACCCAAACCATCAACCTGAACACCTTCCTGGTCGGCGCGGTGGTCCGTCCGGTGGAGGCATGGCGGATCAACGGCGACCTGGAATTCATGCATGCCGACAACTCCTTCACCAACCTCAGTCCGCGTGACCAGAAACGGGCGCGGCTTTACACCACCTACAAGGTGAAGCGCTGGGCCAGCATCAATGGAGGCCTGCATTTCGTCGAGACCCGTAACGATTATGCCCAATCGGAAACCGTCGAGAACGTTTCCGGCATCATTGCCGGCAGCGTCGGCACCCCACTGTTCCCGTCTGCGTTTGTCCCCTTCGAATATGGCCACAAGGACCATTGGCGCTACTACACGCTGGGTATGAGTCTGAACCCCAACTCGAAGTTCACCTTCGACCTGGGGTGGACGAAGCTGGACCAGAACATCAAGGCGGGGGCCTGCTTGCCGATAAGCGCCACCGCCGGCGTGTTCTCCGGCACTTCCCCGGCTCCGACTTCAGCTCCCGCGACCTGCAATAACGCTACCACCGCTCGCGCTTTGCTTCTGGACTATCAGGAGACCACGAACGCCGGCTATACAAACATTCTTTACCAGCCGGTCAAGCGCGTTACCTTTAACCTGGGCTATGAGGTCACGGGCGACAATGGCCACTCCAACTGGCTGCGTGCCGACAATGGCCTGCCCGTCCAAGTAGTGGGCGATATCTACGGCAACTCGCCCCCTCTGGCGGGCAACCCCATCACTCCTTGTCCCGGAGCGTCGGTGGCGACGGGGTGCGTCTTCAACGGTCCGTTCCCGGACCAGCCCCTTGGTCCCCAGGCCATCAACTGGCACAAGGCGAATCTGGGGGTTGCCATTGACTTCGCCAAGGGAGTCCAGTTCCGAGGCCAGTGGAGCTACTACGACTACAACTCGAAGGACGAGATCCCCAGCCTGGCTTTGCTCAGGGTGACGGCTCCGCGTGACTTCCACGCGAACGTGGAGACGATTTCGCTGAAGTACACCTTCTGAGTTCTCTTGCTACGCGAGGAGCAGTCCGCTGCTCGCGTAACTTCCGCCCGGTCCGCGCTGCGGGCCGGGCGCTTTTTCTTGTGGCGCAGGGATTGGCCGGCAGGCACTAACTGGGGGCGACATCCTCGCCGGTGCCGGCATGATGGCGCACGTCGGCGCCGCGGATCCAATAAATCACATCCTCGGCGATGTTGGTGGCGTGGTCGGCGACCCGCTCCAGGTTGCGTGCGATCAGCAGGACGTCCAGGGCCTGCGGCAAGAGGTTGGGGTCCTTGTGCATCAGCTCCGCTAACACGACATAGGCCTCATCGTTCATACGGTCCACGATGTCGTCCATCTTCAATACCGCTTCCGCCAATTCGGCCTTGCCTTCCACGAACGCTTCCAGGGCGCGGCGAATCATGCCGGCGGAAGTGGCCGCCATGCGGGGGACGTCGACGGGAAGGTCCACCTGCGGCAGGGTGATCAGCTTGATGACGCGTTCCACGATGTTGACCGCCTGGTCGCCGATGCGTTCCAGATCGGCGTTGATCTTCATGACGGCGGTGATGAAGCGCAGATCGACCGCCATGGGCTGCTGCATGGCGAGCAAATCGATGGCCAGCTCGTCGATTTCGCGCTCGATGGCGTTGATGGCGGGCTCGGCATCGAGCACCGTGTGGCAGAGTTTGAGGTTGCGATCGCGATAGGCCTGCGTCGCCAACTCCACCGCCTGCTCGGCCATGCCGGCCATGGTGAGGAGCTTTTCGTGCAGTTCGTCAAGTCCCTGGTGAAAGCGAGTGCGCATTATCCAAACCTGCCGGTGATGTAGTCCTCGGTCCGCTTGTCGGACGGGGTGGTGAAGATTTTCTCGGTCTTGTCGAATTCCACCAGGCGGCCCATCAGGAAGAAGCCGGTAAACTCCGCCACCCGCGCCGCCTGCTGCATGTTGTGGGTGACGATCACGATAGTGTAATGCTCCTTGAGCTGGAAAATGAGCTCCTCGATCTTGGCGGTGGAAATGGGATCGAGGGCGGAGGCGGGCTCGTCCATCAGCATGACCAGGGGTTCCACCGCCAGGGCGCGCGCGATGCACAAGCGCTGCTGCTGGCCGCCGGAAAGACTGGCGCCAGATTTTTTCTTCAGCTCGTCTTTGACCTCGTCCCACAAGGCGGCCTGGCGCAGCGAACGCTCGACCACGGCATCCAGCGTGCGGCGATCGCGGATGCCGTTGAGCTTGAGGCCGGCGGCCACGTTGTCGTAAATCGACATGGTGGGAAACGGATTCGGCTTCTGGAACACCATGCCCAGACTGCGGCGCACCTGCACCGGGGCCGAGCCGTTGCCGTACACCTCCATGGCGCCCACCCGCACCTGGCCGGCCACGCGGGCTTCGGGGACGGTCTCGTGCATGCGGTTGAGGCAGCGGATGAAGGTGGATTTACCGCAGCCCGAGGGGCCAATGATGGCGGTGGCGTGGTTGGCGGCGACATCGAGGTTGATGTCGTGCAGGGCCTGGTTGCTGCCGAACCAGGCATTGAGGCCGCGGACACTGATCTCCACGCCCACGTCAGGCAGCTCCTTGCATCATGCCGCGGGCTGCGACCAGGCGCACCACGCTCACGGTGCCGACGATCAGAATGATGAGCACGAGGGCGCCCGCCCACGCCTGGCGGTGCCATTCGTCGAAGGGAGAGATGGCATAGACGAAGATCTGGAGCGGCAGGGCGGCGGTGGGCCGGTCGGGCTTCAGATTCCAGAACTGGTTGCCAAAGGCCGTGAACAGCAGGGGGGCGGTCTCGCCGGCGACGCGCGCAAAGGCCAGCATCACCCCGGTGATAACGCCCGCGCTGGCGGTGCGCAGGGTGACGGAAATGGTGGCCCGCCACTGCGGGATGCCGAGCCCGAGCGCCGCTTCGCGCACCGCCTGCGGCACCATGAGCAGGATCTCCTCGGTGGAGCGGGTCACGGTGGGAATCATCATGATGCCGAGGGCCACGCCGCCGGCAAACGCCGAAAAGTGCTTCTGCGGCACCACCACCAGCGAGTAGGCAACGATGCCGATGACAATCGAGGGTACGCCGTTCAGGACGTCGGCGGTGAAGCGGACCACGTTGCCCATCCGGTTGCGTCCAAATTCGACCAGGTAAACTCCCGCACCAATGCCGAGCGGCACACCCAGGGCGCTGGCGACCAGCAGGATGATGCCGGAGCCCACGATGGCGTTGGCCATGCCTCCACCCGCCTCGCCCACCGGCTTCGGCGTCTGCGTCAGGAAGGAGAGACTCAGGGCGCCTGCACCCCGATAGAGCAGGTAGCCGAAGATCGCGACCAGGGGGGCAAGCACCAGGACGGCGGCCGAGGCCGCCAAGGCGCGGGCCAGCACGTCCGCCAGCCGGCGCCGCCAACTGATGTCGGGAATCTGTCCCGGGCCGCGCGTGAGGGCTTCAGACATGCACCCTCGCCGGCATGCCGCGCGTGACGCTCCACACCAGCAGCCGCGCCAGCGTATTCACCACCATGGTGACGAGGAAAAGGGCGAGTCCGATTTCCACCAGCGCACTGAGGTACAAAGTGCCGGAGGCTTCGCTGAACTCGTTGGCGATGACACTCGCCAGGGTGTAGCCGGGTGCGAACAGCGACCTGGCGATCTCCGGGCGGTTGCCGATCACCATGGTGACGGCCATGGTCTCGCCGAGGGCGCGGCCGAGGCCCAGAATCACCGCCCCGAAGATGCCGGCGCGCGCGTTGCGCAGGACGGCGAGGCGAATCATCTCCCAGCGCGTGGCGCCCAGGGCCAGCACCGCCTCGCGCTGCGGCTGGGGTACGGCCATCATCACCTCGCGGCTGATGGCGGCGATGCTGGGAATCACCATGATGGCCAGGATGACGCCGGCGGCCAGCATGCCAATCCCGTAGGCCGGCCCGCCGAACAATCCCGTCCAGCCCAGGTACCGCGCCAGCCACGGCTGCACCGTCGAGCGCAGCAACGGCGCCAGGACAAAGATGCCCCATAGGCCATAGATGACGCTGGGAATCGCGGCCAGCAGTTCGACCAGGAACGAGAGCAGGGCGCGCAGCCCGCGGGGGCACATTTCGGTGGTAAACACCGCCACCCCCAAGGCCAGCGGGACCGCCAGCACCAGGGCCAGCAGCGAGGAAACGACGGTGCCGTAGATGAAGGGCAGGGCGCCGAATTCGCCGGCTACGGGGTCCCAATCCCGGCCAATGAAAAAGCGCAGCCCGAAGGCGCGCAGCGACTCGTCGGAGTGAAGCAGGAGTTCGGCAAGAATGAGGGCGACAACGGCGATGATGGAGATGGCGCAGGCTCCCACGCCAACGCGGAAAACCGCATCTCCAGCCCGCCCCGTGGGCCGCTGCGCCAGATGGAGCCGGATGACCGGCTCGGGCCGCGGAAGCGCCGCCGGGAGCCGCGCAACATCGGCCGGGCGGGGTGGCTGGAGGATCGGAGCATCCATCATCCAGCACCGTACTAGAACATTGTTAAAGGACTGTTAAATGACGACCGGAGGCAATCGCCGACGGGGAAAAAAAGCCGCTCCCCCGGACGAAATGCCGAGGGAGCGGAAGCGAGGGTGGTCAAGAGAAGCGAGTCGGGCGGTTACGGCAAGTAGTACCGGAGGCCCGTGAAGATCATGTTCTGCGTCGCCTGCGGACCGCCGCCCACGCCGCTCCAGGTGTTGCGGGTGACGTGCGAGTATTGCGGTCCCCACTGCAGCCGCCCCTTCGGTCCGTTGTAAAACTTGATGTAGAAGCCGGCCGTGTACTCGATGACGTTGCGAATGTCGCCGTTGCAGTTCGCGGGACTTCCCGGCGTGAAGCCGTTCCCACCGCCGGGCACGGCCTCGACCAGGCAACCGGAGTTGTTGAAGAGCGGCGAACCGTACCCCACCGGCACGGCGCCCGCACGCAACTGGTAGTAGCGCGAAACGTGTTCGGTGCCGCCGTTGAAGTACACGTCGAACCTGGGGTGGTGGAACTCGAGCGTGCCGAGTCCCTGGTACGAGTGCAACAGCGCCAGGGTGCCGTCGGGCCGCACGGTGGCGTCGGGAAGCGTCGAAGTGCCGTAGCGGCCGACGCCGTCGCCGCCGAGGGCGTGCAGGGCGAACTCGATGTGCTTTTTGTACACCAGCCAGCGCGCGTTGGCGCCGATGCCGCCGCCGATTTTGGTGTCATTGAAGGCGCCCGCGGCCGAGGCCGGAGTCGCGGTTGCGTTGGGATACACGCGGTCGCGCAGCGGGCTGATCACGCCGAAGATTTCATAGTGGCCGTACTTGGGCTGGAAGGCAGCCTTGAGCACGTAGTCGGGCGAGACGTTGAAGGAATAATTCGCGGTGGGGTTGTACAGGCCGCCGCCGGTGCCGGCATTGCCGAAGGTGAAGTTGTTCAGGTTGCCGTGCGCGGTCATCAGCGTCTGCGGATTCTCGAGCGAGAAACCGAGCCAGACCTTGTTGTTGAAGTTCTTGACCACGCGGAAGCCAAACTGGCGGGTCCAGCTGAAACCGACGTGGTACTGCGCGTCAATCGTGCTGGGCAGCGTTTCGCTGCGGTTGTCGAGACCGTTCCGGGTCTCGGTCACCAAGCTCCACATCTGGCCGCCGGTAAAGCTCCAGCCGTTGCTCAGCGCGGCCTGTGCCCAGAGCTGGCGCTGCCGGTTGGTATAGCTGTTGCTCTGATTGTTGTTGGAGGTGACACCGGCGGAGAGCCAATCCATTTCGTAGTAGCCCGTCAGCTTCATCTTGGCGAGCTTGCCCTCGGCGAGGATGGCGATGCGGGACTGCCGACCGGAGCCGAAGAACTCGGAGAGGCTCTGCGCGCCGGCCCCGGCAAAGGGAATGGCGCCGAACGGGGTGTTGACGTCGGAGGCCATGCCGTGTTGGCGCCACACCGTCTCCGCCGCGAGGAAGCCGCCCGGCGTGATGGTGATGCCCTTGTAGTGGAGGGTGAGCGGGCTTTCGACCATCTCCGTGACGCGCTTCTGCTCATCCTGGAGCGCGAGTGCGGCGTTGGTGGCATTCGCCTTCAGATCGCCGACGTCGGCCTTGAGCGCGACCGTGGCCGTCTGCGCCTCGTCGGCCTTCCGCGCCGCGCCGGTCACGGCGTCTTGCGCCGCGCCGGCGGCGGACTGCGCACGCTCGGCGCTCACCTGGCTCTGCTGCAGCGCCTGGCGGGTGTCCTGCAGGTCCTGCGCCAGCCTCTGGATTTGCTGCTGCTGTTGCGCGAGGGTCTCGCGCATCGCCCGCAGCTCGTCCGCCAGCGCCCGGCTCGCGCCGGCGGCCGGAGGCGGAGCCGCCGGCTTCGGGGCTGCCGTCTTGGTTGTGGTCTTGCGGGGGGGCGCCTTGCGGCTGCCGCTCTTCGACGCGGGTGCCGTCTGCGCCGTCAGGCTGGTGCAAAGGGCCAGGATCACGAACACCCTGCTGAGTTGTCTCATCGCCTCTTGTCTCCCTGTCTTGATCGCGTTGTGTGCCGCAGACTGCCCCCGGCTACTGGATCTGCTTGATGGTGACGCGCAGGCGGGTTACCACCTGCGCCGGAAGCGGCGCGTAGGTAAGCTGCTGAGTCATTTGCTGACCCGAGTCCAGCATCCAGGTGAGGAAATCCACGAAAGTCGCCTTCTTGGCCTTGTCCTGCCAGGTCTGCGGGACCAGCAGCCAGGTGAAGCTGGCGATCGGGTACGCGTCCTTGCCCGGGGGATTGGTGATGGAGACGCGATAGTCCGCGGGCATGTTGGTGACCGACGCGGCGGCCGCCGTGGTGCTCTCCAGGCTGGCCTTGACGAAGACGCCAGCGGCGTTCCTGACCGAACCGTAGGTGATGTTGTTCTGCACCGCGTAGATCAATTCCACATAGCCCAGCGCACCTTCCATCTGGCGAATCATCCCGGCCACGCCCTCGTTGCCCTTGGCGCCCAAGCCCACGGGCCACTTCACCGAAGTGGCCTTCCCGGCCGAGTTCTTCCAGTCGTCGCTGATCTTGGAGAGATAGTCGGTCCAGATAAACGTGGTTCCGCTGCCATCGGAGCGATGCAGGATGACGATGGGCTGGGCAGGCAGGTTGACGCCGGGATTCGCCTTGACGATGGCGGGATCGTTCCAGCTGGTAATGCGGCCGAGGAAGGCCCCGGCCAGAATCTCGGGGGTGAACTTGATTTCGCCTCGCACGCCAGGAACGTTGTACGCCGGCACCACCGAACCCAGCACGGTCGGAATATGCAGGATGCGGGTCTTGGCCTCGCCCAGCTGCTGGTCGGTCATGGGGCCGTCGCTGGCGCCGAAGTCCACCGTGCCGGAGAGCAGCTGGCGAATCCCGCCGCCGCTGCCGATGGACTGGTAGTTGATCTCCACGTTCGGGTGCTGCTTATGGTACTCGTCGAACCACTTGGAATAAATCGGATAGGGGAAGGTGGCGCCGGCGCCGTTCAAGTTTTCGGCCGCCCCGGCGAGGGTCAGCAGAACGGTCAAGAGCAGCAGTGCGAGGGTTCGCTTCAAGGGTGTTTCCTCCGTCAGACGTCCAAGCCGTTGTAGAGCGGCCGCATTAAAGGAGTGTTACGACGGCGTGAAAATCCGGTAAAAGTCCCGCCCGCGATCGCTAGGCACGGTGGGATTTCCGCGCGTGTTGCTCCAACAGCCATTCCAGGAACATCTGCTCGACGGGGCGGTCGCGCAGGCGGAGGAGGTGGCGGACCGTCTGGCCGCTGACCAGGTGACAGATTTCCTCGGCCGCGTTCTTGGTGTGGTCGCCCGCGCGTTCCAGCGCCTGGGCCATGAACAGGACGTGCAGACTCTCCACCCCGCGGATGGCGTCGGGGGCCTCGGTGTGGCGGATGACAATCATGTTGCGGAGGCGGTCGAGTTCAGCGTCGAGCCGCAGCACGTGGAGCGCGGTATCAATGTCGCGACTGGCGAACGCCTCACTTACCTGGCGCAGCATGTACTCCAACGCGCATCCCATCTGCGTCAGTTGCGTTACATCGTCCATCTCCACGCGCGGGTGCACGATGCCGGCCCGCTCCGCGAAGCTCAGCACCAAGTCGCCGATGCGCTCGAAATCGACCATCAGCTTCATGCAGGCGAGCAGTTGCCGGACCTCTTTCGGCGTCGCCTGGATCACCTCGCTGGCGACCCGGCCATCAATCTCCCGATCCAGTTCATCGAGCCGTTCCTCGTGCTCGCGGACCTGGTGCAAGGCCTCCCGGGAGCCGCTGCCCAGGACCAGCCCGGCAGCCGTGACGGCCGCCTGCGCCAGGCCGCAAGCTTCCATGGTCAGGTCCAGCACCGGAGCCACCGCCGGCAGCGGCGTGCTGCTGAGCGCGGCGGCGGTCATGCGGCATCTCCGGAGAGACGACGTCCCTTGCGGCTTGCGCAGCGGCGAATCATGGGGTGTTCCTCGCCTTATCTGTAGCGCGAGAACGTTAATGGGCGGTTAACGCAGGATGAAATTCCTGTGAAAGCGGGACACGCGGGGAGACGCGGGCGGCGACGCGCCCGCACCGCCGGACCATCAACGACTCCCGGCGCGGGCCGGTGCGTATAATCCTGCCCACCCTCTGGTCTGCGAGGCGGGGTGCGTCTTTCTGAGGTGACGGAGGCAGCATTGCCCATCAGCCCGGCTGTGGTGCTGACGCGCCTGGAGGCGGCCCGGCGACTTTACGGTCTGGGCGGCGGAAAGCGCGTCGCGCGCCTGCTGGGCGAAGCGGACCCCTGCCGCTTTCTCGACCTCGCATCGCTCACCCGCTTCCACGATGCGCTGCTGTTTCTGCGCGCGTTTCCGCACAGCCCCACGGTCGCACGGCTCGCCGAGCGGCTGCTGGCCGGGATTCCGCGCGAGGTCGAGCGGCTGCGCGCGGCGGGCGCCGCCATGGACCTGTTTGCCTCCGAGGAGTTTTCGGGAGTCGCCGGCACCGCCCTCACTGACACCTTCACCTACGAGGTAGCTCGCTGGCTGGTGCGGCGTTATCCCCGGCAAGTCAGCGCCGAGTGGGAGCCGGAGGAGCAGGCGAAGCGGATGGCGGCTAGCCTGCCGCGCTTTCTCCCACTCCTCGACGACGATGCCCTGGTGGAAGCGGACACGCCCTACCTGGGCTGGCTGGCCGGCGCCGCGGGAGCGGGGCGTGAACTGCCATGGCTCCTCGAGCGCCTGGAGCGGCTTCCCGCTTCCATGCCGGAGAAGACGGAGATTTACGACGGACTCGGCGTCACCTTGCGCTGGGAGCTGGGAAGTTCTGCCGCCAGCCGGACCTTCGCGCGACGGCGCGTGCGGCGGATGTTCTGCCACGACGCCCCCCTGATTCGCCGCAACCAGGTTTCGCTCTCCGCGGAACTCGGCTCGCCTCCGCTGCCTTGGCGCCGAATGACGCCGCGCGCGGGCGAGACTGTCCTGGACATGGTGCGCGAGGCGGTCACGGTGCGCTACCGCGAGCTCTATGGGACGACGCGGGGCGATGCGGCGCACGTCTATCAAGCCGACGTGGGGCGGGGAGTCCAGATCTTCCTCTGGGGCCTGCCGCCCGACCGGCGCCTGCCCCTGCGCGCCTATCATGCCGGGCTTTCCCTGAAGAACGGCGTGCCCATCAACTACATCGAGGGCATTTCGCTCTTCGACTGGATGGAAGTCGGATTCAACACCTTCTACGCCTACCGCGATGGGGAGACCGCGTGGATTTATTCAAAAGCGATCCACCTGCTGCACCAGCTCACGGGCATCACCTGCATCTCGGTCTACCCCTATCAGCTCGGACACGGCAATGAAGAAGCCATCCAATCGGGGGCGTTCTGGTTCTATCGCAAGCTCGGGTTTCGCCCGGGCCGCCCGGAGCTGCTGGCGCTGGCCCGGCGCGAAGAAGCCAGGATGGCCGCCGACGCGGCGCATCGTACTTCCCCGCGCACCCTGCGTCGGCTGGCCGCCGGCCACGTGTTTTACGAATTCGGAGCCGCGCCGCCGGGGCGCTGGGACACGTTCTCGACGCGCCACCTTGGGCTCGCCGTGCAACGGCGGATGGCCGCGGACTTCAATGGCGATGCCGGCGCGATGCGGCGGAGCGCGTCAGCCAGGCTGGCGCAGCTTCTGCACGTCGACCCGAAGCACGGGACGGCGGCGGAGCAGACGGCCTTTGCGAACTTCGCCGTGGTCCTGGGCCTGCTGCCCGAGCTGAAACGCTGGACCCCGGCCCAGAAACAGGCGCTGGTGCGGGTCATTCGCGCCAAGGCGGCTCCCGAGGAAACCGATTATCTGCGGCGCCTGCAGCGTCACCCTGCCTTGCAGCAGGCGGTCCGGGCGCTGGGATCGGCCCGGGCGCCCGCCCGCAAGGCGCGTGGCTGACAGCTCCCACGGGGAGGTCACGCAGCCCTGTGATTGGTCTCACTGCCAATCCCCAGCGGGCATATAGGCTTCTCTTCGGGATCCCGACTGCGGCCGCGGCGGAAGCGTCCGGCCGGTGGGCCATGATGGCCCGGAAACGGAGCAGGCCATGGGACTGTTCTCTAAGCTCTTCTCGCGTGAGAAAGAAAAAACCGAGTCCTCCTCGGGCAGCGGCGGCGGGTATCGCGTCATCACGGCGAGTTCAGAAGAGGTCAACCGCAATGCCGAGCAGCTGGGAGAGATGTACTTCGACTGTCCCAAGTGTGCGACCGCCCAACGCATCAACAACATCGGCAAGATGATGCTGAAGTCGAACCCGAACGCCTTCAGCAACTGGAACTGCACCAAGTGCGGACACACGTTCAACGCCGGGCCGCGGGTGAAGTTCGGCAAGTGCCCGGGGTTTGATTACTCTCAGCTATAGGCCGGCGCCGGGTGGCCATGAGCACGCCGGCCGTCGCCGGCCCGCCTCAGGCTGCGGCCTGCGGCCTCTACGTCGGTGCGGAATCCGACGTTGGATTCGCGAGGGCGAAAAGTGACCATTGCTGACTTCCTTTTCGGCAAAGTGTGGAAGGCGCCGGGCGGCGAACGCGTGGTGCGCAAGGAGATCTTCAAGAAGATCGGGCAGTCGGGCATGCAGAGCACGTACGAGGTTTGGACGGCGCCCACCGCGGAGAGCGCAAAGCAGTTCTTGAACAGCCGCTCGGTGACCAAAGGTTTCTACTATCTCGTGGTGGAAACGCCCGAGGGCAACTGGGGCAAGGACTGCATGGGGGTGTACCGGGAATAGTCCGCCCCCCCCGGCGGCGCCTTCCCGGTTCAGCAGTCCCCTGCTTCACCCGCCCGCTTCAGCCCCATCAGAGTGTTGAATCCGCCGCTCTTGCCCGGATGAGTAGCCGGAGCCGGCCCGCGGCCTGATCCGCCAGCCGGATGGCGACGCAGTTGCCGGCAATCCAGTCCGGCCCTGCCGCCTGCAGCACCGCCTGCGCCATGGTGGTGCGCAGCGCCAGCACGCGCGCCCCGGCGGCCTTCCCGGCTTGAATGCCGGCAGGCGTGTCTTCGACCACCAGGCACTCGGCCGCCGCAACTCCCAGCATCCCTGCCGCCTTCAAAAACGGCTCCGGATGCGGCTTTCCCTGGGAAACGTCGCTGCCGGTCACGACCCGCTGCGGCAGAGCGAGTCCGGCGGCCCGCAAGCGCACTTCGGCCAACGCCCGGGTGGACGACGTGACCAGGGCCCAGCGCTCCGCGGGCAACACCGCCAGCAGTTCGCGGGCGCCGGCACATGCCACTACGCCTTCCAGGTCTTCCATCTCGCGCCGCTCGACGATGAGGTTTTCGGCCGCGTGGTCAGCCTGGGGAAGCAGTTCGCGAATCGTGGCGATACTCGGCCTGCCTTGCGCGATGTGCGCGACGTGCGTGGGGTCGAAGCCGCGCTCTTCCGCCCAGCGCCGCCACACCCGGGCGACCGCCCGCGTGGAGTCAATCAGGACGCCGTCCAGGTCAAACAGGACGGCCGCACACTGCACCTGGATATCGATTGCCGCGTCCTCCGTTGGGCGCGTCGCGGAGTCCCTAACTGGAGAATGATCAATCAGGAAAGGCCGCTGCACGTGCCGCTTTGTCCGCGTTGACGGCCTCCGCCGTGCGGATGAGGGCGGAAGAATCTCGCCGAAAGTTCCCCGCCCGGGCTCGCCGAATTCGAAGTAAAGCTTCCGGTACAGCGGGAACAGCGCGTCGTACACCGCCTGCTCCGCCGGCTGCGGCTCGTACACCTGGAAGGGCGGGCAGAGCTTCTCCTGCGCCTCCTCGACCGTCTTGAACGTGCCGGCGGCGAGGAAAGCGAAGATGGCCGAGCCCAGGCTCGTGACCTCGCTCTGTCGGCACCAGCACCGGCTTGTTCAGGACGTTGGCGTACACCCGGTTCAGCACCTCGTTCTTCTGCGGGATGCCGCCGCGCGTTGATGACGCGGCGGATCGGCACGCCGTGCTCCTCCATCCGCTCGAGGATGACGCGGGTGTGGAAGCGCCGTGCCCTCGATGGCGGCGAACAGCTCGTCCTGCGCCGTGTGCGTCAGGTTCCAGCCGAGCGTGACGCCGCCGCAGTTCGGGGTTGACCAGCACGGTGCGGTCGCCGTTGTCCCAGGTGAGGCGGAGCAGGCCGGTCTGGCCGGCGCGGTAGCTCTCCAGGCCGCGGCGACAGCGCGGCGACGTCGTGCCGGCGCGGCGGGCGATGGCGTCGAAGATGTCGCCCGTGGCCGAGAGCCCGGCTTCGATGCCGGTGCAGCCGCGGGTGGACCGAGCCCGGCACCACGCCGCAGACGCCCGGGCATGAGCTCGTCCGCGGTCGCTGATGGCCGATGATGCAGGTCGAGGTGCCGATGACGTTGACCACGTCGCCGGTGCGGCACGCCGGCGCCGATGGCGTCCCAGTGCGCGTCGAAGGCGCCGACCGGAATCGGGATGCCGGCGCGCAGACCCGAGCTTGCTGCGCCCACTCGGGCGACAGCGTGCCCGGCGAGCTGGTCGGAGGTCGCGTAGCGGCCGTCGCAGCTTGTCGCGCACGCCGGCGAGCAGCGGATCGACCGCGGCCAGGAACTCCTCGGGCGGCAGGCCGCCCAGCGCCGCGTTCCACATCCACTTGTGGCCCATGGCGCAGACGCTGCGCGGGACCTGGCCGGGATCGGTGATGCCGCACAGCACGGCGGCCACCATGTCGCAGTGCTCGAAGCGCGCGTCACGAACTCGGCGCGCTTCTCCGGGTTGTGGCGCAGCCAGTGCAGCAGCTTCGAGAAGCCCCACTCCGAGGAGTAGACGCCGCCGCACCACTCGATGGCCTGCGAGGCCCGTCGCGCTGCGCGGCCGCGGTGATCTCGCGCCGCTTCGTGCCAGGCGCGGTGGTCGCACCAGAGGTAGTAGTCGTCGAGCGGCTCGAGGCCCTCGCCCACGGGGATGACGCTCGAGCCGGTGGTGTCGAGCGCCATGGCCTCGACTTGCTCGCCCGCGACGCCCGGCGTCCTCGACCGCGCGCGCGCGTGGCCGCCGCCAGAGCGCCGCATGTGGTCGGCGTGGCTCTGCGTGGCGTGGTCGGGGTCTTCCTGCTTGCGGTGCAGCGGGTACTCGGCCACGCCGGAGCCCAGCCGCCCGCGCTCGCTGTCGACGATCGACACGCGCACGCTCAGCGTGCCGAAATCCACTCCCGCGACGATCGCCATCGAGCCGCCTCCCGGCGTGCCGTCGTGCCAGTACATGTCCCAGCCGAGGTAGTTCGTGGCCGCTTCGTGGACCGGCGCGGCGACGCGGCGAGAGATTGGCCGCGACGTGGTGCTCGAAGCCCTTCTCGCAGATGTAGCGCAGCAGGCTCTGCAGGCTCGGGATCTCCACCACGCCGGCGCCGCCGAAGGTCTCCAGCGGATCGTCGGTGAACCGCCCCTCGCCCACGTAGCCGCGGATCTGCCCGGTGCGCGTCGTCGGTGGAGAAGCGCGCGAAGGTCATCGGGCCGGCCTTCACGCGGCCCACGCAGGTGCCGAAGGTGTTCTCGCTTGCCCACCGTGCCGGCGATGATCTCCTGGTAGTCCATCGTCACGTCCTCGAAGAAGTGCTTGGGCAGGTTGCTGCAGTGGAAGCAGACGGCCTTGTCGGGGTCGTCGCCGTAGTTGTTGTTCCAGTCGAGCAGCGCGCTGGGCGTCTCCGAGGCCAGCTGCAGCGCGTGCATGCCGAGCGCGCCGCAGATGTCCACCTCGCAGGCGCTGGACATCAGCTCGTTGCTCATCATGCTCATGACGCGTGCAGGGCACCACGCCGAAGTACTCCTCGATCGAGGTCCAGCACTGCACGGCGCTGATCGTGCACGTCGGTGTCCTGCATCCAGCCGATCGATGACCGCGCCGAGCTTGGCCATCTTCAGCAGCGCGGCCGGCGGCACGTCGCTGGTCGGCGACGTACGTCCGTGATCGCCGCCAGCTTGGCCTGCACGGCCGCGTCGTCGTCCTTCATGCGGCCGATGCGCCCGAGGATCTCCGAAAGGTCGAGCGGTCTCGACCGAGATGCCGCTGGCTTCCAGGATCTTCTCGCTGTAGCGCACGGTGTTGAACGCCGCCGGCCGCGCGCCGATGGCGCCGACGCGCAGGTTGCGCAGGCCGTTCACCACGCGGCAGACCGCCGGCGAACCACTCCAGGTCGCTGCGCGAACTCCGGCGAGTCCGGGCGCCTCGGTGTGCAGCGTGGTCAGCGAGTACGGGATGCCGTACTGCTGCAGGTTGTTGCAGGCCGACATCTTGCCGCAGAAGCTGTCGCGGCGGTCGCGATGGTCATCTTCGCGCGGCGTGTCGGGCGTGGCCTGGACCAGCACCGGCACGTTCAGGCCGGCCAGGCGCAGCGTGTCGGCGATGGCGCGCTCGTCGCCGAAGTTCGGCAGCGTGACGATGACGCCGTCGATGCTGCTCGCGCTGCCGGCGGAACAGCGTCGGCGCAGCGCCGCGGCCTCCTCGCGCGTCTCCACCGCGCCGTGCTTGGTCTCCTCCGGGCTCGAGCACGACGACCTCGATGCCCGGCCGTCTGCAGCACCCGGATCATCTCTTCGCGGCCGCTCTGCGCCAGGTGGTCGGGGAAGAACCCGCGGTTCCCGACGATCAGGCCGAACGTCATCTTCTTGTCTGCCATAGGCCGCTCCCTGGCGGCGATTACGAGTGCCGCCGCGGCGCGAAGTGGACCGAATAAAGCACCCCGAGCGCCAGCAGCAACGCTCCCCACCAGATGCTGGCGTGCAGGTAAAACAGCACGACCGGGTGTCCGGCGGACGCAACAGCTCGTACAGACCCGCCCCGAGGATCAGCACGCCATTCACGAGCAGCGCGATCCCGATGAAAAACCAGATGGAAATACCGCCTTCGCGCATGTTTGCCATCGCGTTCGCCTTACCAGAACATAATGTTCAGGACGACGAAGACGATCGCCACCACCACCGCCCAGAAGATCGGCCGCTGGTACAAGCGGCAGGTGGCCTCGCGAGGGAATTCGGTGCACGCCGTAGACCAGGCCCGCCAGCTCGCTGTCGGGCTTGGGCTGGGTCAGTAGGCTGACGATCACGGTCACCACCACGCAGATGATCCAGGACCACAGGGCGCGGTACATGTTTTCCGCCATGTCTTTGGCGTAGCGGCGAAAGCGCGATGTACCGGCGAGCGCGCTGGGATCCAGCTTCACCCAGGCCCACATGCCGATCGAGGAGAGCGGTGCCGGCCAGCAGGCCCCAGAAGCCGCCCGCGGGCGTGGCGCGCTTCCACAGCATGCCGAGCAGCACCGTGCCGAACAGCGGCGCGATGAAGAAGCTGAACAGCGCCTGCACGTAGTCCATGATGCTCTTGAACTGCATCACCAGGTAGGCCGTGCCGATGCTGATCAGCACGCCCAGGACCGTGCACCAGCGGCCCATGCTGACGTAGTGCGCGTCGGTGGCGTCCTTGTTGATCAGCGCGCGGTAGATGTCGTAGGTCCAGACCGTGGCGAAGGCGCTGACGTTGCCGGCCATGCCGGACATGAAGCCCGCAATCAGCGCGGTGATGCCGAGGCCCAGCAGGCCCGGGGCCGCAGTAGCGCGCCAGCATCAGCGGCAGCACTTCGTTGTAGCTGTGGCCGCCGCGTGGCGACCGCCTGCGCCTCCGCCGATCAGCTTCATCGGCAGCAGCGCCAGCCCCAGCAGGCCGGGCAGGATCACGATGAACGGCACCATCATCTTGAAGGCGGCGCCGATGATGGGGGCCATCTTCGCCGAGCGCAGGTCCTTGGCGGCCAGCACGCGCTGCACCACGAGGAAGTCGGTGGTCCAGTAGCCGAACGAGATCACCGCAGCCGAGGCCGAAGACGATGCCGGTCCAGTGAATGCCCATCGGGTTGTCGCTGAAGGAGCCCAGCGTGCGCCACAGCGTGCGTGTACTCGCCGGAGGCAGTTGCGCGGTGATGCTGCTGCTGTCAGCTTGCTCCAGCCGCCGGCCTCGATCAGGCCCGAGGATGGGGATCAGCAGGGCGCCCAGCCCAGATCAGAACGAACTGCAGCACCTCGTTGAAGATGGCCGAGCGCAGCCCGCCGAGCGCCACATAAACCGCCACCGTCAGCGACGAGACCCAGATGCTGAAGTGGATGTCCCAGCCCAGCACCACCTTCATGACCAGCGCCATCGAATACATGTTGATGCCGCTCATCAGCACCGTCATGAAAGCGAAGGAGACGGCCGACAGCACGCGGCTCGACTCGCCGATAGCGCAGCTTGAGGTAGCCGGGAACGGAGTGGGTCTTGGAAATGTAGTAGAACGGCATCATCACCAGGCCGAGGAAGAGCATCGGCGGGGATGGCGCCGATCCAGTACCAGTGCGATGGCGAGAATGCCGTACTGGTAGGCCGCGGCCGCCCAGCCCATCAGCTCGAGCGCCCCCAGGTTGGCGGAGAGGAAGCTGAGGCCGGCGATCCACGCCGTCATCTCGCGGCCGGCCAGGAAGAAGTCCTCGCCGGTCTTGGACATGCCCCTGAGGTACCAGCCAATCGTCAGGACGAGCACGAAATAGAAAGTGATGATCACCAGATCGACCGTGGACAGCGTCACCAGCCTGGCGACAGCCAACGCGCCCAATGACGGCATCATGCGTCCTTCCTCGTTTGTCCGTAGTAAGCACCCGCGCCGTGTTTGCGCAGGTAGTGCTTGTCGTGGAGCGCCTGGCTGATGGCGCCGGCGCCAGGGTTGATCGAGAGCGTGAGCCACGCCATGCGGGCCACCGCCTCCAGGAGGACGGCGTTATGCGCCGCCGCCGCCGGATCGGGCCCCCAGGCGAACGGTCCATGGTGGGCGACCAGCACCGCCGGGACCGCGGCGGCGTCCTGCCCCGCGAAGGCGCGCACCATCGCCTCGCCCGTGTTCTTTTCGTAGTCGCCGGCGATTTCGTCGGGGCGCAAGGGCTCGGTCACCGGCACCGGGCCGTAAAAGGAGTCGGCGTGGGTGGTGCCCAGGCACGGAATCGGCCGGCGCGCCTGCGCCCACGCCGTCGCGTACTCGGAGTGGGTGTGGGCGATGCCGCCGATGCCGGGAAATGCCTGGTAGAGGACGAGATGGGTCGGCAGATCGGAAGAGGGCCGCAGTTGGCCTTCGACGATCCGCCCGGCCAGGTCGGTCACCACCAGGTGCTCCGGGCGCAGGTCCGCATAGGGCACGCCGCTCGGCTTGATGACCACCAGGCCCTCGGCGCGCGCCATCCCGCTGGCATTCCCGAAGGTGTAGAGCACCAGGCCCCTGCGCACCAGCTCGAGGTTGGCATCCAGCACCTGCTCGCGCAGGCGTTCGAGGAGCATGATCTAGGCAAGCCTCATCTTTCCGCTCCCGCGAGCTGCAGCGTGACCGTGGCCAGCGCCAGCCGCGGCAGCTCCAGGTGCAGGCGCGTTCCCTCCACCTGTACGGGATGGTTGCGCGGCGCCACGCGGTCGGGAGCCTCGAAAGTGTTGCACGCGTTCCAGTCGGCGTCGTGCAGGATCTGGGCGCTGGCGCTGCGCGCCGTGCTGCCGCGCAGCGTGCAGTCCAGGTCGAGGTCGGCATCCGCCCGCGGATTCACGAACGTGATCACCAGGCTTGTCGGGTCTCGGGACGCCGAGACGGAAAGCGGCAGCGGCGAGGCATCCTGGGTCTCGACCTTGACCGCCGTCCGGCCGCGATGCGGCTTGAACAGCGCGAAAGCATGATACGTCGTGGTGCGAATGCAGCGCTCGCCCTCCGGCCCGTCGGTCAGCAGCAGGGCCTGCAGCACGTTCACCATTTGCGCGAGGTTGCACATGAGGAGTTTGTCGGCGTGGCGGTTGAAGATGTTGAGCCCCAGGCCGGCGGCCACCGCACTGCGCAGGGTGCTCTGCTGCCAGAGCTTGCCGTAGGCCTTCTCGTCCGCGGGTGGGATGCGGTCCCAGACGCCCCATTCGTCGACCATCAGGCCGACGTTGCGACCGTTGCGATAGCTGTCGAGCAGCGAGCGCTGGGCGATGATCGCTTCCTCGACCCGGGCGTACAGCGCGAACTGTTCGTTCATGTGCTCGACGGTGAAACTGGTGGCCGGATCAAGCCCCCCGGTGTAGTAGTGCATCGCCCAGCCATGGGGCAGACCGCCGGCGAGCCCATCGAGGAAGCCGCGGGACCAGCGCATGTCGTTGCCCGAGGGCCCGCTGGCAATCAAAACGGGTTTGGTGCCGCCGAATTCGCGCACGTAGACGGCGAAGCGGCGATAGTGGTCGGCGTAGACCTCGGGCCGCATGTTGCCGCCGCATCCCCAGCTCTCGTTGCCAATGCCCCAATAGCGCACACGGAACGGCTCGGGCGAGCCGTTCCGGGCGCGCTCCTCGGCCAGCGTGCTGCCCGCGGGCATGTTGCAGTACTCAACCCAGTTGCGCAGCTCCTCGGGGGCGCCGCTGCCCACGTTGCCGGCCAGATACGGCTCGGCGCCGAGCAGCCGGCAAAGCCCGATGAACTCGTGGGTCCCGAAGCTGTTGTCTTCCACGTACCCGCCCCAGTGGAGGTTGACCCGCTTGGGGCGCTGCGCCGGCGGCCCGATGCCGTCGCGCCAGTGGTAGTCGTCGGCGAAGCAGCCGCCCGGCCAGCGCAGCACCGGTACCCCCAACTCCCGCAAGTAGTCGACCGCCTGCTTGCGATAGCCGTTGAGGTTGGCGATGCGCGAGTTTTTGCCCACCCAAAGCCCGCCATAGACGCACGAACCCAGGTGTTCGACGAAATGCCCGTGCAATTCGGGGCGCACGAGTCCGATTTCGTCATCGGTGCGGACCAGGATGCGTTGCGTGGCGGGAGGGTGGGCCAGGAGGTGGCTGGGCACCAGGGCGGCGCAGGACAGGGCCGTGGCCCCCACCACGAACTGGCGGCGCGACATGGATGTGGTCACAGCGTGCACCTCGCCCCGACGGATCGCCTTGCTGCTGCTGACCGCCGTCGCTTCCGGGCGGCGCGGAAATTCCGTTCGTGGACCTCCACTCGTCTCGGCGGCGGGCGCGAGCGACGCCAGGTGACGCACGGAAGGGACTTTGTATCCCCGGTGCGGGGGAGTGTCAAGCGCATGATGCAAGCGCTTTCAGCGGCCGGGGGCGGCCGTCCCGCCACGTGAGACAGCTCCCTAGCGCGTCGCAAACCGAAACTCGGTGACGCTGTGGTAGCGCTGCCCCGGCTTCAGCTCGGTCGAAGGAAACTTGGGATGGTTGGGCGAGTCGGGAAAATGCTGCGTCTCCAAGCACAGTCCCGACCGCAGACCGTACACCTTGCCCTCCTTGCCGGTGATGGTGCCGTCGAGGAAGTTGCCGGAATAAAACTGGATGCCCGGCTCGCTGGTGAACACCTGCAGGACGCGCCCGCTGCCCGCGTCGTAAAGCTCGGCCGCCTCGGCCAGCTTGCCGCCCCCGCCCTCCAGCACCCAGTTGTGGTCGTAGCCGCGGCCAAAGCGGAGTTGCTCGTGATCGGCGTTGATGCGCTGGCCGATCGCGGTCGGCTGGCGAAAATCAAACGGCGTGGACGCTACCGCCGCCAATTCGCCGGTGGGGATCAGGCTCTTGTCCACGGGAGTGAAGCGGCGGGCGTTGAGCTTGAGTTGGTGGCCGAGAATGTCGCCCTTGCCCTGCCCGGCCAGGTTGAAGTACGAGTGGCTGGTCAGGTTGATGACCGTGGCCTGGTCGGCGGTGGCGGAATACTCGATGTGGAGCGCGGTGCCGCGCAGGGTGTAGCGCACCGTCGCCTTCAGCGTGCCGGGATACCCCTGGTCGCCGTCCTGGCTCACGTAGGTCAGCTCCACGCCGCCCGGGATCGCCTTGCCCTGCCACACCACCTTGTCGAAGCCGCGCGTGCCGCCATGCAGTGAATTGTCGCCGTCGTTTTTCGGCAGCGCGTACTTCTTGCCCTGAAGCGCGAAGGCGCCGTGTGCAATGCGGTTCGCGTAGCGGCCAATGATGGCGCCAAAAAAAGCCTTGTTCCCGCCGAGATATCCCGGGAGCGAGTCGTAGCCCAGGACGATGTCGGCGGCTTGACCTTTGCGGTCCGGCGTTTTCAGGGAAACCACGATGCCGCCGTAGGTCATGATGCGGGCCTCGATCGGCCCGTCGGTCAGCGTGTAAATCTCAATCGGGGTGCCGTCCGGCATCTTGCCGAAGGCCTGTTTGCTCACAGCGGACGCAGCGGAGGCAGTCATGGTGGTGACCAATAGAATAAGGAGTCCCAGCTTCATTGTCGTCCCTTTCCGTGCCCGGCGTGCGTACCCCGCCGGCAGCTACCCGGCCCCTGGTCGCGCTCGCCGCTCGGTCGCGGAAGTCAGCGCGGCCTCACCTTCAGCAGCACGACTCCGTGGGCCGGGACCGTGGCCGCATAACTGTCGCCCGCGAGCTGCACGTCGGCGTGCTTCCAGAGATCGCGCGCCCGCAGCCTCTTGCCGGCCAGGCCCACGCTGCTCCAGTTTATGGTGACCGGCTGCGGCTGGTCCCCGCGATTGAAGAGCGCGATCGCCCACGCGCCGTCGTGCAAGGGCCGGGCGGTAATGACGGCGGTGGCGTCGGGCCCCGAGATGCGCTGCACCGGCTTGGCGTCGGGGTCCTGGTCGATGGCGATCACTTCCGCGTTGGTGAGGATTTCTTTCGTCTCGTCCGTCATCGAACGCAGGTCGTTCCCGGCCAGCAAGGGCGCCGCCAGCATCGCCCACAGGCTCATGTGGGTGCGATACTCGTCGGCGGTCATGCCGCCGTTGCCGATTTCGAGCATGTCGGGATCGTTCCAGTGGCCGGGCTTGATGAACGGCGCGATGTCGAACTGGCGAAAGCCGATGCGCTCCAGCGACCGCCAGTTGTCGCTGATGTCGCCGGTAGTGCGCCACAGGTTGCCGCCCACCCTGGCGCCCCACTTCCACACCTCGTTGCGGCCGTACTGGCAGAGGCTGTAGACGATCGGCCGGCCGGCGGCCCGCAGCGCATCGCCCATCTTCTGATAGAGCGGCTGCATCTCTTCGTCCTTATAGATGCGGGCGGCGCTGCACCAGTCGTACTTGAGGTAGTCGATTCCCCACGCCGCAAACGTCCGGGCGTCCTGCTCTTCGTGCCCGTGGCTGCCTGCGTAGCCTTCACACGTCTTCGGGCCCGGCGAGGAGTAGATCCCGATCTTCAGGCCCCTGGAGTGCACGTAATCGGCCAACGCCTTCATGTCGGGGAACTTGGTGTTGGTGGTGATGTTGCCGTTGGCGTCGCGCGGTCCTTCCCAGGTGTCGTCGATGTTGACGTAGAGGTAGCCCGCCTGCTTCATGCCGCTGACCACCATGGCGTCGGCGATGCTCCGCACCGCCGCGTCGTCCACCTTGCCGGCGAACTTGTTCCAGCTGTTCCAGCCCATGGGCGGAGTCCGCGCCAGGCCGTTGTCCGCGACGTCGTGCAGCTCGGGGAGCGGCAGGCGCGGCGGGGGCAACGCCGCTTCCGGTCGGCTGTGCTCCAGGGTTCCCGTGGCCGGCTCGCGGCCGGGGCTGGTCGAGGTCAGGTTGATCTTGTCGCCCGCGAGTGTGCCCTCATAGGTCACCCGGCGCGTCTGTGGCGGATTGCCGAAGGTGACGACGAAGTGCAGGACGCCGCCGCGGAAGGTCCCGTCACTGATCGGAATCTCGCGTGACCCTTGCAGCGTCTTCCCCGCCACCTTCTCGCCTTCCTGTTTCAGGTCGAAGAAGGATTCGCGGAAGTTGCCGTCCCCTGTGGGGACGCGAAATACCCAGAACCCGGTGACGTCGCTCTGCGCGCCCAGCGGCACCGCGAGCCACAACAGGACGATGGCAGAGACCGAGAGGATGCCCAGGCGGGCACTGCGAGACGGCAGCTTCATAAGCAACGTTCCTCGTCCGCGTTAGATTAGCCCTTCGGGGCGGCGCCGTCAGCCCCGGTTGGGCGGCAGTGGTGGCGGCGGCGGCGTCACCTTCCAATACACGTCGTAGCGTTCATGCACGATCTGGTTCATCGGCACCAGCGTCGCCGGCGTCGCCGCTCCGGTGGTGCGAAACGTGAGCGGCTCGTTCCCCGCTGGTTCGACCCAGGTGGTGGCATCGTCCAGTTTGCCGGTTGCGCCCGGCATGGGGGGAGGCACGAAGCCCGGTCCGCGACGCTCGAAGGGACCAATGTTGCCGTACCAGCGGTCGCGCGGCACTTCCTCGTGGCGCGCGGCCAGCACCAGCGGTCCGTACATCGGCGCCTGGATCGTCTCGTCGTCGGGCATAAGCGAAGAATGCAGCCCCAGGGGAAGACTCAATTCGATCGTGTCGCCGTTCTTCCAGGGACCACGCAACATGAGGTAGCTGCTCGGACTCGCAAACACCGGCAGCGGCCGGCCGTTCACCTTCACGCCGCCTCCCTGCACCCAGTACGGAATGCGGAGATGGATGGCAATGTCGGCCGGCTGGGCGGCAACCACGGTCAGCTTCGTGCCTGGCTGCCTCGGGAAGTCCGTCTCCTGGCGCAGTTTCAAGTTTTTCTCCGCCCAGTTCACCTCGGAGGAAAGGTACAGGTTGACGTAGACCGCATGGTCATCGTGGAAGTAAATCGTGTCGGTCAGTTTTGCGAACTCCTCCACGCCGGTGCCGCTGCAGCACCAGAACGAATCCGTCGGCGTGCCGTACGTTTTGTACTGGGCGGTCCCGAGCGGATAGTAGTACATGGTGGTCCCCGTCTCGGGATCCATGGTGCCGAGGCGGTGGTTGAGCAGCACGCGCTCGTAGTAATCCATATAGCGCGCCTCCGGCGACCAGCCGAAGAGGTGCCGCGTGAGCTTCATCAGGTTGTAGGCGCAGCAGTCCTCGGCGGTGCCGCCGCCCAGCTCCTTGGAGATCTTGCCGGGATCGGTGGGCCAGAGCTCGCCGTTGCTGGTGCCGCCGTTGCAGTAAGCGCGTTCGCTGAGGACTTCGTCCCAGAAGTACTGGGCGATGTCGCGGTAGCGCGACTCCCGCGTGAGCTCGTAGGCGCGCGCTGCGGCGATTACCTGCGGGATGTGCGTGTTCACGTGCAGGCCGCGGAGTTCGTCGCGATGCGCGGCCAGCGGATCGAAGAACGCTTGCTTGTCGAAGCGGCGCGCCACCCCGAGGTACTGCTGGCTGCCGGTGACGGCGTACAGGTTGCGGAGGGTCTCACCCATGCCGCCGTATTCCGTCCCCAGCACCCGCTGCATGTGCTCGTAGGCGAGCGGCCCACTCCAGGAATCGGCCCACCCTGCCAGCTTCTGCACCACGTCGAGCGCCTGCGCGTTGCCGGTGTGCAGGTACATGTCGAGCATGCCCGCCATGATCTTGTGGATGGTGTAAAACGGGGCCCACACGCGCACGCGATCGCGCAGTCGGTCGAAGAACTCGATCGGGAACGCGCTCAGATATCCGTTCTTGTTGGCTTCCTGGCATTGCCCCAGGATGGCCACCAGCGCGTCGCCTTTCTTCTTCAGGTCCTCATCCCCGGTGCTGGCGTAGGTCAGGGCCACGGCGGAGAGGTAATGGCCGCCGTTAAAGTGGCCGCGGAGTTCCGAGTCCGGTTTTTCCCAGCCCCCGAAGGGCTCCGCCGACGATGGCAGACCCGAGGTCAGGCGGAAGGAGTGGGCCAGCCGGTCGGTGGGCAGCGAATGCAGGTAGCGGCGGTTGAGCTCCGCAAACTGCTGGCACGGCCCGGGCAGCAACCGCACCTGCTGCATCGGAAACGGTACCGCGGCCCACGCCACGCGCTCGCGGCTCGCTTTCTTGCCCTCGGCGTCAATCGCGTTGACTACCGGGTCCTGGATCAGCGCGGCCACCGCAGAATGAGGAAGCAAGCCGGCGCCGGCCGCCGCAGCTGCGCCCGCGAGAAAGGTGCGCCGAGAAACTTCTGAGGACATGAGCGGCTCCGGTGGAATCGCATATATTATCCGATTTGGTTGACCATGCAGCCGCTTGTCCGCGTTCGCGTTGTTGACTCCCACACCGGGGGTGAACCCACCCGCGTAGTCGTAACCGGTGGACCGGACCTCGGTTGGGGATCGATGGCCGAACGGCTGGCCGTCTTCCGCGACCGCTTCGATTCCTTTCGCTCTGCCGTGGTGAACGAGCCGCGCGGCTCCGACGCCATGGTGGGCGCGCTGCTGTGCGCCCCCCTGGATTCGTCCTGCGTCGCGGGTGTGATCTTCTTCAACAATGTCGGGTATCTCGGGATGTGTGGGCATGGCACGATTGGCCTGGTGGTCACGCTCAGCTATCTGGGGCGGATCAAACCCGGGGAACATCGCCTCGAGACCCCGGCGGGAACGGTGACGGCGCGACTGCACGAGGGTGGAGAGGTCACGGTCAACAATGTTCCCGCCCGCCGGACGGCGGCCGGGGTTGCGGTCGAGGTGCCGGGCTTCGGCCGGGTCACTGGAGATGTCGCCTGGGGCGGCAACTGGTTCTTTCTCGTGCGCGAGCCACGGCACGACCTGACGCGGGACAACATCGATGCCCTCACGGAGTTCACCGGGGCGATTCGCCAGGCGGTGGCGCGCGCCGGAATCACAGGTTCCGCCGGCGAGGAGATTGATCACGTCGAGCTGTTTGGCCCGCCGGCCGCGGCCGACGCCGACAGCAGGAATTTCGTTCTGTGTCCCGGGATGGCCTACGACCGCTCGCCGTGCGGCACCGGCACCAGCGCGAAGATGGCCTGCTTGTACGCCGACGGGAAGCTCGCAGACCCGGCGAGGTCTGGCGTCAGGAAAGCATTGTGGGCAGCGTCTTCACCGGCAGCATCGCGGTAGAGAATGGCTGCGTGTTGCCCAGCATTACCGGCACGGCCTATGTGAACGCGGAGTCCGAACTCATCCTCGACCCCCGCGACCCCTTCTGCCTGGGCATCCGATGACGACGCCGGCCTACGACGTCGTGATCGTGGGTGGCGGCATCGTGGGCGCGGCCTGTGCGGCGGAGTGCGCCCGGGCCGGCATGCGCGTCGGGGTCGTCGAAGCGAGCATCGTGGGCGGAGGAGCGACCGCCGCCGGGATGGGACACATCGTCGTCATGGACGATTCCGAGGCGCAGTTCGCCCTCACCCGCTACTCGCAACAGCTGTGGCGGGAGTTGCTGCCAGACCTGCCGCCCGCGGTGGAGTACGAGAGCTGCGGCACCATCTGGGTCGCGGCCGACGAGCAGGAAATGCAGGCGGTCTACAGCAAGCACGCCTACTACCGGGCGCGCGGGGTTCCGGTCGAGGTGCTCGACGGCAATTCCCTCGCCGCCTGCGAACCCCACCTCCGGCCCGGCCTGGCGGGAGGACTGCTGGTGCCGGAGGACGGCGTGTTGTATCCCCCCGCGGCCGCGCTCTGGCTGCTGCGCCGCGCGCAAGATGCCGGGGCTGATCTGCATCTCGGTCAGCCTGTCACCGCGTTGACCGGCCACGGCGTGCGCCTGGGTGACGGAAGCTGGCTCGCCGCCGGAACCACGGTCAACGCCACGGGCGCCTGGGCGCCTTCCCTGACTCCGAATCTGGAAGTGCGCAAGCGCAAGGGACATCTGGTCATCACCGACCGCTATCCCGGCTTCCTGCGACATCAGCTGGTAGAACTGGGCTATTTGAAAAGCGCGCACTCCGTCACCGCCGACTCGGTCGCCTTCAACGTGCAGCCGCGCATTACCGGGCAGGTGCTGATTGGCTCCTCGCGGCAGTATGGCAAGGAGGACACGCTGGTTGATCGCGACCTGATGCGCGCCATGATCGAGCGCGCCTGTGCGTACATGCCCAGGCTCGGCCAATTGAGCGCCATCCGCTGCTGGACGGGGTTTCGCGCCGCCACCCCCGACAAGCTTCCGCTGATTGGTCCGTCGGCGGAACCCGGGGTGTATCTCGCCACGGGCCACGAAGGGCTCGGCATCACGACCTCGCTCGCCACCGGGAAGCTACTGGCTGACCAGCTCCTGGAGCGCCGCCCCGCGATTCCTTTCGCGCCTTATCTGCCGTCGCGTGCGGAGAAAGGGACCGTGCATGCCTGACATCACGGTCCGTGTCGACGGACAATCCGTGAGGGTGGCGGCCGGCACCCTGGTCGCGGCGGCGATTCTGCAGACGGGCGCCACGCGTTTCCGCCGCTCCATCCACGGCGAAGCCCGCGGGCCGCTGTGTGGGATGGGAATCTGCTTCGAATGCCGGGTCACCGTCAACGGCATCCCGCAAGTGCGCAGTTGCCAGCTCGTCTGCGAGCCGGGAATGGAGATCACCACCGATGCCTGACCACACGCGCTACGACATTGTCGTCGTCGGTGGCGGTCCCGCCGGCATGGCGGCGGCAGTGTCGGCGTCGGCCGGCGGTGCGAGTGTCCTCCTGGTGGACGACAATCCCGGCCTGGGCGGCCAGATCTGGCGCGGCGAGGAAGACCATCCCGTCACCGCGGAAGCGCGCCTCTGGCGAGAGCGGCTCCAGGGCCGTAGTGTGGAAGTGCTGTGCGGAGCCCGCGTGTTTGACGTGTCCGAACCCGGCGTCATCCTCGCCGAAAGCTGGAACTGTCTCCACCAGGTGGGTTACGGGCGCTTGATCCTGGCCACGGGCGCGCGTGAGCGCTTCCTCCCCTTCCCCGGCTGGACGTTGCCAAACGTGATGGGCGCCGGAGGACTCCAGGCGCTGGTGAAGTCTGGTCTGCCGGTCCGGGGAAAGCGCGTGGTGATCGCCGGGAGCGGCCCCTTGCTGCCGGCGGTGGCGGCGTATCTGCGCCAGCAGGGCGCGGAGATCGTTCTGATCGCCGAACAGGCCTCGTTGACTCACCTGGCGCGCTTCGCCCTCACGCTTCTGCGCATGCCGGGAAAGGTCGCGCAGTCGCTGGTACTGCGGCGGCAGTTGGCGGGCGTGCCCTATCTCACCAACTGCTGGCCCGTGGCCGCCGCGGGGAGCGAGCAACTGGAAAGCGTGACGCTTCGCCGCGGAGCACGGCAGTGGTCGGTTCCCTGCGACTACCTGGCGTGCGGCTTCCATCTGGTGCCCAACGTGGAACTGGCCACTTTGCTCGGCTGTGAGTTGCACCAAGGCTGCGTTGCCGTGGACGACATGCAGGGTACGTCCGTCGACGGTGTCTTTTGTGCCGGCGAGCCAACCGGCATCGGCGGCGTGGAGCTTTCCGTCGTGGAAGGCCAGATTGCCGGCTATGCTGCTGCCGGACTGCATGGGCAAGCGCGCCGGCTGTTCGGCGCCCGGCGGAAGTTTCGCCGATTTGCACGCGCCCTGGAGCGGGCGTTCGCGCTGCGCCCCGAACTGCGCGACATCGCCGCCGAAACCGTGTTCTGCCGGTGTGAGGATGTGACCATCGGCAGCGCGCGGAATCATCGCTCCTGGCGGGAAGCGAAGCTGCAGACCCGGTGTGGGATGGGACCCTGCCAGGGGCGCGTTTGTGGTGACGCTGCCGCGTTTCTCTTCGACTGGGAGATCGCGGGTGTGCGGCCGCCGGTTTTCCCGGTCCAGGTGGCGCACTTGGCCGCCTCGCCGGTCGCAGGGAAGACGTAGCAATTCGAGGAGCCACTATGGAATGGAACGGCGTGATGCCGGCAATTACCACCTGCTTCGATCGCGACCTCAAGGTAGATCACGGGTTCGTCGCGGAGCATTGCCGCTGGCTGCTGCGGGAAGGTTGTACCGGGATCGTGGCGCTGGGTTCGCTGGGCGAAGGCGCCACGCTGGAATTCGAGGAGAAGGTCGCCATCCTGCGCACTTGCCGCAGCGCGTCGCCGAGCGACGTACCCCTCGTGGCCGCCATCTCGGCCCTCAGCACCGCCGCAGCGCTCCGCCTGGCGGAAGCGGCGGAACAAGCGGGATGCAACGGCCTCATGGTCCTCCCCCCCTACGTTTATCCCGGGGACTGGCGCGAGATGCAGGCCCACGTTGCCGCCGTGATGCGGGCCACGCCGCTTTCGTGCATGCTCTACAACAACCCCGTGGCCTACGGCACCGACTTCCTGCCCGAGCACATCCAGGAACTCGCCTCGGAACACGAAAACTTTCACGCGGTGAAGGAATCGAGCACCGATGCGCGCCGCGTCAGCGCCATTCGCGCGCTGCTGCGCGATCGCCTGGCGGTTCTCGTGGGGGTGGATGACGCCATCCTGGAGGGCGTCGGCGTGGGCGCCTGCGGCTGGATCGCTGGACTGGCGAACGCGTTGCCCTGCGAGTCGGTGAAACTGTTCGAGCTGGGCCAGCGTGGCGACCGCGACGCCGCCTTCGAGCTTTACCGCTGGTTCCTGCCATTGCTCCGCATGGACACAGTTCCCAAGTTCGTCCAGCTCATCAAGCTGGCGCAACAGGAAGTCGGGATGGGAAACACGCGGGTGCGGCCTCCCCGGCTGGAGTTGGCCGGCGAAGAAATGCAGCGCGCCCTGAGCGTGATCCGCGAGGCGCTGGCCACCCGCCCGTTCGCGGAACGCAAGCCCACCGGAGCGCCCGCGGGCATCCGCTGACAAGGAGCACGAGCCGTGGAACTTCATGGACGATCGCTCATCGGCTACGAACTGGGGACGCCGACCTCCGACCGGTTCACCGCGGTGAACCCCGCGACCGGCGAGTCTCTGGAGCCGGCGTTCTTTGGCGCCACCGATGCCGAGGTGGCGCGCGCCGCCGAACTCGCGGGCCGCGCCTTCCCGCAGTACAGCCGCTTGCCGGCCGCCACCCGCGCCCACTTCCTGCGCCAAATCGCGCACCACATCGAGCAGTTAGGCGAAGCCCTGGTGGAACGCGCCACCGCCGAGACCGGCCTTCCTCCGGAGCGCATTCGCGGGGAACGCGGCCGCACTTGCCATCAACTCCGTTTGTTTGCCGACCTGATTGAGGACGGCTCCTGGGTGGACGCGCGCATCGATCGTGCCGATCCGGCGCGCAAGCCCCTTCCTAAGCCCGACGTGCGCTCGCTGCTGCGCCCGCTGGGACCGGTGGTGGTCTTTGGCGCCAGCAACTTCCCGCTCGCCTTTTCGGTCGCCGGCGGCGATACGGCTTCAGCGCTGGCCGCCGGCAATCCCGTCGTGGTCAAGTCGCACACCGCCCATCCCGGCACGGGCGAGATGGTGGGTACGGCGATTATCGCGGCAGCGCAAGCCTGCCACCTGCCGGAGGGCGTCTTCTCGCTCGTCTTCGGCGCCGGCATCCGCGTGGGCGCGGCCCTGGTGCAGCATCCTGCCATCAAAGCCGGCGGCTTCACCGGCTCCCGGGCCGGCGGGCGCAAGCTGGTGCAACTCGCCAACGATCGCCCCGAACCCATTCCCTTCTACGCCGAGATGAGCAGCACTAACCCGGTGTTCATCCTTCCCCGCGCGCTGCGGGAACGCGGCGAAGAGATCGCGGCGGGGCTGCACGGATCGTTCACGCTCGGCGCCGGGCAGTTCTGCACCAAGCCCGGCATGGTCTTCGTGCAGGACGGCCCGGACGCCGACCGCTTCGCCACCCGGCTCACCCAGTTGGTGGAGGCCAGCAGCGGTTACGTGCTGCTGACCCGGGCCATCCACCATTCGTATCAGGCCGGGGTGAGCGAACGTGCGCAGAGCAGCCACGCGGTCGCCACCGGGACGTGCGCTGCCGGCGAGGGCTTCCACGCCTCCGCCGCCGTCTTCGAAACCGACGCCGCAGCCTTCCTGAAGAACCCCGAGTTGGCCGCGGAGGTCTTCGGGCCGGCGACCCTCCTCGTGCGCCACCACACGCAGGAGGAGGCGCTGGCGATTGCCCGCAGCCTGGAGGGACAGTTGACCGCGACCATCCACGGCACCGACGAAGACTTGCAGGAATACCGCGAGTTGGTGGCGGTGCTCGCGCACAAGGTCGGCCGCATCGTCTGCAACGGCTTCCCTACCGGCGTCGAAGTGTGCAATGCGATGGTGCACGGCGGGCCGCATCCCGCCACCTCGGATGCGCGCACTACCTCGGTGGGAGCGCGCGCCATCCTGCGGTTTGCGCGCCCGGTCTGCTTCCAGAATTTCCCCGATGCCGCCTTGCCGGCCGAGCTTCAAGACGCGAACCCGCTCGGCATTTGGCGGCTGGTGGACGGCGAGTTCACGCGCGCCGCTATTGCCCTGGCGTAGACCACCTGTCACCAAATCGAACGCCCACGGCCTGTGCCGCTGTTGAAGATCAAGGGAATGGTGAGCGCGGAAGGAATCGAACCTTCAACCTACTGATTAAGAGGCGGATGCACCGTCCTTGGTGCAATTTGTGTCAGTTGGCTGTTTCCAAGTGATTGCTGTTGAAATTGATAGCCGCCGCTGCTGTGTTCTTGTAGATGCGCGTTGGTTCTGGATGCTGTCCACAGCTACATTTCTCACTACACCACATTGGGCTGAACCCCTCTGTTGAGACAGTCCGCGTTGGCGGGTGTCAGGACAACTATGATTCTGAGCAGGGGTGGGCGGCGACGCAGAGGGCTCGTCTCCCAGACGAGCAACACCGGCTCGCGTGGGCCACCCGCCCGTTAGAAAAGGACATCCCTGACTGCCAAAATGTAGACCTTCCCTCCTCCCGGGGCCGACACTGCAATATAGTCGGTCCCCAGCCGCTGTAGTCCGGCGCCGAAAGCGTCACCGTTTACCTCGCCGGTAACAGTTAACCGGGTAACGCTCGCGACGTTCTGGTTGCCGACGGGCAAACCACTGCCCGGCAGAACCAACACCTTGCCGCGGCTGCTGTCGGCGAGGTGTGTTGAAACGAGGACGAAATCCGCGCCGTCTACCAGCGCGTACCCCATCCGTTCCTGCGTGAGGCTATAGTCCCACAGGTTGGAAACAGCCGCGGTGCGGATGTCCACAACCTGATTGTTAGACAACAGCCCGTGCATGACCGTGACCATCCCCCCGCGGGCAATGGCGTCGGTAGCCGTGGAGTTCAGGATGCCCCCAAAGATGTCCGAGACCATCCAAGAGCCATCCCGGCCCACGACGTTGCTCCCGAACTGCTGGTTGCAGTATCCGTTAGGCTGGGAACAGCCCTGGCCCGTAGTTTGCATCGTGGCTGCAGGGTAGTCTCTCCCCCTGTTCTCCACGAAGAACTTCCCTGTCGTCTGCGGGCCGCTGAACATGACGTAAGTGGTCTGCGTATTGGGAGGAGCATTTTGGGCCGCCGGATCGCCAATCGACAGGTCTGATAGCCCATCGCCGTTCAAGTCCCCGAGAAAGTTCACTGACGCCGAGCCTAGGCCCGCCGCCAGGGAAATCGGCGTACTCGTGCTGCGGGTATAGACCTTCCCAAGACCGTTCCCCGCCTGCTCAAGCGAGGTGAGGTTGATGCTCTTGGCAGAGAAAAAGTCTCCCCTGCCAAATACCACATCCACAGCTCCCGGACCAGAATTGAAACTGGTCTGATAGCCGTAAGCCGGCACGCCGAAGGCAATATCAGCGTAGCCGTCTCCGTTGAAATCCCGGAGATCGGCCAGCGTCTGGCCGGTAGCGAAGTGCGCGCCCACGCCAGCCATGGTCACAATCGGCTTGCTGGCGTCGGTGAGGTTGAGGCTGGTAAGGGTAGCTAAACTACTGCCGCCCATTACAGCCCAGCACACGCCGGCGCCGGGCAAGTTAGTGTTGTCAGTTGTTGCGCCGAGGTTACAGACCACGATGTCGTTAATACCATCATGATTGACGTCACCGCCGCCCGCTACCACGTAAGTACCTCCCGTGAGTGGGCCGCTGGTGAACATCTTGAACCCCGGCAGTTTGCTGGTTCCAAGATCGGCCAACGTGTAGCTGGTGCCCAGATGGCTTTCCGGGTTGCACAATACGTACACCCCGGAGTTGGCGGGAATGGCAAGGGCGCTGCTGCATGCAGCGGTGCCACTGATGTTGCCCAGCCACTTCACCTGTGATCCGAACAGGTCGTTCGGAGTACCGGTTATTTTGAACTGGGCCAAAGCCGCGATGCTAACCGTAGAACTCACGGTCAGCGAAAGGGCATTGGATACGCCGCCGCCGGGTGCCGGGTTGGAAACCGTGATGGTGACGTTGCCTGCAGTGGCGACGTCGCCGGCCGAAATAGTTGCCGTCAGCGTGGTTGCGCTGACGAAAGTGGTGGTGCGGCTGGCGCCATTCACCAGAACACTCGCCCCGCTGACGAAGTTAGTGCCAGTCACCGTCAGGATAAACCCTGCGTGGCCGGGAGTAACTGCCATCGGAGAGATGCCGGTGATGGCCGGAACCGGATTGGGAGGTACTGGAACGGTGACCGTAGCGCTGCCGGTCTTGCTCGTATCTGCTTGGCTGGTTGCCACAACGTGATACGTGCCGGCCGTCTGCGGTGCCGTGTAAAGACCGCTGGAAGAAATAGTGCCCCCAGCTGATCCTTCCTGTACGCTCCAGTTAACCGCGGTGTTGGTACTGCCGATGACGGTGGCGTTGAACTGCTGCGTCGCGCCCTCGTTCACCGTTGCCGTTACCGGATTGACCGTGACAGCAACTGATACTTGTGAAGGAGACGATGAATTGCCTCCCCCGCAACCCGGGGCAAAAATCACCCCGAGCAAAAGAACCACTAGCGTTGTAGTGGCGAAGCGTTTCATTGGGTAACGCATAGTCGGGCAGCTCCGGCAGAATGTCTGCCGCGTCCTCGATGGCGGCGGCGAATCCAGCACGCGCCAAGTAGCTCCTCACTGAAGGATCGTCTACGAGAATGGAAGCGCGGCTACCCCGAGAAGACAACATTTGCGATGCTGCAGCGAGCTGCGCCATTGCAGCAGGGGAGATGAAGTCGACTCCGGAGAGATCAAACACCGGCGCGTGATCGACGAAAGGATTCCCCGTCCGCAGTAACTCATCGAAAGTGTTCGAGTCGAGCTTGCCCGTCACCACGCCTACATAATATCAGTTTCTTCACTGAACATGATGCACGAAATCCTCGGCGAAGCGCGCCAATTCATGTAACTGTGCTGACATGCCTTCGGCCCAGCACACGTAACGTCCGAGGCGCCTGCGCTAACGGGATATTCAGTTCCTCAAGGGCGTTGGCGTTGGCGGAACCGCGAGGGAATGACCTTCTACGATTTCTTCTACAGCATGTTTTTCCATGCTGCACAAGACGGCCGTATCTGCTTGAAAAGGTTGGTGAGCGCGGAAGGAATCGAACCTTCAACCTACTGATTAAGAGTCAGGCCGGTGAAGAGGCTCAAAACGCTGCTTCCCTAATTTCGAATCAATGACTTACCACAGCCAAGCCCGCACGGAAGCGCTTTTGTCGTGGTATTGAAAAGGCTCGACTTAGCTCACACGGTAGCGAAACGTACGGCACACTTACGGCACACATCTCCACGCGAAAATCGCTGATCAACTGACCAGATGTCAGCAGACGAAACCGAAAAGCGCCCGGCCGACGATCAACTTGATGTACAGGCAATTCAATTTTGCGGGCGACTTTTTTAAGTCGGAACTGATCCCATGTAAAGCCGGCGGGAAAGGCAATCGTTTCTGTGGCGCGTTTGACCTCAAGTCCAACGCGCAGTGCCAAGCCGTGAGTGACTCCGGCGAGAATGCAATACCGTCCCTCGCAATGGAGGCGCGCTGGGCCGCGCCCAGAAAAAAACAAGAGCAATAACTTCCGCTTACATTGACCACTTCTGACCCTGCGCAACCACAGGGCGGCAGCACCGGACAATTAAATATCCTTGACCAAGCCATCGCAGACGGGAGCGATCTTATGAGGAGTGCGTCATTTGCGAGCACTGCCTGAAAGGACAACCGACGCATGCCTCGGGTGCCACTTGATCACATATCGGCGTCGCCCAATTCTGATCTTCAAGCGGTTATCTTTGATTTCCTGCAATCGGATTTCTGACAATACCGCATGATGAAGCATCCTGTGAATCAACGGACTGACGATGATTATGTTCTGTGGCAAATCTGCTCCGCCCTTGCCCAAGTGAACCAAGTGATGCGCTTCTGAATAATATTGACCATCGGCCTTCTTAAAAGTCCACCGAGTGCCTGAAATCTGACACTTGCCCTGATAAAGTTCCTTCAGCTTCCTAACGATTCGCGCATTTCGTCTAAGCACCTGCCGAGCAACTCTCGCGCGTCGCGGACTTCGCTCTGTGAGGCTGCTCTTGTCTTCCGTAAACAATTCTTCCAAAAGCGCATTTTCATCGTGCTCTTCTCGCCTCAATTGGCTAGCGTCCAGGCGCTTCTGCTTCCGCAGCCTCGCTCTGGCTGTCCTCCTGCCGGTTCCACGAGTCGTTCGTCTAAAAGGCCACTCAGAGTCATTCTCGTTCATCGCGATCGGAGGATTAAGCAAGATTGAGCCGGCTGCACCTTCGCGAGGCTCCTCAAACATCTCGGTTAAACGGGGGTCGCATTTCCATGAACGCTTCGGCGATTTGGCCCGAAACCAACCTGCCCACAATTCTCCTTCGGCTGTCTTCACCAAATAAATAACAAGATTCTTGACCGCGTAATGCCGCGCTGGATTGGCTGGTTTAGGAAAATCGCTAAATGTCGGATCCCATGCGTATACTCGGTTGCCACGGTTGCTTGAAGTCTTTTGCAATCGTATGTTGAACGACTGCCGACGTCTCTGCCCTATTTGAACAAGCTGAGAGTCGCCCAACCCCAAGCTGTGGAATTCCGCCTCCCACATAGGGCCTGTCTTGGTCCCCTTTGGTTGTCGTCTTCCAAAAAAAGTGCGCCAGGCTTTGGCAGGAACTGCACGCATTGGGAAATCGATGTACGACTGACCACCGCCACCGCTCGTGGCTTGAGGCGGCTTATAAATGTTAAAGAAGTCCGCTGACGTGATGTGCCGAAATATGACTTGAGTTGCGGTTTTCATCGGACGTAAGTGCTCTTGCTCGCGTGTCTCTTCCGAGAGATTCGGATTATAAAGCCTCCGGCTAAACCAGGCTCCTCTTGCGACCCCCTCTGCAGCAAAACCGCCCTGGACCAAAGTGCGTCTTTTGCCGTCGGATCGCATAATATTGATTACAAAGGCAATATTTCTTCGAATTTCCTATGTGCCTTATGTAATGTGCGTTATATTACATCCATGCCAGTCGGCGACTCCGGCAGGATTGTGCTAGAAGTGGAGCCAGACCTTAAACGTCGGCTTTACTCGGCACTGGCATTGGATCATCACCTGACCCTCAAGGACTGGTTCGTCGCCAGAGCGAGGGAATACCTTCAGGCTCAACAACAGCCAAGCTTGTTTACGGACCAACGCCGGACCTCCGAGCGCAACGAGGAAGCTTAAAGGACCGATGACAAAGATTTTTCCCAAAGGCGTAGGTCGCTCTTGTAACGGGAAACCTAGCGATCCCGCGAGTCGGCATTCGCTTGATATTCGCCTGGTCTTGGGTTCTGGTATGGGGGTGAGCGCGATATGAGCAATCGATTTGGAGTGGTGTACACACCCGATGTGTTAGCCGATTGGGTCGCAACGGAGCTCCTAAGGCGGATGCCCAGGAAAACACCGATAGTAATTTTAGATCCAGCTTGCGGCGAAGGCGCACTATTGCGAAGTATCTTTCGCGCTAGCAGAGCCCCAATCAAGTTGGTTGGTGTTGACATCGACGCCAAAGCAATCTCAAAAGCAGCCTCGAATCTTCCCCTCGGCACTGCTCTAAGGCACGCTGACGCACTCCAACCGCAGAGCAGTTGCGGCTTTCAAGCAGGTTGGAAAAAACTCATGCGTCCCTCGGAAATCTCTGCCGTCATATCAAACCCTCCGTGGGGCGCCGAACTCCGCCAGAATCCATTGGCATTGCGCGCTGCAGGCTACGAACTGGCACAAGGTCAGTTCGATTCCTACGATTTGTTTCTTGAACTCTGTTTGAAGCTGGTGCCTGAAAGAGCCGTGTTGGCGTTCATCGTTCCCGACTCCATTTTTTTTCCTGAACACAAACCGCTGCGCACTTTGCTCTTGGAAAAGACTCAGCTGCATCTGCTCGCACGCCTCGGCGAGGGTTTCTTCGGAGATGTATATCGTGGTACCGCCATTGTCATTTGTGAGAAGCGAAAACCCAAGTTGTCGCGCCTCGTTGAGTGTTTCCGATTGCGGAAGGAACTCCGTGACCTGGTGTTAGAGAACAAACTTTCGCTCGAGACAGCAAAAACAAAGGAAATGCACCGTGTGCCTCAAGAGCTCTTCCAGACTGACCCCGACAAGCGATTCATCATCGATGTCAGTCGAGAAGACTTAGCCTACTTCCAGAAAATTCACGCATGCCGCAGCGATTGGGCGGAATGGCTTCATTCGGGGCGGGGGGTTGAACTCTCAAAAACCGGCGCAGTGATTCTCTGTCCAAAGTGTTCGACAGCGAGGCCGGAGCCACGCGATTCCAAACGACTGATCTGCGAGAGCTGCGGAACTGCCTTCAGAACTAATCAAGGGCAACGAAAACAAATCATAAGAAAAAGCATGAATGTTCCACGCGGCTGGCGCAGACTCATTGTGGGTGAAGATGTCGATCGATACCGGTGCCTCTACTCTAGAATCATCCAAGCCGATGTTGTTGGCATCAACTACAAGACTCCTGAGACCTTCGAGGGGACAAAACTCCTTGTTCGTAAGACAGGAGTCGGCCTGAAAGCCGCCATCGACGATTCCGGCGCGTTTACAAATCAGGTAGTGTTCCATTACAGACCAAAACCGACAAAAACGCCGGCATTCTTCTTGGATTACGTCCTGGGCGTTCTGTGTTCACGCGTAATGCTCGCTTACCATTTGAAACGCACAGGCGAAAACGAATGGCGATCGCATCCTTACGTCACCCAAAAAACCATTGCAGAACTTCCAGTCCCCGTTGTATCTGATGGACAATGGCAATGGCGACAAGCCAAAGCTATTGCGGATGCCGTGTCCAAACAAAGACGACGCAAACATGATGATCCTGAAGCTGATTTACATATCGATTCCATGGTTGCCGGTCTGTACGGACTGGACAAAAATGGCTGCGCGTGGGTCCTCGGTGTCCTTAATGAAGCGCAATCTCTCCAATCAATCGCGACGATGCGAGCTGATTTGGCTCAACTTCGTCCCGTGAGGGTCTAACGCGTGTCATACCGCTATATCGGCAACAAAACTCGGTTTCTGCACCAGTTAATGACAACGATCTCTCACTTGGCCCCGCCTGGCGCCGTTGTCGCTGACCTCATGTGTGGAACCGCCAGTGTTTCGGCAGCACTGAGGTCTGCGGGCTATAAGGTTATCGCCTCTGACCTTATGACATTCGCCGTCCAGCATGCGACGGTGCGGCTGACAATCGATGGCCCGCCTCCATTCAACCAGCTGGGAGGCTCCTATTTCGGCGTTCTCGATCATCTCCAGTCCTTGCCTCCAAGAGATGGATTGATGGTGCGCGAATACAGTCCCGCCGGTCGGCCCCAAGCCGGATGTGCTCCAAGGATGTACTTGTCCGAAACGAATGCTGCTCTGATTGATGCGATAAATGTTGAAATCAACACCTGGATGTCAAAACGCCTTCTCACGCATCAGGAACACTGCCTTCTACGACACGACCTCATACTCGCGACGAATCGCGTCGCAAATATTGCCGGAACTTACGGTCACTACAGATCGAAGTGGTGTAATGGCTCCCTGTCAAGGCTGACGCTTTTACCTACTGACTTCGTTTGGGGTTTTTCTTGTGATCACGTCGTCCTGCAAGGTCCTGCTGAATTTGTATCACAGGGGCTCAAGGCAGACCTCTGTTACATCGATCCCCCCTACATGAAGCGGCAATACGCTGCTAATTATCACTTAATCGAAACGATTGCCCGAGGCGACGAGCCAGAAGCAATCGGAGCGAGCGGGCTTCGGCCTTGGAGGGATCAGTATTCTGATTTTTGTTCAAAGGTCAGAATCAGGGAGGCTTTTGGTAAAATTCTTCGCGGGATGAACTGCAGCAGATACCTGATCAGCTACAGCGAAGATGGCTTGTTGTCCCGAGAGGAAATGCTTCAACTTCTGGAACAATTTGGCGAAGCCAAATTGTTCGAATATGCAGTACCCCGTTTCCGGAGCAACAACAGCCCGTTGAAGCGCACTATGACCGAATACCTGTTCACCCTGACTCGCAACAGCGATGCCGCACAATCGCTCAATTCTACTTTGCCAGAGCGATCACGCACTCAGCATGCCTCGGGTGCCACGTTATCGTAAACGCCTGTCCGTTGATTTGGATGTCCAGCCTATCGTCTCGAATATTATTCAAATCGAGACCGGAAACGTCTGCGTAGTGAAACATTCGGTGAACCAGCGGGCTGACCACGATCACGTTGTAAGGTGAGTCAGCGCCTCCTTCCCCTAAAGCGAGGAGATGATGAGCTTCGCAATATAGTGAGCCATCGGTTTTTCTAAAGGTCCACCGCTCACCTGTGACCTGACACCGACCGCCATACAAATGTTTTAAAGCCCCAACGATCCTTTGATTTCGCTTCAGGACCTTGACCATCACTTCCCGCTGAGTCGGTGTTGCATCACTTGGAATATCGTCTGCGAACAGTTCCTCAATCACCTCATCCTCGCTGCGCTGACGATACGGTCTTCCGATTCTTACGACTGTCGAACCAACTTGTTTATTCCTCGCTACCGTGAGCGTGGTAACTAGGGCCGGCTGTGGTTCAGCAGTTTGTGCCTCCGCGACCCCGGCGGCCGCACCCTGTCGGAAAGGCCAAGCCGCGTCGTTCTCGTCAAACGCGACTCCAGGGGTCAGGTAAACATTTCCCGATGATGCGTTAAACATGGCCAGCAAGCGCTGGTCCACTGACCACCCAGCCTTCGCTTTCGCTGCTTGGAACCAACCAGCCCAGTACTCGCCGCTCGACGTTCGAATGATGTATACGACGAGATTCGGAGCGCCACTGCGATCGTGTGGATTTTTGGGTCGTGGGAATCCGTTCTTCGGGTCCCAAGCCAAGACTCGATTCGAATGCTTGCGACCTAGTGTCTGCCTCCGAATACTGAATGTTTGTGTCCGGCGCTGACCAAGTTCAATCTGCTGGGTCTCCGGAACTCCCAGGCTGTGCATTCGGAACACCCAATAGGGGCCACCTTTTTGGCTAAGAGTTTTCTGGCCCGTAAAGAACTTCTGCCAATCAGCCTCACTCACTGTGGCGATTGGAAAGTCGATATAGGTCTGCCCTCCACCGCGGACTTCGGATCCCTTCGGTTTATTGATGTTGTAAAAATCCGCCGCCGTGAGACGCCGAAAGACAATTTGACTGGCTGATTTCATCCTCCACCTTGGCCGGTCCCGTATCGGGGCAACTTCCGGCAATATCGTAACCCCTTTATCGCAAAGCACATAGCTTTACATGCCGATTCGCATATAACTGCATCTAAGTTTCAGCCATGGATTGCACGCAAGCGCTGATCCAGCGCGCCCAACAAGGGGATCACCGCGCCTTTGAAGCGATTTACGCTGAGCACAAGCAAATGGTTTTCGGTCTATGCCTGCGCATTGTGCGCGATGTTACAGAAGCCGAAGATATGGCCCAAGAGGTCTTCATTCACTTGTTCCGATTCCTCAGAACCTTTCGCGGCGACTGCAAGTTCACGACGTGGTTGCACCGTGTCTGCGTCACAGTCGTTTACTGCAAGTTGCGGAAGAAGCGCCTCACCACCGTCTCCATCGACCAGCCCGCTGCCGAAAGCGACCGGCCGAATTCAATACCATTCGAAATCCAACAGCAGGATTCCCGGCTGACGGGGGTACTGGATCGCACCTGTCTCGAACGCGCCATCGAATCACTGCCTCCTGGGTATCGGCTCGTGTTCGTGCTTCACGACGTATACGGCTATGAACACCGCGAAATCGCGGAAGTCATCGGCTACTCAATCGGAAATAGTAAATCACAGCTTCACAAAGCGAGACTCCACTTAAGAACCTCTTTGCAAGCTACTAAAGAAACAGTTCCGAGACTCACGAGGATTCGTCACAGAAAACCCACTGATGGACCTGAGCTTGAGCCACGCATAACGCGGGATTACGGACGTGGATTGGCCGCTCCCGCAAGCTTCTCATTTCCAAGCTCCCCGCAGGCGTGACAACGGAAGGCATTCAAACACCGCACTCCGGCGAATTGTGGAATGACCAACCAGTCAAACATGCAACCAGTCCGATCAAGTCAATAAGGGAAGGCCTATGGGTGTTCGCCCATCGGCCAAAAGATGGCTCAAGTAGCTTAGTGAACAGATGATCCACTGAATCTTTTGGTCGCGACGCAACGTCGGATTCTCCCAAACCCTCTTTGTGCCCCAACTCAGCAACCCTGCACAGGCATAGCTGTGGAGAAGTCCGCGGTGATGAGGATGGGTCGCAGGCTCCAGCAAATCTGGCAACAGCCCGACAGCGGCACCAGCTGCACCGGCCAAGACGAACTCTCCTAGATCCAGGGGGCGTTCAGTGAAATGACAATAAACGTACCAGGCACCGAGCCCTACAGTGGCACCAAGGATTGCATGTTGCTTCGCATTCGGCATTCACTACCTCATGTATTCCTATGCCGAGGCTCCAGTTACGATGCTCCCGGCATCAACCGCGCGGCAGAACAAATTGACCAGCTGAATCTGTTCCAAACGTCTGCACACCGTTCGTTCTAGCTTGGGGCTGCCCACGATGATCGCGAGTACTTGCGCCCGAGAGATTGCGACGTTAAGGCGATTTCGACTGAAGAGGAACTCAATACCTCGGGGTGACGCATTCCCGTCGCTAGCCGTCATTGAGAAAATGACAATTGGAGCTTCTTGACCCTGAAACTTGTCCACTGTTCCAATCCGAATTGCCGGCAGCACAGCTTGCAACCGTCTTACCTGCAAATTGAATGGAGCCACAATGAGGAAATCCTTGCACGCGATCTTGCGCGCTGGTTGTCCCGGCAATTCGATGATGTGCTGGCAGAGTTCTTGCACAACCTGCTTGATTACTTCCACCTCCTGAGAGCACTCGTACGTGTTTGCTTCGTGCCTCACAGGGATGAACAACAGCCCACTCTCCCGATTGATCCAACGACGAATTCCATCACCGTAGCGAACCCGACGCTCCGACGTGATTGGATTTGGATGAATTCTACCCTCGTAGATTCCCTGGGAAATGAAATCGCAGACTTCCGGTCGCATGCGCCAAGTGTCGGGAAGGAGAATCCCTTTGTCTTCTGCTACCGCTGGTGCGCCTTCAAGCAGATACTCCAGCACAGATTGGCCACTCTCGCCCGGATGGATTCCTTGCATCGGCTGATTCAACTGCATCTGATCTCCGAGCAAGACTATGTTCCGCGCAGCAGGTGCCATGCCTACCAGATTTGCTAAAGACACCTGCCCAGCCTCATCCACAAACAGGTAATCAAATTTCGCGCTGGCCTCCCCCTTGCTGAACACCCAAGCCGTGCCTCCCACAAGCTTCGGTAGAGTGGGCAATTTGAAAACATCTCCGTTGTCCGCAAGCAGGTCAATGCATGGATGGATTGCTTCCTGGTCGTCGTCGCAGCCAGCCTTGGCCCCCGTAAACTTCACACCTAGACGATCCGCCGCATCGGCAGCTGATTTCAGCAATAAACAGATGGCACGATGACTATTCGAAGTCACACCTATGCGCTTGCCGGCGCCCAATAGGCGTGCGATCAGCTCACCCCCTGCGTACGTCTTACCGCAACCTGGCGGGCCTTGAATGAACAGTGTGCTCCCATTCATCCCCTCCACGACAACACAAGACGATTCGAGTGCGTCCATTCCCGGTGTCAAAAGCGAACCGCCCGCACGGCCAGTGATCTTCGGCGCCCGGCGGAAAAGGAAATCGGCCAATGCACAAGGCAAGTCGTGGGTTGTGCGGTACGCTCGCACCGTGCGCTCGATGGAATCGACTATGGTACCCGCGTTGAAGATGTCGTCGGGAATCAAACTGAGTCTGGCCGGCGGCGCCGGACGACCTTTGGCAAACGTGACATATAAAAGCCCGGCCTCATAATCAATCTTCTCAATTTCCACCTTGCAGTCGATGTCGTGCGCATAGCGGCACTTGTCGCCATCGCGCAACTTGCTCTCTTGCCCTGCATCAAACCGGAATTCATAACGTAGCGACCTCTTGGTTGCCGTCAGCTCGGCGGCCGTTGTAGTTCGTTCTAACCCGCCAAGACAATCCGGATCCTCGATCAACTCTTGCTCTGTCATCCCCGAGCGTTCAAACAAGAACCACCAGGACGGCTTGTGCTCACGGCGATGGAACTCAAGCAGATGGGCGAGCAGCTCGTGAACCCTCCATTTATCCTTGCCATCGCCGCGCTCCAGCGGGACTTCTGCGAGCATCTCCTGAGCTAACACTGCTCGTCCAGTAGTAACGTCACCTGGTTTCTTGGGTTCCGCAGCAGGCGCTAAATATGGAATTCCCGAACCGCGTTGGACGTTGCGGAGCCATTCAGCGAGAGTCCACGTGGATCGGCAATCTTGCTCGTTGTAATTCCGGATCTCTTGAAGAATCGTGGAGCTATGCCAATCCTCTCCATCCCTGAACTCCAGCCAGCGGTGATATTGAACAATTGAATCCTCGGCTGTCGAGACTTCGCCAGTCCGCGCAGGCATGTACAGGCGCTCAATATTCTTGAGCGAGTAGAAAGGCTCCCCGACGATGAGTGCCTGCCGCACGATTGAATACAAATCGACGAAGACACCATTCCGCAATAAATCGTCGACTTCCGTCTCGCAGCATCCATAACGGCACATTAGGCGCTTCAGCGCGCTCACCTCATAGGAGGCGTAGTGATAGATGTGCATCGTTGGATCCTCACGCCAACGCGTGTGAGCCCAGAGAATGAACTGTTTGAACGAGTGGCGCTCTTGCTCACGGTTATGCGCCCACCAATCCTGGAAAACAATTTTCGCTTCATCTTTGATGACCGCTCCGAATAAGTACTCGAGTCCGTCTTCGACCAGGGGATAGCCTTCCATGTCAAAGCAGAAATCGTTCTTCGATTCTGGAGGCAGTGCTCCAAAACCGAGACGCGGTCTTTCCGGATCATGAGTAATTAGCTCGAACAGAGGGTTCGCCTTCGAACGCGAAGCCAGCTGCAACCTTGCTTGAGTACGCAATCGACTAAGGGTGCCCGCCTGGATACAGTCGACCTCCCCTTGACCGCTGGCCAATGCCAATAGCGTCTTTATTCCTGCCGCATGAAGTTTCTCAATATGCGTAGCCCGAATGTTTGCCACAAACGATAAATCGTCGCGGGCGTCCAACAATCGCTCGACGTGACCCGTCCAATGACCATAATTCGCTGTACCAGATAACCGAGGCGTCTCGTTTGGATTGAATGCATGCTGCTGCTCAAGGAAAGCTCTCTTAACAGCCTTGTAGTAAAAGAAGAAGTCATTCGTGTGCAGTCGCTCCCGCACGCCGGAGCCGAGCACGATCCCTACGTAATCCGGTCTCTTACCTTGGAGGCCTTCGAGCAATTCTGCATAACAGCACAACTGGATTGCGAAGTAAGGCTTCATACCTCGGGCGAGCTTGGTGTCCCACACTTCATAGTGATATCCGCCGAGATTAGAGCCCCCTTCGACCCGGAAAAGGAAATCCGCATAACCGGCAAATTCATCTAGCTCCAATCGAGCCTGGTAAATCACTTCCCGGCCTAAACGCATCGCTTCTAAAGTCTTCGCACCTGCTTCCTCCACGCCTTGCAGATTGACAACATCGCGATGCTCTACCATCAACTGGTCCAAGAATTTCTTTTCATGTTCCTCGCCGGCCAACTGCACGAGTGCGTCCGCCGCCGACTCGTCATCCCGGAGTAATGCCCCAGGGCGTTCTTTATCGAAGCGCTCAAACCATGTCAGCGCCTCATTCTCGAGGAACTGAATCAGATCGGAAGGCGAATACATCCATGCAGCGCCACGTTTTTGCATTTAGCAGCTTCTCGTCACGTCAATACCTCAAAACGTCTTTCCGGAACGATTCCACAAGTTCATCTGAGAACCACGCTCCTGCCACGATCATCTCGGACAGTATCCGCACTGCCTCTTCTCCCGAAATGGCATTGCTCTCGACCGCATACTGCAATATCGCCAAAGAGCCCGAAACAGAAATACCCAATTCCCCTGCGGCCCGCCGTGCCTGTCGGTCATTGCTGATTAGTCCAACATTACGCAGCCGCGCGACCGTGATGGCTCCGACTTCTCCCGCGCCTAGAGGAGGATTGTTTTGTCGAATTTCCTCAAAGAGTTGCAATTCCGACTGGCTTGCCAGCACCACCACCTTTGCTGATTTCCATTCAATACTGGCTGCGAACAGTTCATTCACAACAAAGTCCGACACCAATGCTCGACCCTCGAACAACTGGTCGAGCAGCGGTAGAGTCGCCGTTTTCACGAAGTCTACGATCGAGTTCGCGTCGAAAGAGAACTCGCCCGAATCAAGCGGACGCAAAAGTCAGTTCCTTCCGCCACGCTTGGACCTGTGAACGAGTCTCAAGCAGATTTTGGCCCAACAACTCTGACAACTTGCCAACGGAAATCATCTCGTCGAGGACTGCCTTCCGCGCGAGCGTTTCAAACCGCCGGTTTTCTCTCCAATCTGCAATCAACTTGCTCTTATCCAAAGGCGCAAATTCAGAATGTCCCAGTTGCTCCGCCTTGGCCCAAAGTTCCTTCTGCTCTGATTCCGAAATCCGCCCCTCATCCAACAGAGAACGGCTCATCATCTTTAGACTGACCTTGAAATGGTGTTTGGCAGCGACGATGTCCGCCAATGCCATCTTGCGATCACCCGTATTGCGAGCGAGAAAGTCACGCAGCCCTGCCCGAGGAACCAAGAAGAACCGAGCGAACGTATTGGCCATGACTTCCAGATCTTCTTCAGCTTCCGCGACGGGGCTCAGATTGGTATATCTGTTACGGTGCATCAAGAGATGACCGTACTCATGAGCCAGCGTAAAAATCTGTCGCTCGATCGTGTTATTCGAGTTCACCAGGATGCATGGACCATATTGCTTGGAATAAGCAGATAGCCCGAAGAGACCTTCCTGCCCGATTTCGCAAGCGAGAATGCGCACGCCGTTCTCCTCCAATAGCGTGAAAAGGTTGGCGATCGGCTCGCTCTTGCCGAGTCCCAAACGCTCCCGTTCGGAGGCCGCAACCTGGTCTGGAAATTGAAGTGGCTTGGAGTGAAGATGCGGCGTGAATGGATATTCCGGCGGTGGCAAGACATTGTCCGCTACGCCCACAATCTCCTCAATCTCTCGATACGCTTCACAGAAATTCGTGAATTGCGAACGGACTTGTTCGTTGGGCACTACCTTCTCCGCCGCCCGATATAGCAATGCGAGCTCTTCCGCTTCTTCGCGAAAAAAATCATTGATTGGTCGCCCGAGCGCGCGTGATGCTTGAATCAATTTCGTGCTGTCAATCGCCACGTGACCGTTCTCAATCGCGCTCAGAGTGGCTCGGGACACGCCAAGCCTGTCCGCAAAAACTTCTTGGGAAATCCCGGCGATGTCTCGTGCGGCCTTGAGATTGCGGCCGATCACTTGTCGCAGGTTTCCTTCCATTAAGCCTCCTTGTAGGCCTTTCTTGACAATAGCTTACACCTGGAAGTCAAGAATGTCTAGAAACCTTGACAATAATGGGCATGAATCCGGTATAATCAGCTCGTGATGTAAAGATTTCGGGCACAGCCCGTTAAGCAGAGAGGTCCCTTTATGGACATCCAGCCCAATGAACTGCAAGAAAAGCCGGTCCTTGTCGCAGTTCCCGACGACCAAGTCACCGTGGATTATCTCCCGGCCGCTCACCCCTTCCATCATTCCTATGACGGCTCCGTCACGCTTGCGACGGTCCGCTCAGAGGCCATGGCTTTCTTTGGTGTCGGCGATCACAAGGATCGGGATACCCATCAGTTTTTCCTCGAATTCAACGGCCAGCGGGTTACCAACACGGCCCAGACGCTGGATCAACTGCTTGGACCCCACCGCAAGGGGGTGCATTTCAACCTCGTCGAACAAATCACGCCCGGTGCGGCAACTGCATGACTCAGCCTTACCCACCTATCGCTAGCTGGATTGTGCCACACGATGCGATGTCGGCCACTCTCTCCGCCGTTGTCGAGGAAGGCCAGGGTGTGCGGGAATCGGGCGCACTCTGGCTTGGCCCACGAAACAACATTAGTCGAGTCACCGCGGTCATATTTCCGCGCGGCAAAGGTGTGGATGCGACAGCAGGGCGTTGGAAGGTCTCGCCCGAAGTTTTTGGCGCCGTCACTCGTTGGGCAAAACCACGTGGCCTAAGTCTGCTTGGCATCATTCACACCCACTTGCCCGGCATACCGGCCCGATTATCACGAGCTGATCGCGAGTACAGCGTACAAGTACCCGGCGTCCTGGCAGTCGTCATTGGAGAAGGCGGCAATGACAGCGATCATCTCAAATGGGGCTGGTACGTCTACGAAGGCAACGACTACCGCCGACTACAAGGGCAAGAGTTGGCCCAGAGGTTCGAGATGAATCCGAAGGAAGAGGGCGAACTCTGCTTCCGCCTTGTGAACGCCGACGGCCTCTCCGAGCTAAGCGAACCATGAGTCAACACTCCCAATTGAGTCGTCCCGCAAGGCTTGCTGCCGGCCTGACGAACAAGACAGACGATCAAGCCGTGCAAATGTTCACGGACGCCCGGATTCTTCTGCGACTTGAAGACCAATTCCAACTCTTGGCCGATGCTCGTGAGACGCTCCTCTTCGCCGGAAACCAGATACTTCGCTTCTGCCCTAATCTCACTGTCCAAATCCCAAACTCATCCCCGGACCTTATGGATGAACTGCAGGAACTGAAGCGGGAAATCCATGGCGAGAATGTGCTGCTTCTGAATGCACTGGCCCAAGATGCTCCGATACGCGACTTCAATGCCATTCTCAATATCGGAACCAACCTGGTTCATGACCTGCCATGGATCACGGTGAATTCAACTGGTTGGATTGCACGCGCTGCTACGGCACGAGCTCCGGCAAATGAGCTTTTCTGGACTCCGGGTCTGGACAATCCTTGCGGCGCTCTAGCCGCTGCCTGTCTAGGAGCAGGTCTCGTATTTCTCACAGTTCTAAATCAACAACCGTTGCTGATGCGCGAATTCTCATTGTTCAACCACGACGACGCTGAGCCCGGCTCGCTCGACCAAGGCCCGCCACTACCCGCCCTGAATCTCAATCTTGATGCCTTTCTTGTGGGTTGCGGTGCGGTGACCAATGGATGGGCATACACCATCAAACGATTGCCCATTGCGGGACAGATCCAAGCAATCGACAAACAGTCACTCAAACTCGAAAACCTGGGTCCTTACGTCCTAGCGAAGCGTTCACGCCTGAATATCCCAAAAGTGTCTCTCATACAGGACTGTCTCGCCCCGCGAATCAACGTGACACCGAGAGCTGATGAATGGGAGCTATTCAAGATTCGTCTTCGTTCCGGCCTCCCGGTGCCATCGGTCATCATCAACGGCCTCGACAATGTTCTAACCAGGCATTCGGTGCAACGGCTGTGGCCGGCAACGCTTATAGATATGGCGGCGGGAGGACTCACCAGCCAAATTATCGTTAACCGCGCAGACGATCATGGCGGTTGTTTGCTCACTGCATTGGAAGTCCCCCAAAACGAGCTTGATTGGGCCGACCGCCTTGCACAGCAAACTGGGCTCCGCGCCGAACGCATCCGAAAGGATCCAACTAGCGAAATCACGCAGACGGACATCGACGCTGCCGACCCGTCTCTTCGGTCAGGACTCGAAAAGTCACTTGGTGGCCCAATCTGCGGAAGGATTACAGAACAAAACCTGATGATGGAGGGTTACGATCCCGATTTCGCACCCGCAGTACCGTTCGTAACTGCCTTCTCGGGCGTCGTAGGCGCTGCAGAGACGATGAAGCACCTCATGGGTTCTTCTCAATCTCTTCACTACCAAGGGAACTTCGTTTCTTATCGCACTCGTCGAATCCAAATGACCTGCAAATCAAATTGCGAATGCCAAAGCCGCTAGTGACTTCAAGCGACCATTGTTGCGAGGTCGCCTCCCTTACGTTCCCAGGCTCATGTCCCTTACCAAAAGGCCAAGATCTTCGGAGGGCTTTGAGACGGAGTGAGACTCACAAGAGGTGGCGCACCCCACCGGCGGCTAATTAACCAGATACGATTAGCCCGTCAAAACCGATTCACTACTCAAGCCCCCGGTGCTACGATTTCGACCCAACGCGCAGACACACACTATGGAAGAAGTCACCGAGCGACAGTGGGACGACGATGAAAAGGACGTACTCCGCGAAAATACCGCCCAAACAATACAGGAGCAGCTTGAGAAACAGGACAACCTAAGGACTCGATACGAGCGCCGATGGATATGGGAGCTTTTCCAAAACGCGCTCGATGCGTCCAGCGGAATAGCCGATCCCCTCAGAATCGAACTCCTCTTCGATGACGATGCATTCACGTTTTCGCACAATGGCGCGCCCTTCGCACGAAGAGAGATACTCCACCTAATCTTCCACGGCTCTACGAAACGGGAATCGAGCGCTGCTGTTGGACGCTATGGTACCGGTTTCCTGACGACACATGTCCTCTCCCGAATTGTGCGTGTGAGCGGCCTTCTGCAAACCGGACAGCATTTCGATTTCACCCTTGACCGGACTGGAACGACGGCAGACGACCTCCGGCGTGCCATGGAAGCCTCCCGCGTTCAGCTGCTCGCCTCACTATCGGCCGAGAGCGGCTCAAGTGCTACAAGATTTACGTACCCCTTACACACGAATGACACCCACAACCTGGTCCAAAACACACTCTCAGACTTAACCACAATTGCAACTGCTGTAATCGCGTTCAATCCTAAGATTCAATCCATCGCGCTTCGCGGCAAGACCGAAGCCTCGCACGAGCTCATCCAGGAGGAGCAGCTTACTGACGACTGTTTCTTGCTGCGTATCGGGGACTCGCAAGACAAGACTGAACCACGGACTGTTGCCGTGCTGCGGAGCAATGATCTCGCTCTCCTCTTATTTCTTAACGACCAAGACGGCAACTTTTCAATCGGGCCGCCAGCGAATGTGCCTCGCATATTTGTCGCTTTCCCCTTGTTTGGCACTGAATCCTTACCATTTCCCTTCGTTATCAATGCGCCAGGTGCCATTCCCACCGACGAAAGAGACGGGCTGTTCTTGGGCTCCAACATTGAACGGGAAGCCAACGCTCGCAATAAGTCACTTCTCGAAAGCGCTTGGGGCGCGTATCAGAGATTCATCGATGTAGCCGCCGCTCGCCATTGGGGTCGACTGCACGAACTTGCGCGCATCGCGCCTTCTGACCGCTTCGAGTGGCTGGATATCGAATGGCTGCATGCCACTCTGCGCTCGAATGCCCTGCACCTGATTTCTAGTCATTCACTGGTCGAAACCACCTCCTGCGGGTTGCGTCCACCAAGTGAGTCCATCTTTCCCCTTGGTGTTCCTGAATCGCAATTCCATCAGTTCCATATGCTGGTAGAGCAACTCTATGGCGCATTGACGGTCCGGTTCGATGTGGCGGGGCCTTGGAAAGAGAACATCGAGAGGTGGCACGCCCTTACTTTCGACTTCGCTGTTTCTCAAATTACACCCGGCGTATTGGTCCAAAAAGTGGCGGCGATCGGCTCGTTACAAGCGCTGGCGAAGGCTCTCCCTCCCGAGCCCGATGCTGTTGTTTGGCTAAATGCATTTCTGCAGCTTCTGGTCGAATGCAGGGAAAACTGGGCGGACAAGAATGTCCTCCCAGACCAAACAGGCAGATTGAGTCCCCGCAAACTCCTGCTCAGCGATAAAGGGATAGATGAAGAATTGAAGGATATCGCAGAGCTTTTCGAGGTCGGAATACGCAATCAGTTGCTCGACAGGCGCGTCACAGAAACAATACAGGGTCTCTTATCTGCATACGATCAAGACAAAGCTCTGGCGCTTCTTCTCAATACGGTGCGAACGCGCAAATCAACCAATTACGACACCGCAAATGCTCGGCTGTTGCGTTGGCTTATCAGAAATCGAAGAGCCAGCGATATTAAGACCTACCCCTTCCTTATGCGCGCGTCGGACGCAAACGGTCTATCGACCATCGCGGTGATCTCCGGCATTATCCTTGCCCCACCCGAAACATGGCCGACGACGGCCCAACCGTTCGCTGACTTATTCCCATCAGACCACATCCTTGCGTCCACTTACGCTGGCCTTCTGGAACCCAACGACTGGCAATACCTCCAAGAGCAAGCTTTCTGTGTCACCGATCCTCTCGTCCGCGAATCCCAGGTGCTCGATTCAGACAAAATCTCGTCGATGGCACAAGATCTTCAGGCACTCGAAATCGGCGAACACACTCTTCCCCCGCTTCTTGTGTCCGATGTTCCGTTTCTGATCAAAGAGCGCGGCGTCCTGGACACCGCAAGAGCAAGCAAGTCTAAAGGCGCACTAGTTTTAGCCTTCTTCTTCAATCACGTTGTCCCGAAATCTGGCACCGCTCTCGCTTTCCGCGCTGTCCCATGCGGATGCGGTAAGACCCACCAGCTTCATACCGCGTCCTGGGTTGCTCCTCTGCGAGAAAGAAAATGGATTTACGAAAGCAAGGGTCACGCAGCGCATGTCTCCCCCGCCAGTTTGGCCCGACTCCTCAAGGAAGATCCGAAGCTCCTCCCACGGCTGGCCGATGATGCGATCCTCACATTCCTAGCCAGATTGGGAATCAGTCCTAGTGAACTGCACAGGGCCACACTCGACCTACCACCCGATGAAATTGCGAAGCTCGACAAGGCCGTTCTCGAACTTCTCGCCGCTAGTAACAACGATCCGCAATCCCTCCACGAAATTGCCGAGCTTCTGTCCTCTGCTCCCGAAATGTTGGAGGAATTTCAGGAACGAAAACGCAAGAGAGAAAGGATTTGCAAGAACCAACAACTCGGGTCACTGGTGGAGCAGCTCTTCAATGAATTGTTCTCCGCTCCGGAAATTGCCGCTCTCGGGCTCCGTCTTAGACGAACTGGCGTCGGCAGTGATTTTGCTTTCGAAAGCGATTTTATCGAAGAAGGCGAAGAACAGTGGTTCGCAATCACCACAACGAAGAGGCAGCTTCTAATCGAAGTGAAATCAACATTGGCTTCGTCCGCAAAAATGACACCAACACAGGCCAAGAAGGCGACAGCGAACCCTGAGGCTTTCATCCTCTGCGTTGTTCCTCTCGAGGATCGCAATCCGACTCTCAATCTCGTCCGGACAAACAGCAGGTTTGTTTCAAACATCGGCATCTCATTGAAGGAAAAGGTGAGTCAGGTTGCCCAATTTGAAACTCAGAAGGCACTTGCCACTACGATTGCCGACGGCATTCAGGTCTTTATCGACGACGGGGACCTTAGGTATCAAATTCACGAACCAGTTTGGGAAGCTGGAGCGGACTTAACGCACTTCGTCCAATATCTCATTACCTTCTTCTCTGCAACAGACGCAGCAAACGCTTCTTAAAGTTCCCGCCCACTGCCGAGCAGATGCTCGGGTCTCACCCCGATAGGTAGGCTCCGCGTCTTCCTTCCACTCCGGACTCCTGCGGGTGGACGCCGCTCGGCCGCGGCTCGCCCGGTCGCTTCGGAACGCGCCGGTGTCGCGCCAAACATAAAGCAAGAACGTTTGTCACTTACCGCGCTCTCACTCGCGCCCTGCCACCCTCCTCCGGCCTCCGTTCTGTCCCTTTCACCGCTCCGGCTTGTGTTTTCCCGCTGCCGCTCAAGTGAAGAAAAACACAAGCCGGAGACGGCGGAAGGGAAAAAACAATGAAGTTTCACAACAACAACCAAAGCAACAGCAACCGCAATGGCAACGGCAAGACCACGCAGGATTTGGTCGCCGCCAACATTCAGTTCCTCATCGAGCAGTTGGAGTCAGGACGCAGCGAGGTTCTGACCCAGTACCTCAGCGCGATGGCGCGCTTCCACAAATACTCCTTCGGCAACATCCTGCTGATTGCCCGACAGAAGCCCGGCGCTACCCACGTTGCGGGAATCTGGGCATGGAATCAGCTTGGACGCAGAGTGAGGCGCGGCGAAAAAGGCATCCAGATTTTTGCTCCGATGGTGGGGAAGAAGCGCAATCCTGCCTCCGCCGAAACCAGCCCATCCAGCGAAGCCGGAACGTCTGATGCGAAGGACTCCCAGCCCCGCAAGATTGCGATGGAGTTGGTGGG